>JAIBCC010000054.1 GCA_019694395.1 Pyrinomonadaceae bacterium | reverse complement strand
CTGACCAATTCAAGTGCAATGGTGGGTTACATCGCCCTTGCCGAATTTTTTCCAATGTTTTTTCTGGCTTTCGTGGGCGGAGCCTTAGCCGACGCTTTTGATAAAAGAAAAATTCTGCGGATCACGGAGATCGGACAGACTTTAACTACCGGGATTTTATTGGTTAATTCACTTTTACCTACTCCTCAGGTTTGGTTGATTTTTGTGGCGGCGGCTTTTCACGCGGGATTTGCGGCGATTCAACGCCCGGCTTTTGAATCCTATATCCAAAAAGTAGTTCCAAAAGAACAAATGACCGCAGTAATGGCTCTGAATTCGATGCGTTGGAGTATCGGAGCCATCATTAGCCCTGCAATTGCTGGTGTAATTACGACAAGTTTCGGCGTATCAGTTGCTTTTGGAATTGATTTTGTTTCGTTTTCCGCCACGTTGATTTCAGTTTTTATGCTGAATTATGTGGCTTCACCCGAAAATGCCGATAAACCGAGTTTAAAAGGGGTTTTTGCTGCTTGGCGTTACGGACTGACCCGTCAGTATCTGTTGGGAACTTATTTGATTGATATTATGGCGATGTTCTTTGCCTTTCCCCAAGCATTATATCCCGCTTTAGCAACAGTTTACGGAAAACAATATATAGGTTTTTTTCCGGCGGCAATTGCTTTTGGAGCCTTATCAGCCAGTTTAACCTCCGGTTGGACAAAGTTCATTTATCGTCACGGGTTAATGGTAACAATCGTGGCAATTTTTTGGGGCGTGGCAATTATGCTGTTCGGATTTGCCAATAATCTTTGGTTAGCTTTATTATTTCTTGCTTTTGCAGGCTTTTTTGATATGCTCTCAGGAATTTTTCGCGGAGCAGTTTGGAATCAAACTATTCCAAACCATTTGCGGGGCAGAATGGCAAGTATCGAAATGATCAGTTATTTGACCGGTCCATATTTGGGAAGTGCTAAAATGGGAATTGTGGCGGAAAAATACGGTTTGCAATCGGCTTTGGTTTCAGGTGGAATTTTATGTGTGATTGCAATTGCTGTAACTGCTTTGTTTTTACCAAAATTTTTGAAATATGATGGACGGGACGGAATCAAACAAAGAGAATACGAAGAAAAATTAAGAGAATCAGGATTTGTAAAGGAATAAAATGGCAATTTTAAGAAAACGGCAAATAGAAATGCTGGCACAAATGAACGGCGAGGAGCTGGAAAAGTTTTTTGCCTCGTTGCCGGCAACAAAGGAACAACTGGAATCACTTTTTGAATTTGTAGAAGACGAACTATATGAGGAAGAATGTGATCATACTTCACGGTTTGCTATGCAATTTTTGATGAAAAATAACCTGCCTTTTCCAAAAATCATCGCTTGGCTAAATGCAAACGGCGGCTATTGCGATTGCAAAATAATGGAAAATATAGAAAAAGAATGGCGAAAGGCTTTTCCAGAGCCTGAATAATATTGAAATAATTAATCATCACCGGATAAATCTTACAAAAATATTATTTGAGTCAATTGTTGCAAATTTTCCTGATTTAAGCCTTTTTAGCTCGGATTTTTGTTAGGAAAGATCACTAATAAATCAAATTTAAGTGCAATTAAAAGAAAGACAATTTAGTGATGCAAAGTAGCAAAATTTTTCTTTCTACCAATAATTCAAGCTGATTTGTATTAAAAATCCACGGCTATTTCGTTAGATAAAAAACTCATACAACACATTTTCTCCCTATAATTCAGATTTTTTCAATCAAAATTCCCCCCAAGCACCTACATTCAGGTTTTTCAGAACTAAATCCTCAGAAAAAATCCATTAATTAAAATTAGCATCTATCAATTAAATTAAATTAAGCCTTTCCACAAAATTCTTGACAGCAGAATTGAGGTGAGAAAAGGAAGAGAAGTCACGCCTAAAAGCAATCCTTCCAATAGGTTAATAATACTTTAAAAAATGTTTAAACAAAATAATGTTATTTTAAGGTTCCGTTAAAGATTTTGTTTTTGGAGAAAGATATATTGAACCTAGTTGAACGGAAATTGACAAAATAATTTGAGAAAGAATTTAAAAATTATTTAAAAATAAGTAGTTTCAACTAAGAAAAACAGGTGGGTTCACTTATTTTCACGAAATTTTTATTGGGTTAGTCTTTATGTATGGTTCCGATGGAAACCGATTTTAAGTTAAAGGGTTCAAGAAAAAGTTTAGAAAAAGTTTTCAATGGTAAATTTTTATGAATAGTTATTTCCCCCAAAATTTTAATGATCAATTAACGCCCGCCGGTTTACAAAGTGGCAATCTTTCCTTAATTAATTGGTTGAACGGTTTTGAAGATAAAAATGTAATTGAGTTTGAAGCAATAACGAGCATTGTTGCTGATATTTGCAATACTCCTTTAGTTTTAATGGGATTATTTGAAAATGAAAAAACTCATTTTCAAGCAAGTTTTGAGCCGGGAAATGAAGAATTGATTCGGGCAGAAAGAATTTGCCAAAGGGTCAAAGAAGATCAGAGTTTCGTTGATGTAGTGGAAGTCGAAGAATTAACAGATGATGTGGTTAATTGCGTCGGCGTTCCGCTTAAAACCTCGGACAATACTTTATTGGGTGCAATTTGCGTTATTAATTTTACCACTCGGACTTTATCTGATACCGAAAGAACAGCCTTAGAAAACTTAGCAAAATTAGCCACACTTTTATTTGAACAAAAATCACTGGCTTTAAGGGAAGAAAAACAACTCAAATTTTTAGAAGAAAATACCTCGGTTGAGATGTATTTGGTTAACCCTTTGGATTTAACCATTATGTATGCCAACCATAATGCTTTGAAAAGTTTGGGTTATCCCACAAATACTTTTATAAATCAAGACATTTCCGAAATTTTAGTTACCAAAAGACAAGATGAGTTTCGTCAAAAGTTAATTGATTTGATCTTTGATGAAAAGAAATCATTTTCCACTTTTGCTGAACAGATCAATTTTGACGGTTCAAAAGTTCTGGTCAAATTATTCGTAAGTTACGTCCGCGAAGGATATGATTCCTCGATACTAATAATTTCACGCAATCTTTCCAGTGCCGGATTTGAGTCAGATTTTGTTGATTATTTAAGCAATTATGACTCGATAACCGGATTAGCCAATCGAAGACTTTTTGAAAATCTATTAAGTGAAAAGATCCATACCTCGATAGACACTCCGGATGAGTCGGGAATGTTATTGATCGATTTAGAAAATTTCCGGCTTCTGAATAAAACATTTGGCTTTAGTGCAGGCGATAACATTGTTCGTCAATTATCAAAAGTTTTGGTTAATTATCTCGGCTCAGAAGAGATATTAGTTCGCACTTCAATGGAAAATTTCTGCGTGCTTTTGCCAAACTGCACAGAATCTCAAATCAAAAGTAAAGCAGTTGAAATAATTGATTTGGTTGATAGCCAGAATTTTATTGAAAACGGCAAAAAATTTAAATTACAAATCAACATTGGGGCAGTAATTATCAAAAGTAGTGATTCTCAAAGCACAGATTATTTATCACTGGCTCACAAGGCTTGTGATATTGCAAAGGAATTCGGACAAAATCAATTCTATTTGGCTGACCCCTTTGACCCGTTATTTATTCAAAAAACAATTGAAATGGAACAGTTAGTAAATGTGCAGGATGCTATTGAACGAAATAAACTTCAGCTTTTTGGGCAAAAAATAGGCGGCATTGGAACAAATGCCGGACAATATGATGAACATTATGAGATTTTAATCCGAATGTTGAATAAAGACGGAAACCCGGTTCCTCCAGTTGCTTTTATTCCTCAATTAGAAAAACACGGCTCCATTATTTCTTTGGACAAATGGGTTCTGAAGGAGTCGCTCCGTTTGATTGACGAAAGACATCGATTAGTTAATTACCCGATCTCAAAAAAAGATTGTTTGTATAACATAAATCTTTCTGCCAGAACAATTTCGGATGCCTGTTTTATGAGCTACTGCACCGAACTTTTAGTGAAATATCAACATCTTGCACCTTTTATTTGTTTTGAAATTACTGAAACCGTAGCAATCTCAAATTTCAAAACGGCTCAAGATTTTATCCGCATTATTCGTCGTTTTGGTTGCAAATTCGCTTTAGACGATTTCGGGGCAGGAGGCGCATCACTTGAATGTTTGAAGGAATTATCTATTGATTTTGTCAAAATAGACGGCTCATTTATCTCGGATATAAATGAAAATCCTATTTCGCAAATCATTGTTGAAAGCATTTGCAGGGTAGCCAATGTATTGAATGTGAAAGTAATTGCGGAAAAAGTGGAGTCACAGGAAATTGAAGATGCGTTGATGAAATATGGTGTTCATTATATTCAAGGCTATAAAATTCAACGCCCGCAACCTTTCATTACAGGTAATTAATTTGGCTCTACCACAGTGAGGAGACTGTGGGGAAGCAGGGGCTTCCAATTTGTAAAAAAAAGGAAGTCCCGTTTGAAAAATTGAGTAGCTGCACTTCCTGGGGGGGAAGGTGCAGTCAATAAAAGGAGCTTTTAGCTGAATAAAAAGTTAAAAGCTCCTCCATTGAAATTATAAAATTCTGTGCAGCCTGGGGGGGAGGCACGGAGATCAAAGGGGCATCTGGGGATAAATAAACAGATGCCCCAATTGAAAATTTAAGATTCTGCAATTCCTGGGGGGGAAGTTGCAGAAAATTAAGGGGCTGGAAATCAAATTTTGATGGAAAGCCCCACAATTTTTTAGTTCTGTTTTGTATGGCGGGGGGGCTATGCAAAACAGTAGAGGGAGACTTTGACCGGTTCATACACCGCCGGAAAAAAGTCTCCTTCGCTTTTTTTAAATAAAATGAAGCCTGTGCATAATTAAACCATAATAAAATCAATTATTTGACTGGAGCGCGAGCAACTTGCTTTCCAGTTCGGACGGCGTTAGCTCGTCTGAACTTTCAATTTTTACTCTAATCTTGAATTTAAACGCGACACCGTGCAACGCTCACGCTCGCACGGGCAGACAAGCTGTCTGCGCTCCAGTCGGCGAATTATGCAAAGGCTTCATTTAAATTAGTCGGAAGGGGTTTTGCATTAAAAATTTGTAAAAGTCTTGAAGTTAAAAGTAAGTTTTGAATTCAGATTATGATCAGAATGTGATTTACTTTCTTTCCTAATCCATCGGTAATCAGAAATTGTCGCCAAGTTCAATGAATGAAGCAATTGTAATGATTCTTTTCCAAATTAATCTCAATATTAAAATTCACTAAATCCTCACAAAGTATTAAATTACCTTGATTGTTGCAGAATGTTCCCAAGTTATTTATTAAATTTGGGAAAATTGCAGTTACAAAAATTAGGGATTAACAAATTTTAGGAAAAGATAAATATTAGATTGGCTCTGCAATTCAGTTTGTAACAAGCCGACGTTCAAAAAATAAGGGGTTCCGTGTTGCAAAGATCCGCTTTGTTTGAATAATGTGCTGAAAAGAAAGAAGTGAATGAATTAGTTAGCGGGAAACTATCTTTCCTATAAATGAATCCAGAAAAACAACAAGTAAACCGTGGAAATAAAAAAAGCGAAGAGTTTAAGTTACTCTTCGCTATAGAAATAAGAGAATGGGGTAATTGCCCAAATTAAAAAAAGTATTGACAAATATTTTTTCCGCCATTATTTGCCAATACTCTTTTAGGGCGGCGGAACGAGGTGTCAATGAACCGCCGCGACTTCATCATCATCAAGGATTTTTACATCTGTCTCTGCTTGACGATAATTTTGATATTTAACAACGTAGCTGAATGGTTTCATTTTGTTGTTTTCATTAGTAACTGCAACCGTATTTAAGAGTGTAGTGACCCAAACACCGCTAGCTAATTTTTGACGAATGGCAGTTGCGTTGTAACTGGCATAGGTGCGAGCCTTGTTTGAGTCATTGTTGGCTGCTTCCGGGAAACTGGTTCCCCAGAATTTAATAATTTGTGAATCAATGAGTGATACAAAAATCGTTCCGACAAATGCTTTGAAAGGTTTAATTTTCGGATATTGTGAAGCGATCTCGTTGAATTTTTGCATTGAAGGTTGAAGAACCGTGTAGCGTGCAACCGGAATTCCATCCATTTCGGTAAAGAATTCAAATTTTATCGGCATTTTGTCCAGATAAGGCGCAGCCCAGAACGTTTCGGTAGCATCAGTTTTAATTGAGTTCAAATCAAGAACACATTTTGGTAAGTCTGAGGATTTTTGTGAAACATTTTGTTGTTGTCCTTGATACAACGCTTCACCATTGTTGGTGCGGGCAATTAAACGATTAAGCTCATAATTTTCAACCACTTGTTGTTTTTTCCAGCATTGCAGTTGTAAGTTTTGATCGTAGACAAAGTTATCCATTTTTTGGTAGAGGTTCTTTTCGTTAATAAGTGCGGCTTTTAATAATTCGTCAGGGTTTTTTGAATTGTTGGCTTTTTCAATTTTAAAGGAAAGCTCTTTTACGTTTTGCGGAATTTCCGAATGCGAAGTGCGAATATCTAGTTTTCCCGGTAATTTTTCGCCTTTATTTTCCTTATCATTTTCATCTTCGACTTGATTATAAACTGCATTTTGGATCGTAACTTCATTAGAGAATCCAACCGGATGTTGTTCAGGATTTCTCATTAAATCCTTGTAAAATTCATTGCCGCGCATCCAATTATCAATTTTTTCTTCACGTCGGCGGGCAATTTCAGAGGGGTTAAGATTTTTCCAGTCATTATCCCAAAATGTTGGGAGTCGGAAAAACCGATCTTTATTCGGCATTTCCTGGTAGAGTTTACTCATTACGCGAAACCCGCGTTTTTCTAATTCTGCTTCTGTAATATTTGATTTGGTTTCCCAAAGTGTATAGAAATCGTAAACGTGGCGCAGTTCGTGCATAAACACGAGGAAAAAAGATTTGTCCTGAAACTTTTCGGGACGGAGGTAAAAACTTGCATTAAATTTTGAGGATCTTTCGGTAAAGGCTTCGGCAGCCGCCATAACTCTTCCTGAAAGGTCGCTCCGCATGGGGCGAATTTTGACATTTTGGGTCATCAAGACTTGCCACATTTGATTGATCTCGTTGCGTAATTCAGGAGACCAATTTGAACTTAATTTTTGTGAAATTGATTGCAGTGCTTCGCAAAATTGAATCCGTTGGGAAGAACTGATGCGGTTATCAAATCTGTCAATGTTGAGATTTCCAAAACTGCAACCGGTTGATTTATCCATAACGGTCGGGTTTGGAAAGGCTGCATAATAATTGTTGGAAACTGCTTTATTTTCGGCGGAATTGTTTGGCTGAACAGCCTTTAATGATAAATTGGTTAAATTATTTTGTTGTGCTAAAATATTAGTTAAAAAAATACAAAAAACAAAAAGAGATACAAATATCCCTGCAAATTTGTTAGTCATAAACACCTCGCTTCGGTAGTCGAACCGTCTCAGAGAGACCTTCGATTTTGCTGAGTCCGCGTCGCCACGGAGTTGCCTTTATCGGTTAAGTGTTTGATAAAATGAGTTTGCTCGTTTGTCTGAAAACAATTAGTAAAACTTGAGAGTTTTGGTGAGGTTTTAGACATATAAAACCTCCAAAGTAACTAAAAAGAGACAATTTTTAACTACCTTACTGCGGAGTTTTCAGAAGAACTTAATTACTCGTTATCAACTTCAATTTTCAAAAGATCAATTTCTAGCGTGCAACTTTTTTTTTGGTTCAGAGACCGGGAAAAATAAAATCCACTAAATTTTTACCAGCCTCTGAATTTTCGAGAGTGGTTATGAGGTTGCCCTAGAAAGTTGGTTTGGAAAACTATTTACTTTTCAAATTAAGATTACGAAAAACTGCCCGTAATTTATTTTGGAAAGGATTGTCGCTTTCCACTTTCAATACTAATTTTTTCCACTCTTAATGTCTTTAAAAACTCATTAAATAAATCTTAAAAGGAAATAAATCAGTTATAGAAAGTATTAATTCTTTTATTTTCCAAAAATTAAAAGAATTTTTTTTATGCCAATTATTATTAAACAAGCAAAGGTATTTAAGAAATTTTGAAGGAATTAAGAAAATAAAGTCGTTTTATTAATTAAAAAATGGCATTCAAAACACAAAATATAGGAAAGAATTCTAAATAAAATTCGTGAAAAATTATTCTGAAAGGTCATTTTTGCTGTTCGATGTAGTATAAGACAAATTAAAATAATCCTAAAAAATGATAAATTTTAAAGAAAAATGATGTTCCAAACCTATCAAAAGAGAGATAAAAGGCTTAAAGTTATGGATTGGCAAAGGGGAAATTTTAGAACTTGAAAGGATTTGAGCCTTCGAAGGAGAAAAAAAACGGGGCACAATTTATGCCCCACTTTCTCGGATGTTTGACATAGGTATTCTTGATTCATCTTCGTAATACTTACTCATTTATTTAAGCAATTAGAAAAAAAGTATAATTGGCGATTTAATAGAATTTGTGAGAAAAATTGCAAATTAAAATTATCCTCTCAAAACTTCAACTAAATATCTTCCAGTATGCGATTTTTCATTTTTAGCAATTTCTTCGGGCGTGCCAGTTGCAACGATTTCGCCGCCGCCGACTCCGCCTTCGGGACCTAGGTCAATAACAAAATCAGCCGTTTTGATAACATCCAAATTATGTTCAATGACAAGCAAACTTGCGCCATTATCCAACAAGGCACGAAATGCGGAGAGCAATTTGTTGATGTCGTCAAAATGTAATCCAGTGGTTGGTTCGTCAAAAATGAAAAGGGTGTTTGATTTGGTTTTGGTAGCTAAATGCGCTGCAAGTTTAACCCGTTGAGCTTCGCCGCCGGACAAAGTTGTGGCGGATTGTCCAAGCCGTAAATATCCAAGTCCGACCGCATCCAACATTTTGAGGCGATTTACGAGTTTATTAACATCTTTGAAGAATGTAATTGCTTCACGAATTGTCATTTGCAAAACTTCGGCAATGTTTTTGCCTTTGTATTTGACTTCCAAAATTTCCGATTTGAAACGGGTTCCGTGACAATCCTCGCAAACTAATTCAACATCCGCTAAAAATTGCATTTCAACTACCACAGTTCCGCTCCCTTGACAGGTTTCGCAACGTCCGCCGGGAACATTAAATGAAAAGTATGATGCGTCGTAACCGTGTGTGCGTGAAGCATTTGTATTTGCAAAAGTTTCACGGATTGCGTCATAAGCCTTAATGTAGGTTACGGGGTTTGAACGCGGCGTGCGACCGATCGGGGATTGGTCAACCAGAATGATCTCATCAAAATTTTCGCCGCCTTTAATACTTTGGAAAAGCCCAACGTGTCCTTGCCATTCGCCACGCTGTTTTTTCAATCCCGCATAAATAATATCGTGTATCAAAGTTGATTTGCCGGAACCGGAAACGCCTGTGACACAAACTAGCATTTCGAGTGGAATTTCTACCGAAACATTTTTTAAATTATGCTCCCGTGCGCCGACTATTTGGAGTCTTTTTTTGCCAACCGGGCGTCTTTTTAGCGGGATTTTAATTTCGGATTCACCACGCAAATATTTTCCGGTCAACGAATTTTCAGAATTTAAAAGATTTGTGTAATTGCCCTCAAAAACCACATTTCCACCTGATTCGCCGGCGTGAACCCCAATATCAAGAATGTGATCGGCAGATTTCATCATTTCAGGATCGTGTTCCACCACTAAAACCGTATTTCCGATGTCCCGCAGGTTTTCCAGAATTCTGATAAGGCGTGTATTGTCGCGGGGATGCAAACCAATACTGGGTTCATCTAAAACATAAAGAGTTCCAACCAATGAGGAACCAAGATTCGTGGCAAGCTGAATGCGTTGTGCTTCGCCGCCTGAAAGAGTTGAAGCTAGTCGGCTCAAAGTCAAATAATCCAAACCGACATCAACCAAAAACTTTAAACGGCGGCGGATTTCGAGTAATAATTTGTCCGCAATTTTTTCGCGTTCTTCATCCAATTTCAGCTCATTGAAGAAAATTTCAGCTTCCTTTATCGAAAGTGCCACAACTTCCGGCAAATTTTTCCCTCCGACTTTGACGCATTGCGCCTCAATTCTGAGCCTTCCGCCATTGCAGTCGTGACAAATTGTATAACCCCGATATTTCGCCAGAAAAACCCGGACGTGAAGTTTATATTTTTTTGTTTCCAGCCACTCGAAAAAACCTTTGATTCCTTTCCATTTACCTTTTCCGTTGAAAATGGCATTTTTATCCTTGTCCGAAAGGTCGGCAAAGGGTTCATTTACCGGAATATTTTCTGAATTACAGAAACTTAATAAAGCCTTAAAAGCCCATTCGTGCTGAGGTTTGGTAAATGGATCAACCGCTCCCTGTTTGATAGAAAGTAAGGGATTCGGAACGACCAGATCATAATCAACTCCGATCGTATTGCCAAAACCCTGGCAAGTCGGACAAGCACCAAAAGGCGAATTGAAACTAAATAGATGAGGTTCGGGTTGTTCAAATGGCGTTCCGTCATTTTTACAAATAAATTTATCGGAGAAAATTAAGGTTTTTTGATTATCAGCGGTTGTAACAGTTGCCGCACCACTTTCCCGAAAACAAATTTCAAGCGAATCAACCAACCGTTGTCTGATGGTTGGATCGGCTTTTAATCTGTCAACCAAAACAAAAGTTTCATCAAAATCCTTAAACTTATAATCTTCAGGTTTTTGTAATTCTATTAATTCACCATTTCTGAATAAGCGGGTAAATCCACGCTGCATTAAAGACATTAAATGGGCAATCGGATTTTGTGTTTTGGATTTTGGATAATGAACTTCAATTGGAAAAAGTAAATAAAAGCGTTCACCCTTGTTAAGAGTTTCCAAAATTTCGGTGGCAGAGCTTTCAGGGGAATCCTTTTTTACTTCATTTCCGCAATTATAACAAAAAGTTTGACCAATTCTGGCAAAAAGCAGCCGCAGATAATCATAAATTTCCGTTTGGGTAGCAACGGTCGAACGGGGATTTTTTGTTGAATTTTTTTGACGAATGGCAATGGCAGGCGCAATTCCAATGATTTCATCCACATCGGGTTTGTCCATTCTTTCCAAAAATTGTCTGGCATAGGCTGAAAGGGATTCGACATAGCGTCGTTGACCTTCCGCGTAGATCGTATCAAAGGCAAGCGAACTTTTGCCGGAACCCGAAACTCCTGTAATTACCGTTAATTCGTTGACGGGTATAGAACAGGAAATATTTTTTAGATTATGAACCCTTGCGCCGCGAACTTCTATTACTTCTTTGATTTGGACACCTGCTTGCATAGTCGGAAATTTGTTTTATTGTCAAAAACTCCATTTTAACAAATCCTGGAGGGGAATAAAAATGCCGGTAAATGGATTATGGTTAATTATTGAAGGATAATGATCTTATGAAATTATTTGCAGTTTTAATGATTTGTTTAATGTTTTCAGGTTGCGAAGCGCAACAAGTTGAAAGTAAAGCGTTTAATCAAAATAATCCAAAGTCGGAAAATCAAAAATCAAAGGTTTTGGTGGAACTTTTTACTTCCGAGGGGTGTTCAAGTTGTCCTCCAGCAGATCGCGCCTTGGCTTTTTTGCAAAAAGAGCAGCCGAATTCACAAGCTGAAATTATTACTTTAGCCTTTCACGTCAATTATTGGGACAATTTGGGTTGGAAAGACGAATTTTCTTCACAAATTTTTACTGAACGCCAACAGTTCTATGGAAGAAAATTTAACCTTTCCTCTATTTACACACCGCAAATGATAATTGACGGCAGCTCCGAAGCAGTTGGAAGTAATTTAGGAAAGGTTCAGCAAAAAATAACTGAAGCCGTAAATTCTGCAAAGGCAAATTTAATGATTTCAACTTCGGAAAATAAAGTTTCGGTAAAAATAACCGAAATTCCGCCTCATCAGAATTCAATTGTTTACTTGGCAATTGCAGAGAATAATTTGAATTCCTCAGTCAAAGCCGGTGAAAATGCAGGAAATAATTTGGAGCATATTTCGGTGGTCAGGGAACTAAAAGTAATTGGGAAATTGAAAAAAACTGATGATTCTTTTGATGATATAGTCAATTTTTCAATAGAACCTTTTTGGAAGAAAAAGGATTTAAAAGTTGTTGTTTTTGTTCAGGATACTCAAACCGGAAAAATTATCGGAAGTAATTGGGAATCAATAAACTAAAAGGATTTGAAGAATTGATTCAAGTAAAATAAATAAAATAGTTCAGAACTTGAATTAAATATTTTTATCTGTTAAACTTTGTTGTTTTTTTAGATTTCTGTTATTTAGAAATCATTGCGCCCCAGGGCATTTCAAACAAAACCAAATAAAATTTACAAACTTTTAGGAGAACCCAATGAGCATTTCCCCCCCCAAAAGTCGTAAATCCAATCTCGTTGTGCAAGAAATTAATAATGAGGTAATGATTTATGATTTATCTGAAAACAAAGCATTTTGTTTAAACGAAACCTCTGCCATAGTTTGGCAAGCATGTGATGGAATTAGAACAACCACCGAAATAAGCAAGATTTTGACTGAAAAACTTGGACAACCAGCAAATGAAGAATTAGTTTGGTTTGCTATTGACCAATTGACTAAGGAGAATTTAATTGAAAACAGTGAGTTATCAAGCAGCCCGTTTTTAGGTATGTCCCGCCGGGATATTATTAAAAAAGTAGGTTTAGGAACCTTAGTTGCTTTACCTATTGTCGCCTCCATTATTGCACCAACCCCGGTTTTGGCAGCTTCTTGTTTAGGATTAAATGGAACCGGCTGCACTGCTGCTCCAAACAATTGCTGTCCTAATTCACCCACCCTAAACTGTAATACAACTCCGGTTACCAGCGTAATGGTTTGTTGTTTAGGGACGGGTTATATCCTGACAGGAACTGCTTCTGATGTGCCTAATCCTAACGGAAACTGTGCCACAAAATCAAATGCAGATTGTGCGGTTGTGTGTTGTGATGGGGCAGGAACTATTTCAATGTGCACTGGTGGTCCTACCGGAACATATACTTGCACTTGTTAACCAAACTATAAATTAAAAAAAAGACTGCCTTTGAGTAAACATTGGCGGTCTTTTTTTTTCAATTTTTATGGAAGACTTAGTTAAAAATATTTATTATAAACCTAATGTGCAACTCTTTTTGAAAAAGTTCCATTGACTTGAAAACTCGGTAAAATGTTGATGACCAAACCAACAATTTAGGAGGCATCAATCAATGGAACGAGATACTTTTATCATAATGGTCTT
>JAIBCC010000009.1 GCA_019694395.1 Pyrinomonadaceae bacterium | reverse complement strand
GAAATTTTGTTCTTCTTATCTTTGCTGTTTTGATGGCAGCAAGTCTTGTGCTTTTTTACGCTCCATCCCGTCAGGGAATCCAAACTAATCTTTCCGCCAGCAGCGAAACCGCTGCCAAAGTAGGAAGTGAAGTTATCACGGTTGGCGAAATCGTTACCCAAAAAGAGAATCTTGGTCGTCTATACGGCGGACGTTCGATTCCCGCTAAACTTTTGATCGACGGATTAGTGCGTGAACGGATCGTCAGAAGCGAAGTTGCCCGTCTCGGACTAACCGCAACCGATGCCGAAGTCGCCGCCCAAATTCTTGAATCCAACAAACCGCAAGACGGCAAACCATTTGACCAAAAAGTTTATGAGCAAAATGTGACCGAACAATTCGGCAGTGTTAAGGCTTATGAACAAGCGGTTCGTGACCAAATCGGTGCACAAAAACTCGAAGCCTACATCACTTCGGGGGTTTCTGTTTCGGAAGCCGAGGTTGTTGATGATTACAAACGCCGCAATACCAAATTTGATTTAAGTTTTGTCACTGTCAATGCGACTGAGCTTGCCAAAACCTTAAAACCGTCTGACGAAGAACTGAAAGCTTATTTTGAAGCCAACAAAAAGAATTACTACATCGGCATTCCGCAAAAGAAAATTCGTTATATTTTCATCAATACTTCAAAAATCGGTGAAAAATTAAATATTCCCGACGAAGATCTGAAAGCTGAATATGACAAATTGGATGCGGCACGCAAACAAGCCGGAGTCAATGGACAACAAATCGTTTTCAAAGTGCCAAAACCGGATGAAGACGCACAAATTTTAGCCAAAGCCAACGATGTTGCTTCCAAAGCTAAAAAAGACGGCGGAAAGATCAGCGAAGACGCATTTGCTGAACTCGCCAAAGGTTATTCGCAGGACACCGCTTCGGCTCTGAACGGCGGAAAATTGAAAGGTTTGGTTCGTTCAAATCCGAACAATCCGACCGATCCTTATCAACGTCTTTTGACGATGGAAGAAGGACAAGTTACCGAACCGATCAAATACGGCACAGCTTATTATATTCTGCGTCGCGGCGCTTCGGTTCCGAAAACTTTTGAAGATGCCAAAAAAGAACTCGAAGTCAGTATGCGGAATCGCCGTTCTTATACCGCTGCCGCTGAATTGGCTCAAAAAGTTTCTGATCGTCTGAAAGAAGTCAAAGACGTGCAAAAAGTTGCCGAAGAATTTGCCGGACAAGCCAATTCTAACGCTAAAGAAATGGTGCGCGAAACCGGCTTTGTTAAACCCGGTGATGATGTTGAAAATATCGGCGTTTCTCCGCAATTTGAAGATGGAATCGCTCCGTTGGAAGAAGTTGGCGCAATTGGCGAAAAAACCCCGATCAAAGACGGTTTTGCTATCCCGATGCTGATGGAAAAACGCGATCCTCGTGATGCAACTTTTGAAGAAGTAAAATCGAAAGTTGAAGAAGCAGTTAAAAACGAACAAGCCAAAGCCAAAGTTGAGCAAATTGCCAAAGACATCGCATCCGGCGCAACGAATGCCGCCGGACTCGCAGGAGCAGCCACCGGAAAAGGTTTGAAAGCCGAAGATTCTAAGAACTTTGTTTTAGGCTCCCCGCTTGGTCAAGGTGAAAACGCTTCTACTTCTAAAGATTTGGAAGACGCAATCAATGCCCTGAAAGCAGGTGAAGTTGCAAAAACTCCGATCAAAGTCGGTGACAGTTGGTATATCGTTGGAGTTACCAATCGCACCGAAGCCGATATGAGCGGGTTTGCCAAAGAACGAGATACAATCATGCAAGGAATGTTATCCCAAAAACGCAGTCAGGTCTTTTCGGATTACATTGCCGAAGCTCGTCAAAAAATGGAAGCTGCCGGACAAATCAAAGTTTACAAAGAAGTAATCGAAAGAATTGATGCCGCAGATAAAACTGCCGATACACCTGAAGGTCAATAATTAAAAATTAAAAGTTAAAAATTAAAAATGGAGGTTCAAATTTTTGAGCCTTCATTTTTTTGTCTGAATTTCGGCAACTTATGCGATAATTCGGAGAAATAATTATGCAATCGTTCCAAAAATTTGTTTATTATCAAACTCTTTCCGTAGTTTTCGGTTTTACTTTTACTTTTTCATTGATTGCCCAGCAATCTCCGCAAAATCCTTCGCCGATGACCGATACAACACGTCCGCATCCGCGAATTGAAAAGGTTGAAGTTGAAGGAAAACGAACCGAATTAACCACTCTCAAAGGCGCAATTCTTTTCGCAAATCCGAAAGTTAAAACCAACAAAGCAGTTCCGCTCATCATCCATTTTCACGGTGTTCCGTGGCTGATGGAATATCACATCGCCAAACATTTTCCGAACGCGGCTTTGATTACCGTCAATCTCGGCTCAGGTTCTAAAGTTTACGGAACGCCTTTTTCTGAAGCCCAAATGTTTCAAAATCTGATTGACGAAGCAAGCCGTAGTTTAGAACTCAAAAAAGGTTGGTCTTCGATTACGCTGGTCGGATTTTCGGCGGGTTACGGGGCAATTCGGGCGATTTTGCGTCACGAAGCAAATTTCAAATTAGTGGACAATGTTTTATTGCTCGACGGAATTCACGCGAGCTATGTTCCCGAAGGACAACGATTAGCTGACGGAGGTGTTATCAAAGCCGATGACCTTGATTCCTACATCAAATTTGCTCAGTCAGCCGTTACCGGAAAAAAGAAATTTATGATCTCACATTCCGAAATCTTTCCCGCCACCTACGCCAGCACGACCGAATGCGTTGATTATTTGCTCAATACACTTTCACTCAAACGCAAAGCGGTTCTAAAAAACGGACCTGTCGGAATGCAGCAAATAAGTCAGGTAGATGCCAAAAACTTTCACATTCGCGGATACGCGGGAAACACGGGCGCAGACCACGGCGATCAGCTTTATGCGATGCCCGAATGGTTGAAATTATTGAAGATAAAATAAACTCTCTCGCTAAAGTAAGTTCGATTTGTATTTGGGATTACGGATTTTTCCAATAAAGAAGAGGCTTTGTTCAATTTGAACAGAGCCTTTTTTAATTTTGATAAACGACTTTCACACTTTGGGACTGAACACTATTGATTTCCCCAATCTCTTGAAACAATTAACGTGATCTGTGGTCAAATAATCATTTCTGCTCAAACCAACTTATACACAACCACAAGTTGCCGGAGGTCCGGCATTATAAACAGCAGTTCCGCTACAACAAATACTCGGTCCGCTTGAAAGACAAATTGCCGAACTAAAAGGAAACGGTGCAGAATATCCTGATGGAGCTGTTCCTCCCATTGAAGTGGTTACGGCGCAAAGCATTCCGCCTGCATACGGATTCACCTGGCAATTATTTGAAACACAATCGCTATTTTGATTACAAGATGCACAGTTAGCAGCCAAAGCCCCGCTTTGAGCATTGGCGGCATTTGGCGCAACCAAACTTGAGATCAGCGGCAGAGCTATCATCGAACTAAGCCCAATCTTTTTGATAAGCTGGCGACGATCCATACCTGCAAGCGGAGACTTGAACTTATTCGGATTTGCCATCAGATTTTTTTTCTTTAATTCATCTACCGCCAACCAGACTATCTCTTCATTTATGGGTTGTTTATTTTCTCCTGATAATTTTTCAGCTATCTCTTTAGTTGAATACTTTCCATCACAATTTTGCCAAACAAATGCGGCGGTTTCATTCAAACAATGCGCTATGTTGGTTTCCAGATCATAAACCAATACTTCGTTCACAGAATCTTGAACAACTAATTTTTCAGTCCTCGCTATCGGGTTTTGACTATTCATTTTTTTCTCCGAAATTTATTATTTTTAGAACTTCGTTTCAGCAAAATAAGGTGCAACATCTTGAAAAAGCCCTAGACCAGATTAACCAGACAGTAACTGAACCTAGGGAATTTTAGTTATACGGCTTAGGTCAATGATTTATAAGTCCATTTATTTCTCAGCCACTTCTATGGTTTTTCCCATCAGTAATGCATCAAACACAGGTGAAAGAGCCGGCAGAACTACAAGTCCCACTACTAGAACAAGGTAAGCCGGCAAATGAACAGGTTCCGCCGGGAACGGAACAAGAAACTCCTCCTCCATTGCAAGTTCCAATTGGGCAGTTAAGCGGGGATGTGCATGAAGGACCCGGGGCACCTGTAAAAATGTTCGGGGAACACATCCCGGTGACTCCAATGCAAGTTCCGGTTGCAAGGCAATCAATTGAACTGGTGCAATTATTTCCCGTGTTAGAACAAGTTCCTACATTAGTGCAAGTCGAACATGTGGAGGGGCATTGCATTCCGATACATGCCCCTCCGCAAACGGCAAGATCATCGCTTAGTGCCGCCACTGCTGAAGGTGCAACAATAGACGAAACAAGTGGCAACGCAATCATCGAAGCAAATCCGATTTGCTTAATGACCTGTCGGCGGGATAACCCGTCAAAATTAGTTTCAATGGTGTCTGAATTTTTTAAGAGGTTGGATTTTTTCAAAGAATCAAGGGCAAGCCAGACAAAATCCTGACCTGCGTCTGATCCAAACTTTTTCGTGACCAGAATTTCTATTTCAGTTACAGACTTTTTACCATCACAATTTGACCAAACAAATGCGGCGGTTTCATTCAGACAGTGCGCCGTGTTGGTTTCCAGATCATAAACCAACACTTCGTTCACAGAATCTTGAACAACTAATTTTTCAGTCCTCGCCATCGGGGGCATACTTTTCATCAAAATATCTCCTTTTTTGCCTTTACTTAATTAAAGCAACGTCCACCGAAAAATTGGCTCAAATTATTTTTAAATAGCGGGAAATCCTTGTGTTATAAAGGGTATAGAGGTTTATTGACTTGAATTTAGAATCAGACTATCATTGCACAGAAAAAATAATTTAAATAAATCGAGATTTCTTTGATGGATGAAGCCCCCCGACGGGGAGAAATAACCGAGATGTTAAAGGCTTGCAGCGGCGGCAACCGCGAGGCGATGAACAAATTGGTGCCGTTCGTTTATCAGGAGCTTCACCGTCAGGCGCATCGTTATCTCAACCGCGAACGCTCCAATCATACTCTGCAAACCACTGCCTTAGTTCATGAGGCTTACCTGCGGCTCATCGAATATCATTCGATTGATTGGCAAAACCGTGCCCATTTTTTCGGAATGGCGGCAAATATGATGCGGCGGATTTTGGTTAATTACGCCGTCAGTCAAAATCGCCTAAAACGCGGCGGTTCGGGCGAACATCTGCCGCTCGAAGAAGCCTTAACCGTTGCCACCACAGACCGCGATATTGATTTACTGTCACTCGACAAAGCCTTAAACGAACTTGAGATGCTTGATGAGCGTCAGGCACAAATCGTTGAACTGAGATACTTTAGCGGCTTGAACATCGAAGAAACGGCGGAAGTTTTGCAAATTTCGCCCGCCACCGTCAAACGCGATTGGAATATGGCAAAAGCGTGGCTGCGCTCAGAACTCGGCGACAAATAATGTGATGTAAAAAAGAATCATTTTTTTAGAAGTGAAACCAGACGTTTTAAATGGACCGCAAAGAATATCAACAAGTCAAAAAGATCTTTCAATCCGCGCTCGAAATCGAACCCGATAAACGTGCCGAATTTTTGAACGAAAAATGCTCCGATAATCCGAATATTCGCCAAGAAGTTGAAAAATTGCTGTCGTCTTTTGACAGCGAGTATCTCGAACAGCCTGCTGTTGAAAAATTTGCCGAAAAAATCATCGCCGGTAATTTATCCGCCGGGCAAAAAATAGGACATTACAAAATCGGCAAAAAAATCGGTGCGGGTGGAATGGGCGAAGTTTTTTTTGCCGAAGACACACGGCTCAATCGGCAGGTTGCCATCAAAATTCTGCCCACTGATTTTGCGTTGGACAAAAACCGGGTGCGGCGTTTTGAGTTAGAAGCAAAGGCAACGAGCGCACTTAATCATCCGAATATCCTGACGGTTTACGACATTGGCGAATACGAAGGTTCACCGTTTATTGTCGCGGAATTGCTTGAGGGCGGAGAGTTGCGTCAGCAACTCAACGAAGGCGCGTTGCCGATTCGCAAAGTAATTGATTACGCTCAGCAATTCGTCAGCGGGCTGACTGCCGCCCACGAAAAAGGGATTGTTCATCGTGATCTCAAACCCGAAAATATTTTCATTACCAATGATGACCGCCTCAAGATTCTTGATTTCGGCATTGCAAAACTGACGGAGAATGCGGATTTTGGCTCACGGAAAACAGGCGAAAATGAATCAACTTTGCTCCAGCCCGATACTCTGAATTCAAAATCCAACATCCAGAGTCAGACCGCTCCGGGCATGATAATGGGAACAGTCGGCTATATGTCGCCCGAACAGGTTCGCGGAGATGTCTTGGATTATCGCTCAGACATCTTTTCATTTGGTTTGATACTCTACGAAATGATTCGCGGGAAACGGGCGTTTGAGCGTGAGACATTGGCGGAAACGATGACTGCCATTCTCAAGGAAGAACCCGAAGACTTGACCGAAACCAATCCGAATATCAATCCGGCACTCGAAAGAATTGTCCGCCGATGTTTAGAGAAAAAGCCGGAACGCCGATTCCAGTCAACGTCTGATCTGGGTTTTGCGTTGGAATCGCTTTCCGCACCGTCAACGGCTTCGGGCAAAAATCTGACAAAAACCGATTCAACAATTACCGAAGAAAATGCTAAATCGAAGCGTTCAAATTTGAGATGGATTTTGGGCGGATTGACTCTGCTGACCTTAGGCGTATTGGCGGGTATTTTCGCTTTCGGCTATTTTCGGCAAGCGGCTCCGCTAAAATTTGAACAAATCTCGTTTCGGCGTGGACTCGTCAATCACGCCCGATTTTCTCCCGACGGGCAGACAATAGTTTACAGTGCTCAATGGAACGGCAACCCGGGCGAAATATTTTCGGCTCGCGGCGGGTTAACCGAATCGCAATCGCTCGGATTCAAAGACGCAGATGTTTTATCAGTTTCGTCAACGGGCGAACTGGCAATCCTGACCAAACGAAAATATCTCGGACAGCTTTCCTACAAAGGCACATTGGCAAGAGTTCCGATTATCGGGGGCACTCCGCGAGAGATTTTGGAAGACGTGCAGGAAGCCGACTGGTCGCCCGACGGCAAAGAATTAGCAATTGTCCGTAATGTTGACGGGAAAAACCGCCTTGAATATCCAATCGGTAAGGTGCTTTATGAAACTGAGGGATACATTACTTATCCGCGAATTTCGCCGAAAGGTGATCGCATTGCGTTTATGAATCACACAGTTCTTTATGATAATCGCGGCACTTTAGAAATGGTTGATTTGACAGGGAATAAGACCGTCCTGACCGATGACCTCGCTGGTGAAGAAGGAGTAGCGTGGTCGGCAGACGGGAGCGAAATTTGGTTCACGGCAAGTAAAAACAGCGAAAATTATGCACTTTACGGGATCACGCCCACAGGAAAAATGCGGGAAATTTATCGCGCCCCGTCTGATTTGTGGATTCACGATATTTCCCGCGACGGACGAGCTTTAATGACCAGAGTCAAAAATTCGACCGATTTTGTCGGTTTGACGGCGGGCGACACCAACGAGAAGATTTTGCCCGGATTTGATTCGGGCGGCGTGGACAATCTTTCAGCTGACGGCAAAGCATTTATTTTCACTAATTACGGACAAAGCGCAGGAAAAGATTATTCAGTTTATTTAGGCAAAACCGACGGCTCTTCCCCGGTTCGCCTCGGCGAAGGGCAAGGACACATCTTGTCTCCCGACGGTAAATGGGTAATTTCCGAATTGCTTAGTTCTAGTCAGGTTTTAGTCTTGCCGACAGGTGCGGGTGAAGCGAAAAAACTAGATTTTCAAGGAATCGAGCGAAATTATGACTTGATATTCGGACTACCCGACAACAAGCAGATAATTTTCAACGGAAACGAAGCGGGAAAACCCAAACGGACATTCATCAAAAATATCGAAACAGGAGTCCAGCGTCCGATTTCGTCCGAAGGCGTAACGGCTTCGATGGTTTCGCCCGACGGAAAAATATTTATCTGCGATGATAACGAGAAAAAATCTGTCTGCTCGGTGGACGGAAATACTCCGCCGCGTCCGCTCAGCGGATTCGGAGAACTTGACCGTATTTCGCAATGGACAACCGATAATCGTGCACTTTACGTTTTTGTTTATGAAGATTCAAAACTGAAAATATCCAAATTGGATGTAACAACAGGGCATAGAGAACCGTTTAAGGAGATAACCATCGCTGATAAAGCCGGAATATTTTTCAGACCCTACATCATCATCACACCTGATGGAAAAAGCTATATTTACCACGTCCGCCGCTATATTATGGATCTCTATTTGGCGGATGGATTGAAGTAAAAAGAAGACAGGACATTCATCAATCGGTAAAAAGTCGAGTTTATAAAGTTGTTATTGCTGATGCCGCCAAAGGAGAAAATGCAGTAATGAATATCTTAACTTTCTAAACTCCCAAAGACAATTTTATGCTAAAATTTCGGGCAAAATGGAGAGAATGATATGAGAAGAATTTTAACGATTTTATTAGTCGCACTCCTGCTTTCGATTGTCGCTATCGGACAAGATCGGATAACTGTCGGTGAAGAAGTGCGTTATCGCTGTCTGTGTTTCGGACAGGAATGGGTCAATGCAACGGTCGAAAATGTTAGTGGTGGCAACGTCCGTGTCCGATTCGGCAATATGGATAATCAGGTCGTCACTTTGCCGGAAAATTCGCCTCTGATTCAGCGAAAACCCAAACCCGAAGACCCGAATGTTGTGGCACTTCGCCAATCATTTGCCAATAACGCCGCAGCGAAATACCGCCATTCGGTCGAGCAGTTTTCCGTTTGGTATGATCCGCAATACAAAAGCACGCCCGGCGGTCCGTTGAGACCCGCTGAATGGCAAAAAACGATGAGCGACCTCGCCGAACTCGATACGCTCTGCAAAACACAATATCGCGGGGTGACGAATTTTACCGATCCGGCTTATGCACGTCCCGGTTCGGTGGATTATCGCTATGCGGTCTGGTGCGAGATCGCTGCGAAACGCAAAGAAATTGAGCCGATTGCCCGTGCGGGAATCGTCCGACAAGTCATCAATCTCGGCTATACGGAAGAAAATTTGAATTTCGGTTTTAATGAGCCTGACAATCCTGTTCGGATGGAAACGCAACAGCTTATTTGGGAACGCGACAAATGGCGATCCGAGAAAATTGCGTGGCTCAAACCCAAATATGCCGAATACGGAATCGGCGTTCCGGCGGACGCGACCGCTGCGGCAGAAAAACGTGCCGATGAACTTAAAGCCCTCGTAATCCGTGATGCTCCGAACCGTTCTTTCAAGCAGCCGCCTTGGAACGATGCCGCCGTCGAAAGTTTCGTCAAAGCAAAATTTGCCTCGCTTTATCCCGGCTCGCAGGTTTTGAAGATCGGTCTCGACTATAAAACGTGGGTTAAACGCGAGAGTCACACGTTGGTGGACAGCGACGAATATTTTAATTATTACAAGGTCAGCTACAATTCCTACAAACGCGGCTCGGTGCTGCTCAAAGTTCCGAATCGCCCGTTTTGCCAGATGCAGGAATTCGTCGTCGGACAGGCGGGCAAAGGACTCGTCGCGGCAGGAATCGGCGGCAGCGGAACATTTATGAAATGCGAATAAAAATCGAAAGTGGAACAATTTTTTAGTCTGAATAAACTTAAAAAATGAGAATTATCACAAAACTGATTTTATCCATCTTTTTTTCGCTTACTTTTTTAATTCCAAACTTTTCTCAAAGTCCGCTTCGTGAATTTATTTACGAAACTGCTCCGTTTCCGTCTGCCCACGCTTCGACGATTGTGGAATTATCAAACGGCGATTTAATGGCGGCGTGGTTCGGCGGAACAAACGAGGGAAATGTTGATGTCGCTATTTGGGGAGCAAGACGCGAAAACGGAAAATGGTCTACTCCTTTTGAAATGGTGCGGGAAAGCGGAACGCCGAGCTGGAATCCCGTCCTTTTTCATACCAACGATAAAAAACTCTGGCTTTATTACAAATTCGGTGTTCATCCGATGTCGTGGACGGGCGGCAGACTTTCAAGCGACGACGAAGGCAAAACCTGGTCAACGCCCGAACATCTGCCCGCCGGACTTTACGGACCAATTCGCTCTAAGCCTTTGATTTTGAAAGACGGAACAATCGTCAGCGGAACTTCGGTCGAAAGCTATCGAAGTTGGGCGGTTTGGATCGAACGAAGCGAAAATAACGGAAAAACTTGGACAAAATTCGGACCAATCACAATTTCCGCTGATTTGTATCCGAAAAATACGACTCCAAAAGATGTTCCCGGCTCAAACGATTGGGCGTTTACCGAAGGAATCATTCAGCCAACCATCGTTTCACTCGGCGGAAAACACTTGCGACTCTACGCCCGTTCAACCGCTAAAATGGGCAAAATTTGCGTTGCTGATTCAAATGATAATGGCAAAACGTGGACGCAAGGAAGACCAATTGATTTGCCGAATCCGAATGCTGGAATTGATGCTCTTCGATTAAAAGACGGACGAATAATCTTGGTTTACAATCACACAACCAGCGGCAGAACTCCTTTAAATATCGCAGTTAGCAAAGATGGTGAGAACTTCAAAATATTCTACACGCTCGAAAATGAATCGGGCGAGTATTCATACCCGGCGGTGATTCAGGGCAAAGACGGGGATTTGCATATCACTTACACTTGGAATCGTAAAAAGATTCGCTATGTTCGGTTTAAGTTGGCGGATATTCCTTAACGCAAAGGCGCAGAGATGCAAAGACACAAAGTTTTTAATTTTTACTTAAAATCCTTTGCGCCTTATGCTACTTTGCGTCCTTGCGTTAAAATTTTTGGTTGGCACTTTCTTATTCCAATTTTGAGAAATCAATCTTCGGAGCGGAATTGTTGGCAGAATGCGAAAAGACACTTTGATACGGAGTGCTTTCGCTGAAAAATCCGCAGTTTCGCAAATAGAATTTTCCGCCCTCGGCACCGCCGCTGTAATCAATTCGGTAATTTTGTTTCGCCGTGTTGTCGTAGGTAAAAGTAGCGTTGGTGATCGGTTTCCACTCGCCGTTTTTTGTCCGCACCCATTGATTTTGGTAAAAAGCCTTGCGGGTAATATTGCCCGTTTCAGGGATAAAATTTTCGAGAAATGAATGAAGTCTTTTGAGATAAGTGTTTGTAGATGGGCGGCTGAAACTTGCAATCAAACGCCAGTTTCCATCTGCAAAAAACCAGGCTGTGTAGTTAGTGTAATTATTTTTGACAGGTTCGCCTTTCAGTAAAAATCTGTAAGTTTCGCCTGCTTTCCACATATATCTCAAAAAACTCTGCCCGCCCGAACCTTCGTTGCCGAATTCTTTGGTGACGACATCTTTGCCTTTTTTGAGCATCAAGATTTTTTTATCAGGCGGAATCTTCGATGGATCATCGGTTTGGAACGGACTCCAAACGGAAAATAAAACTCGTCTTTCAGTTTCGGAATTAACTTGAATCCCAAAATAACCTTCGGCAAAACCGTTCGCCATAAAATACGAGCCAATCACATCATTCCCAGTCGGAACAGTGATTTCATTGTAAAAATATTCGATGTCGCTCGCGTTTGAAGTATCGTAATTCAGATGAACCGAAGGTCCGCGTCTGCCCCAATAGAAGAAATTTCCTTGATTGTTTTTGACGAACGCCGTTTTTTCATCAACCGCCGAACCCGAAATCAAAAGATTTTCGATGTTGGCAAAAACTGCTCCCGTCTTGCTCAAACCTTTGAAATCAATGCGAAGATAACCCGCTTTGTTGATTTTCCATTCGCCGATTTTTGTTTCGTTTCCTGTGCCGTTGACGGTTATTGTTTTAGCATTTTTTTCAATCGTCGCCTGAATTTTGCTGTTTCCATTCGGAACATTAAAAACTGCTGATACGACAAGACTTCCCGGTTTTGCCAAATAGACGTAAGTGCTGAAAACCGTGTCGCTTTCCGACCAGTTTTGCCAGCCTTGGTTGGAGATTTTTTCGTTTCCCGCTTTGGATTTTGTTGTGATCCACGAATTTCCGCCGAGTGGGACAGTTAATTTTGTTTGACCGCTCGCCGAAAACAAAAAGGAGAAAACACACAATAAAAGGGGCAATATTTTTTTCATAGTTTTAGCGGTTTCAAAGTAACAAATTTGCCTCAAAGAAACAAGAATACTGTGCTATGATACCGAGCAAAGCATTACTAAAATCAATCTAAAAATATGAATCGAAGAGAATTCGGCTTGAATTTATTGCTCGGCGTTCCGGCGGTTGCTTCGTTGATTTCGCAAGTAAAAGCGCAAACGAAACTACGCGTCAATGGCGAACGCTTAAACCTTCATTTGAAAGAATTGGCGGAGTTTGGCAAAACTCCCGAAGGCGGAACGAGCCGCGTAGCCTATTCGGATGCTGATTTGCAGGCGCGTGAATACGCGATGCGTTTGATGCGTGAGGCGAGACTTGACGTTTCAATTGATGCCGCCGGAAACATCATCGGGCAGCGCGCAGGCACAAATGCTTCGCTTAAACCGTTGATGATCGGCTCGCATATTGATTCCGTTCCTGCTGGCGGAAGTTACGATGGGCAGGTCGGTTCAATGGGAGCAATTGAAGTCGCGCAAACTTTAGCGGAAAATAATGTCAAACTAAAACATCCGCTGGAAGTCATCATTTTTCAAAACGAAGAAGGCGGAACAACGGGAAGTGCAGCCATTTCCAGAGGCTTAACGGAAAAAGTTTTAGACCAGACCACCAACAGTAAAAAAACGATTCGTGAAGGCATTAAATTTATCGGCGGCAATCCCGATAAACTCGCCGAAGCAGTCCGCAAGAAAGGCGATTTGGCAGGCTATGTCGAACTCCATATTGAACAAGGCGGAATTCTCGCGCAGGAAAAGATCAATATCGGTGTGGTCGAAGGCATTGTTAGTGTTAATTGGTGGGATGTTACCATCGAAGGCTTTGCCAATCACGCCGGAACGACTCCGATGAACCAACGCCACGATGCGCTTTTGGCGGCGGCAAAATATATTGAGGCAGTCAATCGAATCGTCACATCTATTCCCGGAAGACAGGTTGGAACGGTAGGAAAAATTCAGGCTTTTCCGGGTGCTTACAATGTTATTCCCGGTAAAGTCTTGACGAGTCTCGGTTTGCGTGATTTGGACGCCGAAAAAGTTAAGCTGATGTTTGAGAAAATTCAAGCCGAAGTTCGCCAGATCGAAGCCTCAACCGGAACGAAATTTGAATTCAAGCAGGTTAATTCTTCAAAGCCTGCTCTAACTGATAAACGCTTTCAGAGCATCATCGGCGATTCTGCTAAAGAACTGGGATTAACCACAAAACTATTGCCGAGTGGCGCAGGTCATGACGCACAGGAAATTGCCGACATCTGCCCGATTGGAATGATCTTCGTGCCGAGCCGTGACGG
Organism: Pyrinomonadaceae bacterium; assembly: GCA_019694395.1. Lineage (GTDB taxonomy): Bacteria > Acidobacteriota > Blastocatellia > Pyrinomonadales > Pyrinomonadaceae > JAIBCC01. Next base: position 165,985 of record JAIBCC010000009.1, on the reverse strand, counting down.
AATCAGCCACAGCCCGCGAGAGTTTTCCGAGCCTGCCGACATTACCAATGGAGCAAATGTTTTGCTGCACACTCTTTTGAAATTGGATGCGACGGTTTAATTGGTATTCCATAGCTAATCTTTGAAAAAAAAATAAACTTTCTTAAAGTCCCCAACGGGGACAAATTTAATAGCGGTGGGTAAAGCGGAAGCGACACCCACCGAATTTGGTAAAAAGACAATCCGACGCTGAAAGTGTCGAACAATCAACGGTTTATCGCTCACTTACAGCGAGCAAAGGTCTTTCTTAACTAAACAGCGGGTGTCATTGCGCGATGCTCCATTTTACCCGCCGCTATTAAATTAGTCGCTTTCAGCGACAAAATCTGAAGTTTTAAATATCAGCTAGGAACTACCGTTTAATTTTGGAGATTTAACATAATGATAAACAGAAAATACGTTCTATTTGTTGCTTTTATCCTGTTTTGCCGATTAGTTCAGGCACAAGTTCCCGACAAAGAAAAGATAATTAACGGAGCCGAAAAGGTTGTCTCTCAGGCGGCAGCTCAAGCAGGTAATTCTGCGCCGGGTTGCGGTGTAGGAGTTTCTTTGAATGGACAATCGGTTTTTGAAAAAGCTTTTGGTTTGGCTGAAATCGAACACAACATTCCCAACACGGCTCAAACGATCTTTGAATCAGGTTCGGTTGCCAAGCAATTTACGGCGGCGGCGATTGTGCTTCTCGCTCAGGAAGGCAAACTCAGCATTGATGATCCTGTCCGAAAATATATTCCCGAATTGCCTGATTACGGTGCTCCGCTGACAATTAGACACCTTCTCAATCACACCGCCGGACTGCGTGATTGGGGCTCGGTTTTGGCTCTGACCGGAGCAGGGCGCGGAGACAGAGTGATTTCGCAGGATTTGGCGTTTGACGTAATAGTTCACCAAAAAGGACTCGATTTTACACCAGGCAGCGAATATTCATACTCAAACAGCGGATACACTCTGGCGGCGACAATCGTCGAACGTGTTTCAAAACAAAAGTTGCCGGAATTTACTGCCGAACGATTTTTCAAACCGCTCGGAATGACTCATTCATCCTGGCGGGATAATTATCAGCGGTTAATTCCCGGTCGCGCTCAGGCTTATTCGCGCCAGGTTAATGCGTGGCAGTTGGAAATGCCTTTTATGAATGTTTACGGCAACGGCGGAATGTTGACCACTGTGGGCGACTGGCTCAAATGGAATGCGATGCTCGAATCCCGTTCGATGGGTGCTTCGTTGGTTGACGAGCTTGAAAAAACCGTTCCGCTCAGTGACGGACGTAAGATCAATTACGCACTCGGTTTAACGATCAATAATTATGCCGGACTACGCGAAATTTCGCACAGCGGCTCAACAGCGGGCTACCAGACTTTTCTGGCACGCTATCCCGATAAAAAAATCTCTATCGCCGTGCTTTGCAACGGAACTGCACCTAGTGCGACTGGATTAGCACATAAAATTATTGACGAGTTGGTCGAACCAGTGTTTGGATTACCAGTCATAGCCGCAGAAATGAAACCGGAGGAACAGCAAAAATATACAGGTCTGTGGCGAAATGAAAAGACACACATTCCAGCCAATATTACGGCGGACAAAAGTCCATTGCGTTTAAACGGAAGCCTGATAGTGTTATCAAAAGACGGTTTTGAGGTTGGCTCTGCAAAAATTAATTTCACGATGGGCAGCGATGGCAAAGCGGCTTCTTTTACAATCGCCAACGGTAATGACCTCAACAAATTTATTGCCGAAAAAGAATGGGTTCCGACCAAAGCCGAGTTGGATTCATTTGCCGGACAATGGTTTAGCGATGAAGTCGGCGCGGGCTTTTCTTTTGTGGTTGAGGGCGATAAAAGTTATTTAGTTCAGCGTCCCGCCACCCGTCTTTTACTAAAGCCTTTGTATAAAGACCATTTTTCGACTCTTGGATATGTTATCTGGTTCACGGGAAGTCGAAAAGGAAAAATAGATACTTTACATATCGGCGGATCGAGGATGCGGGATATGCCGTTTGTGCGGCTGAAAAATTAGAGGAATTGACCAGTATGAAAAAAATAATCTTGTTATGTGTAAAAAGGTAGATGACAATAATAGAAACGGTATTTTTTTCATAACTTTGGCGAATTCAAATTAACAAAATCGCACATAAAAGAAAAGGCATTACAAAAAATTGGATTTGTTTTATAATCGTCTGAATCTTCCAAACTAAAAATCCAGATTTTAGTTTCTATTAGGTTGATGACCCCTGAAAAACTTAAAAAAATTGAGGAAATCTATCACGCAGCGTTAGAGATTCCAATCGCTGAACGTGAAGTTTTTCTTGAAAACCACTGTGGTCAAGATTCCGATCTACGGCGCGAAGTTGACTCTTTGCTTTCGTTTGAAAAAAATTCCGATAGTTTTTTTGATTCTTCGCTGGAATCGCTTGCCGTTGAAATGTTTCTTAAACGAGAAGATAAGAAAAGTTTGATTAATTGTGAAATTTCGCATTACAAAATCAAAAAACTTTTGGGTAAAGGAGGAATGGGTGAAGTTTATCTTGCCGAAGACCTTAAACTTGCCCGTCATGTGGCCGTTAAATTTCTGAACGAAGAATTAAGCCGTGACACCAATAAATTAAAGCGTTTCGTCCAAGAAGCCAAAGCCGCATCTGCCCTCAATCATCCGAATATTCTGACGGTTTATGAAATCGGCGAAGAGGATGGCAAAAATTATATTGCAACCGAGTTTATCGAAGGCAAAACATTGCGTGAGTATCTTTCTGCAGAAAAGCCTATTCCGCTGAACAAGATTTTGGAAATCGGTGTTCAGTTATCCGAAGCACTCGCAACAGCACATCGGGCGGGTATTATTCACCGCGACATCAAACCCGAAAACATAATGATTCGTGAAGACGGCTACGTTAAAATTCTGGATTTCGGATTGGCTAAACTGGTTGGGTTTCAGATTTCGGATTTCGGATTAGGAAACGAAAAAGCAAAAACATCCCCGCAGTTAATTTCAAGTAATTCTCCGAACACCGAATTAACAAATCCGGGAATGATAATGGGAACGGTCTCGTATATGTCGCCCGAACAGGCACGAGGCAAAAACACAGACGCACGAACCGATTTGTGGAGCGTCGGCGTTTTGCTCTACGAAATGCTGACGCGGAATTTGCCATTCACAGGCGAAACGATGAGCGATACAATAGCCGCGATTTTGACCAAAGAACCGCCGCCGCTCACGCAATTTTTAACAGATTGTCCGGCAGAATTACAAAGAATTATCAACACATTACTGACCAAAGAAATTGACGGGCGTTATCAAACTGCCCGCGAGTTGATGCTCGACCTCAAAAACCTCGAGCGGAATTCTGAAATAACCGATAAGATTGAACATCTCCAGCCGACTCAGAAGCAAAATGTCTTTTCAACTGTTGAAAATGAGGCAACGCGAACTTTTAATAATCCGGTCGAAAACCAAACCGCCGGAAATAAACCATTTAACACCGACGAAAATTCTCAAACCTACAGCATTGAGGTTGAAAAAGTTAAAAGCCGCTATCGAAGAGGAACTATCGCCATTCTAGGAGTTTTGTTGATTAGCAGTTTGGTCTATTTCGGCTATTCCTATCTGAAGCCGAAAAAGATTATTTTAAACGCTTTCACCCGCACTAAAATTGAGAAAATTCCCGTCAATGGAGGAGTTGATCTGGTCGAAATTTCGCCGGATAAAAAGTATTTGGCTTATGTAGAAAGAAACTCCAGCAATGAATCACGACTCGTCCTCAGACAAACAGAGACCAACGCGGAAAAAGAGATTCTGCCGACGGGCAAATCCTACATCCGTGACATAAAATTTTCGCCTGATGGTAATTATTTTTATTATGCTTTTGAATCTTTAATCACAAATTCTTTAAGAATTGATATTTTTCGTGTGCCTTTGCTCGGCGGCGAACCTGAAAAAGTGGTCGAAAATGTAGGCAAGAGTTTTGCGGTCTCACCCGACGGTCGCAAAATTGCCTTCGTCAGAAATCCGATTTCGCCTTTCGTCTCAAAATTAACTACTTACGATGTTGAAACAAAGGAGGAACATCTGCTGGCAGCCGTCAATGAAAAAGCTATAAAATCCCTTGCCTACTCGCCGGACAACTCTAAACTGGCATTTTTTATTTCTATTAGCCCTTCGGACGATTTCTTTAAACTTGGCTGGATTCCGGCAGAAGGCGGTGAGATTCAGGAAGTTTCCCAAACTACAGTTAAATTGGGCGATTGCAAGTGGTTGAGCGATGGATCGGGTTTGCTCGCGGCGGCTCAATTATCCGACCAAAAATATGGTCAAATTTACAAAATTTCTTTTCCGCAAGGCGATTTTGTCCCAATTGTGACCAGCACCGGCACTTTTGACCAAATTTCAATTTCTAAAGACAATAATTTTCTTGTCGCCCGACAGATAAATAAAACCAACGGAGTTTGGGAATTAGACCTCGCTACCAAATCTGTCAGGCAAATAATTCCGACCACGAAAGACGAATTAAAGGTCGAAGATGTTACCTCAGATAATCGCCTGCTGATTACAAAAACCGACAGCAAAGGCAAAGACGGACTTTGGTTGATGAACATAGACGGCACGAATGAGAAGCTGCTGACCATCTACAACGGGGAAAATTCGGGACCAATCCAACGTGCCGGAATCACCAATGATGAAAAATATTGTTACTATGTCTCGGATAATGAAGTGTGGCGAATAAAACTTGACGGGAGTGAAAAGGAAAAACTGACCGACTCGCCTTCGATTGCCAAGGCGTTCGGTAGCATTGCCCCGGATGCAACCTATATTTTGTTCAATACTGTCAGCCCTTATTCCGTTCAGAAACTCGATGTCGCTACTAAAACCGTCACGCCTGTTCTCGTCCGCGAAGGAGCTTCGTTTTTTGTAATGGGCTATGCCCGTCAACAGAATTTGATAGCCTATACCGCCAACGAAAAAACTGGGGAAAGCGGTTTTTGGTTAGCCAATTTTGACGGACAACGGCTTACTGAAACGAGAAAATTAGTTGATATTACCCGCACTCTGGGCTTTTCTTTTTTACCCGATGGAAAGAAGGTCTTTTTCTCGCCGTTTGAAGGAGTCAACACAACGGATTTGGGCGAAAAAGATTTAATCGGCGGAAAAGTTTCAAAAATCACAAACTTTAACATCGAGCGAATTCTGAACTACAACACTTCACGCGACGGCAAAAAACTATTCCTTGTTCGAGGGAATCTAAGTGATGAAATGATGTTGATCAAAAATGCAGACTAAGACAATATTTTTAACACCGTAATTTAAAAAAACACATAATTTACGAAAATCAAAGAATTCTAAATAAAACTATTAACTGTCGTGTCCATCTTAAAAATCCGTCTGCGTCGGTGTTAAAAAATACTGACGCCGCAAGTTGAGTAAAAATAATATGAAAAAAACAATTCTTTTATGTCTAAGCATTTTACTATTTAATGTTGTCGGACTGTGCCAGAACAACGTCGAATTACTTGATAAATATGTCGAATCGGCTCGTAATCAATGGCAGGTTCCCGGTCTGGCAATAACCGTTGTGCAGAATGGAAAGGTTGTTTTCTCCAAAGGTTACGGCATCCGCGAACTTGGTAAAAATGAGCCTGTCACAACTGAAACTCTTTTCGGCGCGATGTCCACGACCAAGGCGATGACAGTTGTCGGGTTGGCAATGCTCGTAGATGAAGGCAAAGTGAATTGGGACGATAAAGTTATCAAATATCTGCCAAATTTCCGCATCGGCGACCCTTACATTACCAACGAATTACGGGTGCGCGATCTTTTGACGCACAACGCCGGACTGGGTAATGCCGATTTTCTGTGGGATTGGACACCGGAATTATCATCTGATGAAATTCTCAATCGAATGCAGTTCGCCACTCCCGCCTATTCTCTGCGGAGCAGTTTTATTTATCAAAATATTATGTATCTGGTCGCCGGAAAGGTAATTGAAAAGGCGAGTGGAATGAGTTGGGAAAAGTTTATCAGTCAACGCCTCTTTGCTTCGCTCGGAATGAAAAATTCTTTCCCGAATCTGGCACTTTCCCAAAAATATCAAAATCGTTCCGTTGCTCACTTTGATATTAAAGGCAAAATTCAGACGATAACTGAATCTTCAGCAGACCAAATCGCCGCTGCGGGAGCGGTCTGGTCAACGGCTGACGACATTGCCAAATGGGTAGAATTTCTGCTTGAAAACAAAGATGCTAACGGCAAGCCTTTGCTCAAACCCGAAACTTTGAGCGAATTATTCAAGCCGCAAACAATGGTTACGCCAAGTCAATTTTATCCGACTCAGGCGATAACTAAACCGCATTGGATGACTTACGGATTAGGATTTTTCCAACACGACTATCGCGGCGAAATGGTTAATTTTCACACGGGCAGTCTTGCCGGACGCACTGCAATTATCGGTTTATTGCGTGATAAAAATTTGGGAGTTTATATTTTCGGCAATCTCGACCACGCCGAAGTTCGCCACGCGCTAATGTATAAAGTTTTCGACCTTTTTGCCTTTAACGATAACAGCCGCGATTGGAGCAGCGAATTCAAAAAACTCTATGACGGAATCAAAGAGCAAGGCAAAAAACGAGAGGCGGAAACCAAAGCCAAGCGTGTTTTGAACACGAAGCCAAGTTTGCCTCTGACGACATATACAGGAAAATATTCGTCGCCATTCTACGGAACAGTTGAAATTGCTTTAGTTGACGGCAAATTGAAAGCAATTTTCAGCAAAAATGTCAGCGCGGAACTCGGTCACTGGCAGTTCGATACGTTTATGGGCGCATGGAATAAGAGTTGGGACGGCGAGAGTTTGTTTTCATTTCAACTAAGCCCCGTTTCAGCCGATGTAGTTTCAGTTTCGGTGGATGGTGCGGTCTTAAACAAATTGCCGAAAAAATAACGAGTTAGACAAAAATCAAAATATACCAAACAAAATCAATCATTTACGTTTTATTTTACTCATCACTTTGATTGGAATGTTGCCAAAGCGTGGCTGAGAATCCAACCTGCGAAATGACCTTTTGCATTAAGTTTTTAAGTTTAATCAAATGAAAAGATGAAGATAGAAAACGGAACAATCATCAATCAATACAAAATCATTTCCCCAATCAGCAAAGACGGATGAAGAAACACTTTATGAAAAACTATCCAAGTATTTTTAATGATGTCATCGGACCTGTGATGCGCGGTCCGTCGAGTTCGCATTGTGCCGCTTCGCTAAGGATTGCGAGGCTTTGCCGTGACCTGATCGGCGGGAATATCAAAAATATCCTGATCGAATTTGACCCGAACGGCTCTCTGGCGACAACTCATAAAGATCAAGGCTCCGACATGGGATTGTTCGGCGGTTTTCTCGGTTGGAACGCGGACGATGAGCGTCTGCCGGAATCGGAAAAATATCTTAGCGAAGCCGGAATTTCAGTGGCGATCGAGATTCGTGATATTGGCGCGGATCATCCGAACACCTACCAAATCACCCTTTCCAATGAAAATGAAACCCGGCGATTAACCGCGATTTCGATGGGTGGCGGAATGATCGAAGTAATCGAAATAGACGGGGCAAAAGTCTCAAATGCCGGAGATTTTTTTGTGACGCTGGTCTATTGCCAAAACGCCGACGAGGTTGCCGCGATGGTGAGGGCAAAGGCTGAATTTGATGAAATTGTGATTCATCAGGATGATCTCGAATTCGTTGAAATTAAATCCCAGACATTTCCCGACGAGGCAATTTTCGATCAGCTACTCGCTCTTGAATCCGTTTTGTTTATCAGAAAACTGCATCCTGTTTTACCGATAATGTCCCGCCGGAATTTGCAAGTTCCATTTATCACTTGCGCCGAAATGTTGGACTACAACGAAGGCAAAAATCTGAATCTATGGGAGTTAGCCGTTCATTACGAAAGTGCGAGAGGCAATATTTCGCACACGGAAGTATTTGAAAAGATGCGGGCGATTGTGCGAATTATGGACAACGCCATCAAAATCGGACTAAAAGGAACACACTACGCCGACCGGATTCTCGGCAGTCAATCGCTCCAATTTCAAGAGCAGCTTTCTAATAATCGTTTAATCGGGGGAAATGCCAACAACCTGATTATTATGTATGTTTCGGCGATGATGGAAGTCAAAAGCTCGATGGGTGTCATCGTTGCCGCCCCAACCGCCGGTTCGTGCGGCGCATTGCCCGGGGCGGTTATCGGGACGGCACAATCGCTCAATCTGCCCGAAGATGAAGTTGTCAAAGCAATGCTCGCCGCCGGAATGATCGGAGTTTTCATTACCGCCCACGCAACATTTGCGGCGGAAGTCGGCGGTTGTATGGCAGAAACGGGAGCGGGAGCGGGAATGGCAGCAGCGGCAATCGTCGGAATGGCAGGCGGGACTTTGAAACAATCAATCGGTGCTGCCTCGCTTGCTCTGCAAAATTCGCTCGGATTGATTTGCGACCCGATCGGCAATCGGGTCGAAGCGCCCTGCCTTGGCAGAAATGTGATGGCGGCAACAAACGCGGTTTCGTGTGCAAATATGGCGTTATCCGATTACCGATACCTGATTCCGCTGGACGAAGTTATTGACACAATGAAGGCTGTCGGCGATCAAATCCATCATACTTTGCGCTGCACCAATCTTGGCGGACTTTCCATCACCAGAGCCGCTAAAAAGATTGAGGCAGACTTAAATGCTGAAGGACAAGCATTTTTCAAGAGTTGTTAGGCTAATATGAAAATTCGCAAATTCGGAAAATATGAAACCAGTTTGTTGATTGGTCTCGCCGCGCTTTTGACGTGTATTTTCGTTGCCCGTATCGTTGCTCAGGACGGCGAAACGCGCCTCAAGGCTTGGCAAGATCATATTCAACTGCTCGAAAATTCCCCTTTCAGAGGGATGCGTTGGCAACCTCTCGGACCTTCGCTGCAAGGGGCACGAATTGAGGCACTGGCGGTTTCCTCGCCCGGTTCAAGCACGATTTATGCCGGTCCCGGGGCGGGCAATATTTGGAAAAGTGTCAACAATGGAATGACTTGGGAGCCGATTTTTGAACACGAATCGGCTTTTGCTATCGGCGACATTGCGGTTGCTCCGTCAAATCCCGACATTTTGTGGGTTGGCACGGGCGAAGTTCAACCGCGTCACAGCGGACCCGCCTATGCCGGAACGGGCGTTTTCAAATCCACGGATGCCGGAAAGACCTGGAAAAATATGGGGCTTGCCGACACCTTTCACATCGGCAAAGTCGTCATTCATCCCAAAAATCCCGACATCGTTTATGTTGCCGCGATGGGACATTTTCGCTCCTTAAACAAAGAGCGCGGTGTCTTTCGCACAACCAACGGCGGACGCACCTGGGAAAAAGTTCTCTATATAAGTGAGAAAACCGGCGTCATTGATCTGGTGATGGATCCATCCGATCCGAGAACCTTGTTTGCCTCCGCCTGGCAAATGCCGAATGGAACGGAAAGCGGTATTTACCGAACCACCGACGGCGGCAGCAATTGGAAGCAGTTGGGCGGAGGTCTGCCCGAAGGAACGTTAGGGCGGAGCGGTCTGGATATTGCGCCGACAAATTCTCGTGTAATTTACGCCTTTATTGACAACTGGGCAATCTGGAAGCCCGAATCCGCCGCCTCCAATCAACAGCGAAAGATAGTCGGCGGCGAAGTTTATCGTTCCGCAGATCGCGGCGAAAATTGGCAGAAAGTAAATACCGAAGACATTTATGAGGTTTTCGGTATCTACGGCTGGAAATTTTGTGATGTCCGGGTTTCTCCCGATAACGAAAACGAAATCTATATTTTGGGAAATCGTGCTTTTCGTTCAACCGACAGCGGGAAAACCTATCAGCGGATCGGCGAAACCATCCGGCGGGTCAATAATACCGAAGGCACGGCGATGCACCTCGATCATCACGAGTTATGGATTGATCCCGCTAATCCGAATCGGCTCTTACTGGGCAATGACGGCGGCGTTTTTATGTCGTATGACCGCGGAAGAACGTGGCTTCATTTGAATAATCTGCCAATCGGACAATTCTATTTTGTGTCCGTAGATATGCAGGAGCCATACACGATTTTCGGCGGAACGCAGGATAACGGCGGACTCTATACGCCTTCGGATGCTCGTCCCGCTGATGAGCCCGCTGCAAATGATGAGTGGCGGCACGTTTGGCTGGATCAATGGACGGGCGGAGACGCATTCGTCCTTTTGCGCGACCCGACCGATTCCCGATTTGTCTATTATGAACATCAAAACGGTGCAATGATGCGGATGAATCTGGCTGACCAAAATCCCTATTCCGGCGGTCCAGCCACCGAGAATATTCGTCCGCGTCCGCCTGTCGGTGAAGCGCCGTGGAGGTTTGGTTGGTTTACGCCGTTCTTTGTTTCGCAACACGAACCGCGCACTCTCTACGCCGGAGGCAATGTCGTTCTTAAATCTACCAATCGCGGTTCACAATGGCGTGCGATCAGCCCCGACCTCAGCGAGCCTGCCGCTGATGAACGCGCCGCCGTGCCGACCGGAACCATCACCACACTGGCTGAATCGCGTTTTGCACCGGGTATCCTTTATGCCGGAACGGAAGGCGGAAATCTCTATCTAACCAAAGATGACGGAAGGAATTGGAAAAAAATCAGCGAGGGTTTGCCGAAAAAATGGATTAGCCGAATCGTCGCTTCCGATTATGAACCGGCAACTGTTTATGTTTCGATGACGGGTTACCGCGAGGACGATTTTACTTCGTATCTGTATCGCTCGACTGACTTTGGGGCAAGTTGGAAATCTATCGCCAACAACCTGCCCGCCGAATCAATCAACGTCATTCGTGAAGACCCGCAAAATGCGAATCTGCTCTATGTCGGCACGGATGCGGGTGTTTATGTCTCGCTTGACCGGGGCGCGAGTTGGCAATCGCTCTGTGCTGATTTGCCGACCACACCCGTTCACGATCTGGTTATTCATCCGCGTGAATCCGAACTGATTATTGCCACACACGGTCGCAGTATGTTTTTGATGGATGTTCGTCCGTTGCAAATGCTGAACAGTCAAAACACTGCGGCTGATTTGCACGTTTTTGATGTCCGCCCGGTCAAACTAAAATGGCGGGTGACGCGGGAAGTCGAACCGTTTTCTCCGCGCGGCAAAGCGCGAATCCACTATTGGTTGAAGGAGGCGCAAACGGTAACAATTACAATCTCCAAGTCCGACGGAGAACTAATTCAAACCCTGCAAACAACGGGTTTGAAAGGTCTCAACGAAATAGTTTGGGACATCCGAACCGACAAAAAGCGAGACGCACCACCGGGTGTTTATCAGATCACAGTTGTGGCTGCTAATCGGACAGTTTCGACTAATGTTATTGTCAAACCGGCAATCTGACCTAAAATAGTGGGTAAAATGAAAGAAGGAACAATCATTAATCAATACAAAATTATTTCCCCAATCGGCAAAGGCGGAATGGGTGAGGTCTTTTTGGCTCAGGATACAAAACTAAATCGGAAAGTGGCAATTAAATTCCTGAACGAAGAATTTAGTAAAGATACCGATAAACTGAATCGTTTTATCCAGGAAGCAAAAGCCGTTTCGGCACTCAATCATCCGAATATTCTGACCGTTCACGAGATTGGAGAAAATGGCGATTCAAACTACATCGTGACCGAATTTATTGAAGGCAAAACTCTGCGCGAACAGCTTTCGCCAAAGAAAACAAATTCACTTAATTCAATCCTAAAAATCGGTGTCCAAGTCGCCGAAGCACTCACAACTGCACATCAGGCAGGAATCATTCACCGTGACATCAAGCCTGAAAATATTATGATCCGGCAAGATGGTTATGCAAAAGTTCTTGATTTTGGACTCGCTAAGTTGACCGAACAAAAGCCAACAGATGAATCAATAGATTTAGAAGATACGACCAAAGGATTAATCAAAACAAATCCCGGAATGGTGATGGGAACGGTTTCGTATATGTCGCCCGAACAGGCTCGCGGAAAGGAAACCGATGCGAGAACCGATATTTGGAGTCTCGGAGTGGTTTTGTATGAAATGCTGTCAGGCAAAGTTCCATTCACGGGCGAAACCATCAATCACACGATTGTTTCGATCCTGGAAAAAGAGCCGAAATTGTTGGACAACGTGCCTGATGAATTACAGCGAATCGTCCGCAAAACTCTGACCAAAGATGCCGAGATGCGGTATCAGACGGCGAGAGATTTGTTGATTGACCTCAAAAATCTGAGACGCACGTTGGACATTCAAGGGGAACTTGAACGCTCGATTGTGCCGAATAAAGGAGTAGCAACGGACTTAGTCCCCGAAAACGAGACGGCAATTTATTCGTCAAAATCAATTGAAGAAACGAAAGCCGAAGCAGATGCACAATCAACCCAAAATGTAACGAGCTCATCAAGTCTCGAATATGCCGCCAATCAAGCCAAGAGTCATAAATTGGCAACGGCAATTATTGGAATCATTCTACTTTCAGCAATTTCTGCGATTGCATATTTCGGATTTTTCGCCAATCGTTCAGGCAAACAAATCGAATCAATTGCCGTGATGCCGTTCGTCAACGAAAGTAAAAATGAAGAAGTTGAATATCTGTCAGACGGAATGACGGAAACTCTGATCAACAGCCTTTCACAGATTCCTAATTTATCGGTCAAGGCGAGAAGCACCGTTTTTTATTACAAAGGCAAGGAAATTTCACCGCAGAAGATCGGTGAAGAATTGAAAGTGCAGGCGATTTTGAATGGACGAGTCGTGCAGCGGGGCAACGATCTGGTTTTGTATCTGTCGTTGGTTGATGTAAAAACAGGCGATCAGATTTGGGGCGAGACTTACAATCGGAAGCAATCCGACCTCGTTTCATTACAGAGCGAGATTGCTAAAACCGTTTCGGATAAACTCCGTTTGAAATTAACGGCAAACGAACAGGAACGAGTGAGTAAAATCTACACCGCAAACTCAGAAGCCCAGCAACTTTACTTAAAAGGGCGTTTTCATTGGAACAAACGAAATACCGCAGACTTTCAAAAAGCAAAAGAGTATTTCCAACAAGCGATCGCTGCTGACCCCAACTACGCACTCGCCCACACGGGACTTGCCGACACATTGGTTTTGATGCCTTATTACGGCAATTTCAGACCAAGTGAATATATGCCGTTGGCAAAACAGGCGGTGCAAAAAGCAATCGAAATTGAACCGAATCTAGCAGAAGCCCACGCATCGCTCGGTCAGATTTTACTCTACTATGATTATGATTTTAAGGGAGCTGAGAGAGAGCTAAAGAAAGCCATCGAACTCGACCCAAAGTATCCGTCTGCCCATCAATGGCTGTCAGAAGTCTATCAATATCAAGGAAATTTCGATCAAGCATTATTGGAGATAAATAAAGCTTTGGAACTCGACCCCTTAGCAATGGTCATAAATAGCCAAAAGGGTAGAGTGCTTAATCTTAACGGCAAGCGAGACGAAGCAGTTGCTCAATTTAAGAAAACCATTGAGTTATTTCCTGATTCGATAATGGCTCGCAATAATCTCATCCTTCTTTATGAAGCCAATGGGATGTATTCGGAAGCTTTTGAGCAATTCCTTACCTTCGTTAAGCGACCGGAAAGAATTAAAGAACTTCAACTTGATTTTGAAAAAGACGGTTATAAGGGTTTTGTGCAAAAACGATTAGAGGGGCAACTAGATCGTCAGAGAACAGACTTGGAGAAAGATAAAAATGCTTATCTGCCGGGTTTTACAATTGCACTGAACTATGCCCGACTCCAAGACAAAGATAAGACTTTTGACTACCTCAACAAAGCGTATGAGCAACGCGAACCGCAGATTGCCGAACTCAAAGTTGACCCGCCATTTAAGTTTCTGCGAGACGATCCGCGATTTAAGGAATTGCTTAGGAAAATGGGATTATCCGAATAGAATTGAAAGAAAATAGAAAATCAGCGAAAATCAAAATATGCCAAACAAAATCAATTTCAATCGTCTAATTTTACTAATCGCAATTTGCTTTATTTTTGCCCAAACTGCTTTTTCGCAAGGCAAAGATGTCATCACGCACGAATCAATGTGGCTGATGAAAAGAGTCGGCGCACCTGTTCCAAGCCCCGATGGAAAATGGGTTGTTTTTTCAATGACTGAACCTGCGTATGACGAAAAAGAACAAGCCTCCGATTTGTGGATTGTTCCGGCAGATGGAAGTGCAAAACCGCGCCGTTTGACTTTTTCCAAAGCCGGCGAAGGCGGTGCAGCGTGGTCGCCCGACGGCAAACGAATTGCTTTTTCCGCCAAACGCGAAGGCGATGATGCCGCTCAAATTTACGTTTTGAATGTCGAAGAAGGCGGCGAAGCGATTCGCGTCACGAATATTTCGACAGGCGCACGCAATCCAAACTGGCGACCTGACGGCGGCGCAATTTTATTTGCTTCCAGTGTTTATCCCGGCACGATGAATGATGAAGACAACAAAAAAGCTGCGACAGAGCGCAAAAACCGTAAATACAAAGCCCGCGTTTTTGACTCGTTTCCCGTTCGCAACTGGGACAGATGGATTGACGAAATGCAAACGCATCTTTTCGTGCAGGAATTGCAGGACGGAGCAAAAGCTAAGGATTTGTTGGCAGGAACAAAACTCGTGGCAGAAAAAGGGTTTGGCGGAGCAATTGGCAGCGGAAACGATGAAATCGGTGCAGTTTGGTCGCCTGACGGAAATTCGGTTTTCTTTAACGCTTCAACCGACCGCACCAACGGAGCTTTTGCCGAAACTACGATGGAGATTTTCCAAGTTTCTACCAACGGCGGTGAACCGAAACAAATCACCAAAGCCGACGGCAGTTACGGTCGCCCGACCTTCAGCCCGGATGGAAAAACTCTTTACGCCACGTTCAACCCGAATAACGATAAAGTTTTCAACATCAGCAAATTAGTTTCGATTGATACCGCAACAGGTAATCACAAAATTTTAACCACCAATCTTGATAACAGCGTCAACAGTTTTGCCTTTACGCCTGACGGCAAAACAATTTATTTGACTGCCGAAGATGCCGGTTTGGAAAAAGTTTATTCGATGCCTGCGACTGGCGGAAACGTCACTTTGGCGATGGAGCAAACCAAAGGCTGTTACACAAATTTAGTTATTCCTGCCAAAGCAAACGCAGTTTTTGCCAACTGGGATAGCGCGATCAATCCACCCGAAATTTTCAAACTTGATTTAGCCGCAAAAACGAGCAAAGCCTTGACCGAATTTAACAAAGACGCGCTGGCAAAATGGGATGTTGCTCCTGTTCAGCATTTTTGGTTCACGAGCAAAGGCGGCAAGAAAATTCACAATATGCTCGTCACTCCGCCGAAATTTGATGCGAATAAAAAATATCCGTTGATCGTTCTGATGCACGGCGGACCGCATTCGCAATGGCGCGATAACTGGGGAATTCGTTGGAATTATCATTTGATCGCTTCGCCGGGTTACGTTGTTCTTTTAACCAATTACACCGGCTCAACCGGATTCGGCGAAAAATTCGCACAGGATATTCAAGGCGACCCTTTGAAAACTCCGGGCGATGAAATAAATCAAGCCGCCGATGAAGCCATCAAAAAATATTCGTTTATTGACGGTTCGCGTCAATGTGCGGCGGGTGCGAGCTACGGCGGACATTTGGCAAACTGGATGGAGGCTTCCACTACCCATTACAAATGTCTGGTGGCACACGCCGGCTTGGTCAATCTCGTTTCACAATGGGGAACGAGCGATACCGTTTACGGACGCGAAAAAAATATGGGTTCGCCGTGGTGGGAAAATGCAAAGATTTGGCAGGAACAAAATCCCGCCGCTTACGCAAAAAATTTCAAAACGCCGATTCTCGTCACAGTCGGTGAACAGGATTTTCGTGTTCCGCTCAATAATTCACTGGAAAACTGGTCAATCTTGCAACGGATGAAAGTTCCGAGCCGTTTGATTGTTTTTCCTGATGCGAATCACTGGATTTTGAAAGGTGAAGACAGCCGTTTCTTTTATTCGGAATTGTTGGGTTGGTTCAAGAAATATTTGTGATTTTGAATTAGATTTGCCCACGGATAAACGCGAATGAGCGCGAACAAGAAAAGAATTGATAGTTGATAACTGAGTCGGCGTTATCCATTATTCACTATCCATTTTCAATTGACTTGTATTCGTGCAGATTCGCGCTATTCGCGGGCTGATTTTCTCTTAATTTATCGTTTTAGTAAGCATCTACTTTAAACTCTTTCGGATCAATCGGACTGTTAAAACTGAATTTCTGCAAATCCATTTTCCATTCGTATGAAACTGTGCCGTTGCCCGTAATTATTTCCAGAAAAAGACGATAGTTATGCGGGAGACTGAGATTGTTTTCTGACTTAAATTCCGAAAAATCTTCGATCATTTTATAACGTGTTTCACTTTGTTTCGCCGAGTTGTCAACGCCGCCGCCTAAATTAGAGGACAGAACTCGTTTGTATTCGGTTCGGATATGTTGAAATGTATTGACATCGAAAAAGAAAGTAACTTCCAAATCTCCGCCTTTTTTCGGGCTGTATTTTAGTTTGAAAAGTTTTTTGTCTTGAATAGTTTCAGTTCCCGCAAATCTGAGCTTGCCTTTTTTCTCATTAAAGTTCAGCAAAACCCAGGATCGTGATAAAGTTCCGCCCATAATACCGTTTTCAAAAACCGATTCGTGCAATCTCAGAAAATCTCCCAAAACCGAACGCACTCCCGGACGAAGCTGTCTGGCAAAGAATTTGTCGCCGTCGTAACTCATCATTTCAAAAGGATAATCGGCATTATTAAATTTCATCCCGATCAGACTCTTTTCATTTTCCGAAGCTAAAACCACAATTCCCTCGGCAAAACCTGCACCTTGACCTCGAAAAGCAGCTTTGGATATCCCGACAATCATCGTGGATTTAACTGCCTGACGGTTTTCTGCCGCACCGATTGAATCAAGATGTTTGGCAAGAATTTCTTCGGCAGTTATTTTGTCCTGAGAGCGGGTTTGAGCGGTCAAAGTCAACACGAAAATTAAAAGGAAAATCGAATTTTTGATCTTAAAAAAGCATTTCATAATCTCTCCTCGAAAATTGCTTTCAAAATGGACAAATGCGGGTATCGTTTCGACTGAAATCAATACCCGCCAAGTTTCTAGTTTTAGTTGAAACTAGAATTCAAAACGCACCGCGAACTGCATAATACGCGGGGAAAAGGTGTTGCCTTGTCCGATTTGTCCGAACGTGGTCGAGTTAATGTTAAAAATATTGCTGTTTTCTGCAATGAAGAAATTCGTATTATTTAGAACATTAAACGCTTCTGCCCGGAGCTGAACGCGCATCGTTTCGTTGAGCCGGACATTTTTAATTAAGCTGGCATCCCAATTGAAATACATCGGACCGTTGATAAAATGACGCGGTAAATTTCCGGTTTGACCTGGTTGATTCTTAAAGAAGACCTGTCCGGCAAAAGTGGTCGGTGTTCCCAAAACATTGCCGCCGGTCGCCGTGCCGTCCGGAGCAATAACTTTCGGGTTAATAAAGTAAGTAATATTGCCGACTTTGTAAATACCGATCAAATCCTGAATTTGTTTGGTGGTTAAATTCGTTGTTGCCGTTTGACGAGCGGAACGGGCTGCCCGGTTTACTGATCCACCCAGGTCTCTGATCGAAATCGGTGCACCCGAACTGATAGTCATAATCGTTCCAAACTGCCAACCGCCGAAAACTCTGTCAACAAATCCGTTATCATTCAGGAACTGTTTGTCTCTGCCAAACGGTAATTCATAAATGCCGTTAATATTGACAGTATGTGTGCGGTCGTAATCCGGTCTTGAGTATTCCAAACCGGGATTGGCATTATCCAACAGCGGATCAAACCGAGCCTGTGCATCACTGCCGATGCTGCTCAGGATTTTTTGGAAAGTATAGTTTGCCTGGAACGAAAATCCGTTAGTAAACCGACGGCGAATTTCCGCCTGCATTGAGTTATAACGGAATTTTCCGCCGTTAACTAACAAATCGACCGGACCACCGTTATAATTCGGACGGAAATTGACTCCGACACCATTGACCTGATCAAGTCCGCTGGTAAGATAGGTTATAGCCAGGTCAGCTACATTTCCGGCAATGATCGGACCTGTAACAGCAGAGTTATCCAAAAATGCCCCGAAAGGAAGTTTGGCAAAAACAGGTAAATCTACTTGTCCCGGTAAACCAATATTGGCTGCATTGGTGCAGTTTAAGAGATTTCCCCCACCCTGAATCCGGCAATTATTACGGGCATTAATAAAGTCCTGTAAAAAACCGTTGGAAGTAATGTTTACCTGATTAATATCAATACCGCGAACCATGTTATTGCTGCGACCGCCAACATAACGGATTTCAAAAACCGTATCAAATCCGATTTCACGTTGGATACCGATGCTGTATTCCATGTTCCGTTGCATTTGCAGATTCGGATCAATTGCAAAAATGGTATTGAAGAAGTTTCCGGCATTAGCATTTCCGGTCGCAAAACTGATTGGAGGATTAGCAAACGCCGGCAGAACAAATCCGGGAAGATTAGTAAACCGTGAATTTAACGAGACTGAGTTATTAAGAGGATTTCGTGCTGCAACGGTTACGTTCAATCCCGCATTACCACCGGCGGCATTATCGCCTGAACGAACATATTCGTCATTAATGTAACCCATCCGGAATCCGCCGCGAATGACACCGTTTTTACCCGTCATAAAACCCAAGACACCTTTTCCTTCTCTCGGTGAATAAGCAAAGCTGACGTTCGGTCCGAAATTATTGTAATCAGGTTTAAAGAAAGCTCCGTTAGTTCCCGAGTTTTTACCAACCAAAACATAATTTCCGGTTGGGTCGAGTAAAGCTTTTTTAACTGCCTCAATATCGTTTGCGCCTTTCAAATCCGGCTCAAGATAGACCTGATCTTTATTGGTCAAAGGAGTAAAATAATCCCAACGGAGTCCGAAATTGACTGATAACTCAGGTGTAATTCTCCATTGGTCTGAGGCATATAATCCCCAGGTGTTATATTGAAATCTTTGGGTCAGCGGCGCACCGATAACCGGACCTTGAGATGGATTAACAAAGTTAGCATTAACCGTGCCGCCGCCAACAACGCCACCTAACAAATAACGTAAAGCATCAGCGCGTCCACGGTCTGTAGTGCCAATCCCACCCGGAAATAAAGAAGCAGCTAAACGCGGAGTTTGAGTGTTATTAATGGTGCTGATGTTGTAAATCGGCACTTGATTAAAATTGGTAATAGATTCAATCCTTTGTGCATTAAATTCCAAGCCGAACCGCAAAGTGTGTTGTCCGGTTGAGTAAGTCGCATTATCCTGAATTGTGTATTGTTTCGTGTTGCGACCTTGATTCTGGAAAGAAGGTTCCGGCGAACTTAATCCAAGCGGCAATCCGCCAATAAGGTAGTCAGTTGGAAATAGATCGCTTTGATGAAAGAAGGGTTTGCTGGATGAATAAGCTCCGCGAGCTTCGTTGACAAAACTTGAACCGAGAATTGTTCGATAACTTCCTAAATAGAAATCTGTTGGTCCCCCCTGAACAACAAACGGATTTGTCAAAAATCCCCCGCCGTCCGATTGACGATCATCGGCATTGTCATTGTATTTATAGACAAAATAGAAGCTATGCTTTTCATTAACGTCAACGTCAAAACGAGTCGTAAAACCATTTCGCTTTTCATTGTCAGCCTGATTGAAAATCAAACTTTGAGTCAAATTACCGTTTTGCAAAGTTGAGTTTCCAACGCCCGGAGTTTTGTCGAGAAATCGTGATTTGATGATCGGATCAACTGCTAAAACGCCGCCCGCCGAAGCCGGAATCGCTCCGGTTAAACCTGCGCCGGTCAAAACATTAACTGTGTGCGGAAGTCCATCAGTTGCACCGATATAGGTAAATGTTCCGTCACGGAATTGATTTAATAAAACCCGTCGGGTTAGCGGTGCAGTTTGACGAAGTAAAAATCTTTCATACGAAACAAAAAAGAATCCTTTATCTTTCAGAAGAACAGGACCACCTTCTCCAAATCCCGGAAGCGGCAGAGGACCTGAAAATTTTCCGCCGAATTGGTTGCGGTTTAAGAAAGGTCTGGCTGTGTTTGATGAATTGTTTCCAAAGGTATTGGCAGCAAAAGCCGAATTGCGGTTATAAGCAAAACCGGCTCCGTGAAAGTCTTTCCCGCCGCGCGGAGTTACCAATAAAACTTGAGTCGAACCACCGTTGCCGAGTTCTGCTCCGGCATTTTGCGTGACAACCGTAAATTCGCCCGTATCATCAACTGTCGGACGATCCTGCACAAAACCGCCGGTGCGAATAAAATTGTCCTGAACGTTGATCCCGTCACGAGTAAAGTTGGCGGAGGAAGAACGCTGTCCGTTGATAGAACTGCTGGTTGCATTGACACCCGCCTGCAAATTCAACAGTGCTAATGGATTACGCCCATTAATAGGAAGTTCTAATACCTGACGCGGACTAACTGTGGTGCTTAATTCCGCATTGGTCGAGTTCAGCACATCTGCTCCGCCCGTCACGGTTACACTTTCCTGAATATTTCCGACTTCCAAAGTTGCAGTCAAAGCAACTTCACGACCTACGTCAACTTTGACATCGTTAGAAACGTATGTTTTAAAGCCGTTAACACTGATAGTTACCGTGTAAGTTCCGAATTCCAGTTGCTGAAAACTGAATGTTCCGTCCTCTTTGGAAGTCGTAGTAAACTCTTTGCCGGTTTTAGCGTCTTTAACTTTAACGGTTGCATTTGGTAAAACGCCGTCAGGACTGGAAACAGTCCCTACCAAACGACCTGAGGTAGTCTGCGAAAAGACAAAAACTACACTCAATAAAATCATTAGCAAAACACTAAATATTTTTTTCATTTTTTCTCCTTACTAATTTTATTTTTTCCATTTTTCGGCTCGAAAACCGAATTTAGTGCTTTTATGGTTACAAGGCGCGTTCCACTGATTTGGATAATCTCTAAATCAACTGATTAAAAGCATTTTGCAGATTTTATGAATTTGATACAGAACTATAGATATTGGAAATTTTGGATATTTTTTCATTTTTCTAAACCTCTAAGTCCTTTATATTCAATAATTTAGATTAAATACAGTGAATCGGACAGTTGTTTTTTCGATCAATTTCAGCTATTAAATGAGTGCTGCAAGAGTTTTTTTGACCTAAGTTTTTTGATTTTTAATGCGATCTGAGGATGAAAAAATGAGTTTATTTGAAACTGAAAAACGAAATAATATTATTGGTCGGATCAATCAACTAAAAGGAGTTGAAACCGCTCAATGGGGTAAGATGAACGTTAACCAAATGCTCTGTCATTGCACCGACCAGCTCAGAATTTCACTTGGTGAAAAAGAAACCGGCGCAAGTCAGGCAAATTTTCTTTCCAAAACTTTGTTAAAATTTTTGGTAGTTAATGTCATTCCGATTCCCAAAAACGTCCCGACTTCGCCAAAGGTTGACCAGATGAAAGACGGAACTCCGCCAACCGATTTTGAAAATGACCGAAAGATTTTGCTCGAATATATTGAAAGATTTGTTTCTCAGACAGACGATTTCGCGTGGACTCCGCACTTCAAATTCGGTAAATTAACAGGTAAAGAATGGGCAATTTTAGCTCATAAACATCTTGACCACCATCTAAAACAATTCGGCGTTTAATTTATGAAATTCAAATCTTTTTTACTGATCCTGCTTTTTTCTGTTTCTATTTTTGCTCAAAAAGATGAAAGAGACCGCAAATGGAATCAGCCCGTTGAACCATTTAAGATCATCGGTAATGTTTATTATGTCGGCGTAACGGAAATTACTTCGTTTTTGATAGCGACTCCGAAAGGTCACATTTTGATTGACGAAGGTTTTACCGAAACCGCGCCGATAATTAAAGAGAACATTGCTAAACTCGGTTTTAAAATTCAGGATGTAAAAATTTTGCTCAACACGCAGGCACATTACGATCACGCGGGTGGATTGGCAGAACTAAAACGCGCAACCGGAGCGAAAATGCTGATTAGTGCAGAAGATAGAATTCTGATTGAAAACGGCGGTAAAAATGATTTTGCTTTTGGTGATGGTTATCTTTATGAACCTGTCAAAGTTGATAAGGTTATTAAAGACGGAGAAATTATCAAACTTGGAAATGTTTCGCTAAAAGTGATTTCTACGCCCGGTCATACCAAAGGCTGCACCAGTTTTTGGCTCGAAGTAAAAGAAAACGGCAAGAAATACGGAGTTCTTTTTCACGGCAGCACTACCGCACCAGGTTATAAATTTCCAAATGAAAAATATCCGAACATCATCACCGATTACGAAAAAACTTTCAGCGTTTTGAAAAAACTCAAGCCCGACGTTTTTCTGGCTTCGCACGGTAATTTCTTTGATTTACTTGGAAAGATTGAAAAATTAAATCAGAACAAGTCAATAAATCCTTTTATTGAATCGCAAACTTATCAAGATTATTTAGCTGATACCGAAAAAGATTTGCGGGAAAAGATAAAATCTCAGCAAACAAAAAAAGAAGCGAAAGAGTAGAATCTTTTTCGCTTCTTAATGACTTTCTTTTTATTTTAGAGCGGTCTGACCTTCACTCTTTCGCCCGTAAATGGTCCGGTGGCGATTTCGGGAATAACATTACCGTTTGGCTCAATAAAATCAACCACAGTATCAGCAGTTATATGATCAGCATCCGTTAAACGAATAACGCATCTGACGCGAATACGTCCAACCTGAGTAGAAGTAGCCGGATCAAAGGCAAATAATTCAAAAGTCAATGCCGCGCCGTTGCGTCTCGGTTCCCAAACTCCGTGCGCCGGACCTTCGGTCAGAGTAATTAAAAGGCTTGATGTTTCCACAAATGTGCCGTCCGAACCAAAAGTCTGATAGGCGTAAAAATTTTGGTCGGGAGTAGCTCCCGGCACTGTCACATACCAGGTTCCCGTTAATCTGGAAGCTGCCGGGTTGCGCATATCCGCACCTTCGGCATGGGCGGCGCGAACTCTTCCCGCCATTCCCCGATCAATATTGATTTCGCCTCTTTTCGCAGATTCAACCATTCTTCTCCAATTTACGCCTTTAGATTGGGCATTGGTGGTCATAGTAATCCCAAAGCTCATTGCCAATAATATTACCGTTAAAACTATTCTCTGTTTCATTTTTTTCTCCTAATTGTTTTTCCGCATATTAAATTCGGTTTCAGTATTAAAAACGCGACAGATTCTCAATTTTTGGCTCACGCAAGATCAAAAAAATTTGACTTGTTGTCTAAAACGGCGTATTTTCAAGGCAAAAAACACGTTTATGTCTGATAAACTTTCTCCTGATATAACTCAGCTTTTGCAAGAATGGAGCGATGGCAGACGTGAGGCTTTGGATGCAATTGTTCCGCTCGTCTATGACGAATTGCGTCGTCAGGCTCATCATTATTTGCGCCGTGAGCGTCAGGAACACACCTTGCAAACTACTGCTCTGGTCAATGAAGCCTATCTGAAATTAGTTGAACAAAAACGGGTTGTCTGGCAAAATCGGGCGCATTTTTTTGCGATCTCAGCAAGTTTGATGCGGCGGATTCTGGTTGATTATGCCAAAACCAAACATCGTGTCAAACGTGGCGGTGAAGCAGAAAATCTCCCGTTGGAAGAAGCATTTTATGTTGTAACCGATGAAAATAATGTTGATCTGCTGGCGTTAGACAAAGCTCTAAATGAGCTTGCCGAAATGGACGAACAACAAGCGAAAATCGTGGAGCTCCGATATTTCAGCGGTTTGAGTATCGAAGAAACTGCCGAAGCACTCCACATTTCTCCCGCCACCGTCAAACGTGATTGGCAAATGGCAAAAGCCTGGCTTCATCACCAATTGAGCCGCTAAATTTAATGAAACGTGAAAACTGGCAAAAAGTTAAGCAGATTTTCAATGATGCTTTGGAAATTGAGCCTTTAAAGCGTAAAGCATTTTTAGATAAAATTTGCGCTAATGATAATGACTTACGCCATGATGTTGAGATTCTACTCAATTCTTTCGAGCATGATTTTTTAGAAAACCCGGCGGTCGGACAAGTCGCTGATGTTATTGTCGAACAACCGTTTAATTTCCATAAAGGCGATAAAATCGGCGATTATGAAATCCTCAAGGCACTCGGCACAGGCGGGCAGGGAGCGGTTTATCTGGCGCAGGATTTACAGCTTAACCGCAATATTGCCATCAAATTTCTGCCTGCCGAAGCATCTACTGATAAAAGTGCAGAAAAGCGTTTTCGGCGTGAAGCCCAAGCTGCTGCGGCACTTTCGCATCCGAATATTTGCGCTATTCACAAAATTGAAGAAGAAGAAAATCGCGCTTACTTGGTAATGCAATATATCGAAGGCGAAACGCTTTCAAATAAGCTCAAATGCGAGAAATTAGACCTCAAAACTGCGCTGGATATTGCCATTCAAATTGCTGATGCACTCAATGAAGCACATACACATAACATCATTCATCGTGACATCAAACCTTCAAACATTATCATTTCACCCAATAAAAAAGTAACTGTTCTGGATTTCGGTTTAGCCAAACAAGTTTTTGAAACAACTCTTGACACCAAAACTTCCCTTACCAAATCAGGCGCAATTATGGGAACTGCTGCCTATATGTCTCCCGAACAATCGCGCGGAAAAACAACCGATGGACGAACTGATATTTGGAGTCTGGGAGTTTGTTTGTATGAAATGCTGTCAGGCAAAAATCCTTTTTTACACGAAAGTATTGCCGAAACGTTTGCTGCGATTCTGTCTTTTGAGCCGGATTTGAAAGGATTCCCCCCGCCTTTGGCAAAAATTATTAGCCGAACCTTACAAAAAAATGTTGATAAACGTTATCAAAACATCAAGGAGTTACTCAGTGATTTACGAGAGTTGCGTGATGAACTCAGTTTTGAAGCACAACTGCAAAATCACGATTTAATTTCCGGAAAAACGACTGCATTTGGTTGGAAGCAAATAGTTCTCGCAGTTGCAATTTTGTTCATTTTAACTGTTGGCGGATCATTTTATTGGCAAAATCATAACCTGAATTGGGCACAAGAAAATGTCAAAAAAGTTGTGCAGTTAACAAAAGAAGATAAAACCTTTGAGGCTTATGATTTGGCTTTGCAAGTAAAAAAATATTTGCCGAATGATGAAAGTTTAGTGAAATTGATGCCACTGATTTCCGATAATTTGACTGTCAAAACCGAACCGGCAGGCGCAAAGATCTATCTTAAACGATTTCAGCCTCTGGCGGACGGAAAATTTCCTGAACGCGAATATATCGGACAAACTCCGTTGGTAAATCTGCAAATCGCTCGTGGGCAATATCTGCTTTATCTTGAGAAAGAAGGATTTGCTCCCGTTACGCGCAGCATTTCGGGTAGATTGCCAAGCTATACTTCTGACCTGATTTGGATGCCGCCAATCGAGGTTTCGGCAAAATTGATCGAAGCCGAAAAGGTTCCTGACAAAATGAGTTTTGTTCCAAGCGGTGAATATCATTTGGTCAGTTACAGCCTTCCAACTGAAAAAACAGTCCAACTTGGCGATTTTTTGGTTGACAGATTTGAAGTTTCAAATGCTGATTTCAAAGAGTTTATTACGGCAGGAGGCTACCATAAAAAAGAGTTCTGGCAAGTTCCGATTTTGAAAGACGGCAAAGAAATTCCTTTTGAAAAAGCCGTCGAAAATTTCAAAGACCGCACCGGATTGAATGCCCCGCGCTCGTGGATGAACCAAAATTTTCCCGAAGGCAAAGATAACTTTCCCGTTACGGACATCACCTGGTATGAAGCGTCCGCTTATGCCAAGTTTCGCGGCAAATCACTACCAACAATTTTTCAGTGGGAAAAATCCGCCCGTGACGGAAAATTTGACGAAGGTTACAACACCATGCCGTGGGGCTTGAGTCGTGATGCCGATTCACCGGATCTTTTGGCAAATTTTGGCAGTGACGGAACAACTGCAGTTGATAATTTTCAGTTTGGGATGAGTCCTTATGGTTGCCTGAATATGGCGGGAAATGTTTCCGAATGGATGTTCAATACACGGGGTAAGAATGTTTTAGTTGGCGGCGGCTCGTGGGGCGAAAGACCTTACTTATTTGGTTATTTCGGGGATTTTCCACCTGATTTCAGTTCAAATAAAGTCGGTTTTCGATTGGTCAAAAACCTTTCCGACAAAACAGATGGAAGCGAACCGATGTTGCCGGTTGAGATTCCTGAATATAAAGCGTCAAGTGAAACGGATTTCAAAAAATGGATAACGCACTATGTTTATGACAAGATTCCGCTCGATGCACAAATTATCGAAACCATCGAAACCGATTCCTGGACGCGCGAGAAAGTTTCATACATTGGGGCAGACCGTGAAAAGGTAATTGCGTATCTTTATTTGCCTAAAAATTTTCCGCGCCCCTTACAGGTTGTTCATTGGATTCCGGCAGCTGATGTGCCTTTGGGATTCAGTTCTCTGACACATTCGGTCGAAGATTTTCTACCTCCCGTTATTAAATCCGGGCGAGCCGTTTTTGCCATTGCTCTGAAAGGTTATAGTGATCGTCCGCCGAAACGGAATGATGTCAAAGGCGTTGAGCTTCGCAAAGAAACGGTCAAAGATATTACCGACTGGCGGCGCGGAATTGACTATTTGGAAACCCGTAATGATATTGACATAAAGAGTTTAGGTTTTATTGGTTTGAGTTGGGGGGGAGATAAAGGCTTGATTTTAACGGCGGTTGAAAATCGCTATGTTTCCGCCGCTTACGTTGGTATCGGGGTGCGCTCTGAATGGGCAAAATGGATAGCAGAGGGCAATATTGTTAATTTTGCTCCGCACACCAAAATTCCCAAGCTGGTTGTCAAAGGACGGTATGATGAAGCACATCAGTTAAAAACCGAAGCCGAACCGCTTTTTAAAATTATGAGTGAACCAAAACGTTTAACTATTGTGGAAAGCGGTCACGTTCCGCCTCCTGAAATTTTTGCTCCAATAATTAACAATTGGTTGGATGAAACTCTTGGAAAAGTAAAGAATCCGTAATTTTTAGTTCCCGCTTATCGCATTGAATAATAACGGAAATGTCGCCAGAGATTGTCCGCGATATTGCGGTCTGAATCCGAACAGAATTACTTTTCCTTTGCCGATATTTACCTGCACTAAAGCGGCTTTTCCAGCAATTTTTTCTGCCCCCAACGCCCAACCCGACAACAAAATGTCTTTCGGATTATTGGGATATTTGGCAATGATCTGGACATTTGTGTCATCACTCATCGTAATTTCAAAGGCTGCTGAATCTTCAAACCAGGCGATTGAATCTTTCGGCATTCCTTTGGCAATCGGATGATTTGTGTCAATCTCCGTCCGCAAAATCGAACCCGGAATGTAAAAATCCTTTCGTTTCAGTCCGTCAGTCACATCGCGCAGAGGCAATCCGAATTGCTCAATCGCAAAATCCGAAGCGCGATTCAGAAAAACCAGAGTTCCCCCCGCTTCAACGAACTTTCGCAAATTTGCCGCACCGTCTTTGCCAACTCCTCCGACATATTCATCGGGCATTGAGCCTTTGGCATAACCGTTAAGTATTTGATTAGGCGATTGGTCGGGGAAAATAATCGTTCTGGAATCAAATTTGTTTGATTTAATTTCTTTATTAAAGATCGGTTTGTGGCTTACCCCGCAAAACGCGCTGCCTTTATACTCATCAAATGCCCAACGAGTCCATCCTTCATCCATTGAGGGATTATAAGAACGATAAAGTTGCACTTGAAAACTTTTGCAGCTTTCAGTCGCAGTGACCATCCCAATTTTTGAATAATTAGGTAATGGCTTATAAACAGGAACAAATTCGGTGTTAGTCAATAATGAAAAAGTGTGTGCCGTAACATCATACGGTGGAATCGGATTTCCTTTATCATCCTTCATATCAGGATATTTTTGAGGCACAAGCATCGCTACGGCAAAATTAAAATAGGGTTGTCCGGCTCTGACTATTGCCGTTCCGGCATCGAACTTTCTACCGTCAACTTCAAAAGCTACAGGATATTCAACTTTAACTCCAGCTTGCTCCAGAGCATTTGTGACGACCAAACTATTTTTGCTTTTGGGAATAACATAGGCATAAACTTCCCCTTTCTTCCTCGTTCGGACTTCTTCTTTTCCAATCGCATAAAATTTTGTCAGCCATTTTTCACGATTTATCGAAGCGTGTTTGAGCAATTGAAAAGTTGCGGCAGTCATATAATTGGTAATGTCGCGCAAATGCCACTCGCCGCCTTTCCAGAGCGGTTTGAAATTGTCAGATTCTTTTTTGGCATCGTAGCCTAAACCGTCTCGCAATTGGTCAAATGTAACATTAGTTGGCGAAGCAAGTTTTGCCGAAGCCGTTTCCGTCAAAATTCTTACGCCGCCGTGATAGTGCGAATACGCCCGTGCGGGAGTCCACGCATCGTAAGTCGAATTGGTCGTGATGCCTTGGAATCCCTGTTTCCGCATTTCATCCGCCATAAAATTTCCTAATTCCGTGTAGCCTTCAACAATCTCTTTCGGCACGTTCGGTTCAACCGGCTGCATATACGGCGGAATGAAAATCCGTGAGCCGTTTGCGCCTTGCTGATGAATGTCATTAACGATTTGCGGATGCCAAACGTTGTGAATTTGACTAACCGTCAATTGCGTTTCGACCTGCGTAAAAGCATACCAATCGCGGTTGTTATCGTGTCCCGTGTATTTGTGATAAAGCTCCGGCGGCGAAGTTCCTTCATACGGCGTTCCCAAAGTTTTGTCATACCAATTTTTAACGATGTCGTTGCCGTCAGGATTCAGACTCGGAACCAATAAAATTATCGTATCTTGCAGAATCTTCAAGATTTCCGGTTCTTTAGAAGTTGCCAATTTATCGGCAATCAGCATCGAAGAAAGATTTCCGCCGACTTCGGTCGAATGGATTCCACAGGTAATGACAACTACCGTTTTACCTTCTTTGATCAATTGTTTAGCCAACGCATCATTTGATTTTATCAGGCGCGGATCGGCTAATTTGGCGTTGATCTGTTTGTATTTTTCGAGATTTTTCAGATTTTCCGGCGCGGAGATGGTGGCGTAAACAAACGGTCTGCCCATTGTAGTTTTGCCGATTTCTTCAAATTTTACACGGTCACTCGCCGCATCCAATTTTTTGAAATAATCCACAATTTGTTCCCAACTCGCCAATTTTTTATCGTCGCCGGGTGTCCAGCCCAAAACATCTTTTGGCGTTGGAACAGTTTGGGCAAAAACTGAAAAGGCAAAAAGAAAAATTAAACCGCAAAGACGCAGAGACGCGGAGATTTTTGGAAAAGTCTTCATAAAAATTTAAAGCGAAAATCTTGAAATTGAATGCTACAAATTTAGCATAAAGCACGGCGAAAACTAAAAAGCAAAATAGCTTTCTCCGCGTCTTTGTGTCCCGGCGGTTAAAAATCAACAAAAAGACTTGCCTATTTGCTTTAAGCAGAGTAAATTAAGCCAAGTTTCAATTCAAAAAACTCTTCCCTAAAAAGAAAAAGCAAGGAGATTTTTTCCAATGAAGAATCCGTTTCTGGAAAACTTTAAACCCTATATTCCCGACAGTTCCAAATTGCGCGAACTGACAATTTTGCCGCTGATTATCGGCACACTACTGGGAATCGTATTTGGCGCATCATCGCTGTATCTTGTCTTAAAAACAGGGTTAACAGTTTCAGCATCAATTCCTGTAGCCGTAATTGCAATCACACTTTTCCGCTTGCTTTCAAAAATCGGCGCAAAGGACGCAACCATTTTAGAAGGCAATATAATGCAAACCGCCGGAAGTGCAGGTGAATCAATCGCATTCGGTGTTGGTGTCACCATGCCCGCGATTATGATTTTAGGTTTTGACCTAAACCTTGTGCAATCAACGCTTGTCGCGGTTTTTGGCGGACTTTTAGGAATTCTGCTGATGATTCCTTTACGTCGTGCATTGATTAAAGAACAACACGGCTATTTGAAATATCCCGAAGGAACTGCGTGCGCCGAAGTTTTGAAAGCGGGTGCATCGAAAGAATCGCGTGAGGCTTCGCACCAAGGCGACACAGCGGGTGATGACGATGCCGCTTTGCAAGGCGGAAAAATCATCGGAGTCGGTTTTTTGATGGGATTTCTTTACAACGTAATGATGCAGGTTTTTAGTCTCTGGAACGGCGAACCGCACAAAGAGTTGTCGGATAAAACCATCAAAGGCGGTTCGATTTCATTGGAAAACAATCCGGCTTTGCTTGGCGTTGGCTACATCATCGGACCTTACGTTTCGGGCATTATGCTCGGCGGCGGCGTGCTTTCGTATCTTGTCTTGATTCCAATGATCAAATTTTTTGGCGAATCGGCGGCTGCGCCAATTGCACCCGAACTGAGCAAAAAAATTGCGGATATGTCGGCGGGGCAGATTCGCGGTTCATACATTCTTTACATTGGAGCAGGCGCGGTAGCAGCAGCCGGAATTATTTCTTTGGCTCGCTCACTGCCAACCATTTGGAGCGGGTTAAAATCAGGTCTGGCGGATTTGCGCGGCGGCGGAAACAGCAACAACGAATCTGTTCTGCCGAGAACCGATCAGGATATTTCGATGAAATGGGTAATCATAGGAATTATCGGTCTGATCGGCGGAATTTTATTGCTTCCGCAACTTGGTTTGTCAATTTTTACCAATCCGCTGGTTTCAATCGTTGGGGTGATTTTGATTCTCGTTCTGGGCTTTTTGTTTGTGACGGTTTCGTCACGCTTAACCGGTGAAATCGGTTCATCGTCCAATCCGATTTCGGGAATGACGGTTGCAACTTTGCTAATTACTTGTCTGGTCTTTTTATTATTCGGTTGGACGGCAGCGGATCCGTATTTTGTGACGGCTCTCTCGGTTGGAGGAATCGTTTGTATCGCGGCATCTAACGGGGGCACGACTTCGCAAGATTTGAAAACAGGCTTTTGGGTAGGAGGAACTCCGCGAAATCAGCAAATCGCAATTTTGTTCGGCGCATTGGCTTCGGCTTTGGTTTTAGGTTGGCTGCTGGTGCTTTTGAACAATTCTGAAACTTATTATCACAAGGTCACGGACAAAGAATTTGCCGCAGAATTTAAGGTCAAAGAAGAACAACTCTTCCGCGAAGGGGGCGGATTAAAAAGCGAAAAAGTCGTCAACGGTAAATATAAAGATACTGATACCAACAGTTACAAGGTTTGGCAAAACACTGATCCGAAATTGGGCGCAGTTGGGAAATATTTAATTGACACGAACGGCAAACCCGTTTATTTAGTTGATCCGGGCATCAATGGTCAAATCAAAAAGGACGAAGACGGCAAAGAATTAACCCGATACGACGCGCCGAAAGCAACTTTGATGAGCTACATCATCAAAGGAATTTTGAACCAGCAATTACCGTGGGGCTTGGTTCTGATTGGTGCAATGATCGCAATTATGCTTGAACTGGCAGGTGTGCCAAGTTTGGCATTTGCGGTTGGATTGTATCTGCCGATTTCGACTTCCAGCCCGATTTTTGTCGGCGGAATGGTGCGTTGGGCGGTTGACCTTTATTTACGCAAGAAATTTGCCAAACAGCATCTGACACACGAACAAATTGATGCTGAAACCGATAAATCAAACGGCGTGCTGATGGCTTCGGGCTACATCGCAGGCGGCGCAATCGCCGGAATTATGGTGGCTTTGTTCAGTTTGGATTATGGATTTTTGAATTATCTCAAACAAATTAAAGACAATTGGGCTGAATGGGCGGAAAAAGGAAATCCGTTTTTTGCCGGTCCAAACGCTGATTGGTTGGGAATGATTCCCTTCTTGATTTTAGCGTTAGTTCTCTACTATGTCGGACGCGAATTGCTTTTGAAAGGTAAAAAAGGTTAAAAGCAAAAATTAAAAGTTAAAAGGCAAAACTACGAACTTAATTTCCTCGTTTTGCCTTTTGTAATTTACTCTAAAAATCGAAAATCTATCTAATTTCTTGATCCCATATAAATCCGCAAAATATACCAGAATAGCAAAGCAACACTGGCAAAGAGCGAAAGCGAAGCGGCAACGTGCTGATTAGTGTTGTAACGGTGCATCACATTTGAAGTTTCATACAAAATCGAACCTCCGGCAAAAGCAACCATTATGAACGAGAAAATCGTTCCTAACCCAAATCCGAATGCAATACTGCAAATAATTGTGCCAAGCGCGACAAATCCGCCGATCATTAAAATCGGACCGAGAA
The DNA here is from genome assembly GCA_019694395.1 of Pyrinomonadaceae bacterium. Lineage (GTDB taxonomy): Bacteria > Acidobacteriota > Blastocatellia > Pyrinomonadales > Pyrinomonadaceae > JAIBCC01. The sequence continues at coordinate 133,605 of JAIBCC010000009.1, read as the reverse complement.
ACGAGAAGTCTTTTCGAGTCAAAAAGACAACTGCTGTGATTCCTAAAAATAATCCGATTGACACTACACCGGCTTCAACAATAACCCCGTCTCCTGCTTTGGTCTGGGCTAAAAAAATTAACGGGGCGAAAATAATCGCTTCAGCAATTGTATAAAGGGCAAGTCCGAGATACTGCATTGCTTTTGAAGTTTGCGAGTTTGCCCACCAGTTAGCCAGCATTGAAACGCCCATAAAAGCAAGTAAAACCAACATCCAGCCCCATTTGGTTCCAAGTGTCGTAATTGCAATGCGTGCGCCCAAGCCTGAAAACGCCAAGTAGCCTTCGAGCAAAATAAAGGCAAGAATCGCACCCGCCAGATGCAAATAAGTTTTGCGGATGAACGCCGCCCGCTCAACAGGCAAGGCATCTGCCACCGTATTTCCAAAAGTTGATGTGTAATTGTTCATTTTTGTCCCCTCCAATGATAATTTAGATGCACGCTGATATTCTAACTTTGCTAATAATTTAGAGCAATAGTTTTGGCGAAAACTTATTTTAAATTCATAAAATCGCTCAAACTTTTCATTGCCTGTTGCTGCACCTTACTTTTTAAAAACGAAGTCCAACCAAGCAAAGTTCCGGTTATTCCGAGAGCCTGACTTGACCATTTATAAAAGTCAAAATCGTCTATATGCTTAACGATTTTTCCGTTCTCAAATTCAAAATTTGCCTTGATATGATTTTCAACTTTTTTGCCTGTCTGCGAAAACGTGTAATTTGCGATCCATTCGCACGAACCGCTTTTTTCGTCAGCCGAAACATTCTGAAAACGAAGCTGTAAATCTTTTCCGCGTGTGATAAGCATTTCCCACATTGCTCTGACCTGTGCGGAATTCAGATTTTGAAAAACCGCATCGGAAAATGTTGCATTATCCGCGTAACAATCCTGCATTGCCTTGTAATCTGTTTGAGCAAACGAGTTATAAAAATGCTCAATCAATTTTTCATTGTCGTTCATTTTTGGCAAACAAACCTCCGATTAAGTGAAATCCACCCCCTGCTAAAGACAAATAAATTCCCCAACGGCTGATGTCGGAAAAAGTTTTGGCAAAATAAGTTTCGTGAACAAATCCCCAGATCAAAAATCCGCTGGCAGAAATTAATAAAACCGAACCCAAAATCTGCAAACTTTTGCGCCAAATTTTCGGGAAAATTTGCAAATAAACGCCTAAAAGTAAATGCAAAAGTGCGGAAAACAAAATGTAGATATGACGCGAACGCATCAAAATCCTGAATTCAGGCGGAATTATTTCTTTGTCGGGGAAATCCCAACGCATAAATCTTCCTGTGATTACAAAAACTATAAAAACAATAATCCCAGTAATTAAATGCAGATATTTTATTTGAAATAATTTACGTTCCGGCATTTTTTTTAATGAATAAGTAGGTGGTCAGTATTATTTTATCAAAGGAACGCCACGCTTCCAGCTGGCAATGAGCGAGAGCGAACCCTCAGTTTTAGCAAAATGTGACTTTGATTAAACTTGATGACATCGTTACCGATGTTTGCCGGCTGGAAGCACGGCGTTCCGTCTTCACATACATCTTATTTTTTTATCTTGTCCTTTAACTTATTAAAATTGCTCAAAAAGATACCAATTTTCCACTGGAAAAGAAAGAGCTTTTAGTAAAAATCAATTTATTTCTAACAATCAATAAAAAATCGTTAATTGTGATATAAGTCCTAATTTTTCAATTTAAATCTGATTTACAATTACAAAAAAATTGTCTCCAAGAGGTGTGAATATGGGCGAAAAGAAAGTTTCAACCAAATCCGACGAACATCAACTGAGGGTTTTCACCAAAGCGGTTTTAAATGATTTGCAGGCTCTGGAGAAAATGCTCAAAGACGACATGATGGAAGACAACGCGCTTCGCATCGGTGCTGAACAAGAAATGTTTTTAGTTGATTCTTCGATGCACCCCGCGTTGACTGCCATGCAAATTTTGGAAAATGCCAAAGATTCGCGCCTAACTACGGAAATCGGACAATTTAATCTGGAAGCTAATTTAACCCCGCTTGAGTTTAGCGGAGATTGTTTACAAAAACTTGAAAACGAACTTTTAGAAATAGTTGGGATCGTGAGGGAAACGGCGCGAAATTTTAATTCTGATGTGGTTTTAGCCGGAATATTACCGACTCTGCAAAATTCGGATTTAATCGTTGAAAATCTAACTCCAATGCCCCGCTATTACGAATTGAACCGAATTTTGACCGAGCTTCACGGAGAAAATCGTCTGGTTCATATTAAAGGTTTAGACGAAATAAATCTGACTTTACAGGATGCGGTGAGCGAAGCCTGCAACACCAGTTTTCAGGTTCATTTACAAGTTCCCGGCAAGGATTTTGTGAATTCTTACAATTGGGCGCAGGCACTCGCTGCCCCGATTCTGGCGAGTGCCGTTAATTCGCCAATGTTGTTCGGTCGCCGTTTGTGGCACGAAACCCGCCTCGCCCTTTTTCAACAGGCAACCGACACTCGCTCGGTTATTCATCAAAGCCGCAATCAGACTCCGCGTGTCACCTTCGGGCGTGATTGGGTGCGCGATTCGATTTTAGAAATCTTTCACGAAGATGTCGCACGTTACCGCATCATCCTAACCCGCGAATTAGAGGAAGATTCGCTCAAAACTTTGGAAAAAGGCGAAATTCCTGAGCTTTCGGCGTGGCGGATGCACAATGGAACAATTTGGCGTTGGAATCGCGCTTGTTACGGAATAATGGATGGTAAACCAAGTCTGAGAATCGAAGCGAGATTTTTGCCTTCCGGTCCGAGTATTGCTGATGAAATGGCAAATTCCGCATTTTTCCTAGGTTTGATGATGGCTTTGCCAAAAGAATTCAGCGATGTCACAAAACTGATGTCATTTGACGAAGCGCGGAACAATTTTTTCACAGCGGCGCGTTACGGATTAAAATCACAATTTGTCTGGTTTAACGGAAAAAGCTATCGAACTTCGCGGCTTATTTTAGAAGAATTGCTTCCGCGAGCGCGTCACGGATTGCGTTCGGTTAATATTGATTCGGCAGATATTGAACGATATTTAGGCATTATCGAAGAACGTGTCTCGCACGAAAAAACCGGTTCGCAATGGGTTCTTGATTCGTGGACAAAAATGAATCCGGTCGCAAAAGCCAATGTCCGTTTGCGTTCATTGACCGCGACGATGAAAAAATATCAGGAAATCAATGAGCCGGTTCATAAGTGGAAATTGGCAGTGGTTAAAGATAAATCGGAATGGATCGATAACTATCTGACGGTTGAACAATTTATGACCCGCGATTTATTCACCGTTCGCCCCGAAGATGTCATTGATCTAGCAGCTAATTTGATGAATTGGAAACATATCCGGCACGTTCCGGTCGAAGACGACAAAGGTAATCTGATTGGAATTATTTCGTATCGTGATTTGCTCGAACTGATCGCTTCTGAACAAGTTAAAAAGGATAATGAAATTGTAGTCCGTGATATAATGAAAACTGATTTGATAATTATTTCACCTGAAACTCCGACATTAAAAGCATTGAACCTGATGCGCGAAAAAAAGATCGGCTGCTTACCGGTGGTGAAAGACCAAAAACTAATCGGATTATTGACCTCACACGATTTTTTGACGGTTTCGACTAAACTATTTGAAGAAAGATTAAAAGAAATAAATAACGAAAAAAGCACATTTGGTCACTAAATTCTTGCAACTTGTCACCGTTTTGTTGTAATAAAAAAGGATTCTGAGGCTCAATGGATAAAGCTATGATGCAAGAATCACGTTGGAACAAAGGGTGGCTAAAATGGCTGGCGATCTGGGGAATTTGGACACTTTTTGCTTTTTTCTTTGCCAGCCAAGCCTTTTGGCAGCAGCAACTTTTCCCCGATCCGCCACCATTTTGGAAGATCCTTTCGTGGCAACTGTCTTCAGGATGGGTTTGGTTTTGTTTTATGCCGGTCATCCTCTGGCTGATCAAAAAATTCCCGTTGGATAATGCAAACTGGTGGAAAAATATTCCGCTTCACATTGTTTTCAGTTTCGTGGTTTCCCTCTGCCAGCTTTCGGCTGACGCTTATTTTTTGCCGAAATTGGATTACACTCCTGCCGGACCTTATGAATCATATTGGGAGGCTTACAAAGTCTTTTTGATGATAAATATCCATTTTGGTATCGGTATTTATTGGGGAACGCTCGGAATCAATCACACCATCAAATATTATCAAAGACTTCGTGAGCGTGAGTTGACCACTTCACAATTAGAAGCGCGTTTGGCGCAATCCCGCTTGCAGGTTCTCAAATTTCAACTGCAGCCGCATTTTCTTTTTAACACGCTCAATACGATCTCCGAATTGATTTACCGTGACCCCGAATCAGCCGAAAGAATGATTACCGATTTGAGCGATTTATTACGGCTCTCGCTCGAAAAATTGGAAGTGCAGGAAGTTTCATTGCAGCAGGAACTGGATTTTCTGCAAAAATACGTCGAAATTGAACAAATTCGTTTCCATGATCGTTTGAAAATTGAAATGAATATTGCCGATGAAACTCTGGATGCCAAAGTTCCGAATATGATCTTGCAGCCGCTGGTCGAAAATGCCATTAAACACGGAATTGCGCCGCTTTCGCAAGGCGGAACGATCAAAGTCGGCGCGGAAAGAATGAACGGAAGTCTGATGTTGAGCGTTTCGGATAATGGAGTCGGATTAAATGAAATTGACATTTCGGCAATTCCCGAAGGAGTCGGTTTGCGAAATACAAGATCCCGGCTTAAACATCTTTACGGCGAAAAACATAAATTTGAAATCACTCCGCAGGAAAAAGGTTTCGCGCTCAATTTAACCATTCCTTATCAAAATTCCAATGAAAATTAAGACCTTGATTGTTGATGATGAACCGATTGCCCGCGACCGTGTGCGGCGGATGCTGCGCGAAGAAAACGATATTGAAATAATCGGCGAATGCGGAAACGGAAAAGAAGCAGTAGCTTTTATTAATGAAAAGAAACCTGACTTAGTTTTTTTGGATATTCAAATGCCGGAAATGACCGGTTTTGAAGCCTTACAGGAAATCAATCCCAATAAAACTCCGGCGATAATTTTTGTGACCGCATATGACCAATATGCAATTCAGGCTTTTGATGTCCACGCGATTGATTATTTGCTCAAACCCTTTAATCGGGAACGTTTTAAGCGGGCAGTTGATCGAGTGCGTGAACAAATTCAAAAGAGTCAAACCGGCAAAATTGATGAGCGTTTAGCCTCGCTGTTAGCAGATTTAACCAGCAGCAAAAAATATCTGGAAAGATTGGTCGTTAAATCAGTTGGTAGAGTGTTCTTTTTGCGAACCGATGAAGTTGATTGGATCGAAGCCGCCGGAAATTATGCCAAGCTCCACGTTGGACGCGAAGGTCATTTGATCCGCGAAACAATGAACGGACTCGAAGCCAAACTCAATCCCGACAAATTCTTACGCATTCACCGCTCAACTCTCGTCAACATTGACCGCATCAAAGAACTCAACCCGCTTTTCAGCGGTGATTACACTGTTTTGTTAAAAAACGGTGTCGAACTCACTTTAAGCAGAAATTACCGTGATAGATTGCTGGAATTATTTGAAAAATCTTCATGAGATAATTCAGTTAAATGATTTAATCCACAAAATGTTATAAAATCTCAGCCAATGTCAAAATACGATGAATTGATTCACGTTTCCGCTACGGCTGAAAAAGCGGAACTTGCCAAAGAAGATACGGGTAAAAAAACGCTAAAAGATTATTTTGCTTTAGCCGTGACGACTTTTGGAGTCGGTTATTTGCCGCTTGCGCCCGGAACCTGGGGTTCAATGGTCGGGGTCGGAATTTATCTCTTGTTTGTTTGGATCGAAGCCAATTTTAATCCCAAAAGTTTGACCGAAGCGCAAACAACGGCGTGGATTCACGCTTTTAACGGCATAATTTTTTTAGTTTTTTGCCTGTTGGGAATCTGGGCTTCGGGACATTCGACCAAACTTTTCAAAGACAAAGACCCTTCGCAAGCCGTCGTTGATGAAGTTATCGGTCAACTGCTAACTTTTCTATTTATTCCGTTTACCTTTTCGTGGAAATTAGTTTTAGCCGGATTTCTGCTATTCCGCCTCTTCGATATTTGGAAACCGTATCCGATTGATTCATTGCAAAATCTTCCTGCCGGAATCGGCGTTTGCGCGGATGATATTCTCGCCGGAGTTTATGCTGGAGCAATTCTGGCGATTATTTACGCTTTTATGGTTTAAACAAAAAAGGCTCAAGATTTTTGTATTTTCCTGCGCCTTTTTGCCACAAACATCAATCAATGAAAGACTATTCCGAATCCAAAACGTAAATTATTCTGCCAACGGCTTCTTACTTTTATGTCGTTAGATGAATATTGGGTAAAATTCGGGTCGGCGGTGTTAAGAAAAGTCGGGGTATTTGCAAAGTTGATGCCGGTAATTGGCTGCTGAGGAGCAAGAATTTGCTTTTCCTTAATTTTTACCGGATTGTAGTCAACCTGAATAACCCGAATATCAATCTTTCGGCTGAGTCTAATATCAATCCCACCGCCGAATTCCATCGCCAACCCCGTATTGGAAATTTTGTCTGTTCTGTAAATCCGGCGCGGACGGTTAGCTGCATCAAACGAGTTGCCGTTATCCGTAAAATCTTTCAATTTAACGCTTTGCTGCGAAATCCCTGCCAAAACATGAGCAAACGGCTTGAATTTCTTTTCGGTCGAATTATTCTTTAACTGCACTCCGCCCAAATAGTTATAATGTTTTTGACTGGTTGCACTCAGAGCACCCGGATAAACCAATAAGCCTCGGAAAGTGTTGGCAATTTGCGATGATTGGAGAGTAACAGCCGTGCAAGGTCCAATAGGCAGCAGACACGGCACAATCAAAGAAATTGTTCCGGTTGCGACATCATTTGAACGATAATTGCCGGAAACTTCAAATTTAGCCCCGATATATTTTGAAAAATTATAAGTTGCCGAGCCGCTAAATCCCTGCATTCTCGACCGATGACGTTTTCCCGAAAATGTTCCGGGAGCGGTCAGCGAAAGAGCAGGCGTAATGGCAGAAAAGGTAGGATTTGTGCTTGTCAACGGATCATTCACGTCATTTGTAAAAACATCTCCGTCGCCAACAATACCGTTTGCCAGCATAATCGAATAACTGCCCGAAACTTCGATTTTGTGATAATCCTTCTGTGCCAATGTAATCGAAACACAGACTAAAAGAATAAACATTATTAGTAAATTTTTAGACATAATTTTTTCTCCTTTTTCAAACTGTTTTGGGTAAAAACTTTGCAGACATAGAACTACAAATTCGTAGAGTATTCACACTAAAAAAAAGGGTTAGAACACCAGTTTAAATCCTCCTGTCACACTATTAAGCGCAAGATTGCCTCTCATCCGTGCATCGTAGGAGGCGTATAAGTAGGCGTGTTTGGCGACTGGAAGGAGAATGGATGCTCCCGCTTCACTTCCAATGTTTCCATAATCGGGACTTTCCAGCTTCATCGAGTTTCCGCCCAGAGTGGCAAAAGTAACCGGCAACAATACCCGGTCGTGTCCGTTGAAGGTTGCTCGTCCATAGACTTTGATTAGTCCTTCTCCTTCTTTCCCAAACTGACGTTCCACCGAGACTCCCGTCCAGCCTTTTGTCCAACTCGTGGTGTGGGCGGTAGCTGATAATCCGAAAGTTCCTGCTTCACTAAACTGGTCATTTTTCACTCTCCGCCACTCAACTCCCGCATGAGGAGTTACTTTCCATTTGCCCAGAGAGAGTGCGTAAGAGGCTTCACCCGACAGGCTGTTGGTGTTCAGACCATAACTTGTAGTGGTAGCAAAATTAAGGTCAGTTGGAGCAGTTCGGGTCTTGATATTTCCCCAACCGTTGGTATTGGCGAATCGGAGGTGAAATCGTTGGTGGTCATAGTCAAGATGTGCGCCGATTTGAGTCAGGTCAACTGTTCCATTCTCGCCAACCGTGTCGAGAGTCAGACGGGTTTCGCCTTTATCAAAGCCAACTCCGCCGCGAAATCCTTTTCCAAACGAAGCGGCATAGCCTCCCGAAATTCCTTTGCCGTGACGGTTGTCTCCAACAATTTCACCATTGGCATTGCGTTTACCAAACCAGCCATAACCCGAAAACCAGAAACCCCGTTTCAAATCACCATCGCCAACGCTTCGCAATCGCTGAGCGAAGAGACTGGTGGCATCGCTTCCGGCTTCCTTAGAGAGAGCGTGAACCGAACCGATGCGGCGAACAACTCCGGTGATGGTGTATTGTTCAAAAAGTGTGGTGGTGTTCGTGATTGAAGTTGCCTGATCTATGTTGAAAGTGGTTTCAATATTGACATTGCGGTTGTCATCACCGCTTGCCACAAAGAAAGTAGTCGGATTACCTGGACCGCAGGTCGGGGCATTTGGACTAGGTAAGGTTGTAATACCTGTGCAGATGGTTCTTTGTCCAACGAGAGTGCTGCCAGGACCGATAACGCGTTCAGGCGTTACTGTCTGACTGGTTGAGGCAAGGCTGTAGATGGTTGAGGAAGTCGTAGTTGTAGTGGAGCTTGAGGCGGTGCGAATCGGTGAGCCGATGATTACTCCGGGACCTCCGGCAGTAGTGATGGCGGCACGGGCAGCGGTAACTCCCGCCTGTGCGATGGGATGGTTGAATGCCACGGAGAAAGTTTGATTATAGAGCGGAGTGCCACCACTAATCCGCCCAATTATTTGAGTCGAGTTCAGATTGATAGTGGTGGTAGTCGTGGTGGGTGGATTAAAAACTACGGATTCGGTATTTGAGACTGAGAACGTAGTGACGCCGCCGCCACCCTGTTGTCCCCACGCCGTCGCACTCCAACCCATTATCAGCACTATTATCATTACCACTGTCAGCCGGATTGCCCTTCCTGAAAAGTCCGTTTTGTTTAGTTTGATGATCATTATTGATTACTCCCTTCGGCATTAGAAAAACTCTGCTGTAATTGAAAATTTGTTTTTCATCCCTACAAGGCGGAAAAAATCAGCAAATCGGCTCAAAAAAACTGTGCTTAATTTTCAAGGCTATTTACAAAGGTAATCCGACTTGTGAGAATTTGACGGTAAGTAATTGAGTCTAATTCTAATATTCGATATTGGAATTAGACTCAATTACCTCACCAACTAGAGTTATTACCAATGATTATCCCAAGAATCTCCGCATTTACAATAACCATATGGCTCACCTTCATACGCGCCACAGTTGCATATTTTGCAACCGCCATAATATAAAAGCCTTCCCCAAAAATACTGACAAGACTTAAACAATTTATTTAACATTTCTTCCTCCTTTTTTTGAGATACTGCAAGAGCATTTGTTGTAATACATTCATTCAGATTCTTATTTGCTTGAATGAATTTGTGATTTAGTCCTCTCCTGAGCCATTACAACGAGGACAGGTAACGTAACCCTTTCCATCACAATGGAAGCAGGTTTGTTGTCCTGTTCCTTTGCAACGGTCACAAACTTCACCGTCTATAAAGCCGGTTCCGCCACATTTTCCACAATTGATTTCGCCGCCGCCGTGACATTTTGGACACTTAACTGTTTTATCTCCATTACACAGCGGACAAGGTGTTGCTGCCATTTTTTTATTCCTCCTTAGTTTTAGTTTTTTCTATCTGATGTTTGTTTAACATCTAGAACTTATCTTCCCAATTCTCATTCGCCCGATTATAGACTTTTTGGGTGTTTGCATTTGTTTCTAAAATAGTTTGGGTTGTGTCATCTGACGATTCCCTCATAATTGCCTCATTTCTCACATCATTACGAACTCCGCCTTGATAAATATTGAGGTATGTTCCAAAGGCTTTTTGTAAATCTGTGATGGTTGCTTCTAATCCGGTGGACATTTGGGTTAATCCGATTTGTTTCAATGCTTCTGCTCTTGGTCTGAACGATTCAAGTTTAGGAAGTGCTTCGCTAACATATTGAATCAATGCTTGAGTTCCGCCCGTCCCTAACAAAAAAGCCATCTGATTTAAATAGTTAATTTGAGTCGTCAGTTCTTCAATGTATGATCTCAATTCTGCCATCCATTGTCCTTCCATTTGGGCGGGATTATTTTCGTCCATAGTTTCAGCCGAATGATCCTTTGCCTTTTCCAAATACTCGACGTAACCATCCATTATTTTATTAATATCGGGCAAAGGTTTTGGCTGATAAGTAGTTTCAACTTCCTTAACATCATCGCCCGGCTTCCAATCGGGATTTAAAAGTTGTTTCATAAAATCTGACATATATTTCTCCTTCAATTTTTTCAATCTGGTTAGTTGTTATATAATCGGGAAGTTAATAATTTTCACCCAAAAAAGTCTCGTGCCAATCTTCGCTCAATCTCTCAAATTTCCTTTTCTTTTCTTCATTCTCAAGCTGTAAAATAGCTGTTTCTTCATCTATCAAATCATTTTGTATTTTAAGAAACTCTTCTTGGTAGCTGTTTACTTGATTTGTATTTTCATTGGTTTCTAATTTTTTATTTTCCATAGCTTCAATTCATTGAATTTCCTTTTCATCCCTACAAAGCGGAAAAAATCAGCAAATCGGCTCAAAAAATATTTATTTTTTTTGCTTAGTCGTATAATCTTTGTAAATCAACTATTTATGCCCCCTGATTCAGAAATCACTATTCTGCTGAACCGTATTAATGACGGCGACGGAAAAGCTCCCGAACAGCTTTTACCGGTGGTCTATCAGGAACTTCGCAAGCTGGCTCACAGTTATCTGCAAAACGAACGCTCCGACCACACACTTCAGGCAACGGCGTTGGTTCACGAGGCTTATCTTCGTTTGGTTGATTGGGAAAATGTTTCGTGGCAGAATCGCGCCCATTTTTTTGCGGTAGCCGCCAACATAATGAGAAAGATTCTGGTTGACCACGCCCGCCAAAAACGTGCCCAGAAACGCGATTTCGGACAAAAACTGGCGTTGGATGAAGCCATCAGTTTTTCTTCGGAAAAGGAGATTGATTTAATTAATTTAGATGAAGCATTGCAGGATTTGGCAACTTTTGACCCGCTGCAATCAAAATTGGTGGAACTGAGATTTTTCGGCGGATTGACTATCGAAGAAACCGCTCATACCTTAAAAATTTCGCCTTCTACCCTCAAACGCGAATGGACAGTGGCTAAAGCATGGCTTTATGACCGTTTAAAAACAAATGGAAGCTGAAAAATGGCAACAAATTAAGACTATTTTTCTGCAAAGCCTCGAAATCGAAGAAGCGCGGCGCGAGGCTTTTTTGTATGAATCCTGTGGTGAAAACCCGGAAATTAAAAAAGAGGTCGAAAAACTGCTCGCCGCCCATTTTGAATCGGAAGGTTTTATCGAAACTCCCGCTTTCAAAACACCTCAGGACTTTTCTTCCGATGACCGCTGGGACAAAGTTTCGGAAATTCTGAACAAAGTGTTGGAAAAACCAACCGAAAAACGCCGAACTTTTTTACGCAAATTGTGCGGAAATGACAAGGAACTTTATACCGAAATCGAATCTCTGCTTTCGGTTGAAGGCAGCACCAACGATTTTCTCGGCAAATCTCCGTTAGCTTCCGCCAATATACTGGAAAACCTGACTTCGCTGAAAAATAAAACTATCGGCAATTATAAGATCGTCCGCGAAATCGGGCGCGGCGGAATGGGTTCGGTTTATCTGGCAACCCGCAATGACGATCAATTTAACAAACGAGTCGCTATCAAAATCCTGCGGCGTGGAATGGACAGCGAAGACATTCTCAAACGATTTCGTATGGAGGAAAGAATTCTAGCGGCGTTGGAGCATCCGAATATTGCCCGCCTGCTTGATGCCGGAATTACCAATGACGGACTACCGTATTTTGTGATGGAATATGTCGAAGGCGAACCGCTCGACAAATATTGCGACGAGCATAATCTGAACACGGTCGAACGCCTCGAATTATTTCAAAAAGTTTGCTCCGCCGTTCAATATGCTCATCAAAATTTAATTGTTCACCGTGATCTGAAACCCGGAAATATTTTTGTCAATACCGCCGGAGAACCAAAATTGCTGGATTTTGGAATTGCCAAACTACTTAATCCCGAACTAACTTCCGATACAATTGCGCCAACAGCAACTTTTGTCCGGCTGATGACTCCCGATTACGCCAGTCCCGAACAAATTCGCGGTAAAACCATCACTACCGCCAGCGATATTTATTCTTTGGGAATTCTGCTTTATAAACTGCTGACCGGAGATTTACCTTATCATTTCCGGGACGCTTCGCCGCAGGAAATCGAACGCCTCGTTTATGAAAAAGAACCGACCAAACCCAGCGAAGTAATCAGCGACAGAGCCAGAATCAATACAAATGAAACCAATCCAAAATCCAAAATCCAAAATCTAAAATCTCTCAAAGGTGATTTGGACAATATCGTTCTGATGGCTCTGCGAAAAGAGCCTTCCCGCCGTTATCAATCCGCCGAAGCCTTTTCGGACGACATCCGGCGGCATCTGGACGGATTGCCGGTGCTGGCGCGTCCGAACACTTTGGGCTACCGCTTCACCAAATTTATTACCCGCCACAAAGTCGGAGCCGCCGCCGCCAGTTTAATTTTATTGAGTCTAATCGGCGGAATTTTTATCAGCCTCAGACAGGCTCAGGTAGCCGCCCGTGAAAAAGCCAAAGCCGAAGCGGTCAGCCAGTTTTTACAGAATTTGTTAAATGCTTCAAATCCGCAAATTGAAGCCTCGCGCACGGCAGGACACGATACAACGGTCAAAGAATTATTGGATGCTGCCTCGCAAAAGCTGGAAACAGAAGAGTTATCAAACCAACCGGAAGTCAAAGCCGAGCTAAAACGGATTATCGGAATCAGTTATATTGAACAAGGTCAATACGAATCCGCCCGCAAAAATCTGGAATCCGCTCTCCAATTAAAAACCGAACTTTACGGCGAAAATTCGCTTGAAACGCTGCAAACTTTAGTGGCTGTGGCTAGTCTTTGGATAGCGACCGGCAAAAACGAAGAAGCTGACAAATTTTATCGCCAGCGGATTTCGATTCTTCGCATCGAACAGAAAAAAGGTAATGTGCAGGCTGATGATTTGTTTGCCGCGCTTACTGATTTCGGACTTTTGCGGCGGGCTCAAGGCGATTCACGCGAAGCAGAAAGTTTATTTCGTGAGGCTTTGGATTTACGTTCACAAACCACGCCGGAAATGAAAAATGCAATCGGAACCGCCGAATCTGTTCTATCTTTAACTTTAGCCGACCAGGGGAATTTTGCCGAAGCAGAAAAAATAATTCGGGCTAAACTGGAACAATTAAACACGCAGGCAAACAAAGAATCACCGGAGTGGACGTTTACACTAACAATGCTTGGCAGTTTGCAGATGGAAAAGGGCGAATTTGACGAAGCCGAGAAAAATCTGGCTGACTCGGAAACACTTTACCGCAAAATTCACCGCGAAACTTATTTACCGCTCGGCGACAATCTCCGTTTACAGGCGCAAACTCTTTATTTTCAAGGGAAATACGCAGAGGCTGAAACTAAAATCAACGAGGCTCTGACAATTTACAAACAGAGCACGACTTCAAAATATATCAATTATGCAACTGCACTATCTATTCAAGGATTAATACTGACGCACACGAACCGCCTTGCCGAAGGCGAAAGATTATTGCGCGAAGCAGTCAAAATCCGCTCGGAAAATCTGCCATCCGACAATTTTTTAACAACTCTCGCCAAAAGCGCACTTGGCGAGAATTTGACGATGCAGAAAAAATTTAACGAAGCCGAATCGCTTTTGCTCGAAAGTTTTGAAAACCTTAAAAAATCCCAAGGCGAAAATAATCCCCGCACAACTCTGGCAAAAAATCGGTTAGCTGAACTTTATAAAGTTTGGGGGAAACCGGAACTTACTCTAAAATATCAGTAATTTATGATTTACCACATTTTAAATGGCGACAGTTTGGCAAACGGATTTAATTTAGAAGGAGAAAAGATCATTTGCCGTGAATGTTTGATTGAAGGTGATTTACAAGCAAAAAACTTAGCTGAACTGTGGAAAGTTCGGGCTGAACTTCTCAGAAAAACTTATGGTGCTGATGATTATTTTGAAAACGTAAAGAGCGAATTTGATAAATTAAATGACCTCAAACCGAATGATGAGGTCAATCTGTGGTTTGGCAATGAAGCCTTTTGTCAGGTTAATTTATGGCTTTTTCTGAATTTGCTGGAATCAAAAGAGGCAACTATCTATCGAATTTTCCCAGATTCGGATGATTGGAACTGCAGTTTTGAAAATTTAGAGAAATGTTTTGAATCACGTCAGAAATTGACTAAAGAAGATGTTTGGCTTGGCAAGAAACTTTGGAAAGCATATTGTTTTCAAAACTTTGATAGTCTAAAAACCCTAAGTCAAACCAAAACAAAAGGTTTTCTCAATTTACCTGAAGTTTGTCTTGCAATAATCGAAAAAGAAACCCAACCAAAAAAAATTTTGCAGAGAATCATCGAAAACGGCGAAACAGATTTCGGTAAAATATTCAATCAATTCAGAGAAAAAGCAGCAATTTACGGTTTTGGAGATTTACAGGTCAAAAATATTCTAAAGGAAATTTAATCTTCTTTTTCCTTTGGAATATTTTCCAGATCCTCTTGTCCGATCCAGCCTTTGCGCCAAAAGTAAATCAACAATCCAACGGCTATAATTCCCATCATTGCCATTACTTCCCAAAAATAACTGGGATTTTCAATGTCGCCATAGAGCTTCATATTCATTCCGTAAATTCCGGCAATCAACGACAACGGCAGCATAATTGCGGAAAAAACCGCTAAAACTTTCATTACCTCATTGGTTTTATTAGCAATAACGGAAAAATGAACGTCCAAAAGCCCTGAAACAAGGTCGCGGTAATTTTCCGCCAAATCCGAAATTCTCTGTAAATGATCGTGAACATCCCGATAAAAAGGCTGTGTTTTTTCATCAATCAAGGGAAATTGTCCGTGCGCCATTTTGTATAAAACTTCAAGTTGTTTGGACGAAATCCGTTTCAAACGAGCCACCGCACGTTTCAAATTCATAATGTCTTCCAAAACTTTATTGCTGGCACGTTTCATCCGAAAGATACGGTCTTCCAGCTCGTTGATGGACAGGTCAAAATCATCCACCACCGGCATATACAAATCAACCAGCTCGTCCAAAATTTGGTGCAGCAGATACGCCGCGCCGCGCTGACACGAATAACTGCTCTCGGAAAGATGACGTTTTACTTTTTCAATGCTGCGAAATTCTTCGTGGTGATAAGTAACTACAAAATTTTTACCTAAATATCCGTCAAGTTCTTTTGTCACAAAATTTGCCGAATTTGTTTCGTTTTTAACGCCGTGAACGATGAAAAAAAGATAATCGGGAAAGCCTTCGACCTTTGGCTGATTTCGGGTTTCGCGTGCATCTTCAACGGTCAAATAATGAAATTTGAAGATATTTTCCAAAACCCAATCAGCTTCAATTCTCTCCGCCTCGGTCGGAACATAAAAATCTACCCACACAACATTGGTCGAATCCGCTAAAAGTTCCGGTAAATCTTTTGTTTCAAAACCTGTTTCGACCTCTTCCGCGCCTGCTCGATGAACAAAAATTTCCATAATTTTTCAGACATAATACAACATTTGAAACCGTTGCCAAAAGTTTATCGTAATGTGTGGTATGTTAAAGTGAAAAAGCAAAATTAAGGTGAAAAAGTGAAAAAGTGAAAAAGTGAAAAAGTTAGAGTAACTTTTTAACAAACCTAATCTGATTTTTAACCGAATGGACTAATTAAAACTATTAAACTCAATACTTTTTACCTATTTCACCTTTGCCTTTTTTACTTTCAAATTTATGAGCGAACAACCAATTACTTTGCGAGTTGAAAACGTCACCAAACGTTACGGAGATTTCACCGCAGTTGATAACATTTCGTTTGAAGTCAAAGCCGGACGAATTTTCGGATTTCTAGGTCCGAACGGTGCCGGAAAAACTACGACGATTCGGATGATCGTCAGCATTACCGCGCCAGACGAAGGAAAAATCGAGCTTTTCGGGCAAAAAATGTCGTCCGAACTTCAAGACAAAATCGGCTATTTGCCGGAAGAACGCGGGCTTTACAAAAAAATGAAAATCCAGGAGCAGCTCCGCTATTTTGCCGCGCTCAAGGACGTTCCGCAAAAAGAAGCCGATAAACGCATTGATTTTTGGCTTGATCGAATGGGTTTGAGCGAATGGAAACTCAAAAAAGCCAACGATCTTTCAAAAGGAATGTCGCAGAAAATTCAGTTCATTGCGGCAGTTCTGCACGAGCCTGATTTGATTATTTTGGACGAGCCTTTTTCGGGGCTTGATCCGGTCAATGTCGAAACGCTTTTAGAAGTGATCGCCGAACTCAAGAAAAAAGGTAAAACCATAATTTTTTCGACGCATTTGATGGAAACAGCGGAAAGACTTTGCGATGACATCATTTTAATCAACAAATCACGCAAGGTTTTAGGCGGAAAACTCCGCGAGGTCAAAGAAAGTTTTGGCAAAAATCTGATTGCCCTGCGTTGCTCAGGCGGCGAAAAAGTATTGGAAGACAAAAGCTTAGTTGAAAAAGTAACGGAACACGCCGACGAAAAAGAATTGGTTTTAGCTCCAAATGCAGATACTCAGATTTTATTGAAAAAATTAATTGAAAACGGTGCGGTAATTTCAAAATTTGAACAAATCGAGCCAAGTCTGAATGATATTTTTATTGAACAAGTAAAGGAAAAAAATGCGTAAATTTTTAGCCGTCGTAAAACGTGAATATTTCAAAGTTGTGTGGACCAAAGTTTTTCTGATCACAACTTTTCTGGCACCGGTTGGAATGCTGGCAGTTAGTTTAATGCCGCTGCTGATGTTTTCGATCAAAGGAAATGCGGTGCGCGTCGCAGTGGTCGAAGAAAACGGTAAAATTTTTCAACGCCTGCAGGAAAATCTTTCGCCGGAAAAACAGGTGGAGAAATTCAAAAGATCAACCGCAGAATCAGTTAAAAATTTGAATGCGTCACAGGATGAGAAATTGAAACAGACCGCCGAGCAATTTGGCGGAAGCTTTCAATTGGAACAAATTTCACCCGCAGGAAAAACTACGGAACAAATCCAAAACGAACTTTTGCAGCGGATTGCCGATAAAGATTTGGATGCGTATCTCATCGTTCCCGCTGATTTCGACGCAAAAGATGCAAAATTTGAATTTTATTCGCGTAATGCTTCGGATTTTATTTCAAAAACCGCCATCGAAGAAGGATTAAACGACGCAATTCGTTTGGAGCGTCTGGCAAAAGCCAATATCAGTGAAGAAAAGCTCAAGGAAATCAATCAAAAAGTAAATTTTTCGGTCAAAAGCATAGATAAATCGGGCAGCGTCAAAGAAGGAAATGATTGGGGCTTTGGCATTGCATTTGGTTTGGCATTTATGCTTTACATTACCATAACCCTTTACGGTTCAGTAGTTATGGGCGCAGTCGTTGAAGAAAAAGAAACCAAAATCGCCGAAATTTTATTTTCATCGGCTAAACCTTTTGAACTGATGATGGGCAAATTGGTCGGAGTCTGTTTGTCAGGACTAACTCAGGTTGCAATCTGGACTTTTTCAGCTTTAGCCATTTTAACTTACGGCGCGGTAATGGCTGGTTCGTTGGGAATACCAAAAGAATTTCCGAGCATTACTCCGTTATTTATCGTGTATTTCTTCTTATTTTTCCTAGCTGGATTCTTTTTGTATTCAACCATTTACGCGCTGATCGGTTCAATGGTAACAACCACGCAGGAAGGCGGTCAATTCGTTATTTTTACCGTAATTGTGTTGATGGCTGGTTTATATAGCGTTGTCCCTATTGTGCGTGATCCGAACTCTACTTTTTCACTGATTGCATCGCTAACACCTTTTGTTTCACCGGTTTCGATGCCGGCGCGGATTTTTATCGAATCACCTCCGCTCTGGCAAATACTTTTATCGCTAGGTCTCAATGTTTTAGCTATTTGCGGACTCGTCTGGGCAGCGGCTCGCGCTTATCGGGTTGGAATGTTGATGTATGGCAAAAAAGCAACTATTCCCGAAGTTTGGAAATGGATTCGGACTTCGTAAATTTTTGATTTTAGATTTTTGATTTGCGATTGGATAATAATAGTATTAGACAACTTTCCTAAATAGTTTGTTTGAATCAGCAAACGAAGTTTGCGACATCTTTGTAGCCCATAACGCGAGTTATGGGTAAAGGCAATGAAAAGAATCATTAAGCCATTGAAAATGGCGGCATAAAAAATTATGTCGTTCTCTTCGAGAACTTAAATGTTTTCTCAACTAACCCCATAACTAACGTTATGGGCTACAAATATTCCGTCATCTTCGATGACTAAATTTCGATTACTTCAAATATCTCAACTGTTATTTTGGAAAGATGTCTATTCTTTTATAAGTTGAAAGATTGCGTGTTTATCCAATCAAAGAATTATTTATGAGTGTTGAAATAGAAAAAAAATATCGGTTAACCAAAGAACAATATGAAGACGTTCTGCTGTCGCTTGACGAATTAGGCGCAGAATTTATTCGTGATGATTTTGAAGAAAATATCCTCTTTGGCAATGAGGTTTTGAAGCAAAAACAGGCACTTTTGCGATTGCGGCGAATTGGCGAAAAAACTATTTTGACCTATAAAGAGGCGACTGACGAAAAATTATCAATCAAAAAAAGAATCGAACACGAAACCGAAGTAGCAGATTTTGAAGCGATTGAAAAAATCTTTAACGGATTGGGTTTTCACGAAGGAATGGTCTATGAAAAACGCCGTAAGACCTTTCATTTCCGTAAGGTAGAAGTAGTTTTGGATGAATTGCCGTTTGGACTTTTTATGGAAATCGAAGGCGCAATGACCGCCATTGCCGAAGCCGAAATGTATCTTGGCGCAGATGAATTTGAGGTCGAATATAAAAGCTATCCGTATTTAACCTACGAATTAGGTGTCAGAAAAGATAACAAAATTGAAGCAAGATTTGATTAAGATTTCAGTTTGTTTTTAAGTCTTTCTTTTGCCTCATCACTCAGAGTAGCGTGTAGTTTTTCTTCCTCAATTTGTAATTCCTGAGTGTGGAAAACATCGTGCATAAAATTCAAATTGGTAACGTAACTGGTGCAGGCATTACAGGTCATTAGATGAAATTTGACGCGCATTTTTTCAAAAAAAGTCAATTTACGGTCAAGCGCAAATGAATATAAAGGCGAAACTTTTTTGCACTCTTCCGCTTTGTTTGAAACCCACCTTTTGATTTTCAATTTGAAACTCATCAGTGCTGCACCTTCTTGAACCAATTATTATCAATACAACGTCGAAGGTGAAGTCTCGCCCGGTGCATCATTACCCAAAAGTTATTCGGTGAAATATTCAGAAAATCGCAAATTTCCTGACTTTCATAACCATCCATTTCGCGTAAAGTAAAACAGTTCGCAACTCTTTCGGGCAATTCGCCCAAACAATGCGTTAAAATACCACGAAATTCCGCGTGTTCCAATACTTCTTCAGGATTTTCCTGCCAAACCGTCGGCTTTGATTCTGCCGTCCAATGCCCTTTCGCCACGCCTTCGCTCTGGAACATATAATCGTAAGAAGACATATCGGCTTCTTCCTCGGTCAGCTCGACTTCCCGACTGCTTTTACGAAAATGATCAATGATTTTATGCTTCAAAATTCCGCAAAGCCACGTTCTTTCGGCGGATTTTGCTTCAAAAGAATTTCTGGACTGCATTGCGGCGAGGAGTGTGTCTTGAACCAGGTCTTCGGCAATCCATTCGTCACGCACCCGCGAAAAAGCAAAAGCGAAAAGGAAATCACCGTGCTGGTCAACCCAAATGGTCGCATCGAATTTAGTTGTAGCAGTCTCAGCTATGTTCATTAGAAACAATACATTAGTGCAAAAAGTAACAAAAACTTTGAAGATTTCAGCGCATCTTTTAATCGTTCGGCAGCATCGGCACTCAAAGTTGGAATCTTTTTATTTCGGTTAAATTTATCTTCCTGAATTTCAAATACTTCCCGCATAAATTTGAGTTGGAATAAATAGCGATTACAGGCAACACAGCTCCACAAATGGAGTTTCAATTCAATTTTTTTACGCCATGAAAGTTCCGTTTCCATCGAATGCGAAACCAATTCGGTTACTTCCCTACAACTCGGCAAAGTTTTACAGATTAGCCAAACAAATACTTTTTTAAACATCAAAAATCCCCCCTTGTCGTGCAGAATTTATTTTTCACGAATCATTTTGCTAATTCTGTCCCGCAAAGCATCAGGGGCTTTTTCTGCATTGACGGCTTTTTGTAATATTTGGCGCAAACGCTTATTTTCGCGTTCTTCTACCTCGTTTTTGTGATTACCGTTTCCATTTCCGTTTGTCATAGTTCTTTTAATTTGCTCTGACCTTTTTGTCATAGTCATCTACTCTATTGCAGTTCAGCTCAAATTTATTCCAAAAAATTTTGTATTTTTATCCTGTATTTACGGGCATTTTGACAGATTTTTTATTTTTTTTGAAAAAAATTTTAAAAATCTGTGTAAGGAAATCGAATCTGGCACGACAAAGGGGTGTAAGCGGATAAAACCGAACGCAATTATAAAGGAGCTAAAAATGAATACAAATATTACCCCCGAAATTTTTGAAGCCGAAGCAATGAAACATATTGATGATCTGTTCAGAACTGCCAAACGGCTGACAATGAATCAAGTTGATGCCGAAGATTTAGTGCAAGAAACTTTTATGCAGGCTTGGAAATCGTTTGACCATTATGAACTTGGAACAAACTGCCGGGCGTGGTTATACAAAATTTTATTCAATAAATTCGACCATCTGCGCCGCAAAAAATATACTCAATCCAAATATTTTCAAGAAGCTGACGATCTGGTCTTCCTCAGTGCAGCCTATCACGCGCCGATTTCCGAAAAATTAACGGATTCACAGGTAATCTCGGCGTTAGACAAATTGCCTGAACATTATCGGTCAGTCGTTTTATTGGCGGATGTTCACGAATTTGACTACAAAGAAGTCGCAGAAGTTCTGGAAATTCCAATCGGAACAGTGATGTCCCGGTTGAGCCGCGCCAGAACTCAACTTAAGAAAACTCTGTCAGAAACTGCGCTTGAATACGGAATCGGTTTCGCAAAATTAGCGGCATAAATTTTTCATTACACCTCCTGTTGTGAAAACTTAAGCGTGAAGATTTGAGCAAATCTTCACGCTTTTTTATTTTCGATGCCAAGCCATCGGAATATCGGATTCAAAACCTCCGCCGACACTTTTGATTCGGTTTGTCATTCTGCCTTCGATCTCAAAACCGATCTTCTCGTAAAATTTAATGGCTTTTTGATTGCTTTCACGAGCAATGAGTTCGACACGCAAAATATCAGGACGATTTTCGGTAATCTGGCGCATCAGTTCTAAAAAGATGGCTTTGCCGACTCCGAAACCTTGAAAATCGGGATGAACGGCAATCGTCAGTTCGCCTAAAACGTGTGCAAAAACTTTTGCTCCGATTGCGTAACTGTGAATTTCACCAATAATTTTTCCATCGCTACGGGCAACAATAATAATTCCGCTTTCAACGGATTTTGAAACAAAATTTTTGATGTAACCTTCGCTGATTTCGTCGGCAGTGCGGGCTAAACCGCCTTCGATTGCGGCAACTTCACGATATAAATTAAAAATTCCTTCGCAATCTTCAATCGTTGCATTTGTAACTGTAAAATCTTTCATACTCAAAAGTTATACAATTTTGAAGAAGCTAACGCCACCCGCTTGGGTAGTAAAAGAAATCGGCGAAGAATTCAATCTTCGCCGAGCCGGGGTGATAACCTGTAATGCTTTGAATCAAAACAGGCTGGTGTTAATTATGCAAACACGGAATTCGATAAGCCGACTTCAAATCTTCCTCAATTTTTAAGCGTATCTTTTCATCTGCTTCGGCTAAAAGACAAACCACATTGGCTTTATTTTGTTTGACGCATTTACCTTTTTTGTGTTTTTTGAGTTCTTTAATAATGGAATCCGTTTGTCCGATGCAAATAAATTTGTGATGACCTTTGCCGATTTTGTCAATTTTACGGCGGGAAATTATAAAAACCGCAGCCGTTTCCTGAAATTCAATATCCATTGGGAAAACTTCAAAATTGTAGGTTGTTTTGCTTCCGCGAAAGACGGCTTCACTAATTCGGAGAGATTTTTCTTTCTTACGTTTCATAATGAAATATTGTATCAAATATGAAACGGAAAGCAAGTTTAGAGAGACAAATTATTTCTGTTTTTTTGAGATAAATAAAAAGCGTTGTTCGGACATCGGCATTAGTTTTTCTTTGAATTTAACCCGGTTCTTTTGCAATGCTTCACGCAAACTGTTTCCCCCGAAAAATAATAATCCGCATTTTTCAGACCATTTGAGAATTCGCGGCAATTTATCGGTAAATTTATCTAAAGCGCGACAGGAAACGTATGAAATATCGAAGTTTCGCGCTTCTTCAAATTGTTTGTTGATGATTTTAACGCGCTTTTCCAATTTGCATTTTTCTACTGCTTTTTGCAAAAAGTCAGTTTTTTTAGCTTTTGATTCGATCAGCATCCCGCGCAAATCATCCCGCACGATCAAACACGGAATTGCAGGCAATCCCGCCCCTGTTCCAATATCGGCAAAACGGGTTTTGAGCGGTAAAGATCCAAGCATCGTCAACGATTCTAAAATATGGCGCACGGCAAACTCTTCGGCGGAACAAGGCGCGACCAAATGCAAAAGCTCGTTATCTTCCTGAATCAGTTCATAGTAATCATTCAATAACGCGATTTTTTCATCCGATAAATTCTGACCGAAAACGGATTGATGTTTTTTGATTGCTTCGATAAATTCGTTTGACATCAAATAAAAAAGATGAGGAAAGGAATTTTCATCCCTCATCCCTCATCCTTCATCCTTAAATTTAATGCGGACGAGAAGAATCGAACTTCCACTCTGTAACCAGAACAGGCTTCTGAGACCTGCGCGTCTACCAGTTCCGCCACGTCCGCGTGAAAAGGTAAAAGAAAATATACAATTTGTTGCAGCAAAACTCAAAGTGAATAGTTTGAATTTTAGTTATTTCGGGTTATATCCCAAAAACTTTTTTAGCCATCGAACCAAAAAACCGTCACGAAATCTGATTCCGCAATTATCGCATTTATTACGATTTGGGAGTTTTGAGCCGCATTTTAGGCATAGCCGAATACGTTTTTTCTGATTTGCTGAGTTTTTCATAAATTTTCTTAAATCCTTGTATTTTAGATAACGGAAATTAAGCGAAAAACAGGTCATAAGCAAATAAAAATTGACGGATTGAGAACAATTTTTGTTATAATCATCAGCCATCGAAAGAAAATAGTTAAAGCAAAATGCAACAGAATTTAACAAATTTGCTTGAAGCTTGGAGTAATGGAAAGCAAGAAGCACTGGATGAGTTACTGCCTTTGGTCTATACGGAATTACGAAAAATGGCAAAGCGATTTATGAATAATCAACCATCAGGACACACTTTGCAAACCACTGCTTTAATTCACGAAGCCTATCTGAAATTAGCTGACCAGCGGAATAAACAATGGCAAAACCGGGCTCATTTTTTTGCAGTCGCCGGACGTGCCATGCGCCAAATTTTAGTTGACCACGCCCGCACCCGCTATCGTGACAAACGCGGAGGAAAAACAAAGATTATTTCGCTAGACCAAATTGCTGAGATTTCGACCGAAAGAGTTGCCCAATTTGTGGCGTTGGATGAAGCCCTAAATGAACTGGAAAAGTTAGAAGAACGTAAATGTCGCGTAGTTGAACTGCGCTACTTTTCCGGGCTAAACATTGAAGAAACTGCCGAAGTCCTCAAAGTCTCACCCGAAACGGTGCAGCGCGATTGGCGTTTTGCCAGAACCTGGTTAATGAGGCAGTTATCGAATCAGTAAATTTCTAACCACAGAGCGCACAGAGAACTCAGAGGAAAAAAGGTAAAAAATGAGTGCTGACAAACAATTCTTTTACTTGTTCGCCCTCAGTGAACTCTGTGTCCTCGGTGGCAAAATTAATTTGTGAAAGATTTAGCTAAAATCGAAGAAATTTATCACCAAGCATTGCAAATTCCGGTGCGAGAGCGTGAAGTATTTTTGCGTGAGTCGTGCGGTGATGATTTTGAATTGCGCGGTGAAGTTGAATCTTTACTTTCTTTTGATGAATCAGCACATCGTTTTTTTGAACAACCGCCGGATGACCTCGCCGCCGACTTTTTTAACACTGACGCCGACGGAAATTTAGTCGG
Organism: Pyrinomonadaceae bacterium; assembly: GCA_019694395.1. Taxonomy (GTDB): domain Bacteria; phylum Acidobacteriota; class Blastocatellia; order Pyrinomonadales; family Pyrinomonadaceae; genus JAIBCC01. The sequence goes on along the minus strand of JAIBCC010000009.1, from coordinate 109,177 downwards.
AAAAGAGTTAAATCACTATCGGATTTTGTCTCTTTTAGGGACGGGCGGAATGGGTGAAGTTTATTTGGCAGAAGATGTTAATTTAGGTCGCAAAGCGGCAATAAAACTATTACCATTACAATTTTCTCAAGACGCAGAACGCCGCAAACGATTTGAAAAAGAGGCTCGCGCCGTTTCGGCTCTCAATCATCCAAATATCATCACCATTTACGGTATCGAAAAAGCCGATGAATTAACTTTTATTGCTACTGAATTGATTGAAGGCAAGACCTTACGCGAATTGATTACGGAAAAAACTTTTAGTCCGAAAGAAACCATCGAAATCGCCATTCAAATTGCAAGTGCTTTGGAATCAGCTCATTCACTCGGTATCATTCACCGCGACATCAAACCCGCCAACATTATGATTCGCCGCGAAGGAATCGTCAAAGTTCTGGATTTTGGGCTGGCGAAATTAGTCGAGAGTGGAGAGTCGAGAGTGGAGAGTCGAGAGTTTAAGGGAGAGAGTAAATGGCTGGTTCAAGAAACTAATAATCACTTTCCTAAATCCCAAATTACGAATCCGAATTCACAAATGACCAATGCCGGAACAATAATGGGAACCTTGAATTATATGTCGCCGGAACAAACTCGTGGGGAAAGTCTGGATGGGCGAACCGATATTTTTAGTCTCGGTGTCGTTTTGTATGAAATGCTAACTGGGATTAAACCATTTGACGGAAAAGATAACGCAGAGATTTACGAAGCAACTATCAATCACAATCCTTCGCCTTTAGTGAAATTAAACCCCGAAATTCCTGTAGCTTTAGACAAAATAATTTGTCACGCTATCGAAAAAGAACGCACAGACCGTTACCAAACTATTTCCGAATTAGGAAACGATTTGCAGGAGATCAAAGAAAATTCAGTTATCGATAAATTTGCCGTCAAACAAAAATCAAATTTCGTCAGATTCGCAATTCCGGCATTTACCGTCGTTTTAGTTACTTTAATTGCTTATTTTCTATTTCTTAATCGCTCATCCAATCAAATCGCCGAAGTTAAAAATTTCAACTACACGCAGTTGACCAGTCAAAACGGCGAAGAACTTTCACCGAGTCTTGCGCCTGACGGGAAATCCTTTATTTATGCCAGTCGTGAAAGCGGAAATTGGGATATTTATTTCAAACGAATCGGGGAAATAACTGCGATAAATCTGACCAAAGATTCTCTTTCGGATGAAATTCAGGGAGTATTTTCCCCCGATGGAAACCAAATTGCTTTTCGTTCGGAACGCAATGGTGGCGGAATTTTTGTAATGGAGGTAACGGGTGAATCTCTGCGGCGGGTGGCTGATTTTGGTTATTATCCTGCTTGGTCGCCTGACGGAAAAGAGATTGCTTTTTCAAACGCTGATTTTCAGGATCCGACTCACCATGCAACAACGGGCGAATTATGGAAAGTGAATTTAGCAACTGGCGAAAAACGTCAAATTCCAACCGATGATGCTTTTCAGCCAAGCTGGTCGCCAAATAATTTCCGCATCGCTTATTGGGGCGTAGATAATGGCGGAATCCGCGACATCAAAACGGTTTCTGTCAATGGCGGAGAATCTGTTTCTGTCACGGATGATGCCTTCCTCGATTGGAATCCGGTTTGGTCGCCGGACGGAAAATATCTCTATTTCGCCAGTAATCGCAGCGGCAGTATGAATCTCTGGCGCGTGGCGATTGATGAACAGACCGGAAAAGTTCTGGGACAACCCGAAGCCGTGACAACGCCTTCGCCATATTCACAACATTTGACATTTTCACGCGATGGAAAACAGTTTGCTTTTGTTCAGGTCAATAAATCATCGAATATCATAAAATACGATTTTAATCCGACCAGCGAAACGATTGGCGCAAAACCTGTCGAACTTACCCAAGGAGCAAAAATAGACCGAAACCCGGACGTTTCGCCTGATGGTGAATTTATTGCTTTTGATGCCATCCGCGATAAGCACGAAGACATTTTTATTATGAAACGTGATGGCAGCGGATTGCGGCAATTAACTAATGACATCAACAAAGACCGCGCACCGCGTTGGTCGCCAGATGGAAAAAAACTTGTCTTTTATTCCGATAGATCCGGCAGCTATCAAGGCTGGACAATCAACGCGGACGGCAGCAATTTACAGCAAATTACGCAAATCAACAAAAACTTCGCCATCCTTCTTTTTTGGTCGCCTGATGGAAAAAGACTGCTGGGCAATGTGGGTGAATCTTTCCCTTATATTATCGAGAGCGACAAACCGTTCTCTGCACAAACACCTCAATTCCTACCATCTGAGCCAAATTATAAACATGGGATACTAGCCATGTCATGGTCGCCCGATGGCAAACAAATTGCGGCGATGAAAATGGACAATGATCCTAAAACAGGGGGAATTACAATCTATGATTTGGAATCACAAACATATAAAGATATGACCGATTACGGCGAAACTCCGGTTTGGTTAAACGATAACCGGCGACTTATTTTCTATGAGAATGACAAAGTTTATGTGTTGGATACAGTCACCAAAAAAGTTAAAGAAATTCTTTCAGTCGCGCCGAATAATCTGCAAAATGTAGCGATTTCACCCGATAATCGTTCAATTTATTTTGCCATCAGAAAATCAGAATCGGATATTTGGCTGGCAAATACTCAATAACCAAAGATAAACAGGCTGCAATCGAAGAAAAACACCAATCACTTCAACCAAAACAGCTTTCAAGCAAAGATAAACAGGTCGCACTCGGACAAAAACATCATTCAAGCAAAGATAAACATCATTCAATCAAACAAAAACACTATTCAATCAAACGAAAACATCATTCAGATAAGCAAAAACAAGATATAATCAAACAAAACCAACTATCACCCAAATCAGAATTGTTTTTTTTCATTTCCTGCACAAGGTTTTAGCCGCAGATGCAGGTGAAATTGATTTGATTTGGTGGAGTATTGGTGCAACTGCCTGGATTATACTTTGCTGTGCCGCTACAGCATCGGCTTGCATATACAGAATTGCAATCTCCATCTTTACCGGAATCAGGATAAGTGCTGCAACTTTGTGGAGATCCAAAAAAATCCATCAGCGGTCCAGCCAGACATCCGGTAGGCTGACAACCACCGCCGCCACAACCCGATTGAGCCATCACCGCGCTTGGGGCAACGATTGATGACACCAGCGGCAGGGCAATTACCGATGCTAAGCCGATTTTCTTGATTACCTGCCGCCGCGATAAACCGTTGAAATCAATGACAAATTGTTCGCTTTGTTCGAGCAAATTATCCTTTTTGAAACGATCTAGCGCGAGCCAAATTAAATCTTCGGTGATTGGCTGATTTAGTTTTTGGCTTAAAGTTCGGCTGATTTCCGACACCGAATGTTTGCCATCGCATAATTGCCAAATCATTGCCGATGTTTCGTTCAAACAAAAGGCTTTGTTGATGGTTAAATCGTAGATTAGGAGTTCGGATTCCATTTCCTGCACGACAATATTTTCGTTTCGTGCTTTTGGCTTATTCATAAATATTTTTCCTCGATTTGCACAAGCTAAAATTGAATTTAAGAAAATTACAACATCAGTTTTCCGTCTTTGATAACGATCTTGCCGTCAATCGTGACGGTCGCATTAATGACCGGAAAGTTGTAACTATTGCCGCCGTTATTAGTTCCGCCGTAAATTTGATTGTCTCCGACGCTCAGCCAAACCATTCCGGCGGCACTTGCCGGACGGTGACGCTTCGTGCCTTCTTCCACCACCGGCAAAGCCGGATTTAGTCCGAAGCTGATAGTGGCGAATCTCTCTTTATCGGGATTGGTATAAGCCTTCATCGTTTCCTGATAACAGGCGGCGTTCGTTTCAGCTTTGAAATTCTGCATCGCTCCGTTTTTAAATTCAAAACTGACACCGTCCATCGGAGCATAGCGGCACACAGCTTTTGCCCCGACGATTTTGCCGTTTGCCGAAGTTTCGAGCGGCGCGAAATTGATAGAACCAGCCGGAAGCGAAGCCGTCCGCTGAATAAATATCGAAGATTTTGCTTCTTCCGCCGTCACGATTCCGTCGTCGAGGAAAATCTCGCGTTTCGCCGCCGGAGAAAAGGTGAAATCACTTCCCGCCGGATTAGTGATTCTGATTTGTTTGGCAGTTTCCAATATTTTCCTGAACTGACTGCCTTTCGCGGAAATCGTATTGTAGTCGGCATTTATCCCGTCCATAGTTATTTTCTGATAGGTCGGAAAGTCCATTCCGACAGCGGCGGCATCCTGCGGAGTCGGAAAATCAATACTGATAACGCGAAGCGGCAAAGAATTGATTAAGTTGGAAAAAAACTCGCCGGCTTTCATCGCTTTGGCAAAGCGTTCTTCTGGAATTCCTTCAAAAACGCTCTTGCTGTCTTCAAAGTTGGGCAGGCTGATATAAACATTCGTCTGCTTTAACCATTCAGCGAAAAATCTCGGTTCCTGTTCGAGGTATTTTTCCGGCATTTCCTTATAAAATGAGCGCTGAACACGGTCGATGTTGAGCATCATATTGGCGAATCCGCCTGCTTTCTGAACTTCGACGGCGACGGCTTCCATCAGCGGAATCAAATGTTTTCCGCCGTTGATCATCACTACATCGCCCGGTTTGACGCTTGCCGACTGGACGAGTCTGACCGCTAATTCCTGATATTTTTTATCGTCCTGCGCGGCGGCGGAAATAGTAAGAAAAAGAGTAATCGTTAAAATTGCCATTCCACGAATGACGGCGAAAGTTTTATTCATAGTGTCTCCTTTTGTGTTGGATTAAGGTTGATGTTCAAAATGCTTGTAAAATAAGCGTTGTTAAGCGATGATTTTCCTCTTTAAATACAACTTACTTGTAATGTAATAATGCCGCCACCGTTATTGATGCAGGTGCCGACTATACTATTGCTGCAGCAGTTGGCAGAAGGGAATGGAATAGCCGCAATTACACTAGCCGATGTTGGATAATTTGCACAATTGTCTAACAGCGCTGCTTGTCTCGCAATACCCGGAGAGATATTTCGTGTAGCTCCGGCGACACAGCAGGTCGGAGGATTAGGAGGTCCTGCCGCACAATTTCCTGAACTGCATTCTCCGGGACTCGAACAGGGAGCAAGAAACGCCAGATTGGTTGGTCCCGATGCTGCCATTGCCGCATTCGGCGCAACGACTGATGAAACGAGCGGCAACATTATCAGCGAAGCCAAGCCAATGTTTCTGACAACTTGCCGGCGTGATAAGCCGTTGAAATTGATTTCAAATTGTTCGCTTTCTTCAAGCAAATTATCTTTTTTGAAACCATCCAACGCCAGCCAGACCACATCTTCGGTGATTGGTTGTTTCAACTTTTTGGTTAAAGTTTGACTGATTTCCGCCACAGTTCGGGTTCCATCGCACATTTGCCAGATGATTGCCGAAGTTTCGTTCAAACAAAAGGCTTTATTGGTTTGCAAATCGTAGATCAGGATTTCGTTTTCCATCTCTTGAACGACAATATTTTCGTTTCGTGTTTTTGGCATTTTAATCATCATTTGTTATTCCTATTTGGGTGACACTCCGAAAAACCATTTAATCCAGCTCATCATCAATCCGTCATGAAACTTAACCTTGCAGGTTTCACAACGGTTTTTATTCGACATCGTTTTTTGGCATCGCAGACAAACCCGAAATCGTTTTTTAGGTCTTAAACCAAGCAGTTCATTGACTTTTAGTTCATAATCGAGAACCCCTTCGTCAAATGCCTGAGCAACGGTTTCAGTTCGGGAAACGGGGACATTTTTCATAAATATGGAACTCCATTTATAGTGAAATCTCGTATTTTTTTTCTTCACCCTCTAATAACGACATCCGTTGTAAAATCCCGTCATTAGTCAGAAAAAAAATTTTGATAGTTGAAATGGATGGGGTTAAGAGAGTCAGTAGTTGTCGTTTCAAATTCAAGAGTTTATCATTATTTTTATGAGCGAATCTTTGGCGCAACGACTTTCCGGTGTGCGGAATCAAATTAAACTTGCAGCGGAAAAAGCGGGACGCAAGGCAGATGAAATTACACTGGTAGCGGTCAGTAAAACTCATCCTGCGGCATTGGTGAGCGAAGCGGTTGAAGCCGGTGCGGTTGTTTTCGGAGAAAATAAAGTTCAGGAAGCCGAAGGTAAGATCGCTGAAATAAAAAATGTTGAATGGCATCTTATCGGACATTTACAGTCGAACAAAGCGCGAAAAGCGGTTAAACTTTTTGATGTGATTCAAACGGTTGATTCAATAGAACTTGCCGAGCGTTTGGAACGTATTTGTTTAGAAGAAAATCGTCAGGATTTGAAAATCTTCGTTCAGGTTGATTTAGGTAATGAAGAAACAAAATCCGGCGTTTCAGAAACAGATCTGCCGAAACTTTTGGAATTTATCGGCAATTGCAAATGTTTGAAATTACTTGGTTTGATGCAGATTCCACCCTTTTTTGAAGAAGTCGAAAAAGTGCGCCCTTTTTTTCGCCGTTTGCGAGAAATTCGTGATGAATTATTACCGGATGGAAAACTCTCGATGGGAATGAGTCACGATTTTACGGTCGCTATCGAAGAAGGCGCAACGCATATTCGGGTTGGAACGGCGATTTTTGGGGAACGGGAATATAAGTAAAAGGGCAAAAGGTAAAAGGCAAAAAGGCAGAAACCCGCGCGTGAGCAAGGGTGTAAAACGTAAAAAATCAAAGATCAAAGGTCAAAAATTATGTTAATGGGTTTAGTTTTTCCGATAATTCAGATGATTGTGGTCAGTGTCGTGATGGCGATTGTGGTAATGATGCTGTTGCGGCTTTTGATTACCTACCTTGACCCGAATCCGTTTGGAGCGTTCGGCAGATTTGCTTATAAATTCAAAAAGTTCACGGACAGATTAGTTCAGCCTTCCACTGATTTTCTTTTCAAATTGAATATCACGACCAAAATCGCTCCGCTGATCACAATTTTAGTGTTCTGTATCTTCGGCTATTTTACTTTGCAGCTTTTCAGCAACATTCTCTTTACGATTGATGGGGTAACGGTCAGTGCAATGAGCGGAAATGTCGTCAAAATTGTCGGCTTTTTGCTTTACGGGCTTTTGGGACTTTATTCATTGATGATTGTTATGCGAATCATATTTTCGTGGTTTATGTCGTTTATGAATCCAGTTTTGCGGTTTTTAATGCGGATTACCGATCCGATTTTAGTTCCGTTCAGACGATTGATGCCGCCGATTATGATGTTTGATATTTCGCCGATCATCGTGCTTTTTATTCTCGGTTTTCTCCAAAGTGCGGTTGCCGCAGTATTTTTGGCGTAGTCAAGAATTTCTTTCAGCGTGCAGAAAAACAGATTCGTATTTTCCATAAGTGCTTGATTTTAGTGAAAAAGATAATGCAGTTACCTTTCAGATTCGGGTTATTCCGCGTTCGTCACGAAGCGAAATTGTCGGTGAATATGACGGCGCACTAAAAATTAAACTGAATGCCCCGCCGGTTGATGGTGCAGCCAATGCCGAACTCATTAAACTCTTGGCAAAGGAGTTTGGCGTTTCCAAAAGTCAAGTTGAAATCCTGAGCGGAAATACTTCCAAACTGAAACAGATAAAAGTTTCCGGTGCGGATAAAAACGTTTGGTCAGATATTTTTTCCCGCTAAGAAAAATAAAGATCAATAAAAACAAAGCGAAACTGATTTGCACAAAAAAGTTAAAACCAAATGTTTGGTCAAGTTTGAACCAAATCCCGTCAGCTGCTAATCCCAACAAAAAAACTACAACGATTGTTAATTCCTTACGCATCTTATTCCTCTAAAAGAATTAAAAACAATTGAAGTAACAAAAATGTGACGACGAAGTTAAGTTGTGTGGAATTCTTATAAATTTTGGATTTACCGCCTATTTATTGTTTAATATAACCAAATAGATGATTGTGCCCCCCGAAAAAGAAGTTACCCGACTGCTTGAAGCCTGGAGCCACGGCAACCAGGAGGCTCTGGATCAATTAATGCCCTTGGTCTATGAAGAGCTGCGACAGATGGCAAAAAATTATATGAACAGCCAATCTTCGGGACATACTTTGCAAACGACTGCGTTAATCCACGAAGCCTATCTTAAATTAGCCGACCAACGTGAAAAACGCTGGCAAAATCGTGCCCATTTTTTTGCAGTTGCGGCACAGGCAATGCGTCACATTCTGGTTGATCACGCCCGCTCTCATCAAACTCAAAAACGTGGGGGGGAAACACAAATCATTTCGTTGGAAGAGGCAGCCATAATTTCTAAAGAAAGAGCCAATGAACTGGTTGCGCTCGATGAGGCATTAAAGAATTTATCTGCTTTGGACGAAAGAAAAGGTCAGGTAGTTGAACTGCGTTATTTTGGCGGGTTAAGTGTTGAAGAAACAGCGGAAGTCTTAAAAATATCGGAAGGAACTGTTCTGCGTGACTGGCGGTTTGCGAAAACGTGGTTGTTGAGGGAATTGTCTGGTCAGTAGTCAGTTGGCGGTGAGCAGTGGTCAGTTTTTGATTTAAACGAGTCAATTAGTTCTTTTAAATCCAACAAAAACTGACCACCGACCACTAACCACTGACCACTTTTAAAGAATGAGAGATTTAGCCAAAATCGAAGAAATTTATCATCAAGCGTTACAGATTCCTTCTGAAAAACGCGATGAGTTTTTGCGTAATTTCTGCGGTAATGACAACGAATTGCGGAATGAGGTTGAATCTCTGCTTTCTTTTGACGAACAAGCCAAAGATTTTATCGAAACGCCTCCGATTGATGTCGCAGCTAATCTGATAAATGAACAAAATAAAGAAAGATTGATCGGTCGCAGTTTTAATCATTATCTGATCCTCGAAAAATTGGGTGCAGGCGGAATGGGCGAAGTTTATCTGGCGGAAGATACAAAGTTAAACCGCAAAGTCGCTCTTAAAATACTTCCGTTGCAATTTTCCCAAGATGCAGAACGCCGCAAACGATTTGAAAAAGAAGCCCGCGCCGTTTCCGCCCTTAATCATCCGAACATCATTACCATTTACGGAATCGAAAAAACTGAAGATTTTAACTTCATCGCTACCGAACTAATTGAAGGAAAAACCTTGCGCGAGCTAATCGCCGAAAAACCATTTAGTCCGAAAGAAGCCATCGAAATCGGAATTCAAATTGCTGATGCTTTGGATTCTGCACATTCGCTCGGCATTATTCACCGCGACATCAAACCCGCCAACATTATGATCCGTCAGGACGGAATCGTTAAAGTTTTAGATTTTGGTTTGGCGAAACTTTCTAAACACGGCGGAGACTCAGGCGACTTTGAAACCCGCGACCATACTGCTCCAAACGGTGTCATGGGAACAATCAACTATATGTCGCCCGAACAGGCTCTCGGCGAAACGGTTGATTTTCGCACCGATATTTTCAGTTTCGGCGTGGTGCTGTATGAAATGCTGACGGGTGTCAAACCTTTTGATGGCATAAGCGATGCGGCGATTTACAATGCAACTATTAATCACAATCCGCCTGCTTTATCGGAAGTAAACCCCGAAATACCTTTAGCTTTGGAAAAGATTGTCTTTCACACTATCGAAAAAAAACTAGCAGATCGTTATCAAACAATTTCCGAATTAAAACGCGATTTACAGGAACTTAAAGAAAATCCGAATTCAGATTTAGTTGCTAAAAAGTTTTCGATAAAAAGAAAATCGAATTTCGCTAAGTTTGCAGTTCCAATCAGCGCAGTAATTTTACTCTTAGCAGTTTCTTATTTCCTGTTTTCCAAGTCTTTATTAAATCAAACGGCTGAAATTAAAAATTTCAACTACACACAATTGACCAGTCAAACCGGAGAAGAAGTTTTTCCAAATCTTTCACCGGATGGTAAGTCTTTTTTGTATTCAAGCCGCGAAAACGGTAAGTGGAACATTTACCTGAAACAAATTGATGGCTCAAATCAAATTAACTTAACTAAAAACTCAAATGCCGATGACAAACAAGCCGTCTTTTCGCCTGATGGAACTCAAATTGCTTTCCGCTCCGAACGCGATGGCGGCGGAATTTTTGTCATGAATTCCAACGGAGAAAATGTCAAACGCATTACTAATGTCGGTTTTTATCCTTCATGGTCGCCTGACGGTAAAGAGCTTGCTTTTGGTATTGATGATTTCAGTGAACCCGGCAGCCGCACCACTGTTCCAAGTCAATTATGGCGAATCAATGCCGAAACCGGTGAAAAACATTTGATTACTGAACACGACGGCGTTCAGCCAAACTGGTCGCCCAATGGCAAGCGAATTGCTTTTTGGGGGCTTAATTCCGGCGGGCAACGCGACATTTGGACGATTTCTGTCAATGGCGGAGATGCGGTAGAGGTAACGTCTGATTCATCTATTGACTGGAACCCTTTCTGGTCGCCGGACGGTAAATTCCTTTATTTTGTCAGTAACCGCAGCGGCAGTATGAATCTTTGGCGCATAGCGATCAACGAAAATTCGGGAAAAGTCTCGGGTAATCCCGAACCAATTACAATCCCTTCCAATTACAGCGGTTTTTTCAATTTTGCACATGACGGCAAAAGTTTTGCTTATGTCCAAACCGTTAATTATTCAAACATTTTCAAAACTGATTTTGATAGTAAAACGGAAACGCTTGGTAAATATCCCGTTGAAATTACGAAAGGTTCAAAGATCACAACCAATCCCGAAATCTCGGCAGATAATCAATACATTACTTTTGATGCGATTGGCGATAAACAGGAAGATGTTTTCATTGCCAAAGCTGATGGCAGTGAAATCAGACAATTAACCAATGACATTTATAAAGATCGTGCGCCGCGTTGGTCGCCTGACGGAAGGCGCATTGCCTTTTTCACTGACGAGACAGGAAAATACGAAGGTTATGTAATGAACGCCGACGGCAGTGAGCGAAAAAAGGTCACGACCTTTGCTGCAGACAGTTGGTCTCAACTTCCTGTTTGGTCGCCTGACGGGAAACGCGTGATCTTTAATTCACGAAACGGTTATCCGATAATTTTTGATCCTGACAAAGAAACAACTGAGCAAACGCCGCAATATTTACCCGATGAAGGTAACCCGAAACGATGGTTTATGGCTTATTCGTGGTCATTTGATGGTAAAAAACTGATCGGATACGGCAGAGATGTTGAAAAACCCGAATCATATCTGATGACCTTTGATTTTACCACCAACAAATATAAGGTCGTCAGTGACTTTGGAACTCGTGCACTGTGGCTGGCAGATAACAAACGCGCCATTTTCTATCACGGTGATAAAATTTATCTGCTTGATACCGAAACCAAACGAAGAAAACAACTACTATCTGTTGCACCAAATCGGATTCAATCAGTTTCTCTTTCTAAAGATAACCGCTCAATTTATTATTCAGTTCAAAAAAGCGAATCCGACATCTGGCTGGCGAACATTCAGTAAGAGAATCAAGACTTATTACTTAATTCATTTAGAAAAATATTTAAATGGGCAGCAACTTCCGTAATACTACCCATTCAAAAACGCTTAATCAATCATCGGCACGGTTTCATCTTTTCTTTCACCGGGGAATGAAAGAAGAAAGCAGAAATTAAGTGCCGACAAGCCGGATTGAACATTGAGGTTGCCTAACCGCAAAAACAATTGTTCGTAACAAACCATATTCGATTACCGGAACAACAATTTGCAGATGCCAATGCTGTGCAAGCTCCACTGGGAACACTAAAAGGAGCTCCTAACATGGTGTTGGGGGCAAAACTGTTGGTCATTCCCACACTACAAACGTTATTCAAGCAATTATTGACGGCACATTGCGAATTAGTTGTGCAAGCTGCACAATTGGCGAATCCTGAAAATGCCATTGCCGCATTCGGTGCAACGACTGAAGCAATTACGGGCAAAGCGATCATTGAAGCCAAGCCGATCTTCTTGATAACTTGCCGACGCGATAAACCTTTGAAATTAATCTCAAACTGTTCATTATTCTCTAACAAATTGTCTTTTTTGAAATTATCCAAGGCGAGCCAAACTAAATCTTCGCTGACTGATTGGTTCAAATTTTGATTCAAAGCCAGCGTGATTTCCGCAACGGAATTTTTGCCATCGCAAAGTTGGTAAATAATTGCCGAAGTTTCGTTCAAACAAAATGCTTTGTTCGTTTTCAAATCATAGATGAGAATTTCCTTCTCCATCTCCTGCACCACGATATTTTCGTTTCTCGTTTTGGGGTAGTTCATAGATAAATTTTTTCCTCTATATTTATTAACGGGAAAATTGAACGAAAACTATCATCGGGCGAAAATATTTTTTTTGATTTTGTGAATATTTTTAAAATATAGAGAAAGTTGACTATTCGCCAACCAATTATCCAAGGCGAACCAAATCAAATTCCGGCTGCTTGATTGCTCCATTGTTTCATTAAATGCCACACTACTTTACCTATTGCAAAACTGGTAAATTAAAGCACTCGTTTCGTCCAGACAAAATGCTTTATTTGTTTTCAAAACGTAGATCAATAATTCCGCAGCCATCTCCTGCACAACGATATTTTCGTTTCTCGTTTTGGAGACATCCATATTTATTTTTATTTTGATATTTTTACCAGTAATTTTCTGAAATGACAAATAGCAATCTCATTCCATATTTATTAACAGGAAAGTTGAACGAAAACAGCCATCGCTTGAAAAAAATTATTTGGGGAATGAAATTGAATGAAATGATTTTCAGCTTAACTATTGTGTTTTTGACTTAGTTTGAAAAGTATTGACAGTTTTTGAGTTGATAAAGTTTTCCTGTCAAAATAGTTCTATGAGTGAAAAAACAGATAAAGAAAATTTCTCTAAAAAAGGTCAAGCAAATCAAAATTCGGATGCTTTTATTTCTGAAAAAGATTTTCTGGAATATCTTTTGAAACAATTAGATAATCCGCAAGTTCAGCGAAAAATTCTTAAGATCGTCTTACAAGCCAAACGTAATGGCGAACTTAATTAAAAGTCTAAAAAAAATTTATCCTTTGTGATGCAACTCACGGTTTCAACTTGAGATTTAATATATTTTTATCTCTGTAATAAGTTATTTATTTACTTATTTGTTCTTTAGTTACGAATTAGAATTTAAACTTGCAAAACTATAATTTAGCTGAATACAAAAGGTTGGTCTGATCGCCAGCCTTTTTCATTTGGGTCGCCTGACTTGAATAAGCCTAAATTTGATTCTACACACAGACACACGTAGTTCCGCCGCCGGAGCAGGGGAGTAATGAATCCGCGATCATTCCGCTGCAGCAAAAAGAACTGAAACTCGGACAGCTTCCCGGAGCAGTGCAAGTATCGCTGCTGGTGGCACCGGGATCAACCCCAGACACACAGCAAAGCATACTAAAGATGGTGCAATTACCTGTCTGGCATTGTCCGGGGGCATTGCAAGGACTATTAAGCGCAAGTCCGGTTGATTGTGCCATTATTGAGCTTGGGGCAACTACCGAAGCAATTACCGGCAGTGCGACAAGCGAAGCTAATCCAACTTTTTTAGCAACTTCGCGTCTTGAGATATTTAGCAAAAAATCAGGAGTTTCTTTACTGCTTTCAAGCAAGTTATTTTTTTTGAGATCGCTCAGAGCAAGTAAAACGAGTTCTTCGCTAACAATGGTTTTGAGCTTTTTACTCATTAGACGGCTGATTTCGGAAACCGTCCTGGTTCCGTCGCAGAGTTGATAAACTAAAGCTGCGGTTTGATTTAAACAAAGGGCTTTATTGATACTTAAATCGTAGATCAAGATTTCGTTTTCAAGTTCTTGAACAACTATATTGGATTTACGACTTACAGGGACATTTATCATAAATAAGATTCTTTTTTATTGAATTAATTTTAAGGATTGAAAGGATGTCCTAATTCTAACTTATTTAATAAAAAAATCAATGAATTTGCGGATAAATTTTGCGGCGTGGTATATTCTCTTTTTACAAATTTTAAGAAAACAATAATTTTGAAGGTTATTATCAAATGTCAGGACACAGTAAGTGGCATACAATCAAACACAAAAAAGGCGCGTTAGATGCCAAACGCGGAAAGATTTTTACCAAACTTATCAAAGAGATCACAGTTGCGGCTCGCACCGGCGGAGGCGGCGACATTGATTCAAACGCACGGCTCAGAAAAGTCGTTAATGATGCCAAAGGTATGAATATGCCCAACGACACCATTGACCGGGCAATCAAACGCGGAACAGGTGAGTTAGAAGGCGTAAATTACGAAGAAATTACCTACGAAGGCTACGGCATCGGCGGTGTTGCGGTTTTGGTTGAAACAATGACCGATAATCGTAATCGAACTGTTGCTGAATTGCGTCACCTTTTCTCGAAAAACGGCGGGAATTTGGGCGAAGCAGGTTCCGTGGCGTGGATGTTCGACAAAAAAGGCTTGATTATCGTGGATAAATCGGTTAAAAGCGAAGATGAATTGTTTGAACTCGCACTCGAAGCAGGCGCGGACGATATGCAGGACGAAGGCGATGTTTTTGAGATTTATACTTCGCCGGATGCTTTTAACGATGTTCACGAAGCCCTGCAAAAAGCCGGAATTGAAATGCAGTCCGCCGAAATTTCGATGATTCCGCAAAATTACATCAAGCTCGAAGGCGACGATGCCAAGAAAATGCTTAAACTTTACGATGCCATTGACGACAATGATGATGTGCAAAATCTATACGCCAATTTTGATATTGACGAATCGGCTTATGAATAAGTAAAAGGCAAAACTTAGATTTTTAACAAAGGGGTGAAGTTGATAAAAAACTGCACCCTATTTTTTTTAAGCAACCAATTTGAGTTGATTGGTGTCGAACAAATCGCAACCCATTTTACGTTCAAAAAATCAGGAGAAAATATGAAAAAATTAGTTTTATCTTTAGCAATATCTGTTTGTGTTTTGGCGTTTTCCGCTTTCGGAGTTTCAGCCCAAGGTCAATTTAAAATCGTAGCGACCAATAAAACCTCAACTGCCGAAAAAGAAATGAATCAGGCTGCCGCTGCCGGATTTCGTTTTGAAGGCGTTTCGGGCGGAGAAACCGCATTCGGTGGCAAAGAAACCGTAATCGTAATGTCTAATGACGGCAATTCCGGCGGACGTTTTCAATACAAATTGCTGGCAACTCAGCGGACTTCGACGATGCAAAAGGAATTAAACGAAGCCGGAAATAACGGATTTGAATATCGTGGTCAAACCGTTTTTGAAACTACTTTCGGCGGGCAGGAAGTCGTGGTAATTCTGGAAAAAGACACTCAAATGATCAAACGAACCTTTGAATATAAACTGCTCGCTACTTCTAAAACTTCTACTATGCAAAAAGAACTCAACGAAGTCGGCGGAGGAAATTTTGTTTTCGCCGGAATCACTACCGGTCAAACTGCTTTTGGCGGAAAAGAGTTAGTTGTAGTCCTCAAACGCGAAGTCACACAAAGATAGATCACAGTTTGCAATTTTTCTGTAACTTATAGATAATCAACCTGTTTCTAGTTTTACCGAGTGTTTAGATGAAAGTTTTAGGAATTGATCCGGGAAGTGAAACGCTCGGCTGGGGCGTGGTCGAAGGCAGCGGACTAAAATACAATTTAGTTGATTACGGCACTGTCAAATCCTCGCCCAAAGAGAAATTTTCCAAACGTCTGTTGAAAATTTTTGATGGCGTAGCTGATGTTATCTGGAAGCATCAGCCTGATGTTCTTTCCATCGAAGAAGCATTTTACGCCACGAATGTCAGCGTTGCCCTCAAGCTCGGTCAAGTTCGCGGAGTCGTGATGCTGGCTGGCGAAAAAGCCGGAATCGAGATTGCCGAATACGCTCCCCGTCTTATCAAACAAACGGTAGTCGGCTACGGAAACGCCGAAAAACATCAGGTTCAAGAAATGGTTCGTCTGCTTTTGCGGATGAAAACTGCCCCCCAACCGCACGATGCAGCTGATGCTCTGGCAATTGCAATTTGCCATTTTCATCACGCAGGCGTGCAAAATAAAATCAAGTTAGCAATTAAAAAATAGTCTGAAGTCCAAAGTCTCAGGTCTCAAGTCTATTTAGAATATGTTTTTAGCGGATTAGAGAAAGTAATTTGGTTCTGATTTTGCCTTTTACCTTTTTACTTTTGCCTTTCTGCCAAAATGCCCCCCTTAAAAATAATCCCATAAAAAAGGAGGAGCTTATGAAACGCTCAATATTCTTAATCCCTTTTGTTTTTCTCGCTTTCGTCTCCCTGACTCAAGCTCAGAATAAACGTCGAACTTTACCTATTAAACAACCTGAAAAACCAAATACGGCAATTGTGATTGATGAACGCTTAGCCGTTTTGCGCGAACAGCCAAGTCTTTATGCGGATTCGATTCAAAGGATGCGAACCGGACGGGTTTTGGCAATCTCAGGTTCAAAACAAACTGACGGAGTAACTTTTTATCGGGTCATCGTGCCGCCGAAAAATTACGGTTGGGTGCAAGCCGAAGCTGTCATCAGCAAAAACAAACGCGGTGATGATGAGCGATTGGTAAAACTGGTGCAAGCGTCGGAGGGTTTTGAAAAAATTGAACGTGCCTCAATCTTTTTGGATAATTTTCCCAATTCCCTTTTGCGTCCGGCTATTTTATTACTTTTAGGAGATTTAGCTGAGGAAGCTACACTAAAACTTTCGCGTGATGCGACTCGTCAGCTTGACCGGAACGAAATGTCTGTCACGGGCGCACCGCTTCACAGTTTTTATTTGAACTATTCCAGTTTAGATCGTTACCGCAAACTTGGAATCAGTTTCTGGTTCAATGCTTCGGCAAAACTTTATCATTATGACGGCACAGTTTGGCGAGAGATTATTGCCAAATATCCCAAAAGTAATGAAGCAGCTGAGGCAAAAAAACGTTTAGATTCGCTTAATGAAAAAATGAAGCCGGTTAAACAGTAGGCAGTTGCAGGGGCAGTTAGCAGTTTAAGTGAAACTTTACTATTGTGATTATTACCAACGCGGCTACTGCCACTACCTATTGCCTACTGTCACTGCCAACTGCTACTGCTACCTGTGCAGCAATTTTGGCATTATTTTCTAAAAGTGCAATATTGGCTTTTAAGGTTTCGCCTTTGCTTTCGGCTGACATTTTGGCAAGCAAAAACGGCGTAACCTCTTTGCCAAGTATCTTTTGCTGCTCAGCTTCGGATAAAGCGGAGGCTAAAATTGCTTCCAGTTTTTCGCGTGGAACTTCAAATTCTGGCGGAACAGGGGCGGTTAAAAGAATTGCGTTCGGCATTTTCAAATAATCACGGGCACAGGCGATTCGGGCGACTTCTTCGGCTGTTTCAACTCTTTCGTCAATGGATAAACCGCTTGAACGTGAATAAAAAGCGGGTAGTTCGTCACATTGCCAGCCGAGAATTGAAACGCCGTTGGTTTCGAGCCATTCGCGCGTCGAAGGCAAATCCAAAACGATTTTGGCACCGGCGCAAACGACAATCATCGGCGTATTGGCTAATTCGGGTAAATCTGCCGAAATGTCGGGCAAAGTTCCGCGATGAACTCCGCCGATTCCGCCGGTGGCAAAAACCTTAATTCCAGCACGATGAGCGATGAACATTGTCGTTGCAACAGTTGTCGCGCAATTTATTTTTTGAGCAACAGCAATCGGCAAATCACGCCTTGAGATTTTGCGGATATTTTTGTCCGTCGCAAGAATATTTAGCTGTTCCTTATCCAATCCAACGCAAAATTTTCCGTCGAAAACGGCGATGGTGGCAGGAACCGCGCCATTTTCACGGACAATATTTTCTAAATTTTCCGCTGTTTCGATATTATGCGGGTGCGGCAAACCGTGAGCAATCACGGTTGATTCGAGTGCTACAATTGGCTGTTTGGTTTTGAGCGCATTTTCTACTTCTTCATTAAATTTAAATTTCATTGCAAAAATTAAATCGCAGAAACACAAGATTTTTGTGCCTCTGCGTCAATAGATTAAAATTCAGAATTACCTGATCATTTTTCCGATGCGGTCAAATCGCGGACTCGTAATACAGCTCAGCATCGAACCTTGGCTCCGGTCACAAGACCAATAAACGAACATCGCCCGACCAATGATCAAATCACGATGAACAAATCCCCAATAGCGGCTGTCTTCGCTATTATCGCGGCTATCTCCCATCACAAAATAGCTGTCATCAGGAACTTTCATCGGTTTGCCCGGAACTGCGAACTCATAGCCTCCGTTGTCCATTTTTTCTTTATTCTGAACCATTTTCATCGTGTATTCACTGTAATACACATCATATTTTTGGTCAGGCTGGCGCGGCTCAAATTCTTTAGTTTTCAGGGCTGCTTGCTGATTGCGACTGGGTGAATCACCAATTACACGATGTTCCGGCAAAAGTTGGTCATTGATAAAAACTTGATTGCCGCGAAACTCTATTTTATCTCCCGGCATTCCGATCACTCGTTTAACGTAATTGACCTGATAAGGAATGATCGGCGGATTACGTTCTGCGTCCTTTTCGGGATGGACTTTGTTACCCGGATATTTGAACACGATAATGTCTCCGCGCTGAATTTCGCGCTGAGGCAAAAACGGAATCGGTTTTCCGCCCGGTGCAAAGATAAATTTGTTGACCAAAAGATAATCACCGATCAAAATGGTGTTCTGCATTGACCCGGTTGGAACAGTAACTGCCTGCAAAATAAAGGTCATTCCGAAAATCGCCATTATCAGCGTAGTGACAAATGATTCAAAATATTCCCGAAAAAGGCTTTTCGGAGGCGCAATCGTTTTTTTCTGGTGAATTTCTTCTTTTTCGTTTTCTTTTTTACTCATTTCAAATTATAAAGCCAAATTATCCACAAATCAGCGATGGATATTGATGAAATTTTAAAATAGCTTTCTATTTTACCACCAAAGATTTTAAAAATCTGTTTATTGAATTTATTTTCGTCCAAAAAACAAAAAGTTCTCTATTTTTTTACGTTGCCGGCAGAATTAAGTTTCTGCAAGGCTAAATTTGCCGCTGCCATTTCCGCCGATTTTATCGAAGAACCTTGTGCTTCGACCCGATCTCCGTTCCAAATTGCTTCAACCGAGAATACTCGTTTATGCGGCGGACCTTCGATTTTTATGACATTGTAAGTCGGTGCAGCATGTTTTTGTGCTTGCAGGGTTTCCTGCAGCAAAGTTTTGTAATCAAGCGAAGAAGTCGGTGTAATCTCGCGAAAATCGTCCGCCAAGATTTTATGAACAAAATTTCGGGCAGAGATGTAACCGGTATCAAAAAAAACGGCAGCGATTATGGCTTCCATCGTATCGGCTAAAAGAGCCTGTTTACGCCGTCCGCCCGTTTTTTCCTCGCCTCGTCCGACTTTTAGAAAATCTCCCAAGTTTAGTTTTTGACTATTTTTAGCCAAAGTTTCGGTGCTGACAAGACGATGCTTCATCAAAGTTAATTCACCTTCGCTGGCATTCGGATATTTGTTAAAAAGATATTCCACCACTGCCATTCCCAGCACTGCATCACCAACAAATTCAAGTGATTCATTTTGCAAAGCCCGAATTTCCTCTTCCGTTCCGACGGGAATTTTTTCATACGCCCACGAACGATGCGTTAACGCACGCTCAAGCAAATCAGAATCTTTAAACTGATAACCAAGAAGCTGTTCAAGTTTTGCAATAGTTTTAGACATCAAAAGCTAATTTTATAGAAAACTTGGAAAAAAAGAAAAGCCGAACGTTTATTTGAACGTCCGACCTTTCAGGATTCCAAAAACTGCTTAGCTTTTGATTAACGGGTGCCTTTCTTTTTCGGAGCAGGCTTTTTAGCTGGGGCTGGTTTAGTCGTTGTATTTGAATTGGCAGTTGTTGTAGTTGCTGCCGGTTTAGTAGTTGCGCCGGTAGTTGTTGGTGCAGTTCTCGGTCTGGTATCGTTGGTTGTTGTATTAGTATTCGAATCAGACGAAACATTCATTGCACTTGGTGTTGCGGTGGTTGACGGAGCTGTTTCCACAACCGGAACAACCGGAGTTGACGGATCAACAAAAGAAGTTGCAACAGCTTTTGAATACCAAGCATCGTAGCCGCTCATATCATTGTTATACCGGAAACCATAGAATCTCTTGGCGTTATTGAGCAATGAGTCTTTGTATTTCTGGTCTGCCTTAGGACTTACAACTTTATAAGCTCTGGCATAGGCATCCATGACACGTTCCATATAACCCTTTTGCAAAGCAGCAATATCATCATATTGTTTTTTAAGATCATTGGCTGCTTTTTCTAAATCTGCGGCATTAGGCGCGTTATTTTTCTTAGCATCTTCTGCGGTTTGAAAAGCCTTTGTCATTTCATCATATTTAGCATTCTTTTGATCTTCAAGCTTCTTGAATTCATCAATATACCAGGCACCGATCGTGCGATAAACTTCTGAATTCTTTATGGTTTCGCAACCTACCTGAGATGCTTTATAAATATACGGAAGAGCATCTTTGGTTTGTTTTTGGCGATAATACATAATGTTGCCAATCGTCCAATTCATCCAACCCGTAGCATTTAATTTTCCATCAGCACAATCTTTGGTCTTATAGGTATAAGCAAATGCTCCGAAAGTTTCCGAAGTTTTTCCTGCTTCCATTTTTTGCAAAGCCATTTTGGCATAATTAATGGCATCGCCGTTGTATTTATCAACTGCCGGATTTGCATTAGCGTTATCAAATCCGATCGAAGCCAAAATCAGCATAATATCAAGGCTATTATCAGGATAGAGACCAATCAATTGGCGACCGCTGTCAAAAGCATCATCCCATTTTTTGTTAGGAACGGCATCGTTAAAACGACCATAGAGTTCCATATCCCGAACGGTAGTTTCGATTTTAGGAAGCTGTTTATTTATATACTCTTTTATATCTTCTTGCCCGTCTTTACATTTTTCGAGATACTCTTTTCCAGAGGCAAGAGCCGTTTTATATTTTTCGAGTTCAGGACCTTTTCTGTTTGCCAGAAACTTATCATAAATAGCCTGACACTCTTCCGGTGTCTGTGCATAAGATGTCATAGCAAATCCGCTAACTAACATCATTCCAAAAATTAAAAACTTAAATACGTTTTTCATTAAAAACTTTTCCTCCAAGCTGTTGTCAATCATTTGCAAAACTCAAACCTAAGCAGTTTTCGTTTTTTGCGTGAATTCAGATGTCTTCTTTGCCAAAAAAGTTGCAAACTCTTAAACAGACGTAACAAAATTTATCTAATTATGAAGAGAATTTGATTTGACATAGAAAACTAAATATTCTCGCAGATTTTGCTTCTCTGTCAAGCAGTAATCAGCGTTCGGAAGACAATAAAACAAGTTTTAATCGCAATGAAATCAGATGTGATGAAAAAATAACAAATCCTTTATGAAAGCAAGGCTTTGATAATACTGAAAATATAACATCTCACTTTATCAATAAGATTTTAAGACTCTCTTTTTAGTTGGTATTTAGAAAAACCTGACTTTATATATTACCCAATAGAATTTTTAATTTATCCCGGTAATTTCTGGTCATAGTGAGTTTTTTGCCACTTTTCATAATAACGGTCTGATCACCGTTAAAAAGCGGGTGCATTTCTCTGATGCGGTCTATATTCACAATGGTCGAGCGATGAATTCGGACAAATTGCTGCGGATTGAGTTTCGCTTCAAGCTGATGCAGAGGCATCCGAATCAAGTGAGAGGTTTCGTTGGTGCCTAATTGCAAATAATTTCCCTGTGCTTCAATAAAATCAATTTCATCAATTGCCACAAAAATGATTTTTCCGCGTTCTTTTACTGTGATTCGCTTTAGATATTGATCTTCGATTTTCAACTCATTGATCAAGCTCAATAATTTTTCTGTCGGGACAGCCTCTTTCTTAAAAATTTGTTCTTTGGCTCTTTTCAAAGTAGCTTCCAGACGTTCGGCAGAAAAAGGTTTTAAAAGATAATCGAACGCATTAACTTCAAAGGCACGAAGAGCGAACTTATCGTGAGCAGTAACGAAAATTATGGTCGGCAAATTCTCTCTGCCGATGGCTTCGACAAACTCAAACCCGTCGGTTTCCGGCATTTGAACGTCCAAAAAGACAAGCTGAGGCTTCAGTCTTTCAACTGCCTCAATTGCCTCTTGTCCATTGTTGCATTCCCCAACGATTTCTATTTCAGAGTCCTTGCTTAGATAACGCCGGATGCGCTTCCGCGCCAACAACATATCGTCCACTATCAAAGTGCGGATTTTCATACAATTTCGCTTTTTCGCCAATTCTGAACGGAATTCTGAGGAACACCATGGTTCCTTCGCCTTCGGTTGCCGGTTTTAGTTGAAATTCGTGATTTTTACCGTAAAGATGCCTGAGCCGCTTTCTGGTGTTACTGACCCCAATTCCGAACTGTTTGGTTTTCTTGTTATTTGCTTTGATTCCGATTCCGTCATCGCAAATCCGCAGGGTCAACCAACGTTCTTCCTGAGTTGCTATGATCTTGATCACGCCGCCGGAAATGCGCGGAGTAATCCCGTGCCGAATCGAATTTTCCACTAACGGCTGCAAAATCATATTCGGAACAAATGCCTCAAGTGCTGCCGGAGTAATTCGCCAAACGATTTTTAGGCGGTCTTGCATCAATGTTTCCTGGATTTCCAGATACATTCGCAGAAAATCCAGTTCTTCCCGTAAAGTGACTTCCTGGGTCTGTTCACTTTTAAGCGAAAGTCGAAGTAATTCGCTCAGTTTTGTGATCGTTTTCTCTGCTTCTTCCTCGTTTTCGTAAACGAGTTGAGAAATGGCATTAAGCGTGTTAAAGAGAAAATGCGGATGAAGTTGGTTTTTGAGAACTTGCAGCTGTGCCTGAATCAGCGACTGCTCGCGCTCACGATACCGTCTGAAGTGGATATTGGCTTGACTAATAATTATGATTACCCAATAAAGCATTATGTTCGAGGCTCCCATTCCAATTAATAATGAAGACAGTGGAACCGGAGATTCGTAAATTATTATCCAATTTGACAGAAGGTATCCTGCCTGTTGAAGCAAAATCAAATGAAACAACGCGCATGGAAATCCGAAAATAAAAATAGCAATAAAATGCAGTAATTTATTCGGCTTCTCTAACGGTAAACTTTTTCCTAAACGCCAAATAAGCGGAGTTAAGATCGCCCATAAATAAAAAATCAGCAAGTTAGAAAGCAAAGCCTCCCACCAGGTCAGCGGGGTCGGCAAACGAAGATTCAGCAAATAGGTTTGCGGAGTGAACAAACACGCTAAGAACGTCCAACCGCCAACAACTATTCCGATTAGCTTCAAATTACTTCGCATTACTTCTTTAAATTTTTAGGGTTTTACCACTGAAACAGAGACAGCTTTCGCTGAGTCCAATTTATTGAACTTCGTTCAAATATCGGTCAAACAAATATTTAGATAAATAAATTTGTGACAGAACGTTTTTTTAGGATGATGAAATGTATTTTCAAAATCCTTTGTCAATTTTCTTTCCGTTAAGTATAAGAACGCATTTAACCTCAAATAGTTTCAGCTATTTAGATATTTTTTTTGATTTTAGATATTTTTCATAATCAGAACAAAAGTCTTCCAAAATGTGAAATTGCGAAAAATGGATTTCACCAAAATTTTTGAAGAATGGATTTTATTTTTTAGATTATCTCTATTTTTATAAGCCGCCTTTTTCTTCAATCTCTCTTAAAACCTTATTTTCCCTATTTTTGGCACTAATCGGCATAATCTTTGCGCTTTTTTTATTTTATTGAAGGAAGCAAGCTGGAACTTTCTGAACTCAAAAATGATTTCCAATTTGTGAAGATTTTTAATCCGGTCTGCTGGCATCTTTCAAATAAAACTTAGGAGGCAAATAAATGTTTTTAAGCAAAATGCGGTTTTCTCAAACGCTGCTAAAAATAAGTGCTTTAATTCTACTTCTTTTTAGTTTGGTAATTATTAGTAATGCGCAGGTTTATCAGGGATATTTAGCCGGAACGGTTAAAGATGCAAACGGCGCAATAGTCACGGGTGCGACAGTTACCGTTACTAACGACACCTCGGGATTTCAGCGAACTGTGACGACCAATGATTCCGGCAGTTATCTTTTTACTAATTTAAATGTCGGAGAATATACGGTTGTAGTTAAGGCAAACGGTTTCGCCGACAACACTTCTAAAAATGTCAAAATTTCTGTTGCCACAACCAATAATTTAGATATAACTCTTTCGCCATCAGGTGTTTCGGGTGTAGTGTCGGTTTCAACCAGCGATGTTGATTTATCCGTAAATAGTAACGATCAACAGCTTTCGACCTTAATTAACAATAAAAAGATTTTGGACTTGCCGCTGCTTTCGAGAGACCCGAACGGTTTGGTTTTACTCGCCCCGGGAACAGTTGCGTCTAACAGTGCTTTGGGCGGAGTCGTAGTTAATGGTCAACGCGAAAGAAACAATAATTTTATCGTTGACGGAACGGATAATAATGATACGGATGTTCCGGGAATTTTGGGCGGAATAGCAACTCCGAATATTGACGCAACCGAAGAATTTAGGGTAATTACCAATAATTTCAGCGCAGAATTTGGAAGAAATTCGGGCGGAATTATTACCGTCGCTAAAAAGTCAGGTTCAAATGAATTTCATGGCGGATCATACATTTATTATCGTTCGGATGCTTTTGCAGCTCGTAATTTTTTTGATACCAGCGGAAAAGCCAATCCTCTGCAACGTCGTCAGTATGGCGGAACGATCGGCGGTCCGGTCATTAAAGAAAAAACCTTCTTTTTCTTTAATTTTGAACGCGATATTTTTGACCAAGGCATAACGGTCACCACGTCTGTTCCAACGGCTAATGCCCGCCTGGGAATTTTCAATCTGCCGACGGGAACCATTGATGCCCGCGCTGGAAGTGCAAATAATCGCTATGGCTTACCTATTAATGCGAACATTACTGCACTTTTGAACAAAATTTATCCATTGGGCAACGTGCCGGGTGAAAGTTCTTTAGCCGGAGTTTTTGACCTTTATCGTTTTGGCACGCAAACCAATGATAAAAATAGCAGTTTAACCGGAAAGATCGATCATCGTTTAAGCGACAAACACACACTAGTTGGCAGTTTTGATTATTCTAACGGTCAAGCTGAATTTTGCTGCGAAACACTGCCCGGGCTAAATGATGCAATCCGTTCTCCGCAAAAAGGTAAGCGTTTTTCGGTAAATTTCAGCTCGGTCTTTACCCCCAATTTAACCAATGAATTTAGATTTGGTTATAATCGGGCGTTGGCGACCTTTAACGGTCAAGGTGATGGTGGGGTTTCAACTGTAATTGCCGATGCTGTTTTAGCCGCTATTAAGGGTTCTGGCGGGGCAACCGCTTCAACTACCTTTGGCGGAACAAATGGCTCATTGATCGGATTTTCTTCAGCTGCTTTTGGAACTGATTTCACTTTTTTTGACACCCAAGACAGAAAAACCGGAACAATTTCGACTTCTGATAATTTAACCTGGGTAAAAAGTAATCATATCTTTAAGTTCGGTTACGAAAACCGTTGGGTTTATTCCTACAAATTCAATAACTTCTTTCGCCAGGAAGCACTCAATTTCGACTATCCGACCAGTTTTGGCGATTCATTGCTCTTAGGTTTAACCGGAAATGCTCTGGCTGGAGGCAATGCTACGGTGCAAAATTTCGCCAGTTTTCTGTATGGGTTGGTAGCTTTTCAAACCCAGTCGCAGTTTTTCGATAAAGCCGGAAAACGCAGGCAAGATGATTTTCATCGTTATCGGCAGAATGAATTGGACTTTTTTGTTCAGGATGACTGGAAGATCCGTTCTAATCTGACTTTGAATCTGGGGATTCGTTATGAATATAAAGGAGTTCCATACGAAAAAGACGGATTACTTTCGACTTTAGTTGACCAAGACCCAAGCGGCAAAACTCCTGCCGGAGGCTTCGTCTTTAAAACTGTAGGTAAAAATTCGGATAACCCGAATCTCTCACTTTACGAAGAAGATTGGAACAATTTTGCACCGCGCGTAGGTTTTGCTTATTCGCCCAATGTTGATAATAAAGTTTGGAAAACCCTATTCGGCAAACAAGGTGAATTCTCGATGCGAGGCGGTTTCGGTATCTTTTATGATCGGGTCTTTGGCAATCTCTTTTCAAATGCCGGAGGGAATCCGCCCTTCCAAATTAATGTTTTTGAGATTTGGGCAGACACTTTAGACAATGTGCCTCGTCCATCTACTAAAACTGTGACCAATAAAGCCGTTGATGGAGACGAATTGACCCCAGTAATTTTTTCACTCCCCGGAAATAACAAATTGCAAGGTAAATTTGCAACACCGTATCGGCAAGGCTGGAATTTTGGGGTTCAGCGCAATTTCGGTAGTTCAATACTTTTGGAAGCAGACTATACCGGTTCGAGGTCAAACAATTTATTGCGGGCAGTTGACGGTAATTTAACCAGTGTTACCAGAGCTAATGCCATCAATAAAACCAATGTTGCCATCAATCCGTTTAGTCTGCGGACAAATTATTTAAATGGTTCGCTTAATACTGCTTTTAATACGGTTTCTTTGAATCTTTCGACCGGATATTCGATTTATCACGCCGGAACATTTCGCTTGACCAAACGATTAGCCAATAGCAGCAAATTCGGTTCAGGTGAATTCCAGGGGTCATATACCTGGAGTCATTCGATTGATGATGCCGGCGATCCGTTAGTAACACAGGCTGGTGAACGCTCATTTCCGCGCGATTCATCAGGATATGCAGGTGGTTTAAGAGCCGAAAGAGGTAATTCAAGTTTTGACATTAGAAATACTTTTGTCGGAAATATGGTTTATGAATTCCCGTTCAAGTTTGAAAACAAGTTTCTCAAAACCGCATTTTCAAATTGGACTTTGTCAGGAATCTGGACAGTTACTTCAGGTCGGGCGTATTCGGTTTTCAGCAACACGGATAGTCAAGGAACGGGGCTTTCCGCCAGAGCAGATTACGTTGGGGCAGGAAAAGGATTAGCACCTTCGACTCTTGCACCAAACCCAAGAGTTCAAACCGGTCCGACTCGTGATATGTTTAATAACCCGTTACCAACAGGCGGAATCGGCAGACAAGGGACTACCGGACGCGGAGCATTTTATGGTCCCGGCTATAATCAAGTTGATTTCTCTGTCATCAAACGCTTTACCTTTGGCACGGACGGAAGATTTAAACTTACTGCACGCGCAGATTTCTTTAATATTTTCAACACGGTCAACTTTGGACAGCCGGTAAATACCATCAACAGTTCAAATTTCGGTCGTTCAACCGCAACCTATAATCCGCGAATCATTCAATTTGCCGGACGATTTGATTTTTAATAAATATTCGTCAATTGAGACTTTTAGGGCGTTGCAATAACGCCCTTTTTAATTGACTTACAGCAAAATCCCAAAATGTGAAATTGGAAAAAATGAATTTCTACAAAATCTTTGGAAGCTCAATTTCATCCTTTAGATTATCTCTATAATTTCATCCCACTTTTTTAAGCTAACTATTTTTAACCCTTAAAGTTCGGCGTTTTTCACCTGAATCGGCATATCTTTTGCGCTAATCAAAGCGGCATTGAAGAAATGACCGGGTTATTACTTAGCCTAAAGATCAGATTCCAAATTGTGAATCTTTTTCCTGACAAACGGTCAAACTTCTTCCAATCAAAATATTTAAGGAGAAAAAAATGAAAAAATTATTAGCTGCAAAATTTATTCTTATTATTTTTGCGCTGACAGGATTTGCTCAACTAACAACCACTAACTTAAGCGGAACTGTTTCCAGCCCCGACGGTGTTCTGCCCGGAGCAACTGTAACGGTCAAAGATGATAAAACAGGTAAAGAAATTGTCGTGACAACGAAAGATGACGGGAGCTTTACGGTTTCTAATCTAGAAATCGGTTCTTATACGGTCAGCGTTGCGGCACAGGGCTTTAAAAGCTATACGGCGCAAAACGTCAAGCTTGAAACAGGTAAAAACTATGATCTGCCTGTTAAACTTGAAATCGGCGGAGTTAATGAAACTGTAACCATTACGGCGGGAGCAGATATTGTCAATTCATCCGATGCTAAAATCAGCGGGAATGTTTCTAATAAGCAGTTGACCACACTTCCGCTTTTAACCCGTAATCCCCTTAATTTTGTGCCGCTGCAAGCCGGAGTTGCTCAAAATTCGACCCAGTTAAGCACAATTAACGGTGTTCGCACCTCATCCACCAATATTACAATTGAAGGTGTTAATGTTCAGGATAATTATATCCGCGCTAATGCCACCGATTTTTCTCCGGCGCGTCCGATTGTGGATGAAGTCGAAGAATTTGCCGTTTCGAGTTTGGCTAACGTCGAAGACGGATTCGGTTCGGGACAAATTCAGTTCCCGATTCGGCGCGGCGGAAATAAATATACCGGTTCGCTTTATGAATACAACCGAAATTCAGCCCTTGGCGCCAACTCATTTTTTAATAATGCCTCAGGTGTAGCACGCGGATATAGAAACCGGAATGAATTTGGCGGACGGATTTCAGGACCTTTGCCATTCTTTAATTTTGGTGAAGGCGGTCCGGCTTTTATTAACGGAAAGGATAAAATATTTTTCTTCTTTCTCTACCAAAAAACGATTGACGTTCAGCCTTTAGGAAGAGGCGTAACTGTTCTGACCAATAATGCGCGGCAAGGATTATTTACCTATACTGCCGGAGCAAACGATGCGGCAAATGGAATCACGGCGGGGCAGCTCGTAACAGTCAATCTCTTTAATCCGACTCTGAGCGGGGCAACCGGAATCACGGGAATCAATCCATTAATCCAAAGCCGGATTTTGCCGCAGATCGTTGCCGGAAACTCAAATGATCTCGGCGACGGACGAGTCACCACCGGTTATCGTTTTAATCAAAATGCCAACACCTCGCAACAAAACTATTCGACGCGAATTGATTATAAAATCAATGACAACAATAATTTCAAAGGCATTTACCGATATGTGACCCAGACGATTCAAAGCACGGCGATTGATATTGCTAATGGCGGTTACGGAAAAAATCCGACTGCCGATCAGCCTTCAAAAAACCCGTTTCTTTCCTTAGGCTGGACATCCAGTTTTTCAAGTAATTTTACCAATGAGTTGGGCGGAGGACTTTACTACAGCGATCCGAAGTTTTTGCGGAATACCGATGCTCCCTCGGCTTTTTTCACTATGCCGGTAGTTTCTAATGCTTCTTTTATCACTAATCCCGAAACCGTTTTCTTAAATCAGGGAAGAGATACTAAAGCCTACAATATTCAAGATACAGCAACCTATATAGCCGGTAATCACTCAATTCATTTTGGCGGACAATTTCAAGTAAACCGCATCATTGCTTTTGATAACGGAAGCGGAACCAGTTCCATTAATCCGGTCTTCGGACTTGGCGTAGGAGCAAATACGCCGCAAATTACTACTGCTCAATTTACTAATACAACTATCTTCCCCGGAACAGTTCCGCAAGCACAACGTGCAAATGCAAATGCGCTTTTAGCTTTGTTGGGCGGAATTGTTGCCAGCGGAAGTCAGACTTTTAATGTTACTTCGCAAACTTCAGGATTTGTTCCCGGCGCATCAAATCCACGCAAATATTATTGGGAGCAATATGGCGTTTATGGCTCAGACCAATGGCGGATAACTCCTGATTTAACTCTTAATTTTGGCTTAAGATACGATTTATATACTGCTATCCGAAATCCTGAAGGTTTATTTTTTGAGCCTGCAATCCCTAACGGCACTCTCCCGGACACTGCATTGCTTAATCCAAATGGTTTTTATCAGTTTGTTGGCGGTAATGCCGGAAGCCCGGGATATTTTTTCAAAACCGATAAAAATAATTTCTCGCCGAACGTAGGTTTTGCTTATTCTCCCAAAATGGACAGCGGTGTAGGGGGATTTTTGTTTGGCAACGGAAAAACTGTTTTGCGCGGAGGTTATCGGATCAGTTATATCAACGATGAATTCCTAAAATCAACCATCAACGCAGCAGTTGGAAATGCGGGATTAACCCAAACAGCAGCAGCGATAAATCCGGCAACCAATACCAGCTCGCTGAATGCGCGAGCCAATGCTTTACCGATAATTGATACGCCGGTATTTAACGGAAATCGAACCTATCTCCTCAATAACGGTCCGAGTTTCGGTAATTTCGGCACGGTCTATGGAATTAATCCGAATATTCAGGCTCCCAGGGTTCAGGAATATTCAATAGGTATTCAACGCGAAATCGGCTTTAATTCGGTGATTGAGGTCCGCTATGTCGGCACTCAAAGCAATAATCTGGTTCGGGCGATTGATTTAAACCAGATTGATATTCGGGCTAACGGGTTTGCTCAGGACTTTCTCAGAGCCAGACAAAATTTGATTCTTTCAGGCAATGTCAGCGGGGCTTATAATGCGGCGATTCCAGGAAGTCAGCCTTTGACGGTTTTCCCAAACCTGACCAGCGGCGGATTTTTGACCAATGCTACAGTTATAAGCAATTTGACCAACGGCACGCCTGCCGATCTGGCTTTGTTTTATATTCAAAATGCGGTGACCGGAACTGTTAGGTTTTTACCGAATCCAAATACGGGAGTCGTGGATTATCTTTATAATGGAGCAAGATTCCGTTATAACTCAATGCAGGTCGAATTCCGCCGACGTCTTGGGCAGGGATTACTTTTACAAGCAAATTACACGTTTGCCAAAAATTTGACCGACTCGCAGGGAGTTCAAACCAATGCGACGGGCGATACTCAAAACAGATTCGACCCGTTGCTGGATAATTTTAATCCGATTTTGGAATATTCACGTGCGCTTTCCGACCAGAATCATAAATTCAATCTGATTGGGGTTTACGAATTACCATTCGGCAAAGGCAAACGTTTCTTTAATCAAGGAGGCGTTGTCAATCAGATTCTCGGCGGATTTGAGTTGTCAGGTGTTTTGCAAATCGGTTCGGGTGCACCGATAACTTTCACCGATCCGCGCGGAACGCTTAATCGCGCCGGACGTTCAAACCGTCAAACGGCTTTGACCAGTTTGACCAAACAACAACTTAAAGATCTGGTTGGAGTTTACCGCACGCCGAACGGAATCTTTTTTGTCAATCCGTCAGCACTCGGCAGAAATGCCGATGGCACACTGCAAACCGGACGCACCGGACGCGGAGCAGACGGATTCGGAACGGCGGCTTTCCAAGGACAAGTTTTCTTTAACAATGTCCCCGGATCAACCAGTGGGCTGGAACGGGCAGTTGTTAACGGTCCTTCTTTTACCACGCTCGATTTGTCGCTGATCAAAACCTTTAGGATTGGTGAAAGATACTCATTTAAGATTGAAGCAAGTGCCTTTAACGCCTTGAACAAAACTAATTTTTATCTGGCAAACCAATCTTTGGATATAAACAGCACCAATTTCGGACGCATTACGGTTGCTAATACTCCGCGTGTTATTCAGTTAGCAGGCAGATTTAGTTTTTAGTCGCAGAGATCAAGAATCCCTGCTTTGGCGTTGGCTAAACGGTCAACGCCTTTTTTATCTATAAAATCCAATTTACAAAAACAACTCATCACAACTTTTAGCCGATTCGTCACATTTTTATTTTCAAATTCGTGGAAAAGTTCTGAAATAGTAAAAAAGGACAGAGGTGTTTTATATGACTGGACAATTTGAATTAAAAAGAAACGGCAATATTTTGAATGATAGAATCGAAACTTTACGAGAAGTAACAGTAGCACTTTTAGATGAAGTCAAATCGCTTGGCTCAATGAGAAAAGTTGAAATCGAAAACGGCATCAACTTTGACGATGAGGTAAAAAGCTTTGAAATTGCATTAATCGAACGTGCACTCGAACAAACCGGCGGCAGTCAGCTTCGTGCAGCCCGCCTTCTTAATCTGAAACATACAACTCTCAATGCCAAGATCAAACGCTACGACATTAGACTCGGCAGACGTTCAGGTTCCTTAGAAATCGCTAAGTAAATTCAAACTTGAACGCAGCACTGCTTTTTTAGGTGGGGTTTGAGATGCAAAAAGACAATAGTTTAAAAAACAAACTTAATATTTTGGAAAATTTGAACGTTTACGAAGAAATTGACGCGCAGATGTTCAAACGCAAAATAGAAGTCTTAAAAGATGTCGCTTTGATCCTGGTGAATGAGATTGAAGCTCTCAATTATGTCCGCCCGGTAAATTTAAGTGAAGGAATCAATTTGCACGAAGAGATGCGAATGTTTGAAGTGCATCTGATTCAATCCGCGCTTGAACGAACCGGCGGGCATCAAACCCGCGCTGCTCAACTACTCGGCATTAATCTGACCACACTGCATAATAAGCTTAAACGGCTTAATATTTCCCCGCAGAATCTGGTTAATGCGCCGATCATTCACGAAGACACACTTTATAAAAACACAATTACTCCGCTTGGAGATGATCAATTTAGCCCTTTAGCGGCTTGACAAGGATTAGGTCTGAATTTCGCAAAACAAGTAGTAGAAACAATTTGTTTCTTTGTTATTAATTCATAAACAAAGAGGTCGGAGAGGTCTATCCGATTCTCAAAAGAGGTAATTATGAGAAATTTATACTTTTTTCTATTGGTCATTATTCTTTTTTCCGCAGTCAATGCCCAAAACCAACAATTATTTTCCGACAAGAAAGTGCGCGCACCGCAATTGCTTAAAAATGATGGTTCGCTTCCGCTTGATTTAATTGAACTTAATAATTTAGCGGTTGAAAAAGGATTGGAAGGCAAGTTTAAGGAAGCTGCCGCAGATTTCCGGCAGATAATTGCTAAAGATGCCGGAATTTATCAAACCCAATATAATCTTGGTCGTTGTCTGGTAGCGCTGGGTCAAAATGATGAAGCTATCGAGGTTCTAAATAATGTAATAAAAATCAAACCCGATCATGCAGATGCACAGGCAAGTATTGGTGAGGCTTATTATCAAAAAAGAATGTTTGCCGAAAGTCTTGCTTATTTTCGTCGGGCGGTTGAACTGGATCCTACTGATGCCGTATCCGGCAATAATCTGGGAGTTGTTCTTTACCAACTTAACAATTTCAAGGAATCATTAAAATATCTTAATATTGCTATTGAATTACAGCCCAATTATGCTGGAGCATACTGTAATCGCGGCGCGACAATGTATGCTATGGGCAAGAAAAAAGAAGCCGCTGCCGATTTTAGAAAAGCGGTTGCACTTGATCCCAAGTTTGCCGAATCCTTCAATAATTTAGGCGTAGTTTTAGGTGAAATCGGGAAAAAAGAAGAATCCCATCAAGCCTTTTTGGAAGCTGTCCGTTTACGACCGAATTGGAGCGATGCCATGTATAATCTGGCTCTCAGTTATATTCAACGCGGCGAACGTGATCTGGCTCGTGAGCAACTCGATGCATTATCGCATTATGATTCCGGTTTAGCCGAAAAAGGCAGACAATATTTGTGGCAAAAATATGTCGTTAATGCCAGTTCGTTCAAAGAGAAGTAAAGACTCTCGCATTTTTCATCCTGAAAGGTTTGATTGGAATGATTTCTAATCAAACCTTTTTTATTGGCTGATAGGAAATCTTCCAAAATGTGAAATTGGAAAAAATGAATTTCAACGAAATTCTGCAATAAGCTTTTAATAACTTACTCTATTATTTTCAATAAAATAGATTTTATCTATCTTTATAAACAAAACTAAAATGTCCTGTCTTTTGAACAATATTTTTTCCTCTTTTTCTCAAAAATTCATTTTTTCCAATTTTTCTAATCCGATTCTTCAAAAAACGAAAGATAGCCCTTGCTTTAGTAAAACCACCCCTTAATTTATCTCATTTGAATTAGTTGATTTTAGGCAAATTCAGTTAATTGGCACAACCATTGCGCTTTAACCAACAGGAGTTATAAGCAATGAGAGCTTTTGTCCAAGATTATAGACAGAAATTGACGGGTCACAGGTGTATTTCTGCAAAATATTGTATTTAGTGCAGTTATTTGAATTCTACGATTGGCAGGGCATATTTTTTGCGCTCAATACTTTGGAGAACTGAGTTTTTAGAACTCACCGTTTTTTCAAATTTATAACTTCCAATTTGTGAATATTCAAAATCATTCATAAATCAGCGAAAACGGGAATTTTTTAGCTAATCAAAGCGCGGTTTTATTCCGCATAAAATTTATAGGAGCAAAAAAATGAAAAAAAATTTTAGATATATTTCTCTTCTGCTCTCGCTTGTTCTTTGTTTGAGTGCAATTGCTTTCGGACAGGAAAGAACGGGAGCAATCGAAGGAACAGTTAAAGATCAAAACGGCGCGGTCGTTCCAAATGCCACAATTAATGTGACAGGAAACGCTTTTAACCGCACCGTCACATCCGGCGAGGACGGTTTTTATCGTTTGCAGCAAGTTCCCCCGGGCAATTATACCGTTGTCATTTCGGCAGGAAATTTTGATAAAGTCACTAAAAATGATGTCTTAGTTACTTTAGGAGTGGCTTCCGTAGTTGATTCTGTCCTCAAAGCATCAGTTGGGGCAGTTGTTAATGTAACGTCAGAGGGCGTAGCCACAATTGATTCAACCAGCAGTAAAATTCAAACCAATTTAGGTGCCAAACAACTCGAAGATCTTCCGAAAGGAACAAATTTCGATTCATCATTGAAAGCTGCTGCGCCAGTTCGCTCAGAACCAACTGCGGGCGGATTTCAAATTGACGGCGCCTCGGGTTCGGAAAATTCATTTGTATTAGATGGTCAGGAAGTCACCAATTTCCGCAGCGGAACATTGAACCTGAACAATAATATTCCTTTCCAATTAGTTCAGGAAGTTCAAATCAAATCGAATGGATTTGAAGCTGAATACGGCGGCGCAACCGGCGGTGTAATCAACGTTGTGACCAAACGCGGTTCAAATGATTTTCACGGTGAGATTGGGCAGCAAATCGAATCAAGCAAATTATTTGCCCGTCCGCGTCAGATTCTGAATGCCAGCACTTCGGTTTTGCCAACTGCTTCAAATCGTTATTTCTACCCCCAAAGAGATAGTTTTGTTAATCAGTTCCCGTCATTTTATGTAGGCGGTTCGGTTATCAAAGACCGCTTGTTCTTTTTTGCCAGCAGTGCGCCGCAATTCTTTAACACCACCCGAAGTTTCACATTTCCGGGCAATGTGACCAAAGAATATGACAACAAAATCCGCAGAGATTACAGCTTTGTCAGATTAGACGGACAAATCACAGATAAACTGCAAGTCAATGCAACTTATCTTTACAATCCGCTGAAACAAAATGGTGCGCTTCCTTTGCACGCTACTTTGTTTTCAGTAACAGATGCGACTAAAGCACCAAATACGGCTCTCCAATCAAATTTGGGCGGCAGAATTCCGGCAACCAATTATAGTTTTGAAGGAACTTACATTCCGACTCAAAATCTTTCATTCAACGTTCGTTACGGAAAAGGCTATTTGAACGAAAAAATTGAAAACTTCGGTTCAAATAGTGCGGCAATTGCAACTAACTATTCATATGGAATTCCGCAAGTTACCCGTTACACCTGTGCAACTTTTGCTTGTTCGCTCGGCGCAGCCGGTTCTGAAACAATTCCAACTAACTCATCAGTTCTCAAAGATATTTCTATCCGTGAAACTTTTGATGCAGCGGCAGGAGTTTATCTGAATAACTTTGGCGGCAGACATAATTTCAAATTCGGTTATCAATACAATGGTTTGAGCAACGATGTGGATAAAGGCTACGTTAGCTTAGGGCTTATCAATGTCAATATGGATCCGGCAGCAACCGCTGTTGACCGCAACGGAAATACTCGCGGACCAAGCATCGCAGCCGATGCCGCAGCCGGAGTTAAAGGTGTCGGCACATTAGCTTTAGTCGGAACTTTCGGTAAAGCCAGCAGTGCTAACCAAGCTCTTTATGCCCAAGACAGTTGGCAAATCAATAACCGTTTGACCTTAAATTTAGGCTTGCGGGTTGAAAGAGAAGACATTCCTTCATTCAAAGCAGGCGCGCCTGGTATCAAATTCAATTGGACTGACAAGCTCGCTCCCCGAATCGGAGTTGCTTATGATGTCTTAGGAAATGGTAAATGGAAAGCTTTCGGCAGCTACGGACGTTTCTTTGACCGTTTCAAATATGAACTTTCACGCGGTTCTTTCGGGGGCGAAGTTCAGTTGATCTACACTTTCCTGGTGGTTAATCCTGATGTTCTCTCTTATACCCGTGCGGGCGTAATTGCCAATAACATCAATATTACCGATCAACGTATTGCTTCAAACGATCCTTCAGATAACCGCATTGATCCGAATATTAAACCGTTCCAACAACAGGAATATACTTTTGGTTCGGCTTATGATTTCGGTGAAGGATTTATCCTCGAAGGTCGTTACACCCATAAAAATATCATTCGCACCATTGATGACATCGGCTATCACCAATTGACCGGTGCCACCCAAAACGAATTTTATTACATTGGCAACCCGGGAGAAGGTGTTTGTGCTAAACCTGCTTGCGGACAATACGACATCCCCGGTGCAACTGCCCCGAAGGCTAAGCGAGTCTATGATGCAGTTGAATTCAGAGTTCAAAAACGCATCAATAAATTCTCTTTGGACAGCAGCTACACCTGGAGCCGTTTATTCGGAAACTATTCAGGTTCAGCCAGTTCGGACGAATCACAACGTCGTGATGGAGTTGGACGTAACTCTCCGAATGTCAGCCGTTACTATGATTTACCATTCATCGGCTTCACTGCTGACGGCAAACCGGATGACGGACCGTTACCAACCGACAGACCGCATTTCTTCAAATTCAGCGGAAACTATCTATTTGACTGGTGGGGAAATAAAGCTAATTCAACCAGCTTTAATCTGTTCTATCAAATCGGCAGCGGAACGCCTGTCACAACTCGCGCACGGTTGGGCGGCGTTACAAGCATGATCGTTAATGGACGCGGTGATTTAGGCAGAACCGCAGTTTATACACAGACAGATGCCAGTTTAACCCATAAATACAAATTCGGCAGAGACAGTCGTTATGCAGTTGCATTTGACATCAATGTCTTAAATTTATGGAATCAAGCGGGGGAAATTTCCCGCCGTGAAACCT
Organism: Pyrinomonadaceae bacterium; assembly: GCA_019694395.1. Lineage (GTDB taxonomy): Bacteria > Acidobacteriota > Blastocatellia > Pyrinomonadales > Pyrinomonadaceae > JAIBCC01. The sequence goes on along the minus strand of JAIBCC010000009.1, from coordinate 72,017 downwards.
TGACCAGAGTTGATGCTCCATATTCAACTTTCGGCTGCACCACAGATGTTTGTATTGACCGCGCGTTCTTTAACGGCGGAATCACTGCCGCTAAAGTTTTAGCTTATGCAAATATCGCCGGAAATACTGACAATCGCTTTAACTTGTCGCAGCTTTATCAAGCTCCGCGAGCAGTTCGTTTCGGATTCCGTTTCCTTTTCTAGGTTGAAAAACTGATAGAAAAACTAATAGAGAAGCTGTCTGAAAAGGCGGCTTCTTTTTTAGTTTGATTTTTGACCTTTGACTTTTGATCTTTGATTTTTACTTCCTTCTAACATTGAATAATTTTTACCGGAAGCTATAACCTTTGAGCGAGATTACTTATCCAAGATCAAAGTTCAAAGGTCAAAGCTCATTTCCAGTTATTAACCGATTTATTGTAGAATCAATTCCATCAATTCAAAATTCTTTCCAAATGAGGTCAATATGTTTCAAATAGCACGTCGAAGTTTCTTCGTTTTGTCTCTTTTGTCTTTTATGTCATTAATGATTTTCGGTCAAAAATTTGACTATCCGAAACCTAAAAAAGTCGAGCAGGTTGATGATTACAGCGGAACCAAAGTCGCTGATCCGTATCGTTGGATGGAAGAATATTCCGCCGACACAAACGCCTGGATTCAAGCACAAAATAAAGTTACCGATGCGTATTTATCGCAAATTTCTGAGCGGAATATCATCAAAGACCGTTTAACCAAACTCTGGAATTACGAAAAATATTCATCGCCGGTCAAACACGGCAATAATTATTTTTATTCCAAAAATGATGGTTTGCAGAATCAGTCGGTGATGTATATTGCCAAATCAATTGACGACCCGGGCAAAGTTTTTCTTGATCCGAATAAACTTTCAAATGACGGAACAGTTGCCTTGAGCGGAATGGCTTTCACCGATGACGGAAAATTAGTGGCTATCGGAACGGCTGCGGCAGGTTCGGATATGACCGAATGGCGCGTGATGGAAGTCGAAACCGGAAAATATCTGGACGATAAGCTCGAAAAACGCCGTCAAGGAATTTCAGGCTGGACAAATGACAATTCAGGATTTTTCTATTCGGCTTTTCCGAAACCGAATGAAAACACATCGTTAAAAGACCAGAACTTTTATCAAAAACTTTATTATCACAAACTCGGCACACCAACCTCTCAGGATGTTTTGATTTACGAGCGTCCCGACAATAAAGAATATTTTGTCGGCGGCAATGTGACTGATGACGGACATTATCTGATCATCACGGTAAATCAGGGAACCCGTCCGCAAAATATGGTCTATTACAAAGATCTGCAGACGAAAGACAGCAAAGTAATGCCGATTGTCGAAAATCTTAACAATGATTATTCGTTCATTGACAACATCGGCACAACTTTTTATTTTTCGACTGATCTGGATGCCACCCGCAAACGCGTGATTGCGGTTGATATTGCCAACGGAAATAAAATTACCGAAATCATTCCGCAAGCCGCCGAAACATTGGGAAATGTCAGCCTTTTGAATAATCAACTGGTCACAAATTATCTGAAAGATGCTTACACGCAAATCCGCATTTATGATCTGAAAGGAAAATTTGTTCGTAATGTTCAGCTTCCCGGAATTGGTTCAGCCGGCGGATTCGGCGGAAAACGCGAAGATACCGAAACATTTTACAGTTATTCAAGCTATAACGCACCGCCGACAATTTTCCGCTACGATATGAAAACCGGAAAATCAACCGTTTTCCGTCAAGCCAAAGTGGATTTTAATCCGGCAGATTACGAAGTAAAACAAGTCTTTTATCCATCAAAGGACGGAACGAAAATTCCAATGTTCCTTTTCTACAAAAAAGGGATCAAACTTGACGGAACAAATCCGACCATTCTTTACGGTTACGGCGGTTTTAACATTCCGCAAACTCCGGGATTTTCAGTTTCCCGTTTAGTATGGACGCAAATGGGCGGAGTTTATGCGATTGCTAACTTACGCGGCGGCAGTGAATACGGCGAAAAATGGCACGAAGACGGAATGAAACTCAAAAAACAAAACGTCTTTGATGATTTTGCGTGGGCGGCGAAATATTTGATCGCTCAAAAATATACACAGCCAAGTAAACTTGCCATCAACGGCGGTTCAAACGGCGGACTTTTAGTTGGTGCAACGCTCAATCAGTATCCTGAATTATTCGGCGCGGCAGTTCCCCAAGTCGGTGTGATGGATATGCTTCGCTTTACCAAATTCACGATTGGCTGGGCGTGGACTTCGGATTACGGTTCGCCCGAAAATTCAGAAGAATTCAAAGCACTTTACGCCTATTCACCGTTGCACAACATCAAAGCGGGAACAAAATATCCGGCAGTAATGGTGACAACGGCTGACCACGACGACCGTGTTTTTCCGGCGCACAGTTTCAAATACACGGCAACTTTGCAAGCAGCCAATGCCAGTGATAAACCGATCTTAATTCGGATCGAAGTCAATGCCGGACACGGCGCAGGCAAACCAACCGCTAAACAAATTCAGGAAACAACTGATATTTACGGCTTTTTGGTCAAGGAATTAGGAATGAAAATTCAATAATTCGGTCGGCGTAAAGTTAAAACAAAATTAACCGCAAAATGCACAAAATTCACAAAAATAATACAGAAGAAGTAAATTGTTTTTGTGTTTTTTGTGCTTTTTGTGGCTGAGTTTTATTCTAATCGCCAAAATCCAGATCAAGCGTCATTTTATAATCATTTGCCATTGACGGATGTCCGTGAGCGAGCGAGACCTCAATTCCCTTTTGATAAGTTTCGATGGCTTTTTCGCGTAAGCCTTTGCTTTCGTAGGCTTTTGCCAACATTCCGTAAGCGTTGCCTTCGTCATCGGCTTGGGAAATATATTTTTCGAGCAGAGAAATTATTTCATCAGTTTCTCCGATCTTTTCGTATTCTTTGGCTAAACCGAACATTACCATTGTATTGTTCGGATCGGATTCCAACATTTGCTTAAAAACTTCGATTCGACTTTGCATATTGTCAGTAGTCTAAAATTTTGAAAAGCTAAAAGCAAAAAATCCGCAGAAGTTTTCTCAAATTCTTCAATTTCGCTTATACTTGGCAAATCAAATCTATGAAACGGTCAAATCTTGCGATTCTATTTCTAACAATTTTTTCTATGTTTTTTACCGCTAATGCTCAATGGCAAAAGCAAAATGTTGATACCAAGGCAAGTCTGCGCGGACTTTCGGTAGTCAATCAAAATGTGGTCTGGGCTTCGGGAACAGGCGGAACTTTTTTGAGAACGATTGACGGCGGAAAAACCTGGACGGTTGGCAAAGTTCCCGAGGCGGAAAAACTTGATTTCCGCGATGTCGAGGCTTTTGATGCAAATACGGCTTATTTATTGAGCATCGGCAACGGCGAGACTTCACGGATTTACAAAACGATGGACGGCGGAAAAACCTGGGAAAAACAATTTCAAGCCACCGATAAAGATATTTTCCTCGATGCGTTTGCTTTTTGGGACAAAGACCACGGAATTGCGATGGGCGATCCCGTCAACGGCTATTTTTATCTGCTCCGCACCGATGACGGCGGAAAAAAATGGTATCCGTTGCCAACCGATAAAATGTTTCCTGCCAAAGACGGTGAAGCCGCGTTTGCCGCCAGCGGAACTTGCATCATAACTCAAGGAAAATCCAATGTTTTTATGGTTTCAGGCGGAACGCAAGCGCGAGTTTTTCGTTCAACCAATCGTGGAAACAGTTGGCTGGTTTCCGAAACGCCAATCACCAAAGGAACTCAAGGAAGCGGAATTTTTTCGATTGCAATGCTTGATGCCAAAAACGGTGTCATTGTCGGCGGAAATTACGAAAAGCCGAATGAAATCAATAATAATTTAGCTTTTACGAAAGATGGCGGCAAAACTTGGACTTTAGGAAAAGGTTTGAATGGTTATCGTTCAGGAATAACTTATGCTGATAAGAATATTTTAGTCGCTGTTGGTTCAAGTGGTTCAGATAATTCCTTCAATGGCGGAAAAGTTTGGAACAATTTAGACAAAGCCAATTACAACTCCGTTCAAGCCAAAGACAATTCAATTTGGACAGTTGGAGCTAACGGATTAGTGGGAAGATATAATAATCCATTAGATTTAGTGAAGTTAAACCAAGTTGAATAAAAATTATGATTAAAAAAGACGAAAGAATTGACGCTTACATCGAAAAATCAGCAGAATTTGCCAAACCGATTTTGACGCATTTACGGGAACTCGTTCATGAGGCTTTTCCCGAAATTGAAGAAACGATGAAATGGAGTATGCCTTTTTTTGATTACAAAGGCACGGTTTGCAATATGGCGGCGTTCAAACAGCATTGCTCATTCGGATTTTGGAAAGCGTCCTTGATGAACGATTCGCACAAAGTTATGACCGAAAGCAGCGAAGCACACGGTCAGCTCGGACAAATCAAAAGTTTAGCCGATTTACCGTCCGATGAAATTCTAATCGCCTATATCAAAGAAGCCGTTCGGATGAATGAAGAAGGTGTCAAAGTTCCGGCTAAACCAAAAACTACTGAGAAAAAAGAACTTGTGATTCCTGAATGTTTAATTTCGGCTCTGGAAGCAAATTCGTCCGCATCCGAACATTTTGAAAACTTCAGTTATTCAAAGAAAAAAGATTATGTCGAATGGCTCAACGAAGCCAAAACCGATGACACCCGCAATAAAAGATTAGTGACCGCAATTGAATGGATTTCAGAGGGAAAGGCAAGAAACTGGAAATACGAACGAAAATAAATGCACCAACTTGATGAAGTCACAAATTGCTATGATCTGACCGCCGAAGAATACGCCAAAGTTTTTTATAACGAGCTAGATAACAAACCTTTTGACCGGATGATTCTGCAAAGATTTGCTTCGGAAAATAGCGGAAAATTTGCAGATTTAGGCTGCGGCTGCGGACACACAACTAATTTTTTAGCCGAAAACGGCGTGAAAGATATCGTCGGAATAGATTTATCGTCCGAAATGGTCAAAATTGCCGAAAAGCTAAATAAGAATCTAATTTTTGAAGTCGGCAATATGCTCAATTTGGACAAAAACGACGAAGAATTTGGGGCAATTTCAGCTTTTTATGCTATCGTTCATTTTAATTACCAGGAAATTGAACGAGCTTTCAGCGAAATTTATTGCGTCTTAAAATCATCAGGACAGTTTTTATTTTCTTTTCACGTTGGCGATGAAACGGTAAACTTAGACGAGTTTTTGAATCAAAAAGTGAAGATCACATTTTACTTTTTTGAAGTTGATAAGATTTTACAAATTCTGGAAAAAGTCGGCTTTAAAGTTAAAGAGACAATAATTCGCTATCCATACAAGGAAGTAGAGCATCCAAGTAAACGAGCGTATATTTTAGCGGAAAAACAATGACGATAATCAAAGGCACAGGTAGCATTTTACCCGAACTCGTTGTGACGAACGAGCAGTTTAACGACCACGTTTTTTACGACAAAAGCGGCACTCAGCTTCCCAAACAAGGCGCGGAAGTGACAGCAAAACTCGAATCAATTACCGGCATTCGTGAACGGCGTTATGTGCCATTCGATCAGGATTCGCGCCCGCTGATGACCAAAGCCGCCGAGCTTGCCATCGAAAATGCGGGAGTTAATCCGAATGATTTGGACGGAATCATCGTCGCGCATAACGCGGGAAATATGCTGATTGACGAAAATTATTTTCACACCGTTCCGAATATGGCGGCACTTTTGAAAAACACGCTCGGCATTACTAATTACGAATGTTTTGCTTACGACATTTTGTTTGCCTGTCCGGGTTGGCTGCAAGCCTCAATCCAAGCGCATCAGGCGATCAACAACGGCGATGCGGAAAATATTTTGGTGGTCGGAATCGAAGTTGCTTCGCGTCTTCTTGATCCGCACGATTTGGATTCGATGATTCTGGCGGATGGCTGCGGCGCGGCTGTTTTGTCTAAAACCTCTGAAAATAAAGGCGTTTTGGCTTGTGCGACCTTTTCTCACGCGCAGAGTGATGTCAGCAATATTTACCTCGGAAAATCGAACAATCCCGAACAAGATGGAAACTGCTGGTTCAAGATGAACGGCAAAGAGGTTTATCGTTATGCGACAACCTGGGTTCCGAAAGTCATCCAAAAAGTTTTGGACAAAGCGAATCTGAACGTTACCGATATTGATATGTTCCTTTTTCATCAGGCAAACGATAAATTAATTCACGCCATTGCCAAAAATCTAGCCGAACTTTATCAAACCGATTTAGCCAATTTTGATGGAAAACTGCCAATGACGATTCAGTTTTTGGGAAATACTTCCGTAGCGACAATTCCAACCATGCTGGATATGATCTTGCGCGGAAAACTGGAAGGCTACGAAATCCACGAAGGACAAAAAGTCGTGATGGCTTCAGTTGGCGCGGGAATGCACTGCAACGCAATTGTTTATCAGTTTTGATAGTGTAAACTATGAAGTTCAATGATTTAGACCTTACAAAATGGAAAGATTGCGGCATTAATACAGATTCGCTATGGCTTATTTCCGAGCGTGACAAAAGCGGAAAGCACGAAAATATTTATCACGGCAATTTTGTTCCTCAAATTCCAAATCAATTAATCAGACGCTATACCAAAAAAGGTGAAACAGTTTTTGAGCCGTTTATGGGAAGCGGAACAACGCTTTTTGAATGTGAAAAGCTAGATAGAAAATATATTGGCTTTGATATAAACCCGGAAATTGTAGATTTAGTTAAAAGCAAAATTGATAATGGTGAAGTTACTTTCATCAAACATTGTAATTCTTTGGACTCCACACAATTTGAAAATGTTTTTATAAACAAAGTGCAATTTATCTTAATGCACCCACCATATTTAGACATTGTGAAATTTACAAATAATAAAAATGATTTGTCTCAAATTTCTAACTTGAAAGACTTTATTGGAAAGTTCAAAATTGTTTGTGAAAATTCGCTGCAATATCTTGAGAAAAACAGATATTTTGCTATTGTCCTTGGCGATGTTTACAAAAATAGCGAAGTTTTACCTTTGGCTTTTTATTGTATGGATATGATAAAACGCAATTTTAAGGTAAAGTTGAAAGGCACAATTATCAAAAATATCGAAGGAAATCGCGGAAAAATCGGACAAAATAGTATCTGGAAATATCGGGCGTTAAATAGCGATTATTTTATTTTCAAACACGAATATATTTTTGTGTTTAAGAAAGAGTTTTGATGGAAAAAGTTACAAAAAACAGTTTATTTCTTGAATTGGCTCAACCCGATGAAAACGGCGTATCAAGATGGGTTTCCGTTACCGAATTTGTTGAGAGGTATGCAAGTTTGAAGTTTGGAAACGGAGCAGATTGGGCTAGATCGGACGGAAGTTTAGCTAAAAAATATCATCTTGAACGGGATAGCTCACAAACAGTAGGAAATAGTGTTGATAGAATTAGATTAAACGGATTTAGAAATGACGACAGCAGCAATCAAGTTAGGGCAGACCTCAAAAGAGAAATCAAAAAAAGAAGATGTGTGATTTTAGGAACATCTAATCCAGAAGCAGACCACAAAGACGGAAGAAAAGACAATTCTCGTGTAATGAATCTAAAAACACAGGTTTTAGATGATTTTCAACCATTGAGTAAAGCCGCAAACGATGCCAAAAGACAAATCTGTAAAGAATGCAAAGCCACAGATATTCGTTTTGACGCAAAAAGATTAGGTTATCCAATTTCAGTAACAAAAGGTTCGCTAAATTATGAAGAATCTGTTGGTTGTGATGGTTGCTTTTGGTATGATCCTTTGGATTTTAGAAAAAATCTGAAAGAAATTGATTCAGAACAAATTCATAAAATAATTGAAGATTGTTCATAATATACTTGACTTGCAGTTTTAATTGAATTAAGATGCCAATAATTAACAAAGCCAAAGTTTTAGAACAAATGGCAAAAAAAGATATTTTAACTTTTAAAGAATTAGCAGAGAAGTTAGGAATTTCAACTACGCAACTCTCAAATATTCTTTCAGAAAAGTTTGAGCCAATAAAGAGTAATGTGATTGAATTGGCTGAATTTCTCGAAATTAGTCCGATTGAGTTGATTAAAGACAAATTAAAAGATGAATAAAATGGACAAAGTATTTTATGAGCATGGCGTTGACAATATTTTTGATTTTTGGTTTATGGATGACTTTACTACTGTCATACTTGCCGAAGAAAAATACGGAATAGATATATCGGAACTTAAATATAAAGACGGAGATGATTTCTACTGTTTCAGCAAGAAGAAATCTTATTCTACGGAAGAATTATTTAAAAAATTCAATATTGAAGTTCTCTAGCCTACTAATATAACAAAATGAATTACATCGGTTCAAAATATAAACTTTCAAATTTCATCAAATCTAGGATTAAGGAAAAAATTGGCGGTGAAATCAAAGACAAAGTTTTCTGTGATTTATTCGCCGGAACAGGCGCGATTGCGAGAAATTTCAAAACCGAATCAAAAAAGATAATTGCCAACGATTTTGAATACTACAGCTATGTTTTGAATCGTAATTACATAGGTAACCACAAAGATTTTGATTGGTTTGAAAGATTAAATGAATTAGAACGACTGGAAGGTATTGAAGGTTTTATTTACAAAAATTACTGTTTAGGCGGCGGAAGCGGAAGGCAGTATTTCAGTGATGAAAACGGCAAAAGAATTGATGCGATTCGGCAAAAGATCGAAAAATGGTGGAAGCAAAATGAAATTAATGATGATGAATATTTCTTTTTTCTTTCAACTTTACTTGAAAATGCAGATGCCGTAGCAAATACAGCAAGCGTTTATGGAGCATATCTCAAGCATCTCAAGAAATCCGCTCAAAAATCTTTAACTCTCCACCCCGCTTCTTTTGATTTAAATGAAGCAGATCACGATGTTTATAATGCCGATGCAAATACTTTAATTAAAAAGATTGAAGGTGACGTTCTTTACCTTGATCCGCCTTATAATGCCCGGCAATATGGCTCTAACTATCATCTTTTGAATACGATAGCTAAATACGATAAGTTTGTTCCCAATGGCAAAACAGGCTTACGCGAGTATGAGCGTTCACTCTATTGTCAAAAAAACGAAGTCGCAAAAGTTTTTGAAAACTTAATCAAAAATGCAAATTTCAAATATGTTTTTCTTAGCTACAACAATGAAGGTTTAATGTCTGAAAATCAAGTCAAAAATATTTTACAGAAATATGGCAAATATGATTTAGTCACAACTGATTACCAACGATTCAAAGCCGACAAAACTGAAAATCGAAACCACAAAGCAAACAAAACAGTTGAATATTTGCATATTTTAGAGAAAAAAAGCTAAAAATTATAATGGCTTCGGTTGGTGCGGGAATGCACTGCAACGCAATTGTTTATCAGTTTTGAAACCAAAATCAAAATTTCAACTAATAATGAGGCGTTATGCTAAATCTTTCCGTCATTTTAGACAGTAATGTCAAACGTTATCCAAACCGAACCGCTTTTGTTTTTGGAGACACCGATTTTAGTTTTGCCCAAATAAATGCGGCGGCGTGTCAGGTCGCCAACGGATTAAAAAATCTGGGAATTGAAAAAGGCGATAAAGTCGCGCTCAGTTGCTTTAATCTGCCTTATTTTCCGATGATTTACTTTGGGATTCTGAAAGTGGGCGCAACGGTTGTTCCATTGAGTGTTCTGCTTAAAAAAGACGAAATTACCTATCATCTCGACGACAGCGATGCCAAAGCCTATTTTTGTTTTGCCGGAACGGAAGAATTACCGATCGGACAAATGGGAAAAGCCGGATTTGACGAGGCTCCAAATTGCGAAAATTTCATTTTGATAATGCCGAAAGCGGAAATGGCTTCACCGATCGCGGACGCAAAAACTTTTGCCGAATTTGCCGCCGGACAATCACCAAAATTTGAAACCGCACCTACTTCCGCCGAAGATACGGCTGTCATTATTTACACTTCGGGCACCACCGGAAAGCCGAAAGGCGCAGAATTAACTCACTCAAATCTACTGCAAAACGCTATTCTCTGTGCAGATTTTATGGAATTGACGAAGACTGACACGCTTTTGATCGTCCTGCCTCTCTTTCATATTTTTGCGATGACCGTTCTAATGAATGCCGGAGTTTATCGGACGGCAAAAAGCGTTCTGTTACCAAAATTTGAAGCGGAATCGGTTTTCGGGTTGATGCAAAAACACAAAGTTTCAGTGTTTGCCGGAGTTCCGACAATGTATTGGGGATTAAACAGTTATTTTGATCCAAAATTTGATTATGATTCGATTGCCGAACATTTGAGGCTTTGCGTTTCAGGCGGCGCATCGCTTCCTTTACAGGTTTTGCAGGAGTTTGAAGCACGTTTCAATGTTCCGATTCTGGAAGGTTACGGAATGAGCGAAGGTTCACCGGTGGTGACTTTTAATCAGGACAAAGCCAATCGGAAAGCAGGCTCGGTCGGCACTACGGTTTGGGGTGTAGAAGTCAAATTGGTTGATGAGAACGGCGACGAAGTTCCGGTTGGTGAAAAAGGCGAATTGATTTATCGTGGTCATAACATAATGAAAGGCTATTACAAAAAGCCGGAAGCTACTGCTGAAACGCTTAAAAACGGCTGGCTTCATTCGGGCGATATTGCCGTCAAAGACGAGGACGGTTTTTATTTCATTGTTGACCGCACCAAAGATTTAATTATTCGCGGCGGTTTTAACGTCTATCCGCGTGAGGTCGAAGAATTGATAATCAAACATGAAGCCGTTTCCTTAGTGGCAGTTATCGGCGTTCCCTGCAATCAAATGGGCGAAGAAATAAAAGCCTGCGTAGTTTTGAAAGATGAAATCACGATTACCGAAAACGAACTAATAGCCTGGACAAAAGAACGAATTGCTGCCTATAAATATCCGCGAATTGTTGAATTTTTAGACGCTTTGCCAATGAGTGCAACTGGTAAAATTTTGAAAAAAGAATTACGAAAACAATGATTTTTCAACAAACCTTTTTCAGGAATTCTTCGAGAATTTCAACTACTTTTTGATGAATTTCGTCTCTATTTTCATCTTCCGCATTAATTGCTGCCAAAAGATAAGGTTCATAAAGCATCCAACCTAAAGCCAAAGCTGCCATTGATGCCGTCAAGAATTCCGGGCTGAATTTTTCATTTCCCCCTCCTTTTTCCTGTCTTTTTTTCATCAATCTAACCAGCCGCTGCATTACCGGAAATTGATTTTGGATAAGATGCGGACTAACTCCGTCAATCATTGCTCTGGCTAAAGCAATATGCCGCCATTTATTTCCGATTACGCCCTTGAAATAAGTTCCGACGTTGCCTTCAAGATTTTCGACTATTGGAATACTTTTGTTGACTTTATCTATTCCGCGAGCATGGACTTCGATAATTACCTGATCTTTTGTTCCAAAATGACGATAGATCAGGGGATGCTTGACCTTTGCCAGTTCTGCAATTTCCCGGACCGTAATTTCACTGGGACTTCGTTCCAACAATAATTTTTCTGCGGCATCCAAAATTGCTGTTCTGACAGCTTCACGTCCGTGCGGAGATTTCTTTGATTCTTTATTTTGATGAGGTTCTTTTTTCATTTCAAAATTAATAATAGCATACATTTTTGTCAAGATTTCAATGTTACCAATGGTAACAAAGTGCTTGACAAAGCAGATTTAAAAAAGGCACAATAATTCTTGAAAACATCCAGAAGTGGATACAATTTAATAAATTATAACTTTGGTGTCTAATAAAAAATCAGGCGATTTACGGGGGTAGTCGGCGATTTTCGAGACACCATTTTATTTGTTCCGGGTCTTTTTTTTAGAGACCTTTGGATTTACTCTTTTTCGTGATAAAACGTAATTGTTCTTTTAAGAATTTTACGGCGAAATGCACTACGATTTCATTATTATCGGTTCGGGTTTCGGCGGTTCGGTTTCCGCTTTGCGGTTGATGGAAAAAGGCTACAAAGTTTTGCTTTTAGAAAAAGGAAAACGCTTTGAAGCTAAAGATTTTCCGAAAACCAATTGGGATTTGAAACGTTGGTTGTGGCTGCCCAAATTCGGTCTGAAAGGCATTTTCAAAATGACCTTTTTGCCTGAAATCACGATTCTTTCGGGCGTTGGCTACGGCGGAGGCTCGCTCGTTTACGGCAGCACTTTGCCAATTCCCAAAGATAAATTTTTTGAATCAAAATCGTGGTCGCATTTAGCCGATTGGAAAGATGAACTCGCACCTTTTTACGAAACTGCCTATAAAATGCTCGGTGCCAATGAAAATCCGAAAATGACTTATATTGACGAGGTTTTCAAAGAAGTTGCGACCGAAATCGGACGCGCGGAACATTTTCATCCAACCAAAGTTTCGATCTATTTCGGCGAATCGGGCAAAACGGTTGATGATCCTTTTTTCGACGGCAAAGGTCCGAAACGAACAGGCTGTATTTTTTGCGGCGGATGTATGCTCGGTTGCCGCCACAATGCCAAAAACACACTCGACAAAAACTATCTCTATCTGGCAGAAAGACTGGGTTTAGAGGTGCAGACCGAAACCAAAGTTTTGGCAGTTCGCCCGTTGGAAAAAGGCTACGAAATCGAAGCTAAACAAAAACGAAAAACCGACCTAAAATTTACCGCCGATAACATAATTTTTTCCGCCGGAGTGATGGGAACTGTTCCGCTCTTGTTGGAATTAAAAGAAAAATCGGATTGTTTGCCGAAAATTTCTGATCGGCTGGGCGATTTTGTGCGGACAAATTCCGAATCTCTGATTCAGCTTATCAGCGAAGACCGCGAACATAATTTGAGCGAAGGAATTGCCATCAGTTCGATCATTAACACGGATGAAAATTCGCATATTGAACCTTGCCGTTATTCAAACGGTTCAGGATTTTTCCGCCTTTTGGTCAGTCCGCACGTTAAAGGAACGAGTAATGCCGAACGCTTTGTAAATCTGGTAAAGACTTATTTGACCAAGCCTTTCCGCATTTTCAAAGCAATGACCGTTCCCGATTTTTCCAGATACAGCGTGACTTTGCTCTATATGCGCTCACTCGACGGCACGCTGAAATTCACTTTGGGAAGAAATGCTTTTACATTTTTCCGGCGCAAGCTGACCACGACCAAAGGCACGGGCGAAAAGCCGCAAGCCAGCATTCCCGAAGCTACCGAACTGGCGCATAAATTCGAGGAAAAATTAAACGGAACAGCAACGAGTTTGGTTTCGGAAACCCTGCTCGGCGCACCAACTACAGCACATATTTTAGGCGGCTGCTGTATGGGCAAAAATGCTGACGAAGGAGTTATTGACAGCGAACATAAACTCTTTGGTTATCAAGGTTTATACGTTATTGACGGTTCCGCTATTTCCGCTAATCCGGGAGTTAACCCTTCATTGACGATCACGGCTTTAGCTGAACGGGCAATGAGTAAAATCCCGCCAAAAACTTAAAAATTTTATGAATGAACCGCTTTTCGGAATTGAAAATCTGGATGGATATATCGTCATCGGCATTGTTTTATTTTTCAGTTTATTAGAGACATTTGCCGGATATTTGACCGCAACTAAACGAACTTTCGGCGATTGGATTCAAGAAGCAGGCGGATTTTTGGTTTTGTCGTTCATTATTAAACCATTCATCGTTTTTATTGCATTCTTTCTCGGTAAATCCTTGATTCCTAATGTTCAAAATGCTGTTGCCAATTTAAATTTATTCCTGATTTTGTTGGTTTATTTATTGATTGACGACGTTCTGCAATATTGGTATCACCGTTTCGGTCACGAATACCAATTTTTGTGGACGCTTCACCGTCCGCATCACCAAGCCGAAGAAATGGGATTTTTTGTATCCTACCGCAATGCCGGGCTGTATTATTTGCTGATGCCGAATATCTGGTGGGTTGGAATCGTAATTTTTCTCGGCGGGTTAAAAGCCGTGGCAATCGGTTTGATCGCCAAACAAATTATCATTATCGGTTCTCACAGCACGGTTCGTTGGGATGAGTCTTTGTATAAATATAAATCTCTTAACCCTTTGACCTTCGTTTTAGAGCGCATTTTTATTACTCCGGCTTTTCATTACGCGCATCACGGCAAATCAATGATTGACGGCATCAGCGATCCGAACGGAAATTACGGCAATATGTTTTCGATTTGGGATCAGCTCTTTGGAACGGCGAAGTTTACGCGGCAATTTCCGACTGAAATCGGTTTGGTCAATGATCCGAAAGATAATTGGACAGCCAGTTATTTTTATCCGTTGATTAAATCCGATAAACCGGAAAGCGAAATTGCCAGAGGATTTCAGAAAGAAAAAACCGTGAAAGCTGAACCGACAATTTGCGAGTTTAAAGAAAGTGAAAAATATTTGTATTGCCGATGCGGGCGCAGTAAAAATCAGCCTTTTTGCGACGGTTCGCATCACGGAACAAAATTCAAACCTCTTTTTTGTGAAGCCAAACGAACCGGAAAAGCAAAATTATGCAATTGCAAACTAACAAAATCGCCGCCTTTCTGTGATAATTCACATAAAGAATTTTGATTTTGGTTATGCAATACAGTTTTTACGATTTTCTCGGCAACGTCGGAGTTGCGACTATCATTCTGACTTACGTTTTACTCCAGCTGCAAAAAATCCGTAGTGAATCCATACTCTATTCGTTACTCAACGCTGTCGGTTCGGGATTAATAGCTCTTTCTTTAATTTTCAGTTTTAATCTTTCGGCTTTTATTGTAGAAATTTTGTGGTTGGTAATTAGTTTGTTCGGGATTGTAAACGCTTTCAGAACAGCAAAATAAAAGCAAAAACGTGAACTAAAGAATTCAACGCTTTTGCCTTTTTTTTATTTTTCATTTTGCCCTATCCTGCCTGCGGCAGCATTCCTTTGATTTCTTTGACGATCTTTTGCACATCCGCATTATCATCGAGCGAAACCATAAAGAATTCAACTCCGACTTTCATACAAACCGTGCCATTGCCAAAGAGCCAAATACCTTCGAGAATTGGATTTCCACCTAAAAGCCAACTAATTGGTGCGCCCGTAATTGTTTTCGGGTTAAAGATTTGCGCCCACATCATCACGCCTGCCGCGCACGAGAACGCACCTAATAACGGTGCGCCGACATATTTTACGATGTCTTTTTCAAACTTAACTTTTTCGGCTTCGGCTTCCGATAATTCACCTTTGCTGACAAGCTCTTCCTGCGAGGTGAGATAATCGGTAAACTGCTCGCTGACCTTTTTCACGCCCCACGCCGGTAAAGCGGAATGAAACAACCAATTTGAAGAAACCAAGGTAAAACCTGCCCCAAGTCCTGCGCCAACGACCAATGAAACGCCAGAAGCGGCGGCTTGAAGCGGATTTTCCTGCACCCAGCCCAAAGTTTTAGAAACGGTTTTGTAGGCTGAATCCAGAGTTTTACCGACACTTGAGCCAAAACCGAAAAGATCAGAAGCAGTTTTCGTAGTTTTTTTAAAAGATTCGGAAGCATCTTCAAAAACTTCAGAGGCTTTTTCCGTCGCTACAAAAAGAACTTCGCCTGCTTTTTTTCCGGCTTCTTTGGCAACTCCGCCTGCATTTTTGGCGGCTTCCTGTGCAACTTTTCCGGCATTTTTCGCGGCATCTTCCGCTACTTCCCGAATCGGTTCGCTGGCTTCATAAACAGTTTTAGCGGTCTGCTCGGCAGTTTTAAAAGTGTCTTCCGCGACTTTGACCGCCTGTTTTCCGGTCTCGGTTTTTTCGGCTTCGGATTTGATCTTGTCAACACCGTCTTTGACGACTTCGACACCTTTTCCCGCAACATCGGTCATAACTTCCGCACCTTTTTGGGCAACTTCCGTTACAACTTTTGCGCCTTCTTCCAGTTTTTCTTTTAAGCCGAATTGCTTATCAATTTCTTCAAATTTTTCTTTCGCTTGTTTCTGCCACGCTTCAAAACGCTCTTTGTAATCAGCCATTTTTACCTCATTTATGATCGTTTTTACAATCTAAAACTCATTTTACGAAAAATCCGTTAATTTGTTCTGTCAGATGCTAAAAGGCATCAAATTTCTGTCTGAATTATAGCGCAATTTTGTAAAAATTGTGCTAATCTTTGAAAATTATGCCGTTAGTAAAATGTCCAACTTGCGAAAAAATGGTTGAATATGAAGGCAATGAATTTCGCCCGTTTTGTTCGGAAAGATGCAAAATGATCGACTTTGGTTCGTGGGCAGATGAAGAATTTTCTTTGCCGTCAGAAGGCTCAGAATTGACTGAGGAAGATATTCGGGAAATCGAAAAAGAATTTGAGAGGTCAAGCAAATTATGATCTTATTTGACATTTCACCACTTGCCGGTGGAGTCGGTATCGGAATTTTCATCTTTGTCTTTCTAATTGGAGCCGGAGCTGCATTCATCGCTTACAAAATGCTCAAAAAAAGTCTCCAAACCGCAATTAGATTGGTAATTGTGGCAGTAATTTTGCTGATTTCTGTTATTGGCGGAATAGGAGTTCTGTGGTTGGTTTCGCGTCCGTCCAGACCACCCGGACCGCCTCCGCAGATCAGAAACACCCGCTAAAACAAATCAAAACTAAGTAACAATCCTCAATCTTTTTGTTAAATTATTTGGAAACTTAAATACCTGCACCATGCTTTGGAAGAATTATAAAAATTTGCCTCGCAATGTTTGGGCGTTGAGTTTTGTCAGCCTCCTTAATGATACCTCAAGCGAAATAATTTACCCGTTGCTGCCGACCTTTTTGGCTCTCAGTCTTGGTGCCTCGCCATTAGCGATTGGCGCAATCGAAGGAATTGCCGAAACAACTGCCAGTATCCTAAAACTTTTTTCCGGCTACCTGAGCGACCGTTTAAATTCCCGTAAATCTCTTGTTTTCATTGGTTATGCGCTTGCCAGCGTAACTCGTCCGTTTTTGGCATTTGTCTCTAACTGGGAACAGGTCTTGTTCGTGAGATTAACGGATCGTGTCGGAAAAGGAATTCGCGGTGCGCCGCGCGATGCACTTTTGGCGGCAGAAGTTCCGCACGAAAAACGCGGATTAGCTTTTGGATTTAATCGGGCGGCTGACCATCTGGGCGCAGTTTTCGGTCCGATCATTGCTTCGATCCTGCTCTGGATCTATGCTCGAAATCCTGATAATCCAACCGTCAGCGAATATCAAAACGTTTTTCTTTTGGCTTCGATTCCAATCGTTTTCGGACTTTTTGTAATCATCTTTTTTGTCAAAGAAGACGGCGAAAGCGAAATAAAACAAACCGCCCCTAAATTTTCATTAAAAGAATTTGACGCAAATTTTAAGCGATTTTTGTTAGTAATTGCACTTTTTACGCTCTCAAATTCGTCAGACGCTTTTTTGCTTTTGCGGGCGCGTGATGCCGGAATTTCTCCGCCTTTGCTGCCGATTTTGTGGATGTTTTTGCATCTCAGCAAAGTTATCAGTTCATTGATCGGCGGCAGTTTGTCGGATAAATTCGGACGCAAGAAACTGATTTTTTCGGGCTGGGTTCTTTACGCCTTAGTTTATCTCGGTTTTGCTTTTGTCAGCGAAGCGTGGCAAGCGTGGACATTATTTTTGATTTACGGAATTTATTTCGGCTTGACGGAAGGTGCAGAAAAAGCATTAGTGGCAGATTTAGTTTCTCAGGAAAAACGCGGAACCGCATTCGGACTCTATAATTTAGCTTTTGGCGTAACGGTTTTTCCGGCTTCTCTTTTGCTCGGCGGAATCTGGAATTGGTTTGGCGCAAGTGCCGCTTTTATTTTTAGCGCAGGGCTTTCTATTTTAGCCGCTATTTTTCTTTTGTCCGTTTCAAATCCAACTAAAGAAACTGAACCAGTAAACTCATAAAAACATAGAACTCACTTTTCACACAGCTTTTTTAATTTTTACTTTTTACTTGACCACTTGAGACTTGCGCCCTGAAACTTTAGACTAATTCTTTATGTTAGACGATTACAATTTACCACCAACCAATCAACAAGGCTTAGATATTCGCTCGACTCCGCGCGAAGAAATGAATTTGTATCCGCTTGATACGTTCAAATACGAATTTGTCGGGCGCGAAATCTGGATTGATTTTACGATTCCCGAATTTACGGCGATTTGTCCTTTTTCGGATTTCCCTGATTTTGCCACGATAAAGCTGAAATATGTGCCGAATGAAAGATGCGTAGAACTTAAAAGTTTAAAACTTTATATCAACTCTTTTCGTGAAGTAAAAATATTTCACGAGCATTTAATGAATGTAATTTTAGAAGATTTTGTTAAAGCCCTTGATCCGTTAAAGGTTGAATTGGAAGGGGATTTTAACGTGCGCGGAAATATTAAAACGATTGTTCGCACAAGTTACGAGAAACAGTAGGCACTTGCGGTTGACACCCGCAGTCAGTTTTCAAATGCAATGTAAATAATTAAACTGCCAGGTGCTGCTGCTTCTGCCTCCTGATTAATGTGTTGCGCTCGAAGCTAATTGAATTCGGCTTAAATTGTGTTTTTCACAAGCCTCTGCCAAACATTTATCAACTTTTTCTTCAACTTCGCATTCGGTTTGGGAACAAACAGCGGCTAATTCGGAAACGACCAAAAACTTGGTTTTTTCCCAAAGCCGTTTTTCACGAAAAGAAAGCTGTTTGAAAGTAGTTAAAAAAGTAAGTTTTTTGAGTGCGTCACCAACCTGAAAGATGTCGCCGGTTTGAATTTGGGCAGAAAAATCCCGGACTCTGGTTTTCCAATCGGGAACAATTTCTTCAAAATCATCGGCTAAAAAATTCAAAACTTCCGAGCATTGAACCGAATTAATAACGGGACGGACTCCGACTGTTCGAGTATTGTCTTTGGGAACGAAAATGATCGAATTATTTGATAAAAGCCGCAGTGAATAGAATTCTACCGGGCGACCATTTACATCCTTTCGGTCGAGACTTTCAATTGCACAAACACCTTGGTTTGGATACGAAACTTTTTGTCCGATCCTAAAATCCATTTCCCCTCCAGTAGATAAAAGAAACTTCACTTTTTCTATCTGCAAAAATCAGTTTTTATCGGGTAAGTTTTATTGTAGCAAAAATGAAATGAACTAGGAAAGATTTTCTTGAGTTTTTTGCGGAAGCTGAATAATAAAAGTTGAGCCTTGTCCCAAAGTCGAAGTCACGGAAACTTCGCCGCCGTGCAGTCGAGCCAGATGTTTGACGATTGCCAAACCTAATCCGGTGCCGCCGATTTCGCGTGAACGCGCCCTATCAGTGCGGTAAAAACGCTCAAAAATTCTGGGCAAATGTTCGCTCGAAATTCCTTCGCCTTCATCTGTCACATTAATCAAATCCGTTTGGTCTTTTTCCTCGCAGGTAATTGTCACGCTACCGTTCTCACGATTAAATTTGATGGCGTTATCAATCAAATTCGTCAGAACTTGCTCCAATCTCATTTTATCTGCCCAAACTTTTTTCTCAGTAGAAATTTTATGGAAAAGTTTGACATTACGAGCGGTTGCTTTTGCAGAAAGATTGGTAAAAAGTTCATCAACCAGAGATGCCAATTTAATTTCTCTCGGCTCAATCGTGATTTGCCCTGATTCAATCAAGGAAAGTTCGGCAATATCATCAATTAAAAGGTGCATTCTTTCTGCATTCTTTCGGATTACTGCCAAAAATCTTTGATTATTTGCTTTATCGTCAATTGCTCCATCTTCAAGCGTTTCAACAAATGCCAGAATCGAGGTAAGCGGAGTGCGGAGCTCGTGCGAAACATTTGAGAGAAATTCCTGTCTTACTCGTTCGAGGTGTTCGATTTGGGTTGTTTCATAAAAAACTCCAATGGCGTGACGTTTTTCTTCTAAAATTATCGGAGTAATTTTTGCCGAAAAGGAGCGTTTTTCATTAAACAGAAAATCAAATTTAACTTCGGAAGATTCATTGTTTTCTAAGGCTTTAAGAAAACCGTCGTGAACTGCGCGATCACGAATTACTTCGGTCAAACGCTTATTTTCCAAAGCTCCGTTTTTACGAGCAAAGTCATCATAGGCTTGCTGATTTGAGGCAATAATTTGAGTATCTTCCCCAACAATGATCGCACTTTCACGGAGAGTTTTGAGGATGTCAAACGAAATTTGGCGTGAAGTTTTTTCGGTTGATTCTTCTTTTTTTCTAAACCAATCACCTAACAAACTCATACAATTTCAGATTTTTGATCGGCAAATCTTTTTACTGTTTAATTTTGCCTTTTTACTTTCCTATTTCATTCCGATAAAACGATACCCGATTCCAACTACCGTTTCAATGCAATTTCCGCAATCGCCCAGCTTTTGCCGCAACCGTCGGATGTGAACATCTAAAGTTCGCGTATCGCCAAAATAACTATATCCCCAAACGTTATCAAGCAGATTTTGACGAGTCGCAACCCGTCCCGCATTTTTGGCTAAATTAGTCAGCAAAGCAAATTCTTTACGAGTTAATTTAACGTCATTTCCACTACAAACGACGCGCATATCTTCAAAATCGATCGAAAGTTTGTCGTCCTCGTAACGTGGAATGCTGCCCGAATCACTCCGGCGCAAAACTGCCCGCACCCGCGCGACAACTTCTTTGACCGAAAACGGTTTAACAATATAATCGTCTGCTCCCATTTCCAATCCGGTAATTTTATCCGATTCTGTTACTTTCGCGGTCAGCATAATTATCGGAGTGCGGCGGGTTTCAGGCTCACGGCGTAAACGGCGGCAAAGTTCCAAACCGCTCATTCCGGGCAGCATCAAATCCAAAATTATTAAATCCGGCGAGGTATGTTCATCCAGAGAGAGACGCAAACCTTTTTCGCCTGATTCAGCAATCAAAACTTTGTAATTTTCACGCTCAAAGTTGTAACGCAAACTTTCGGCAATATCCGGCTCGTCTTCGATAATTAAAATTTGTTGAGACATATTCTATTTTTGAATTCTGATTTTTGATTTTTGATTTTTTTGATCAAATTCGAATTCTCCATCGAAAATCGCAAATCTAAAATCAAAAATTCTACTGTTGGTGTTTGATAAAAACCGCTTCTTTCATATAAACGGTCAGTTCACAAATATCTTTAACGTAGTCGCCGATGCGCTCTAAATCTTTGGCAACAAAAAGCAAACGGGCAATTCTGGTAGATTTAGTCACATCCTGCGACATTGTTTCCATTAAATTACCGGCTAATTGTTCGTAAATACTGTCAATTTCTGCGTCTTTGGAAATTAACTGCCTCGCTTTTTCCGAATCGTTTGAAGTAAAAATATCCAATGAGTTTTGCAGCATTTCGGTAGCTAAATCAGCGATTTGATTAAATCCTGCAAAAATATTGATTTCGGGTTCGTCATTTAGTTCCAGAGCAGCGCGGGCGATATTCGTAGCATGGTCGGCGATTCGCTCTAAAATCGGCGTAATCTTGGAAATCGAAATCACCGTCCGAAGTTCTCGCGCAACCGGACGACGCAAAGCCAGAACATCCACACTCATCCGATCAATTTCAAGCTCAAGCCGATCAATGATCCGGTCCCCTTCGATGACCTGATTGGCTACCTCGCTGTCTCTTTGCAAAAGAGCGTGCATTGCGCGCTGCAAAGCCAACTCTACTTCGCCGCCCATCAAAAGCAGACGGTCGCGTAAAACATTAAGCTCACGTTCTAAAAGTTTTCTTTGATCCATCAATTAGAATTTAGAACAAAAGCTCAAATAAACCAAAGCGACATCTATACCTCAAAGACAATTCAAAGGTATAACGCAAAAATTAAATTGATGTGAACAGAATGTTACAAAGATGTGAACAATGCGACCGCATTGGGGAACGGTAGAAATGTTCAGGTGGAAAATGCTTCTTCTTCGTTATTATTCATTAAATCTTTCGGACGAAAAACGGTTTCCAAAAAACCTTTATTGAGAGCGATTTCCCGCCAACTATCAACATTCACCAGAATTTTGGCTAAAGAAGCAGTTGGCATTGAACAATAATCTCCGGTTAGGAGACGAATAAATTCCTCAATTCCGGGATTATGTCCAATGATTAAAATGGTTTCGTATTTATCCGAAAATTCAGTAGCAAGATAAAGTAAGGTCGTAGCACTTGCTTCATAAATTTTGTCTTCAAACTGAATCGCTTTCTCAACTTGAGCAGTTTCTTTGACTAAAACGGCAGTCTGTTTAGCTCGTTTGGCAGGAGATGAGATTATCAAATCAGGTCTAATATTATTTGTGTAAATTATACTGCCCATAAATGGAGCAGTTTTTAATCCTCGTTTATTCAGCGGTCGCTCAAAGTCAGACCAATCGGGATTATCCCAGCTCGACTTGGCGTGTCGCATTATTAAAAGTGTTTTCATTGTAATTTTGCTCAGCTGCTTATGAACTTAAAGACACATAAGCTAACGTCGGGGGGCTTCAAAGGTTTCCTGCTATTTAAGAAAACCTCCTAAGGCTAAACTATTAAGTCAATTCCTAGGACAACATCAAAAAACACATTTTTAATAAGTAAAATTTCTCAGTCTATAAAAGACCTCAGAAACTTTTCTTATAAAACATAAAAATCTGCAAATAATTTTATAACTGATTATTATGCTTGTTATTAAAATATCATAAACACATATTACTCATCTAGGATTTTATTGATAATTTAGGTTTATAGTTTGTGGATTTTTCCAATTTCTTTTTTTATCTCGGTTGGGGCTAAACCTGTTTTGTTTTTAATAAAATGCGAATACTTGTCCGATGAATCAAATCCGAGTTTAAATGCAATTTCTTTTTGCGATTGGTTTTCATAAAGCATCAGCCGTTTGGCTTCAAGCAAAATGCGGTTATGAATTACCTGTAGCGGATTTAACCCCAAATAATGCTGAGTTGCCGAAGATATTTTGCGCTCAGTTGTCAATAATTCTTCTGCATATTCTTTAACGGTATGCGCGGTAAAAAAATTATTCTCTACTAACTGCAAAAATTTAACTATTAAGTTCGTATTTTTTGAGTGTTTGGCAAAATCCTGAGAAATTCCGCTGATTTCCAACAAATACAATAAAAAAGATTGAAAAAGATGCAAAATAATATGGTTCGTTGTGTTCGGGTATTTTTGTAACAGATGCTGCAACGGATTTAATAACTGCATAACATCCGCGAATTTTTGCGCGTCATCTTCAAAAATAGTCGGACTTTTAGCTGAGAAAGACAAACTCAAAATCAGAGCATTAAGTTGGGAGGAAAACAATCCTTCCTCATAGCATCGGATGACGCAGCCTTTTGGTTTGGAAAAATGTTTAAAAGAATGAACCTGATGCGGGAACAGAAAATAGCAGCTATTTGATCTAATGGGAAATTCAGCGAAGTCAACTAAATGAATTCCGTCTCCTTTCTCAAAAAAAAGGATCTCATAAAAATCGTGACGATGCGGAGTTGACGGATCGTAATTAATTTTTGCCTCGCCAAAACGATCCAGCCAAATCCAGATATCTTTTTTTTCAGCGCAAAATGTCTCGATTGTTCTCATTTTTTTATTCCCTGACGAACTTAAGAAATTGATTCGCACAGTCCAATAATGTTCTTGCGCACAACCTAATTAGTGTTTATACAGACTTTATGACCAAACTTATCTGAAATAATTTGAAATTTTTAATAGGAGAGATTTTTCAGTTCTTATTATAATTTTTTGCCCGAATATTCATTGTAATTTTTTGTAAAGCAAAGATGACTTGATTAAAAGTTTGTCTGTATAATTTGTTTCAAATGAAAACTCAAAAACTTGCCGCCATAGACATCGGTTCAAATTCCATCAAACTCGCAATAATCGAAGCTGCCGCCAGCGACTCTTTTACCGTTATCTTACAGGAGCGCGAACGCGTCAGGCTTGGCGAAACATTAAAATTACGTTTTATTCCTGCCGAAGCGATTCAAAAAAGTGCCGAGGCAATCGCTAAATTTCGTTCGATTGCGGAAAGCCGCAACGTCAATAAGATCATTGCAGTGGCGACTGCATCCGTGCGCGAAGCCGATAACTCAAACGAATTTGTAGAAGAAATTGAAAAGAAAACAGGCGTCCGGGTTGAAGTTTTGTCCTCTATCGAAGAAGCCCGTTTAATTGGAATCGCGTCAGTTCAAAATGCCGGAAAACGAAGAGGTCTTTTATTAAATATTGACATCGGCGGCGGTTCAACCGAACTTAGTCTGATGCAGGACGGTTATCCAGAATATCTTTATTCAATGAAACTTGGTTCGGTCAGCCTGACCAACAGATTTTTGTTTGGAAATCCACCGAAAGAAAAAGAATTAAAAACACTTCGGGCAGAAATTTCATCGGCATTGGAACGTCCGACCCGCGAATTAAAAAATAAAAAATGGCAGATTTCGACCGGAACTTCGGGAACTATTTTAAATTTGGCTTCGCTGAGTAGTTTTCTAATCTCAAATCTGGCAAATAAATACGCAGAATTAAATTACAAGAATTTAGTTAAATTAAATCAAAATCTGGCAAAACTTCCGCTTGAAGAACGTGGAAAATTGCCGGATATTTCTCCGAATCGTGCCGAAGTAATTGTGGCGGGCGGACAAATCCTCGAAGGCGTGATGCGGGCATTGAAAATTCAAACCGTTCAGCCGTGCAATTTTGCGCTTCGGGAAGGGGTTATCATTGATTATTTGCGTGAAATCGAAACCGAAAACTTGCCGCCCGTGCCTGATGTTCAAGATAGAAATTTGCGCGGGGTTTTTGCCATCGGCAGACGCTACGGTTACGAAGAAAAACACGCTTTGCAAGTTGCCGGTTTAGCCGAAAAGATCTTTGATTCATTGGCTTTAACTTATAAATTTGAACGGCATCAGCGCACTTTGCTTTCCGCTGCCGCTTTGCTGCACGATGTCGGTTTTCACATCTCGCACGACTCTCATCATAAACATTCTTTTTATCTCATCAAACATTCGGAAATTACGGGGTTTTCTGAAGCCGAAAAGCAAATTATCGCCAATATTGCACGCTATCATCGCGGGAGCTTTCCCAGAGATAAACATCCTGAGTTTATGGCTTTGAGCGAAAAGGATCGTGATTTGGTCTGGAAACTCAGTGCAATTTTACGGATCTCAGACGCGCTTGACCGCAGTTATGAATGCCGGGTTAAAGACATCCGATTCAGCCGCAAAGGACGCAATTTAACCCTTGAGATAATAAGTGAAAAAGATACTGAACGCGAACGCGAAACCTTTGAATTGAAAAAAGATATGTTTGAACAATCTTTTAATTGCAGTTTGAGTTTAACTTAACTCTCACTTTCTAACATCTTTTTGCATTCAGCTAATTCCGCTTTTTGAGCATCGGTTAATTCGGGATATTGCAATTTCAAAGATTCTAATTTCTGACAAATAATTTCGGAAACAGCAACACGCGTGAACCATTTGTTATCCGCCGGAATCACATACCACGGAGATTTTTCGGTCGAAGTTGCTTCCATCGCTTCGGCATAAACCTTTTGGTAATCTTCCCAAAATCCGCGTTCTTTAATGTCCTGAGCAGAAAACTTCCAATTTTTTTCGGGTGTATCAATTCTTTCCAAAAACCGCTTTTTCTGCTCGTCTTTGGAAACATTAAGGAAAAATTTGAGAACGTGGATACCGTTGCGCGTCAGATATTTTTCAAAATTACGGATGTCGTCAAATCGTTTATCCCAAACCTTTTTGTCATTTTTGACTTTGGTCGGAAGTGGTTGATTTTGCAGGAAATTTGGATGCACCCGCACGACTAAAACTTCTTCATAATATGAACGATTAAAAATTCCGAGCCGTCCGCGTTCGGGCAAAGATTTTGAGGCACGCCAGAGAAAATCGTGGTCAAGTTCTTCTGCCGAAGGTGCTTTGAAGGAAAAGACCTGACAGCCCTGCGGATTCAACCCCGTCATTACGTGTTTAATCAAACCGTCCTTTCCCGCCGCGTCCAAAGCCTGAATAATTATCAATAAAGCGTGATGATTTTGGGCATACAAAATGTCTTGCAGCTTTGCCAATCGTTCTATATTTTTTTGCAAATCGGCAACTGCATCTTCCTTGGTTTTATAATCGCCCGTCCAACCGGGCTTATGCTTCTTCAAATTAAGTTTTTTACCTTCTGCCACCCAAAACTCTTTTATTGTCATATTTTTATGTCCTCTGCCATTAACCAAATTACCAAAACCGCAATAATTCTACAAAATTTTGCAAGATAATTGAGACTTTTCGTTCAAAAAAGTGGCGAATAAAAGCGGATGAATACTTTTTTTGTAACAAAAGCCGTAAAAAAGCCATTTAGATTTAGAATCGCTTTTTGAATCTTTTGGGAAGAATTTGGCGAATTAAGGGAATAAATAGAAGCAGAGTTTTTTTTATTAAAAATAATCTGCAAAAAGAGTAACCGCCTGCGTCTAAATTCTTGCAGGCTGGATTAATGAGGAAAAGATTATGCAAGCAGTTTTAGAACAGAATTACATAGCCAAACAAGTTATTAATAAAACCGAAGAAGTTTTTGGTAAAAAGATTGGAATTTTTGCCAAATTATTCGGATGTTGGCACAAAGATCTAAGCCGCCCGTTCACTAACGGAAGACAATCGTATCGCGCTTGTCTGCACTGCGGCGCAAGACAAAAATTTGATGCTGTGCAGATGAAAACAACCAAAAGATTTTATTATCCACCAAACATATCGCAAGAAACCCTTTTGCGATAATTTACCCCCGTCTAACAATCCCCGTCTATTTTAGACCTGCCAAGAGCGGTGCCAATGCCGCTCGCTTTTTTTGTTCAGCCACAAAAAGCACAAAAGGCACAAAAACTTTAAAATCAACTTCAATATTCTAATTTTTGTGTTTTCTGTGCTTTTTGTGGCTATCTAGTTACCTATTCCGTCCGTATTTTTCGTGGCTTGAAACCCAATCACTTGAAGAAATTGCCGAAGCCAGAGAGATTTCACCAGCCAGAACAACTCCGGCGATGATTTCGGCTAATTTATTCACGCCGCCGCGTCCGTAGCAGCCTAAAATTTCCAGACATTCTTTTTGTGTTGCCAAACCTGTTCCGCCGCCGTAAGTCGCCACGATCAAAGACGGAATCGTAATCGAAATATATAAATCTTTTTCGGGCGTGAGTTCAACATAAACAACGCCTGCCGAAGATTCGGAAACATTGGCGACATCCTGTCCGGTGGCAATAAAAATCGCCGTAATTCCATTGGCAGAATGGCAACCGTTATTGTTTGCGCCTGAGAGAAGCGAACCGATTCCCGCTACGCCCCAGTGATAGGCGAGCGATTCCGGCTCAACCCGCATATGTTCGATCAAAACATTGCGCGGAATCGTAACTTCTGCCGTCACTCGCTTGCCGCGAGTCCGCATAATGTTGACCTGCGAAGCTTTTTTGTCAGTTGCAAAATTTGATTCCAGATAAAAATGTTTGATCTTGTCTTTTTCGTAAGCGTCAATGATCCAACCGCAAGCCGCAAAAGTAGCGCGTCCGACCATGTTTTGCCCCGCCGCATCGCCCGTTGTGTAATTAAAACGGGCGTAAACGAATTTGTTTGCCGTGTAGAAATCAATGTCTTTGAGCTTCGCGACGCTTGAGGTCGCTTCGGCTTCCTCTTTAATTTTGTCGTAATGATCTAACACCCACGAAACGAATTTTCGACCTTCCCGTGCGTCTTCAAAAACAAAAACCGGAGCGCGCTGCATCGCGTCGGCAACTACGGTTGTTTTCACTCCGCCCGACAAATTCAGCACTTTGATGCCGCGATTGTAGCTGGCAACCAGTGTTCCTTCGGTGGTCGCCATCGGCACAACATATTCGCCCGTTGCAAATTCGCCGTTGACCTTTATCGGTCCAGCAAAACCAATCGGAATCTGCGCGACACCGGTAAAATGTTCAATATTTCCTGACAAAATGTGCGGATCAAAGGAATAATTTTTGATGTGATCAAGTTCTGCGCCAGTAAATTTTTCGACAAATTCCTGACGGGTTTTAATGGCACTTTCCGAGTAATCATCGTCATCACCGCGCGGAATTCGCACTTCCAACCGCTCAATTTCTGCGATTGCGTCTTCGACATCAAACTTTAATGAGCCGTAACCTTTCGCTTTGACCGCAATTTCGAGCTTATGCTTTCCGGTCGGCAAATTTCCGTTGGCAATATTGACCAAAACAACTTTTCTGAGCGGAAATGGAATCGGATTTGAATCCGTAATCGCATCGGCAGAAATGACATTTCCATCGCCTAGATCAAAAGAGATTTTGCCTTTCGGGATTTCTCCGCCGTTGATCGAAACTGATTTGAGTTCGGAAAATTCAACGTCCGTCAAACGATTTTTGATGGCAAACTGCACACCGTTTTCGGTATTTTTCAGACTGTTAAAGGTGTAGAGTTGCCGCAAAAGCATACTCGGAATCGGAAAGAAAGCCATAGTTTTTTTATCCTTTAGTGTTAGATTTGATTGACCTTGCGTTGATTTTAATTTGAAAATGGAATTAGTTCAAATTTTGAGAGAATCAACATCATTGATTATTGTCTGTTGTTGAAATACTAATCTTTATTAGCTCATTGCTTTTTCCGACTTTAACCTTAATTGGTTTTGCCTTGAACAAATCAACCTCAGAATGAATCCAATATTCAGTATTTTCAAAAACCTTAAACTTAAACTTTCCAGTCACTTCGGTTTTTTCCTTATCGTAAAGATAGTTATCGTCGAGTTTAGGGCTGTTATTTTTTTTCAGAAAAATCCACCCCCCGTTAACAGGCGTTCCATCTTGCCAAATAAAAGAGCCTTCAATTTCCCGAAGGATAAATTCCGCAGGTAATTTAATGTCTATACTTTGCTCGCCAAATTCTCCTATTGTAATTACTTTTGATTGTTTTGGGTCAGTCGTTTGTGGATAATACATTCGGAATCTATCTTTACCATCACTAAAAGGAGCATAAATTTCAACTGCCAAAATATATTTGCCTGGAGCAGTATTAGAAATCTTATAACCTCTAATTTTACTTTGCGGGTTAATTGGATACAAAGATTGTTTGTAATATTCGTCATCTTCCAAAGGCTTTTCACTAATTTGCTCTATTTTGTCAATAGGAATGAGCCTAACTGTTGCGTGCTCCAATGGTTTGCTTTCTGCGTCTAAAACTTTGCCGGTAACTTTATTATTCCAAGCAATCCGGAAATCCGCATACGCCGACTTCCCCCAAAATTCTTCATATCCTAAATGTTCATATATTTCTTCCGACACAAGTTTGATCTTTTCTTTGTAAAGCCAAAAACTAAGAGTATATTTTTTCGGCAGTTCAGGGGAAACTATATAAGTGCCATTTGGCAGTTTGTTGAATCTGTAAAGACCATTTTTATCGGTAAAAGCTATGTATTTTCTTTTTCCTTTTAGACTTTGAGCAACAATTTTTATGCCTTCAACAAATTTTAATTGAGGAGGATTAAATCCTACGTTATCTAATCTCACTGAGCCATAAATTCGCGGTTCGGACTTATTTTGTAAAATTTCCCGTAGAAAATGAATATCGTCTTGAGTTTCATTTATATCTTTTGTTCGATAACAAAACGTTCCTGTCCATAATTTTCCTTCGTCCTCAGAAGCATAAACCAATAAATTGTCTCCTTTCTTAAATCCAAACTGGCACATATTTAGAGACAATCCAATAACTACTTCTTGTTTTTTATCTCCCTTAAATGATTCATCAACCGCAAAACGATAAAATCTGTATCCTTCAAATATTTCTCCGTTTTCTCTTCTTTTTTCCTCATCCTCTACTTTATTGCCTTCTGAATCCAATATCTCTTCAACCTTGCCTGTAAAAACTACATTTGATTCTTTAAATGCTTGATATGGAGTTGGTAATCCATAACATTGACAGGCAAAAACGGATTTTGCCCAGGTAGGCAGAAAAATAATTGTGATTAAAAGCAAGAATTTGAGAAGATTTCTTTTCATCATTAGGCTCCTGTTTTTTGATTTTGTTTCATTCAAAAAAAATGGCTTAGATCATAAGGGGTAGTGATTTATTGTGAACAGGAATGATTTTAATGTGAAAATGGAATTAGTTCAATTTTTATAATATTTATTAAACGCAAAGTTTACTTTTGACATCAAAGGCGAAGTGAATTAAAACAAATCCAGAATTGGTCTTAAATTCAAACAAAAGGAAAGAATAAATGAAGAAAACATTAATGAGAATCTTTATGCTGACAGCTATTTTTGCAGTTTTCGGCTGTCTGACAACTTTTGCTCAAAGCGATGACGAAGCGGGTGGTTATGTTAAGGCTTCGGTAAATGATGCAAAAGTCAAAGCGGCGGCAAACTACGCAGTTTCCGTCAAAGCCAAAGAAAGGAACGAAAAATTAACGCTCCAAGCAATTAAAAAAGCCGAAACGCAAGTTGTCGCCGGAATCAATTATCATCTTTGTATGGCGATTTCTGTTCCCCAAAATAACGGCGAAATCTTGTATATTGATGCAGTTATCTACCAAAATCTGCAAGGACAATATAAATTAACGTCTTGGGAAGAGGATGAAAATAACTGTGGAGCAGAATAATAAATGGAACGTAAAAGATAGATAAAATTTGTTAAAGACTGCTACAAAATTAGCGGTCTTTTTTAATTTCCTGAGTAATTAAGGGGGAAAAATAGAAAATAAAAATTATTTTCAGACGGAACGCCGTGCTTCCAGCCGGCAAACGTTGGTAACAACGTCACTAATTTTAGCTCAAGACAACTTTTGCTTAAATTAAAATTTTCGCGCGGTGCGCTCATTGCCAGCTAGAAGCATGGCGTTCCTTTAGCACAATAATTTTGGTCACTTACTTAAATTGAATTAAACTGAAATTATGAAAATCATACTCGCAGGCGGAACAGGGCAAGTCGGAACGGTTTTAGCGCGAAATTTTCACGCCAAAGGTGATGAAGTTGTGGTTTTAAGCCGTAATCCTGCCAACGCAGATTGGCAAACTATCAGTTGGGACGCTGAAAATTTGGGTGATTGGAAAGATGAAATTGACGGTTCGGATATAGTTATCAATCTTGCCGGACGGAGCGTTAATTGCCGCTACAATCAAGAAAATAGCCGTCAAATAATGGATTCCCGAATTAATTCAACTAAAGTTATCGGCGAAGCAATTTCACAATCCCCAAATCCGCCGAAAGTTTGGCTGCAATCCAGCACGGCAACAATTTATGCTCATCGTTTTGATGCGCCGAACGATGAAATTACCGGAATTATTGACGATATTCAGCCAAACGCGCCATCAGCCTGGAATTTTAGTATTGATGTAGCCAGAAGTTGGGAGCGCGTCACGAACGAAGCAATTACCCCGAAAACACGCAAAGTTCTGATGCGTTCGGCAATGATTATGAGTCCTGACCGTGACGGAATTTTTGACACAATGCTCGGTTTGGTCAGAAAAGGTTTGGGCGGAACGGCAAGCGATGGAAAACAATATATTTCGTGGATTCACGACCTCGATTTTATTCGGGCAATTGATTGGCTGATCGAACATGAAGAACTGGACGGAGCAGTTAATCTCGCTTCGCCAAATCCTTTGCCAAATGCTGAGTTTATGCGAATTTTTCGGGAGGCTTGGGGAACAAAGATCGGGTTGCCCGCGATGGAATGGATGCTCGAAATCGGTGCAATTTTTATGCGAACCGAAACCGAATTGATTTTGAAAAGCCGCCGTGTCGTTCCAACCCGAATGCTGGATTCAGGTTTTACTTTTAATTTTCCGAATTGGATGGATGCTGCAAAAGATTTATGCCGAAGGTGGCGGGAAGAAAACTGAAAGTGATTAGTGGTCGGTGGTCAGTGGTCAGTTTAGTTGAATCGTAAAATTAGAGTTTAATTTGCTTGAAAATATTCAACTCACTTTTCACTGACCACCGACTACTGTCCACTTTTTTACTTTTTCGTGGGAATTGTGTAATAAGTTTTTCGACCCCAAATCGTATATTCAGGATGATTTTTGATCGTAATTTTGATAGTCCGCCGTTTCCCGTCTGAGGTTGGATTGGTAGGATAATAACCGATCAAATAACGATTAGTGATGCCGTTCAAAATGTTCTCATAAACTTTATCGGCTTGTTCGGGAGTTTCCAGATTTTCAGAAAATCCGCCGGATAATTTGGCGATTGCTGCCATTGAACTCTGTTCACGAAACAGCGTAGCCGAATATGACACAATATCATCTCTCATCGGTTTATTCTTTTTGTCTGAATTTTGCTTAATAGAGAATTCCGTCTTTTTTTCCCGCTCCTCCTGATTTAATCCCAACAACGAATAACCCGAAATTACCGAATAAATCGTAGCCCGCGATTTTTCGATTGAATTCATCAATTGAATGTCGGTAAAAGAGGTTGCGTTTGGTAAAATTATCTGGTCAAAGGAATTCGCTTTTCTCAAGCCGGATAATTGGTCGCCGTCGGTTTGAAAAATGATGATCGGACGAATATCTTCAGACGAAAACATTTCGTTGATTACGGCATACAATGCGCTATATTGCAAACTTTTTCCGATTTCGCCTCTTTCCGCTTTTTTAACTAATTTATCCAAACTTTTCTTAAGTTCTTCTTTATCTCTTGAAAAATCCGTAATCAGTTCAATGTCATCAGTTACGATTGCCATTCTGTCACGCGGATTCAGTTTGTCAACTAGAACTTTTGCCGCCGCAACACTGGTTTTGATATAAGGTCGTTGACTGCCGCTGTAATCAATAATCAGAACGATTGTGCGCGGAACGTCTGCACTGTCGCCAAGCGAAAAAGTGCCGATTTCCTGTTGAATTTTGTCTTCGGTTACTTCAAAATCTTCTGCTTTTAAGCCTAAAACCGCAATGCCTTTTGGGTCAAAAACCAAAATGTCAGACCGCACAAGCTGTGTTTCGACCGTAATCACTTCGTCGTCCGTTTCAGTCGGTTTCGCTTCGGAATTACTGACCGCAATTTGATTTGAACCTGATTTTTTATCGGCTTCTTTTTTGTTTTTATCTCTGGCTTTCTTGAGTTTTTTGACAAAATCCTGTCTGATTCCTTCCTCAAGTGTGGTCTGAGCAACCAAAAGTGTGGTGCAAAGCAAAATTAAGACTAGAACTAAACCTATTTTGGAACTGCTTTTCATTATATTTAATCCGAACTCGCCTCAATGCTCACTCATTTTATCAGATAGCGTTCTAAGAAAATGCAAGTTTTTGTCAAGTTAAGCCATTGAATTGGCTAAATTAACCACGCCAAGGATTGCAATTTTTTATTGAAGTAAAGCTAATGTGATCTTATTTGAATTTAATTGTATCAACTAAGAAAGTTAAAATATTTTTCAGCCAAAGGAACGCCGTGCTTCCAGCCGGCAAACATCGTGCCAACGATGTAATTTACCTTCAATCAGTTAAATCATTGAAATTAATATTCGCGCTTTCGCGCTCAATGCCGCCAAGATAGACGGCGTTCCTTTATTTTTAAAATACAAAAGTAAAAAGAAACTTCCTCATTTCTATTCTTCTATCTGAATCCGATCATTTCCCTCTGCTTCGATTTTGCCTTTTTTATCGTTGCAAAAAGCCGTGACAACCTGAACAAAGCCTTCGGGAAATTCTTCTTGCGGAACGTGACCGCAACGGCGGAAAACGACCATTCGGGAATTTAAGATGGAATCGTGCAGTTTTTGACCGTGCTGAATCGGGACGACCGTGTCTTCTTCGCCCCAGATCAAAAGCGTTTGATGATTTATCAGATGCGCGTCTTCTTCGATACGGTTCGCGTCCCAATTTCTCAATGTCATCAACACCGAATTATGTGCATCAGCCGCACTCAACGGACGCACAATTGCCTCCGCCCGTTCATCAGTGATCAGATGATGACTGTCTTTGGCTAAAGTGTCCGCCATCCGCATTTTGGAAAAACGGCGCGAATCGGTCAAAAAAGCTGAAATAACTTCACCGATTCCGGGCAATCCGGCAAGGCGAAAAACCATCCGATTTTTAACTGCATCGTTGCTGATGGCATCAACCAAAATCAGTTTTTCGACAAATTCGGGATAATCAAGCGTCAAAGTTGCAGCGACCGCTCCGCCGTAAGAACAGCCCGCTACAATTGCGCGACCAACTCCGATTCGGTTCAAAAAACGCGAAATCATTCGTGCCTGCGAAACGATGGTGTAATCAAACCATTTTGGCTTGCCCGAAAAGCCGAATCCGAGTAAATCAACCGCAATAACGTGAAATCCTCGTTCAGCCAATGCAAGCGTCACCTTGTGCCACGAATAGGTCGAAGCCGTAAATCCGTGAATCAAAAGCAAAGTCGGATTGTGGCGATCACCAAATTCCTGAAAATGAACCCGTGTTCCGTCAACTTCGACAAAATGCGAGTATTCCGAATGGATTACATCTTGAAAAACATCGTCCCAATTAACTTCCGTTTCACGGCTTAGCATTTTATAGGCGATAGTTGCTCCGATTGCGCCGCCGATGGCACCTGCGATTAAGTATCTCTTTTTCATAGCAACATTTTACACAAAAACGATTTTTGGTCTAACAAAATTTTCGTGTGCGGTTCCGATGGCAATTAAATTGTTCTCCGAATCTGTTAGACGCACTGACTCGGCGTTTAGATTACTCGGCAGCTTCATTCCATTACGAATTTTTTTGACCTCTTCCTCATTTAAACTGATTTCGGGCAAATGCGAAGCGGCTTCGTTCATTGAAATTAGATAATCATTGAGTTTTCCGCTTGAAACAACTTCTTCTAACTGTTTAATAGTCAAGGCTTTCGCCAGATCAAACTTCCCTGCCCGTGTGCGTCTGAGTGCGGTCAGATGTGCGCCTGTTCCGATTTTGCGTCCAATGTCTTGGGCTAAAGTGCGGATGTAAGTTCCCGCCGTGCAAAGCACTCGAATTTCAATTTGGTCTTTGGTCTTTGGTCTTTGGTCTTTGATTTCTAATTCGTAAATGGTCACAGCTACAGGCTTTCGCTCGATTTCCACCCCTTTTCGTGCGAGTTCATAAAGTTTTTTACCGTCAACTTTTTTCGCAGAATACATCGGCGGAGTCTGTAAAATTTCACCGCGAAAAGCGGCTAAAGCATCTTTTAACGATTCAGGCGTAATGGACTTGAGACTTGAGACTTGAGACTTTGGACTACCAGTTAGATCACCTGTATCGGTTTCAAACCCTAACCGCACAACCGCTTCATATTCTTTAACGTCTTTGTCCAAAAATTGAGCAAGCCGCGTAGCCTGTCCGACGAGCATTACCAAAACTCCGGTTGCAAAAGGATCAAGCGTTCCGGTATGTCCGATGCGCTTTGTTTTCAAGATTCTACGCAGTTTTCCAACGACATCGTGCGAAGTCCAATCGGTCGGCTTATCAATAATTAAAATTCCATCAGTCATATTTGCGATTTTAGATTTGCGGTTTGTGGTTTGTCGAAGTAAAAAAGTAAAAAGTTGATAATTAATGACAAAAAACCTAAACTAAATAAAGGAATTAAGCCTTCCGCAATTAAAATGATTTTAGTCATAGATAACTACGATTCTTTTACTTACAACATTGTGCAATATTTAGGCGAACTAAATGCCGATATTGTAGTGCGCCGAAATGACGAAATTACAGTTGAACAAATCCGAAATGAGTTAAAACCTGACCGGATTTTGATTTCGCCGGGTCCCGGCACGCCTGACGATGCAGGAGTTTCGTTGGAAGTGCTGCAAAATTTTGCCGACAAATTGCCGATTTTAGGAGTTTGTCTCGGTCATCAAGCCATCGGTCAGGTTTTCGGCGGTAAAGTTGTGCGTGCGCCGATTCCCGTTCACGGCAAATACGCCGAGATTTGTCACGACGGCAAAGGTGTTTTTGCCGGTTTGACCTATCGTTTTAAAGCCGGACGCTATCATTCATTGATCGTTGACCGCGAAGGTTTCCCAAATGATTTGGAAATTTCCGCAACAACTCCCGATGGATTGATCATGGGCGTGCGTCATAAAACTTTGAAAGTTGAAGGTGTGCAGTTTCATCCCG
The DNA here is from genome assembly GCA_019694395.1 of Pyrinomonadaceae bacterium. GTDB lineage: Bacteria > Acidobacteriota > Blastocatellia > Pyrinomonadales > Pyrinomonadaceae > JAIBCC01. The sequence continues at coordinate 35,966 of JAIBCC010000009.1, read as the reverse complement.
AATCAATTTTGACCACCGAGGGTAAAAAACTATTGCAAAACTTCTTAAATATTTGAGATAGTTAATAATTAGACAATTTTTATTGTCATCCTCATTTTCAAATTACCCTCATCACTTGTCACATTTCACTTGTTACCTATAATAGATTTATGTCAAAAACCGATTGGCTGCTTGCCGCTCCGACTTCTGCAACCAATAGCAAGGCAGATACGCCCTTGCACCCTTTTCTCGTTCGTCTGATGCGCGGGGAAAATTTGTCAATGGATGAAGCCTCAGAATTTTTCAACGCCCTAACTGATGAAAATGCAAATCCGGCGCAAATTGCAGGAGCTTTGGTTTCATTAGCTGCAAAGGGAGAAACCTACGAAGAATTAGCCGGAATGGCTCGTATAATGCGTCAAAAAAGTGTCAAAATCACAACTCGTCACAAAAATTTTATTGATACAGCCGGAACAGGTTCGAGTCTGGTCAAAACTTTCAATATTTCAACCGCCGCCTCGTTTGTCATTGCCGGAGCAGGACTGGCAGTTGCCAAACACGGAAATCGTGCCGTGACCAGCAAAACCGGAAGCGCAGATGTTTTGGGCGAATTAGGCGTTAAAATTTCCGGTGAGCCAAGCAACGCCCAAAGTTCTTTGAACGGAACAAATATCTGCTTTATGTTCGCGCCGAAATTTCATCCGGTGCTGCGCCTTGTCGGAGATATTCGCCGCAGTTTAGGCGTTCGCACCTCGTTAAATTTACTGGGACCGCTTTCAAATCCGGCAAAAGCCCCAAAACAAATTATCGGCGTTTGGCATCCCTCATTGGTTGAACCGATGGCTCAGGCTCTTTCACTTTTAGGCACGGATAAAGCGTGGGTAATTCACGGCGGAGACGGTTTGGACGAAATTACATTGACGCGGGAAACAATGGTCGCCGAAGTTGCCAAAAACCGGCTTAAAACATTTACCGTTGAGCCTGAAACTTTTGGTTTAAAACGCGGAGAAATCAAACATTTACACGCTGAATCTCCGGCTGAAAGCGCGAAAATCGTGCTTGAAGTTTTGCAAAGCAAACGCCGTGACGAAGCCCGAAGTTTAGTAGTTATAAATGCCGCCGCTGCAATTTATGTCGGAGGTTTAGCCAAAGATTTATCACACGCCGCCCGACTTGCGGAACAGGCTATTGACAGTGGACAGGCACAAAATAAACTTGAAAGATTGATTCAGATCACGAATAAATAAGGTCGAAGGTCGAAAGTCAAAAGTTGAAAGTTACAGGTTTAATTAAAAGTTTAAGTTAAAACGCTAATCTAAAATCAAAAATCGCAAATCAAAAATTTATGATGATTCGTTTAGCAAACAAAAATGATGCGTCCGCGATGGTGAACTTTAATCAGGCGATGGCACTTGAAACTGAAGGTAAAACACTTGATTCGGAAACGTTGCGGCATGGTGTTGAAGCAGTTTTTGAGAAATCGGATTGCGGATTTTATGTAGTTGCCGAAGAAGACGAACAGATTGTCGGTGGTTTGATGGTTACTTTTGAATGGAGTGATTGGCGCAACAACTGGTTTTGGTGGATTCAGAGCGTCTATATTTTGCCCGAATTTCGCGGACGGAAAATATACAGTGCGCTTTATGCTTTCGTCAAAAATTTAGCTGAAAAACAAGGTAATGTTTGCGGATTTCGGCTCTATGTCGAACACGATAATGAAAAAGCCCAACGAGTTTACGAAAAACTTGGGATGGAATCTTCACATTATTTGATGTATGAAGAAATGGTTTAGCTTTAACCAAAAAGTATGGCTCTAAACCATTTCGTCAATCAGCAAACTATTTGATTTCAATACTTTTAACAATCGGCGGATAGTAGAACCGAGTCTGTGTTTCAAGAGTTTCAGTATTAAAGGGAGTTCGCGCTCCGCATTTCAAGCAAGTCCGATAAGCACTTTTTCCATCAGTAAAAGGACGACTGATTGATTCGTGCCAACATCCAAAAAGTGAAGCAGTTAAGCCGATCTTCGAGCCGAAAACCTTTCCATCAACAACCTTTTTTCTTTTATTCAAACTTAATAATTGAAACCCTTTTTGTAGAATTGCGATTGCCATAAACTTTTCTCCCTTTGATTCGATCTTTATTACCTAAGTGTCCGAATTTAGTTCAAACCTGCAAAGTGCATAGCAATCACTATGCCAAGTTAGATCGGCAATTAACGCTCAACTCTAATTTCTCTTTTTGAAAGATTTAGCCAGAATGAGCTGACTACACCGCTTTTTTTCTGAGCCAATCATCAACTGTTTCCGCAAAAAGTTGCGGAGCGTTTTGGTTCATTCGCAGATAAAGCGCAGGCTCAATCAATTCAAGTTCCATCAAACAAAATTCGTCTGTCTCGTCACGCACGAAATCAATACGAACATATAATGGATGTGGATTAATTAAATGCAAAACCTTTTCGGCTGCCTGCAAAAGTTTTGCCGAAGGCTCAACTTCCGTAATGATTCCGCCGTGTTCTTCCTGCACCCGAAAATCATTTATTTTAGGCGTTTTGAGAATCGTGTGGCTGTAATTTTTGCCAAAATAAAATAATGAAAACTCGCCTTCATCAACCACATTCGGAATAAACTTTTGCACCATAAACGGACGATCATCAAATATTTCCGTCAATTCCGTTAAAAACTCTTTTAATCGGTAAGTATAGCCTGCTGTCGCACTTATCAGAGGTTTAATGATAATTTCATCGGTTTGAAAAAGGTTAAGCCACTCATCAAATTTGTCTTTTGTGACGCTTTTTTCATCCCAAATGGTCGGAACAATCCGAACACCTTTTTGCTCAAGCTCGCGCAAATAAAGTTTGCTCAAATTCCATTCGACAATTTGTAACGGATTTTCCAGACGCGCTTGTGAGGCATCAATTTTTCTTAAAACTTCCAAAAACTCATCGGGAAAAAGCTGATAATCCCAGGTCGTGCGGAGAATAACTGCGGCGAAATCATTCCAATCTACGGTTTTATCCCGCCACGAAATTGTTTGGACCTTCCAACCTAATTTTTTCAAAGGCTCAATTGCCAGCTCATCATCGCTCACATATCCGGCGAGGTCATCCATCGAAAGAAAACAAATCTGACGCATTTTTAGAAACTATCATTTTCAAGCAGAAACGCAAAGTTTCGCTAGGTTCACGCAAAGAACACAAAGTATTTTAAAATTTCTTTGCGCACCTTTGCGAAACCTTTGCGTCTCTTTGCGTTACTGTTCTCTATGCAGGAACAGATTCGACAATGCTCATAAACGAATTGGTCGGAATCACATTCGTAACTTTCAATCCGGCTTTAGCCAGCAAAGTTTCGTATTCTTTGGCAGTTCGTTCGCGTCCGCCGGTCATGGTCAGCATAATTAAATCCATAAATTTGCTGAAATGCGGTTCTCCGCTGGCAGGAACAACGGCTTCAAGAAGGAGAAGTTTACCGTTTTCAGGCAGAACCTGACGAATGTTTTTGAGAATCGTCACGGATTTTTCATCATCCCAATCGTGAATGATCCAACGCATTGTGTAGAGGTCGCCGCCGCTTGGAACAGATTCAAAGAAATTGCCGCCAATCGTTTCACATCGTTCGGCAACACCTGCACCAGCCAAAAATTCTTTCGATTTTTCGACAACCGACGGCGCATCAAACAAAATTCCCGATAAATTCGGATTGGCTCGTAAAACTGCCGAAATCATTCCCCCTAAACCGCCGCCGACATCAATAATTTTTTGCACCTTAGAAAAGTCGTAGGATTCAACAATTGCCTGACTGATTGATTCCGAACTTTTCGCCATATATTTGTTGAAGTTCTGTGCTTTTTCAGGATCGGTTTCAAAATATTCCCAAACATCCATTCCAAAATGATTATCGAACGCGATTTCACCGGTTTTGACCGAATGCATAATATTTCCCCAGGCGGCGTAGTGAACTTCGCCCATTTCGGCAATGGCTCCCGGGCGAAGCGAAACCGGCGAATCGGTTAAAAGCGTTTCTGACAATGGGGTTAAGACAAATTTGTCATCGTTTTTTTGCTCAAAAACACCAACCATTGCCAGCATTCTTAATACGCGAAAAAGCGAATCCGCATGTGTATTAGTAGCTTCGGCAATTTCAGCCGCAGTTTTTGCTCCATCCTGTAAATGATCGGCAATTCCAAGTTTAGCGGCGACATAAATCCCGCGTGAAACCCAAAATCCCGACATCATTTGTAACATTACTTCAATCGGCGACGGTTGCGCCGCATCTTTCGGACCCATAATTTTCTCCTTGATGATTGTCCTTTTAGACAAAAATTATCTCTGTTTTTTAACGTGTAAAACTTTAGAAAATTGTATCAAACGATTTGAAAAAACAAATATTTTTCTTTTTAGTTCAATAAAAACCGCCAGATTTCCGTAAAAACTGCGTCTGCGTTTGCCTTAAAATTCGGCTAAAGTTATCATTTTCTATTCTAATACTTTACTTATAATTAGTAGGACACAATATAAATGGTAGAAAAAGGTGTTGAGATTGCCGAAGCAAATGGCAAACTTGGAATTTTATTGGTAGGACTTGGTGCAGTCAGCACCACTTTTGTTGCGGGCGTTGAGGCAATCCGCAAAGGCATCGCTGAACCGTTTGGCTCATTGACCCAAATGGGAACGATTCGTTTAGGAAAAAGAACCGAGAATCGCTCACCAAAGGTTAAAGATTTTGTTCCGTTGGCGGATTTGAATGACGTTGTTTTCGGCGCGTGGGATATTTTCACTGATAATGCTTATGAATCTGCTTTGAATGCAGGCGTTTTAGATAAAGATTTGGTTAACGCTTTAACTGAAGAACTTTCGTCATTAAAACCGATGAAGGCGGTCTTTGAACAAAAATACGTTAAGCGCATCACCGGCGAAAATGTTAAAACCGGCAAAAATAAAATGGAGCTTGCCGAGCAGTTAATTGAAGACATTGCCAAATTCAAAGAAGAAAAGGGCTGTGACCGTTTAGTGATCGTTTGGGCGGCTTCAACCGAAATTTTTCTCGAACCGAGTGAAATTCACGAAACTGTCGAAGCTTTTGAAAAAGCAATGTATGACAATGATGATCGCATTGCACCTTCGATGATCTATGCGTATGCCGCGATTAAATCAGGCGTTCCTTTTGCCAACGGCGCACCGAATTTGACGGTTGACATTCCCGCAATTACCAAATTAGCCGAAGACCACGGCGTTCCGATTTGCGGAAAAGATTTCAAAACCGGACAAACTCTGATGAAAACCATTCTGGCTCCGGGCTTGAAATCACGCTTGCTTGGATTAGAAGGTTGGTATTCGACCAACATTTTGGGCAACCGCGACGGAGAAGTTCTGGACGATCCCGAAAACTTCAAAACCAAAGAAGAATCAAAACTTTCGGTGCTCGAACATATTTTGCAGCCTGATGTTTATCCGAGTTTGTATGATGGATTTTCGCATGTTGTCCGCATCAACTATTATCCGCCGCGCGGCGATAACAAAGAAGGTTGGGACAATATTGATATTTTCGGCTGGCTCGGCTATAAAATGCAGATCAAAGTCAATTTCTTGTGTCGGGATTCAATCCTTGCCGCACCGTTGGTTTTGGATTTAGCTTTGTTTATGGATTTAGCCCAACGTGCAGGTATGAAAGGCGTGCAGGAATGGCTGTCATTCTATTTCAAAGCACCACAAACTGCACCGGGACTTTATCCTGAACACGATATTTTCATCCAATTGATGAAATTGAAAAATACTTTGCGTCATTTGAAAGGCGAAGATTTGATCACACATTTGGGATTGGAATATTACGACTAAAGGTTGTCGAAGACAATTTATTGAAAACAGAGGTTTTTTGAGTAAAATCAAGAAACCTCTTTGTTTTTTGAAAGTTAGTTTGTGAATGTCGTTTTTCTGCTTGCAACAATTTCGATTTTATGCAAAATATTTTGCAGGAGTTGTAAAGAGGAGCAACTCGGCAATTCTTTGGACAAATTACCTTCCAAATTCCAAAGTCCGACCAACTAATTCATTTTTGAAAGCATCTTTTAAAACCAAGATTTGCCAAGATACTTTGGCAAATGAGGTGTTGAAAATTCGTCTAAAAGTTTAGCAAAACACGAAACTTTATTTTTGATTTCGGCGTTTTGAACGACGAGGAGAAACTATTATGAGCAACGAAGCGGAAAAAAAGAAATCAACCAACGAGAAAGCAATTTTACTTGACCCTGACCAAAAGTCACCGCGAGCCAAAGAGTTTGAGGATAAACTTTCAGCCCGCATTGTCGGACAAGAACGCGCAGTCCGCCGAATGAGCGGTTTATTTCAAATCTATTTAGCCGGAATGAACAATCCGACTCGTCCGATTGGAACATTGCTTTTCCTAGGTCCGACCGGCTCCGGTAAAACCCGTGTCGTCGAAGCCGCCGCCGAAGTTCTGTTCGGAGAACCGCACGCCGTCGTCAAAATTGACTGCGCCGAATTTCAACATTCGCACGAGATTGCCAAACTTATCGGTTCGCCTCCGGGATATTTGGGACACCGCGAAACTTCTCCGATGCTGACGCAGGAAAATTTGGACAAAGCACATACAGAAGACACCAAATTAACTTTCGTTTTGTTTGACGAAATCGAAAAGGCTTCGGATTCACTGTGGCAATTGCTGTTAGGAATTTTGGACAAAGCGACCTTGACTCTGGGTGATAACCGCCGCGTTGATTTTTCCAAAGCGGTGGTGATTATGACCTCGAATTTGGGTGCCCGCGAAATGTCCGAAATGATTTCGGGCGGAATCGGTTTTGCTCCGAGTAAAACCGGTAAAGCTCAGGAAGATAACGAAATTGATACCAAGATTTACCGCACTGCTTTAGAAGCCGCGAAACGTAAATTCTCGCCCGAATTTATGAACCGGATTGATAAAGTGGTTGTTTTCCGTAGTTTGAAAGAACATCATCTGCGCCAGATTTTGAACATCGAACTTAAACAAGTGCAAGATCGCATCACCGAATCAGCCGGAACGAAGTTCATCTTTGAATGCACCGAACCCGCGCGCGAATTTTTGCTCAAAGAAGGCATTGATCTGAAATACGGAGCGCGGCACTTGAAACGAGCAATCGAACGCTTTTTGGTTTATCCGTTATCAAATCTGGTAGCCACCGAGCAAGTTCAAACGGGAGATTTTGTCAGCATTGATTTTGACGATGAAAACGACAAATTAACCTTTGCCAAACAAGCCGGTAAAATGATTGTCAGTGAAGGTGATGATATGGATTTTGAGGATTCACCTGAAGAAAAGACTGATGCAGTCGGACTTCCTCTTCCGCAAGCACAAGCTGCCGCCACCGGAAAAGGAAGTAAAACTAATGGCGAAAATCAGGAAAGCTAAGAAAATTAGTAAGTAAAGTTAAAAAGGAATGGCGATTTACTTTGTCATTCCTTTTTAATTGGCAAACTTTTCGACAAGCAGTAAACACTCAACATAGCCGCTCAATTTTTTGGCTTGACCATTAATAACAATCGGGCGAAATGTCCATTCTTTGACCGTATTTTCAGCCAATGTTTTTAAGTCCTTATTATCAATTAATCCTTCAATTTCAACCGGTTTGCCATTTTCATCAATCAAAACTCTGACCGGAATTCTTAAAATTTTGACGGATTGTGTGTTGCTGTAATAATTGTTGGCATAGGTTGATGAAGATAAAGAAGCAGAGCCAAAACCTGCGCCGCTTAAACCGGATGTAATTATTGCACTTTGCCTTTGCATATAAACTCTGTCGCTATTGGTTTGCTCGCCTTTTTGAACTGTGGTTGCATTGGTTGTCACAAAGGCTTTATCCGAACGCAAAGAAACATTGAGCAAATTCTTAGGGATTTTCATTGATTTTCCGGTGATCTGCACAATTCGGCTGACAGCATCCAAAGCAAGGTCATTTTGGTTGGTGGCGATAAGTGCTTTAGTGTAGGATTCAAGCGGCGGCACTAAATCCTGACTCTTTTTCCCGTATTTTTTTTCGACAATGCCGATACATTTTTCATATTGCAGAATGGCGTTCTCAAAATTACTGACCGAAAGTTCAAATTCAGCTAAATTGAATGAAGTAGAAAGAAAAATATCGCTTTCATTACCAAATGCGCTTTCGCTTTTTTGCATCGCATCCGTGTAGAGTTTTTCTGCTTCATTTATCCTCTCGTAAAATCTGGTTTTATTGAGGCTGTCGAACTGATCTTTTTTGATTTTATCGAATCCAACCGGAAGATTTGCCTCATTTGGAAAGAATTTGTAGAGAATCCACGCCAGATTATTTTTCATTCCGATTAATTGTTCAGGAACTGATTTTCCGTTATTGTCAGCTAAATTAATTGCCTCGCGCAAAATTTCTTCCGTATCTTTGCCGTTTTCCCGTAGTTTTTCAAAGATTTTTCTGGCTTTTTCAGGCTTTAAATCGGGCGAAGAAAGTTCGGTCATTGCCGATTTATAGATGGTTAATTTTAATTGAGCCAAATTTTCAATGGCAGTTACCAAATTTTGGGAATTGTCGGATTTTTGCTCCCTTTGAATTTTGACCACCTTTTCAGCAAATGGAATTGCTTCCTCAAATTTTCCCTGTTGGTATAATTCGGCAACTTTTTGATTTAGCGACTGTAAATCTTGAGAAAAGGCGGAAAGAGTGAAAAGTAAAAATATTAATGAGGTATGTAATAACTGTCTCATCGAAAACTCCTAATCTAAAATCAGGTAAAAATAAGTCTAATGTTCTTTGAAAATTAAATTTAACAAAAAGTATCCGCTTTAAGCCCGTGTTAACGGGCATTAGTATAAAGCCCCGTGCGTGAGCGCGGGGTGAGTGAGTGCGAACAGACGTGAAAGTCCGGGCAACGGGCGACAGTTTCTGCCGCTCTCTCTGAGAGCTTTAATTGGTCTTATCACTAGACCTAGGGTTTCGTTTCACTTCACCCCAGGCTTTATTCTGACGCCGATTACATCGGCTCAAAGCGGATTGCTAAGTTTAATTTTCAAAGAGCATCAGGCGTAATTACTTCCACCTTTTTTCTTTCTGAAATCTTTTGACAACCATATCCTTCCGCATTTTCGGCAGATGATCAATAAATAGTTTGCCGTCGCAATGGTCGGTTTCGTGCTGGAAACAACGGGCGGCATAACCTTCGGCTTCACGCTCAAACCATTCGCCTTTTGCATCTTGGGCGCGTAGGGTGGCTTTTTCGGCTCGGCTGACCACGGCAGGAACTTTACCGACGGAAAGACAGCCTTCCTGCCCGGATTGCTCGCCGGACTTTGTGATTATTTCGGGATTGGCGGCAATCAGTTTAATGCCGTCACAGTCCATTACGAAAAGCCTTAAATTCAATCCGATTTGCGGTGCAGCAAGTCCGACTCCTTCTGCGTCATACATCGTTTCAAACATATCTTCGCAGAGTTTTTCTAATTCTTCATCAAATTTTTCAACAGGTTTTCCGACTTGGGCTAAAACTTTTTCAGGGTATTCCGTGATTTTTCTAACACTCATTTTTTCTTTAACAATCTCAATTTTTCCAGATAAAAATCTTTTTCTATTTCAATAGTGTAATGCTCTTGGACAAAATTTTCCAAAGGACGACATGAAGCCGCCGTTTCGGGATTTTGGCAAGAATCGCGGGTGAGCAGCCAAATTTCTTGTGCGTCCGGCGGGATTTTTGAAATGATGAATTCGGTTTGTTTTTTGAATGCATTTTCCGATTTCAAAGAATCTTCGGCATTCCACTCAAAAAATCTTTCGTTCGGCAAAACCTGATTTTTACCTTTGTAATGAGGTGGAAGTGCAATTGCATCATAAACTTGGGAAGTAATGATCGGTTGATTGGGCTTTTCGTTGGCTTCGATAAATTGTGAAACTCGCCACCAATCCCCGCGTTTCGCCAGAGTCGGAAAAAGACTGTAAATCGAGTAAGGAAAAAGTAAGGTAAAAATAATTGCCAAGGCAATCCAACTCTTTTCCGGTAAAAGGTTTGCCAAAAGCGAGGCAATCAGCAAAATCAACGGCACAAAAAGAACTGCGGCGTGACGGATCGAAATATATTCACCACCCAAAATCGAAAATGCAAACAGCATAAAAGCCGCAATAATTACTGAAAACGTGCCGAATAATAAAACTTTTTCGTCCAAAGCACCAAATTTATTTTTAACCAAAAGCAAAATTGCCGCCAAAATTCCGAATCTAACCAGCCAAACTCGGAAAAAAGAAATTTTGGTTTGTTCTTCGGGTGCGAGAAGTTCGGTCGGAAAAATAAAATTCAAAAAATGTCCCCACAAAAGTTTAATTCCATCAATTAATCGGTTGATTTCCTGATGTCCGCTGGTATTGGTTGCAAGTTGAGATTTGATAAACCAAACTAACGGCAAAATGGCTAAACCAACTATAAACATTTGCAGAAAATAAGTTTGCGCTGCTTTCCAACGCTTTAAAAGCAAAAGCCCTAAAAACCCGCCCACCAATAGAAAGCCGAGGTAATAATTCGTGTAAATTCCAATTATGGAAAAAATTAGAAAAGCAATTTGGCTTTTTCTCTGGCTCTCTGCGTCTCTGCGGTTCAAATATCCTTTGGTAAAAAAATCAAGCATTAAAACCGACAGCAGCACAGCCATCGAATAAAGCCGGATTTCGAGACTTGCCCAAATCAAATACGGATGAAAAGCAAAAAATGCCGTTAGCAAAATTGCTTTTTTCTCAACGAAAAAACTGCTAACCAAATCGTAAAAAAACTTGATTGCTAGGCAACTGCAACTTATTGAAAACAAACGTGCAAAGAAAATCGCGCCGTCAATATTTCGCCACAGACTCAACAGCCAAAAATAAAGCGGAGCTTGCTTTTCGGTGTAAAAAACATTTTGAAAGGTATCCAGAAAACCTTTGTTTGTGTTGTAAAGTGTGGAGCATTCATCAACCCAGGCATTGAGAATATAAGCCAAAGGTAAGGTGATAAGCAGATGAATTAAGATAAACGATACAGGAACAAGGAAACGCGGAGACACGAAGAGATTTCTTTTTTCTAATTCTTGTTTATCTTTCATTTATGTTCTTAATTTGTTCAATGAATGGAACGCCACGCCTCCGGCTGGCATTGAGCGCAAAGCGCGAACAGTTCAAGTTTGATCAAAATTGAATTTTGCCTAAACTAAGTTACGTCGCTCACACGACGTTTGCCGGCAAGATGCCGGCGTTCCGCTTTCGATACAAAGCCCAAAATAAATCTTCGCTCGGGTATGGGAAATTAATTTTCGAGGGAATCAATTTTAGTAAAAAATTATTGCCCAAACGATATTTTAACAACGATTTAGCATGTTCGCCCGAAATCTTTTTCGATGGTCGCCCGTGAGCGAGTTTTTCAAAACCAAAATCTTTTAAGAAATCCGTCAAACCGTTTAGCGAAAACCATTGCAAAACACTCGGCGGCGAATATTCGTGCCAATTTTTACCAAAAATTCGTGCCGAAAAACTTTCACGATTCCAGCTTTCAATCAGCAAAAGTCCGTCATCTTTCAATAAATTTGCCGCGTTTTCAAAAGATTTGCTTGGATCATAAAAATGTGCGACGACTTGAATCATTGAGATTAAATCAAATTTTTCGTCGGTTTGAAAAGTTTCGAGAGAGCCTTGGCGCACGTCTAATCCAAGTTTTTCGCTCCCGAATTTTGCCATTGAACCGTTTGGCTCAAGTCCGATTCCCTGCCAGTCTGAATCCGTAAAACCTTGCAAAATAAAACCTGCTGCTGCGCCGACATCCAGCATTTTTCCGGCTTTGGCAAATTTTCTAACTTTGCCTGCATACATTCGCCCGCGTGCGCGAAGCATTTCGCCCTCGGCAAAATAATTGCTGTAACCTGCGCCGCCGCCATTGAAATATGAATCATCGTAAATGCTTGAAACGTGGCTTTCGTCCGCCGCAATTTCGGCAAAACGATGATGACATTTCAGGCAATCACGCAGAGGAAAACCCTTGGCTTCAAAGGCAAATTTTGATTCTGAATTACACAATGGGCAAATCATATATCCACGAAGTTTCACGAAGGAAACACGAAGGAAAAGCAGGTAACAAATTGATTCTAAATATTTTTCACAAAGTCGAAAACTAAAAAAATTCGTTCCGGCTTCGTGAAATCTTCGTGTTCCTTCGTGGATAATCCTAACTATTTTCTGTTAAATCAAACAAAATCATTTCATCACATTCCGAGATTACTTTGAAGTTTTGGCGGAGTTCTTTTTCAAAATTTGGAGCTAATTCGAGTTTATTTTTCTGCGCGATAAAATATTTTGCGCCTTTGGCAGAAAATTCTTGGACTTTGGTTACATTTTGATCTTCATCAGCCAGATTAAATCCTTTTCTATCAAGCCAGTAGAACATAAACGAAGTGTTGTATGCGACAGGATAACCGTCTTCGTCAAAAGCGCGATTGCCCGAAGCTAAAATCAAACCTTCTTTGTTCATCAACGGCTTAAACTGGTTTGCACAGGCTAACGCCGCATCGTGAACGCGATGTTCTAAAATTTCGGAACGGTCTTTTTTAGCCGAAATTAAAAACGTAGCTAACAAACAGATTATCAAAACCAAATTTGTTGCATTCAAAATACTTCCAAATTCAAAAAATTTATTGAAAGCATAACCAACCAACAACGCAACCGGCAAAACGCTGAAAACATGGTAATAAGTTGCCCAATTTTCCGAAGTCGTGCGCGAAGCAATGACATAAAGCAGGAAAATTGCGCCGAGCCAAATCAAACAAAAATTGATGAACTTTTCGCCCCAATTTTTCCAAATTGCAAAAGCACAAATTACTGCGCCGAAAAAGAGAAAAACGTGTGTCAATTCGATTTGCAAAATGCCGACGATAAAACGCGGATTAGTGAAAAAATCCCAACCGATCCAATGATATTCGTTGGAAACTCCGAGCGAATTTCCATAATTTTTCCAGAGGCTTTTCGCATGGGCATACCAAACCAGCGCGGGAAGCAAGCTGATTGCGCCGAAAAGCCAGATTTTGACTTGTTTGAAAATACCAAAACCGTATTTTTGCAAAAGCAGAACGCCGAATAACAAACCAATATGTCCGGCAGTCGCTTTGGCTAAAATCGTCAGCATCGTAGCAATCGTTGCCAGCCAAAAGTCTTTATTTTCTTCGGTTTTCAGCCACCTTGTAAAAAAATACACGCTTGCCGTGTAGCATAAGATCATCAAGCCTTCGGGCTGAACCGAGGTCGAAATCTCCATCACCATCGGGTGAAAAGTAAAAAAAGTAAAAGCGACCAATGAGCTGAATTCATCCAAAAATGAACGGGCTAATTGAAAGAAAAACCAGAGCGTTGCCAACGAAAAAAGAAAATTTATCAAGCGTGCCTGAACATCGTGTTCGCCAAAAATTTTATAGGAAATCGCAGTCAAATACGGATAAACCGGAAATTCCATTTCGGCGTAACCGGGCGAAGTTCCGCGCCAATCAACTCGCGGATAAAACGGATTCATCCCTTCACGGGCGTAGTTTCGGGAAATCGCGCCTAAATCACATTCCCGCCACGAAGCACGGTCAATCGGTCGCCACGCATCAAACAGGCGAATAAACGCTCCAAGTATAAAAATCAGCAAGAAAATTCGTTTCATCAACGGATTACATTCATCGAAAATTGCCACGCTTTTGGCAAATAAATCACCAGACAAACTGTAATAATCCACAGCAAAATATTCAATAACGAAGGTCTATCGTGAAAAAGAAGTTGCACCGGATCGCCGCCTTCTTTGCGTTTGTGAACCAAAAATAAATAGCGAAAAACTCCGTAAATCACAAACGGTAAAGTTATCAATAAATTACGGGTGTGAAAACGCGAAACCGTATCATCCGACATCGTATAAAGCGCATAACAAACCACCGCCGCACCGCCGCAAATAGTCATCATTGCGTCAAGAAATTCCAACGAATAATCATTCAAACTCGCCCGATGTGAACCCGCATTTTCTTCCAGCAAAACCAATTCGTGCCGCCTTTTTCCGAATCCGACCAACAACGCCACCATCGAAGTGCAAAGCACCAGCCACGCCGACGCTTCTACTTCCAACACCAATGCGCCCGCAATCGCCCGAATCACAAATCCGCTGGAAATAATTAAAACATCAAGAATTACAACGTTTTTTAAACCGAGCGAATAGCCCAAACTAAAAATCAGATAAATCGCAATGGCAAAAGCGAATGGGTAACTAAGACTCAAAGCTAACGCGCTGCCACAAACAAAAAGCAAAACCGTCACCAATCGCGCCAGATTCACACTCAAAATTCCTGATGCAATCGGACGATTTTTCTTGACAGGATGCAAACGGTCTTCGTTGATGTCGCTGAGATCATTAAAAAAATAAATGCCGCTGCTGATCAAACAAAAAGAAATAAAACCACCGAGCGAAAGTAGCAGATGATTATGTTCAAAAAGCGAACGCGAAAAGACCAGCCCGCTAAAAACGAGCAGGTTTTTAGTCCATTCCTTCGGACGCATTTCGACCAGCAGACCTCGGAAAATCCGGCTGAAAGAAACGCTGGTTGGTTGTTCGATTTCCAAACTTTTCACGCTTCGGCAAATTCGCGCACTAAAGTTTTTTCGCTTTTTACAAAGTTAGCGTGTTCGCGCATATTGCCAATAGAAAACGATTTAGCAAAGTTTTCCAGAATTTCGCTGACAAATTCCAATTTTTTTTCAATCGGCAGATTCATTGCCGGAAAAAACTTGAGTTCGGGGGCATCTTCGCCGGATAAAAAATCAAGCGGGTGCAGCAGTAAACTTAAAGGCGTTCCCGTCATTTTACACATTTGAATCGCTGTTTTCCAATAAGTTTTAGCAGCAAGTTTGGAAAAAGTCGAAAGATAAATGACGTAACTGGCGTGAATCGGAACTTTGAAAATCGGTAAAGTCGTGACGGGAATTTCGACCAGAGATTTTTCTCCGATTTGCCATTTATACGGCTTCAAAGATTGAAAACCATCGGAAAATTTGCCAAATAATTTTTTGCGTTTTTCTTTTTCTTCGGCAGACATATTCGGCGAAGCTAAAAAATAATAAGCACGAGCAAGCGGTCCAATGTAAGTCGGCAAAGTCGAGCAATCATACTCGTAACCGCGTTCTGCCAAAACTTCCAAAACAGTTGGCGAAAGCGAATAACCGGGACCGCGAAAACCTTTTGGAATTCGTCCTGTTACCTTTTCCAAAGCCTTTTCCGTCTTTTCAAACTCTTCCGTTAATTCTTCTTTTGAATAGAGATGCAGCCACGGCTCGTGATTAAACGAATGATTCCCGATTTCGTGTCCAGCATTAGAAATTTGAGCAATCGCCTCAGAATTTTTCTCAAGTGCCGCGTCCTGACCGACGATAAAAAACGTAATTTTAAAATTTCTTTCTTTCAGAAATTTCAATATGCGAGGAACAACCACATCCAGATACGACGGGAAACTTTCCCAGCCCGCGTCGCCGTGCGTTTTCATATACGACCATTTGTTGTCGAGATCAAGCGAAAGACTCGCAATGGGCTTATTCATATTCTAAAAATTTTTTACCAAATCTTTCCGTTAAGTATTCTTTTGGCGGGTATCCAATATCAATAATATGTTCGGCTTTGAAGTATATTTCAGAATTTTTGTCTAAAAATCCTTCATCAATTCCAGCTGGCTGATTATCAAGAATTCCAAGATAAAAATCTTCGATTTTATCTTGGACAATTACCCACATTCTTTCTCCGCCAATTTCTATTTGTCCATCTTCGTTGTAACCTTCAAAATCGAAAATCAATTTTACGGCATCGCCACGTTTTAAATTTTGGCGTATTTCTAAATCAGGCATCCAAAACTCCTCGGGACGTTCTTGATGTGATTCCTCTCCTGAACGAAGCTGCCAAGAATCTTCTTCAAATGTAGCTAATCTTGGATTCATTGAATTTCTTTTACAAACTTTTCTGCTAATTGAATTGTTTCATTAACATTCAAAGTTCCGTTTGTAATCTGTGCCGAATTTACAATATAAACGCCGTCAATGGAAGTTTTTATCGAAGGCAAATTTTCCGAATAATTCAGAGTCGGAATCGGGAAAACATTCCGCACACGCGAGATTTTGAACGAAACAACATCATTTCGGGTAAAATGCGGATACATTTTTTCGAGCGTGGACAAAAACTTTTCTTCGATCTCCGTATCCGTTTTTTCAAATAATTCATCATCCGGCGCAACGTATTTCGGCAAATAAATCAGCGCATTTCCGCCAAATTCCTTTTTATCAACCAACGCCGACATTTCAATAATTCCGGTAAAAGGAGTTTCGTCCGTGATGTTCGTCACGTAATACGGCGACAGAGATTTTTTGGTCAAAAGCGAAGCGCAAACAATGCCTTGATACTTGATATTATTGAGCTTAGCTTTTTCGGATTCAGTTAATTGCGGACAGATTTGAGCGGCGATATTTGACGGACAAGTTAAAATTACTTTATCGAAATTTTCTGCCACAGAGGACACAGGGTTCACTGAGAAAGTTACTTTCAGATCTCTCTCTGTGTTCTCTGTGCGCTCTGTGGCTAAAACTTTTGTCTTTAATCGAATTTCAACGCCTTTTTCGCGCAAAACTTCGGCAAATTTTTGCAAAACAGTCGCGTAGCCTCCGCAAACATAGCCGAACATTTCTTTTTTCAAACCCGAATTACGGGCAGCATACATTCGCTGGATCGTCGCCCAGATAAACGCGGCGGAAGTTTCTTTGTAAGCCTCGCCGAGTTTGGCTTTAAGCAAAGGCTTCCACATTTTTTCAAAAGTCTTTTTACCCGAAAGTTTGGTCAGCCAATCTTCGACGCTGATCTTTTCCAACGCTTTCCAATCTTTCACCCGCGCTGCGTAAAAAATGGTGCCGCCAAGCCGGAATTTTGAGATCAGATCAAGCGGCGGGAATTTGAGGAATTCCAGAGTATTCGACATCGAAACGAGCTTACCGTCAGTGTAAAAACCCGTTTTCGTTTCTACCCATTCAAACTCATTCTCCAAACCCAATTCGCCAACGATTTTCCGCGTGTGTGAATCGGATAAAAGCGTAACGTGATAATGCTTATCCCAAGTTATATCACCAATCTGCCAAACGCTTGCCAGTCCGCCGATTTCGTTGGCAGTTTCAAAAACAGTGACTTGGTTTCCTTGTTCGGAAAGGCGTAAAGCTAAGGTTAAGCCGAGGAAACCTGAGCCGATGATGGCAATTTTAGATTTTTCTTTATTCATCTATTGATTTGTATTCGTAACTAAAGACTTTATCTTTTTCCATAATTATTTCTAAAATGGCTTTTGCCCATTCGTTATAGTTTTGAATCCATTGTGAAGTATAGGTATACATATAAAAATCTATATATTTCCAGCGTGTTGATTTATTTCTACTAATAATAGGTTTTTCAATTCCATTTTCGTTACACCAGTTTGCTAAAATCTCTCCCCAATGTCGCCAGGTAGTTCCTATTTCTCGAAAGTCTAAATCTAAAATCTCAATCGAATCTAAAATTTCTCCAGAAATAATTAGTTGGGAATCTGAAAGAAAAGGGTAAAGATTATTTTTAATCCATTTATCATCGCAGAATTCTGTTTTATTAAATTCTGTCATTGGAATAAATAAAATTTCGTGTTTTTTTTCAAGTTGACGGAAAATTTTGACAGAATTGCTTATACTCCCGCCTTCAATGTAATCAAATACGGACTTAACAAATTCATTATTTTTATCTAATTCGAGCATTTAATTCTTGGTCAAAATATTTCTATTGATTATTTTTCTATCTTCTTTC
Organism: Pyrinomonadaceae bacterium; assembly: GCA_019694395.1. Classification (GTDB taxonomy): domain Bacteria; phylum Acidobacteriota; class Blastocatellia; order Pyrinomonadales; family Pyrinomonadaceae; genus JAIBCC01. Next base: position 18,142 of record JAIBCC010000009.1, on the reverse strand, counting down.
TTCAACTATTTCTCCCTGTTTGGCTAAATCCTTTTTAAGTTTTTGCTGCTGCAAAAAATTTTGTAAAGCAGCTGAGGATGGTTCAGTTCTGACTAAAATTGCTTTTAGCTTTAACAAATTATAGTTGAACGCTTCGCTTAACGACATATTTTTCAAATCTAAAAACGGCATTTCAATCAAATAATAAGATATTGCCGCCACCGTAATCGTCACCAAAACTGTCGCAATTAACTGCACGAAAACAGGAAAATCTGCGAATCTGGTCGGAATTGCCGAAGTTGTAACCTGTTGCCAAAGATAAAGCGAATATGAAAGTGTGCCGAGAAATTTCAGAGGCTTGGACTCTAAATTTTTCCAAACTCCCTGTGCCGAAAAAGTAATAGATTGAACAATAAAACCCGCCATTAAAACCGGTTCAACTGCAAATCCAACCACGGATTTATAAACGATATTTGTCAGACTGAAATAAACCGAAACTGCCAAAATCGCAATCGTCATAAATGGAATAAAGGGATTATGCAAAACAATCTGCCAAAACTTTTCAAACCAATTCCGGCGCAATACGATTGCCAAAAGACAACCAACCAATAAATGATCAATTCTGGTTTCAAACGCACTGTAAATATATCCGCCGCTTACATTTAAACCGAAAACTAAAACCGCTCGCCAAATCCATGCCGCACCGATTATTCCGGCAATTACAACTGCCAATTGCTTCAAATTTCGGCAAAACAGTAGAAAGAAAAACGGGAAAATCAAATAAAATTGTTCTTCAATCGCTAATGACCAGGTGTGGCTGAAAATATTGTTCAGTTCAGGATGAAAGGTCGAATAGTAATTGCTGAAATAGAAACACGCGCTCAAGGCGTGCATCCACGGAACTTCTTTTTTCGTTGCCAAAAGTAAAAGAATTATTATTAAGGCATAAACGTAAAACGCCGGAAAAATCCGCAAAACGCGCCTTTTGAAAAAGCCTTTGAGTGAAATCGTGCCTGTCTTTTCATTTTCTTTGAGCAAAAGCCAGGTAATTAAAAAACCGCTCAATACAAAAAAGAGCATTACTCCATGCGCGCCGGGAACATTTTCAAACCCAAAGTGATAAAAGATCACCAGAAAAACGGCGACAAAACGCAATCCGTCCAACGCAGGCAAATGCGAAAACGATAGTCTGTTTTGTAATAATTCAAAGTTGGACATTTGATAAAGCGAGGCGGGATTTTTTTGAGTGATTTACAAAAAATCAGCAAATAAAGCTGCGAATTTTAGAATAACATTTGGAAGTCGTTTATTTCAATGAATTTATGAATTTATTTTTCGAAATTCAAAATCAGCAATTTATTATTTTCATCCGTTTTGATTTTGAGATTTTTGTTGAGTTTATCCCGCAACAATTTTGTCACTTTGATATAGCTTTGTTTAGCTCCGATACCATATTTTCGCTTAGAAAACATTGGAAAAGTCGGGCGGATCTTTATAACATAATCATTTTCAAACCCTAATTCGTAACTAAAAATTTGATTTCGGTTTTGGTCAAAAAATGTGTAGCTTTGATATGAGTCTTTCGGCGTGGAATATTTGGTTTGTTGGTCAAAATATTTCCTTTGATTTTGGGTGCGAATCGTTCCGGCAAAAAATGGATTATCAGTTTTTTCAACTTTGTAATCGTCATAACTTAAAGCAATTATTTCGGCTAAATAATACGGCGAATTGAGGTAAAGCTGATCGTCGCTTGTTCCTTTGTCAAAAGCCAGACTGTTTCCGTTCAAACTTAATTCATAAATTTTTCCCTCTTTTTCAAGAGCGACTTTGTAGGGATTTCCCTCAATTTGACTGTCCCAGGCAAAGTAAGTTGTATATAAAACAATTCCTAATGGAATCATCAAAATTGCAAAAATAATCGCAGTTACCCAAAATCCGCCTTTTGCTTTTTTCATTACAAAACCTCAGAACGAATTATATTTCTTTTACCTCGCGGTTTTCAATTTCATATTTCAACCCGCGACTGCAAGCATTTTTTTACTATCTGGTTTTCTTTTTCGGAAAGGCGTAAAGCTAAACTTAAACCGAGAAAACCTGAGCCAACTATTGCGATTTTGGATTTAAGATTTTGGACTTTGGATTCCATTAAGTTGAGTTTAATTTATAGCGGATGGGTTTAATTTGAAGAAATTAACGACTTCTAAATCATCTACAACTATATGGTCGGTAATATGAAAAACATCATCAATCCAAGGATGTGATAATGCTTCTTCTCGGTCTAAAACTTTTCCAAGTATATCAACGTCTTTCCAAGGTGATTCATTTGCATTAGTTAGTCCAACATTAAAGTTATCTTCGTTTTGCCAAATTTCAAAAGGAAAAGCTACTCGTTCGGGTGGAATTTCATCAGTCGTCCAACCACCAATGCTAACAATTCCTACGACTGCATTATCAGGATGATTGTCTGAGAAGGTTGCATAATAAATTGCAAAAGCATCATTATCTTTATAAACGAATCGAGTTAAATTTGTTGTTGTTCCGCCACAGCATTCACAAGTTGATTTTTTAGGTTCGGTTAATTCAATTTCAATCATAATTCTTTCACATTACGATTTTCAATTTCATATTTCAAACCACAACTGCAAGCAATTTCTTTCTTTTCAACGCTTTCATCAAACTTATGAAAAAGCTGTCCGCATTTGCAGACCACACCGATTGAACGGGCAGGCGAACCAATTACTAAATGAAAGTCAGGAACCGATTTGGTAACGAGCGAACCCATTCCGACCATTGCCCAGCGTCCGATGGTCAAATCATTGCCGATTGTGCAGCCAGCTCCGATGGTTGCGCCTTCACGGACGAGCGTTGTGAGCGTATGTTCGTCAGGCTCGCTCGGACGCAAAGTTTTAAGGTCGGGAAAGGTCGCACGCGGAAAGCGGTCGTTGGTAAAAGTCGTCGAAGCGGAAATCATCACCCCGTCTTCGATGGTGACTTCGGCACAGATGTAAACCATTGCGTTGATTTTGACGCGATTGCCGATTTTGACATCGTAAGCGATATAAGTCTTTTCGCCGATGATACATTCTTCGCCGATGGTCGCGCCATGACGAATATGGACGTTATCCCAAACACTTGAGCCTTCGCCGATGGTTACGTTGTCTTCGATAATTGCTGTTGGATGGATTCTAGGCATAATTTTAAGAGCCACGAACAAACACGAAAGGACACGAAAATTTGATTAAAATTTTGGTCAAAATAAAAGAGTTAAATCAGGATTTCGCGGAAGGTAGGTCATTTTTTCTTTTCCGTCAATTCTGCGATGTAGTGACCAAACTCGCTTTTCTGTCCAAATAATGACGTTTCCATCATCATCAATCCACATTGCTTCAAACTTATCATTGTCAGGATTCATTGTGTAATCATTCCAATTCACAATTAAACCGAGTTTTTTCGCAATTTCTCCATCATTTTCTAAGTAAGAAACTGCACCTTTGATATTAAGTCTTTCCTGACGAGTTTTTACTTTATCTGCGTTAGAAGGAAAAACAACAAAGTCAATCCATTCTTTGTAAAGCATATTGTTTTTCCTTTTCGTGTTTGTTCGTGGCTAATCTATTTCTTCGCAGTTTCGCTCTTTTCAACCACTTTTTGCCACAAATTTTGGTTAAGTGATTTGTAAGCGGCTTCGATAACTTCGACCGAAGCTAAAGCATCTGCGGGTTTGGTCAAAAGTTCTTCGCCTGAGACGATTGCGTTGCGGAAATTTTCGATTTTCGAGCGAAATGCCTGAACTTTATCGTAGCCTGTGCCGAAAACATTCCAGTCGGGCGATGAATTGATCTTGTATTTCGATTCACGCCAGCCAATATGCAAAGTCCCGTTTGTGCCGTAAACGCTGATGAAATTCGGCAATTCTTTGTTAATTCCCCAAGTCAGGTCAACGCTTGCCGCAATATTGTTTTCGGTTTTTGCCAACAACTTGACGTTTTCATCAACCGATAAATTTTGCGTTCCCGAAGTTTCGAGAGCGAGAACATCGGTGATCGGTCCGAGAAAATAACGGATAATATCAACCGAATGTGTTCCGTTATCAATCAAAACGCCGCCGCCTGCGATTTCTTTGTCGCTGTTCCAACGCTTCGACATATCAACTTTTGCCGTAAAAGCGTTTTCAAACTGAACGATTTCGCCCAAAACTCCCGACGCAAGGATTGATTTGGCTTTCACAACATCTTCGCAGTAGCGGAATTTGGTCGCCATCGTGAAAACTACGCCTGTTTTTTCAGCGGTTTCAATCATTTGTTTGGCTTCCGCAACCGTTAAACAAAGCGGTTTTTCGCACAAAACGTGAACGCCGCGATTCATAAAATACATTGCAATTTCGGGATGTGTATTCGGCGGAGTTGAGATAATTACTGCATCAATTTCCGAATTTTCTGCTAATGTTTTGTAGTCAGCAAAGCTCGACGCTCCAAACGGTTCTGCAAAGGCTTTAGCTGATTCTTCACGCACATCCGCAACTGCAACGAGTTGGCAACAATTACTGCTTTGAAATGCTTGGGCGTAAGTCTGGGCAATTCCGCCCGTTCCGATAAGTGCAAATTTTAATTTTTTCATAATTTTATTTTGCCCGCGAAAGACACGAAAAATACGAAAAAAGAAATTGATTTAATTTTCGCGTTTTTAGCGTGTTTCGCGGGCAATTGATTTTATTTAATTCTTGCAATTTCAACTGCTTCCCTGATGGATTCAGCAAGAAATTCGATATGATGTTCTTCGTATTTTTCGTTGATCGGTAAAACTAAAACGTCGTGTAAGCCTCTGATTGTGCCTTGGAAATTGTCGTCGTTATAATCAACTGCTTCAGGTCTCGCAAGATTAAACGGATAGTGCGAATCGCCAAAAGTGTTTTGTTCGCGGAAAACTTGGCATTTGTAGGCGGGTTTAACAACGTAACGCGGTGCCGATGCAACATCGTATGTTTTCAACGCTTTTGCCAATCCAACCGAACCGTCTTGAATTTTTGTATCGTCAACACGGAGGCAGAATTTCCAGTAGGTCATCGTCGCATTGTCAGCCGGTTTATAAGATTCAATGCCGTCAATGTCTTTGATTTTTTCGTCCAAAAGTGCCGCCATCTTTTGACGTTGAGCCACGCAAGCGTCTAGTTTTTTTAATTGTTCATAAGAAATTGCCGCTTGCAGTTCGGTCATTCTGTAATTCAACGAAGCGAAATAGTGATCGGGATTTTGGTCGCCGTAACCCCAGGCTTTGTTGATGAAAAGAAACATTCTGCGGGCTAATTCATCATCATCCGTGACGACAATTCCGCCTTCGCCGGTGGTCATATGTTTACCTTGTTGGAAAGAAAATGCACCGATTTTTCCGATTGTGCCGACGTATTTTCCATTGACTGCGGCTAAGAAACTTTGGGCAGTATCTTCAATGACAGGAATTCCTTTTGCGTTTGCCAATTCCATAATCGCGTCCATTTCGCAGGGATTTCCGAACAGATGCGTCACGATAATCGCTTTGGTTTTTTCACTCAAAACTTTTTCGATAGTTTCGGCGGTGACATTCAAAGTTTTTGGGTCAACGTCTGCGAAAACGGGAATTGCGCCTTGGAAAATGATTGGAGTCAATGCACCCATATCGGTAATCGAAGTAGTCACGATTTCATCGCCCGGATTCGGGTTGATTGCCGCAATCGCAACGTGAACTGCTGCTGAACCTGAGTTACAGGCGTAAGCGTATTTTGCACCGATTTTTTCAGCAAATTCTTTTTCAAGCATTTTGCCGTATTTACCTTTGGTGGTGATTAAAACTCCTGATTGCAACACTTCGGTAATGGCGGCGATTTCTTCTGCGCCAAAAGTTCTGCCGGAAATGTCTTGGTCAGACGGTAATTTTACGATTTCTTTTTCTGCCATTGGTGTCATAATTTATATAAAATTTCCTCTTTGTGAAAAGTTTCTTTTGGGGATAAATGTCTATTTGGTTCGAGATTTCACGGAATTTTCCGCAATTTCTTTCAGGGGAGTAGATTTTAGTAAATTTCCGTTAGATTTTACACGGATTTTAGCTAAACGCGAAAGCAATTTTAAGTGTCCGAAAATGGTGCGGACAGTTTTCATTTTGGAAAATCCGAACAAACGAACTTCTAAAACTGACGGAAATTCAACGATTTTCCCGCCGCTTAAATCAAGCCGTCCGAGCATCTCCGCCACGCCCAAAAACCCTTTTTCTTCAACGGGCAAATCGACAACGGAGGCGCGGCGATAAACTCGAAAACAACTCGTGTAAGTATCTAATTTTGAACGCAAAGTTCGTCGGTAAAGCCATGATGCACCTTTTGACAAAAATAAACGCCATTCGGGAACATTTCGCACGCCGCCTTTTTTGTGATAGGGCGAAGCCGTAACCATATCAACTTCACCAGTTAGAAGCGGAATCATTTTTGTTAATTCGTGTGGATCATATGTGCAATCGCAATCCATCGAGCAAACAATCTCGGTTTTTGCCGCCTGCAATCCGGTCATAATTCCCGCCGCAACCCCTTGATTTTTTTCGTGTTTGACGATTTCTACATTCTCTTTTTTGCCGAAAAGTTCGTTGAGTTTTTCTAAGGTTTTATCCTTACTGCAATCATCCACGAAAATAAAATTCGGATGATAACCAGTTTCATTTAACTTAGCCTCAACGCTCCGCAATGTATTAGCAAGATAAGGCAAGGCAGATTCTTCGTTGTAACAAGGAATGACAACGCTGACGCTTTGATTTTTGATTTTTGATTTTTGATTTTTGATTGTTTTTACTTCAATCGGACTCTCAACTCTTGACTCTCGACTCTCGACTTCTACCCCTAAAAACGAACTAACCGTCGTAAAATCATACTTTTGCAGATTTTCTTTGATAATCCATTCCATTTTATCGAGCTTGCGATAATGGCGGATTCGGTTATAGGTCGAGGCAGCATTAATGCGCGGCTGTTCGGTGTCGAGTTCCCAAACGTGAAAATACATCACAAACGGTTCTTCGTTGTTTTGAATCCAATCCTGCACCGAGCTTCGCATCATTGTGTAAGGAATTTGCCGAAAATAATTGCCGCCGGAAATCGGTAAAAGTCCGAGACCGAGGTTGCGGGTTGAATAAGGAAATTCCCAAACTGCTTTGCCTTGTGTGTGGATTTGATGGGCAAACCGTTTGTTTTTTTCGTCTTTGCGGGTGGGTAAAAACGAAGCGTCATAAACAAAACCTTCTTCCGCCAAAACATCAAAAATCCACGAATCTTTGGCAAAATTAAGTTTTTCCGCGCTACGATAACCGATGATTTTTTGTCCGCAGGCATCTTCCAAAGCGTGATTAGTTTTGCGTAGATCTTCCCTAAACTCTTCATTGGTCAGATTTTTCAAACTGCGGTGGTAGAATCCTCGAGAAGCAACTTCGTGTCCGCGTGAAACAATTTCACGAATCAATTTCGGATTTTGCTCAGCAATCCATCCAAGCACAAAGAAAGTTGCTTTGGTATCCAGTTCATCAAGTAAATCTAATGTTTTGAGCGTATTATGTTCGTAACGGGGCTCAAAATTTGACCAGTTGCGTTGTTGAATCAAATTCTCAAACGCCCCAACGTGAAAATAATCTTCCACGAGGACAGTCAAAAGATGTTTTTTGGGATTTTGATTCATTTTTTTTAGCCACGAACAAACACGAAAATACACAAAAAATTATTTGTTAAACTCTATGTCTTTGCGTCTCTGCGGTTTAATTTCGCTTTAAAACTTCTACAATTCTTTTCGCCGCGTTGCCGTCACCAAACGGATTCGGAACTTGTTTGACCGAAGTTATCCAGCTTTCGTCAATGTAATTTGCGTTGAGCATTTCTAAGAGTGAATTTTCTCCAACTAATTTTGCCACGCCGCTTTCGATGGCTTCGGGACGTTCCGTGTTTTCGCGTAAAACTAACAACGGTTTGCCCAAACTCGGAGCCTCTTCCTGCACTCCGCCTGAATCAGAAGTTATCAGCCAGCTTTCCTTCATCAAAGCGGTAAAATCAATATAGTCAAGTGGTTCAAGCAAGTAAACTCGTTCGCAGTTCGCTAAAATTTCATTGGTAATTTTGCGGACGTTCGGATTGGGGTGAACAGGAAAAATCAGACAAGTATCAGTTTGCTGTGAAACAAACTCTTTTAATTGTAACAAATTGCCGCTCATTTTGTCACCAAAACTTTCGCGTCGGTGCGTGGTCAGCAAAATTCGTTTGAAATTACGCGTATTTTCAAGCAATTTCGCAATTTTTTCGCTCGGTTTTGAATGATTTAAAACAAAATGCAGTGCATCAACCACTGTATTTCCCGTCAAAAAAACTTTGTTTTCGCCAATGCCTTCGCGTTTCAAAACTTCGCAATTTTTGTTTGTCGCGGCAAAGTGAAAATCGGCAATTTGCGTGACCAAACGGCGATTTGCTTCTTCGGGAAAAGGGCTGTAAAGATTGCCGGAACGCAAACCCGCTTCAACGTGACCAACTTTGATTTTTCGATTAAATCCGGCAAACGCTCCAGCAAATGCGGTGGTCGTATCTCCCTGAACTAAAATCACATCGGGCTTTTCTTTAGCAAAAATTGTGTCCAATCCTTGCAAGACTTTCGCACAAACCGAATTCGGCGTTTGGTTGTCGGTCATCACTTGCAAATCGTAATCAACTTGGATGTTGAAAATCTGCAAAAACGGTTTCAGCAAATCGGTGTGCTGGCTGGATGAAACCACAATCGTTTCAAAATTTGCGTTGTTTTTTAATTCAAAAATGACGGGTGCGAGTTTAATTGCTTCGGGGCGCGTGCCGAAAAGGACAATTACCTTTTTAATTTGTGAAGTTATCATAAAAACTTAACTTTAACGCAGAGACGCAAAGTAGCAAAGATGCAAGGTTTTAAAACCATTTTATTTTTAATTTTGACTTTTACTTTTTGCCTTTTTACCGGAAAATCTTTGCGCCTTTGCATCTTTGCGTCTTTGCGTTGAAAATCTTACTTGTTAAATATATTTTCAAATGGGCAATTTTTCCGTTTTGCATCCTAAATCATTTGCAATTTTATTCATTTTTATCTTTGCAATCAAAACTTTCTCGCAAACGCCGACACCTACGCCGAGCGTGCGCGAAGAAGTTGTTGTCACGGCAAACCGCACTGAAACCCGTTTGGAAGAAACTCCTGCCAGCATTGTAACTCTTTCAAATGCAGAAATTAAATCAAATGCTTCGCCCGTCATTGACGATGTTTTACGTCAAACTGTCGGGTTTAGTTTGTTTCGTCGTTCAAACAGCCGCAATGCCAATCCGACCACTCAAGGCGCATCTTTTCGTGGAATCGGTTCAAGCGGGGCAAGCCGTTCTCTGGTTTTGTTGGAAGGAGTTCCGTTAAATGATTCTTTTGGTGGTTGGATTCTCTGGAATCGCGTGCCAACTATTGCAATAGAACGAGTTGAAGTTTTACGCGGCGGCGCATCGAGCCTTTATGGGAGTTCAGCCTTGAGCGGAACAATCAACATAATTCCGCGAAAATCTGCCGAAAAATTCACCTTTTCAGCCGAAGTTTTTGGCGGAACACAAAAAACACTTTCCGGCTCAACCTTTTTCGGTTTCAAGCAAAAAGATTGGATGTTTGATTTTGTCGCCTCGAACTTTCAAACCAAAGGCTACATTACAGTTGACGAAACACAACGCGGATTAGTTGATCAATTTGCAGGCTCAAAAAATTCAAATTTCAGTGGACGAATTGAAAAAGATTTGCAGAAATTCGGCAAAATTTTCGTCAAACCCTCATATTTTGGCGAAGTTCGCTCCAACGGAACGGGCTTGCAAACGAATCGAACACATTTGCGGCAATTTGTAATCGGTGGAAATAAAGATTTTTCCACTCCCAACTCCCAACTCTCTACTCCCAACTTCACTTGGCATTTTTACGGTGGAACGCAGGTTTATGACCAGATTTTTTCAACGGTTGCGGCTAATCGAAACAGCGAAAGTTTGAATCGAATCCAGCGCGTTCCATCACAAAATTTCGGTTTTTCGAGTCAATTTTCGACAGTTTTCAAAAATCAAACTTTTCTCCTTGGTTTCGAGACAAAAGAAGTTCGTGGCGCGAGTAACGAAATTGCCGTGGCAAATAATCGTGCAACTTCATTGATTGGCTCAGGCGGACGCGAAAGGACTTACGCTGTTTATTTTCAAGATTTTGCGAAAATCGGCAAATTTGTTTTGGTCGGAAATCTACGGTTTGATGCGTGGCAAAATTTTAAGGCTTTGAGCGCAACGCGGACGCTTTCGACAAATCAAACGGCAACAAATGTTTTTCCCAAACGAAGCCAAAACGCTTTCAGTCCGCAACTTTCTCTGCTGTATCAATTACCGAAAAACGTCGGTTTATTTGCCTCATTTTCAAAGAGTTTTCGCGCTCCGAGTTTGAATGAACTTTACCGGGCTTTTCGTGTCGGAAATGTTTTGACATTGGCAAATGAAAATTTGAAAGCGGAACAAGCCACCAATTTTGAATCGGGTTTGATCTTCAGCCGACAAAACATTTATCTGCGCGGAAATTTCTTTTGGACGAATGTTTCCAATCCGGTTTCAAATGTGACTTTGAGCCAAACTCCAAGTTTGATTACTCGTCAACGCCAAAATGTCGGTAAAACACATTCAAGCGGAATTGAATTGGAAAACGAAATGCGTTGGGAAAATTTTACTTTTTCAATAGGCTATTTATTTGCGGATTCAAAAGTGACTGAGTTTCCAGCGAATCGAACTTTAGAAAATCTACGAATTCCGCAAACTTCACAGCATCAATTAACTTTTCAAACCCGTTATGCAAAAAAAGATTGGAGTTTTGCCTTGCAGGGACGCGCCGCGAGCAAGCAATTTGATGATGATTTGAATACTTTTGAACTTGAACCGTATTTTCAGCTTGATGCTTTTGCCGCAATGAATTTCAAAGAAAATCTGCAAATCTTTATTGGTCTGGAAAACCTTTTCAATTCGCGTTATTCAGTCGGGAAAACGCCAATCAGGACTGTGAGTTCACCGATAAATTTTCGTCTTGGATTTCGCTGGAAATGAAATCAGCAGTCAGTAGCAGTGGCACAAGGCAGTTTAAAAATAAAAGGTTAGGCAACAATGTTTGCTCCTAACCTTGAATTGCTATTCAAAATTCAACTAACTGCCTACTGTCACTGCCAACTGATTATTCGGGTTGACCTTTGCAGTTTTGTCCGTAAAGTGCAGGTTTTTTGGTGCTGATGATCGGATAATTTTCTGCTTCGGCATTTTTTTCTGTCCATTCTGCATATTCTTCTGGCAGGGACATATCCGCATAAATCGCTTCGACCGGACATTCCGGCAAGCAAGCATCACAATCAATACAAGTATCAGGATTAATGTAAAGTCTATCTTCCAATTCGTGGAATGCTTCCACCGGGCAAACTGCCGCACAATCCGTATATTTACAATCTACACACGGCTCGGTTACGATATACGCCATTTTTTTCTCAAAGTCTCCTTAAAAAATCTATTTTTGAAATAAATTTGAACAAAAAGAAAGCATAACTTGTCAAACCACGATAGACAAGTGCTAAAATGCCTTCATTAGAATAAATTATAGCTACTTACGATAAAAATTATGAAAGCAGGACACGAATTAGCGTTGGAATTTTTGAGAGTAACCGAAGCGGCAGCTATCGAATCGGCAAAAACAATGGGACAAGGCGACCGTAAACACTCGGATCACGTTGCAGTCGAAGCAATGCGGCAAGTGATGGATACCGTTCCGATGCGCGGCAAAATTGTGATTGGTGAGGGTGAACGTGATGAAGCACCGATGCTCTATATCGGCGAAGAAGTGGGTGGTGGCGAATTCAATGATGAAGTGCGCGAAACTTTTCCCGAAATTGATATTGCAGTTGATCCGTTAGAAGGAACAAATCTCTGTGCGCTTGGTGCAAACAATGCGATTGCGGTTCTGGCGGCGGCTGAACGCGGCGGACTTTTGAATGCTCCCGATATTTATATGGATAAAATCGTGGTCGGTCCTTCGTGCCGAGGCGCGATTGATATTGATGCGCCGGTCAAAGAAAATCTGAAGAATATTGCCCGCCGTTTGGGACGCGACATTGATGATTTGACTGTTATTTGCCTCGACCGTCCGCGTCATAAACAATTAATTTCCGATGTTCGTGCGACCGGAGCCAGAATTCGTCTAATTTCTGACGGCGACCTTTCAGCCGGAATTTCCGCCGCCGTTGCCGGAACTAACATTCACGCTCTGATGGGCATCGGAGGTGCACCCGAAGGAGTTATCACTGCCGCCGCGCTGAAATGTTTGAATGGTGAGATCCAAGCACGTTTGGTATTTGAAGCCGAAAAATTAGGCGTTGATGCTTCAAAAGTTCCCAATAAAGAAAAGGTTATGGAAAGGATGCGGAGCATGGGAATCAGCGATCCCAATAAAGTCTATGACACCAACGATTTAGCCCCCGGCAAAAAAATCGTTTTTGCGGCAACTGGAGTAACCGATGGCGCATTGCTTCGCGGAGTTCGTTTCTTCGGCGCAGGCAAACGCACTCATTCACTCGTAATGACCACCGATTCTAAAAATATCCGCTTTGTTGACACGGTTCACGTCGAAGGCGGACCGGATGCAGTAATTAGATTTTAAAGATTTTTTAACGCAAGGACGCAAAGTGTGAAAGGCGCAAAGGTTTTTAATTTTAATCATCTTTGCGCCTTTGCTTCTTAGCGTCTTTGCGTTAAATTGTAGAAAATGCCTGAAACAATCGAAAACTACATTCCGCAAAATATGATCGCTGTGCAAAAACGTCAAGCCGTCTGGGTTTGGGCAATTGCAATGACAGTTGCTTTTTTGTGGCTTTTGGCGATTGTTTCCGCTCCGATTTTTGATGAAAACGGCATTAAATCGATCTCACAGCCGATTTATAGATTTTTCAGCTATATGTGCCACCAAATTTCGGCGCGCTCATTTCACTATCACGACCATCAATTCGCCGTTTGCGCCCGATGTTTCGGCTTTTATGCGGGATTTTTCTTCGGTTTTGTAATTTATCCGTTTTTCCGCCAGCTGAATAACACTGATTCTTTTCCACGCTTTTGGCTTTTTGCGGCGATGATTCCGATGGGAATTGATGTCGGCTTGGACATTTTTGATATTTGGAAAAATACGCACCTTTCACGCTTGATCACAGGATTGATTTTGGGCGTAACATGTTCAATTTTTATCATTCCGGCACTAGTCGAAATCAACCAATTTGTTCGACAAAGATTTAAAAAATCAGGAAACCCAACTGCTAAATAATTTCTGAATCCATTTTCCGTCAATTTTGCGAAATTCGTAAGTTCTCCCTTCACCACTTAAATAAAGCATTTTTGAATCTTTACCCTGTGCATAGCCGTAACTCCAGGAAATTGCTACACAGTTTCCTTTCACTTCAAAAGTTGGCAAACTATAATACTCAAAATCGCCTTTTGTATCTGCATGATTTTGGATTTCAGAGGGAGACATTAAAATAAATCGTTGTTTTTCTTCGCCAAGCCACAAAGCCTTTATGTTTTTGGTTGAGAGAATAGGCTTAGATTTATTAAAAGTAAAATCCTTAATAACCTCTTTTACTATTTCTGCTTTATCATTTTCTGTGGTTAAATCGGTCACTTCTAAAATATCTGAACAAGGTTCTAATTTATAAATTTCAACTTTATCTTTATTTTTTGAGGATTCAAATTTCTGAACATTTATCCGCTTTCTGAGAACAAATCCTAAACCGCTAACCGTAATCTCTACTTCATATAGCCCAATCGGAAGATTATTAAAAATAAATTCCCCATTATAATCTCCAACCGTAATCCGAGACTTTTCTTCAATAAGTTTGCCGTCAATAATTGGAGTAATTTTCACCTTTGCTTTCGGAAACACTACACCCAATTCATCCGTAACCACACCTCTGATTAAACCTAAATCTTTTTGAGCTAAAACTGGAAGCGAAAAAAATAATATGCAAAACAATGCGAAGATCTTCATATTTTTACTGCTCATTACTGCCTTGAAAATTAGACTTATCATACTTTAATTCTTGCAAAAAAAATTAGTAAAAACTTTTTTCTGCAAGAAGTCGTATGGTTTTTCGTTGACTAATAACGAAAAGAAGCGCAAAATTTACGTTGCTTCTAAAATTTAAGGAGAAGTGCAGAGAGTGAGTTTTAGCCAGGAAAGCGCAGTAAAAAGAGCAAAAACAGACTTAGCACATCGCTTAGGGATTGCGGAAAATGATATTCAGCTTGCTTCGGTGGCTGAAAAAGATTTTCCTAATGCCTCGCTTGGTGTGCCGATGAAAGGTGAAATGTCGATGCAAATGATTTCCAGCGGGTGGCAGATCGAATTAGCCGCCAATGGCAAAAATTATGAGTATCGGGCAGATAAATACCAAATCAGATTGCGTGATTTTAAAGGTAAAAATTACATCATCGAATCATAAATTAATGAAAAGCAGAATGTTCTAAGAGACATTTTGCTTTTTGTTTTTGGAGTAAAAAAATGAATCGAAATAACATCTGGATTCACATTATTTTGGCAGCGGTTTTAGTTGGATTAGCAGCTATTGCCGGACAAATCAGCCATTGGATTTCAAAAGACAGATCGGTTTTAATCAACAAACCGGTTCCGACCAAAACCGTAGCAGTTCAGCGTCCGGTCAATAACCGCGAATCGGAAGTTCTGGTTAAATTCAGACCAAACGTCAGTTTAGCCGACATTAGAAAAATCGCCGGTAAAAACAACGACGAAGTTGAAGACGAAATTGAAAATGTGAGAGGTCTGGTCGCTATTGATGATCTTGATAATGCCAGCCCGGAAATTGTTGCCAAACAATATGCTCAGATGAATGATTTGGTTGACTATGCCGAACCGAATTTTGAGATCAAACTTGATCCGGCTGAAAGCCAAAGCTCCAAAGATTTGGTAATTCGTGACAATAATCCGGTTAATGCTCCAAATGATCCGATGTTTAATGACCAGTGGGCTTTAAATAATGTCGGTCAAAACGGTGGAAAACAAAAAGCCGATATTGGTGCGCTTTTGGCTTGGGCAAAAACCAAAGGAACTAAAAAAGTTGTAGTTGCAGTTTTAGACACCGGTGTTGACTACACACACGATGATCTAGCCGCCAATATGTGGATTCGCCCTGACAATGTTCCTGCTTATAAAGATGATGAGCTCGGCGTAGTCAACGATTTACATGGATTTAATGCGGATGACAATTTGAGCGATCCGATGGATGAAAACGGTCACGGAACACATTGTGCAGGTGTTATCGGTGCCGAAGGCGATAATGATAAAGGAATTGCCGGAATCAATTGGCAAGTCGAAATTATGCCTTTGAAGTTTTTGGGACGGAGCGGATTCGGTTCGACCAAAAATGCTATCGAAGCCATTAATTACGCGATAGACCGCAAACGAAATGGCGTTAATGTCCGCATCATCAGTGCCAGTTGGGGTTCAACTCAATATTCAAAAGCCCTCGAAGATGCAATCCGCGCCGCCGGTGAAGAAGGAATTTTATTTATCGCCGCCGCCGGAAATGATTCGACCGACAACGATAAACGTCCGCATTATCCTTCAAATTACAAACTTCCGAATGTAATTAGTGTTGCCGCACTTGACCGCAATGACCAATTAGCAGGATTTTCTAATTACGGAGCAAAATCAGTTCATATTGCTGCACCGGGTAAAGATATTCTTTCAACCTGGTTAAAGGACTCTTATCGTGAAGCGTCAGGAACTTCAATGGCAACTCCGCAAGTTTCCGGTGTGGCTGCATTGATTCTTTCAACCGACCCCCGAATGGGCGTTGATAAATTGCGTGAAAGACTTTTGAAATCAGTTGATAAACTTGATTCGCTCAACGGAAAAGTTGAAACGGGCGGCAGATTAAATGCGGCTAAAGCATTGGGTAATTAAGTTAAAAATTAAAAATTAAAAGTTAAAAAAGTCGTTCTGATTGGAACGGCTTTTTTGTTGTCGAAAAAATGCTTGTTTATAAATTTTGCAAATGCCATAATTTGCTGATAAATCTGCAAACAAATGTAATAACAAAGTGATTTTCGGCTGGCAAAAGAAATTCTTCAGAAATTTTACAGATCAGGTTTTTTGGCTGATTATTTTCTGCGTTTTGATTTTTGTTGCGCCAAATTGTATTTATGCAGAACGATTGCCGATAAAAACTTACACGGTTGCTGATGGGCTTTTGCGCGACTATGTTGACAAGATCAAGCAGGATTCGCGCGGCTTTTTATGGTTTTGCACAGGCGAGGGCATTTCGCGCTTCGATGGTATCGGAATAACGAATTTTACCGTTGCCGATGGTTTGCCTAACCGCGAAGTTCACGATTTTCTCGAAACCGGAAACGGAACAATTTACATTGCTACCGAATCGGGGTTGGCGCGGCTCAATCCGCACGGACTTCGCGGCTCAACGGAAAATCCTCTGTTCACTAATCTTTTGCCCGACAATCCAAAAGCCGAAAAAATTCTGACTTTGTTTGAAGACAAAAGTAATCAAATTTGGGTTGGAACAAGTGACGGACTTTATAAATTAGTTGAAAAGGGCGGAAAAACTACGTTTGAAACTGTCGAATTGGGTGATCCTCTGGAATTGGCGGGCAGAGCCATCGCCGAACCTAATTTGAAAACACTTTCCGTCAATTCAATTCTCCAAGACCGCCGTGGAACGCTCTGGATCGGCACTTTCGGAAGCGGTTTGTTTCGTCTGTTGCCGGACGGCAATATTCGGCGGTTCGTGAAAGATAAAGATGGGTTTGGTGATGACAAAATTACTGCTTTGATGGAAGACCGCGATGGTCGGATTTGGATGGGGATGCGAAGTGATAACACGGGTGGTGTCTGTGTTTTGGACGCAGGAGACATCGAAAGTCCGGTCAAAAAATGCTATTCAACGAAAAACGGTCTCGGTTCAAACAGAATCCGGGACATATTCCAAACCAGTGATGGTCAGATGTGGTTGGCAACAGTTCCCGGTTTGTGCCGTTGGCAGGGTGAGAATTCTGAGTCAGTTTGCAAAACTTACACAGCGAAAAACGATTTGTGCGATAGCATTCTGACGCTTGCCGAAGACAAGGACGGAAATTTATGGACGGGTTCGCCCTGCGGAGCAAAGAAAATTGCCCGTTACGGCTTTACCACTTACAACGCAACAGACGGGTTAAATGATGACCATATAAACACGATTTTTGAAAATTCAAATGGAGAATTATTTGCCACTGCTTATCCAAAAGTTGATCGGGTTATCAGCAGATTTAACAGCGACAATTTTTCTCTCCTCAAACTAAAATTGCCTGATTATGTGGATTATCACGGTTGGGGTTGGCAGAAAACAGTCCGGCAGGACAGCCGAGGCGCGTGGTGGATTCCGACGGGCTATGGGCTTTTCCGCTCACCGGATAACACAAGTTTTGAAAACCTCGCCCGTGCGCCGCTTGAAAAACTTGAAACGGGTGCGAAAGGGCTTGAGCCGTTCCGTCTTTTTGAAGATTCTCGCGGCGATTTTTGGATGGCAACGGTTGGAGATGCCAACCAACTTTTGCGTTGGGAACGCTCCACAAATATTTGGCACGACTACACTTCGCAGGTTGGTCTGTCGCAGTCCGGCATTGGCTCGGCTTTTGCCGAAGACCGCCATGGTAATGTTTGGATCGGCGTGTCCAGTGATTACGGCATTAGTTCATTGATTCGCTACCGCAATGGAGAGTTTCGGGTTTTGAACCAAACGGGAGGCGCACCTTCAGGTTGGATTTGGGATTTGTTTCTTGATTCTCGCGGCAGGCTTTGGATTGCCTCGACCAACAACGGACTGTGGCGGCTTGACGAATCAAATAACGACAACTTCGAGTTTGCCAAATATACCACCGCCAATGGATTAACCAGCAATGCCGCTACTTCTGTGACCGAGGACGCATTCGGGCGGATTTACATTGGTTCGTGGCGCGGAATTGACCGTCTGAATCCCGACACCGGACAAGTCGAAAATTTTACGACTGCCGACGGCTTACCCGCGAGTTTTATTGAGGTTTCCTACCGTGACCGCCAAAATA
>JAIBCC010000036.1 GCA_019694395.1 Pyrinomonadaceae bacterium | reverse complement strand
ATGCCGGAGTTATTTCTCAACCCGCTGATCTGCTGAACTTACATCCCAATGGCAATGGCAATAAGGCAGCCGTCAGATGGACTGCTCCTGCCAATGGAACTTATCAATTCCAGGGTAGATTTCAAGGCTTGGATACGGTTGGCACTACCACTGATGCCACTATCTTGAGAAACGGAACTCCGATCTGGAGTAATAATGTGAATGGGTTTGGAACTCAGGTCAACTATGATCTGACATTGGCTTTAACGGCTGGAGAAGTGATTGAGTTTGCAGTCGGTTGGGGAACTAACAACAATGCTAATAATGATTCTACCGGATTAGCTATTGTCGTTAGTTCAACTTCCGGAACTCCGACCCCAACTCCAACTCCGACCGTAACTCCAACTCCAACAGTTACAGTTACCCCAACTCCAACTCCGACCGTAAATCCTACACCTACACCTACGGCAACACCTACTGTTACACCAACGCCAACACCGAGTGTTACTTACAATGCAGTTAATGACTTTTCTCTGACCAATAATCCCAACGGGGTCTGGTCTTTCGGCACCAAGACTTCCAATGCTTCCTTTACTGCTTATGCCAATAACGGTCAACCCTGGAATGGCGTTCGGGTCTGGTCTAACAATCCCGGCGGAGTTTGTTGTGATATGGTGGCTAAGAATACTACCGGCACCACTCTCAGTTATGCCGGAGTTATTTCTCAACCCGCTGATCTGCTGAACTTACATCCCAATGGCAATGGCAATAAGGCAGCCGTCAGATGGACTGCTCCTGCCAATGGAACTTATCAATTCCAGGGTAGATTTCAAGGTTTGGATACGGTTGGCACCACCACTGATGCCACTATCTTGAGAAACGGAACTCCGATCTGGAGTAATAATGTGAATGGGTTTGGAACTCAAGTCAACTATGATCTGACATTGGCTTTAACGGCTGGAGAAGTGATTGAGTTTGCAGTCGGTTGGGGAACTAACAACAATGCCAATAATGATTCTACCGGATTAGCTATTGTCGTTAGTTCATCACCTCTACCTCCAACCCCAACGCCAACCATAACACCTACTGTTACACCAACGCCAACACCAACACCGAGTGTTACTTACAATGCAGTTAATGACTTTTCTCTGACCAATAATCCCAACGGGGTCTGGTCTTTCGGCACCAAGACTTCCAATGCTTCCTTTACTGCTTATGCCAATAACGGTCAACCCTGGAATGGCGTTCGGGTCTGGTCTAACAATCCCGGCGGAGTTTGTTGTGATATGGTGGCTAAGAATACTACCGGCACCACTCTCAGTTATGCCGGAGTTATTTCTCAACCCGCTGATCTGCTGAACTTACATCCCAATGGCAATGGCAATAAGGCAGCCGTCAGATGGACTGCTCCTGCCAATGGAACTTATCAATTCCAGGGTAGATTTCAAGGCTTGGATACGGTTGGCACTACCACTGATGCCACTATCTTGAGAAACGGAACTCCGATCTGGAGTAATAATGTGAATGGGTTTGGAACTCAAGTCAACTATGATCTGACATTAGCTTTAACGGCTGGAGAAGTGATTGAGTTTGCAGTCGGTTGGGGAACTAACAACAATGCTAATAATGACAGCACCGGTCTCGCCATTACGGTTAATTCAATTGGGTCAATTTCATTTGTCCAAAATTTCGACTTAAGTCATCAGGGAATCAGTATTTCAGGTGAGCTTATGCTACAAAAAGATTGGCTGATTAGTAATAATCGGAAAATCTGGCAATTTAAAGAAAAACAGAGTTAAATTTATGCTGGTTTTTGTTTTATCTAAGGAGACAGCAATGTATTTTGATTTTTTAAGAAGACTAATTTTTATCTTTTTTATTTTATTAGTAGTCGCTTTTTTTATATCGTCAGGCAAATTAGCTTTTGCTCAACAGCCCTTTCAAAATAATTTTGTCATAAATCAACCGAATAATTACATGGCTAACTCGACCGTTTTCAGGCAGGAAATTGCCCGAATGGAGATCAATGTCGTGCGGGCGGGTAAAGCTCCCCTTCCAATTAATCAGGTTCCGCGTCTTGAAAAAGATGATATTTTAAAAGTTCGTCTGATAGATGAAGCTGTTAATAGTTTAAAACCTGATCAAAGTAATTTTGATTGGACATTTTTAGTTGCTTATATTAACCCGGGACGAAATGACGATTCTAATAAAACAGTTTCCGAAGAAATCAATTTCAAAAAACGCGGATGGTATAAGGAATATTCATTCCTCGTTCCGTATGATTGCCAACCAATTTTCTTTCTTTATCCTAAACCCCAATATCGTTCAAAAATCCTGAATCTCATCAATAAAAATCAGGAAGACATCAAAAAAATCGGTGAAAAGACACTGGAAATTGCTGATGCTTATGCCCAAATCGGAATGTTTTTGAATGAATTGCAGGGAGTCGTTTATCGAAATTATTACCGCAATCTTTACAATAATTATCCGAATTATAACGGAATATATCCTAATAACGGAATAAACAATTTTGGTCAAAACGACACTTTTTTAGCTGAACAGGCTATCGAACGCATCGCAAAAAGTTTTAATATTCAGCTTCCGAACTGTTGGGGAAACAATCAATTTGGAGGATATTACAACCCCACTCCCTATAACAACGGCTACTATAATAATGGTTACAATAACGGCTATTACAATAATGGCTACAATAATTACGGTTACTATGGCGGCAACGATTTTATGGGTAGAGTTCAATGCGTTGCCCGAACGGTCAGAGTTGAAGATTTTGATATCAGTGTCGGACGAATGCTGCAACAAGGCGGTATTTTTGCCGCAGCACAATTAGCCCAAAAATATCCGCAGATCGCATTTTGGATAAATATTGCGGCAGCCGCGTTGGATTTTATCGTTAAAATTACTAACAAAGCTCCGCTGAGAATTGTCCCAACCGTAGCCACGCCTGTCGAAAATGGAATACCGAACGGAGCAACAGATACGCCTTCAACAAAAATTTCTCTTTATGCTGAAACTCAGCCGAACGATAACGGTTTTGTGACTGCCTATCCAATGGTCTTTCATAAATGGCAAGCAACCGCCGATCCTAACTTAATTACCTTACCGATGCCAATCTTAATGGATTCGTGTTTGCACGCCGGACAAAACATTATTCGCACGGCTGACATTGTCAATGATTGGATGACTGATAACTTTACAAAAGATTTTCAACTAACGCTTTCATCCTCCAGCGGATTTCAAAAAGATTTTCCGCTCAAAAAGAATGTCGGATTCGGCGGATGGGAATTAAGTTTAACCAAAGAAGACCTCAATTTAATTCCTAAGATAGACATTAAACTTGAAGGAAAAATAGTTGGTAAACGCGGATTTAATAAGATTCAAAGTCCCACTTTTTCTATTCAATTAACCCCTATCGGAAGCTGGAATATTGAACCCAATTCACAAAAGACTTTTACCGTTGGCGGAAAAAGAGTTGTTACCTTGAGAAACCAAACCGGAAATTGCCGATGTCTGGAATCGATAATTTATAAACCTTCTTTTGGCGGAGAATTCGTTTTTGATGCCAAACGTTTAATGTATTCTTCAGATGGAAAAGATGTTTCTTTTGAGATAGATACAGCAAATTTTCCGAGCGGCGGCGGTCAATTGGAATTACATCAATACGGCGGCGAGACCGCAAGTCTGAATTTAAATCTTTATCCATTACCGCCTACAATTGCTGCTGTCAAAGTATCAAAAGGTGATACACAGGTCACGATCAACGGCGAGCGATTGGAACAAGTTCAGGCAGTTAAAGTCAATGGAAAACGCGCTGTTTACAAAGGAGAATTTGGAAACGGCTATATGAACGGAATCCCCGGCGCGTCTCTACCTTCCGCAGCCAATTCATCGGTAATGTATTCAAATACTCTGGTTTTCAGCGAAAAAACTTATGTTTTTGAAGACTCGTCTCAATGGCAAGATACTAATAGCGTAACACTGGAACTTGAGCTCGGAGATCAAAGAAATATGCTTCTCCAGAATATCTTTGCAGTTTCTCCTGCTCGCCCAACTATTTTGGCTAATGAAGGAAAAGAGATCGAAGCATTTGCCGTAAATCGTCAAATAAATACGGTTAAATCCCCTGACAGTTTGGGTAATTTACCGATTTTTCCCGTTGAAACTGCTGAAATCGGGCTCAATATTCAAAACGCTTTGACGGATTTTGATTTCAAAGTTGAGAATCTCCGGATTGAAACCAGAATTGAAAATACTCAAACCAATCCGTTTCAACCTAATGACGTTAATTTTGAAGTCTTGGATTGGCGCAGTATTCGATTAGATATTCGTCTTAACGATCAGGCTAAAAAGATGTTAGGCGGGCGAAGAATCCAATTCAGAATTTGTGATAAAGCGCGCGGCAATTCGGATTGGTATTCAATTAAACAAACCTTTGTTCGCTTGCCGCAAGGTTTATCGCTCAAATGTTTGAATAAACAATGCGAGCTGTCCGGCAAAGGCGTTAACTATATTCAGCAAGTCTCACTCGATGACGGAAAAACCTGGTTTCCGCAGGATGCAACCGGATTAGTTTCACAAACAAACGCCAGCGGGATGGAAAGTGCGATAATTCCAAATATAATTGAAACGAAAAAAGCCTTAAAAATCAGATTGCGTGATTTTCCGAAAACTGATGGATTACCAATTTCGCTTTCGCCAGTTGCGAATCATTAGTTTTAATCAGGTAATCAAATAAGACTAAGTTAATGAGTCTCTGCTTCAGACGGTTTCACTTTTTTCCCTGCTGAAGCTGGGACTCAAATTGTATTTAAAACGTTTTACTTATCTATTAATCGAATTTTATTTTGCTCAATTTCCCATAATTGGACAAAATTGTTTTGCGCAACTAAATAATTATCGCGGAAAACTAAAATTGGCTTGACCAATTTGCATCCAAAATAGCAAACTATAAGTGTTAATAATTGATTTTTATATATATTTTTATCAAATTGCAGTTAGTTGGAATCGGGACAAAAATAATTTAGCCATTAATTTTTGAAAAATAATATTTTAACTTTTTGGAAAACTAATATTTAAGCATCTCAAAATTCTCGAAAAATTCCTGCCAATCTGCCTTTTGATTTACAAGAAGGGTTAAATAAAATGCAGTCAGACACGACGACCAATCCGCTTTGGCAGTTTGGAAATCGCGGTCGCGTAGCAGTCTTCATTGACGGAAATAATTTGTTTCACGCGGCACGTTTTCATAATTTAGATATTGATTACAATAAACTTTTGCGAGTTCTGCTCGGAGACGGCAGACTGCTTCGCGCTTTCTTTTATACAGGCGTGGATGCGGGTGCAGAACGTCAACAAGGCTTTTTGTTGTGGATGCGGCGAAATGGTTTTCGGGTAGTTCAAAAAGAACTGAAAACCTTTTATGACGGCACCCGCAAAGCCAATCTGGATGTCGAAATTGCCGTTGATATGCTCAGTCTGGCAGGCAAATACGACACAGCTGTTCTGGTTTCGGGCGACGAAGATTTTGTTTATGCCATCAATGCTGTTGCTTACAAAGGCTGTCGGGTAGAAATAGCCGGTTTTCGTTCCAACACTGCGCCGAAATTGATTGATGTAGCAGACTTTTTCATTGATTTGGGCGAAATCGGTGATCTGGTTCGTAAAGATGCCGGACAAAGCCAGCATTACGAAGTTCCTTCATTCATTCCGCCGGATGAAATGCCGCCGCCGGAGCTTTTACGCAATCATTCACACGATAACTTTCAAAGAATGACAATTGAAATTCGTCTCGAACCAACGCCGAATTATTCACTCGAAGATGATGAAAAATTGTCCGATCTGGTCAGAGTTGGAGATGAATAATAGTTAAATTCGGATACCATTTTTTCATTTACAGGCAATTACAAATCTGTATAATCAATAAAAATGAAACTTTTTACACTCGACGAAGCAAATGAGTTACTGCCGAAGGCTCGTGAGATTTTAGTCAAGATCAAAATGCTGCACGGCTATGTCGGTATGTTTCGTGATGAAGTTAAAAATGCGGCAACCGCAGCAGAACGCGGCGGCGGCGGAATGACAAGCGGTTCACGTTATGTTAACGCCCTCTACGAAATCGGCAAACTGACTCACGAAATTGATGAACTCGGAATTCAACTAAAAGACTATGATCGGGGCTTGATCGATTTCCCTGCAATGCGAAACGGACGGGTAGTTTTGCTCTGTTGGCAGCTCGACGAAGGCGATGAAATCCTCTGGTGGCACGATCTTGATGCTGGTTTTGCAGGAAGAGAGCCGCTTTAATAGTAAGTAAAAAGGCAAAAGTAAAAAGTAAAAAATTATCTTGGTAGATTGGTTAAAACTTAATTTCTCACGGTCTTGGAATAAAAACTTTAAGTCTCCAGATATAATTAAAAACTATGAGTTATCAACCGAAGATTTTAGCTTTCGCGGGAGCATTGCGAACGGATTCAACTAACAAGAAAACAATCAGAATTGCGGCAGAAGGTGCGTTAAAAGCAGGCGCACAGGTTACTTTGATCGATCTTAAAGACTTTCCTGTTCCGCTCTATGACGGTGATATAGAAGCCGACAGCGGTTTGCCGGAAAATGCGATAAAGCTGCAGGAACTGATGCTCGCTCACGATGGCTTCCTGATCTCTTCGCCGGAATACAACAGCGGAATTTCTGGAACCCTGAAAACCTATATTGACTGGACCTCGCGTGCCCACGGCGGACACCCCGCCGGAGCCTGTTACGGCGGAAAAATTGTAGTAATTATGAGTGCATCACCAGGCGGGCTCGGTGGTTTGCGCGGACTTTTTGACCTTCGTAAAGTTCTTTCGACAATGGGTGTTATTCTACTTCCCAATGAGTTCGCGGTCAGCCGCTCACACGACGCATTTAACGAGGACGGTTCGGCGAAAGATGCTTTTGTGCAAAATAATCTGGAAGGACTGGGAAAAACTTTGACCGAGTTTCTGATAAGGCTCAACGGTTGATTATCTTTTTGACTTTTCAAAAGTTAAGGCGCATCTTGATTGATTCAAAATGCGCCTTTTTTATTTTGTAATGGAAATTCAGATTTTAGTTATCAAAATCATTATTTCCATCGTCATCATCATCACCCGGTCGGCGACCGCCTCCGCCTCCGCCTTGCGGCATTACGATATACGGAATATTTGCATCCCGCATCAATTTGTTCAAGGCGTTAAGGTCGTCAGTCAGTCCTCTGGTTTTTCCAGCAGCCTCAGGAATCTTTTGCGACAGAATTTTAATCTGGTCGAGTTCCCAAGTTGTCGGTGCGCCTGAAGTTCCTTCGATTGCTCCCATTAATTGAGCAACTCTTTGATTCAAAGGAGTCGGCAATTCAACTAACGGAGGTCCGGCTGAACCAATTGGATTCGCTAATCCCGGAGGTGTTCCCCAACTCGGATAAAGCTCATCAATCTTCTTCAACAGGTCGTCGGCTGCCTTCTTAACATTGTCAGGAACCTGTGGTGCTCCCGGACGTTTCCAAGATTCGATGGCAGTGCTAACTGCTGTCCGCATATTGATAACTGTTTGCGAAGCAAAGGTTGCCTGAGTGACCAAAGGCAGTAATTGATTCAAAGCCGCTTTCTTCTTAGCCCGATCTTCGGCGGAGAAATTAACACGCGGATCTTCGATAACCGTTATCTTTTTGGACATTTCGGTATCGCCGAGCTTGATTTTGATGGTATAGTCGCCCGGATCAACACGGAAACCTTGTCCTGCGCCACCGCCGAAACCGCCACCACCAAAGCCGCCTCCTCCGCCTTGGGGCAAATTAGTGCGGGAACGTAAATCCCAAACCCAGCGATTGATGCCTTGAGTAGCAAAACAGTTATTGCCTGCGCCGCCGCCAAAGCCGCCAAAACCGCCTCCTCCTCCGCCTCCGAAGCCTGGTCCTCCTTGATTCTGCTGCGGTTGAACCGCAGGTTGTTTGATACAATTAATGGTGCGAACAGTTTGTCCGGCTGAATCCTGAATTGTAATGCTGACCGCTTGACGGTCTTCCAGCGGAGTTTTCAAGTAGAAATTAACGATTGCGCCGTTTGGCGGATTTTGTCCGTAAAAGGCTTTGTCAGAAGTTAACGGTTTGTTATTCCAAGTGCGCCACATGACAGCTTGACGAACATCGAACAAATGAACATTGCTGGCTAAAACCGTTTCGTTCATCTGTTCCAAAGGCGTAATATCATCCATGATCCAAATCGAACGTCCGTGTGTTCCCAAGATCAAATCGTTTTCGCGCGGGTGAATCAAAATATCATCAACCGGAACTGTCGGCAGATTTAATTTTAATTTCATCCAGCTTCCGCCTTTATCCCACGAAGCATACATTCCGAATTCCGTTCCGACAAAAAGCAGATTCGGATTGCGCGGATGTTCACGGATTACGTTAGCGATTCCGTTATTATTCGGCAGATTCGAAGAAATTGATTTCCAGGTTTCGCCAAAATCGTTAGTCGTATAAACATAAACCTTGAAATCGCCCATCCGGTGTCCATCGAAAGTTACATAAGCCGTTCCGTCGTTGAATTTAGAAGCAACAACCCGACTGACATAAGTTCCTTTCGGCACGCCCGGAACTTTTTCAACTACGTTTTTCCAGTTTGCACCGCCGTCTTTGGTGACTTGTAAATTACCGTCATCCGTTCCAACCCACAAAACATTTTGATTGGCAGGCGATTCGGAAACCGTTGTAATAGTCGGGAATTGCTGCACGCCGTCATGACGCGAACGAGTGTTTTTATCGGGAACTTTGCCCATAATTTCCAACTTGTTACGATCAACATTTGTGGTCAGATCAGGCGAAACTTTCACCCAGTTGTCACCGCGGTCGGTTGATTTGAAAAGGAAATTACCGCCGTAATAAACCGTGTTCGGAGCGTATTTGGAAAGTAAGATCGGTGAATTCCATTGAAAACGGTAATTCGGTTCGCCGTCTGCTTCACGCGGACGGATGCTTTTATTTTCACCCGTTTTGACATTACGGCGAACTAAACCGCCGTCCTGTGATTCGGTGTAAACAATATCCGGATCGTTCTGGTCAGGTTGGGCATAAAAACCGTCGCCGCCGCCGATGGTATACCAATCGGAATTTGTAATGCCCTGCGGATTAAATGACATACTCGGACCGCACCAGGCATTATTGTCTTGCAAACCGCCGCAGATTTTATACGGCATACTCATATCTGTGCCGACTTCGTAAAACTGTCCGATAGCAAAAGTATTTGCATAATCCCAAGTCACGCCGCGGTCATGTGTAATATTAACTCCGCCATCATTTCCCATAATTAAATGATTGGAATTATTAGGATTGATCCAAATTGCATGAGTGTCGGCGTGTGGGGCACGCGAGAAATTCCCGCTAAAAGTTCTTCCGCCGTCATCAGAATAGGTCATTGTAACGCCGGCTACCCACAATCGCTGATCATTGTTCGGATCAATCCGAATTTGGCTAAAATACATCGGGCGCGGATTATTCGTCATATCGCTCATCCGGGTCCAAGTTTCGCCTTTGTCGTTTGAACGATAAATACCACCGTTCGCGTGCTCGACCAAAGCATAAACGATGTCTGAATCTTTAGCATAAATAGCAATGGCGATACGTCCTGTTTCTAATAAACCTTCTGGACGCGGAGTCGGGGCATTTTCAGTATCATACGGCATTCCGCTGGTAATTTTTTTCCAGGTTGTGCCACCATCATTGGTTTTATAAAGCGCGCTTCCCTCACCGCTGCCGTTAAAACCGAAAACAGTCCGGCGACGTTGATACATTGCGGCATAAAGGATTCCCGGACTTCTAGGGTCAATCGCAATATCAGTTGCGCCTGTATCATCATTAACTTTTAAAACCAGAGTCCAGCTTTTTCCGCCATCGGTCGATTTATAAACTCCGCGTTCGGGATTTGGTCCCCAGAGTTTTCCGGTGGCAGCAACATAAACTGTATTCGGATCAGTTGGATGCACAACTATTCGGGCAATATGATGCGTTTCGGCTAAACCGATCTTTTGCCAGGTTTTTCCGGCATCAATTGATTTATACATTCCGCCGCCCCACGAAGAGCTTTGGCGGTTATTGGATTCACCTGTTCCAACATACAAGATCGAAGGATCGGATGGCGCAATAGCAATGTCGCCGATGGTTGGAACATCTTCTTTATCAAAAATCGGTGTCCAGGAAGTTCCCCCGTTCACCGATTTAAAAATTCCGCCTGCCGCTGTTCCGACATAAATAATTCGCGGGTCAGAGGCAACTGCTTCAATATCGTCAATCCGTCCGCCCATGGTTGCCGGTCCGATCTCCCGAAACCGCAAACTTGACATTAAAGCGGTGTAATCTTTGACCGCCGGAGCGGGAGTTGGAGTTGGTGTCGGTGCCGGAGTAGAACTGGCGTTTTTATCTTTTTTGTCTTTACTTTTACTATTGTCTTTTTGTGCTGAAACAGGCAAAACGACAAGCGATAGTAGCAGACAAAAAACGAATGTTACTTTTAAAAAGTGCGATTTAGTTTTCATTGATGTCCTCGAAAAAGTTTGAATGGTCAAAATCAGAACTTCAACGCAACCGAATACAGATTGGTAACGTTTAAATAAAGTTTTTTGTTTGTTTCTAAACTGCTTAAATTAGAAAGTGTGTGAAAGGAATTATAAGCGGAATCAATTGAAAAAGTTAAGTAAAGATTTGTAAATTTTTATGGAGATGAGGGGGGTCGTCTCTTGATTTCTGCAACTTTTTAATTGCATTTTGAACATTCTTTGACAATCACTGATTTAGTCTTCGTTTTTCCGCAAATACCACAACCGTTGTCAGTAGCTGCTGTTATTGTGTATGTTCCGGGTTTTACGTCTGACAGATCCCACAAAACTTTTTCACTCAGTTCAATAGGTTTATCGTCATAAGGTAGTATTTTCCCCCCGGTTACATTGTAAGTGTAAGTAAGAGGATCGTTTAGAGGATTGGCAACGCTAGTAAAGACAGTAATTATCTTTACTCCCTCGGAGCAGGATCTATTTTGCACCGAGTCAGGTGATGAACAGCTTGCCATAATTTCGGATAAACTCAAGATAAGATTTTCAACATCTGCGGCTGGAAACTCATCAATAACTGGTATTCTTTCTTTTAGCGGAGTAAGAAACCAACTCTTTCTTGAGTAAACTTTTTTTACCAGATTCTGGTCACACCATAATAAAATTTTGCTTTTAGGAGGAATGTAAGTTATCTCAGTGAGACCGGCTAAATTGACCCTATAACCTATTCCTTCATTAAGGTTATGAAATATGTGCACATCTGAAAATTTATAATATACCTTTTCTTTTCTGTAGTTTGAAAAATCTAATTTAATGGCTTTAGGATTTATTGTCTTTTTCAAAGTTATGGTAATTGAGGTTGCTTTCCATTCCGGAATCTCACAGCCCATAGAGACTCCGCTTTCAGGATCTGATTTTCCTTTTGAATAGTTAACCTCAATTACGGAATTGTCGGTTTCAAAAGTATCTCGGTGGGTTACCTTCTCCCATACTATCAGCTTATACTCATTTAAAATTTTCCGGATATCATCGTTCGTATGTTCAAGTAACTTTATTTCTCGTATCTTGTTTAGTTCCGGCAGATTTTGTGACCTTATCGGATGACTTATTATAAAACTTAAACAGATGAGTATGAAAAGTTTTTTCATTTGGATTGCTGTTTTGTTTGAAATTAGAAATCTTAAAAGTTTACTTAGCCGTCCCGAAACAAGTATATTACACCCATTGTAGTAATTGCCGAAGATGTTCCAATAACTGAATATTAACTTTTTTTATTTCGGCTAAACATCATAATTGATTCCAAACTCATACTTTTGAGCTTTACTCTTAATTTTTGTCCTTTGGATATTTCTGGAGCATACCATCTTCCTGCATTAATTTTTCAATTTCAGCGATTTCCATCGGCACAAAATCGGTTAATATTTCTGCTCCCTGCTCGGTAATTATGATTACATCCTCGAGTCGAATGTAGATTTTTTCTTCGGGCACGCGCAGCGCAGGTTCAATGCTGAAAACCATTCCGGTTCGCAACGGACTACCATCCTGACCTCCTACGTCATGAGTCGCCATCCCGATCCAATGTCCGAGAGAAGTGTTTGGGTTTTCCGTTGATTTTTGATAGCTTTCAACAAATTCACGAGCGGCTTTTTCATAGATCGGCTTTGAAAACTTTGAACTCTGGAGTATTCCCTGCATTTCACGGGCGGCTTCCTGTTTAATCGTCTGGGCGGTCAAGCCGGATTTGATGTTTTTCAGAATTGATTTATAACAAGCAAGATAGAAACCATACAACTCACGTTGCCAGGGACTGAACTTTCCATTAACCGGCATCATTCTGGTCACATCGCTCATGTAATAACCGACATCCGGTGCATAATCCATCAGGAGGAAATCGCCGTCCTTCATCACACGTTTTCCGGCATTGTAATGAGGATACCAGGCGTTGGTTCCGCTGGCTATCAAAGAATAATAAGCATCTCCCTGTGCACCGTTTAAGTAGTAGATGTATTTTGCCATAGCATCCAGCTCATATTCGGTGGTTCCCGGAACGGTCGAACGCATTGCTTCCATTAAAGCCAAGCCCGAAAGCCGGGTGGCTTTCCTGATCAGTGCAATTTCACGAGGACTTTTGATGAGCCGTAGTTTATCCAGCGTCGGAGTCAAATTTTTAATCTCAAATTGAGGGAACCTATTTCGTATAAGCCCGATAAAATGTCCTTCTCTTGACTCGCCCCCGTCCCATGGGTCGGCGGCAGCATCTGAGATAACACGGATAGCCAAATCACGGCTCATCGCCGAGCTTTCAGCGGGTTGGAATGGCGTATAGATAACCGGAGTTTCACCCGCCCGGGCAAACCCCACTAAATGTTCGCCAAGCATCTCCGAACTGAAAACATCTGTAATGCCGGAGAGTTTTTTAACCATTTCGACATCTTCAGCCGATAGAACTTTTCCTTCTCCTCTTTCACGAGCCTCATTGCGATGCGGCAAATAGAGCGAGGCTGTTCGGCGCGCACCATTCAACAATAGGTAAGCGTGCGGAACTTCAATCCCGGAAAGATAGTAAAATTCATTGGATTGACGAAAACGCGTATAGCCTTTCGGACTGGGTTCTCCTTGAATTAAAGCGATTCCATTCTTACCAATCGCGTCAAAAACTTTTTCCCGGCGGGCGGCAAATTCTTCCGGCGGAAAATCAGTGGTGAAAAAGGGGATTTCCTGTCCGTTGGCAGACATTTTAAACAGAAAAATCAGACACAGGGTAAATGGAAGATATACGTAAATTCTTAAGCGATTTGACATACTAATTGAACTGGAAAAATTATGATCGTGAAAACGTCAACAGTATAGATAATGACTGTTAAATTATCAATTAATTTGGATACTTAGAAATGAGTTGTTGGATGTTTTCAAGAAAGTGTTTCCCCGAATATCCAAATTCATTTATTTTCCTGATAATACCTCCGCATCAATAGAGTTTTGAGAAACAACCTGAGAATATCGTTGAGAATTTGAGGCGGCTACCGGACATGCTTCAGAAACCCAATTCTACCGCACTTTCAATGACGGCAGATGCTATGAATTCGCTTTTATAACATACGGAGAAAACAGCAAGAAAAGACCTCAATCGGACAAGATAAAGGACAAGCAGTTTAGTGCAATCCTACGTTCAGTTTATTTCAAATGAGAGTAGAACAAACTTTATGGAGATGAGGGGGGTCGAACCCCTGACCTTCGCATTGCGAACGCGACGCTCTGCCAAACTGAGCTACATCCCCTTGCGGAAGTAAAAAGGCAAAAAGTTCACTTTCTAACCTTTCAATTAAATAAGAACTTCTCATTTTCAATAAAGTTCAATATTTTTACTTTTGCCTTTTTACTTTTTACTTATTCTACTGAACCGTATTGGCAGGCAACAATGAACCTGTCATATCCGAAGCAAAAGCATAACCTTCTTCGATTTTGCCGATAACACCGTGAAAAAGTATTTCGGTTTCATCTAACACAACCACCACATCACCGGGACTATAAACTTTTTCATCTATTTTAAATTTGATAATTCCGGCGTTTCCGCTGACTTGACTTAGAGTTTCGTATTCAAAAGTTTTGACGTTAAAACTTAGAGTCTGACAAAAACTAACTTCCATTTATTTTCTCCTCAAAAAATTTAACCACAAAGCAAATAAGATTACAAAGAATAATCCGCTTTGTTTTTTACTTTTTACTTATTACTTTTTACTTTTTCGCTTTGAAACAAAGCGCAATCGCATCGTGGTCGGAAAGCGGAATACCTTTTTCATTCTTCAAATTGCCGATGGTTTTCGGTTCGCCGACTTTCTCAATTCCCTTTCCGGTGAACCAATCGAGCCGCACCGAAACTTTTCCGCCAACCTGTTTTGCCGCCCAAAAGATGAACGGAAAGCACCAACCCGGAACCCAATCGCGTAAATTCGTATTTTTTTCGATGCTGTCCATATCGTAATGAAGCGTTCCGACTCCATATTCATTAAACTGCCGATATTCCCAACCGCGATTTTCAAGCATTTCAAACATTGGACGCTCAAAATAGCGATCAGGATGCGGAAAATGATTTCGCGCCGTGTTGCGGATTCCGGTGATACAAACCTTTCGCCAATAACCTAAAATCGCGTGTGTTCCGGTTTGCGAATTGAAAGTCGAAGTATTCCAGTCGCCGCCGATAATGGTTGGCAATTCAGGCAAAGTCTCCAAATGGTTAAGGATGATTTCGACTTGTTTTTGGCGGTGTTTTTTGGAGCAATGTGCGTCAAGGTGCATCGTCACCGCGCGAAAAGTTCCCGCCGGATGTTCAATGTCGGCAACAATTGCCCGCAAATATCCGAGCCGTTTTTCTTTGCCCCACATTTTGTCTTTGCCGTTCGGTAAATCAACCGCGTGAACATTTTTCAACGGATATTTTGAGAGCATCGCCAATCCGTGAATCGAAATTGTATTTTCGCCTTCGACATTTGCTTCAACTCCGCTTCCCTTTTGCAGAGGAATGTAAACAGGTGCAAACGCATAGTTGAGTTTTAATTCCTTGGCGATTTCCTGCGCGACAAAGCGATTTCCACTCCGAGCCATCCCGTAATCAAGCTCGGTCAGCAAATACAAATCTTTCTCTTTCAAATCATCATGATTTTTAAGCGCATCCAAAATTCCTTCAAAAATACAGCCGCGTTCTAAATTCCACGCAACGGATGAAACAGACTTTGAACTTTGGACTTTGGACTTTGGACTTTCTGCAAACTCTTCGCAAACAACTGCGCTCAAAATTCTTTCAACAGTCGGTTTGATTTTTTGATAAACGGCTGATCTTTCCGTTTCTTCAATCGAATTAAACTTCATCAGTTCGGAAAAATATTGATTCAAATCGTGGTCAAGTAATGAAACTGAATGCTCTGTAATCGTTTTTGTTGCGGTCATAAATTATCAGAATACGAGATTCGCCAATAAAAAACAAAAGAGCATTGCCGCAGCAACACTCTTTTGCTCCATCCCCCTTGCAAATCGGCTTACTGACAAACTGTTTTGACAAAATCCATTTGAGTTACCAATGTATTGCGGTCGGTTGTAAATTTGATAATGTCGGTTTTGCCGTCAAAATCGTAATCAGTGGCAAAATTCCAGATCACATCGCTGTAATTATTGAAATTGTAGCTGTTAGATAAGGGAACTAAATTTCCATTGGCTTGTCCCGCAAACAGAGTAAATCCGCCAACACCTTGGAAAGTAACGCCGGTTTGCAAAAGATCGCGCCGTCCGTCTGCGTTAAAATCTCCTACAAAATAACGTGCATTTCCCTGATAAACCGAATTGTAAACGATTTGCGACCATTTACTTGGCGATTCCGTCCGCATCAAAGTCGGCTGCAAAGTTCCGTTGGAAGTCGTTCCGAAAATATCGGTTTTGTTGTCGCCCGACAATTCCGCCGCGATATAGGCATTTAAGTTTGATAATCTGGTTTCGCCGTTATCCTTAAAATTTCCGCCGACAAAGTTCGTAAAAACGCGCAAACCACGCCGATCTTGTTTATTTGTGATCCGAAAAACCGCTAAATCCAATTTTCTGTCTCCGTCAAAATCACCGACAAAGGTATTACCGTTTGACTGATGCAAAAACTGGCGCGGTAAATACGAGGCAATTCCGTTGCTTAAATACACATACCAACTGTTTTCATCAACCCCAATCGGGCGATTATAGTCAATCGTGACAAAATCAGCTACGCCATCTCCGTTCAAATCGGCAACATTATTAACGTTTTCAAAAATTCCGAGCTGGGTTGAAGTCGCCGGAACCAATCCGTTATTTCCATTATTAAACAAAATTGTGATGGTGGTCGGATTGGTCGCGTGCTGAACCAAAACGTCGGGTCGCCCGTCCGCATTAAAATCTCCCCAATAATGCAAATAAATTGAACCCCCAAGCGGAGTCGTCACCGGAAAACTTAATGGTGCGGACAACCCGCCATCAGGCAATCTTTCAACCACAACGATCCGGTTTCCGACGTGTCCCGAAAAGTCCGTCAAACCGTCGCCGTTAAAATCAACCGTATTTCTGAAACTGATTCCGCCTTCAAAACTCGTGATGGGAATATTTTGAAAATTGATGTTGCACTGCGCCAAAATCCCTGATTGCATCGCCCCCAAAATCAGGGCAATCACTAAAATCAAACTATATTTTTTCATTTATTTCTCCTGTCTGTTGGAAAATAAGACTGATGAACAGCGTGGTTTTTATGAGAGAAAAGACAGAAGTTTGCAATTTTGAACAAAAAAAAGATGAAGCCGAAACTTCATCCCTCATCCCTTCTACCTCATCCCTTAATCATCGTAATGCTCACGCGCCGGAGCAACTTCGAGAAAATCGTGCGTAATTCTTTCGGCATAATTGTTGAGAAGTTCCTGCACACGCTCGTGTTTTTTGGCACAAACAATTAATCCGACGTGTTTTTTCTTTTTGACGCGATAAACGATTTCTTTATCATCGTAAGCCGAAGTATCAGGTTCGTCGGTTCTTGCCAGCGAAAGAATCACTCCGGCAAATTCCTTGCGTAATTTCGGTAATTTGTATGGTTTTTCGGCGGTGGCAATTTCGAGTTTTGCCCATTCGCGCCAGAGATTAAAACCGCTCGCATATTCGTGAACATTGGCGATGTATGCGCCGCCGACACGACAGGCAACTTCTAAAAGGTAAAATTGTCCGTCTGCTTCGCTGTGCAGAAATTCGGCGTGGGTGACACCTTTTTGATAATTAAAGGCTTTCAGCAATTGCTCGTTTATTTTTTCTAATTCTTTGCGTTCTTTGGAGTTATACGGAATTGTCGAGGTCGTAAAAACTCCGCCGCCGTGTGTTACCGCAAAAGGCGGTTTGCCGTATTTACTGATTCCCGAAGCTAAAACTTTGCCGTCATTGACAATCGAGTCAACGTGGTAAACATCGCCGACAATAAAATGTTCGATCAAATATTGCGAAGGATGATCGCGCCAGGTGTTGCGGTTATCCAAATCTGTCAAATGATTCCAAACCTCATCTTTGGTTTCACATTTACGGATGCCAAAAGCTGAAACTTCGTGACGCGGTTTGACGATCCACGGTGGATTTACATTTTCCAGATATTGATTGATGTCGTTTGAATTAAAAGCTCCGATAAATTCCGGGCAATTGATGCCGTGAGATTCGGCAATATTCCGCATCGTCAATTTGTCACGAAAACGTAAAACCTGTGAGCTCGACATTCCGCCAAGCTGTAAATGTTCGCGGGCAAATGCCGCTGTAGTTTGGTCAAATTCGTCCAACCCGACTACCCGGTGAATCGGCTGCGAACCCATGATATTGGTAATCGCCCGCACATAATCTTCGGGTTTAGCATTATCATCAACGGTTTTGACATTATTCAGGCTCGTCCAGACCCAGGGTTCGTTCAGGAGTTTATTTTTGGTGACTAAAGTAACGTGCCAACCTGCTTCGTGGCACTCTTCGAGAAAATCATTGCCTTTATGTTCGCTGGCAATGCAGACAATATAATTTTTGTATTCGCTCATAAAATAAGTGAATTATTTTGAATTTAAGTTAAAAGGATGTCACAATTTAGTTGTAAAAACAATAGGTTGGAGTAAGAAAAATGGGCGGGTTAGATATAACAAATTTTTTGAGCCACTTGGTAATTTATATTGTGGTTTTATTATTGGCGATTTCGGCAC
Organism: Pyrinomonadaceae bacterium; assembly: GCA_019694395.1. Classification (GTDB taxonomy): domain Bacteria; phylum Acidobacteriota; class Blastocatellia; order Pyrinomonadales; family Pyrinomonadaceae; genus JAIBCC01. The sequence goes on along the minus strand of JAIBCC010000036.1, from coordinate 40,553 downwards.
ACGAAGCCGGACACGCCTGGATGTCTTATAAGTTTGGCGATAATACGGCAAAAGATTTAGGTCGTGTGACGCTTAATCCTGTTGCCCACACAGATCCTATAGGCACTTTACTGATTCCGATTCTTGGCTTTGTATTTGGAGCAATCGGAGGGGTTTTAGGCTCGGTTCCATTGATCGGCTGGGGAAAACCGACTCCGGTAAACCCAAGAAATTGGACAAATTATAAGCTCGCTAATGTAATGGTTTCGATTGCAGGCGTTTTGGCAAATATTTCCATTGCAGTTATCAGTCTGTTTATCCTTAAAGGTCTGGCAATGTCGGGAGCTTTCAGTAGTTTAGATGTGAACGAAGGTTTCGGTAAAACAATTCTAATCCTTTTTAGATATTTAATTTATCTTAATATTTCGCTCTTTATCTTTAACTTACTTCCCTTTCCGCCTTTGGACGGAAGCAAGATTTTGTCCACTTTTTTACCATCGAGTTTTCAACCTATTTTGGATATTCTGGAACAATACGGATTCTTAATTTTAATTCTTTTAATGTATTTCGGAATCATACGATTAATTATGACACCGATTTTTTCGGTTATTGATAATTTGATTTACGCATTTCTTTCTTTATGAAAAAACGAATTTTGAGCGGCGCACAGCCGACCGGTGAACTTCATCTTGGTAATTATCTTGGTGCTTTGAAAAATTGGGTTGCTTTGCAAAATGAATACGAGAGTTTCTATTGCATTGTTGACTTACACGCGATCACGCTTCCGCAAGATCCGCAAGTTTTGAAACAAAAAACTTTGGATTTGGCGCGAATTTATCTGGCGGCGGGAATTGATCCTGACGTTTCGACAGTTTTCGTTCAATCAGATGTTGCCGAACACGCAGAGCTGGCGTGGGTGATGAGTTGTGTCGCGCGAATGGGCGAGCTTGAGCGAATGACGCAATTTAAAGACAAAGCCAAAGACGGCACAGAACGCGCCGGAGTCGGACTTTTCACTTATCCGGTTTTGATGGCGGCGGACATTCTGCTTTATCAAACACATCTCGTTCCGGTTGGACAAGACCAAAAGCAGCATCTCGAATTAACCCGCGATCTAGCTGAAAGATTCAACCGCGATTATGGCGAAACTTTTGTCATTCCCGATCCATACATTCCGCCTGTCGGGGCAAAAATTCAATCTCTGAGCGACCCCGAAAAGAAAATGTCGAAATCGGATGAAAATCTGAACGGTGCAATTTTTTTGAATGATTCAGCGGATGTGATTTTGAAAAAATTCAAGCGCGCCGTGACGGATTCTTCAACCGATGGAATCGTTTTTGACGAAGAGCGCAAAGGGCTTTTCAATCTTTTGACGATTTATCAATCAGTCACTGACCAATCGCGCGACGAAATTGAAAGCCATTTTGCCGGAAAAGGTTACGGACATTTAAAAACCGAATTAGCCGAAGCCGTCATCGAATATCTCAAACCGTTCCAAGCCAAAATGGCGGAGCTTAACGATGAAGAACTGGAAAAAATCTTACAAAAAGGTGCGGAAAAAGCCCGAAGTGTCGCCAGCGAAACTTTGAGAAAAACTTACGAAAGAGTAGGTTTGCATAAGAAGTAAGTTAGCGTAAATAATTCGTGCCTTCAAAATGAATTGCCACCGAACTTTAGTCGGTGGAACTCAAATTACAACAGAGATTAAGGCTTGAGCCGAATTGGTAAAAATCAAATAAAATTCCGATCTGCTTTAGCTCAAGCAAAAAGGATGATTGATATTTTTATTAGTTTGACTAAAGTCTTTTAGTTCAATAATTACAGTTCCCCTAGTTGAAACTAGGGGCAATTCATTAAAAACTAAAAGCACGAATTATTTACAGTTATAAAATAATGGAAGTTGAATTTCACAAAACAGGCGAAAAGCGTTACGCGGTTATTATTTTGCGCGATAATTTGCCCAAATTGGAAATGAATCCCGCTCCCGGATTTGATCCGCTGATGCCGCACGATATGCTCCATTTTTTGGTCGAGCAGGAATTTGGATTGCATAATGCGATTTTCGGACAAGTTGCATCGGGTGGAACTGCGGGAACTTTTCTCCAACGTCCGTCCGAATCAAAAAATTCACGAAAAGATTCGCGTCAAAGGCGTAAAGTCAAACAAAGCGGTGAAAAGATGTTAAAAGGCGGCATTGACGAATGCGTCCAATCCGAACGGGCAACTTATGTTTGCTGGCAGGATTGGCTGGCACATTCGGCGAAACCGAATTTAAAAGAACAAGCCGACGAAATGAAAATGGCGGCTCAAAGCATTCTCGGACAAATGGATAAAGCCGAAAGAGAAAGATTTAATGATAAAAACTTACAAAAAATTCGCACTCGAATGGATGAAGTAAGTCAACGTTGGGCAAATCTCAAAATCGGTGAATTTATCAGTCTCAAATGGTAAGTTTTGACAATTTTTTACCCGCGAATATTACGAATCTGCACGAATAAAAATCCAAATATTCGCGTCCTTTCGCGTTTATTCGCGGGCAAAACTTTCTTGTCTCAACAAATCATCAATACAAAACTGCCGCCGTTACCGCATTAAATCCTTTTCCCTGAGATTCATTAATAAACATTGCCGCCATATTTGATTCTTCCGTTTTTCCTGAAATCGGTGCGAATTTGAATTTGGCTTTTTCTTTGCCGAATTTCAGCAAAACCTTGAAAACAGGATAGTTTTTCCAACTTTTTGAAGATTCCGTGTCGGTTTCGATCTTTTCAACATTGACCGTCGAAGTTTCAAAAGTATGAATGTTGTCGTCCGATTCAAAACGGATTCTGTCAGGCGAAATGTAAAGCGAGCCGGTGCAGCGACCGTTAAAATTTCCGCTGTCATCATGGTAAACGCGAAAAACCGCGCTGCCGCCTTTTGAAATTGATTCACGCATATATTTGCGCGTGCCTTCGAGGTCGTTCAAACCATACAAATTAACAAAACCCAGCATTTGATAAGCCTTTGAATCTTTTGGCTTTAACTTAATGGCGGCTTGCAAAAATTTAGCTGCTCCGTTCGGATTTTTTTGCTCTTCATAAGAAAAGATCGCCCGTTCCAGCAAATCGTTATAATCAGCCGTGTTCGGGTTAAATTTTTGCGGCTCTTTTTTGGCATATAAAACGCCGTTGGTCGAAGGCTGCCGAAAATTATTGGCGATGGCTTTAATGACTTCGGGACGCGCTCCGGCTGAAATCAGCGATTTTCTGACATCTTCGGTCAACTTAAAATCAACCCCGTTGGAGTTGATAACCGCAATAATATCTTCGGCTTGCAGCTGTTTGGAACGCAAAGCCTTGAGCAATCTTTCTTTTTTGACCGGTGCACCTTTGTATTGGGCAAAAGTATTAAGACTGACCGCAAAAATTAAAAGACAGGCGGTCATAATTTTGAATAGACCAAAAGATTTTCCACTTAAAAAACTTGGGTTTTGCATAGATTTTTCCTGAAGGTTTTCGGGATTTTCAGTCTTAAAATCCGGTTAGAATTTTTTCGGCACGGCGCAGACGTTCGGCTTTGACATCGCGCTTAACTTCTTTTTTCAAAGGAGTTTGAACAGGCGTATTTTGAATTTGACGGGCTGTTTCTCTTTGAGCAATTTTTACCGTTTGCACTTCTTTCTGAGACTCAAGCGGTTTATCGGATATAGCAACATCTCCTTTATTTTCCTGTATTTGTCGTTGGTCGTTCATTTTTTTTTGGGTATAGTATTTTCACTTTGCACCAAAGGAACAACTTTTACTAGCGGCTCAACCTTGACGCTTTCAATAAACGACATTTGAACAATAAAATGCCCAACCAAAATCGCCAAAATGATCGGAATAATGATTGCTTTTTTATGATTCGAGATTCTTTTTGCCAACGATTCCTGACTCTTTGTTCTCTTCATTTCACTAACCTCCCTAAATGTTCGCTTACAAAAGTCTTTAGCAACTTTTCAAAAATTGTGATGATTTCAAATAGTTGCTTGATTGGCGGGATTTATTTGATTCAAATTATTATGAGAGCGTTGCTTAGATTATACCAAATTCTTTTTGAGAAAATAAACATTGAAAAACATTTTCTAAAAAAACCGCTTTTTCCGAACAAAATTATTTAGGATTAATTTTCTCAAAGTGGTAAAATTTACACATCGGTCATCTGAAAAATTAATTCAGCTTAGGAATTATAAATTTGAAAGCCAAACAATTTAGGACAAAAGCGTAAATTTTGTGCCTAAAGCGTTTGCGTTTCAGCTTAGGCATTTTATGGCAAGCGATTTGCTTTTAAATCTAAAAAATCAAAAAAACAGGGAAAAATTCCCCAATAAAAAAAAGGAGTAAATTATGGACGCTGCAAAAAAATCATACGACATACCAAAATTCAAAGAACAATACAATAATTTTATCGGCGGAGAGTGGGTCGCCCCGAAAGGCGGAGAATATTTTGACGTTATTTCGCCGGTTGACGGAAAAGTTTTTACCAAAGTTGCGCGTTCGCAAGCGGAAGATATTGAATTAGCTTTGGATGCGGCGCACAAAGCGTTTGAAACCTGGAGTCAAACTTCGGTGACTGAACGCAGCAATTTGTTGTGGAAAATCGCCGATAGAATGGAACAAAATCTTGAATATCTGGCACGCATCGAAACTTGGGACAACGGCAAACCGATTCGTGAAACAATGGCGGCGGATCTGCCTTTGGCGATTGACCATTTCCGTTATTTTGCGAGTGTCATCCGTGCCGAAGAAGGCGATGCTACCGAACTCGACGCAAACACTTTGTCAATCAACATCAAAGAACCGCTTGGCGTGGTCGGTCAAATCATTCCGTGGAACTTCCCGCTGTTGATGGCAACGTGGAAAATCGCTCCGGCACTTGCCGCCGGAAACTGCACGATTGTCAAACCTGCCGAACAAACTCCGGCTTCGATTATGTGTTGGCTCGAATTGATTCAGGATATTTTGCCGCCGGGAGTTTTGAATGTCGTCAACGGTTTCGGTCCCGAAGCCGGAAAACCGCTCGCTACATCGGAAAGGATTGCCAAAGTCGCTTTCACGGGCGAAACAACGACGGGACGCTTGATTATGCAATACGCTTCGCAAAATCTGATTCCGGTCACGCTCGAACTCGGCGGAAAATCTCCGAACATTTTCTTTGAAAGCGTGATGGATGCCGACGATGAATATTTCGACAAATGTTTGGAAGGCGCAGCACTTTTTGCGTTAAATCAAGGAGAAGTCTGCACTTGCCCGTCAAGAATTCTGGTTCAGGAATCAATCGCCGAAAAATTTATTGAAAGAGTTATCGAACGCACGAAAGCTATCAAAATGGGACATCCGCTCGACCCCGAAACGATGATCGGCGCACAAGCCAGCCAAGACCAATACGAAAAGATTTTGAACTATATTCAAATCGGACGCGACGAAGGTGCAGAAGTCCTCTGCGGCGGCGAAGCGCAAACCAATGAAGGAGTTGAAGACGGATTTTACATCAAACCAACCTTGCTCAAAGGACACAATAAAATGCGTGTCTTTCAGGAAGAAATCTTCGGTCCGGTTTCGTCCATCACAACTTTTAAAGACGAAGCCGATGCCGTCGAAATCGCCAACGACACGCTTTATGGACTCGGCGCAGGCGTTTGGACACGCGACGCACACCAACTCTACCGCATTCCGCGAGCCATCAAAGCCGGTCGCGTTTGGGTAAATTGCTACCACAATTATCCCGCCCACGCTCCGTTCGGCGGCTACAAAAAATCAGGCTTCGGACGCGAAACGCATAAGATGATGCTCGACCATTATCGTCAGAATAAAAATATGTTGGTTTCGTATGACAAGAAAGCAATGGGATTCTTTTAAGGGATGAAGGATGAAGGATGAAGGATGAGGGATGAAATTTATCTCTTGAAACCTATTTAACTTAGAATGAACGTAGATTTTCAAATTTGCGTTCATTTTTTAATTTGGAATTAACAAAATATTTAATAACTCTTTTCAAACAGTATTGGTTCAGTTAGAATTGAGGCATTACCAAAGCAGTTTTATCTAAAATCCAAAAAGCTTTTGCAGAGAGGTGTGTTTGAATGGGTCTTAATTATTTTACTCTTGTCCACATATTAATTAGTTTGGTGGGAATCGCGTCCGGCTTTGGAGTTTTAGCCGGTTTCCTTTCAAACAAACTTCTCCGGCGTTGGATTGCTGTCTATCTTGTGACAACGATTGCAACCAGCGTGACAGGGTTCTTTTTCCCTTTTAACGGCATCACTCCGGGAATCATAGTTGGCATAATATCACTTATTGTCTTGGCAATAGCTGTTTATTCACTCTACGGACAAAAGCTTGCCGGATGGTGGCGCAGCATTTTTATCATTACTTCGACTGTTGCACTTTATTTTAATTGCTTTGTCTTAATTGTTCAGACATTTCAAAAAAATTCGGCTTTGGTTGCCATTGCGCCAACCCAAAGTGAGCCGCCGTTTGCCATTTCTCAATTAGCTCTCTTAGTATCCTTTGTCTGGTTGGGAATCGCAGCTTTGCGACGTTTCCGCAACGATTAATCATTTGAAAATAACTTGATTGGGTTTTCTAAAGAATGGACGCAGATTTTCGGATTTGCGTTCATTTTTGAATAATAGATTATTCGGAACCAAATTAGATTTTCGGTGTCTAAACAACTATGAAAAATTGGTCATATAAATTTATAATTTTGATTGCAACATTCGTTATTGTTGTTACTTCAGTTTTAATCTGGCTTTTTGTTCCAAGTAAAAAAGACACCGCAACTCAAATAATTTCTGAAACACTTCTTGAAAATAATTCCTTACAAAAAGACGAAATTAATAAAGAGCAATACGACGTTTATTCCGCATTGATAAAAGATTTGTATATTGATGGAAGGTCAAAATTGCTTGTTTTTGAAGAAGAGACGACTGGATGTTTACCCAAAATTGACGATGGAAAAATGATTGAATTGAAACAACAAATGGAAGATTCCGCAATCAATGAACTATCAGCTCTGTTACCACAAACAATAAGTGACTTTCAAAATAAAAGTAAGAAATGCCAACTATTGACTTCTCAATTTTCAACTTCTATTAAATTTACTATTGCAAGCCAAAATGTTGTTTCCAATATTTTTCGTGAAAATGACATTATTGACGGGTGGAGTAGGTTCTATGATAAATATCCTAATTCTTCGGGCTTGATTAATTTCTCAAATATTGGATTCAATTCTGAAATGACGCAGGCTTTTGTTTATACTGGAAGAACTTGTGGCGGCAAATGTGGTGCAGGCTATTATTTTGTTTTAGAAAAGAAAAATAGTCGTTGGGTTGTTGTAGATAAGGTCAATAATTGGGTGTCGTAAAAACTTAGCAATGTTCGGAATGAATAAAAAGAAACTCCAACTCCTGCCGCACAATCCGCTTTGGAAAGAAGATTTTCAGGCAGAAAAGGAACGCATTATTTCCGCTGTCCAAGATTCAACTATCCAAATCGAACACGTCGGCAGCACTTCGATTCCGAATATTCACGCCAAACCGATTTTGGATCTGGCGATTCTCTGCGGCGAAAAAGGTCTTGAGGTGATTGTCAATGCGCTTAAGAATTTGGGCTACGATTATCGCGGTCAGTTCGATGACGAAATCGGGCATTTTTACGCCGTCTTGGATAAAGGCGATATTCGTTTGTGCCAAGCTCATATTTATTCCGAAAAAACTGCGGATTGGTTTTCAAAACTAAAATTCCGCAATGTTTTGAGCCAAAACGCCGAACTTGCCAAAGAATACAATGATTACAAACTGCAATTAGCCGAAACGGTTTCTTCAAAAGGCGAATACGCCGAAATTAAAGATAAATGGGTTGATTCGTTTATAATAAAAGTCTTATGAAAAATATTCCAAGAGTTCTCGTTACCGAAGAAGCCCAAAAAGTTATTGAGACTTTGCGCCAAAAGCACGGGAAACTGATGTTTCATCAATCAGGCGGTTGCTGTGATGGTTCTTCGCCGATGTGCTACGCGGACGGAGATTTTTTGGTCGGTCCGGCGGACGTTTGGCTCGGTGAAATTGATGGGTGCGATTTTTATATGGCGAAAGATCAGTTTGAATATTGGAAACACACCGAATTAACCATTGATGTCACGCCCGGACGCGGTGCATCTTTTTCGCTCGAAATCCCGCTTGGAATCCGTTTTGTCACTAAATCAAGAGTTTTTACTTGGGAAGAATCGCAAAATTTAATCGAAACCAGATTGGGAAATATGATTTAAGAAAAATTTTATCCACAGATACACACAGATAGACACAGATAATTTTTGATTCTATCATTTAAAAAATCTGAGTTTATCCGTGTTCATCTGTGGACAATTGTTTCTAAGTTATGAAAGAAATTACAGTTTACGAAAAACCAACTTGCACGACTTGCCGAAATTTGAACAAACTTTTTACCGAAAACGGAATTGATTATAAAAAGGTCAATTATTTTATCGAACCGCTAACGGCTGAAAAACTGCGCGGTTTATTAAAAAAAGCCAATCTTTCCGCCTTTGATGTTTTGCGAAAAGCCGAGCCTGTTTATAAAGAATTGAACATCAAAGAAATTACGGACGAAGATAAATTGATTGATTTGATCGTTGCCAATCCAAGCATTTTACAGCGTCCGATTGTCGAAGTCGGAGATAAAGCAGTTTTGGCTCGTCCGATTGAAAAAGCATTAGAAATTATCGGTTAAAAATGAAGTATCCTAAACAAATATGAGACGACAAATTCTACTCATCCTATTCGGAATTATCACGTTTTGTGTTGGCGTTTGTTTTGTTTATTTTACTTATTTTAGACAAAGCGAACAAAAATTAAACTCTATTGCTCTTACACAAAATTCAAATGATCCTAATTGGGAATTATTACTCTCTTTTGAAAATAAAGACCTTACTAAAATTGATAAAGAAGATGAGAAAAAATTAGAAATTGCTCTTAATCAAATTGGTGCTGAAATCAACAACAGGGCGCAACTTGGAACTTTTTCAAAAATATCAAATGCTCAAAATAAAACTTATTATGCTCTGATCGGTATGATTCACTTATTAGGCGTTCCTGGCAGTTGTAGCTTGCAAATTCAACTTTTTGATTTACAAGGTAAATTGATAAAATCTATTTCTTTTCAGAGCGGCTACCGTATAGATTTAAGTAGTGTAAAGGTAGAGTTTATTCCTGAACTTGATCGCAATGTAATTGTGGTGGAGAGTTATCGTTTTGAGAATGGTCGCGATATTGCAAAGCAGTATTATGGTTTGGTTAATGAGGATATTTTGTTGATTCGGCTTGAAAATAGTGAGGGTAAACTAATTCCTAATCGTTACTATGCTTCTAATCACACTATCGGAATAACTCCGCCTCAACGCTCGGAAGAACAATGGATAAATTCTCTGAAATCAACTGATATTGTTGAACTTCTGGCTTCTTTAGAATTCCTTGGTGGAGATCATCAGGGAGATATAGTTTGGGTTGGTGGAAATCATCCTAAGATTAAAACCGAAGAAACAAAGTTTATTGATAAACTCCATGCATATGAGACTGTAAAAAGTAAAATTTTCGAGTTTGCTAATTCTGATAATAAATGGTTACGCGATTCTGCCAATCTCGTCTTAAATGGCGAAGATTAAAGATTTTTTTAGAATATTATGCCGATACAAAGACCTTTTAATTTCAAAAAATGGATTGACGAGCATCGTCATTTGCTAAAACCGCCGGTTGGAAATCAATGCGTTTATCAGGACGCGGAATTTATCGTGATGGTGGTTGGCGGACCAAATTCACGCAAAGATTATCACTTCGACGAAGGCGAAGAATTTTTCTATCAGCTCGAAGGCGATATTACCGTTAAAATTCAGGAAGACGGCAAAGCGGTTGATGTTCCGATTCGTGAAGGCGAAATTTTCCTGCTTCCTCCGCGTGTGCCGCACAATCCCGTGCGCGGAGAGAATACCGTCGGGTTAGTTATTGAAAGAAAAAGGCGTGACGGCGAATTGGACGGACTTTTGTGGTTTTGCGAAAGCTGTAACGAAAAACTCTACGAAGAATATTTTGTTTTGACCGACATCACAACTCAATTCCAAGGCGTTTTCAAGAAATTCTACGGCGATGAAAATTTGCGAACCTGTAAAAATTGCGGAAGCGTGATGGAACCGCCACCAGTAATTTCTTGATTTTTTTACTTTTTACTTTTTACTTGAATAATTCACTCACGATTCGCCCGGGAAATTTGCGGAAACCTTTTTTGTATAACTCATTCGTTGGATTTCCATTTTGGTCAACCTTTCCCATCAAAGCCAACATCGTCGGCGTAAAACTCAAACTGTCGTAAGGATTTGTAATGTTTAATCCTTGCGGAATTTTTGTATCTTTGCCGCCTGCCAACATAAAAGTCGAATTGGTCGAAACGCGCAAAAATGAAGCGTGATTGCCGCCCGGATTAAATCCAACCACGTCAAAATTCCAATGGTCGTTCGCCATTAAAAGTAAATCCGCCCGCACCAGATTTCGTTCACGGATTTTCATTCGCTGAATCAGTTTTTCGTCAGCAGTTGCATTTTTATTATCTTCAAAAAAGGCAATCGGCTGTTCGTTTAATTGTTCAGTTAAACTAATGATTCCATTTGAGTAAGTCGTTTTGTGCGTGGCGTTGAGCCATTCCAGCTCGGTGTGCCATTGACTCAGCCAAACGCGTTTGTCACCGCTTATGCTAAGGTTTGCATCTTCAAATATTTTCAGTGGAAAACCTTCGCTCCATTCCTGTTTTTGGAATTCAAAATCTCCATTTTCGGTTTCTCTTAAATTGGAAATCGGCAAATATTTGAGGCTTAACTTCCCTTCCGAATCTTTCCGCGCCAGAACCAAAGCCTGTTTTTCTGCTCCCGCATAAACCCAAATCGGATCGCAGTTTAGCGGAAACTCTTCCTGCAAAAACGGTGCAATGTCACCGACCGGAATCGGAACAGCAGAAAAATCAATCGGACGATTACTGATTTGTTTTTGCACGTTGTTGAGAACTTTCTGTTTCTGGAAAAACTCAAAATAATTGATGCGGCGAAAACTTTTTTCAAAATCCAATTCGCCTTTTTCATTCACAGCAAAACCGTTCGGCGACAAACTGACCACATAATTTTGCAGCTTATAAACCGAATTTCGTCCGCCTATCGCACGCGGCGGAATGTAATCTTCGAGCTTTAATTTGGTCGGATTAAAATTTTCAGGTCTGAGCGAAATCAGATTACTCAAAACGCGCAAATATTCTTCGTGCTGATTTGCTTCCCTGACCGAAACGCTGTTGAGCCGCGTAAATCTGATATTTGCTTTTTCTGTTCCATTTTCGACCTGTTCCGGCGTGTATTTTTTCGGAAAAGTTGCGATAACTTTTTGCTTTTCCTCAATTTCACGATCAATTGCCGCAATTTCGGTTCTAAACTGTGCAATTTCAAATTGCCACTCTTCCCGCCGCCGGTTCAGAACATCAAAAAACGCATCGGTTACCGCTTTTTTCAACTCAGGTTTAAGTTTCTTGTTTTGCAATTGCTGAAAAAGAATGTGCAGTAAATTGAGGTCGTTATCCCGAAAATAAATTGATGAACGCTCGTTGCCGTCAAAATCGATCAAAACCGTCGGATATTTGTCGCTTTGTCCTTTGAGGTAAGAAGATTCTTTAGAAACTGTTGTAGTAAAAGGAAATAGCGGAATTTCGGGAACAACGCGATAATTTGCCAAAGGCGGACGTTTCGTGACAATATGATGTCCGCCGCCGTCTGCACTGCCTAAAATTCTCAATAAATTAAAGCCTTGACTGTAAAGACCGTCCTGGGAATTTGTGCCGTGATCGGAAACTAAAACCAACGCCGTTTCGTTCGCTCGCGGAGAATTCTGAATCGCCGTCCAGATTCTGCCGACCACCAAATCCAGTTCTTTTAACTCTTTAAATTTAGAAAAGTCATCGCTCACATGATGGGCAACGTGGTCAAAATTAGCCGTAAAATAATCAAAATAATTAACCTGCGGTCTTTCGGAAAGGAACCGGATAATATCTCTTTCAACCTGTTCGTGCGGCGCATCCCGAAAACTAAGCCCCATCGTGTATTCATCAACCAAATCTTCTAAACGCGGCGGAAAAGCATTAGCAAATGATCTGATAAATGTGTTCCAACGATTGTCGCGCTGAAAAAGCTGATAACCGATTATCCGCTCTTCATTTGAAAAAGCATCTACCATCAACGGAATTTTCAAACGGTCAAGAACCTCGACTCCGGGCATATCAACCCGTCTTTTCAAGCCGTAATCAATCTGAAAAGGAATAAAATTGAGGTAGTAATAATTGTTCAGCGTGTAGCGGTCAAACTCAACATTTCCTTTGATTTGCAAATGCTGTCCCGTATCTAAAAGACTCCACGAAGGAGCAGAAAGACTTAATCCGCGCACATAAAAATTTTCCAGCCGAGTTCCGTTCTTATAAAAAACCTCTTCCATCCACGGCAATTTGCTTTTGCCGGTTTCGTCGCGCATTTTGACGTAACGATCCAGAAAATACATCGGCAAACCGTCCGCTTTGATAATCACCACCCGTTTCACATTTTGAGCAAACACGGGATGAATAAAAAAGACGGTAAGCAGAAAAATTATGAAAATTTTCCCTTTTTTATCTTTCACTCTTACTTTTTACGTTTTAGTCGTTGTTAAGTTTAGCAATAAAAGTTGCATCAGTTGGAGAAATTTTTTGATTATCTTTTAGAGCCTGCCTTAAATAATTTAAACTGATTGAGCGCGTTTGATTATCGGTCTGTGGATTTTGGTAAAGTGCCAAGAGTTCTTTTTTAGCAGAAGGACGATTTATTTTATAAAGACTGTCCAAACATAATTTTTTGATATTTTCTTCTGCTGTTATGGTAAAAATCTTGGAAATTGCCTTGACCGTTTTATCTCCCGCATCTGCGCCGTTTTCCGCAATAAATTGCAGAGAAGCGCGAATTGTTTCCAAATTGCTGTCAATTTCAGGTTTAGCCGATGAAATCGCAACTTGACGCAAAAATCTTTCGTGATAGCCAAGCTGACGGCGAATATCCAATTTCGCCATCAATTCCGGCGTGGATTTTTCCCGGTGTGTGTAGAGCCCAAAGCTCAGGAAATTTCCCATTGCAAACCACATTCTTTCCTTTCCGCTATGTTTCAGATAAACCATTTCTTCGCGCCGGTCTTTTTCGATTTTGGCGGATAATCCGTCCTCGCGCAGCGCATAAGCCATTAAATTTGCGTATTGTTTTTGCGCTAATTCGACCTCAACATCCAGATTATTTTCCAAAGGATTAAGCGAAACAACCTCTAAACGCTGCGAAATTTCATTACGAAAATCGCTATCTAACGAAGCATTTAAGGAAAGCAGTAGTTTTAATTGCGAATAGGATTGAAAACGCGAAACCTGATTGATGTCCATTCCGCGCCGCGCCGTCACATAATCGTAAACAAATTTGCCGACAAAAAACGGAAAATTTCCAAATCTGGAAATGGATAAAGCTCTGGTAAAATCATCCAAAATTCTTTTCGACATTTCACGTTTTTTCGGATTGCGCGTATCACGAAAATCAACCAGCAAGGTTGGAATTTTCGGAAAATCAAGCCCATATAATCCCAATGGAATCAAGGTTTTAGAAGTCGCATTCGGCGTATTCGGCTCGACTTGACGATTTTCCGCATCATACCAACGAACTTCTTTGTAACCTTTCCAATTGGTCAAACGTTCATCTTTCCACGGGTTTTTAACATTCAGAAAACGTCCCTCGAAATCTTTTCCCTGATTGGCGGAAATATCTTCCTGTGTTGTCCAGACAATCGCGTGAGTAGTTTTGCCGTCCGGCATACTCAACGGCTCAAAAATCAAGCCTTGTGATTCCGTAAATTGCCGCAAAAGTTCCCAGTTCTGCGCCAAAACATCGCGCGACTGCGTAACTCCTTTTTCATACAAACGATCAAGATTTTCACGCTGCATCAACGGAGCAAAAAAGCTGTCGGAAACCAGCAAACGGGCTTGAATCTCGCGCAATTCCGAATCTGAAAGAATTTTTGTATTATTTGCCGCTTCGTAAAGCGAAATCAGAGCCAAAGCCCGCACGATGGCAGTTTTTTGATAATTTTTCAGATTTTCCCGATAGTGCAGCGACGGCGTTCTCGCAAGACTTCCCATATCATTCAGCACAAAATGCCGAAAAACTATCCAAAAAATCTTGTTCCACATTTGTTTATCGGTGGAACGCATATCAAGCAAAGCTGGCGGCGGTTCATCGCCAACCGATTTTTTGTTATTGGTGCGGGTGTAAAGAAACGGAATAAAAGCCGAGGCGCGCTGTAACAAACAGGGTTTGGTATAGGTCAGCATCCACAAATAGCGCAAACTATCATTTTCAACCTTGTTATCGCCCAAGGTATCGCGCAAGATGCTAACTAATGGAACATCTTTCGGCGTTTCGTCCGATGATTTTTTTAAGCCTTTGAGCGCGGCAAAAACCGTAATTAACTCTGAACCGCCTTTTATCTCCGTCTTTTCGATCCGAAAATCTTTGGTCAAATCAAAGTTTGACGCATCATCAAGCGCACGAACATCGGTTGAATTTTCAGGTAATTGGGCAAAAACTATTTGAGACGGCAAGCAAACAACTGCCATCGCAATCATAAAAAAAATGAGTGTCTTTTTTGAGAAAAATGAACCGGCTTTTTTCATTTTATTTTTGCGAGTAGGTTTTAAACAGCAAAAACCGTAAAATAATATGCTAGTAAAGGTTAGAATCTGAGTCAATAATTTTGGTTGCACAAAAAATCAGTGTCAATTTGATTATTTTTTGTGTAAAAGCGGTTGAGAACTTATCTCAGATTTTTAGTTTTCGGGGGTATTTTCTATTTAATTAAACTCCATTCTTTCAACACTTGTAATAAGTTTGGCAATTTTTCTTGCCAGAGCCAACTAACTTTCAATAGTAAATTCGGCAAAACTTTGCTGTGAAAAATATTATTCTCATCTGCATAAACCATTTGAAAGTAACCGTCTTTGTCTAAACTATAAAACTCAACTTTTTCCCTTTCGTAATCAATGATCCAATACTCTTGAACTCCGGCGGTTTCGTATTCATAAAACTTATCACCGCGATCACGTCCGCGACTTTCAGGCGAAATAATTTCAATAATTAAATCCGGCGCACCATCAAAATAGTTTTTTTTCAAATTTTCCAGCTGATTTTTGGCGACAAAAAATAAATCAGGTTCGCGTCCTCTATCATTTAACTTGATAGTCATTGGAGCAGTAACAATTACTCCTAAATCATTTTCTTCTACAAAAACTCTCAAAACGGAAACTAAAAAATCACTTAAATCTTGGTGTTTGTATGATGCGGACATAAATTCAACAACTTCTCCGTCAATCCATTCAGCGTGTTTGCCGTCAAATTTGGTCAGAAATTCCTCAAAGGAAATTTTCTTCTTACGAACAGTTGAGACTCTTTTTTCGGCAACTTCCAACATAATTTTTACCTCTTGAATATTTTACATTTTTATCGAACGGATTGAAAATAAATCGTGAGTTCTATCAACTTAAAATCAAATGCTAAAAATTGACATTCACACGCATATTTTGCCCAGAGATATTCCGCGTTGGAAGGAAAAATTCGGTTACGGCGGATTTATCACGCTTGACCATCATAAACCTTGCTGTGCGCGAATGCTCAAAGACGATGGAAAGTTTTTCCGCGAAATCGAAGATAATTGCTGGTCGCCCGAAAAACGCATCGAAGAATGCGATGCACAAAACCTCAATGTTCAGGTTCTTTCGACTGTTCCCGTGATGTTCAATTATTGGACGAAAAGTGAAGATGGGGCAGAAACTTCAAAATTTTTAAATGACGGAATTGCTGAGATCGTTGAAAAATATCCGAAAAGATTTATCGGACTTGGAACAGTTCCGATGCAAGATGTCGGTCTTGCGATTAAAGAACTTGAGCGTTGTAAAAAAATCGGCTTGGTTGGCGTTCAAATCGGTTCAAATGTCAATCAATTAAATTTAGGCGAACCGCAATTTTTAGATTTTTTCAAAGCCTGTGAAGAACTTTCGCTGGCAGTTTTTGTTCATCCGTGGGAAATGGCAGGCGAAAAAGATATGCAAAAATATTGGCTGCCGTGGCTGGTTGGAATGCCTGCCGAAACTTCCCGCGCCATTTGCAGTTTGATTTTTTCGGGAACTTTGGAAAAATGCCCGAGTTTACGGATTTGTTTCGCTCACGGAGGCGGCGAATTTCCCTACACTTTGGGCAGAATCGAACACGGTTTTAAGGTGCGTCCCGATCTTTGCGCGATTGATAACAATAAAAATCCGCGTGAATATTTGGGCAAATTTTGGCTTGATTCGTTGGTCCACGATGCCGATATGCTAAATTATCTAATTAAATTAGTTGGAGCGGAAAAAGTAGCCCTGGGAACGGATTATCCATTTCCATTGGGCGAAGTAATTGCCGGAAGTCTAATTGAATCAATAAACTTTGACATAGAAACAAAAGCAAAATTGCTGCATCAATCGGCTTTAGAATGGTTGAATCTGGAAAAGAGAGATTTTGAATAGGTATAAATTAACCAATCGGTTTGATGTAATAAAAAAAACTGTATAAATTTAGAATAAAAAAGGTGACTGTCCAAAAAAGACAATCACCTTAAAAAGTGCGTGAGGGGCGGGGGTGCTGGACTATCACTGCAAATTCACCGACGACTTGACTGCAAATGATAAATTTAAGGACAAGCGTTTAGGTTTTTCGCCCTCATTTATATAACGCGACATTTGTTTGAAAATAGTCCGAAACTTTTTTATTTTTTTTCAGAAAAATTTCACTTATCGAAATCTTAGGCTTTTGAAATTTAAAAGAAGATGGAACAATCTCATAGCATTACCCGATTATTAAACGAATGGACAAACGGCAAACCGGAAGTTTTGGATGATTTAATGCCATTGGTTTATGAAGAACTGAGACGACAGGCTAACGCCTATTTACGCAACGAAAATCCTAATCACACTTTGCAGGCGACGGCTCTGATTCACGAAACCTACTTAAAATTGATCAATCAGCGCGAAGCTCATTTTAATAGCCGTTCACATTTTTTTGCTATTGCAGCTAATTTAATGAGGCGGATTTTAGTTGACCACGCCCGCGCCAAGCATCGTGACAAGCGGGGCGGAAATGCCGAGACTTTACCGCTGGATGAAGCTATTAATATTTCTCAGAAAGAGCAAAATGTTGATTTGGTTGCATTGGATGAAGCCTTAAATCGCTTGGAAGAAATGGATGAAAGACAGGCTCGGGTAGTTGAACTGCGCTATTTCAGCGGACTCAGTTTAGAAGAAACAGCCGAAGTCCTGAAAATTTCCCGAACCACTGTCGCGCAGGATTGGGCTTTGGCAAAAGCCTGGCTTTATCGGGAATTGAGTTAACAAATTCCGAACGATTTCCTGATAAATGTCGCGTTAGTTTATATGGAGAATTATTAATTTCTCAAAATTTTCACAAATAATTTTTTAGTTTCTTCCAGAATCGTTCAGGGTAAATGCAATGAATAAAAACTGGCAACAAGTAAAAGAAGTCTTTGCCGAAACTTTGCGGGAACCCGCCGCAGAACGTTCCCGTTTCATTGTCAAACGATGTGCCGGAGATAAAGATCTGGAGCGCGAAATCAAATCTCTTTTAGATTCATACAACGAAGCAAATTTATTTTTAGAAAGTCCGGCAGTTGTTGAAGTTGCCGAAGATTTTGCCGATGAGTCAAAAAGACTGCGAAACGGCGATTTCGTCAAACATTATCAAATCATCAAGCAAATCGGAAAGGGCGGAATGGGCGAAGTTTTTCTCGCTCAGGATACGCGTCTGGAACGAAAGGTCGCCGTTAAAATATTAAGCGATTATTTTGGCGACAACCGTGAAAACCTCAAACGTTTTATTCGTGAAGCCAAAACCGCTTCATCGTTAAATCATCCGAATATCGTCATCATTCACGAAGTTGATGAAGTTGATGGAATGAATTTTATCGTCAGCGAATTCATCGAAGGGCTAACTCTAACTGAAATCATTAACAAAAAAACGCTTTCTTTAGCTCAGGTTTCGGACATTTTAATTCAAATAGTCAAAGCATTAGTGGCAGCCCACACGGTCGGAATCATTCATCGTGACATAAAACCTGATAATGTGATGGTGCGCGATGACGGAATCGTTAAAGTTTTGGATTTCGGGCTGGCAAAACTGGTTGAAAAAAGAAATCAGCAAGTAGATCCGAACGGAAAAACTCTGGAAACTATCCACACTCGTTCAGGAATGATTTTGGGAACGGTCAATTATATGTCGCCTGAACAAACACGCGGCAAAGGAATTGACAAACGCACCGACATCTGGAGTTTTGGTGTTCTATTGTATCAGTTTTTGACCAAAAAACTTCCTTTTGATGGTGAAACGACCAGCGACTTAATTGCCTCAATTCTAAAATCAGAGCCGACTGCTCTAAATCAAATTGCTCCGCACCTCCCTTTAGATATTGCAAAAATTACCGAAAAATGTCTGCAAAAGAATCCAAATGAGCGTTTTCAAACAGCAGCTGAATTGTTGACTGCTTTAACGGATTTTCAGCAGAAATTAAAAAGCTCGCCGAAAACCGAACCGCTTGAGTTTCAAATCAGTGACCAGCTTAAAACTGATCGGGATACTGATCCAAATTTAACTAAAATTACGGCACAAGATTCTGTAAAGACCAAAGAAGCGGCAGAATCTTTGGTCGGTAGAACATTTAATCAATTCAAAAAAAGGTCAACCTTTTCAATTACAACTCTAATTGGATTCGGGCTTTTATTGGCAGCCGGCTATTGGAGTTGGACAAAAATCATTTCGCCTAAACAAGAGTTAAACCCTTTTCAAAATATGCGGCTGTCCAAACTCACCTACGAAGGTCGCAGTTCGGATGTAACGGCGATTTCCCCTGACGGAAAATATATCGCGTATGTTTTGAAAAGCGATGGAAAACAAGCAATGATGGTGCGCCAGGTCAGTAATGGCGGGGTAGCTGAAATTATTCCCCCGGCTGATGCCGATTATAATGGATTATCATTTTCTCCTGATGGTAATTCTATCTATTACACTTCAAGCAAGAATATCACTGCTAATGATTTGTATGAAATTCCGGTTTTAGGAGGAAGTCCGCAAAAAATACTGAGTAATATTGGACCTTATTTTGCTTTTTCGCCGGATGGACAGAAATTGGCTTATTTCATCTCTGAGAGGTCATTAATGATTTCCAATATGACAGGTGAATCGCCTCAACTATTAACAACCATCGAATTGGAATATTTGCCAGCTCAAATAAGCTGGAGACCCGATGGAAAAGCAATAGTGGCAGTTATTTATGGTAAGGACGCAAAATTTCGTTTGTCTGAATTCTCATTGGAAGATAATTCGGAAAAAAATATTTCAGATTTTCCTTGGGTCCGGATTAATGGTTTAAAGTTTTTAGCTGATGGAAGCGGTTTAATTTTAGCTGGGCGCGATTTAGAAACTCAGTTCTCTCAAATCTGGTTTGTTTCTTATCCTGACGGCAAGACCAAAAGAATAACAAATGACCTCAATACTTATCTTGACTTATCTTTAACAGCAGACAATAAATCTTTGGTCACAATTAAAAATGAAAGGATTTTTAATATCTGGACTGTTCCAAATGGAAAGACTGAAAATGCTAAAAAGATTACTTTTGAAGAAGGTAAGGATGAAGGGATTTCCGGAATAACCCAAACTTCTGTTGGTAAAATTGTTTATACCGTAAGGAAGTCTGGACACTTTGAATTATGGATTGTGAATAAGGACGGCAGTGACAATCATCCATTAATTTCCAATAAAAACTCTAACTATTTTCCAGTGGCTTCACCTAACAATGATTTTATTGTCTTTGTCTCAGATAACTCCGGAAGTCTGGATCTTTGGCGGGTAAATATAGAAGGTATAGATTTAAAAGTTTTGAAAGAAACTCCAGATTTGAAAGAAGTCAATCCGACTTTTTCTCTTGATGGTAAATGGATATTTTACCGACAAACAGATACTAAAAATTTGTCAACCATTTGGAAAATGAGTTTAGAAACAGGGGAATCCATTCAACTAACTAATTTTGAATCCAATTATCCGGCTGTTTCACCGGATGGAAAGACTTTTGCCTGTTTGTATGTTCCAAATCCTAATGAAAGAGAGAAAATCGCCATAGTCTCAATTGAGGGCGGCAAACCCATAAAAGTTTTTGATTTCCCTGAAATCGTTAAGACAAGATTTTTTCATTGGTCATCTGATGGTAACTCGCTAATTTATATAAATAAAAACTCTCAGGCTGATAATCTTTGGAGTCAGCCGATAGATGGCAGTGCTCCCAAACAATTAACCTTTTTCGAGTCCGGGCAAATTTGGAAATTCGATTTAGCCCGAGACGGACAAAGCTTTATTCTTTCACGGGGGAATGAATCCTCTGATGTTTTAATGATCAGCGATTTCAAATAAGTGAAGAATATTTATCTCCTACATATAAATGTTTTACAAATTAAACCTTAAATTAGAATAGGAGATTAAATATGGAAGTAGAAAATGGTTGTGAAGATGGAACCTGTGGTTATGGAATCTGTGATAATGAAATAAGTTGTTATTTAGTTGGAGACGATTGTTTTTTAGCTAATTTATTGGAGGCAGAGGAATCAGTATTTCATGACAAACAATTGATGGAAGCAACACAAGCAATCAGAGAAATTCTGGCAAAGATTCCCGAAGATAAAAAAGGAAGGAAATTATCTTTTATTAACGCTAAACCCGGTCTTTTACTGGCTTGGGTTGATCATAACGGAGAAGGTTTTCGAGAGGTAAAAAGCAAAGAGATAATAACTCATGAGAGCGATAAAGAAAAAATTGCGGCTGTCCTGAAACTGAAAAGATAAAATATTTCAGATAATCAATTTTGAAAGAAACAACTTCGTTAAGAATTTCGGGACGACGAAGTTTTTTTATGTCCTAAAAATGCTAAAATTCAATTTAAATGACCGAAATTCGATATAAAATCAACGCTCCAATTGAAACTGCTCAAATTATTGAACTTTATGGTAATTGCGGTCTTCCGCGTCCGATTCACGATGAGTCTCGGATTTTCGAAATGTTTGCCAATTCGACTTTGGTAATCAGTGCGTGGATCAACGAAGAATTGATCGGAATCTCCCGCTCCATTACCGATTTTGTCTGGTGCTGTTATTTGGCTGATCTGGCGGTCAGAAAAGATTTTCAAAAAGCCGGAGTCGGCAGAAAATTGGTCGAACTCACTCGTCAAGCCGTCAGCGAAAAATCAATGGTTTTACTGCTTTCTGTTCCCGATGCGATGGAATATTATCCTAAAATCGGAATGGAAAAAGTTGAAAACGGGTTTATTTTCAATCGTCAAAAATAATGATCAAATTTGTTGAAATTGAAGGAAAATCAAACGATCAGATTTGGGAAAAAATCAAAGGATTTTACCAAACGATTTTTCCGGCTAATGATTTAGTAAAATTTACTCAAAGAATAAATTCAGCTGAAAAATTATTCACGGTGTTAGCTTTTTTCAAGGATGAAATCGTTGGATTCAAACTTGGTTATCAAATTGATGAAGCCAGATTTTATAGTTGGCTTGGTGGAGTTAATCCTGAATTTAGAAAACAAGGAATCGCCAATGAATTGATGAATCGTCAGCATTTATGGTGTAGAAAAAATGGTTTTCAAATCATTCAAACCAAAACGAAAAATTCTTTTAAACCGATGCTTATTCTTAATATTAAACACGGATTTGATATTATCGAACTCCAACGTAACGAATCGAATGAAATAAAAATTGTGTTGGAAAAAAATATTTAGTTTGGCTTAACCATTCATTTCAAATAAACTTACAGTTATGCAAAACTTTGAAGCTACTGAAACTTTTGCCAAAGAATTAGATGAACAGGATTCGCTGCGCCATTTCCGCGAACAATTTTTCATTCCCAAACAGACAAACGGCAAAGATGTTTTATATTTCACAGGAAATTCGCTTGGACTACAGCCGAAAACTACGCGAAATTATATTGAGCAGGAACTAAAAGACTGGGAAACTTTCGGAGTCGAAGGGCATTTTCACGCCAAAAATCCGTGGATGCCGTATCACGAATTTTTAACCGAACAAATGGCGGAAATTGTTGGTGCAAAACCAATTGAAGTTGTCGTGATGAATTCTTTAACCGTCAATCTGCATCTGCTGATGGTTTCATTTTATCGCCCGACCAAAAAACGTTTTAAAATTGTTATTGAAAAAGGTGCGTTTCCCTCTGATCAGTATGCGGTTCAATCCCAAATTCGATTTCATCAAAGTCTCAAGTCTCAAGTCTCAGGTCTCAAGTCAGAGGATTGGTTAATTGAATTAATTCCACGTAATGGCGAAACGACTTTGCGAACCGAAGATATTTTGCAAACCATTCGTGAAAACGGTGATGAAATTGCATTGATTTTGCTCGGTGGAGTAAATTACTATACCGGACAAGCCTTTGATTTTGAGGCAATTACCAAAGTTGGTCATGAAGTCGGTGCAGTTGTCGGCTTTGACCTTGCACACGCGGCGGGAAATCTTTTGCTAAATTTGCATGATTGGAACGTAGATTTTGCGGCTTGGTGTTCGTATAAATATTTGAATTCGGGTCCGGGCGGAATTGCCGGAATTTTTGTCCACGAAGATCACGCCTCAAATTTTGATTTACCGCGTTTTGCCGGATGGTGGGGACACGATAAAACAACCCGTTTTTTGATGGGAGATGAATTTGTTCCAATGCGCGGCGCAGAAGGTTGGCAATTATCAAATCCGCCGATCTTTCAAATGGCAAGTTTACGCGCCAGTCTCGAAATTTTTCACACCGCCGGAATGAAAAACTTGCGTGAGAAATCCATTAAACTAACTAATTATCTTGAATTTTTATTAAAACAAATCGAAACCGACAGAATCGAAATCATCACGCCAAAAGATTCAAATGACAGGGGTTGCCAGCTTTCAATTCGAGTCATAAATGCCGATAAATCTTTGTTCAAAGCAATTTCCGAAAAAGGAGTTATCGCAGATTGGCGCGAGCCTGATGTGATTCGGGTTGCGCCTGTTCCGCTCTATAATTCGTTTCTGGATGTCTGGAAATTTGCGGAGATTTTGAAAAAACGCTAAATTCCTAGCAATAAAAATAGAAAACTTTAACGCAAAGGACGCAAAGGTTTCGCCAAGAATATGAAAGTTTTTACAATTGTTTCTTTGAGTGTCGCGTTCTTATTTAAACTTTGCGGTCTTTGCGTTTCAATTTTCTAATTTTCATTAACATCTAAAACTTAAAAACAATTCCGGCACCAAAACGTGTATTTACCCATCTACTTCTGTCAGTAAAGATAGCATTAATATCAAATTGCCCTGCCCGAATATCTATTCTTTTATTAACTTTTATATCAAGTCCACCGCCAACAGTTAGCGACATTCCGGTTGAATCATAATTAATCGGAGGACAGACCGCTCCGGTCGGACAACCTGTTTTAACCGTATCAAAATGATTAACATAACCAACCAGAACGTGACCGAACGGCTTAAACCTTGTATCGGTGCGGTTGTCCTTAAATTGAACTCCGCCGGAAACATTGTATAAATTATGTCGGGCTTTCCATTGAGTTCGTGTGTTGGGTGAATTAGGAAAATAATAAAGTCCGGTAAACTCGGTGTAAGTTCCCGACACATCTACTTTTGCGCCAACGTATTTATGAAAATTATAAACTCCGCTGGCATTAAATCCGTGTTCAACTAAATCTTCTTCAAAAAAACTTGTCGCACCTGAATACCCGGCATAGATTTCGCCTTTGTTATATTCATCCTGTGCGATTGTCACGATTGATAAAAAACAAATAAATGCAATAATTAATAAACTTTTTTTCATAGTAGTAAACTCCTTAAAATTTGAAAACAACTCCGGCACTAAAACGTCCGTTATTCCAATTTCCTTTATTGTTTCTTCCGAAAATCGGATTTATATCAAATTGAGCCGCCCGAATGTCAATTTTGTGGTTTAATTTGATGTCCAATCCACCGCCCAAAATGTAGGAAACACCATCAAAATCAATGTCTAACGGCGGACACTGTGCGCCTGTCGGGCAAGCGGTTTTATAACTATCGAAATGCTTTCCATAGCCGACTAAAAAATGTCCGAAAGGTTTGAGCGTAGAATCTTTACGGTTGTCTTTTACCTGAACACCAGCAGTAAAATTGTAGAGATTATGTGTTCCTTTCCAGGTTTGGTTAGTTTGTTGAGGCGCATTTGGAAAGAAAAATGTGCCGTCAAGCGGTTGATAAGTGCCGGAAACATCGGCTTTGATCCCGATATATTTGTGGAAATTATAAACCCCCGAAATATTAAAACCGTGTTCTTGAAAAACTTGGTCAAATTCCAGATTTGAACCTGCCGAATATCCGGTAAACAATTCACCTTTGCTGTATTCATCTGTTTGAGCCAAGGAAAGCGTTGACAAAAGAAAAACTAGAGCTAATGCGAGTAGTAATTTTTTCATGGTGATAGTCTCCCCAAAAGTGGAATTTGTAAAACAATTTGATTATTGAAAATTTTGGTGAATCCAGTGAGATGGATTGTGACACTTTTTAAATTGTCACAGTCAAACTTTAGAATTTAAAGATAACTCCTGTGCTAAATCGAATATCTATTCTGTCAGCCCCTAAAATTCGCGTCACATCAACCTGTGCCGCCCGAATATCAATTTTGTCAGTGACCTTAAAATCGAGTCCGCCGCCAACTGTGAAGGATGCGCCTTTTTCAGTAAATTCAAAGGTTGTATTACCAGTCCTTGTTTTGCTCCGATACTCGCCATACCCAAATAAAACGTGACCAAAGGGGCGAAAAACCTGTTCCTTACGGTTATTTTTTACCTGAACTCCGGCGGCAACATTATAAATTTTCCGTTCCCAGGTCGAGACAGTAAAATTTTGATTCCGAAAGGCAGCTGTCCCTTCGACCTTAACGCCAACGTATTTATGAAAGTTATAAACTCCCG
Organism: Pyrinomonadaceae bacterium; assembly: GCA_019694395.1. Classification (GTDB taxonomy): domain Bacteria; phylum Acidobacteriota; class Blastocatellia; order Pyrinomonadales; family Pyrinomonadaceae; genus JAIBCC01. The sequence continues at coordinate 15,398 of JAIBCC010000036.1, read as the reverse complement.
CCGCGTTAAACCCGTGCATAGCCGAACTATCGCCATCAAACCAAGCTGTATATCCCGCAAAAACCTCGCCTTTGTTGTAATCATCGGTTGACTGCGCCAACAGAGTTATTGATAAGCTCCCGATCAAAGTTAAAATAATTAGTAATTTTTTCATTGAATCTCTCCGTAAAATATTTTTGAGACATTTCAATTTTGCACAAACTTATTTATTTTGTGTTGATTGACTGTGACACTTTCTCAACTGTCACAATCGCTTTTTGGAATCTTTATGGGTTTAATGCAAGCAAAACAATAACTATTTTCAGGTTTTCGCGTATAATGTTTGAAGTTTAACGGTAAAGGGTTTTGGTTTTAGTTCTCTAAGTCCAAACATCACATAAGATTCAATGAAAAAACTTTTCTTTCTGCTAATTTTCGTTTTCAATTTTACAATTTTAATTTCCGCCGCCGAACCGACAATTTGGACGGTCAACACACGGGCTGAAATTCTGAAAGGCGATGCCAAAGGTGTTTCGATTGACGAAACAGGCGCAGTTTCTTTAGCTCCGAAACTAAACGAAGTTTTTAACACGCAACAATCTTACGTTTGGTCGAGCGCGGCTGATTCTGCCGGAAATATTTATTTAGGAACGGGTAACGACGGTAAAATATTTAAGGTTGATGCCGCCGGTAAAGGTGCTCTTTTCAGCGATTTAGCCGAATTGGATGTCAATGCTCTGGCAATCGGAAAAGACGGCGCACTTTATGCAGGAACTTCACCTGACGGCAAGGTTTATCGAATTGATTCAAGCGGAAAAGCAGTGGTTTATTTTGATCCGCCGGACAAATATATTTGGTCTTTGGCAGTTTTGAATGATGGAAGTTTGGCAGTCGGAACGGGTGAGGTCGGCAAAATTTACAAAGTAAAAGCTGCCAATGCGACTCCTGAAAGTTCGTTGCTTTTTGATTCAAGTGAAACACATATTATTTCGATGGCGGTTGATAAAGCCGGAAATCTTTACGCCGGAACAGACGCTAACGGAATCGTTTTGCGAATCACGCCTGAAGGCAAAGCATTTGCCGTGCTTGATGCGGCTTTGCGCGAAATTCACGAGCTTTCGGTTGCTCCTGACGGCGCAGTTTATGCCTTGGCGTTGAGTGAAGCGGCTTCGACTTCGCGTCCGAATCCTTCAACCGTGACCGGAACCGGCGCAGACGGCTCGACCACGGTAGTTGCAGTAACGTCAACCGAATCAGCAACGACAACTGAACAGCAGCCTAAAAGCCGTTATGAATTGGCGGCTGCCAAAAGTGCCGTTTACCGCATTAATCCTGACGGTTCAAACGAAGTTATTTGGAGTTCGGCAAGCGTAACCGGATTTTCGCTCTATGCCCATCAGAACGGAAGTGGTGTGCTTTTAGGAACTTCGGACAAAGGCAGAATTTACAATGTCACCCGCGACGGACGCGAGACTTTATTACTGCAAACCAACGAAGGACAAGTTTCACGAATCATTACGGACGGCAAAAAACTTTACGCAACGTCCTCAAATGCAGGGAAACTTTATAATTTCGGAACTGAAACCGTAACCGAAGGAACTTACGATTCATCAGTCCGCGACGCGAAAAATTCTGCTTTGTGGGGCAGAGTTTGGTGGAATGGAAACGGTAACATTGCGGTTCAAACCCGAACCGGAAATACTGCTAAACCCGACGAAACGTGGAGCGATTGGAGCGCGCCGCTTGCCGATTCGAAAGGCGGCTCAATTTCCAGCCCGAAAGCCAGATTTATGCAATGGCGGGCGACTTTGAAAAATACCGCCACGCTCAATGATGTTTCGGTTTCGTATTTGGCAAATAATATTGCGCCGGAAATTCTTGCAATTCAATTATTCCCAACCAGTGTCGGACTTTTCGCCAATCCCCCGCAAGTTGTAGATCCTAATATTGAGACATTAGGACTTGACCCAACCGCTTTCGGTTTACCTGCCGCAGTTCCAATTCCGCCCCGCCGCGCCTATCAACGTGGCGCAAAAGCATTGCAATGGACTGCCGAAGACCGCAATGGAGATAAACTGGAATATGACCTTTATTATCGCGGCATAAATGAAAAAGAATTCAAACTTTTACGTGCCGGATTGCGTGATAACTTCTTCACTTTAGATGGTTTGGCTTTGGCAGACGGACGTTATATTTTCAAAGTTATAGCCAAAGATTCCCCGTCAAATCCATTGCCTTTATCCCTTTCAGGCGAAAAGATTTCCGAACCGATGGATATTGACAACACCGCTCCGCAAGTCGCTGTAATCGGAGCGCCGCAAGTAAATGGCGACAAAGCGCGTCTGACTTTTGAAGCCACCGACGTTTCAAGTTTTGTCAGCCGTGCCGAATACAGCGTTGACGGCAGTGAATGGCAAAGCGTTTATGCTGATGACGGAATTTCCGACAGTCCGAAAGAACGCTACACTTTTGAGGTTACACTGAAAAATCCGGGCGAATATTCGGTAACTTTGCGGGTTTTTGACCAAAGCGGAAATGCCGGAAATGCACGCGTTTTAGTCCGCAGATAGTTTACAAACATCTGCTTATTTTTTATCAGTTCAATAGATATTTTGCTTATGACCAAATTGGTCGGCAACATTTTTGTCATTAGATTTTTACGTCAGAGGGTTTCGGTCACTCAAACAAGTTTTGGGTTTAATTAGATTTATTCGTTTTGACGAATTATTGAGGGAACTAGCGGGCGGGCGAGACGTGCGGAATTTTGGTATTTTACCTTGATGCACTGGCTCATTATTATTTGTCTGGGGCTGTTTACTATTTTATTATCTTCAATATTCAACAACTCAAGTCTGGTATCAATCCCAGTTATTTTAATAGCCTTATATTTTCTAGCGACTTTGCTTCCGTCAATAGCGGTTGCAGTCAGAAGATTACACGATACTGGAAAAAGCGGTTTGTGGGTTCTGGCTCCTACCATTCCTTTTGTCGGAAATATTGCAGCCATCGTATTGTTTGTCTTTTACTGCATTGAGGGCGATTCATTTCCCAATGATTATGGACCAGATCCTAAAAACCCCAACAACACGATTGGCTACTCCGGTCAATACTCAATTTTGAACAGTTACGAAAATTCTGACCGGAATCAGAGATAAAAAATAGCCGAATTATAAAAAACTGCCATCGAAAACCATTAATATTTATCCAAACTTTGATGGTTTGATCTTTTGTGCTTCTGGTTTACTTATTTTTTACCCTGACGCACCTGATTGATTAAAATTATCTCCCAAAGTATAATCCTCCTGAAATTGCATTATCAAAACAACCCTTTTTCTAACCGAAATTTTTCTATGTCAAAAAAATTAATCTTGTTGCTGATTTTCTGTCTTTCAGCCTTTAGTTTGTCGGCTCAAACCGCTGACGATTTCAATAACGTCTTTAAGCCGTTGAAGTGGCGTTCAATCGGTCCTTTTCGCGGCGGTCGCGCCAATTGCGGAACAGGAGTGGTCGGCAATCCAAATATTTACTATATGGGATCGACAGGCGGCGGCGTTTGGAAAACCGAAGATGCCGGACAAAGCTGGCGAAATATTTCCGACGGATATTTCAAAACAGCGACGATTGGTGCCATTGCCGTTTCGGAAAGTGATCCGAATGTAATTTATGTCGGCACGGGCGAACACGCAGTGCGCGGCGTGATGACGCACGACGGAGACGGAGTTTATAAATCAACCGATGCCGGAAAGACCTGGAAAAAGATTGGTTTGGATAATTCGCAGCATATTTCCCGCATCATCATTCATCCGAAAAATCCCGATATTGTTTATGTGGCGGCTCAGGGAGTTTTGTATCAACCGTCAAAAGAACGCGGAGTTTATAAATCTACTGACGGCGGCGCGACCTGGAAAAACACTTTATTCGTTAATGACAAAACAGGTGCGTCAGAGCTTTCGATGGATGCCAATAATCCGCGAATTCTTTATGTTGCGATGTGGGAACACGGACGATTGCCCTGGAAAGTTATTTCGGGCGGTGCAGGAAGCGGTTTGTATAAATCAACTGACAGCGGCGAAACCTGGAACAAAATGACCGAAGGATTACCCGAAAAAATGGGCAAAATGGCGATTGCGGTCAGCCGTTCCAACTCCGAAAAAGTTTATGCGTTGATCGAAAGTGATTCGTATGAAGATGAACGCGGACTTTATGTTTCAAACAATGGCGGTAAAAGCTGGAATCAGGTCACGAATGATAATCGTTTAGTGCAGCGCGCCTGGTATTACATCGAACTTTTCATAGACCCGAAGAACGAAAATACCATCTATGTTTTATCGGCTCCGGCTTTGCGTTCGGATGATGGCGGAAGAACGTGGACAAATCTGCGCGGAACTCACGGCGATTTTCACGACCTATGGATCAATCCTGACAATCCGAACAATATGATTATCTCAAATGACGGCGGTTCGGCAGTTACTTTTGATAAAGGAAAAATCTGGTCAACTCAGGCGAATTTGCCGACCGGACAGTTCTACCGCATTAATGTTGATAATCAATTCCCGTATCGGATTTACGGCGGACAACAGGACAGCACTTCGGTTTCGATTGCCAACCGCGAATTTGGCAGCGGCGGAATTTCTGAAAGAAGCTGGACAGCTTCGGCAGGTGGTGAAAGCGCATTTCTCGCTTTTGATCCGAACAAACCCGATTATGTTCTGGGCGGAAGTTATCAAGGAACAATCGAAGTCGTTGATGTCAAAGCCAAAGCCGCAACCAATATAATGGCGGCTCCGATTCAATATTTGGGACGTGATGCCAAAGACAATAAATATCGTTTTAATTGGAATGCGCCGATTATTTGGAGTAAATGGGAGCCGAACACTTTTTATCACGGCTCGCAGTATTTATTGAAAACAAGCGATTTAGGCAAAAGCTGGAAAGAAGTTTCGCCTGATTTGACACGCAACGAAAAAGAAAAGCAAGGCAGACCGGGCGAACCATATACCAATGAAGCGGTCGGCGCAGAAAATTACGGGACGCTGGCTTACATTATGGAATCGCCACTCGAAAAAGGCGTGATTTGGACAGGAAGCGATGACGGTCTGGTGCAATTGACCAGAGATGGAGGCGCAACCTGGAAAAATGTAACGCCAAAAGGTTTGGAAGAATGTCTGATCAATTCAATCGAAGTTTCGCCGTTCGACAAAGCAACTGCCTACATTGCAACTACCCGTTATAAATTTAACGATCATCGTCCGGGACTCTACAAAACAACCGATTACGGTGCGACCTGGACAAAAATTGATAACGGAATTCCCCAAGACACTTTTACCCGCGTTGTGCGTGAAGATGATGTCCGCAAAGATTTATTGTTCGCGGGAACGGAACGCGGCGTTTATATTTCGTGGGACGGCGGGAAAAATTGGTCACCGTTTCAACTGAATTTACCTAATACACCAATCACCGATTTGCGTGTGCATCAAGGAAATTTAATCGCCGCAACTTCGGGCAGAGCCTTTTGGGTTTTGGATGATTTGAGCGTTTTGCGCCAATACAAAACAGGTGTAAACGGACTTTCGATCTATCAACCGACCGGAGCATATTTGACCAACTCAGGCAGCGAATTGGATGATACGGACGAAGACTTTGATGGAACTAACCGTTTTCGCGGCGTAAATCCTGCTTCTGGAATTGTGCTTTATTACAACTTACCCGAATTGAAAAAACCGGATGATATTTCGTTGGAAATCCGCGATGCTGAAGGCAATTTGGTTCGAACATTTTCTTCAAAAGCCGATAAATCCTATCGCAGATGGGACGGCGGACCTGATTCACAGCCGACTTTATCTAAAAACAAAGGCTTGAATCGTTTCGTTTGGGATATGCGTTATCCGACTGCGGTTGGAGTTCCGGGAGTTTATATCGAAGCCAGTTTTGCCGGACACAAGGCAATCCCCGGCAAATATTCGGTCACACTCATTTTCGGTGAACAAAAAGTTACTGCCAACGCTGAGATTTTGGCTAATCCGATGTATCCGACTACAGCCGCTCAATACAAAGAATACAGTCAAACAATGTCGGCAATGGAAGCTGAATTGAACTCAATGCACAAAATGGTCAATGACCTTTACGACAAACAAAGACGCTTGGAAGCCGTGCTGAATTCTTTGCCTGACGATGCGAAAAGTAAAACCGTCAAAACTGAAGGTGAAGCACTTTTAACCAAAATGAAGACTTGGGATAACGATATGGTTCAACGCAAAGCCAAAGCATATGATGATGTGGAAAATTATCCAAATAAATTTACCGCTGATTATATGTATTTGATTAATCAAACCGAAAGCGATATTCCCCGCGTCAATCAGCCTAATTTGGATCTATTAAAAGAAATGAATGCCAAATGGGCAACGCTCAAAGCACGCGGAACTGAACTTTTGGAAAAAGACATTCCTGCAATGAACAAAAAACTGTGGGATGCCGGAAAAGGTGCAGTTTGGGAGTAAAGTTAAGGTAAAAGGCAAAAGGTAAAAGGTAAACCTAAGAAAGTCTGAGGTTTAAAAACTTCGGACTTTCTTAGCTTTAACCATAAACTCCAATCAAAGAATAAGAACATCTCATCAAAATATAGAAATATTCCTTGAAATTATAGAAACTTTCTATCAAAAAATAGGACGGTTCCATCAAAAAATAGGAACATTCCTATACAAAGAAGGAAAGTTCCGATGGCAAAATAGAAATACTTCACCCCAAAATAGAAACGCTCCATCAAAAAATAGGAAGGTTCTGTGTTTTTATAGGAATGTTCCGGTTAAAAGTAGGATTGTTTCATAAAAAAATAGGAGTCTTGCATAATTTTATTGAATTGGAGATTAAATTCGATTCAAATTATTGTTGAGATAAGAAATAAACAGAAAACGATTATCAACTTTCTTCAATGATTGAATAGATATTCACAATTTTGAGTTTGCCATTTAGTTTAGAAATTCGCAGACACATTAAAGCTTGGTGAACTATAAAGATCGGAGTTCCTTTCGGCAATCCCAGACATCTTTCGCCCTGACATTTTTCGGCGGGAAAATATTCTGAGGATTCTTTGGCTCTTTTCATAATTTGTTTGAACAAACTGGAAGGATATTTCTTCAAATTCTGCCTTAAAATATTTGAGATTAACTCCACTTCATTCATAAAATCACGCCAATCTTTTATATTTTGAGGCGAAATAATGTCATCATCTCTTAATTTTTCCACAAAACCTCGAAGCCATTTGCTTTCCTTAAGTTTCCTGAAAATATTAGGAGGAAAATATTTGCTCAAAGAATCTTCTTTATTTAAATCTTCATAGTCAATGTTTTTGCCGATAGTTCTATTTGCAACCAAACCCAATAAATGGAAGAAGTTAATTATGGCAATATTGTCTCTATATTTCTCATCAGTTGGAAGCTCACCTATCCATTCGCCACTACTGATACAAAAAGAAATCCAGGAATCATTACCAGCTAAACTTTTTCTAAAATCTTTTGCAAAAAATTTACTTGAAACTTTATTAAGGTTGCCGGTCTTAAAGAGATTTTGAAGAAATGATTCAGCGAATTTCAGCACTTCCCTTTTATCAGTTTCATCCTGCGATAAAGGTTTTGTTGTATTTTGCACATTCTGCGCTTTCGCATTGAAAGCCAATAATATAAACAAAGCAATGATTGGAAAAATTTTATGCCTCATATTCTTGGGACTTAAACTAACATAGATTGATTCCTAATAAATCAATCCAATATGACACTTTTTTAACTGTCACATTCAACCTTATTAATCTTTAGCCGAAAGATTTCAGAGTGAATTCATATAATTTCACAAACTACGTTAATCATTGTTTAAATAACTCTTCCAATTTCTTTTTCAAACATTGTATAATTTTGAATTGCCGATAGTTTCTTCGGCTGCCTTTCAATTTAACAAAACTCAAACAATCTAAATTCGAGGAAATACCCCCAGTGTTTTTTTCAGGTCAGAAATTAGGAAGTTATACGCTTGTCAAACCGCTTGGACGTGGAAGCTTTGGTGAAGTCTGGTTAGCAAACCGCGAAACTAAGTTTGTCACGACTAAAGTTGCAATCAAACTCCCTTTACGCGAACAGGTTAATGCCGAAACCATTAAGCAAGAAGCGGTATTGTGGGAACAAGCCAGCGGACATCCGAATGTTCTGCCGATCATCGAAGCCGACGAATATGACGGACAAATCCTGATCGTCAGCGAATATGCTTCGGGCGGAACGCTTGATGATCTGTTGGAAAGAGAAGGGATCCTGCCGGCTAAAAAAGCAATCGAAATTGCAATCGGAATTCTCAACGGCTTAGAGTTTCTTCATTCCCGCCAAATAATTCATCGTGATATAAAGCCCGCCAATATTCTCTTACAAGGTGAAATTCCCCGTTTGACCGATTTTGGACTATCGCGGGCGGTATCGGGAAACAGTTTAAGTATGAGCATTTCGATCAACGGAACGCCTTACTATATGTCGCCCGAAGCGTTTAACCGCAAACGTAATCAGCAAACGGATATTTGGTCATTCGGCGTGGTTTTATTCAAAATGGTAACGGGCAAATTACCGTTTGAAGGCAATGATGTCGCTGAGCTTTATACCGCAGTTTTCGGCGAACCACCTGCGCCGATTCCTGATTACGTTCCATCGTTTTTATCACAGATCATTCTCAAAACTCTGGCGAAGAACCCATTGGAAAGATATGCCAACGCCGCCGAAGTTCGTGAGGATCTAATGCGCTGTCAGGCTTCTCTTTCGGCTGAAAATCTTCAAATCCATCAGACTTCTGTCAATAATGTTCAGGTTCATAAAACAGATGAGCCGCCGCTCAATAATTCCTCTAATTCCCTTTCCGTTGCAACCCAAACCAATCTCAATCCTCAGTTTGCAATTACTCAGGATTCATCTGTTCCGCCGCCAAACTTCAAAGTTTCAAACCGCACTTCTATCAAAAGGGTCACTCCACTCTTTCAACCCCGTAAATCGCATAAATTCAAGTATCTGACAGCCGCTTGCATTTTACTTTTATCAATCTTTGGAACGGGTTTTTACTTTTATTCCAAACGAGTTCCAATCCCAATGCGGATTGGAGATAAATTTGGTTACAGCAATTGGGTAAAAGAGTTAGTTATCGGAGCCAAATACGACCGAGCTTTTCAGTTTTCCAATGATCGGGCGTTGGTTGCTGCCGGACAAAACAAAGACGGACATTTTATCGGCAAATACGGTTTCATAGACGTTCATGGACGCGAGATAATTCCCCTCGAATATGACTCAGCCGAAAGTTTTTCGGATAATTTAGCTAAAGTTGGAAAGCTTAACGCAGCCACAAACAAAATACTTTACGGATTCATCAACCAAAACGGCGAAGAAGTCATTCCACTCAAATTTGATGAGGCGCGAAGTTTTTTCGGTAGATTTGCAATCGTTAAATTACAAGATAAATGGGGAGCAATTGATGACAAAGGAAACTTGGTTGTAAAGCCGAAGTATGATTGGATGGATGATTTTTCCGAAGATGTCGCCGCCGTTAGAATGGGTGACAAATACAGCTTTGTTAATGCTTCCGGCGTTGAGTTGATACCTTTTGCTTTTGATCTGGCAGGCAGATTTTCTTCTAATCTGGCTCCGGTAAAAAAGGATGGGAAATCATATTTCATTGATAAACAAGGCAATCAATCTTTTCCTTATAAATATGAAAATGCCGATGCTTTCTCAGAAGGAGCCGCGATGGTTAAACAACGCGGAAAGGCGGGATTTATCAATAATCAAGGCATTGAGGTCATTCCCTTTCAATACGAAAATGATTCGGCTAGATTCTCCGAAGGATTAGCCGCAGTCAAACAAAACGGCAAGTTCGGGTTTATTGATTACAGCGGACGCTCAGTAGTTCCATTCAAATATGTAGAAGCAAAACCGATTAAGGATAATCTTTCGCTGGTTAAAAATGCAGACGGCAAAGAGTTTTTCGTCGGCTTTGATGGAACTGAATTCTATCAGCCATAGTCTTTAGATTCTGAAGCTATAAAGTAAACTGCTTATTTGGTAAACCTGCATCAGAACTATTTGCAGCAGCCAAAATATACCGACGATTGCGGCTAAGATCAAAACATTCATTAAAAATAACGACAACGCAAATACTTTTCCGCTTTCCTGTTCTTCTCTTTCAAACATTTTCACAGCCTCCTTTTAGTGACTGAGTTTTCGTTCAAAGAACAGAATAGGATTCAATAAAATCTAGCTCAAAGATTTAACTCAAATAGTATTTCTTTGAGAATGATTTATTTCTTTTTGACTGTTTATTTAATTTGATTGAGCGAAAGCAAAACTCGATTGAGAAAGGACTCAACTTGATTCAATAATCATCAAACTCGATTGAATGGTTCTTTAATTCGATTCAACTACGGCTAAACTTGATTCAAGAACGACTAAACTTGATTCAACTATCCTTAAACTTGATTCAAGAACGATTCAATTCGATTTAACTATAACTAAACTCGATTGAGAAACAACTCAATTCGTTTTAACTATAACTAAACTTGATTTAATGAATATTGAACAGAACTTTTCTACGTTCTTTTTGAGGCGATAATTTTCCGAATTCATTGCAAATGGACTTTATTCGTTTATAAAAACCTGTTTGACATCTGATATTCCATTAACACTATTAGGATTAAGACCTTGTTCGTCTTTGTAGAATTTCATCAAAAGATACATTTTAATTGGCTTTTTGTTAGAATCGCAAAACTCAACGTAAACAAGACCTTGCTTACGATTTTCATCAACTCCCACATTTGAAAAAGCAACTACTGACCTTGTATTTCGATATTTACGTTTTGTTGATTCGTAGAATTTTATTAAGTCTCTGTCTCCCGAATTAGAAGATATATGAGCAGTCAAAATATCATAAGCTCGTTCGATATTCTCTGTTTTTTGATTTGATTTGATGAAGCTATCCAGTAAAGTTGGTGAAACGGGCGAAAAATCGTTTATTTCAATATTATCCGGCGGCTTTATTGTTTCGGTTCGGTAAACTGTTACGGAACTTTTATCTTTAATCTGGTAATTCTGAGTTAAGATAACTTCCTTTGCCATATAGGTCAAAACGCTTTTGTAAATTGAAAACTTAGATGATTCATCAAGTTCTGACAGATCATTTGCAACGGATAAAGTTGATAAACTATTGACCTCAGCATCTTTAACAGCAATATTTTTATTTAGATTGTAACAACCTGATTGAAGAAGAATAAAAAGGATTCCAAAAGCAAGTTTTATATTTTTAAATCTCATTTTCTCCTCCTTTACCGAATAATTTCTTTTAACTTTTGTTTACTGTTTCCTTTTTGGGTTTGCCAATAATTCTACCAAATCAACGTAAAACTTTGGCGAAGTTAAAAGGTCTCCGAGGTTTTGCATATTTCGGACTTTTGTTTTGGCAGTTCTATCTAAACCTGTGCGTTTTTTGGTTTTATTGATTCTAATATCTTCGATGATCTGCGGAGATGATTCGATAAGCTCGGCAACTTTCTTTTTCTCGAACTTAAAGCTGATCGAGGCTTTGAAAGATTTGAGGGTGTTAATCAAATCATAAAAAATGGCTTTACTGATCTGATAATCACCAACTTCAAAGACCGAACTTTCTTCCTCATCGGCTTCGATGCTAAAAACATCTTCGACCTTGTTTTTAGAAAATCCGAGCGACATTATCAAATCGTTAGTTGCCGTTGCGTCATCATCGTATTCGAGCGAACCGAAAATGTTTATATCCTTGAAAAATTTATCGGTCGGCGTTTCCTTTTTTTCTTCTTTCTTTTCGGATGAGCCGGCAATAAGTTTGCCGAAGTTTTGAAATATCTTTGAATTGGTAGCAATAGAAACCAGAGGATTTTTGAAAGTATTGATCATTTCCGCCGCCTTTGGATTTTTGTAATCATCTTTGCGGTTCAAGATCGAACGGATTCCCGGCTCAAAACCGAAAACCATTGTTTTATCGTCTAAATAACCGATAGCGAAAATTTCTTTTTTCTTTTCTTCGTCTTTTTTATGTTCATTATCTGTGTCTTTGGCAACGGTAGTTTTGGCAACAGCAACCGGCAATTGTGGTTCCTCTGTTTTAATTTGAGGTTCACCGATTTTGGTTTCTTTCGATTTATCTTTTTCGGCTTCGATCGGTTTTGCTTCTTCTTCCAGCTCAAAAGACGGATTCCAAAAACTGATCTTGTCATAGTCAATCGTAATCATTCTTTTACCGTTGACCTTCGAGATTTTGGCATTCTCTTTGATTGATTTGACTAAACTTCTCGGAGTTTTAGTTGAGGTCGTTTCTGCTGTGTAAATATCGTCGAACTTTTCAACTTCATCAACTTCTTTAAGACGAATACTCATTGCATTTTCAAGCCTTTGCAGACTTAGTGAAACAGTAGTTAATTGACCGTTTTGTTTAGCTTTAGCGGTTGAGAGTCCGTTCAGAGTTTTAACGATCTCATCCAGCTTTTCTTTCATCATCTCATTTGGAGTTTTTTGATAATCGTCATCTTCCGGCAAACCAAAACTCTTTTTAGCAAGCTTGGCGTAAAACTCCCAGTTTGAAAAATTAATCAATGCGTCAACCTTGACCAGATTTTCCATCTTGGCTTTATAAGGCGGATAAACTGCTTTTGATTCTTTGAGAATTTCCCCCAGCTTTTCGCCTCGTTTCGGGTCTTCGAGATTGACATCATACCAACGATTTTGCAGTTTGATTGCGTTTTCGCGCAAGGATTTTACATCGGCATCCAACTTTAACAGAGTTTGAAAACGATTGATCGCCTCGACAATCGCCTTATCTTTTTTGACTGAATCTTTATATGACTTACTGAGTTTAGCGGATTGAGGAAGCGTTGCCAGCAAAGCATCAACAGCACTTATCTTCTTCAGGATCTCCTCAAATTCTTTATTGAGCTTGGTTATCTTCTCTGTTTCTTCCTGAGTGAGTTTGTAAGAACGAAACCGTTTGAAAGCATCCATATACTTTTCGGTCGGTTCCTTTTCTTCGTTAAAGATTTGAATGGCATCAATCTTTTTGCTCCATTCTTCCAGCAAAACATCGTTTGAATGAGCCGTCCGCATAATAACCGTGTAATCTATGCCGCCGAACAGGTCTTTTTCATCCACCGCAGGAAGCTTGATTCCGGCAACGATCTGATTGATCTCATAAGGATTTATTCCAATCGAGTTTTCGAGCGATTTCATTAGCTTTTTCAAATTCTCGATCTTTTTTGCATCCTGACTTAACAAACTCGGACCGACTACGTTCAGAGTCTTGTTCATATCAATTGCCAAAATGATGTCGGATTCCGGCAGCATCAAGGCAAGATTTGCGACCTCATTATTCTCTTTGGCAAATTGACGCGGAGTTGAAAAATTCAAGGTAGTAATTAAAACGACTGCAATTAAAAGAGTTGAGAATATTTTCTTTTTCATTTGGTAAATCCTTTCTTTGATAAAACTTACAAGACTTTGTATTTATAACACAATTCGGAACAATTGGAATATATTTTTTAAGTTATATCCAGTAACCAAACAATTAAGAAAAACAGTAAGATTAAAAGTTTAGGGAGTTGAAAAAGAGCGGCACTTCCTCAACTTTCTCAACCTTTAAAGTGCTGTTTCAGCAAAGGCAGAAACGCGCCCGTGAGGAAGCGTGCCACCGATAAGATATTTTAGAAATTTAGCCTGAAACACGCTCCTTTACAGTCGCGTTTCTGCCTGTTTAAAAAGGCTGATACTTTCTTGCTTTGTTTTCCGCGTATAACATTAAAGGGGACTCAATTAAATATAAATAAAATCAACGAATCGTTGTAAGGAGTAAAATGTATAAGCTTTTATCTGTAATAATTGCGAATTTACTAATCGTGATTTTAGCTTTTTCTGCTTTCGCTCAAGCTGATCCGAAACAAACTTTGAGTGCCGCAGAAAAGACCGCAATCATCAATAAGACGTTGGAATTACTGAACAAAAACTATGTTGTTCCCGAAACAGCTCAAAAGATGGAAGTTTTCGTGCGCGAAAGGTTAAAGAAAAATGAATATGAGAACATTATCGAACCGTCAGATTTTGCCATCAGATTAACTGAAGATCTGCAATCAATCAGTAAAGACAGACATCTTCGGGTGACGTTTTCACCTAATGTTATTCCGCCTAATCCCGAAGGTGGTTTTGCCCCGACAAAAGAAGAACTTGAGCAAAATCGCCGGACACAATCGCGGGAAAACTTTGGTGTTGCAAAAATTGATATTCTCAAAGGCAATATCGGTCTGATTCAGTTCAATTATTTTACTTCGCCGGATTGGGCAGGAGAGATTTACACGGCGGCAATGAATTATCTGTCCGGCACAGATGCACTGATCATTGATCTGCGTTCAAATGCGGGCAGTATGCACAGTGATGCGGTGCCATTCTTTCTCAGTTATTTCTTTGGAAAAAGTGTCCGTTTGAGTGATACCTATTGGAGACCCAATGACGACACACGCCAGTTCTGGACTTATGTTCAGGTTCCCGGAAAGCGTTATTTGAATAAACCGGTCTATATTTTAACCAGCCGCCGAACTTTTTCGGGCGGTGAAGAGCTGGCTTACGATATGAAAGTCTTAAAACGTGCGACCCTAATCGGTGAATTAACCGGCGGCGGCGCAAACGGCGGCGGCGATCAAAGAATCAATGACCATTTTTCAGTCTTTGTGCCGATCGGTCGCTATATTAATCCGATCACGAAAACAAATTGGGAAGCCGTTGGCGTGTCGCCTGATATCGAAATCGCTTCCAATAAAGCTCTTTACAAGGCACAATTACAGGCAATCGACCAAATTCAAAAAACAACAACTGATGCCGAATGGAAAAAATCACTCGAAAACATTCAAACAGAACTCAACGAGAATCTGAAAAACTTCAAAAAAGTGACGTTTGAACTTAAAGGGTTTGAAACTGCCGCCGAAGTGAACTTAGCCGGAGATTTTAACAGTTGGTCAAGACGAAGTATAAAAATGATCAAAAACGGTAACGTCTGGACAGGCGAAGTCGAGCTCGAACCGGGTAAATACGAATACAAATTCGTGGTTGACGGTAAATGGGTGACTGATCCTGATAATCCGAAGAAAAGTGGTTACGGTGCAGTTCAAAACTCTGTAATTATAGTGGAAGACAAAATTCATTAGATAAAGTAACGCCGGTATCTTACCGGAGAAAAGTAGCGCCGGTATCTTACCGGCTGTTCGGATGGCATCTTGCCATCCACTGCGTCGGCTGGAAGCCAACGCGACAGCCGTCAGGATGACGGCGTTACTCTTTCTTTTTGTTTTTTTGCCATCCACTGCGTCGGCTGGAAGCCAACGCGACAGCCGTCAGGATGAC
>JAIBCC010000035.1 GCA_019694395.1 Pyrinomonadaceae bacterium | reverse complement strand
ATCCAAAAAGGATGTTCGATCTGACCGAAGGTTTAATTCGCCGCAAATACACTGATAACGACATTAAAGGAATTCTTGGCGGTAATTTTATGAGAGTTTTGAAAGAAATTTGGCAGACAAGCTAATTTAATTAACCGCGAAACACGCTAAAAACGCTAAAAATAAAATCAATAATTCCTTTTTCGTGTGTTTCGCGTCTTTCGCGGGAAATAAAAAAATATGAAGACTGAACTAACAAAATTTAAAATCATTTCCGTTATTTTACTGCTTTTTATCAGCACGGGCTTGGCTTTTGGTCAGAATGTAAACTTGCAGTCCATTGATGATTACGTCAATAAATCCATCAAAGATTGGGAAGTTCCGGGTGTGGCGATTGCTGTTGTTAAGGACGATAAAATTGTTTTTGCTAAAGGTTACGGTGTGCGTGAACTTGGCAAAACCGATGCTGTTACAACAAATACGATGTTTGCCATTGGTTCATCGTCGAAGGCGTTTACTTCGGCTGCATTAGCCATGTTAGTGGATGAGGGAAAAATTAAATGGAATGATCCTGTTTCCAAATACCTGCCGAGTTTTCAGCTTTTTGATCCTTATGTGACCCGCGAAATGATGGTGCGTGATTTGTTGTCGCATCGAATCGGGTTGGAACGCGGCGACAGGCTTTGGTATGCGACCGATTTCAGCCGCGATGAAGTTATGCGCCGAATTCGTTTTCTAAAACCTTCATCTAGTTTTCGTTCCAGATTCGGCTATCAAAACATTATGTATCTCGCCGGAGGACAAATCATTCCTTCAGTTGTTGGAAAAAGTTGGGATGATTTCCTAAAAGAAAGAATTTTCACTCCGCTCGGAATGAGTTCGACCAATACAAGTATTTCGGGCTTGAAAGGAATGCCGGATGTTGCTTCTCCGCACGCAAAAATCAACGATAAAGTCAAACCTGTTGCCTATCGTTTGATTGATAATATTGGTCCTGCCGGTTCGATAAATTCAAACGTTACTGACATGGCGCAGTGGGTTAGAATGCAGCTCAACAGCGGAAAATACGGCGATAAACAGATCGTCAGCGCCGCCAATATCAAAGAAATGCAGAATCCGCACACGATCATTCCGCTCGAAGGTCTATACACTTCGCTTTACTCGGAGGCTCATTTTTTAAGCTACGGAATGGGTTGGTTTTTGAGCGATTATCGCGGACGCAAAATGGTCGAACACGGCGGAGCAATTGATGGAATGAGGGCTGCCGTAATGATGATTCCCGAAGAAAAAATGGGCGTGATCGTTTTGGGAAATATGAACGGCTCAATTTTACCTCAACTTTTAGGAAACCGAATTTTTGATGCTTATCTTTTTCCCGGAAAAGAAAAAGATTGGAGCGGCGATCTATTGAAAGTTATTAAAGCCGCTGAGGCGCAGGCTAAAACTGCACAGCAAAAAATCGAAACTGATCGCGCAAAAGATACCAAGCCATCTTTGTCGCTCGAAAATTACGCCGGAAATTATACTGACGAAATGTATGGCGATATGAAAGTCACCTTTGAAAACGGCAAGCTGAAAGCCAAATTCGGCACATATTTCAACGGAATTTTAGAACATTGGCATTTCGATACTTTTCGCGTCAAATGGGAAGACGAAATGCAAGGCGAAGGTTTTATCAGTTTCAAACTAAATTCGCAGGGAAAAGTTGACACGATGAATATTGAAGGTCTTGCCGAATTCAAAAGAGCGCCTGATAAAAAGTAAAAAAATTAGTTTTATGTCAAAAAAAATTCTCAATAAATTATGTGTGTATTTCGGACTGAGTTTAATTTTTGTCTGCCTTGTATCAGGTCAAACTCCAAAAGCCTCTTTACCGAATGACCAGCAAATAAAAGCAAAAGTTGACGAATATATGAGCGCAACACTCCGTAATGACCGTTTCAGCGGCTCAATTTTGATTGCTCGCAACGGTCAGCCAATCGTCAGCAAAGGTTACGGAATGGCAAATATTGAACTTAGCAATCCGAATACACCTGAAACTGTTTACCGATTGGGTTCAATTACAAAACAGTTTACATCAATGGCAATTATGATTTTGCAGGAACGCGGAAAATTAAATGTCAATGATCCGATTTGCAAATATCTTTCTGATTGTCCCGCAATTTGGCAGCCGATTACCCTCAAAAATTTGCTGACTCACACTTCTGGAATCCAAAATTACACCGATCTTACCGATTTTACTAAAACAGCTATTTTGCCGACATCTTCGGCTCAAATGATGGCATTGTTAAAAGATAAACCACTTTTATTCAATCCCGGAGAAAAATATCTTTACTGCAATTCCGGTTATTTTTTCCTTGGCACGATTATCGAAAAAGTATCGGGAAAAACTTATGCGGATTTTTTGCAGGAAAACATTTTCAATCCGCTCGGAATGAAAGCTACGGGTTATGATATGCCGCAAAAAATTATCAAAAATCGAGCGGCGGGTTATCAAAGTGAAAATGGCGAAATAGTGAACGCAGCTTATATGGATATGACTCAGCCGTTTGCTGCAGGTGCGTTGTATTCGACAACAGGTGATTTACTACTTTGGGATCAAGCACTTTATACCGAAAAACTCATTTCAAAAAAATCCTTGGATGAAACTTTTACACCATTCAAAGGCAATTACGGCTACGGTTGGAACATCAGCAAGAGATTTGACCGAACCATAATCGCACACGGCGGCGGCATTTACGGATTTGTGACGCAAATCAGCCGTTTTCCTGATGACAAAGTAACAATAATTGTTCTGTGCAATCTGCAAGCCGCTTCTCCCGGAAAAGTCGCTAATGATCTGTCGGCAATTGTTTTCGGAGAAAAATATGAAATTCCGCAGGAACATAAAGAAATTGCGCTTGATTCAAAAGTGATTGAAAAATATGTCGGCTCGTATGAAGTTGCACCGGGCGTTGTTATATCTTTTACGGTTGAAAACGGAAAACTAATCGGACAGTTGGGCGATCAACCGAAATTTGGACTAGTTCCCGAAACCGAAACCAGATTTTTTGCTAAAGATAAAAATGCTTTGATTACATTTAATAAAGATGCGAACGGGCAAGTTATCGGAATGACGCTCAGACAAGGCGGCGGCGATATTCCAGCGAAGAAAATAAAATAACTAAAGTTGAAAAATTGGAAACAAAATCTATGAAAAAACTAACGGCTTTATTTTTATTAAGTGTTATTTTGGGTTCGATCATTTTTGGGCAAGCTCCAAAAACAACTGAAACCAAAACAACCGAGGCTCCTAAACCAACCGAATCAGGCAAACCCGAAATGACGGCGGCTGATGTCGAGGCTTTTTTGGATGGAATTGTCCCCGCCCAAATAGCGCAAAACGACATTGCCGGCGCAACGATTTCGGTAGTTAAAGATGGTAAGCTGTTGTTTGCAAAGGGTTACGGATATTCGGATGTGAAAGGCAAAAAGCCTGTTTCGCCTGAAACAACGCTCTTTCGTCCCGGTTCGGTTTCCAAACTTTTTACCTGGACGGCAGTAATGCAGTTAGTTGAACAGGGAAAATTAGATTTGAATAAAGATGTCAATGAATATCTTGATTTCAAAATTCCCGAAGCCTTCGGAAAGCCGATTACGCTGACCAATATTTTGACTCATACGCCCGGTTTTGAAGAGCAAATCAAGGATTTATTTACGCTCAATCAGGAGAGCCCCAATCTCGGTGAATATTTGAAAACGCATATTCCGGCAAGAATTTTTCCACCGGGAACTGTTCCGGCTTATTCAAATTATGCAACTGCACTCGCCGGATATATTGTCGAACGTGTTTCGGGAAAACCTTTTAATGACTATATTGCCGACAATATTTTCAAGCCGCTCGGAATGACTCATTCCACGTTTGCTCAACCTTTGCCAGCGGATTTTGCTCCGAATATGTCAAATGGCTATCAGCTTGCGTCTGACGACCCGAAAGGTTTTGAAAATATAAACGCTTTTCCCGCCGGAAGTTTGAGCAGCTCGGCGGTTGATATGTCCAAATTTATGTTGGCGCATTTGCTGGACGGAAAATTAGGCGATGCCCAGATTTTGAAACCTGAAACGGCAAAATTGATGCACAGCCGACTTTTCGGGCTTGATGATGCCGCGCCGGGAATGGCACACGGATTTTACGAAGAATCACGCAACGGTCACCGAATTATCGGGCACGGCGGTGATACGATGTGGTTTCACAGCGATTTGCACTTAGTTTTGGATGCCGGAGTCGGCTTTTTCATTTCGTATAACAGCCAAAGTCGTGGACACTCAAATCCACGGGAAGTGATCTGGCATTCATTTCTTGACCGTTATTTTCCGTATAAAATTCCAGAAACACCAACGCTCGAAACAGCTAAACAGGATGCCCAAACCGTTGCCGGAAATTATATCGGCAGTCGGCGGGCGGAAATGTCGGCTTACAGATCTCTTGCCGTTTTAAGTCAGGCACAGGTTATCGCCAACGAAGATGGAACCATATTATTTCCAATGTTGAATTCACCCAATGGAAAGCCGATTGTCTGGCGTGAAGTCGCTCCGATGACTTTTCAAGAAGTTGACGGGCAGGACAAATTGATTTTCAAACCCGACGAAAACGGAAAAATGCAGGTCATTATGAAATATCCGTTTATGACTTTCACCAAAACAGGAACAATGGAAAACGGAAAATTGCTGTTGATGATTGCCGGACTTTCTTTGGGAATTATGGCATTAACATTGATTTTATGGTTTGTCGCCTGGATCGTTCGCAGACGTTACGGGCATAAACTGGAATTGAGTCCTTTGGAATGGAAACTTCGTTGGGCTGTCCGAATTGTTTTTGCCCTGAATCTGATTTTTGTCATTGCGCTGACATCTTTCGTTTTATATGCGTTCTCGCATTTGGAGGCTCTCAGTGATTCCGGAACGACCAAACTAATGATAATTCAAGTAATTGGCGTTATTGCTTCAATCGGCTCGTTGGTTGTGTTCTACAATTTTGTTCACACGTGGCTCAGTAAAAATTTTCAAATTTGGGGTAAACTCCAAGCGACGGTTTTTGCGTTAGCAACTATCGGAATTCTTTGGCTTATTTATGCCGCGAATTTACTGAGTTTTGCTACAAAATATTAATCACTTTTAGTCTGCAAAAAACGCTAAATACATTAAAAGAAAAAATATCTTTTGTGAATTTCGCGTTTTTTGCAGATAATTCTCCTAAAAAATAAATGCAATTAGAAAAAATCGAACTGTTTGAAATCGAAATGCCACTCAAAGACAGTTTTGAGACGAGTTTCGGCACGACTCATAACCGGCGGATTTTATTGTTAAAAGTTTGGAACAAAGACGGCGTAACGGGTTGGAGCGAATGCACGGCTCCGCTTCATCCTTTCTATTTACACGAAACAATTGATACTTGCTGGTCAATCATCAAAGATTTTGCAGTTCCGATGCTCGCCAAAGCAAAAGTTTCGTGTGCCTGTGAGGTTTCAAAAGTTTTAGCTCCGATTCAGGGAAACCGGATGGCAATTGGCGCGGTTGAAACAGCACTTTGGGATTTGGAAGCCAAAGAAAAAGGCATTCCGCTGTGGCACCATTTAGGCGGAACACAAACCGAGATCAATTGCGGTGTATCCATCGGAATTCAATCGAGTTTAGAAAAATTGGTCGAAGTCGTTACCCAAGAAGTTGAAAGCGGTTATCAGCGAATAAAATTAAAAATCAAACCGGGACAGGACATTGAGCTGGTCAAAAAGATTCGTTCAATTTACCCCGACATTTTTCTTTCAGTTGACGCAAATTCAGCGTATCAGTTTGAACGCGACAAGGAAATCTTTCAGGAATTGGACGATTACAATTTGTTGATGATCGAGCAGCCGCTCGAAGCTGGAGATTTGATTGACCATGCCAAATTGCAAAAACTAATCCAAACAAAGATTTGTTTGGATGAATCAATTACCAGATTTCGAGATGCCCGCCAAGCAATTGAAATTGATGCCTGCCGAATTATAAATATCAAGCTTGGACGCGTTGGGGGACACGTTGAAGCAAAGAAAATTCAACAATTCGCTTTGGAAAATAATGTGCCGGTCTGGTGCGGCGGAATGCTCGAAGCAGGAATTGGACGAGCACATAATATTGCGATGTCAACCCTTGCAGGATTTACTCTTCCCGGAGATGTTTCGGCTTCGGCACGTTATTGGAAAGAAGATATAATTGAACCCGAAGTCATGGTCAGTTCAAACGGAACCATCAAAGCGCCGTCAGGTGCCGGAATCGGTTTTGAAATAAAAGAATCTTTAATCGAAAAATTAACGATTAAAAAGGAATCGCTTTCGTTTAATGATTTATAGTGTGTGACAAAACTTGTTGGAAATTCAGTTTAGTTTAGGAAGTTCCGAAAGTTTAGGAAGTTTAGGAAGGAAGAACAGGTTTTTACTTCCCAAACTTCCCAAACTTTATTCATTTTTTCTCTAATTTGTTATGTCACTAACAATAAGTTAGACAAATTCGAGGGTTAGAATATGTTTTCACGAATAAAATTTGCCGCCATAATTTTCGTTGTTTCAGTATTAACATTAAATTTTGGTCTTTTAATTCCCTCAAACCAGATAATTTCTGCCCAAACTGTTAAATATCAAAAGACTGTTGCATTACTTGATAACTTCATTAAAAGCGAACTTGCGGACAAAGCTTTACCCGGGTTGAGTATTGCTCTGGTTGACGGAGACCAAATCATTTGGCAACAAGGTTACGGATATGCAAATCCCGCCGCAAAAACTCCGATTACGCCCGATACAGTTTTTCGGGTTGGTTCAGTTTCCAAACTTTTTACCGATCTGGCGATCATGCAGTTGGTTGAAAAGGGTAAACTTGATTTGGATGCGCCGATAACAAAATATTTGCCTGATTTTAAGCCGCAAAATCCTTTTAAAAAACCGATTACATTGCGCCAACTAATGTCACATCGCGCCGGACTTGTGCGTGAATCGCCCGTCGGTAGTTATTTTGATTCTACTGCCCCAAGTCTTTCCGCCACCGTTAAAAGTCTCAATCAAACAACTTTAGTTTATGAACCTGAAAGCCACACCAAATATTCAAATGCCGGAATTGCAGTGGTTGGTTATGTTTTGGAAAAAACCCAAAAACAACTTTTTGCAGATTATTTGAAAAAATCATTACTTGATCCACTTGGAATAACCCAAACCGGTTTTAAACCAACGCCAGAAATAAATAAAAATCTGGCAAAAGCACAGATGTGGACAGTTTTTGGCAAAACTTTTGATGCGCCCGTTTTTGAGCTTGGAATTGCGCCCGCCGGGAGTATGTATACAACCACAGGCGATTTAGCCCATTTTGCCAGTTCCCTTTTTACTTACGATAAAAGCATTTTGAAAAAAGAGATGCTGGAAAAAATGTGGCAGCCGCAATATGCAGAACCCGGACAAAAAAACGGTTTCGGGTTAGGTTTTAGAGTTTCAGATTTGGACGGACATCGGTTGGTCGGACACGGTGGAGCAATTTACGGTTTTTCCACTCAACTAAGTGTTTTGCCTGACGATAAACTTGGGGTTGTCGTCATTTCAACCAAAGATTTCTCAAATGGAGTAACTTCGCGGATTGCCAATCTTGCATTAAAATCAATTTTGGCTGAACGCGAAAATAAGCCGCTCCCCGAACCCGAAAAAACAGCACCGATAGACCCTAATCTGCTCAAAAAAATTGCCGGACGATATTCTGACGGTGAACAAACGATTGATTTAATCAGACGTGAAAACAATCTTTCGGCTTTTGATATAAGCGGTGGATATGATGCCCGTCTTCGTTCATTCGGAAATGCTTTGGTAGTTGATGATAAATTTGCCTTCGGAAATCATCTGATACCAAGTGAAGACGCTAAAAACATTAAAATCGGAAATAAAACATTGAAACGCGTTTCCACTGAAAAACCTCCGCAAATTTCAGAAAAATGGCGCGGATTAATCGGCGAATACGGTCCCGATTACGATACTCTTTATGTTTTTGAACGCGACGGAAAATTGTGGGTTTTAATCGAACAATTTGAATATGATCGGCTTGAACAAGTTTCAGAAAATGTTTTTAAATTTCCGAAAAGTGGGTTGTATGATGGTGAAAAAGTTGTTTTCAAACGAAATTCCAAAGGCGAGGCAACTGAAGTAATTGCCGCAGGTGTTTTGTTTAAAAGACGGCAAATAGGACCTGAAAGCGGTAATCAATTGTTAATAAAACCGCTGCGTCCGGTCAATGATCTGATCAAAGAGGCTTTAGCTGCACAACCTCCGAATGAAACAGGAAATTTCCGCCAAACTGATCTGGTTGAATTAACAAAACTTGATCCAACCATCAAACTCGAAATTCGCTACGCAACTACCAATAATTTATTCGGAAAAGTTTTTTATTCACAAGCCAGAGCATTTCTCCAACGTCCGGCTGCTGAAGCGGTTGCCCGCGCCAATCAAAAACTAAAAAATTACGGATACGGGTTGCTAATTCACGACGGTTATCGTCCATGGTATGTGACCAAAACCTTTTGGGACGCAACCCCTGACGATAAAAAACTATTCGTTGCAAATCCAGCCCAAGGCTCCCGCCATAATCGCGGGGCAGCAGTTGATTTGTCCCTTTATGACTTAAAAACCGGGAAACCAATTGAAATGGTCAGCACTTACGACGAAACAACAGACCGGGCTTATCCAGATTATCCTGGCGGAACAGCCTTGCAGCAATGGCAACGTCAGCTTTTACGGGATGCGATGGAATTCGAAGGTTTTACGGTTTATGAAGCAGAATGGTGGCATTTTGATTTTAATGATTGGCGAAGTTATAGAATTGGAAATGTTCGATTTGAAGACATATCAAAATAATTGTGGTTTTGAAGCAACATAAATCAGGGTTAAATAATTAAATAATATTTTAAATAGAAATATCGTCTGGGGTTATTACACAACTAAATATTTTCAATATACACTTCCCTAAAATTGCTTTTTTATTTGACTTTCTATCAATTTCGGGTTTCGATTATCATTATAACCCTAATGAACAAACTACTTGAAAAATTTGAAAAAGATGGATTTTTAATAATTGAAAATTTCAATTCCGAAATTGAATGCAACAATTTAATGAAACGGATAACGGAATTGACAAAAAAGTTCGACTTTGATGGCTACCCCTCAATCTTTCAAACCTCTGAGCAGGAAAGAACGAGTGATGATTATTTCTTGAATTCAGGTGACAAAATCTCTTTCTTTTTTGAAAAAGATGCCTTTGATTCAAAAGGAAAGTTAAAAAATGATATTTTTAATTCCCTGAATAAAATCGGTCACGCACTGCATGATCTGGATCCAATTTTTAATGAATTTTCCCGTTCGCCTCAAATGAAAGATTTAGCAAAAAACCTAAACTTGTCCGATTATCTTATTATCCAAAGTATGCACATATTCAAACATGCCCGAATTGGGGGCGTGGTGGATGTTCATCAGGACTCTACATTTCTATACACCGAACCTGAATCGTGCGTCGGTTTTTGGTTTGCATTAGAAGATGCAACGATTGAAAACGGCTGTATGTGGGCACAGCCGGGTGGTCATCGGACAAATTTACGTTCCTGGTTTCATCGTAGTGAAAATGGAGGAACAGAATTCCATATTTTTGACACAACACCTTTTGATTTAGAAAAAATGATTCCTTTGGAAGTAAAAAAAGGAACATGTATTGTTCTTGACGGATTGCTTCCTCATTACAGTCTTCCTAACACCAGCGAAAAATCAAGACAGGCTTATACAATTCACACTATAAATCCAAAAGCTACCTATTCAAAACAAAACTGGTTACAAAGAGCCAGAGATGGACTTTTACCGATTTAAGACTTGTGGAAAATTTGAGAATTTATTTATTCCCCAATGATCTTAACTAAAACTCTTTTTCTTCTGCCGCCGTCAAACTCACCATAAAAGATCTGTTCCCAAGGTCCGAAATCCAATCTTCCATCCGTAATTGCTACAACAACTTCCCGTCCCATAATTTGCCGTTTTATGTGTGCATCTGCATTATCTTCTCCGGTATCGTTGTGCCGATACTGCTCAATCGGACTATGCGGAGCCATTTTTTCCAGCCATTTTTCATAATCGGAATGTAAACCTCTTTCGTCATCATTTATAAAAACTGATGCGGTAATGTGCATTGCGTTGACTAAAACCAAACCTTCCTTGACAGAGCTTTCAACTAAACATTTTTTGACATCAGGAGTTATATTGATAAAGGCGCGTCGGGTTGGAATCTCAAACCAAAGTTCTTTTCTGTAACTTTTCATAATTAAATTCTACTTATAAGTTAAAAACTTGAAAACTTTGGCTTAATTAATTTTCTTCTTAAAAAAAAAGAGCGGAATCAAATTCCGCTCTTCATTAACCCACCTTGTTCCCCCTTGAAACTTTTTGAAAATTAACCGCCCCCAATGAGCAATTATCAAATATTTCTAAATTTAATCTGTGACTGCCACTTGAGTCGCAGTTGTTAGAATAACCTTTGATAATTGCTCATATCTCCTTCACTGCAAAATTACCTCTTCTCCTCAGGTATTTTTAATTTCACACCAAAATAATTTTCAAACGTTAATTTTTCCGCATTTAATACATACAAAATTCGTGCCAAAAGCATAAATCGTTTATTTACAATAATTATATTTTTTCACGAAGGCGGGAAATTATTTAAGTAAGAATTTTTGTATCGAATTATTACAGACAGAAATAAAATCGAACAAAATTAATTAAAAAAATAATCCATCATTGATTTTATTAAATGCAATTAAACTCTGTAAATATTGCTATTTAGAAGTTTGGCACATTTTTTGTAATTAAAGTTCCCGAAATGTTAAAGACATAAATTATAAAGGATGAGTAGGTAAAAATTATGGAAGAAAAAGAAGGTTTTGCATCAAATTTTGTCTGGGCTTTTGCGTTTATTGTGATTGTAGGAATGATTGTCGGAGCACTTTATTACAGTGGATTTTTAGGTAGGATAACCGGAACAAAACACGAAAAAATAGACATTAATATTAAGGCTCCATCCACGATTATCAAATTAATTAAGTAGTTTTTTATGCAAATTAATCAAATTTACAATGTGAAAATTGATAGATTTTTCTTATCAACTTTCAATTCCGGGCTGATTCAATATTGTTGTCAGTCCACTTTTGCCTTTAAAAACAGGATTTAAGTGAAAATCAAATAAGGGCAAACACAACTTTCCCCAAACTAATTCAAAAGGAGAATAAAATCATGAAAAAATATTTATTGAGTTGTTGTATTTTAGTTTTAGGAACCGGGATGATTTCGGCACAAAATATTAAATCCAACGGAAATGTTGCCGCAAACAATCAAACATCAGTTAGCAAAAATAATAATGGCACAGTTCTGGATTCAGGAACCCAACTTTCCGGGCAGCTGCAAAACTCGATTGATGTGCGTAAAGCTAAAGTTGGAGATCAAGTAATACTCAAAACCACTAAAGCAATTAAGCAAAATGGTCAAACTGTCGTCAATAAAGGCTCCAATATCATTGGTAAAATTACTGAAGTTCAGCAAAAAACCGAAAACAATGCAATGTCCAAACTAAGCGTAATGTTTGATTCGATTCAAAATGGAAAAATGATCAGCCCAATTTCCGCAACTATCGTTTCTTTGACTCAGGCTTCGGCTAATGTAAATGATAATTCTGCTGATGTTTTTGGAAGTTCCACAACTTCAACTTCAACCTCTTCAACCTCTGGTTCGGGAGGCGGTGGCGGAGGATTATTAGGTGGAGTAACCAACACGGTTGGGGGAGTGGTCAACACAACGACCAATACAGTTGGCGGAGTTACAAACACTGTTGGGCAAACCGTTGGAAATACCACAAATTCACTTGGCGGCACTTTGAAAGGAATTCAAATTACCCAATCAACCGATGCCTCTGCCCAAGGCGGTTCAACTTTATTATTACAAAACGGTAATTTACAGTTAGAAAAAGGCGTAATGTTTAATTTACGTTTGACTGAATCAAGCACAATTAAAACTTCCAACTAAACTAATTCAATCCATTTTATAATTTGAAGCGGGATTACAATTTTTAATTTCCCGCTTTTTTTTCATACAAATTTATTTTGTTATCTTCACAGGTGAAATAAATTGATACAGTTTTTTCTTTAAACAAAAAAGGCAATAAAGCACAAACTCAATATTTAGAATAATTTACCAATACTTTTCTGTGGCACGATATTTGTATTACAAACAGTAGGAAGTAAAAAGTTTTAGCAATTTTAATTCTATAAAGGTGGGTAAAAAAAATGATTTCTTTAATAATTTGGTTGTTTTTAGGTTTTCTGGCAGGTTTAGTGGCAAAAATGATAATGCCCGGTTTTGACGGTGGCGGCATCATTGCAACAATTATATTGGGAGTTATCGGGGCGATTGTAGGTGGTTACATCGGCACATTTGTTGGGTATCCGATGGTGAGCAATTTTAATAATATCGGTAATTCAATTCCAAGTTTCTTTTCTTCCGTGGTTGGTGCAATTGTTGTAATAGCACTTTATCGGTTAGTTACAAGGAACAGGCTTTTTAGTTGATCTTCATAAACACTCAATCTTATCAATCCCCAAGAGTCAGCCTAAAAACTGACTCTTTTCTATTAAAACCGACAATTTTTAATCTGCATCCAAATTATGACGTTTTATCATTCCATATAAACGCGGACGGTAAACTCCCAGTAAATTAGCAGCTGCCTGTTTATTTTGTTTGGCTTTTTTCAAAGCCGCTAAAACAACTCCGTATTCGATTTTATTTAAAACATCTTCATTTTGCGGATTATCCGTTGGGATTTTATCTACGATTATTCTACCTATTTCTTCAAAAAATTCATTTTCATCAAGGTCAGTTAAACCATTATTATTAAATGAATTTACCGGAATATTTGTGAAACTTGGTTTATTTGGTTCCAAAACAGGAGCTTGAAATGCAGTAACTTCGGGAACTGAACTTGGCGTAACCGGGGTTGGTATATTAAATGTAACAGGAGAGTTTTGTCCCTGAATAGTCAATCCGTCAATAAATTTTCCCTTTGCCAATAAAACAGCTCTTTCGATTGTGTGTTCCAATTCACGGATATTTCCCCGCCAGCCATAATTCAACATCTGATCGTAGGCTTTTTGGCTAAAACCTTTGATTTCCCGACGGTATTTTTCAGCATATTTTTTAAGAAAATGTTCTGCCAGCATTGGAACATCATCCATTCTTTCCCGCAATGGCGGAATATGTATTTCAATGGTATTGATTCGGTAAAAAAGATCCTCGCGTAAAATTCCCTCCTGAATTGCCTCAAAGGGTTTTCGATTTGTTGCAGAAATTAACCTGAAATCAACCTGCTGCGGTTTATCGCTGCCCACCGCATAATAAACCCTTTCCTGTAAAACTCTTAATAATTTCGGTTGAAGTTCTATCGGCATTTCGGCAATTTCATCAAGCATTAAACTACCGCCGTTAGCTTTGCCGATAAAGCCTGTTTTATCCTTAGCAGCCCCTGTAAACGATCCTTTCAAATGTCCGAATAATTCAGATTCGATCAATTCTTTAGGAAGTGCGGCGCAATTCACTTTCACAAAGTCCTTTTTGGAGCGTAAACTCTTGAAATGAATAGCATTGGCAATCAATTCCTTTCCGGTTCCCGACTCTCCTAAAATCAAAATATTGGCATCAGAATCAGCAACGCTTTCTATCATTTCATAAACATTTTGCATTGCTTTACTGCCGCCGATAATACCGACATACGAATTTCGGCTAGTCAGTTTACCGCGTAAATTCTCAATTTCTTTTGCTTGTTCTTTGCGTTCAATCGCCCGACCAATTAATAAGATCAATTCATCAAAATCAACCGGTTTTTCAACATAATGGAAAGCTCCGGCTTTTGCCGCTTCTACCGCTTTCTCGGTTGAACCAAAACCGGTTATCATTATGATCTCAGTTGAGGGGGATAATTCCTTAATCCTTTTGACCATTTCTATACCATTGATGTCGGGCAAATTTAGGTCGGTCAAAATGATGTCAAATTCCAATTCCTTTACAAAATCTAATGCTTTTGCACCATTTTCCGAAGAAATTACAAAAAAATCTTCCGACTCAAGCTGGAACTTCATTAACTCTAAGGTTGACGGATCATCGTCAATAATTAATGCTCTTTTTTTCATAAATATAATTGTATCAAATCAATACATCAAGGAAAAATGTTTTTCGCAATTACTGGTGACTTTCATATAACTCTATCTAAGTCAATTATTTAAAGTTCTGGCACGGTTGTTGAATTATACAAATTAAATCTTAATCTTTTGCTTGTAAGGGGGAAATAATGAAAATTAAAGTAATAAAGAAAGGAACAAACCTAAACAATGAACGTAATCAATTTCAGGCTCAAAATGTTCCGAAAAAACGAAAATTGGAAGAAAAAGTTACCGAGAATATTTTAAGTTGGGTCAATGATTTAAGGGAGAAAAAACGTATCTTAACGCAAAACTCTCAAAAGTTTCTGAGTAATTTTAGTTAATATGGTTAGATTATTAATATTTGTGTTAATTGGGCTTTGGTTAATCGGAATTTTAACCAATCACTTTTTTGACGGTTATATTCACTTACTTTTAATTGGAGTTGTTGTGACAATGATGGTTCAGTATTTTACAGAAAATAAATTAATTACCTAAAATAATTCTATGTATAATTTCAAGAACGTTTTTTATTTTCACGCAACTCTTTCACCTCACGGAATAATAGAAGACCTCGGTGGCAAAGCCTTTTTCAATACTGATATAAATTTAAATGCACTAATAAACACTAATTTTGCCGAAATAGAATTTTGGCAGCATAGTCCAAATGTAAGTGAAATAATTTCAAATGCAATCAAAGTTGCCGGCGAAGGAAAACCGCTTGAAATAGAAACAACCTTTAGTATTGCTGAAAATAAAATTTCTACTATTAAAGGAAAATTTACTCCCATTTTTGAAAACGAGAAAGAAGTCAAAAGAATTATTTTCTCAAGCACTGATGTAACCGATTACATTAACGAAATAAATTTTCACAAAAAAAAAAGCGACCGCTATCTCTATTCGGCGGAAAGTGCCGAAGTCGGACTTTGGTTTTGGAATCTAACTACCAGCGATTTATTTACAACCCCCACCTGTAATGAAATATATGGATTTCAACCCAATGAAATTATGACTTTTGAGAAATTTATTCAGGTTGTTCACCCGGATGATCTCTTAAAAGTTCAAACTGCCATTGATGATTCAAATACAAATTTGATTGATTACAATATTGAATATCGAATAATCCCCAAAAAAGGGTGCATCAGCTGGGTTTCTGCTCGTGGAAAAACTTTCAGAGAGGACGAAAATTCCTTAATAATGATGGGAAGCATCCGCAATATTACCCATCGAAAGATTTACGATCAAAAAATTCAGGCACTTTTAGAAGCCGAAAAAAATGCACGGGATCAACTTGAAGAAGTAAATCGTGAGAAGGATCATTTTTTAGCGGTAATTTCCCACGAGCTTCGTTCTCCGCTGAATTCTATTTTGGGATGGGTGAAAATTTTAATAAATAAACAGGTTGACGAAAAAACGCAAAAAACCGCACTGGAAGCTATTGAAAACGGCGCGAAATTGCAGGCAAAATTAATCAGCGATCTCGTTGATTCTTCTAAGATAATTGCCGGGAAATTGCAATTCACTTTTGCCACAATCTCGCTTAAACCACTGATTAACCAGATATTTCAATCCGAAAAACCACAAGCCGAAGAAAAACAGATTAAATTTAATCTGGGCGAAGTAGCGGATGTAAAAATTTTGTGTGATGCTTCCCGGTTACAACAGGCGATCGGTAATTTAATAACAAACGCAATTAAATTTACTCCCAAAGGTGGAGAAATTTTAATTGAAGCCAAAGAGGAAGAAGGGAATATTGTCTTTAGCATCAAGGATAGCGGCACGGGAATCCCGGAAGATGACATTCCTTTTATTTTCAAACAATATTACCAGTCAAAAATCGCCAGTAATAAAACCGGTTTGGGTTTAGGACTTTCGATTGTTAAAGCGGTAATTAGCAAACATCACGGTAAGGTTTCAGTCAAAAATAATGAGGATGGCGTTGGATGCACTTTTTTTATCCGTTTACCGAAACAAAATCAGCAACAAATCGACAAACCCGAAAAATCGACCGTGGTTGGAAAAGTTTCATCCACCAATAATAACCACCAATTGGAAAACCTGGAAATATTGATTGTCGAAGACAATGAGGACTCCAGAGAGGTTTTACAATTTTACTTAACCCAAATGGGCGCAAAAGTTTATGGAGCGGAATCCGCCAAAGAAGGATTAAATTATTTGAAACAAACGGAATCACTTCCGAACTTAATTATTTCAGATATAAGCATGCCCGAGGAAGATGGAATATCATTTATAAAAAAAGTAAGAAAGTTGGAAAAGGATCAGGGAGGTTCAATTCCCGCTATTGCACTTACCGCTTTTGCCTCTCCCAACGAAACCAAAAAAATTTTGGAAGCCGGTTTTCAAAAACATCATGCTAAACCTTTTGAACCTGACCTATTGATAAATGATATTTTGGAGATTTTAAATAATTGAAAAATGAGGGGTGAGGCTTTATTTAAAGAACCACAAAAAAGGAGAAAAAAGGTTCTTTATAACGTAAGAAATTATTCAAAATAAAAGGTGACCGTGTATTTTTATTATTTAATTCACAGTCACAAATTTTATTGCTAAACATTTCACTAAAGTTAAATTTGATTGACCTTAGCATCTTGTTTAGGTTCATTTGTTTTATCAACTTTATCATTCTTTTCAGAATTGTTCGGTTGAGCCGACTGCGGTAAAGATTTTACATTTTCTGAAACTTCTTCAGCCTTATTGGCAACCGCTCCATAAACTTCATTGGCTTTATTTTTTGCGGTTTCAAGATAGTTATTGGCTTTATCCGCATAATTACCGGCTTTATCAACTGCATTTTCGTATAAAGAATTTGCATTTTCTTTAAGCGTATTGACTGTTTGCCGTGTCTTTTCCAACCCATTTGACGCAGCATTTGAAATATCTTCCCTAAATTCACTTCCTGACTTTGGAGCAAAAAGTAAAGCTAAAGTAACTCCGATTCCCCCACCGATTAAGAAATATGAAAGTTTTTGATTTGTATTTGTTTGCATTGTTTTCCCTCCCTTTTAATTTTAAACGACTCGTCTTCCTTCAATTAAGCGAATTGCCAGAACCGCCACTGCAATCAATAGTAGTAAATGAATAAATCCACCGAAGGTTGAGCCGCTCACTAAACCTAAAACCCATAGAACCAATAAAACTACAAAAATTGTCCACAACATAATATTTTCTCCTTTCAATAAAATCGTAAATTTTCAAAATTACGAAGTTTCGTATTGCGAGAGGTATGCCAAAGATAATCATTCCGAAATCATCCGCGAATTTGATTGATTAAACCTCTTTGTTTACAGGAGTTTGAAAGTTCAAGCTAACTGACCTGAAAAAATTTACTTTTGAATTTTTTTCAAATTATTTTTTTTGCATTTGTAATAAAACCAAACACTTTTTTTGAGTTAAATTCATACAGGATTGACGTTTTATTAAATAATTCTGATCACTAACCCTAAAAAAACCGCAAAATCGCCAATTTTTTCGTTTTGCAAAGGTATGGAAATTGCTATCATCAAAATTTAATTAACCGGTTTAAATAATAGGTAGCCCTCGTTTTTATGAAGAAATTTACACTAGAAAGGAAGATCCAGATAGCATTTTTACTGGCATTTATTACCCTTAGTTTAATTAGCTATTATTCGTATCACAGCGTTAGGAATCTGGCTGACGCTTTGAAAAGAGAACGTGATACAAAACTTGTTTTAAATACCCTCAACCAAACCTTGATTTTGATGTTAAATAACGAAACGGGCGGACGCGGTTATGCACTCACGGGAAACAAAATTTTTCTCGAACCTTTTGAAGAATCAAAAGATAAAGTAAAAAATCAAATCGTTGAATTAAATAAATTATTAAAGGATAGCCCTCTGCAAATTGATAACCTGCAAAAATTAAGTGTTGAAATTGACAAAAAACTTCAGTTGATTAAAACGGTTAACGATGTCAGAAATCACGAAGGAGTGGAAAGAACTGCTGAAATCGTCAATATTGGTTTTGAAAAGGAGGTAATGGATAATATCCGCACAATTATTCAGGAAATAGAAAATGAAGAAAACAATAACCTCAAAATTCAGGAAGATGCCCTTGCTTACAACCTCAGATTTACCTATTGGATAATTTTATTTGGGGGAATTGGCGGCGTTTTTTCGATTGGATTGGCTAATTTGGCAATTTTTCGGGAGACGGTCAGGCGAACCAGAGCCGAAAAGAATTTAATAGAAACAAATAAATCTTTGGAATCCCGTGTAAAGGAAAGAACAACTCAATTAACTGCACTTAATCAGGAGCTTGAAAAAAATTCTACTTTTGTAAAAGCTACCTTAAACTCATTGTCAGCTCATATTGCCGTGGTCAATAAAAGTGGTGAAATTTTAGTTGTTAACGAACAATGGGAAAAATTTGCCGCTAACAACTGTATTGGGGAAAAACTAAATAAAACCGGAATTGGCGAAAATTATCTGGAAGTTTGCTACAAAGCCAGTCACAAAGATCCAATCGCAAAAGAGGTTTACGAAAATTTAACTAAAATCCTGAAAGGCGAGCAAAAAACTTTCAAAATTGAATATCCTTGCCATTCACCCACGGAAGAGCGTTGGTTTATTTTGCAAATTAATTCATTGGTAAATGAGAATAGCGGCGCGGTTATTTCACATTTTGACATTACAGACCGTAAAAAAATTGAGAATGAGTTGAAATTCAGCGAAGAATTTAATCGAAGTATTTATGAAAATAGTCCTGATTGCGTAAAAGTTTTAGAAAACAACGGAGCTTTAATTTCAATGAATTCTTGCGGAATGAAATTGATGGAAGTTGAAGACTTTGAATCTTTTAGAGGAAAATTTTGGACAGATTTTTGGGAAGGCGAAGAAAATCTCAAGGCTCAAAAAGCGATGGATTTGGCTTTAATTGGTAAAGCAAATCAATTTGAAGGTTACTGCAAAACAACCCAAGGAAAATTAAAGTGTTGGGAAGTTTCCGTTAATCCAATTTTTGACCAAAAGGGAAAGCCGATTCGGTTGGTAATAACTTCACGGGATGTAACCCAACGAAAAGAAGCGGAAATCGAAAGAAATAAACTTTTAGAAAGTGAAAAAAATGCCCGTCAGGAAGCGGAAATTTCCAATCGAATGCGGGATGAATTTCTGGCAACGGTTTCACACGAGCTTCGCGCTCCGCTCAATTCAATTTTGGGTTGGGGGAAAATGCTTCAACAGCGAAAACTCGATGAAACTACCAGCCAAAAAGCCATCGAAAGTATCGTGAGAAATGCCAATTCTCAAAACCGTTTGATCGAAGATCTATTGGATGTTTCGAGAATAATTTCGGGAAAAGTAAGGCTCGAGGTAGTAAAAGTCAAACTAAATGAATTAGTTGCAAGTGCCATTGAAAGTGTTAGTCCGGCAGCTGAGGCAAAGAACATCTCTCTGAAATTTACAGAAGATTCCAAGGTAAGCCATATTTCCGGTGATCCAAATCGTTTACAGCAGGTTATTTGGAATTTGTTGACCAATGCTATTAAATTTACCCCTAGTGGCGGTGAGGTAAAAGTCAAAATAAAAAAACTGAAGACCGAAGTAGAGATTGTGGTTTCCGATACCGGGATCGGAATCAAGGAAGAGTTTTTGTCTCACATTTTTAAACGTTTCTCGCAAGCCGATTCCTCAACTGTCCGCAAATTCGGAGGTCTCGGGCTTGGATTGGCAATTGTTCGCCACATTGTAGAAATGCACGGCGGCAATGTTCGGGTCAATAGTAAAGGTCAGGATAAAGGCGCAACTTTTGTCGTAACGCTTCCACTATTAAATGAAATCCAAGAACCCGAACAAAATAAAGAAACGCAAGACCTTAAAAAAGAATCTATCAATTTTCCCAGCGAAATTAATCTGGAAGGAATGTTGATTTTAATAGTTGATGATGAACCCGAATCCCGGCAAATGCTGCAACAGGCGTTGTCGCTTTACAATACAACAGTTATTACCGCCTCAAATGTGGAAGAAGCGTTGGAGCAGATCAAAAACAAAAAACCCGATGTCATAGTTTCTGATATTGGAATGCCCGGAGAAGACGGTTACACTCTGATTAAAAAAATTCGAGGATTTTCCGATGAAAAAGCAAAAATACCCGCCGTGGCATTAACCGGATTTGCTCGCTCCCAAGACCGCGCGCGTGCTTTAATTTCCGGATTTCAAAATCACGTCAGCAAACCGGTCGAAATTGAAGAACTGGTGACGGTAATTGCCGGAATAACCGGACGACTGAATTTCTAAATTAAAAAGGACGTTCCAAATGAAACATCCTTTTCAGTTCAAAATTCTAAGATTGGTTAATTTTAGGCTTTCTTTGCTCGGGTTTTCTTAACAGTTTTCGGTTGGGCTTCGGTGACTTGGGCAACTTCTGGCAAAACCGGAAAACGGTAGTTATAACCAAAGGCACTGTCAAAATAAACTTCACCTGATTTTCCGGTATTCAAAAACCAAAGAATTGCTTCTTGACTTCCAGCGGGAACAGTAAATGATCCTTTTAAAACCTCGTCAGTTACGGTTGCTTCTGCTTTTTTTACTTTTTTCTCCGGAACTAATTTAACTTCATTTATCGGTCCAACCGGCGAAAATTGGTAAAAAGCAGAAATTTCCCACTGCGGCTTCCCTTTTTTATCAACTGATCTTTCAAATGGTAATCTTTTTGAATCAAAAAGAATTGTAACTTCTGTTCCGGCTTTTATTTCTTCAGTAATATTTTGCTGAAAATCTCCGGTAAAAATAATTTGCGGTGTATTAGTTGTATTAATTGCTTTTTTTGGCATAAAAATAGACTCCTGATAAATATATAAATTTGTTTTTTAAAAATTACTACAATTAAACCTTAAAAAATTATTTATCATTAGTCCAATTCGTTTTTTATGTTAATGCTATGATTTTTATTAATACTTAGGAAAATTTATTTAAAATTTGCGGGTTTCTTTCAAAT
Organism: Pyrinomonadaceae bacterium; assembly: GCA_019694395.1. Taxonomy (GTDB): domain Bacteria; phylum Acidobacteriota; class Blastocatellia; order Pyrinomonadales; family Pyrinomonadaceae; genus JAIBCC01. Next base: position 38,468 of record JAIBCC010000035.1, on the reverse strand, counting down.
CATCATTCACAATTTTTTGACAAAATAGGTAAAAAATTGCCACAAACTTTAAAAAAATCAAGGAATCTTTAGAAAAAGAAAATGATTCTCATTAGAAAGGATTCAGGCAATTTACAAAGTTCAAAAAGGAAAGCGATTAAGCTTGAATATTTAATTCGCCGGTTTATTATCTCAACCTTTAATTTTAACTTTTTTACTGGATTTTAACCATTGAAACAACCCTTTGAATTTTGCCGTCGGCACTCGGTGAATCGGGTTTCAGATTTTGATTTAAGGATGTATAAAGTCCGAGCAATTGGGCAAAAAGAACATCAATAATTGAACGATAATCGTCAAATAGATCATTTGAAAAATTAAAAGCGATTTTAAAATCACAAACATTTGAAACATTTACGGAATCATTTGGTAAAACCGCTAAACTGTTTTTTGCAGCATTTTTTAGTTTGATTTCACTCAATAACCCCAGCTCGATTTTTTGTTTTTCCAAATCATTTGAAACAAATCCAACAACTAAAGAGTTGGTATTCAGCCATGAAAGCGGACCGTGACGCAAACCAAGAAAAGATTCACTCATCACGTTGTATTTTCCGCCTGATAACTCTAGAACTTTTAAAGCACTTTCATCAGCAACAGCTTTTAACGCACCGCTGCCTAAAAAACAAATTCGTTCATAATCATTTTCGGCAATTTTTATTGCAAGTTCAGAAATATTTTCGAGATTCTCCTTTGTCTCTTTACCTAAATTTTTCAAAACCGGTTCGTATTTTTCCAATTCAAAAATATGTGCCAAACAATGTCCGGCGGTAATCATATTGGTAAAAGAACTGGTCATCGCCAGACCTAAATCATTAACTTTTTTGTCCAAAATAATGCAGCAAACATCTTGATCATTTGCAGAAATCTCTTTTGCCATTTTTCCGGTTTCATTACAGGTTACAATCAAATGTTTGATATGTAGATATTTTTTAATGGCTTTTTCTAAAACCTGAACTCCTTCAAAACTATCTCCCGAACGTGAAAACGAAATCCAAAGATGTTGCGTATTTACCGGAGAATTTTCAATAAAATCATCCATTTCTGTCATTAAACTGGTGCTGGGAATTGCCTGCACGTTACATTTCCAATTCTTTTGTAACAGACTCACCAATGCCCGCCCAATATAATCCGAAGTTCCCGCGCCAATTAAAACAACCGAAAAATTATCCTTGCCAAACCCGCTTTTTTGTAAAAACTCCTGTATCTCAATTTTTTTGGTTTTAACGATTTGAAAAGTTTCCAACCAGGTTTCAGGCTGCTGAAAAATTTCCTGCGGCGTGTGAACCAAACCGTAAGTTTCTTTTTCTGATAATGGTAGCTCAAGGATTTCGGAAATTGTCAAAGATTTTATCTCTCTATTCATCATTATTGCCTTGTTATTTTTTAATTTTTGGATTATATTTCGTTTTGTAAAAAAAAGAAAGCAAACGAAAGTAAACAAAAGTTCAATGACATTCAAAAACCAAAAAATTGCAGTTATTGGTGAATTAAATGTTGATCTGGTTGCCAGCGGTTTGGAACGAGAACCGACTCTGGGGCAAGAAATTTTGGCACAGGATTTTACCTTAACGCTTGGCAGTGCATCCGCAATTTTTGCGTGCGGAATTGCAAAGCTCGGACACCCTGTTACTTTTATCAGTCGGGTCAGCAATGATGATTTCGGCAGATTTTGTTTAGCCGAATTAGTGAAAAAAGGAGTTCCAATTAACCAGATTGAAATCCTTGAAAATATAAAAACCGGAATTACTATTGTTCTCAGCACTCCGCAAGACCGGGCAATGGTCACTTATTTAGGAGCAATTTCAGAGCTTTCATTTAATGATATTGATCTTAACAAACTCAATGATCACAATCATTTGCATCTAACTTCGTATTTTCTGCAAACCAAATTACAACCGGATTTTCCTAAATTAATGCAAGAGGCAAAAAAAAGAGGATTAACAGTTTCCTTTGACCCAAATTCAGATCCGACTCAAAGTTGGGGTAAAGAAATTTTTGAAGTTATTAAAAATGCCGATATTTTATTCTTAAATGAGTTGGAAGCAAAACAATTGACTGCCTTTGTAGATGTCAAAGCAACCGTCAGACAATTAGGCGAATATTGTCCGTGTGTGGTAGTCAAATTAGGGGCAAAAGGAGCAATGGCAATCGCCAATGATGAAATCGTTTTTGCTGAAAGTTTCAAAGTTGAGGCTCTTGACACAACCGGGGCAGGCGATTCTTTTGCCGCCGGGTTTGTTCATGCTTACCTGAATAAAAAAGATTTGCGTGATTGTTTAATTACCGGAAATGCCTGCGGGGCATTATCAACTTTAAAAGCAGGCGGCACGGCATCCCAAGCTGACCAAAATTCATTGGAAGAACTTCTTAGCAAATGAGCAACAGAATAGTTACAACTAAAATTATAAAAAATCCAGTTCCAATGCGGGAAATTCTTAATGTTGTAACTAAAGAAAATAAAGCAGTTGCTGCTCTCAATTTTTATAATGCCGAAACTTTACGGGCACATATTAATGCAGCCAACGAATTGAATGCACCCTTGATTTTGCAAACTACCGAATCAACAATTAATTATCTGGGAATTGATTTTGCCGTTTCAATGGCACAGGCAGCGGCGAGAGAGATTTCTCAGCCCGTAACCCTTCATCTTGATCATGGGGCAAGTTTTGAATTAGCTAAACGCTGTATCGAAGCCGGTTACAGTTCCGTAATGATTGATGGCTCAAAATTACCATTCGCCCAGAATATTGAAGTAACCAGCAAAGTTGTTGAACTTGCCCATTCAAATGGAGTTTCGGTTGAAGGGGAACTCGGTCACGTTACCCAAAATTCCGAGGATCAGGATATTTCACAATTTTTTACGCGTCCCGAAGATGCCGAAAAATTTGTCAAAGAAACCGGGGTTGATGCATTGGCGGTTGCTATCGGAACTGCCCATGGTTTCTACAAAGGTGAGGTCAAACTTGATTTTGAACGGCTTAAAGAAATTGCGGACGCAGTTAAAGAAACTGCTTTGGTTTTGCACGGCGGCTCAGGCGTTCCGGCTGAATTGATGCAAAAAGCCATTAAATTAGGAATTCGAAAAATAAATTTTGGAACGGAATTAAAAAACGCTTTTACTTTAGCGGTCAAAAAATCGTTGCTTGAAACGGATGAAATAGATTTGCGAAAAACATTTGCCCCAGCGATTACAGCCGTTCAAGCAGTTTCGGCAGAAAAGATTAAGGTTTGCAGTTTTATCAATTAAAAATAACAGGAAAAATTAAGAATGCAGCTTAGTTTAATTGATTGGATTATTGCCATCGGAGCGGTTGCCATTTGTTTTATTCCGGCACTCTTTTTCAGTAAAAGATCATCAAAGAACACCTCGGAATTTTTTGCTTCCGGGCGAAGCGTGCCATGGTGGTTAGCCGGGCTTTCAATGGTCGCAACCACTTTTTCCAGCGATACTCCAAATTTGGTAACAGACATTGTTCGCCGTCAGGGTGTAGCCGGAAACTGGGTCTGGTGGGCGTTCGTTTTGACCGGAGTGGCTACGGTCTTTTTCTATGCTCGATTGTGGCGGCGATCAGGAGTTTTGACTGATTTGGAATTTTACGAAATTCGTTATTCAGGCAAAGCCGCCGGTGCAGTTCGCGGTTTTCGCGCCGTTTATTTGGGATTATTTTTTAATTGCCTGATTATGGCTTCGGTTAATCTGGCAGCCTGTAAAATTGCGGCTGTTCTGTTCGGACTTCCCCGTTGGCAAACTTTGGCTTTTGTCGGATTACTGAATGTAATTTTTGCAGCGCACTCCGGTTTATGGGGGGTGTTGGTAATTGATATGATCCAGTTTTTCCTCAAAATGACGGCTGTCATCGCGGCTGCCTATTTTGCAGTAAATTTACCTCAGGTTGGTGGTTTAACGGGATTAGTTGAAAAAGTCGGGGCAATGAAAGGACCTGAAGGAATCAATTATTTGAATTTTTTACCTGATTTTTCCAACAACTGGGAAATTGCCGTGGCAGTCTTTATTTTACCCATTGCCGTTCAATGGTGGTCAGTCTGGTATCCGGGAGCCGAACCGGGCGGAGGAAGTTATATTGCCCAACGGATGCTAGCATCCAAATCGGAAAAGGATGCCCTCGGAGCAGTTCTTTTTTTCAACGTCGCGCATTACGTTTTGCGCCCGTTTCCGTGGATTTTGGTTGGATTGGCTTCGTTAATTATCTATCCGCAATTATCCGATATTCAAACTGCTTTTCCGCATCTTGATTCAACCCTGATCGGTCACGATATTGCATATCCGGCAATGCTTAAATTTTTACCGATCGGTTTTGTCGGTTTAATGGTCGGCGGACTGGTCGCAGCTAATTCCTCAACTATTTTGACGCATCTGAATTGGGGCGCATCATATCTGGTTCACGATTTTTACCGCCGTTTTGTCAAGAAAGACGGTGAGGAAAAACACTATGTAATGATGGGAAGATTAACTACAGTTCTTTTGTTTTTCATTTCATCAGCATTAGTTTTTGTTCTGGAAACCGCCAAGGATTCTTTTGACATAATTTTACAAGTCGGAGCAGGAACGGGATTGCTATATTTGGTGCGTTGGTATTGGTGGCGGGTCAATGCCTGGTGTGAAGTTGTAGCAATGATCAGTTCTTTTGTAATTTCCATTATCTTTTTAGTTTTGGAAAAAGAGCATATTTATTCATCATCCACCGCTGCAAAACTTCTAATGACAGTAATTGCAACTACAATTTGCTGGGTATTAGCAGCTTATCTCGCTCCGCCAACTGACAAAGAAACATTGATTGATTTTTACCGCAAAGTTCATCCCGCCGGTCCCGGTTGGTCTTCTATTAGGCGTGAAGCCGGTATTTCCGAGGATCAAGTCACCAAGGCTGACAATATTCCGCTTGCACTTTTGGGTTGGGTTTCAGGCTGCACAATGATCTGGTCAGCACTTTTTACCGTCGGCAGTTTTCTTTACGGAAGAACTACACAAACAATTATTTTACTTATTGTTTTCCTTCTGAGTAGTGGTGTTTTGATCAAAATAATCAATAAATTATGGGCAAATAACAGTGAAATTGCCGAATCAAATTAGATTGGCAAATTGAGATTTCCGTTAAGACTTTGAATCGTTTTGTGTCCGCTGTATGATTCGGTTCAAAGTCTTGCGGTCAATGTTTAAAATACGGGAAGCTGCCTGTTTATTACCTCCCGTATATTCTAAAACTTCTTCCACATATTTACTTTCCTGTTCTGCAAGGGTTAGCCAATTCACACTTTTTATTGAAGCACCAACCAAATTTTGATTATCTGAAATCTCAATCTTATTTATCTGGGCAGGTAAATGTTCGGGATAGATCAAGTCATCAGTCATTGAAACCGCGTGTAAAACTGCATTTTCCAATTCACGAATATTACCTTTCCAATAATAATTTTTCAGCAAATCCATCGCTTTAGAGGTAAAACTCATGCTGGAATCAGGGCGAGCGGTTTTTACAAAATAACTTGCTAATAAAGGAATATCTTCGATTCGTTCACGCAACGGCGGCAATTTTATGGTAACCGAATTAAGACGATACATCAGATCTTCACGAAATCGCCCCTGTTTAACTTCTTCTTCAATGTCACGATTTGTAGCGGCAATCACCCGAACATCAACTTTTATCGTTCGGTTAGAACCAACCCGTCGAATTTCGCCTTGCTGCAAAACGCGTAAGAGCTTTACCTGAAAATGTAAACTGGTTTCGGTTATCTCATCCAAAAAAATCGTGCCGCCGTTAGCTTCTTCCCATAAACCGATCCTTTCCCTGTCTGCCCCGGTAAATGAACCTTTGGAATGCCCGAATAATTCGGATTCAATTAATTCAGTCGGGATTGCACTACAATTTACTGCAACAAATTCTTTTTTAGCACGATTACTGCGCCGATGAATGGCTTGTGCAACTACCTCTTTTCCCGTTCCCGATTCACCGGTAATCAAAACAGGTAAATTAGTTCCGGCAACGCGACCGACCAACTTCAGACATTCAACAAATGTTTGGCTTTTGCCAATTAACTTAACGTCCGAAACATAGCCCAACGGATTCATTTCCGTCTCGATCTTTTGATTTGAACGATTTTGAAATTGCTCACGGACGGTTTTTGAAATATGTAAAATATTATCAATCCCAACCGGCTTTACTAAATAGTCGTAAGCCCCAATTGCTGTTGCATCAAGCGCACCAGCCGCCGAGCCAAATCCGGTCATTAGAACAAAACGGGCTTCGGGTTGAATTTCGGCAAACTTGTGCAAAACCGAATAACCATCCTCTTCACCAAGCATCACATCACAAATCACTAATAACCAATTTTCATTGATCAAATCGAAAGCCTGATCTGCCGATCCAACTTCGGTGACAATCCAACCATCTCCGCGAAGTATTTCAGCTATAAACCCTCGCACTTGTTTTTCATCGTCAATTACCAGAGCTTGAAGACTTTGTTTTACAAATTCCATAGAAATACCCGGACTTAAAGAAGAGTTTATTCAAAATATTAGCTTACAAAATAGTTCAAAATTGAACTTCAAAAATTTACGTTTTTTTATCTAAAATTTCTCGGACTTTTTGAGTAAATTCGTTAAAGGTAAAAGGCTTTTGTAAAAAATTGAAATTAACTTTTGAAATTCCGTGTCTCATTACATCATCATCGGTGTAACCGGATATGAAAAGCACTCGCGGACAAATTTTATATAGTTCTTTTGCGAGTTCCCGACCGCTCATTTTTGGCATTACAACGTCAGTAATTAACAAATCGATTTTAGTCTCTAAAGTTTTGGCGATTTCTATCGCTTCAATCCCGTTTTGAGCTTCAATAACTTTGTAACCCGAACTCTCAAGCATTTGCCGACTTAACTTTCGCACCAACTTTTCGTCTTCAACCAATAAGATAGTTTCAGTTCCAATTAAGAATTTATTTGAACCCGCAATTGTTTCCAAAACATTGGTAGTTTCGTTTAAACTCGGGAGATAAATTCTAAATGATGTGCCTTGGCTGATTTCGCTTTGAACAATAATGTGCCCACCAAACTGTGTGACAATTCCATAAACGGTTGATAACCCAAGTCCGGTTCCCTGACCAATTTCCTTTGTTGTAAAAAACGGCTCAAAAATGTGTGATTTAACCTCATCATCCATTCCAATTCCGGTATCGGATATTTCTAAAAGGATGTAGTCACCAACTTTAGTGCCGATATTCTGATCTACAAATTCTTCATTCAAAAAAATATTAGAAGTTTTGACCGTAATGGTTCCCCCCTGAGGCATTGCGTCACGAGAATTGATAACGAGGTTCATTATAATTTGAGCAAGCTGACCTGAATCGGCTTCGATTTTATTAAGTCCCGGGTCTAACTCTTTGACGACTTGAATATCTTCACCAATCAATCGTCGGATCATTATTGTCGTATCAGAAACCACCTGATTAACATCTAAAATCTTGGTTTTTAGAATTGAACGACGACTAAAGGCTAATAACTGATTAGTTAATTCGGCAGCCCGGTCTCCGGCAGTTTTTATTTCCTCTACTTTCTGCCGCATGGGATCATTTGAACTTAATCCGCGAAGTAATAAATCACTGTAACCATTGATAACAGTCAGCATATTGTTAAAATCGTGTGCAATTCCACCGGCTAACCTACCAACCGTTTCCAATTTTTGGGCTTGTTGAAGCTGTTCCTCTTTCTTTTGAAGTTCGATTTCGGAAATTTTATTTTCCGTAATATCCGTTAAAGTTCCTACCCATTCCTGAACTTTTCCGTTTTTTTCAAAAACAGGAATTCCACGGGCAATAAAATGGTGATATTGATTATCGGTATAGAACATTTGATACTCACAATGATAATCATTTTTGTCTTTTACTGCTTTTGAAAACTCTGCCAAAACTCTTTCCTTGTCGTCAGGGTGAATTCTCGAAATCCAATCTTCATTGATATTTGCCCCAGTTCCTTCAATTGAATCTCCATTTGGCGTTAAAGCAGACAACAGAACTCCGTCAGTATCTGCAATCCAAACAATCTGAGCTGTTGCACTAACCAAAGAGCGAAAGCGCCGTTCACTTTGCTTCAATTCCTCTTCACTCAAAGTGCGCTCGGTAATGTCCGTTAAAGCCCCGATCCAGCGAACCAAATTTCCACTCTGATTAAAAATCGGCACTCCTCTAGCGGCAAAAAAACGATACCCACCATTTTTAGTCTTGATCCGGAGAATCGTATTAAACAACGATTTTTGAGTCTGCGCATTTTTCCAAATTTTTTGGGTTGGTTCACGATCTTCGGGGTGTAAAGCCTCAAGCCATCCCCAATTATAGGTTTCTTCAATTTTTTGTCCGGTCAGTTCCGACCACCAGTCAGGAAATACATCGGTGACCAAATTTGAATTTGCCGACCAGACAAATTGAGTGGTTGCCTGCACCAAAGCCCTAAATTTTTCCTCGGATTCGCGCAAGGATTCTTCGGATTTTTTCCGTTCGGTAATATCCTGAACTGTGCCGATAAATGTTAGAGGATCCCCGTTATCGTCATATTCAGCTTGTCCAAAACTGGCTAACCATTTTATTTCATCATTGGGATTAATAATCCGAAACTCGACATTTAAGGGTTTTCTGGTTTCGATTGCATTGCGAACCAAATTCATTACTAAATCAAAATCTTCAGGATGTAATAAATCCGTAAAATCTTTTAATGAGGCAACCGGTTCAGATCTACCGATAATTTCATAACATTCTGATGACCAGAACAAATTATCCGTTACGATCTTCCATTCCCAAACCCCCATTCCTCCGGCAGATAACGCAATCTTGAGTCGTTTTTCACTTTCTCGGAGATTATTTTCCGCAGAATACCGGGCTTTCCGGTGACGGGCTTCCTGAAGCTCTCTTTCTATCGCGGGAATAAGACGAACCAGATTATCCTTCATCATATAATCATTGACTCCGGCAACCATTGCTTCGACTGCTAATACTTCGCCAATAGTGCCGGAAATAATGATGAAAGGAATATCCAGCCCGGATTCCTGCAATACTTTGAGAGCTAAAAGCCCATTAAAGTTGGGCATTTGATAATCGGAAATAATAATATCCCACTCTTTGCTATTAAGTGCGGCTTTCATTTCCGCCTGATTTTCTACCCGTTCAAAATAAATGTCGTAACCACCGCGGGTTAAATGACGGATTAAAAGCGTGGAATCATTATCCGAATCTTCAACGTTGAGAACTCTGAGTTTCTTCATTTAACAATTGCAAGCAATACAGCTAATTATTTAGTAACATTCTTGTTGATTACCAACCAATATAATCCAAGTTGTTGGGTAGCCTGGATAAATTCGTTGAAATCCACCGGCTTTTGGACATAACTGTTAGCTCCCAAATCATAACTATCAATAATATCTTTTTGCTCGGTTGAAGTTGTCAGAACAACTACCGGAATATATTTTGTCCGGCTATTTGCCCGAACTCTCCGTAGTGTTTCCAGTCCGTCGAGTTTTGGAAGTTTAAGATCCAGTAACATAAGCTGCGGTAAATCATCCAAATTTCGTCCGGTATATGGTCCCGTGCCGAATAAATAATCGAGAGCCTCGACTCCATCATGGACAACTACTACCTCATTGGCTATGTTATTTTTCTTCAATGCACGAAGCATCAATAATTCATCATTAGGATTATCCTCAACTAAAAGGATTGATTTATTTTCCATTATTTATTTTTCTCAACTTTTATTAAGGGTGAAGTAAAAAGTAGTTCCTTCACCAACCTGGCTTTCAGCGTAAATTTTTCCGCCATGACGGTTAATTACTCTTTGAACCGTTGCCAATCCAATACCTGTCCCCTCAAATTCCTGGACACTATGGAATCTTTGAAAAGCCCCAAATAATTTTTCTGAATATGCCATATCAAACCCGCATCCGTTATCTCTAACAAAATAAACGGTTTCTTCGTCCTGTTGTTCAATTCCGAAAGAGATTTTGGTGAATTCGCGTTTTGAGGTGAATTTATAAGCGTTGCCGATCAGATTTTCCAAGGCAATTCTGATCAGTCTCTCATCCGCTACGGCATAGACATTATCTTTAATCGCAAAAAAGACGTTTTCTCTTGGCTGAGTTTCTACCAAATTTGCAGCAATTTGTTTAACAATTTCACTTAAATTTATATTTCCAATCGAGACTTCCGTCCGGGTCACGCGGGAAAGAGTCAGCATATCATCAATCAACTGAGCCATTTGTTGACTTCCAGCCCGAATCCGGTGCAAATAGTTTTTCCCCATTTCATCTAAAGCATCTTCATAATCTTCCAAAAGTGCCAAACTGAAACCGTCCAAAGTTCTCAAGGGTGCACGCAGGTCGTGGGAAACTGAATATGAAAAAGCAGCCAATTCCTTATTAACAGCATTCAATTCAGCCGTTCGTTCAATCACTTTGTGTTCAAGACTTTCATTAAGTTGGCGGATTTCATCTTCCTGATGTTTACGTTGGGTAATATCAACGGAAAGAACAAAAACTCCTTCCGGGACAGGTTGAAAACTCAACTCAAACCATCCTTTTGAACCATCAGGAAAAGTAAATTCATTTTCGACGTGAATAGGAGCGCGTTCCTTAAAACAATGCTCAAAATTTTGGAATAATTCGGTGTTTTCAATTCCAGGATATTTTTCCATCATGGTATAGCCGATCAATTCTTCTTTTGGATATTTGGCTTGTATGGCTAGAGCATCGTTGACGTAAATATATTTCCAGTCAAAACCTATTATTTGCACTCCTTCCAGCATTTTATCCAGAGTATTGCGGTAACGCTTTTCACTCTTAACCAATTCTTCTTCCATTGTTTTGCGTTCCTGAATATCGAGCAGGAACGCAGCCATCCCATCTCCGGATGGAAACAGCCTGACATCCAGCCAACGATTTGCAATGCCGGAAAACGCCTCAAATGAAAGAGGAATTCGCTCCTTCATCGCCCGGCAGTAATTTTCCCCGACAATTGTTCCCTCTAAATGTGGAAACAATTCCCAAATAGATTTTCCCAACATTTCTTCTTGGGAAAGCTGCATAAGTTTCTCGGATTTATCGTTAACGAAAGTAAATTTCCATTCTGAATCCAAAGCAAAACACGCATCGGTCATTCCCTGAATTATTTCCGCCAACCTTTTATCGGCAGCGTGAAGCTGAGCTTCTTTTTCCAACAACTCACTTTCAATTTTCTTTCGTTCGGTAATATCTACCGAACGAATAACAATTCCCTGATTAGTAGGTTGAATATTGAACTCATACCAGTTTTTCCGACCGTCCGGGTGAACAAGTTCATCTTCGAGTTGGGCGGCGACTCTTTGCTCCATACATTGTTTGAAGACAGAGTAAATCCTGGTTTCTTCAAAATTGGGATAAATTTCATTGAGTTTTTTTCCAAGAAAGTTTTCCTTTGAGATTTTTCCCTGCTGAGCCGCATTTTCATTGAGATATAATAAATGCCAATTGAAATCAATAATGATGTAACTCTCTAACATTCCGTCTAAAGTTTCAGTTAGTCTTTGTTCAATCAACCGTAACTCATCTTCTGCTTTTTTGCGTTCAGTTATGTCATTGATCAAAACAAGACGGGATTTTGTTCCATCCAAATTAATTTCGTGGGAATTTATTTCTACAAAGATAATTGAACCGTCTTTTTTACGATGCCGCCAGATTCCCCCTTTGAATAAATCACTTTTCAGGCTCTTAATTTGTTCAGCTACAAATGGAACATCCTCGTCAGGACGAATATCCATAATGGTCATTGAAGAAAATTCTTTCTTTGTGTAACCATAATGAATGGTTGCAGCCTTATTAACAGCCAGAAATTTATAAGTTTGAAAGTCATAAACCCACATTGGAAAAGGATTATTTTCAAAAAGCAACCGATAACTTTCTTCACTTTTTCTCAGGGCTTCCTGATTTTTCTTGTTATCAGTAATGTCCTCGGTAAAAAGGATTAAACCTCCGATTTTGTCCTCGGAATCAAACCAAGGACGAACCTCCCACTTTAACCAACTAACCGAACCATCTTGTCTGATAAATTTATCTTCTTCTGACTTTACTACTTCTCCTTTCAAACATCTTTGGTGAATTTCTTTCCAATTATCAGAAATTTCGGGAAAAATCTCGTAATGATTGCGACCGATAATTTCTTCCTTCAAATTATAATCAGTTAACCAATGCCGGCTGGCAGCCAAATAATTCATTTCCAGATCGAACATAGCTACCGAAGCCGGTGCATATTCAACAAAAAGTCTTAATTTACCTTCGGATTCACGTAAGGCTTCTTCAAAATTCTTGCGGGACGTAATATCGGTTCGGATAGCAACATATTGATAGGGATTACCGAATTCATTTAGAAAAGGAACAATGGTGGTATCAACCCAGTAAAAAGTTCCGTTTTTTGCCTTGTTTTTTATTTCTCCTTTCCAAACTTTTCCGCTCGAAATTGTTTTCCAAAGATCTCGAATGAAATCTTTGGAATGATATGAAGAATTAATTATCCGATGATCCTGACCTAATAATTCCGTTCTGGAATAACCCGAAATTTCGCAGAATTTGTCGTTCACATAAGTTATTTTTCCTTTTTGATCCGTAATCGCAACGATTGAGGATTCGTCCAGCGCAAATTTAATATCAGCTAAATCTTTTAATAGTCGTTTATTATCGGCTTCGGCTTTTTTTCGATTAGTAATATCCCGGGCTATCTTTGAAATACCGATAATTTCAGCATTTGAATTTTTTATTGGCGAAACGGTTAATGAAATTGCAATTTCGGTTCCATCCTTTCTTCTTCTAATTGCTTCTTCATTTGCAATATATTCACCTTTCCTTATTTTTTCAATGATCTCGCTTTCTTGATTAAATAGTTCGGGTGGAAAAATTATTTCAATATTCTGACCAATTGCCTCAGTCGCGGTATAACCGAAAAGTCTTTCCGCTCCCTTATTCCAACTTAAAATCTTGCCGTCAAAGTCTTTACTGATAATTGCATCCTCGGATGATTCAACTATCGCCGCAAGTTTATAAATTTCTGCTTCGGCAAGTTTTTTTTCGGTTATATCATTAATGGTTCCCATCCATTGACGAAATTCCCCATCTTCATTAAAAATTGGAACTCCTCTAACCGAAAGAAAACGATAATTTCCTGATTTTGACTGGACCCGATATTCCAAATAAAAAGGGATCTTTTTCTTTTCGGCATTTTCCCAAACTTTCAAAACTTTCTCACGATCATCAGGATGGAACGCATCAAAGCGATTTTCATCGAATTTAATTCCGGTTAAATCTTCCCACCAACTCTTAATCGCATCATTAGTTTCATTCCCTTTTCTGGTCCAAACAATTTCAGAGGTTGCCTGAACCAATGCCCGAAATTCATCTGCTGATTTCCTTAATTCAGCATCATCGTTTTTACTTTTAAAGTCCAAACGATCCAAAACATTTGCGATCCAATACAGAAAAAATGAAAAGGTCAAAACATTAGTGAAAGCAAAAAGAGCAATTTCAAATTGTGCTTCATTACTATTCGGAAATGAGCCGTTTAACCTGAACCAGCTCATTAAAAATGGGAAGACAATGACCAATGGAAATCCACGGCGAAACAACAATCCTCCCAAACTTTTTCGGAAGAAAATAGCTGTTAAACCTTGGTTCTTATTTACAAACAGAATCCCTACTACAAAAAAAACAAGTGTTAAAACAGTAATAGGTGAAGGAATTGCAAAGGGTTGTTTCAAATAAAAGCCCTGCGTATCAAAAACAAATCCTAACAGCGCAAAAAAAGCGATCATTATTACTAAAAGCGCAAAGAATTGGCTGATATAGAAACTGTTTTTTACTTTTAGCCGGAGAAAAATTAACGATAAACCCAAAAAGAAAAAACTGAGTGCTGTGGTTGGTGCCGGTTTTCCTTTATTCAAAAGATTATCGGGATTTATTTTATCCTCGGAAAATAAAAAATCTATTCCAAAGTTATAGTTAAAAATGTTCTCAAAACTAATCAGTCCGCCAATTAATAAAACAATTGCGGAAAAAATCAAACCAAACTTTCTTGTCCAGTTTTTTGAAGAATTGCTTAAGAATAAAAGCGAAACGCCGGAAAAAATAAAAGTGATGCCGTTCAGGGGCTTAGGAGAAGAATAACCGGGGATAAAGTTTTGTAAAAATGAAACACCATCCGCCCAGGAAACAAATATCAAAATTCCAACAATTATGGAGAAGATACTTGCTGATTGGGGCAGATATTCAGTCAGAGATAATTTGTCGGGGGAATAACTCATTACAAATTAAATCAAACTCAAGGATTAAAAAATTAAACCTGATTTCTGATAATTATTATTGTTTTCTAGATTTTTATTTGTGCAATTAAAATACGTTTCTCAAGAGCATAGAGCATTTACCTCCAGTCATAGTTCTGTCCGGAACTTCCTGTTTTGGAACGTTTTGTGCTTTATCTGAAGGATAAGATTTGACAGAGAAATAAATAAATTATTGGTAGATAATTTAGATTTTCCGATTAACCATCGCATTTTTGTTTAATAAATATTTGATTTACACTAAACATAAATCGGGTTGGAACAACTTTTCAATATTCCCGGCAAAATATAGGAAAGGTTCTTTAACGACTTTAAGGTTTTCAAATATTTTAACTAAACAACTGGTTGGCAAAGTAATTCTTCCAAAAATACGGTAACTACAACTAACTTTTACTGCCTTTGGGAGCATACTATACGCGCTTATCTAATCTCGAAACCTTGGAAAATTAAGCACTGATATAGAAATTTTCAAAACTTGTGTCTTGTCAAATAATACAAGAACAATACACCTTAAAAATGAAATTGTCGAGAATTTTCCTTTGTTATTTGAAAAAAAATTCAGATTTTACTCAATAAATTAAAAGGTTTTATGTTTGTTTAGATAACCGAATCGATTTGGCGGGAGATTTTTTCAAAACAATCCTGGCACATTCCATGTGATAACTGCGGAAGTAATTCCTGACTAAAAATTTCAGAATCTTTAACTGCGCTTTCAATCTCGACCCATTTATTTTTTTCCAAATTAATCCGATTACACCAAGAACAAATAACAACTATTTTATTTGATCTTGGAATATCAATTTTAAAAATATCCTGCGGGGAACGTTTTTCCATTTTCAGAATTCGGTTCTCAAAATGAACGCCATCATTTGGTTGGGGCGATATGTTGATTTCGATAAGTCTTTTAAACTCTGCTGAGTCACAACGAATATTGAATTTTATCGGATCCCCGGTTCTTACTTTTTTCAGGATTTCACGATAAAGGTAGATGGTTGACAGATCGGTGATGAAATTCCAAATACTTTGCTGAAGAATTTTGTCGGATAAAAGGTTTGAGGCATTTGCGGCAACAGCGAAATTTTGCCAATCTTCGTTTACAAAAACTATTTCGTCGTCTGAATTAATTATATATTGGCAACTAAAGTCTGAAAGTAATTCCATTATCGTTACTAAATTCTCTTTTCGACAGAGTGGGATTACTTGTCTTTATTTCCCAAAATTCACTAATAACCAAAACCACAACTAATGCTTTCTTTTAAATTTAGTAAAATTTGTAAAATAATTAAAAAATTTATTAAAAGTATTGGTCTGCGAAAAATTATTTAACCCTGTAATTTCAAAATTTTGGGGAGTCTCAGAAATATAATTGTTTCCTTCTACAAATGTCAAATTTAATTGATTCCGGGTTGGTGGATGGACAACCGTAACCTCCTCAACTTCGCCTATGAAACGGTATCCCCGTCCGGAAAATGTTTCAATAAAAAATTTGCTTTCCTGATGCAGGATTTTCCGTAATCCGTTGATTGCTACGGTTAAATTCCCTTCTACCACATAACAATCTTTCCAAACCGTCTCCATAAAATCCTTTTTTGTTACCAGACATCCGGTGTTCTTAACTAACAATTCCAGAACTTTAAATGAACGTTGGTTTAATGGAACAATCTCCTTATCTTTAAACAATAATCCACTTTGCGTGTCTAACAGAAAACTTCCGAATTTATAATGAATGTGGTTGGCGGTCATAATTATCATTTACTCCTAAATATTGCGATATTTTCTAAAAAGTAGGTTTGCAGCCCGGTAAACTGCTGATCTAAGGTTCTGGCTAATTCATTTAAATGGTTGGATTGTTCGGCTAACAGACATTTTAATCCGTCAATTATTACCATACCTGATTCAATTCGATTATTAAGCTGGGTGTTAAAACTCGGATGATAAATAAAATTGTTAAAACTATGCTCAATATCCAGTGCCTTTATCAAATCGCTTGTATCTTTTATCATTTCGGTCAAAAGCTCATGGCGGGCACATAATAGTTGATATGAATCTTCCAATGAGTGATTAAGAAATTTGCTGCCGGATGCTAAAGTCGCTTTTTTTAATTCCAGATTGCAGCAAACCGTTAATTCATCTCTGATTCCTGATTCAAAATCATCAATAATCTGTTCAATATTTTGCTGTTGATCATTGACCAGAATAATAGGAACTCTGCACAATTCTTCGTCCTGGCGAATAAGCTGACAAAATTCTATACCCGACATATCAGTTAAATTAAATTCGCAGATTATCAGATCGGGAGTGTCACATTGTGCCATTAGATAACCTTCATCTCCGGTCAAAGCAACTAACACGATCTGTTTGTTTTTTTCAAACATTTTAATGCTTTCGCTCAACCATTGTTGGGGTGATCCGATGAAAAGAATCGTCTTTTGAATTTGCTTAAAATCTTTTGCTTTATTCATTTTCTTCACAATTTTATTGACTCACTGCAAGGTTAATATCTCGTTTTGTTGCCGGTTCTGCACCAAACTCTATTAAAACCGGAGAACTTTCTGAATTATTTTGTGAACGGGCAAACAATCTTAGTTTTCCAGCCGGCAAATTTCTTAAAAGATAAGAACCGTTTTCACCGGAGACTGCGGTTTGATTTTCAGCAGTAATTATTGCTGACGGAACCGGTTGATCTATCTGAAAATCAAATTTTCCGTTATTATTTCTGTCAATATAAACAACACCAATGACCGATCTTTGGGCTTCTAATAAAACATCGAAATAAAACCCAAGCAGAGGATTAACCCTCACCGACCAAACTGTTTGAGAAGGAGTTTTGAAATTTGGCGGCAAAGTCGCAGTATCAAGTTCAAGTGTGTATTCACCGGGACGCAGATTGCGAAATTCGTAAACTCCATTGGCGGCGGTATATGATTCAGTCGAAAAATTTGCCATATTCGGATCGTTTGATTTCAGTTTCATTTTGATACCCTTGATGCCGGGCAAATTAGCAGATGAAGTTTTACCTATCATTGATAAATTATTGAAAATTTGTCCCGAAATAAAACCGAAATCAGAAACCCCGAAACTTACTTTCTGAGTCATTCCTGAAACCAAAATAACCTGAGCTTGGGTTGTTCCGGTTGCTCGCAATTTAACACCTAAATCTGGAGATACCATTTCCAATTTGAAATTTCCTTCGTGTTCAGAAAATGAATACCGACCGTAAATATCGGTTTTGATGGTTCGTTTTTCATTGATTTTAATGGTTACGCCGCCAACGCCGGGTTCATCTGAATCATCCTTACCGTTTCCGTTCAAATCAAAATAAACCCGACCTTCAATTTTTCCCTTATCAAAACCCAACAATCTTGTCAGGCTGAAGCCTTTGCCGCCGCTTCCACCGAAAGTATGTGTATAGGAGAAAACGAGGGCGGATTGTTTATTATCACCAAAAGATTTCCAGGCATTAACCTGCACATAATTTGAATTATCAATTCTGATCCCAACTCCGGCGGAAGTTACGAAATTATTATTTTGTTGAGTAAAGAATTCGCTTTTGTTAAAGCGTGCTTCAGTCGTTACATCAAATTTTGAAAGGCTGGTTTGAAGTGAAATTCCGGCATCCAGATTACGGGTTTGGGGTAATTCCACACTCGGCAGCAGATAAGCCAACTTATCCTGATAAAGTTGTAAAAATCGGGCTGAATCCGAGGTAAAAGCTGATTGCAGAGCAGAAGGTAAAAGCTGAGGATCACGAATTATCAAGCTGGTTAATGTGGGAGTTTTGTGGGAGTAATTCAAAAAACCGCTGATCGAATTTCTGGAAAAGGAAAAACGCAATTGTTCCCTTACACTAAATCCGTTTTCCAATTCAGTTTTTGCATCAGCTTCCCGGCTGAAATTCAAACGGGCTTCAAAATTATTTGTCCAATGCTCTCTAAATCGTAAATTTTGAGCAAAACTCAAACTGCGGCTTTCAATTTGAACTTTGGACGAGGTTCCGGGAAGTAAGGACTCAAACTTTTGCTCCAAAAAACGAAGGATGAAGTTGGAGTTATGATTTAATTTGAAGTTAAAATTTGCAGAAAAATTAGTTCGTTCAAATTTAATAAATCCTGATTTTTGAGTTCGCCCAATTTCAGAATGATTATAATTAACCGAAGCTCCAAAACGGTTGGCAGGTCGCCAATAAAATGAAAGTAACTCTGCTTTATTACCATCAGGCTGTGCTCCGATCCTGCTGAACGGCGTATTTTTATCAAGCCGGATAATTTCCCCGAAAGCATTAATTTGTGAGATTTTTAAGTCTGCCCTTGCTCGCCATGAAAAAGCATTTTCAGCATATTCCAGTTCAGAATCGGCAGAAAATTTTTCACTTGGTGCAAATTTGCCTGTCACTTGCAAAACTGTTCCGCCTTTTTCCGGTTTATTGTTTTTTTCGGGTGAAACATAAGTCATCCCTGCACGGACCTGCCAACTTTTACCCTTGACCACCGGAACCATTGCTCCGGCAAAACTTCCCTGTTTATCGTCATAAAAAGCCAGTGAAGGGCGGGAAAGACCTGCAAAAATTTCTACCCCTTGTTCGAGTAAATTTGAGTTTGAAGAGGGTTTTGGGGCTGAAACATAGTGAAAACCCCGCATTGTATAATTGTTAAGACTAAGCGACGAAAGATTAACCTGACTGTCCAAAAGATCAATTGTTTTGTCCTTTGAATCAATTCCAACTGCAATTCGGTTTAATCCAAATTGATTGACCTTGGAAAAAGACCTGTTAATTTCGTCGCCGCCAATTGATTTGAACATTTCGCCGGAAATTCGGAGGGTGCGGTTATTTGATAATTTTCGCCGAACTTCGACATTTTGATGTAAGACTGAGGGATTTCCGTTAATTCCAACCGAGTATCCTGAGGTAAATGAGCCGGAGGTTTTGTCAGATTCCGTTTGAAGCGGTTGAGCGGGTTCACTACTTTTGCGCTCGGTTGTTAAAGGTTTTCCGACAACTTGAACCATAATAGTGGACCGTTTTTGTTTATCCGAAATCAACACAATCGTTTCTCCAACTTTTATTCCGGTGACTGATAATAAATTCCCGTTTTTAATCTGGGCGGCAGCAATTTCCGGGGAAACGGCTACGGCTGAGGTCATACCAGCAACAATCGGAATTTCGCGGGTTTCGCCAAGTGTAACTTTAATTCGTGTGGCTTGTTCACTTGGGATCGAAACATTGGTGGGTGCCGGAGTGGGGGCTTTGGGCGGAACCGGAGTTGGCAGATTTTTGGTGGAAAGAAAAATCGGACGTGAGTTTGTTACACTTCCTGCCGAAAGTGTTTTTTGAGTTACCCAAATTGAAAATGTTCCCAGAACCAAAACCAACAAAACCCAAAAAGCTCTGGTTGAATATTTTCTCAATCGTTTTTGTTGAGGGGTTAGTTTTTTCTTGATAAACATTGCTTTCTCCCATTAATTATTTGACTGTGAACGGAAGTTCATAAACCATCGAAAATGGTTCTAAACCAACACGGTTATAGCTGAGAGTTGTCACACAGGTATAATTTCCGGAAGGTAATTCGCCTGCCCATTTTGCTTTAATTGCATCATTTTGCGCCGGTAAATACCTTTTTTCATCAATGTTTCCGCGACCAACCAAAGCTCCTGAGGAATTGAGGATTGCAAAAGCTCCCCGAACTCTGGCGTGAGCCGTTCCGCGATTTCTTAAATTGAGGGTTAGTTCTAATTCTGAGGAATTTGTGGGAGGAATAATTTTTCCGTCTAATATTTCAATGTTATATTCAGCACCTTTTTCGGTGGTCAATAAAATCAAACCCCGAAATTTTATACCAATGTTGGCGGTTGAATTAGCAGTTGAAACTTTAACATTTGAAACGTATTTTTCAACCGGCATTCCCTGAAAAACCGGAACGGTAAAAAAACTACCGGCGGCATCCTGAGGAATGGTGATTACGGCTTTAACTGTTTGCGAGGCATGAGGTTCAATCGAAATTTCGCTTGGAGTAAACTGCACCCAAGGCGAAGCAGAACGTGGGAGCGTTCCGGGTCGTCCGGTTATCCGGCGATTATTTTCGTCATATCCCATATCTTCAATCGAACACTGAAATTGAAGACGAGCATCTGTATTATTCGTAATAGTAAAGGTTTGAGTATAACTGGCTCCACTTTTAACCGTTGCATCAATTGAAGCAGGAGTAATTGCTATAGAGCCTTGTTGAGCTGTTTGTGCCTTCGAAATAACTAAACAACTCAAAATTATGAAACAAATATAAATAGTTTGAATAAAAGATTTGGATGACTTCATAATCGTATCTCTAACAGAATTGTTTTAATTTAAGGAAATCAACCTAAATAATTCTTAAAGACTGATTTCCTTTTTACCTACTACCAAGATAATTCAGAAAAACTATTCAACGGTTACTGTATAAATAAATGTGGCTTCTTTAGCTCCGGCAGCTTCTGTGCGGGCAACTCTAAAACCAACATAACGGGTATGGTTTGATTCGCTGGCGGCTCCGGTAAAAACTTCAGCCGGAGTAGAAGTAACAGATGTCATCGAATTAGCCGCATTTCCTTCGCGGGCAATTCCTTGATCGGCACTCGAACCGGCTTCAACGGTTACGGTTGCTGTTTCTGTGGTAAAACCTGAATAAACCGGTGTGAGTTTGACAGGGGTAGAATAAGTTGCGCCGCTTCCATCAACAGAAACCGAAACGCCGGCTGTTGGGGTGCCTAAACCAAGACCATTGACATTACCGAAATTAACTGAGAAAAGTCCGGTTGAGTTACTACCGCTGACAGTTGCTCCACTGTTTCCGGTATCGGTGGAAATGTTTAATTGAACTGCAGTTTGAACATTTGCACTCATTGCTAATTCTGAAGTGGTTGAAGTGCCAACTACAGGACCTTGGGCAGCAGCAAAGCCTGCTAAGGCGAATAAAAAGGTTGATAAAGCTGCATAACGCAGTAAGTTTTTGAAAAGCATATTGCTAAGAACTCCTTTTAGGTTTTTTTTATTTTTTTTTGACTTATTCATCTTGTGAATGGTGTCGGTTTAGTAAAGTGCAAGGCTTGTGCCACAATGTTTATATACGGTTAAGTTTGTTTAACATATTAGTAAGCTCAATTGTATCAATAGGTTAAGAAAAGTAGTTTATTTTTTTTGCTTGTATACTTAAAACTTTTGAATGTTGAGGATTTACTGTGTGGGGAGAAATGAACGGGCATTTCTCCCTATTTGATTTTAACCGGACTAAAAACCCGAGCAATGAATCTCAGCCATTTCCCTTGGCAGGTTTGATCTAAAAAAATCAAGCTGCCACGCCGTTGTATTTTCCTGACTATTTTCGATCAATAATTCTCTGAATAATTTCGCCGTAACGGGTTTACTAAATAAATAGCCTTGCCACCCATCACATCTAAGAAGGTGCAAAAATCTTAATTGCTCCTCTGTTTCAACACCTTCGGCTATAACTTTTAATCCTAAATTATGGGCAAGTGAAATAATCGTCATAACCAGTGAAGCTTCGTCAGGACTAATGGTCATATCTTGAATAAACGATTTATCAATTTTCAAAATATCAAGGGGTAATCTCTTTAAATAACTTAGGGATGAATAACCGGTGCCGAAATCATCAATGGATATTTTTACTCCTATCCGTTTTAATTCATCTAAAATACCAATTACCTTTGATTTATTTTTCAAAATTGAACTTTCCGTTAACTCCAGTTCTAAATTATTCGGATTAATTTTCGTTTCTTTAATGATGTCTTTAATAACTTCCAGCAAATCAGGCTGATGGAATTGTTGAGCCGAAAGATTAACAGAAACTATTAACGGCGAAAATCCTTCATCCTCCCATTCCTTCAACTGTTTACAAGCTGTTCTTAAAACCCATTCTCCGATAGGAATTATCAATCCCGTTTCCTCTGCTAAAGGAATAAATTCTGCCGGAGAAACAAAAGTTGAATCCGGTCTATTCCAACGAACCAGAGCTTCCATCCCGATTATTTTTCGGTTTTTGGTGCACAGTTTCGGCTGGTAATAAACTTCAAATTCGTTTCGTTCCAATGCGTGCCGCAAATCCATCTCCATTTCCATCCGTTTTTGTGCGAAAGAATTCATTTCCGTGGTGAAAAACTGATAACCGCTTCTTTCTTCTTCTCTGGAGCGGGTCAGGGCAATTCCCGCATTTTTAAGCAGAGTTTCGGCATCACCGCCATCGTTTGGAAAGAGACTTATGCCAATACTAAATGGAACAAAAATTTGATTACTTTCGATTAGGAACGGTTGATTAAGCGAATCCATTATTTTTTTGGTAAATTCAACTACCTCTTCGGTGCCGTTAATTTGGGACAACATAACCCCAAACTCATTGCCTTCAAATCTGGCGACGGTCACCCCTTCAAATATAAAATTCTTTAATCTTTTTGCCGCTTCTTTCAGTAAGGCATTTCCGTTACATTGCCCAAAAACATCAAAAACATTTTTCAGTTGATCTAATGAAATACGAAGGATGGCAAGATTTTTGCGATTATAATTGACATGAGAGAGAGCTTGAGACAAACGATCTTCAAACAAATTTCGGTTTGGCAATTCGGTCAGAACATCATAATTTGAAATATAATTTAACTCTTCAGTCCGAATTTTAACTAATTCTTCCAAATGATTTTCATATTGATGCTTTGAAAAAAGTAATGATTGGTGATTAAGTGCGCGTTCAATGGCAATTTCAATTTGATCAATATTGAATGGTTTTTTTATGTAATCAAACGCACCAACTCTCATTGATTCGACCGCATCTTCAATATCCTGATTGCCGCTTATCATTACAAATACCGTATCTGGTAATGAATTGTGAGTTTGGGAGACCAATTCAATTCCGCTCATTTTCCCCATTTCAATATCGCTCAATACCAAATTAAAATAATCTGTTTTAAGAATCTCAAGTGCCTCTTCTGCAGAACTAACCATTTCACAATGGTATTTTGCCGCTAAAATCTCTCTCAAAAAATTTCTAACCGATGCCTGGTCATCAACAATTAAAATGCGTTTGTTATTACAATCTAAATTTTTCATAAAAAAAACCAATATAAATATCTAATATTTCAATTTATTCGCCCTAAAAAATAAGGCTTTTATTTTTTTAATTAAGCAAACACAGTTCCGTAAATCGGCTTTAATTAGAATTTTTTTGAAAGCGGGATAAATTTCCTTTTTAACAAATTTTAACTTTATAATTTAGTGAGGTTTACAATTTCGATTCAAATAAATTTTTCATTAAAATTTTATTTTAGGATCGAAGTTTCCTTATTTTGAAGCAGGAATTCAAATAAAATAAGTGTTACACAATTCCCCTTTAGGTGAAGATTACCTGTCCATTTTGCCACACAAAATGCCTTAAAAATCTCTAAAATTAAAATCTAATTTACTTATTTTGAGACAATTTCAATTCAGTATTTGATTTGATAATGTGTCTTTTATTTTTGTCTTTTTTGATTTTTCCTTTTGCTCTTGTGATTTCTAAATTTTTGGTTTATATTTCGTTTTGTAAATAAAAGAAAGTAAACGAAAGCAAATAAAAGCATTTCAAAATGGAACCAATTAATGATAAATTTATCGAAATGGTGACGGCAAAAGCTGAGGTAGATTTAAGAATTTCGGATTTTGCCCCGGTTTCGATGCTTAATGTTCCGACTCACGAAATTTCAAGATCCAAATTCCCCGCCATTGATTATCACAACCATCTGGACGCGCAAAATCCCGGCGAAGTTCTGCAAATAATGGATGATTGCGGGATTGAAAAATGCGTCAATATTACGATGCAGACCGGCGAAAAAGCCTTTGAAATCCATCGTAAATTTAAAGATTCTTCCCCGGATAGATTTGAAACCTACGCCTGGTTCGATTGGACGGATCTGGATTCTGAAAATTTCTGGCAAAAATCAGTGGAACGTTTGGAAAAATATGTCGAAGCAGGATTTTGCGGTATTAAAATTTGGAAGGATCTGGGTTTAACTTTACGTGAAAAAAACGGCGAGTTGCTGCGGGTTGATGATGAACGGTTGGCACCTTTTTTTGAAAAAGCCGGAGTTTTGAACTTTCCGGTAATGTTCCATATTTCCGATCCTGATGCTTTTTTTCTGCCGATTGACCGATTTAACGAACGTTTCGAAGAGTTGGCGGCACATCCTGATTGGGGATTTTATCCGTCTCATTTTTCTAAAGATGAGTTGTTGATGCAGCGTGATTCAATTTTTAAACGTCACCCAAAAACCACTTTTGTCTGCGCTCATTTAGCGGAAAAAAGCGAAAATTTAGCTTATGTCACCCAATTATTGGACGAAAATCCGAATGTTTTTGTGGATATTGGCGCACGAACGGCAGAACTTGGACGGCAACCATATACGGCGCGGGAATTTTTCCTGAAATATTCAGATCGTATTTTATTCGGCACGGATCTGGTTCCCGAAATTGAAATGTATCGGCTCCATTTCCGTTTTTTAGAAACGGCAGACGAATATTTTGATTACCCTTCGCACGCTTCGCGGCAAGGTCGCTGGCAAATTTACGGTATTTATTTGCCGGATGATGTTTTACAAAAAGTTTATCGTGAGAACGCTTTGAAATTGTTGAAAAGATAACTATGAAAATTCTTTTGCAAATCCTGATTTTATTTTCGGTGCTTTCGGTTTTCGGACAAACGAACGCAAAGGAAAATCTTGCGCCGACGCCTCCAATGGGTTGGAATAGTTGGAATAAATTCGGTTGTAAAATTGACGAAAAACTTATTCGCGAAACTGCCGACGCAATGATTTCATCGGGAATGAAGGATGCGGGATTTATTTATCTAAACATTGATGATTGTTGGATGGCGGACAAACGCGACGCGAACGGCGATCTGCAAGCAGACCCAATCCGATTTCCGAACGGGATCAAATCGCTTGCTGATTACGCTCATTCAAAGGGTTTGAAACTCGGAGTTTATTCATCCGCGGGAACGAAAACCTGCGAAGGATTGCCTGCCAGTCTTGATTACGAAACGGCAGATGCCAAAAAATTCGCTGAATGGGGCGTTGACCTTTTAAAATATGACAACTGCAATAATCAAAAACGCCCATTTATTCCCCGCTATCAGGCAATGGCTGAAGCTCTGCGGAAAACCGGCAGACCGATTCTGTTCAGCATTTGTGAATGGGGCGAAAACAAACCCTGGCAATGGGCGGATAATGTCGGCGGTCATATTTGGCGAACAACCGGTGACATCCGTGATAATTGGCAATCGGTAATGCGGCTTTTGGATTTGCAGGTCGGTTTGGAAAAATATTCAAAACCCAATGCCTGGAACGATCCTGATATGCTCGAAGTTGGAAATGGTTCGATGACGGATGCGGAATACCGTTCGCATTTCAGTCTGTGGGCTTTACTCAACGCTCCATTGTTTGCGGGAAATGACCTTCGCACCATGAAAAATGGAACCAAAGATATTTTGACCAACCGCGAAGTAATTGCAGTAAATCAGGATTGGGGTGGTTCGCAAGGTTACAAACTCCGTGATGACGGTGATTCGGAGGTTTGGATAAAGCCAATGTCTGATGGTTCGCGGGCGGTTGTTTTACTAAATCGAAATGGTTCCGACATTCCTGTTTCAATTAGCGTTTCCCCAAAAGAATTAGGCTTGTCCGAAGCTAAAAAATACACGGCACACAATCTTTGGACTAAGACAAATCAAACAGTTACTAAAAACTTGACGGCTTCTGTCGCAGCTCACAATTCGGCGATGTTTATTATCAAACCAGCAAAATAAATTTATGAAAATCTTCTTAATTTTAATCCTAGTTTTGACCACAATTTTTCCTGCATTCGCCCAAAATAACAGTTTTAGTTGGCAAGGCGAAAACTTTCTCCTAAACGGCAAACCTTTTATGATTCGTTCCGGTGAAATGCACTATCCGCGTGTTCCTCGTGATTACTGGCGCGACCGATTTCGTAAAGCTAAAGCGTTGGGATTAAATACGATAACCACTTATATTTTCTGGAATTTGCACGAGCCAAAACCCGGTCAATTTGATTTTTCGGGAAATTTAGATATTGCCGAATATGTTCGTGAAGCTAAAGAGGAAGGGCTTTATGTCATCGTCCGTCCCGGTCCGTATATCTGCACTGAATGGGAATTTGGCGGAATTCCGGCTTGGCTTTTGGCAGAAAAAGATATGAAAGTCCGCACTGCCGATTCCCGATTTTTGGATTATGCCAAACGATATATGGCAGAGGTCGGAAAACGGCTGGCACCAATGGAAATTGCCAAAGGCGGAAACGTCATTATGGTTCAGGTTGAAAACGAATACGGTTCATTTGGCAATGACATGGATTATATGAACGCAGTCAAGAAAATGGTTCAAGCTGCGGGGTTTACGGGTCAACTTTTTACCTCGGACGGTTCCGGCGAAAATCAGTTAAAAGGCGGAACCCTGCCCGATGTTCTTTCGGTCATCAATTTTGGGGTTGACAGCAAGGACAGTGACAAGGACGCAGAAAATGAATTCAAAAATTTTGCCAAATTCCGCCAAAACGTGCCGAAAATGGTCGGCGAATATTGGGTTGGCTGGTTCGATCACTGGGGGAAACCGCATCACACCGTTGATCCGAAACAAGCCGCTCTTGGATTGGACTGGATGCTCAAAAACCGGATTTCCTTTAACCTTTATATGTTTCACGGCGGAACAACCTTCGGTTTTATGAACGGCGCAAATTATAATAAAAATGAGCCGTTACAACCTGATACTTCCAGTTATGATTATGATTCGCCATTGGATGAATCAGGTAAACCAACTGAAAAATACTACGCAATTCGTGAGCTAATTCAAAAATATTTCCCTGATGAAAAACTTCCGGCAATTCCTCAAAGCAAAGATTTAATTGAGGTTCCGCAATTTCAACTAAACGAAACCGCTGATCTTTTTTCGCTTTTGGGTAATCCAAAACAATCAGAAAAACCGCTCTCAATGGAAGAAACCGGGCAAAATTACGGTTTCATTTTATATCGGACTAAAATTACAAAAGAAGCTAACGGCGAATTGAAGTTTGATAATTTGAACGACTACGGACATATTTTTGTTGACGGAAATTTGGTTGGAAAAATTGACCGTCGGTTAAAAGAAAACTCACTAAAAATCAATGTTAAATCAGGTTCAACGCTCGAAATTCTGGTAGAAAACGGGGGACGTTTGAACTTTGGCAGAGAGTTTATTTTTGACCGTAAAGGAATTGTTGGAAATGTCACATTAAATAGTGAAACCTTGAATACTTGGCAGATTTTTAACCTTCCGCTTGATAATTTGAAAAATCTAAAATTCAAAAAAGGAAGTGCAAAA
The DNA here is from genome assembly GCA_019694395.1 of Pyrinomonadaceae bacterium. Taxonomy (GTDB): domain Bacteria; phylum Acidobacteriota; class Blastocatellia; order Pyrinomonadales; family Pyrinomonadaceae; genus JAIBCC01. The sequence continues at coordinate 10,702 of JAIBCC010000035.1, read as the reverse complement.
CCGAACACTCCAACTTTTTATCGTGGATTTTTCCAATTGCAAAACCTTGGCGACACATATTTGGACACAACAAATTGGGGCAAAGGATTTGTTTGGGTAAACGGGCACAATCTTGGAAGGCACTGGAAAATCGGACCGCAGCAAACACTTTTTGTTCCGTCAGCTTGGTTTAAAAAAGGGAAAAATGAAGTGATCGTTTTAGACACGGATGCTCCAAAACAAATGACTTTGCGGGGAATTAAAAAACAGATTTTTGCAAACTAATGATTATTTGCGTTTCGGCAAACCCGGCAATTGACCGTCGTATCCGCCTAAAAAAATTGAATATCGGTGAAGTAAATCGTGTCGAATCATCAATTTCATTTGCGGGCGGAAAAGCAGCCCACGTAGCAATGGTTGCCAAAATTTTGGGTGAAGAGGTCATTTGGATCGGATTTTTGGGCGGTTCAAACGGAGAAAAAGTTCAAAAACAGCTTTCTGAATTTGGAATCAATGTAATCGCGATTCCGACCATTTCCGAAACCCGAAATAATGACGAGATTATTGATGAAAACGGCATAATCACTGAAATTTTGGAAAGAGGGAGTGAGATTCAGCCAAATGAATTGGATGAAATTTTTTATGTCTGTGAACAAACTTTTGCCGAATTTCCTTCCAATTTTCAAGCCGTCTTTTCAGGAAGTTTACCACCGAATGTGCCGAATGATTTTTATTTTAATTTAACCAATAAAGCACGCAAATTTGGCGGCAAAGTTTTTCTGGATACAAGCGGTAATGCTCTGTTAAAAGGACTTAAAGCAAATCCTGATTTAGTCAAACCGAATCGGTCAGAGGCGGAAAAAATTTGTGGTTTTACAATTTTTGATAAAGTTTCCGCAGTTAAAGCCGCCGAATTTTTTCAAAATCAAGGTGCAAAAAATGTTGCACTTTCGCTAGGGGAAACCGGATTAATTTATTTGTCTAATGAAGGTAATAACCCAATTTATGCAAAACCGCCAAAGGTTAAAGTTAAATCAACAGTTGGTTGCGGAGATTCGACAATTGCAGCTTTTGCCATAGCAAGCGCAAGAAATTTGGATGAAAAAGAGACTTTGAAATTAGCAATCGCATGTGGGGCAGCAAATTGCTTAGCTGATTTACCGGGACAAATCAGTTTTGAAATGGTTCAAGAATTAATCAAGGAAATAGAAATATGTTGACCGAAGAACGACGCGGAGAAATTGTTAGTCTTTTGCACAAAAACGGAAAAGTTCAAGTTCGTGAGTTGAGCCGTCGTTTTAACATTTCTGAGGTTACGATCCGTGCCGATCTGAAAGAATTGCACCAACGCGGTTTAGTTTTCAAATCTCACGGCGGCGCGGTTTTACCAAATTTGGTCAGCGGAAACACCGAACTCACTTTGAAAGAAAAATTCGGCAAAAACATTGACGAAAAGGAAAGAATCGGAGCGGCAGCAGCAGAACTTATCAAAGACGGCGAAACGATCATTCTTGATTCGGGCAGCACAACTCACGAAATTGCCAAGCGAATCAAAAATCGGAAAGATTTGACGGTTATCACTAACGGCGTAAATATTGCGCTTGAATTAGCAGGCTTTAAAGATATCCAAATCATACTTTTAGGCGGAATTTTGCGGCACAATGCGCTTTCCGTAATCGGACATTTTGCCGAAGAAATTTTGGCGCAATTAACTGCAGATAAACTTTTTATCGCGGCAGACGGCTGCACTTTGGAACACGGAATCAGCACACCCAAATTTGAGGAATCCCGAATTAACCAAGTAATGGTAAGTATTTCACGGGAAAAATATTTAACGGCTGATTCGAGCAAATTTGGGAAAAATAGTCTTTCCCGCATTGGTTCATTATGGGAAATGAACGGTGTAATCAGCGACAAAAATTTATCCCCTGAAATTGTTAAAGCAATAAAAGAACACGATTTACAACTGATTTTAGTTTGAATTTTTGAGGAATAAAATGAGCGAAGGAAAATTATCAAGACGTGAAATGCTGCGAAATACGGCATTGGGAACAATTGGATTAGGACTTTTGGGAAATACTGTGAGCGGTGCAGAAAATTCCGAAAGCGTATTGGAATCAGAAATTACAGGAACCCCGACAACTGCTAAAACAATGATCGGGGTTCCATTTGAAAAACGGAATACGCTCCGAATTGGAATTGTTGGTGTTGGTGAACGCGGCAAATCAATGATTCACGATTTAAATGGAATTGAAAATCTTGAGATCAAGGCACTCTGCGACAATGTAAAAGCAAATGCCGAAGAAGGCAAAGCAATGATCGAAAAAGCCGGAAAACCGGCTCCGGCAATGTATACCGACGGTGATCACGCCTTTGAAAAACTCTGCGAACGCGATGATATTGACTTTGTTTATTCGCCAACTCCCTGGGAATGGCACGCTCCGGTTGCAATGGCAGCAATGAAAAACGGTAAACACGTCGGCGTAGAAGTTCCAATGGCAACCACAATGAAAGAATTGTGGGAATTGGTTGATATGTCCGAAAAGACACGTAAACATTGCCTGATGATGGAAAATTGCAACTACGATTTCAACGAAACACTGGTTTTGAATATGGTTCGGGATGGGCTTTTTGGCGAAATTACGCACGGCGAAGCAGCTTATTTGCACGATCTACGTTGGATTCTGAACGAAGGGCGGAGCGAAGGTTTATGGCGGCGAGCCTGGCATACGCGCCTGAACGGAAATCTCTATCCAACTCACGGACTCGGACCCGTTGCCAATTATATGAACATCAATCGCGGCGATAAATTTGATTATTTAGTTTCGATGAGTTCACCATCCCGCTCACTCGATCTTTACCGCGAACAAACTGTTCCAAAAGATTCTCCGAAATGGAAAGAAAAATACATTGCGGGAGATATGAACACTACTCTCATCAAAACCAATAAAGGCTTAACCATCAAAGTTCAACACGATACTTCAACACCTCGTCCATACGACCGAATTAACCTAATTCAAGGAACTAAAGGTTTATTCCGCGATTATCCAGCGCGAATTATGGTTGAAGGTCAGGAAGAAAAACACAAATTCACCAACCTGGATAAATATAAAGAAAAATATACGCATTGGCTTTGGAAAAAACTTGGTGAACAAGCTCGTGGAGCAGGTCATGGCGGAATGGATTTCATTATGGCTTGGCGATTGGTTCAATGTTTCCGCGAAGGCTTAGTTCCTGATATGGATGTTTATGACGGAGCAGCGGTTTCTGCCCCATTTCCATTAAGTGCCGAATCTGTTGCCAAAGGTTCAATGCCAATTAAAATCCCCGATTTTACCCGCGGCGGTTGGGTAAATAAGCGGGATTCAATTCCAACCGTAGGATAAGTGATGAGGGATAAAGGATGAGGGATTATAGTTTTTGGATAGGTTTTGGAATTAATAACCATTAAAAAGAATTAATTTGTCATAACCTAAGCAAATTAATTCATCCCTTATCCCTCATCCTTTATCCCTAAAAATACCGGTTCAGGATGCAGTTCGATACTAAATTTAGCTTTGACTGTTTCCTGAATTTTTGTTTTCAATTTTAGAATTTCTGCGGCAGTAGCATTTCCCCGATTGGTGATGGCAAGTGTATGTTTGGTTGAAAGTCCCGCATTTCCAAGTGTAAATCCTCTGGCAAAACCCGAATTTTCGATCAGCCACGCAGCAGGAATTTTGACTGAATTTTCACCAACCGGAAAACTTGGGACTTTTTCATTAAATTTAGCTTGGATTTCCTCAAATTTTTCTTTTGCAATAATTGGATTTTTGAAAAAAGAACCTGCCGATTGCGAATCTAACCCGCCTTGACGAACCAACATTGCTTTTTCGGCTCTGATCTGACAAACGGCATCACGAACTTTTATCAACGTCGGTCGTTTTTTTCCAAAATAATTTTGCAAATCCTTATAAACAATTTTGGGTTTCCCGTTTAGATTTAATCTGAAAGTAACGGCAAGCACGATAAAACGATTTTTTTCGGTTGAATTAAAAATACTGGAGCGGTAAGAAAATTTGCAATCGGTGTTAGAAAGTTCAAAAATTTCTTCGGATTTACGGTCAAAAACTCTCACCTTTTCAATCGTTTCCGAAACTTCCTGACCATACGCGCCGACATTTTGAACAGGAGTTCCGCCGACTAAACCCGGAATTCCACTAAGACACTCAATTCCTTGTAAATTATTTTCTACGCAATAGTTTACAAATTCGTCCCAATCTTCCCCAGCTTGTGCCGTAATCTGGTTTCCCAGTTTTTCGATTCCCTTCAAATCAACTTTCAAAACTAATCCGTCAAAACCCTGGTCAGAAATCAGAACATTACTTCCCCCACCCAAAATAAAAAGTGGTAAATCGTTTTCCTTACAAAATTTTGCTGTATTGATTAATTGATCTTCGGTTTTTGCTTCGACAAAAAGGCGAGCCGCACCACCGACCTTGAAAGTGGTCAATGGTGCGAGCTTCACATTTTCCTGAATTAACAAATTATTCAGAATTTGAGATTTTCTCCTTGTTTAATAAGGTATCCTGATTTTGTTCAGCGGATTTTTGCTATCTACTTTTTGCTTGATAATGTTCCTTCCGCCGCTCAGCCATTCGGCTTCTAAACGATTTGCCATATTCGGATCAATTTTTCGTAATCTGTCTTGAACCTTACGGGCTTCTTTTTCATCGCCTTTTTGCATTAAGGTATAAGCCAGATTAAATAATCCGGTTGAATAGTTTTTATCAATATCGGTAGCTTTACGGAAATTTTGAATTGCGTCATCCAATTTTCCGCTGACTTGATACGCATAACCTAACTCGTTATAAGCCAAAGCCCATTTATCTTTCAGTTGAACACAGCGTTTCAAAGCTTCGATCGCCGACTGATAATCTCCCAATTCAGTTTGGGTCATACCCAAATTCATAAATGACGGGAAGAAGTTTTGATCCATTGCCGTTGCTTTTTTCAAAGCATCACGACCATTTTCAAGTTTCTGCCGTGAATTGGCTGAAAGTCTTTGACTTTCGGAAGCGTTTCCAAGCTTATCGGCTTTTGCTTTGTCACGAATGTCAATTTGCGCCGAGTTATAATAAGCCCAGCCTAAATTTGTAAAATCAACCGTGTCAGGACTTAAGGCAACTGCTTTGTTCAAAGCATCAATGGCACTTCCCCATTTGGCTTCGTATCCCAAAACAAATCCGTATTTACTGTATAGGTCGGCTAATCCCGCTTTATCAGCCTGTTTATTAACATCCCGTTCAGCAAAGGTTACTGCTAATCCATAAGGTCCTTCGGCTTTATCATATTGTTTCAATTGCCGATAGGTATCGCCTAAATTTTCATAATACTCATAATTATCATTTTGAAGCCTGATTGCCTGATTATAAGCATTGATGGCATCATTGTAACGTTTGCGGTTGTAATAAGATACGCCTAAATCGAACCAGGCATCCCGATAATTCGGATTATATTTTACAGCCTGGTTATATTCATTGATGGCATCTTTATCTTTATCCTGACGGTCATAAATTTCACCTAAATAATAATGCGCTTCAGCAGTATTTTCAGGAACTTTATTTAGCGCAATTGATTTATTTAGTGCTACCATCGCTTCCTGGTCGCGGTTTTGTTTATACCGAATTACTCCAAGATAAAACTGTGTTTCTTCATTTTGTGGATCAGCCGCAACTGCTTTAGTTAAAAATTCATCAGCTTTAGCGATTTCACCTTTTTGATAATATGAAATACCAACCGGAGCATAAAGTTCGGTTAAATTTTGATTAATTGACAAAGCCTTTTCGTAATTAGTAAGTGCCAGATCATCTTTTCCGGTTTCTTCATAAATATTGCCCAGACCAGAATATGCGGCAGCATTATTTGAATCATTGCTAATTGCTAAGTTATAAAATCTTTCTGCCTGTAACGCACCTTCCTTTTCATAAACACTATCCGCTTTTCTGGTATACGCTTCGCTAAGTCCTAATTTCGCCGGATTATTTTGCGGATTTAATTTGATTGATTCACTAAAATAACTAATCGCTTGATCAATTTGTCCTCTTTCCATAAAGACTTCGGCAGCACCGGCTAAGGAATCAGAAGCCTGCTCTTTGGAAATCATTGGAACATTTGAATTGCTGTTCGTGTTTTTAGTATTGGTATTTGTATTCTTGTTAGTATTTTTACTGTTTGTGTTCTTATTGGTGTTATTAACTGCAACAGTATTTGGGTCAACTTTTTTTACTTTTTCTCTTTGGGGAGTAGCTTTGGCAACCTGCTCTCTGATTGAATTTCGAGATTCGGTTTTTTGAGAGGGATTTCGTTTTACAACTGCCCGCGAAGCAAATTTTGATTGTCCCGTAGCTCTCGATTTTCTGAATACGAAAACGCTTGAACCTCCCGAAATATCTTCAGACGTTACAATATCCTGTGCTTGCACCGGAACACTAGTTAACAAAATGCTCCAAACTAAAATTATTGATAATACTGCGTTTAATGATTGTAATTTTATTTTCATTGACACCCTCTCAAATAGATTAAAAACTATTTTACTCCCCTTTCCGGTTGAGGCAAACTATTATTTATAAATACCTCAAGAATATTAGACGGTGGGATTTAGCGATTTTGCTGTCTGTTTTTATTTTATGATTAAATAATTTATTAACTTCAAGTTTGAAAGTTATGCTTTATTCGGAACTTTAAAATATAAAAAAGACTATGAGCTATCCGGCTCATAGTCTTTTTTTAATTTGAGTTTCACTAACTTCCTGAAACTCTTTTCGTTACAGTTCAGAATCCCCCCGAAATCTGTTCTGTAACAAATCCCTGAAAATATTATTTATTGCTTGGAGAAAGCAGGTTGGATAAACGGTAGATATTTGGCAAGAACTTCTTTTTGAAGTCTGGAGAAGATTTTTGCAGGTTTAGGGGTAATTTCAAAAATAATATTTCCAAAATCCTTGTTTTAAATGATTTATTTTTTTCAATCGGAAGAAATTTTTGGACGATTTCCTGCACTGGTGATTTTTCAACCTGACAGTTTAATCTGTATCCTCGGCGTGAAAATGTTTCCACTGTTTTTTGTCCGTCTTGATGCAAAACTTTCCGAATTGCATTTATGGCAACGGGTAAACTTCCTTCATCAACATAACTATCAGCCCAAACCTTTTCCATAAATTCATTTTTCATTACCACTTTTCCGCTTTTTACCACCATCAATTCCAAAACCTTAAAAACCCGGTTAGTCATGGGAACGGTTTGCCCGTTGTGAATTAAGATTCCCTGATGTGGTAATAAGACAAAATCGTTGAATTTATATTGAAATTTAGGGGCTGACATTTTGCTAATTTCCTTTTTGATACTTAAAAATTTTGGTTCATCGCCGAACCTGTTATGAGAATAAGATAGGAATTGAGAAAGTAGAATAGGTGAAATCACCTGTTTTTCTTAAGTAATACTACTTATATTTCAAAAAGTAGTGCGGCAATGGGTTGATTACTCCTTTTATTTACCTTTTTGGCAGACAATAGTTATCGTTTGGTGATAAGAACCAACTCATTTGAAAATCTGGGTGAATATAAAATTCTTATAGATTGAAACGGTTACACTCAATTATAAAGTGGGAAATCCGAAATAATTAAAATCTAAACTTAAGATTTTTAATAAAAATTTGGCAAAGCTTCAATCATTTAATTTTTTTATATAACTCATTAAGGATTTTCTTTCCTATGCTTGCCAACGGCTTCATACTCGGTTAAATTAAAATTTACCTAAAACCTATCTGTAAAATGTCCAAAATTAACTTGGACTTGGCTTTAGCATTCCAAAAAATTCAAATCATAAGGAGATTTTGCCGCGTATGAAAGCCTATTCTACTGAAAATATTCGCAATTTGGCTGTCATTGGACACGGCGACGCTGGTAAAACCCAGCTCGTTTCGTCGTTGCTACATTTAGCCGGAGCAACTAACCGTTGGGGAAAAGTTGACGAAGGCACAACCGTTACCGATTATGACGAAGATTCCATCGAGCGAAAAGTTACCCTAAACAACAACATTGCACATCTTGACCATAAAAACACCAAAATAAATCTAATAGACACACCGGGTTACGCCGCTTTTGTATCGCACGCGCGTCCCGCCGTTCGGGTGGCGGATTGTGCTTTGGTGGTGGTTGATGGAGTTAATGGAATTGAAGTGCAAACCGAAAAAACGTGGAGTTATGCCAATGAATTTATGCTGCCGCGTTTCATGGTCATCAACAAATTAGATAAGGAACGCTCGGATTTTGGTCACGCACTTGATACCGCTACCGAATCTTTTGCCCGTTCGATTGTGCCATTTACTTTGCCAATCGGTTCAGAAGCAAACTTTAAAGGTGTGGTTGATGTTGTGCATCTGAAAGCCTACGAATTTGACGCGAACGGCAAAGCTAAAGAAATTCCGATTCCCGAAGTTGGGCGCGAAAATGTGGATAAAACCCGCGAAAGACTGATCGAATTAGTTGCTGAATCTGACGATGCTTTGATGGAAAAATATTTTGAAAACGGCACGTTGGAAGATGAAGAAGTTTACGAAAATTTAGCCAAAGCCATTGCCAACAGCAAGCTTTGTCCTGTTTATGCTGTTTCATCAAATACTTTAGCCGGACTCCAGATTTTGCTTGATCATATTGTTGAATTTGCTCCCGATCCGGCGCATCACGAAGCCGAATTCGGATTTAACAATCCCGAAGAGGCGGGCGAAAAAGTTTCGCGTAAATATTCAAATGACGAACCGTTTTCCGCCTTTGTTTTCCGCACGATTGCCGATCCTTTTGCCGGACGAATCAATGTCATGAAAGTTATTTCCGGCAAAGTTTCGCACGACGCAGCCGTTTTCAATTCGACACGGGGAACGCAGGAAAAGCTCGGCGCATTGCACGTTTTACAAGGAAAAACTTTGGAAAAAGTTGACGAAGCCAACACGGGCGACATCATTGCGGTGGTTAAATTAAAAGACACGCAAACTAATGACACGCTTTGCGATAAAGCCAACGCAATTGTTTATCCGGCGGTCAAATATCCCGAAGCGGCGATTGCATTCGCCATCGAACCAAAATCACGCAATGATGAAGAAAAAATTTCTACGGCTCTCCACAAAATTTTAGAAGAAGATTTGTCTCTTCATTTTGACCGCGACCCGCAAACCAAAGAGTTTATTTTATCGGGTTCGGGACAATTGCACATCGAAACGGTGGTGGACAAATTGAACAAACGCTACCACGTCGAAGTTGCCTTGCATCCGCCGAAAGTTCCCTATAAAGAAACAATTACCGCTCAATGCGAAGTTCAGGGACGACACAAAAAACAATCCGGCGGACGCGGACAATTCGGTGATTGCAAATGTATTTTTGAACCGTTGGAACGTGGTCAAGGCTTTGAGTTTGTGGATAAAATCTTCGGCGGAGCAATTCCGCAAGGCTTCCGTCCTGCTATCGAAAAAGGAATTATCGAAGCGGCGGCAAATGGCGCGATTGCTGGTTATCCGCTTGTTGACTTTAGAGTTACGCTAATTGACGGAAGTTATCACACGGTTGACTCAGACGAATTTTCATTCCGTGCAGCGGGACGCAAAGCGTTTCGGGCGGCAATTGAAAAGGCTCGACCAACTTTGCTCGAACCGATTATGGATGTCGAAGTTTTTTGTCCCTTAGAAGTTTCGGGCGACATTATGGGCGACCTGAATTCGCGGCGCGGACGAGTCGGCGGAATGGAAATGCGTGGTAAACAACAGGTTATCAAAGCGCAAGTTCCACTTTCGGAAATGCTCGATTACCAAGCCAAACTGAACTCCGTCACCCAGGCGCGAGGCTCATACCATATGCAGTTTTCGCATTACGATCCGCTTCCCGGTAATTTCGCACAGAAAGTTATTGACCAAGCCAGAGCCGAAGGCAGAATTAAAGGACACGAAGATGATGAATAAAATTTAATTCGTGATTCGCCTTTTGTGTTTAGTTTTGAAATGGACAGTTGAATTTCTCGGCTGTCCGTTTTAATTTTAAAATACCAGCTTATGTTTACCGCGAGTATTTTAGCAAAAAAAACAAATTTACCGATTTACACGGTGCGGCATTACACCCGAATCGGTTTACTACAACCAATTAAAAATTCTCAAAACGGTTACAAAGAATATCGCCCTTCCGACGCAACCAGACTAAAATTTATTGTTGCGGCAAAAGATCTGGGTTTTACTTTGGCTGAAATCAATCATATTTTGGCGCAGGCAGAAACAGGAAATTCCCCCTGTCCGTCGGTTCGTAAAATAATTGTTCATCATATTGAGGAAAATAAAAGGAAAATAAAGGAGTTGCAGAATTTACAAAAGAAAATGGAAAAGGCTTTAACCGATTGGCAACAATTGCAAAATTCTGTTCCAAACGGCGATTCAATTTGTTATCTGATCGAATCAGTCGGCGAAAATTAAAAAATTGAAATTCCCCCTTGACCTGACACTAACTCACAGGTTGTAGAATGCTCTCAGCTTGATAAAAGCGGAGGTAATTATGACTAATTTTACAACTAATTCAGAAAACCTAATGTGCAACTCTTTTAGTTTAGAACAAGACCATCAAGGTCAAGCGGTTTTCTCTTAAGTTGCAAATTCAGAAAGACCGCTACCGTATGTGCGAGAATCTTTCTCAGCAATCGGCTTTGAAAA
>JAIBCC010000034.1 GCA_019694395.1 Pyrinomonadaceae bacterium | reverse complement strand
AGTTGCAGTTTCAAGTGATGGGAAATTTATTGTCTCAGGTTCATCTGATGAAACTGTGCGGATTTGGGACTTAGCGACAGGTCAATGTCTGAAAACTCTTGTAGGTCATTCAGATTCCGTTTGGGGAGTTGCAGTTTCAAGTGATGGGAAATTTATTGTCTCAGGTTCAGCCGATAAAACGCTGCGGATTTGGGACTTAGCGACAGGTCAATGTCTGAAAACTCTTGTAGGTCATTCAGATTCCGTTTGGGGAGTTGCAGTTTCAAGTGATGGGAAATTTATTGTCTCAGGTTCAGCCGATAAAACGCTGCGGATTTGGGACTTAGCGACAGGTCAATGTCTGAAAACTCTTGAAAGTCATTCAGATTTCGTTTTGGCAGTTGCAGTTTCAAGTGATGGGAAATTTATTGTCTCAGGTTCAGCCGATGAAACTGTGCGGATTTGGGACTTAGCGACAGGTCAATGTCTGAAAACTCTTGTAGGTCATTCAGATTCCGTTTGGGGAGTTGCAGTTTCAAGTGATGGGAAATTTATTGTCTCAGGTTCAGCCAATAAAACGCTGCGAATTTGGGACATTTCCAGTATTACTCAAAAAGCAAAGTCTTTGCCCGTCGAAACATTACGAACAGAAGACCAAGAATACAAATTCTATACCAATGCTAAAGTGTTGTTGGTCGGTGATAGCGGGGTTGGTAAATCGGGATTGGCGCATCGTTTGATAAAAAATGAATTTGTCGAAACCAGTTCTACCGATGGCGTTTGGGCAACTCAGATGAAGTTGGAACACGATGCAAATACCGCCGATACGGAACGCGAAATTTGGCTCTGGGATTTTGCCGGACAATCGGATTATCGTCTGATTCATCAACTTTTTATGGACGAAACCTCGTTGGCGATTTTGGTCTTTAATCCACAACACGAAAACCCGTTTGAGGGCTTGGGACAATGGGACAGAGATTTAAACAAAGCCGCCCGCCGTCCGTTTAATAAACTGCTGGTTGCTGGACGCTGTGACCGTGGCGGAATGGTCGTCAGCCAAAAGACTCTGGATGATTTTAAGGATGCCAGAGAGTTTGCCACATATCTGGAAACAAGTGCTTTAACGGGCGAAGGTTGCCACGATTTACGCCAAGCGATTATCGAACATATCAACTGGGACGACATTCCGCATCGCACTTCGCCGCGTATTTTCAAGCTCCTCAAAGAAGAAATCGTCAAACTCAAAGACGAGGGCAAGATTCTGCTCCGTCTTTCCGAACTCAAACAAAACCTCGAAATGCGTCTGCCGAATGAAAGATTCAGTTTTGACGAACTGAAAACTGTCGTCGGTTTGCTGGCAGGTTCGGGCGTGGTCTGGCAATTGGATTTCGGCGATTTTGTCCTGCTCCAACCCGAAAGAATCAATTCCTACGCGGCGGCGGTAGTCCGTTCCGTCCGCAAACACACGGACGAAATCGGCTGTATCGCCGAAGAAAAAGTCTTGGCGGGCGAACTCGATTATCAGGATATGCAACGGCTCGACAAGTTTGAGGAAGAATTTGTCCTGCGGGCGATGCACCAGACTTTTGTTGAACGAGGATTATGTCTGCGGGAAAAAACCGATGAAGGCAGAATGCTCGTTTTCCCCTCGTATTTTCGCCGCGAACGCCCCGAACTCGACCAACATCCTTCGGCACTCGTCACCTACAAATTCAGCGGAATGCTCGACGAAATTTACGCGACCTTGATTGTCAGGCTTCACAACATTGCATTGTGTGAAACAGATCAACTGTGGCGATATGCCGCTGATTTCAGAACCGAAACGGGAAAAAGAATCGGTCTAAAAATGACCAAAAAAGCTGAAGGCTCGGCAGAAATTACGATTTATCTCGACAAAGAAATCCCTGATGAAATCAAGGTTTTATTCATCCGCTATGTCCACCAACACCTCAAAGCCGAAGATGAAAACGTCATCCGCAAACGTCATTACTTCTGTCCACATTGTGAAGAACCTTTTGAAAACGATAGGGTTATCGGAATTCGTTTAAATAAAGGTTTTAAAGATGTAACTTGTCCAATTTGTGAAGAAAGATTTGACCTATGGGATTTGATAGAAGAAAAATTTGCTTCGGATGTGCTCAGTCAAAAAATCCGCCAACTCCAAGAAAAATCACAAATTGAGATTGATAAGGAAAGCCGCGAACTTATTTTAGTCGGACATGCTTACGCAATTGCAGGAGAAGCAGGACAAATTTTCCGTCAAACTTCCAATTCGGATTGGGGCATTGACGGCGAGATTGAATTTAAGGATTTTGAAGGTAAAGCAAGTGGAAGACGAGTTTATTTACACTTAAAATCGGGCGATTCTTACTTACGATTTCGCAAAAGGGATAAAAAGGAAGTTTTTAGTATTAATGAAAGATATATTGAATATTGGTCATTACAAGGACCTCCTGTAATGATTGTAATTCGTAATTCAGATGGTGAAACTCGTTGGATGAATGTTACTGAATATCTTAGAAAAAATGGCAAAGACAATAAACAAATCGTTTTTGATGGAGAGCCTTTTACTGCCTTAAATATAATTAGACTTAGAGATACACTCATAAAAGCGGAGAAAGAATTATCAGAGGAATCTCAAGACTTACAAAAAGTTTTTATAGAAACACAAGAAGGTAGAAAGTTATTAGAGGAAGGTAATCTTGATGATGCAATTATTAGTTTCCAAAAAGCACTTTCGCTAAGTCCTTCTAATGAAGATGCTCGCTCAGGGTTACTTACAATTGCAAACCGAAGTATTGAAGACTATCCTGAAAAATTTAGCATTGCATTAAATACTTTATTAGGGAATGATGCTCACTGGTTAGCCAAGCGTATTTGTATTGGATTGGAGTTGGTCGAAGTATCAATAGATAGAATAATAATTGTTAGTTTAAAGATAGAGACACTACCTATTACTCTAATTGCTGCAGATAATAATGGCTTTGGGTGGGAAGTAGAGCTTACTCCTATTGAAGCAGAAACTAGAAGCGAACCCATAAAAATATCCATTAAGGCTGAAAAAGAAGGGAATCAATTTGTTCAACTTATATCTGAAAATACTGAAATCCCGTGGGGGCTTTATTTATTGACAGTTCGTTTTCAATCTGAAGGAAGAGAATATTGGAGTGAAGCACAAACTGTATCAAATGATGAACCGAGAATTCCATATATTGCTGGACCACCAATAAAAAACTCAAAATACCTTTTTGGTCGTCAGGAAATGATTGATGAACTAAAAGACTCGTTAGAAGATTATTCTGTAGCTCTACTTGGACCTCGCCGAATAGGTAAAACGAGTCTGCTTTACCAATTAGAGAAAGAGTTCCATAATACTGGTTGGAATACTATTTACATTGATCTTCACGAATTTTGCGATTTATCTCCATCAGAAATGCAATCTGTTTTTAGAAGCAAAATACTTGACAAGTTTACCGAAAGCCAACTTGATGTTCCTGCCAATTCACATGAATTCCAAAAAAGGCTTCGAGATTTGGGACTCAAAAAACTATTAATTCTCTTAGATGAAGTTTCTGTTTTAGTTAAATCTGATCGAATGCCACTTCATTTAAGAGCCATGTCAAAATGGTCAAACCCAGAAATAAGAATTTTAGTTGCTGGAACTGAATCAGATTTAAGAAAAGTGACTAACGCAGTTCAAGATAGAGGTAGTCCTCCTTTTAATGAATTTAAGAGGTGTGAAATTGGAGAAATTTCCTATCATGATGCACAAGAACTCCTTGAGAAACCGATTTTAGGTAAATATGTATATGAAGAAAAGGTTATAGCCAAAGTCCTTGAAATATGTGGCGGACAGCCCTTTTATTTAAATGTTTTTGCTCAACTTACTTTAAAGGCAGTTCGGTCTGAAAAAGGAAGAAAAATTACAAATAAACATATTGAGATTGCAAGCAAGGAAGCCATTTTTGAATTGTCACCTTGGTTTTATGAATTTGTAGAAGAGTTAGATGAACCCACTAGAAAGGCACTTGCAAAAATCATCAGAAGTCAATCATTAAAGGCGTTTACCCTATATGAAGAGCAACTTTTTAACATTGGTTTAATTATTGGTCGCCGAAGCAACCCTAAACTATTTCAATTATTTGTTGAGTGGTGGAATTTAAGATATGGAAAGGAGTGATAAATGAATGAATAATTTTATTGTTTGTCCTGCAATTACAAATGATTTAGATTATTACCGTTTTGATGATGAAATTGTTCAAAATGCTTTAGATGGACAAAATACTCTTATAATTGGGTTACGTCGAAGCGGAAAAACCTCATTTTTGCTAAGAGCAAAAAGATATGCTGAGTTACAAAGTAAACCTTGTTTATTTTTTGATTGTAGAGATTTCTTTTTGGAAGAGAATCCGTCTGACCAAATTGTAGATGCCATTAATAAGATAAAAGCAAGTTCTGAGGCAAAAATTTTACTTGATGAGATTGAGGTTTTTGAAAACGAAGACAAAAGCCTTCTTACTAATTTGATAAAAGCTTGTCATAAAAGAACTGTCTTAATGACTTGTGCTCCAAAATTTGTATTGGAGGTTTCTGACTATGATAGTAGCGTCCAAGGTTTTATTGCAGAATGTAATAGACATCAGTTAGGTCGGCTTAATGAGGAAGAAGCACTTGCCTTATTGTCGCAGAAAAAACGTCAAGGAAGTAGCTCTCTTTCTTCAACAGATATCGAAGATATTTTGTTAACAAATGATCGACTACCAATTATCTTACAGGCTTTAGCAAATCAAAAGGTAGGAAAGGCTAATATAAGAATTTCATTAGCTGCTGTTGGAAATTATATTTTAGGAGGACTTACAGAAAAGGTTAAGGAACTTTTAATATTAGCCGCACATCATGAACCTATAGCTCCAGAAAGCCCTGAAAGAAAACTACTTGAAGATTTAGGTGCTTTAAGACCTAACCAAAGCCATGAAAAACTTACTATTCAAGGCGAGACATTAAAAGTGTTAGTTCGAGAGTCAAGTAATATTCCTAATTTTATCCATAATAAAGGAACGTCTAAATCCGCTTCAAAAGATACTTGGGAGTTACATAGTCAAATACTTCATTTATCCGATTTACATTTTGGTCCACATTGTAATGAAGAGGATGAAAAAG
Source organism: Pyrinomonadaceae bacterium (assembly GCA_019694395.1). Taxonomy (GTDB): domain Bacteria; phylum Acidobacteriota; class Blastocatellia; order Pyrinomonadales; family Pyrinomonadaceae; genus JAIBCC01. The sequence goes on along the minus strand of JAIBCC010000034.1, from coordinate 54,719 downwards.
TAGCGGTCAAACCTCAATTTTTAAGACTAAAGAACGCTCTTGAGGAAAATAAGATTTTTCCAGATTTTATTGCTGTTACAGGAGATTTAAGCTGGTCAGGACACCGGGACGAACTTAAAATGGCAGAAGATTTTTTAGAAAATCTAGTCAAATGGTTGGTAAATTCAAAAGGATTGACTGATTTACAAGCACGTTACCGAATTTTACTGGTTCCTGGCAACCATGAAGCTGCTTGGGCTTTAACAAATGGGCTTGAGCCAGGGGAGAGCAAAGATTGGTGTTGTTATTGTTTAGCCCCATTTGCCAATATGGCAAACAGATTTTATCGGGGGCAAGCCATTTGGGATTTAGAAAGTGCATGTCAAATACGTTCTTTTGAAGACCCTTCAGTAGCCTTTGTTTCGGTTTCTACGGCTCATTCAATAACTAGAGAGCAAAAACTAGGTAAATTTGGAAATTCTGTTAGAGAAACTGTAAAAGAGTTACTTGAAAAGGAGGAGGCGAAAAACGCACTTTTTCGGGTTGCACTTTTCCATCATAACATTCGTCCATTTCACAACGATGGGATTGTAGTTAGAGATGGCGAAAGTTTCTTAGCTCAAATCAGTAAATGCAAGCCTAGCATAGATTTACTTCTACACGGGCATGTTCATCAAGGAGAAGTAGAGAGTTATAAACCTAGAGGTGGCTTGTCGGAAGTTTATTATTCAGCAGTAGGTAGTTTCGGAGTTAGAGGAGAGCATCGTCCAGGAGATAATTTGAAAGGCAGGGTGCCAAACGAATTTGCTGTGTTAGATTTAGAAACAGATGAAACGGGGCGACGTTTCGTCACTCAATTTTATCAGCTAAATCATAAAACTGATTCGACTTGGAAGTGGGAAAAAGGAAATAAATATCCACCTGTAATTTTATGAAATTGGACAGCTCATAATTACGATGTGATGTTAGTCATCCGCAATTCAGATGGCGAAACCCGTTGGATGAACGCCACCGAATATCTCAAAAACACGGTAAAGATACTCGACAAATCGTTTTTGAAGGTGAGCCTTTTACTGCGCTAAACGTGATTCGTCTGCGTGATAAGATTTTGAAGAAAGAGTGAAATCCTTAATATTACCATTCAACTAGGGGATTTAAGATTAACGAACCCGCTGATTATATATCGAAAACTCTAAAAAGAATTTCTTTAAGATTTTAATTTAGGAATCGACACTTCTGCTCCCGCCGGGACAATCCAAAATTGCAAAACACTGCGTGAATTTTTTTCTCCTTCTGCAAAAGTTATTCTTGTCGCGTCAAAACCTCTGACTTTGATCTGGTTTCTGATAATTTTTTCAATTAATGCCTTTTCGCGCGGCGTTTTTGGAAAAATAAAAATATGACCCTGAGCGGTCGGATCGTTTTGTAATTCAAGAAAAATCGTGCTATCCAACATCATTTTGATATATCCCTGGGTTGAATATGGAAATTCGGCAGATAATTTTGCTTTGGGTAATGGAATAATATCAACGGTGCAGGAATCGGTGATAATTTCAAAATATACATTTCCTATCTCAACTGTTGCAGTCAAACTTCCTTCTTGATTGGCTAAAGTTTCGATCTCAATTGTCGGAGTTCCTTGCCCTTTCGTGATCGTGCCTGCCGAAACTGTCCAATTATAAGTTGCTGATGCCGAAGTTGGTTTGAGATTGGCTGTAAATACAGTTTTTTCGCCTGCTCTGAGCGGAGTTTCAGAGCAAGTAACTTTCAAATTAGGTCTGGTATCTTTGTAAACTGTCTGTGCTAAACAGCTGGAAACAAAGGAAATAATAATGAAACTTGCAAAAATAAAATACAATTTTTGGCGCATACTTCTCATTCTTAGCCGATAAATGTTTGGCGGTAAAAATACTTATAAAAATGATAAGCAAAGAGTGCGGATTATTCAATAAATCGCAGACTTTCTTTTCTAATCTAGCCAACCCAACGATTTTTTCTTACAATTATCAACTTATGACGATTGACGAACAAATTGCATTTATCAAAAAAGGCGCGGTTGATCTGATCCGCGAAGAAGATTTACGGACGAAATTAGAACGAAGCGCGAAAACGGGCAAACCGCTTCGAGTTAAACTTGGTGCTGATCCGACTGCGCCGGACATTCACGTTGGACACACGGTGGTGATTCGCAAACTGAAAGCGTTTCAGGAACTTGGACATACGGCGATTTTCCTGATCGGTGATTTTACGGGAATGATCGGTGATCCTTCGGGCAAAAACGCAACTCGTCCGCCGCTCACGCGCGAAGAGATTTTGGCAAACGCCGAAACTTACAAAAAACAAATTTACAAGTTGCTCGACCCCGAAAAAACTGAAATCCGTTTTAACTCCGAATGGTTTGAGGAACAAGGTTCAGCCGGATTTATCAAGCTCGCTTCACACACAACCGTGAAGCAAATTTTGGAACGCGATGATTTTGAAAAACGGATGCGCGAAGAACGTCCGATTGCTCTGCATGAACTGCTTTACCCGCTGGTGCAAGGGTATGATTCCGTTGCGCTTAACGCTGATGTCGAACTTGGCGGAACTGACCAGAAATTCAATCTTTTGATGGGCAGAAATTTGCAGCGTGAATACAATCAGGAGCCGCAAGTTATTTTGACGACACCGCTTTTGGAAGGCTTAGATGGCGTGAACAAGATGTCAAAATCGCTCAATAATTACATCGGCATTGACGAAAATCCAAACGAAATGTTCGGCAAAGTGATGTCGGTTTCCGATGAATTGATGTGGCGTTACTACGAACTTGTGACGGATTTAACGCCCGCTGAAATTGAAAAAATGCGGAATTCGGACGAAAATCCGCGTAATTTTAAGGTCAATCTGGCGAAACTCATTATCAAAGATTTTCATTCACAATCCGCCGCCAACGAAGCCGAGGAAAATTTTATTCGTCAATTTGTTAATAAAGATGTGCCGGATGAAATTGAAGAAAAATTAATCAATGCAGGCAGTTACAAGCTGGTTGATTTACTTTTACAAACCGGAATGGTCGAATCCAAAGGCGAAGCTAAACGCCTGATCGAACAGGGTGGCGTGAAATTGAATGGCGAAAAAGCCTCAAACACAGGCGCGGAAATCGAAGTCAGCGGAGAAATGATTTTGCAGGTTGGCAAGCGTAAATTCCTGAAAGTTAAAGGAGAATAATTTGGGGGGAATATGGCAAACAAAAAAGATAAAATCATCAAATCTACCCCCCAAGATGATTACACAAACGTTTTAACCAAAGTTTCGGAACTTTTGGAAAATGCCAGACATTTATCTGTTCGTTCTGTCAATGCAATAATGACAGCAACTTATTGGGAAATTGGTCGGCAAATTGTCGAAGTCGAGCAAAAAGGCGAACAACGTGCGGAATATTATGGCAAAGAGATAGTTGATCGTTTAGCTAAAGATTTAACAGACAAATTCGGGCGGGGTTTTGGCAGACGTAACCTTTTCCAAATGCGTTCCTTCTATTTATTTTATCCTTTGATGTTATCCCAACGGGATGACATTGTGCAGACAGTGTCTGCACAATCTTCACTTACCGAAATTGCTAAAAACTTCCCGCTTCCGTGGTCGCATTATGTTGAACTTTTGTCTTGTCGTGACGAAACTGAACGCAAGTTTTACGAAGAAGAAAGTTTGCGTGGCGGTTGGTCAGTTCGGCAACTGAAACGCCAAAGAAACTCGCAGTTTTACAAGCGAACATTGCTTTCCAAAAACAAGGCTGCAATGCTCAAAAAAGGCGAGAAACCTTTACCAGAAGATTACGTTTCGCCTGATGAAGAAATCAAAGACCCGTTTGTGCTGGAATTTTTGAACCTCAAAGACGAATATTCCGAACTCGAATTAGAAGAAGCAATTATCAAACATCTACAGAATTTTCTGCTCGAAATGGGAGCAGGTTTTACGTTTGTCGGACGGCAAATGCGGCTGCGTGTCGGTGACGAATGGTTTCGCATTGACTTGGTGCTGTTCAATCGCCGTTTGAGATGTTTGGTAATTATTGATTTGAAACTTGGAAAATTTTCGCACGCAGACGTTGGGCAAATGATTTTATACACCAATTATGCCAACGAACATTGGCGCGAAGAAGGCGAAAATCCGCCGATTGGTTTAATTTTGTGTGACCAAAAAAACGATGCGCTCGCACATTACACGCTCGAAAATCTGCCGAATAAAATTCTTGCCTCGGAATACAAAATGATTTTGCCTGACGAAAAAATCTTGGAACAAGAAATTGTTAAAGCGAAACGACTGATTGGAAAATAGAGGCAGTAACCTTATAATATCCGAAAACTCTGCAAATTTTAGTCGAAGGTATCAAATGAAAATAAAAATCTTTATCGGGCTGTTATTGTTAAATTGCGCTTTTGTTTTCGGACAAACGCAGACAACTGAAACGACTCTGAATCCTGCAATTTTTCAGGATTCGGGAGCATTACAAAAACGGGCGATTCGCAAGAATATTCCGCTTACTAATTCAATTTTAAAGGCTTACAGAGCCGGAACCAGAGATACTTCAGGTCGTCCGGGAGCGAATTACTGGCAATTAAAAACTGATTTTTCAATTAATGCCAATCTCAATCCTGACACCCAAACCATTACCGGAAGCGAGACAATTACACTCTATAACAATAGTCCCGATAAACTTGACCGCATAGTTTTACGGCTCGACCACAATATTTTTCGTCCCCGTGTGCCGCGCGGTTTTTCCGTTCCCGCCGAAACTACTGACGGAATGGTTGTTACCCGAATTAAAATAAACGGAACTGAAGTTGATCTAAAATTTAGTCCGCAGAGACAAGGCGGTCGTCCGGGACAGCAAGGACCACAAAAAATTGAAAAAGCATTCGTAATGGGTTTAGACCAAACCGTTGCGACCGTAGTTTTGGCAAATCCGATTGAACCCAAAAGTGTTGCAACGATCGAGATTGATTGGAACACCAAATTACCGGGCGGCGATACCGGACAAGGACATCGGATGACGCAGCGTTGGGAAAGCAAACTTTTTCAACCGACTCAGTGGTATCCGCGTCTGGCAAAATACGATGATTTGCGCGGTTGGGATAATAATGTTTATCTCGGTCCATCGGAATTTTATAACAATTACGGAAAATTTGATGTCAGGATCGAAGTTCCGGCGGGATGGATCGTCAGCGGAACTGGCGTTTTGCAAAATGCCGATGAAGCCCTTGCGCCTTTTGTTCGTGAACGGCTTGCGTCGGCGTTGAAAACTGACGAAGAGATAATGATCGTCAAAGAAGACGAACGCGGTGTTGGCAAAGCCTTGTTGCCGCGAGATAAAAATGTTTGGCATTTCGTAGCAGATGAAGTCAATGATTTTGCTTGGGCGAGTTCAAATCAATTTGTTTGGCGAACTACCAGAGCAAATATCCCGAACAAAGGTTATGTTCCGGTTCATATGTTTTATCTGCCGGAGAGAGCGAATCTTTTCGCCCAAGCCGGAAAAAATGCCCGTCACGCACTTGAATTTTATTCTAAATATCTGATTCCATATGCTTTTCCGCAATTGACTTTGCAAGACGGACCAAGTGCCGGTATGGAATATCCGATGGTCATCAATTCAAATCAAGGCGCAGCCGACCACGAGACATTCCATCAATGGATTCCGATGATGGTTGGAACCAACGAAACCCGCTATGGTTGGATGGACGAAGGCTTTAATAATTATTCAAATATTCTTTCGGGGGCTGATGCGAACGGTAAACCTTTTAATATTGATAATATAGGGCAGAGCTACGGTAGAATTAACGGCAATGAAGATGAACCGACAATGATGTGGAATGCAAATCAGGCGGGAAATCTCTACGGTTTTCAAACTTACCAAAAAGTAGGAATGATGTTTTCGATGCTCGGCGGAATTGTCGGCGATGACGCGATGCACGCCGCCATCAAAAAGTATGTGGAAACCTGGAAATTTAAGCATCCGTCACCCTGGGATTTCACGTTTTTTATGAACAAAGAACTTGGGCGTGATTTGAATTGGTTCTGGTATTACTGGCTCTTTACTAACGAATCGGTCAACGGTTCAATAAAGTCCGTTGTTGCACAAGGTGAAAAGACAAAAGTAACGGTTCATCAGGCAGGTGAAATGCCTTCACCTGTTGTTTTGAAAGTCGAATTTGCTGACGGAAGCGACAAAATTAAGGCAATGCCGAATGCAAAAATGCTGGATGATAAAACGGCTATTGTTAAATGGAACGAGGATATTTGGTTTAACGGAGACCGCGATTTTCAAGCCACGCTTGATTTTGGAAAACGTAAGATCAATAAAATAACTCTTGATCCGTTTGGCAGATTTCCTGATACGGATAACAAAGATAATGTTTGGACAAATCGGTAGCCGTTGATAGGAGCCGCAATCTTTAAGAAATGCCAAATTAATCATCCATTTAAATTTGGTGCTTATGTTTCGCCAATCTTTAGTTTGCGGCTTATTTTGAATTTATTTCAACTAAAAGACTTTTCGGATTTACTTTTGCACCAATCTTTATAAAAAACTTCACTCTTTTTTATTCCAACTAACCTGAAATACAAAAACAAGCAAAATTAAAAGGAGGCGATAGGCATAAACTAGTGCCGACGGGCTCGAGTATTCCCTTCCCACTACAACAACGAAGCGCAGCAACTGCATCACAATCCTCCTGTCTGGCAAAACAACTGGCAGTAGCGATTCCACTTGTATTTGCCGGGGGAGTTGCTCCTGCAACACAGCAAATCGGACCAACCGCTCTAGCCACACAATTATTCGATGCACATTGTGAAGGAGATGAGCACCGATCGAACAGCGCAAATCCCCCCGATTGAGCCATCAACGCGCTTGGGGCAATCACCGATGAAATTAATGGCAAAACAATCATTGAAGCAAGTCCGACTTTTTTAATAATCTGACGACGATTCAATCCGTTAAAAATATTTTCAAAGGTTTCGGTGTTTTCCAACAGACCCTCACGTTTCAGACTATCCAACGCCAGCCAAACCAATTCAGCCGGAACATTTGCCTTCAGTTTTTCGCTCATCAAATTGGCAATTTCTTCGACCGTTTTTTTTCCGTCACAATTAAGCCAAACCATTGCCGACGTTTCGTTTAAGCAAAATACTTTGTCAATCAGCAAATCATAAATTAAAGTTTCCCGTCCATAATCCTGCACGACCAAATCGGATTGACGGCTTTTGGGGTAGTTTTTCATAAATTGTTATTCTTTGTTTTAGAAAAGTCACCAAAAAAAATAATCGCTCCTTTCAGAATCTGATTACCTTACTAATTCCCACCAATTCCCGAAAAACAATCGAGCCGACAGCATCCTGTCGCTATGTCAAAGGCAATTCCATCTATGCCGTTGCAGCATACATTGCCGCCCAAAAGGTCGGCTTCCCGAAAACAATCTTGACTAAAGGTAAAACACCCCAGAGAAAAACTACCTGTTTGAAGGCAATTATTCGGGGTGCTTGTCGGGCAGGAACAGATGTTTCCCGATTGTGCTTCAACAGCTGATGGGGCAATCAAACCTGAAACCAAAGGCAAAGCCAACATTGTAGTCAGACCAACTTTTTTAATAACTTCCCTTCTTTTAACCTCACCCCAAAGTTGATCACCATGATTTTCCAACAAATTATTTTTTCCTAAATCATTCAAAGCTAAATTAACCAAATCTTCATTTAGCTCGGACTTAAACTTCTGTTGTAATAATCGAGTGATTTCCATTTTCGTGTTTTTGCCGTCGCAGCTTCGCCAAACTAAAGCGGATGTTTGGTTTAAACAGAAAACCTTGTTGATTTCCAAATCGTAAATCAATGTTTCGTTTTCTAATTCCTGAACTACAATATTTTTGCCACGGGCAATTGGTTTTTCTTGGGGGAACATTATTGACTCCTTTTATTATTCTTTAATTTCAAAAGATGCCGGACAGATATATAAAATCCCTTCTGTTGTTTCAACAAAATGTATCTGTCCAGCCTCAACCCGACGATAAATTTCTCGACGGGCGCACCCGAAAACGGAGGCGGCTTGTTCGGCAATTAGCATTGCATCTTTACTTTCACAATGGGGGCAGTTGAAAACCGCTTCCGTTTTCGGAATCGAAAAAACAAGCCGTTTGGTTTGTTGAATTGAGATTTCTGTTTTTCGGGTAATTTTCACAATTTAGCCGCAACCAAAATACAAACTGTTAATTTGTCTATTCCGAATCCCAACCTTCCAATAAATAAGCGAAGTTTGGTAAACTACATTGGCAAATTAACCCGCAACAAAAAAAAAGTCCTGATAATTTAGCGGAAATTGTTCGGATAAAATTTCGGATAGTGTGAAAAGTAAGGAAACAAAAGAGTTCTACGAATTCGGCGATTTTCGACTGGATGAAAAAAAACGCCGCCTGATGAGAAATGGCGAGTTAGTTTCACTTACTCCCAAAGAATTTGAAGTCCTTTTGATGTTGGTTATTAATGCCGGGAAACCGGTTGAGAAGGACAATTTGCTTGATAAAGTCTGGGCGGACACTTTTGTTGAAGAAGGCACACTAACCCGCAATATTTCGTGGCTCAGAAAAAAACTGGGATCAGACGGCGAGAAAATTATAGAAACCGTTCCAAAATTCGGTTACCGTTTTTTGCCCGAAGTCAGACTGATTCAAGATGGTCAGACGATTGTTTTTGAGCAAAACACTTTTCAAAAAATCACCATCGAAGAAACCCTGGACATCAGCGAGCCTCCTCCGCTGCAGCTTCCTGGCAAATCCAAACCCAGTTTATTTTGGCTCGCACTTGTGTTTGGTGTGTTGGCAATCAGCATTTTTGGTTTCTGGCTTTTCCAAAGAAAAATCTCCCCGCAACCTATTGTTTTGACAAGTGTTGTGCCGTTTTCAGGGTTAGCCGGACGCGAAAATATGCCCGCCTTTTCGCCTGATGGGAAATCAATTGCTTTTGTCTGGGACGGTGACGGCAACAACCACGATATTTATATTAAGTTGGTTGGTGCGGGTGAACCGCTACGGCTGACAAATGATCCGGCAAACGATTTATTCCCGGCATTTTCACCTGATGGAAAATCAATTGCTTTTGTCCGCTCATCTCCTTCAAAAAGTGAGGTTTATTTGATTCCCGCGCTTGGCGGAGCAGAACGCAAAATTTGCTCGCTCGAATCAATCTGGTCAGGTATTTCTTTTTCGCCGGACGGCAAAACTCTGGCGGTTATTGATGCAGACACAACTAATAAACAATGGGGAATTTTTTGGGTTAACCTCGAAAATGGAAATAAAAAAAGGTTGACTTCACCACCCGAATTTGTTTCCGACATTAATCCGCATTTTTCACCCGACGGAAAACAAATTGCCTTTCTTCGCGTTTTCAATCAAATTTATGAGGTTTTTACAGTTCCGGTTGGTGGAGGCGAGCCAAAACAAATCACAAATGATAAAACGGCTGTTTCGGGATTAACCTGGGATGAAAAAGGCAATAATATTATTTTTGCCTCCAGACGAAATGGAATTCAGTCCAATCTATGGAAAGTTTCAGCAGATGGCGGCGAACCGGAAATGATAGTAACCGGCGGAAAAAATATTGCCAACCCAACCATTTCGTCTGATGGAAAGCAAATCGCTTTTGTTGAGGAATTAAGTGATACGAATATTTGGCTAATCAATCCAACTTCGAATCAAACCGCTGAAACTAAACTAATTACATCATCTCGGGCAGACCACAGCCCTTCTTTTTCGCCTGATGGAAAGCAGATTGTTTTTGTTAGTGACCGCACCGGAAATTTTGAGATTTGGATTGCCGACGAAAAAGGTAAGAACCAAAGACAATTAACAAACTTATCAAAATCCGCCGGTTCTCCACGTTTTTCTCCCGACGGTAAATTTGTGGTTTTTGATGCTCAGGATGGTCAAAAAAGTAGTGTTTTTGTCATTTCAACAGAAGGCGGGCAAGCTAGAATTGTTACTGATCCCAACTTTCGAGCTGTGTTACCGACGTGGAGTGCTGATGGACGGGGGATCTACTTTACCTCAAATAAATCAGGCACTTATCAACTCTGGAAAATCTCGGTAGATGGAGGAGAAGCAACTCAAATTACCAAACAAGGGGCATTTGAATCTTTTGCAGCTCCCAACGGCAAGACGATTTTTCATACCAAAGCAAGAGGTGAAGCAGGAATTTGGAAGATAGGCATTGACGGAGCAGATGAAACCCAGGTTAGTGGCTTGGAAGATGCCGGATTCTGGCGTTATTGGTCGGTTACAAATGATGGAATCTATTACGTCTCGCGCACCCCAAACCCACCATTCAAGGTAAAGTATTATGACTTTAAAACATTGCAAATGCAGGATTTAACCTCAACCAGCCGCATCCCGATTTGGGTTTACTCAGGCTTTTCGGTTTCGCCAACAGATAAAAAAATACTATTTGCCCAATTTGATCAAAACAGCGCAAGTATAATGCTGGCAAAGCTTGGAGAATAAAATCAAAATTATTCATCCCAATTAGGGGGGAAATCGCTTTGCGGTTCATAAACGTCAGTCTAATTTAACGGAGACCGGGATTTTCAAGCCACGCTTGATTTTGGAAAACGAAAAATCAAAAAAATAACTTTGGATCCGTTTGGCAGATTTCCTGATACAGATTCCAAAGATAACGTTTGGCAATCAAAGTAAAAAGGTGAAAAAGTGAAAGAGTGGAAAGGTTAGTTGAAGAACTACAACAAGACTTTTCACTCTTTCACTTTGCTACTTTTCTATCTTTAAATCAATCCTTTTTCAATCAACAACTCCGCATTCAAAACGGCTGCTCCCGCTGCTCCGCGAACCGTATTGTGCGAAAGTCCGACAAAGCGATAATCGAAAATATTATCGGGGAATAAACGTCCGATGGTGATGGTCATTCCTTTGCCGCGATCACGGTCGAGACGCGGTTGCGGGCGGTCAGGCTCATCGGTGATAGCCATGAACGGACTTGGCGAAGAAAGCAAGTTTAAATTTGGATAATTTGAAATTGCTTCACGGACTTCTTCGAGGGTTGAAGTGTTTTTCAATTTAACTCTGACCGAAGCTGTATGCCCATCAATAACGGGAACCCGAAAACATTGTGCGCTCACCAAAAAGTCAGCTTTTTCGATCTGTTCACCGTTAAATTTGCCTAAAATCTTTTGCGCTTCGGTTTCAACTTTCGGCTCTTCTCCGGCGATATACGGCAAAACATTGTCCATAATGTCCAAAGTCGGAACGCCCGGATAACCCGCACCGGAAACTGCCTGAAAGGTAGTGACAAAAACGCTTTCAACCCCGAATTTATCGTTCAAAGCTGCCAGCGGCGGCGCAAAGCTCATAATTGCACAATTAGGATTGGTAACGATAAAACCCTTGTCAAATCCGCGTTTTTTCTTTTGCACTTCCAATAAATCAAGATGATCGTGATTGATTTCGGGAATCAAAAGCGGAACGTCTTCGTCCATTCGGAACGATGATGAATTGCTGATGACGGGATAACCGGCGCGGGCAAAAGCCTCTTCGGTTTCGCGGGCGACATTTGACGGCAGACTGGAGAAAACCAGATCGCAATCCAAAGGCGGCGCAATTGGTGTAACTATAATATTTTTAACCTTTTCCGGCATTGGCGTGGCTAATTTCCACGAACACGCTTCAACAAAAGGTTTACCGACTGACCTGTCAGAAGCCGCTAAAGCAGTTATTTCAAACTGCGGATGATTTTCCAACAATTGACAAAATCTTTGTCCAACTGTTCCCGTTGCACCTAAAATTCCGACGCGATATTTCTTACTCATAATAAAAAATATCAATGCTAGGCTAAACGGTCAGCTAAGTCAATACAAAAGGCACAATTGCATTTAACGGGGGTGAATTATGCCTTTCGTTTAGCGACTCGGCTGAATTGCTAAATTTTTCAATCGCCGGTAATTGAATTATTGTTACCGCTGTTTCCTTTGATCAGGCGATAGATAATCCAAACAATTGCCACAAACGGGGCGACCAAAATCAATAAAAATCCAATTAATCTAATTATATCTCCCATAATTTCCTCCAAATTTTTAATTGTTATAAAATCATAAAAATCAAGCCGATGATGCTCAGTATCAGAAAGACGCTGCTGATTACCCAAGCCCAATAAGCCGGTTTCTCGTATTGTTCAGGAACCCAAAAATCCCGTCCCATCTTTAAGGCTCTTTTCGATAAAAGCAGAGAGGCAATCAAACCGAAAAATCCTAAGATCGGGATAAATCCTGTCAGCAACAAAACCAAGGCGATAATCCCCATTGTTTTGACTTGTTTGGCTTTCTGCTGTGTTTCCAATGGATTAACGGTTGAGATAGGGGCGTTTGAATTGATTTCTATATCGTTTAATTTTAATGACATTGTAAAAACCTCGCTGTTTCTAATTGCAAAAGTTAAAAGCGGCTGCCAACTTCTTTCCTTTTCATTAAATTCTTTTGTAAAACCTACTTTCGCCAGCTGATGCGACGGTATGCACCGCGATACTGTAAATCCTAAATGGTAACGCAGTCAGTTTTTTGAATAGACCTATATCTACATACAAAATTTGCGGGAAAAAAGGCTCAAAATTTTTATCTTAGAAAGGAAATTAAGGTAAAATATAATAACTAATGGCAAATTCGGGTGAAATTACGAAACTGCTCCAACAAGGCGATGCAAAGGCTTTTGAAAAACTTTTACCAATCGTTTATAACGAATTACGACAATTAGCCGGCGCACTTTTTCGTGGTGAGTTTCGTTTCAATCACACTTTGCAGCCAACTGCGCTGGTTCATGAGGCATATCTGAAACTAATTGGCGACTCCGGTAAAATCTCATGGCAAAATCGCGCTCATTTTTTTGGAATTGCCGCCCGTTCAATGCGTCAGATTTTGGTTAATTATGCTGTTGCAAGAAAAGCTGAAAAACGCGGCGGAGGACAAACGATTTTAGCTTTAGATAACGTAGTTAGCTTTTTTAATACCCAAAATATCGAAATTCTTGAATTGCACGAGGCATTAGAAAAACTTGCCCAAATGGATGAAAAGCAGGCAGAGATCGTTGAACTGAAATTTTTCGGCGGCTTAACCAACGAAGAAACGGCAGAAGTTTTAAAAATCTCCCGCTCAACCGTTAAACGCGAGTGGGAAATGGCGCGAAGCTGGCTGTATCGGGAGTTAAAAAAATAGGGTTCCTTTTATTATTTCTGCTTGATTTATATTTTTATTTTTAGATACTTACTCTGCACAAAAAATTCAAAATGGCAGAAAATGAAATAAATTCACGAATTAATTCCTCTGATTACGAAAGAGTTAAAGAAATTTTCTCTGTTGCTTTGGATTTTCCTGCCGACGAGCGTCAGGCGTTTTTGGACAAAAAATGTCCTGATGAGATTATCCGCCGTGAAGTTGAATCGCTTTTAGCAGCAAATTCCGAAGCCGAAGATTTTCTCAATAATGTTTCTGCCGTTCAGCTCATTCACGATTCTTACAATCACAACGAGAAAATCATCGGTCAAAAAATTGATAAATACCTTATTAAAAAAGAGATCGGGCGCGGCGGAATGGGCGTGGTTTATCTGGCTGAAAGAGAAGATTTCCAACAACAGACAGCTCTCAAAGTTATAAAGCGCGGAATGGATTCGGACGCAATCCTCGAGCGTTTTGCGCGTGAACGGCAAATTCTTGCTTCGCTCAATCATCCGTTTATTGCACGGCTTTTGGACGGCGGAACTACTGGTGAAGGATTACCTTTTTTCGTCATGGAATATGTCGAAGGCATCTCGCTGGATGAATATTGTCAAAAAAATGATTTAGGAGAAAAGGAAAAACTCGAACTTTTTCGCAAAATCTGTGTAGCCGTAATATTTGCTCATCAAAAACTGGTTGTGCATCGTGATCTAAAACCGTCAAACATAATTGTTACACCTGACGGAACCCCAAAACTGCTTGATTTCGGAATTGCGAAACTGCTTAATTCAACCGATGCCAATGAAACGCAAACCAACCAGCGTGTTCTGACTCCGGCGTATGCCTCGCCCGAGCAAATACGCGGCGAAACTGTTTCGACGGCAACGGATGTTTACAGTTTAGGCTTGAATTTGCAGAAAGTTTTGGACACCGGAATGACCGGCGAAAGAAAGTTATCGGGTGACTTACAGGCGATTTTGACAACGGCTTTGCATCCGGAAATTACGCGGCGATATGGTTCGGTCGAAAATTTTTCAGAAGATCTACGACGCTATCTGGAAGGTTTACCGATTTCGGCACGAAAAGATTCTTTAGGTTATCGCACCGGCAAATTTTTGAAACGTAATGCAGTGATTGTATCAGCCTTGACGATTATTTTTCTTTTGCTAATCGGCGGGATCTTACTGGTTTGGCGGCAAGGAAAAATTGCTGAGCAGGAACGGGAGCGGGCGGAACGGCGAGCTGAGAATTTGCGGAAACTTTCGAGTTCTTTTGCCATCGAATTACACGATGCAATCTTAAATCTGCCCGGCAGTTTAGCTGCGAGGAAACTTCTGTTAACCCGCGCCGTGGAGCAGCTTGATACTCTGGCGGCTGAATCAGAGGGAAATCCTCAGCTTCAGGACGAACTGGCGCAAGGCTATTATAATTTGAGCGAATTGCCGAATATCAATCTTGCCGATGTTGAACAAAACTTGAATAAAGGCGTGGCAATTTATCAAAAACTGCTTTCTGCTGAACCGAAAAATGTTGAGTATCGTCAACAATTAGCCAAAGGTTTTACTTTACAGGCAAATCTACAAAAAGTGCGTGGTGATACGAGCGGCGCATTATCGTTTTTGGAAAAATCATCAGCCATTCTCGAATCGGTTATGGCGGATGAACCGGAAAACTTTGAGGGGCGCGCCCAACTTCGGGACGTAGATTTTGATCTGGCATCAATTCTGCTGACGATGGGCAGGGGGCAAGAATCTCTGGAAATCATTCGCAAATCAAGAATTTTAGGCGAAGAGTTAATTAAAGCCGGCAAAATAAATGATGATTTTGAGCAAATGCTGATTGGTTTACATTTTGAGGAATGCAAAAGTTTAACCTATCTGGGTGATTACAAAACTTCCCTTGAATTGCTCCGAGCCGATTTAGAATTTGTTTCCAAAAAGGCTGCGGCGCATCCGAATGACACCAGATTTCGTTATGAATTATGGGCATATCATCGCGGGTTGGCTTTAACCCTGGAACGAAACGGTGATTATCAAGCGGCTCTCGAAAATTTGCAGGCTTCGCTTGAATTAATGCAAAACCTGCTAAAACTAAGTCCGGACGATGTAGGATACCAACGCAACACATCATTTACTCACTTAGCAATCGGGCAATTTTTTGTCCATCAAAATCAGGGTGAAAAAGCCTTGCCTCATTTGCGTCAGGCAGTTGAAATGAGCGAAAAGATTTTTGCCAAGGATGAGGAAAAAGGGGAAACGCTCGAAGATTTAGCCCGAATTTACGGAAATTTAGGGCAGGCATTGATTAAAGTCGGTCAACCGGAAGAGGGCTTAAAAGATTTGCGCCGATCAATAGTTTTCTACCAAAAAGCCTTGCAGAAAGACCCCGAAAACGCCATATTTCGCCGCGACTTTGCCGAAACACTTGAACAAACCGGAATCGTTCTGCAAAAAAGTCCAAATTCATATGAGCGACGCGAAGCTGGGGAAGTTTTGGCGCAAAGCTCACAAATTTGGCAGGATCTGCAAGCCAAAGGAATATTAAGCTTTGCCGACAAAGAACAGCCGGAAATCGCCGCCCAAAATCTTTCACAATTCGAGGCGACGAATAAATAACTCTTTCAGCTAAATTAAATAACCCTTGATTTTGTCCGGGTTTAACTCTAAGCCCAACCGGCTAATAAAAGGTGATGATTTTGACTGTCAGGCAAACTCCACGCTTTCATAAAGGTTTCCCAATCATTTGCCCAACCACCTACTTTTTTATAGTGCCAGTTGGTCATAAAAACGTGAGTATCGGTATAAGCGAAAACCGTTACAAAATGACCTTGAGTAGGTCCAAACGTTTGTTTAAGCGGAATTTTTATGTCCACCAGAACAATACATGGAAATCCTTGCGAAACCCACGTTTTCAACTTTTCGGTAATTACCTTTTCGGTCAGCTCATTACTTCTGCCGGTCCAGGTCTTTAACCCATAATCAACCAGAATCTGTTCGGTAAAATAAAAGGAAGTTCCCCGGTCACCGTAATTGGGCGGATGCGTGCGGTAAATTTCGTTTGTGATTCCATCGCCGGTGAAGCCTTTCGGGGCTTTTTTATGATAATTGAGCATTGTCGCACAGGCAGCTTGGGCGCAGGTATTGAGAGGGGAAATCGGAGTATTGGTAAATTGTAAGAGGCTGACTCCGACGGCATTGCTCGGTTTATCAAACCAGGATGTATCACGGGTGCGTGGTTTCGGGGTTCCATATTTTTGCAGCTTTTTCAGATCAAGCAGTTCATCTTCAACTGACTGAAATCTTTTAATTTCGCGGAAAGGAGTTCCGTTTAATTCTTTGGGCGGGGACTGAACATCATCGGCAGCGAAAACCTGATTAAGACTGCCTCCGCTCAGTCCAATTGTCAGACCTGAGATAGCTAAATTCTTAAGCATTTCCCGACGGGTTATTTTTCCCCAAATACTGGTTACTATTTCATTTTCGTTCTTCATCTTCTAAATCTCCAATTACTTTTTTCCAGTTGTTGATTTTTTTATTGGAACGGGGTTTCCGGAAAGTTTTCCGCCGTTTCCATAAATGACAAAAGCTGCCCAGAACAAAGGATTTTTCATTCGTCCGTCCCGCAAAATTTTTAATTGAGCTGTTCGCAGGGCAGCTGCGCGGCTCTCGCCTTTGGCTAAATTTCGATAAAATTCGGTCATCAATTCCCGCGTTGCAAAATCATCTACTGACCACAGACTGGCGGCAACCGATTTTGTTTTAGTGCGAAAGGCTTCGATAAAAACTCCGACCTCGGTTCCCGAAACTGTTCCTAAAGCAGTTTGGCAAGCCGATAAAACAACCATTTCGGTTGATTCCAGTGGAAGCGCATAAATTTCGCCGTAGGTTAGATCGGGATTGGTTAAATCAGGCAAATGAGCTAATTGGATATTGCTCTTTTCAATCGGAGAGCGAATGTTTCCGTGCGTCGCAAAATGTAAAATCTTGGCTGAAGCCACCTTAAAAAGCTGGTCTTTGGTGGCTTTATCTTCGATAAAAAGCCGGGAATTCGGAAAAACCGTTTTGATGGCTTTGACCTCGTCCAATGCTCCATCCAAACCCGCTTCGCTCGGATTGCCGAATGCCACTAATCCGCCGTTTGAAGGTTTTACCGGAACATTTATCAAATCTCCGGCAGTTAAAAAAACAAGATTATATTTTTCCAGCAGATATTTGTTATCTGCCGAAATTAAAGCGGAAAAAGGCAATAAAAATAGTTCGGAATTGGGAATTATTTTAAGGATTTCCGTATCTTTCAGTAAATCATCAACCGGAGCAATCAATATTGAATTCAGCCTGGTCAGCGAAGTTTTTAAGGGCAACAAAAATTGCCGGTAATGCTCTGATTTATCCTCATTTCGTAAATCCGGACGTGATTTTTCAGTAGTAAATCCGGTCTCTGCATCAGTGGAAATCGCATAAAAATCATCGGCAAAATTTTTCAAACCGTCGCGCACCTGAGCAACTAACGAAAGTAGATCACGTTGTTTGATCTCGACCGAACGGACAGCGACCGTTCCGCGTTTGACCACAAAGATATAAATTTTTTCAGAAGTTACCAGATAGGAAATTAAGACTTCATTGGGAGCAATAGTATTTTGGAGTTTTAAGAGATCGGTCGGTCGCACCGTAAAATGCAGATTCGGTTGTTCGATTTCGAGTTTTTTGATCGCCAATGCGTAATCCTGTCGTGCCGCACCGATTTGATTAATATAGGAATTTTGTTTGTTATCAGCTTTTCCCAGCGTATCTTCGAGATTACTGCGGGCGGATTTCTCGCGCTGTTCGGCGGCGGCGGCTTCCTTTAAAATGTCGGCAGATTTTCCGGTTAGTTTGACTTGAGAAATAGAAAGTGTCTCGACCAGATCCCGCCGCTGCGCCCGGGTTGCATATTGCAGGGCGGCTTCGGAACGACCTTGAGATATCAGCAAATCAACCATTTGCTGATAAACGATGGAAATATCCCGGCGATTTAAGAATGAAGCTGAAGCCTCCGAATTTGAAAACCCGGATTGAATTGATTCAATAACTTCAATGGCTTGTTTGAAAGCCTCTTCGGCTTCTTTCAGACGATCGGCACGTTTCAGAGCAATTCCCAAGCTGTTCAAACTTCTGGCTAAAAACGGGCGCAATTCTAATTTTCGATAAACTTCGATCGCTGATTTATAACCGACGATAATTTGCTCAAGTTTCAGCGAATTGTTGTCCGAATTTTTGACCAAAAGTGCGTCTGCTTCTACTTCGTTGGCTTCGGCGGAAATATCTTCGATTGCCAATTGTAATGCCGCTGCTTTTGCCTGGCGGGCAAATTTTAAAGCTGTATCTGGTTGTTTAGCCGCGAGCTCGATGCGGCTGGCTTGCATCAGGGCAAAAGCTAAGCCGTTTTCCTGCTGCAGCCGGGAACGAATCCGCATTGCTTCCCGGATATTGGCACGGGCTTTTTCAACCTCGTTTTGGCTGCTGTAAATCAGAGCCAGCCGCGCCCGCAGTGCTGCCAGCATTCCCGAAGGTTCACCGTTTGAAAGCTGGCTGAAAAGATTTACCGCCGTTTCAAATTGTTGAGCTGCTTTTATTTGCTCGCCTTGTGATTCGAGAAGGTGCCCGCGTAAACGGGCGGTTGACCCTTCGATCGAGGTGCGGGTCAGGACCGCCACTGCTGCAGTTAGTTCATCGGAATTTTTTTCGTCGCTTTTGATTTGTTCGATGATATTTTGCAATTCGGCAATATCTTTTTCCGTTGCGCCATATTTTCCTTGCAGGGCTTTGATTTGGGCGATCGAAATAATTGACATTGCCAAATGAGTCCGCACATTTGCTTTTTCCAACTCAATGATTTGTTTTTGGGTCGGAGTCATTTCCGGTTTGATCGCCGGAGTTTTGGCTAAAATTTCCTGCGTGATTTCCCCTTTTTTTTGAAAATATTCGAGGGCTTGATCGTAATTTCCCAAATAATAATGGGCATTGGCGATGTAATCAACGGTTAAAAATTCCTTTCTTCCGTCTTTTTGACGCAGTGCCAGAGCTTTTTCAAACAAGGCAAAGGATTCCTGCGGATTTTCGACATTGAGCAGTAATTGCCCGAGTTTTTCCAACGATTCTGCCTCACCGCTTAAATCGTTTGCCTCGCGCGAAATTTGTCCGAGCCGTTCCAAATATGTTTTTTGCGCTGTTTCATCGCGAAAATATTCGGCTTCTTCAAATAAGGTTTTGAGGTAGGCAATCACCAAAATTCGCTGGACTTTTAATAATAACTCCCGCTTTTCCTCATCGGCTTCTTTTTCGGCATCCTTTAATTTATTTTCAGCTTCACCGAGTTCGATTTTGATCCGTTCATAATAGCTTTGATGATATTTTTTGAGAATTGAGTCGGCTTCAAGCGAAGTTTTGGTCGAGGATTCATATTCACCTTTGGCAAAATGAATTTCACTGATTTGATTGAGTAGGGAGGCTATTTGTCGAAAGATTTTTTCCCGGTCATCGGCTTTAGCCGTTTCATTAAGTTTCTTATTGAGCAAAGAAATCTCGTTTTCTAGTTTGCTGATGTCAGTAGGTTCCTGGGAAAAAACAAAACTTTCGCTGACCGCAAAAACGATGAGAAATAGAAATATTAGAATGTATCTTTTGCTTTTCATTTAGATTCGGAAAAAGATTCTGCTAAGCTACGCCGGATCTGCCGGAAAAAAGGCTCAAAATTTTTATTTCAGCTTACAGTTTTAGGCAAAGCGTAATATTGGAATTAACGCTTTGCCTGTTAGAATCCGCATAATCTATCTGATCAGATAAAAATTTGAACCAAGTTTGATGATTTTTTTAGCTTCTACACCGAAAAGCTGACGGGAACCGGGCGTGAAGTTCGCGGCGGGTGCATTACTGATCAGGTTTGCAGTGTCGAGTTTGGCTTTTATTTGAGCGGCGGTGACACTTCCGCCGCCGGTCGGGACAACTTTAGCGGCTTTTATAATGTCTGCAAAATTTCCGCCTCCGGCAGCGACCAGATTTCCACCTCCGGCGGCGACCAGATTTCCGCCCCCGGCAGCGACCAAATTAGCGAGCGCTTTGCTTATAATATCCTTCATAGATGCGCCGTCGTTGCCGACTAAAGTGCCGCCATTGTGACTGAGAATACTTCCTGCTGCCAGTATTTTATTGTCTTTGTCCAGTAGAACTACCAGTTTGGTAGAGCCGTATAAAATAGAATCAAAGCGAAGGTTTACTGATTTCATATCTTCACGGCGTTTATTAACCGCTTTGCGAAGCTGGTCGTAACTGTTCCACTGTCCGTTGTTGTATTGAGAAATATCGCACTCCGCATCCGCACCGTTGGTAGTGTGCACCTTGGAATTAGAACTGCTGTCTGATACTGCCATACTTACCCACGGGTCATTGCAAGGTCCTATTTTCCGCCAGTCATTTACTTGTTGCTGGGTCGGATTTGGAAAAAACTGTGCCAAACCGGATTGAACATTGATTCCGATAAAACCTAAAATTAAAAGAATTGTCATTAAATTGATTTTTTTCATATTTTTCTCCTCTTTTTGAAATTAAATTAGCTTTAACTTTTGCCCTTCACTCAACAAATGCGACAGAAATGAAAAAAGAGGCTCAAAAAAAATTTTTATTTAATATTGACTACATTTGGCGGAGCGACGATCATCTGACAATTACCGCTGACATCGGTAATCATCCACCACTCTCCACGCAGAGATGAGCGAAGCGTGACACTTTTACCCGGTGACACTGTTTCATATTTACTCTGATAATTGTTCGCCCCCAGACGATAAACATTGAGGGTTAATTGACTTCCGTTATTGATGGTCAGCGGAGCAGAACTGCCTGTATTGTTGTGATTCAAATTTTGCCTTTCCGAACACTGACGGTATTCACCAAAATCACCAGCAGTTGGGGTGGAAGAATTACTGATTGGTTTTGGTGTGCTGTAAGGCGTTGTGTTTGTAAAAGTGCGGGTGCGCCTTGAACCAAATAAATCCGAGTTGCAGCGGCAAGCCAACACGATAAAAATTGCAAGAATGATAAAAAGTCTATCCAGGTTTTTCATTTGTTTTTCTCCTTGTGAAAATTGATTAAGCTGTTTTTCGTCTGAATAATAGAAAAGGAATCATTAACAGAAATGGAACGGTAATAATGAGCGGAATGATAACTAAACCCCATTCGCTGAACCAGAGCGGCAAATATTCTCTGACAAATGAATAAAGCGTGAGTGTTGACCCGTATTTGTTTATGGGCGGAGTTGTATTGTTTGGCGGATAAGGTAAATTGGCGGCAAATCCGAAAGCTTCTTTGGCAGGAGAAAGTCCCGAATCAGAATCTGGATATGATGCCTTTGGAGTCATAACTGTGCAAAGCCACTTTCCGCTTGCCCATGCAACATTGGCGCGTCCGCCGCTCACATACACGACGTAATCATTTTCCGGTTTGTCTTCGTCCGCTAAAAAAACGGAATACGAATCTTTTCGATAATATCTTTGGGCTTCCGCGTCATCGGCATAAAACTTATTTTCGCCTGTGTTTTTCCAACGGTTAAAACCCTGTTCAGCATCCTTTTTGATTGATTCGCGGATTTTTTTGATTTGTTCTTTAGCTTCGTCTGCCGAACTTTTCTTTTCAACCGTGTGGATTAGATACGTTCCGTAAATTGCGGCATAAACGCCCGGAAAAGTTTCATCCTTGCGGTATTGCACCTTTGAGCTACGCGGCACCCCGTCAACATTCATTGGAAATGAGCCGAAAGGCGGCATTAAAAACAAATAAGCTGAAAGACTGACCGACAAACAAATCAGCGGAATAGCTGCTGCCAGAATCGGTAATGAACTCTTGACCGGCAATTCTGTTCCATCGGCACTAAGGCGTGGTTTAGTTTTAACAAATGCGCCCAGAAAGGCGATGAAAAAGCCGAAAAGTGAGCCGAACCAAGCCATTCCCAAGGTTGGAATTTCATTGCCCCGATTTAAATCTTCCTTAAATGTGGCGAAAGCCAGCAATAAAATAAGCGAAATGACGGTAAAACTAACAATCAGCACTCGTCTGAACGGATTTCTCAGAAAAATCGGTGCAATCAGTAGAATTAAGGCAATCAAAGCCAGACCCAGCACAATAAAACCAAGTGACGGCATAACCTTGGCGATAGAATAAAGACCAAGAGGAAACTTGGGATTCAGATGAACCCAGGTCGAAAACATAAAAACCAGCGCAATTAATGCTCCAAGCACAGTAATAATTTTTTTCATCACATACTCCTCCGAAAACTCACTATTATTTTTTTCGATTTTCTTTCACTCTGATATGCGATAAATGTTGAAAAAAAGGCTCAGTTTTTTGAGAGTTAGTTTGAAGTTTTTTTATGAAGATAAGTATTTTCAAAAAAAAGGAAATTGAGTTGAATTATAAAAAGTCGCATTTGAGCGAACCGGAGCAAATTATTGTAATAAATTCGCAGGACTACTTATAATACTGAACATAAAATTTGGCTTTTTGGTTTTATA
The DNA here is from genome assembly GCA_019694395.1 of Pyrinomonadaceae bacterium. Classification (GTDB taxonomy): domain Bacteria; phylum Acidobacteriota; class Blastocatellia; order Pyrinomonadales; family Pyrinomonadaceae; genus JAIBCC01. The sequence goes on along the minus strand of JAIBCC010000034.1, from coordinate 31,965 downwards.
CTTTTACTTTTTATACATCTAATTTGCAGTTAAATGCTTCTTAGATTTGTAACTTAGAACCATAACCAATGCTCAAAAGAATAATTTTGTGCTATTATTTGTAAAAAAATAGAGTAACTTTTGGGTTTTCGACCTTTGATTTTTAATTGTTTTGGACTTTTTTTAATACTTTGTAGCTAAGTCTAAAGTTGATCAAAGACCAAAATTTGAAATTTTCCTGATATATCTTGAGTTTTATGATGAAGAGATTATTTTTTACTTTCTCAATTTTAATTATTTTGGCATTTTCAATCTTTGCCCAAAATCCAAAACCCACTCCCAAAGGGACAAAAGCCAATTTAGCCAAAAATAATAAACTTGCCCTCAAAGAAAAAGATGATTTTGAAAAAGCCAGAGCATTGGCAAATCTGGATGAAAAAATCACTGCCTTGCAAAAATTTGCCGAGGATTATCCAAAATCAAATGACAGAGTTACGGCTTTGGAAATCGTGGTCAGCACCCGCGCGCAATTGGGAGACGAAAAACTTCGTGCCGGAGAAAATGAATCCGGTCTGAAATTCTTCAAAGATGCTGTGACGGATGCGCCGGTTCCAATGTCGGAAAAACTTTTTGCCGATGTTATTTTGCAATTTCCAACCAATCTTTTGGCTTTAAATCAACCCGCAGCGGCGGTTGAAGTAGCCAAAATGATTGAAGAAAAAGTGAGCGATAATGCCAAACAACTAACTGCGATTGCTGCTTTCTTTGCCGCTATCGAAAAATCTGCCGAAGCCAAACGCATTGCTCAAAAAGCCATTGATCTTGACCCGACTTTGCCGGTTGCTTATCAAACTTTGGGAATTGCCAGCCGTCTTAATTTTGATTTTGAAGACTCTGCCAACGCTTATGCCAAAGCACTTGAACTTGATCCGAATTCAGTAGTTTCCAAAAGAAATTTAGCGGAAATGAAGCGTGCCATTGGCAAAGCGGACGAAGCCGTGACGCTTTATCAGGAATTAGTCGAAAAAGATACTGCCGATATTCAGGCAAATAACGGTTTAATTCTTTCACTTTTTGATGCAGACAAGCGCGAAGAAGCTGAAGCCGCCCTTAACAAATACTTAGAAGCTACGCCAAATAATGTGGTTTTGCTGACAGGCGCGGCATATTGGTATGCGGCTCACAATAATGCTGATAAAGCCATCGAACTATCGCAAAAAGCTATTGACATTGAACCGCGTTATGTTTGGTCAAGAATTGCACAGGCGCGGGGTTTAATGCTGAGGAACCAACCGCTCCAAGCAGAAAAAGTTCTTTTAGTTGCCCGACAATACGGTGATTTCCCAACGCTTGATTACGAATTGGCAACTACCCGTTTTCAAGCCGGATTATTTGAAGAAGCCGCCAAAGATTTAAAACGCCGTTTTTATGTCAAAGACAATTACGTTCAGACCTACGTTGCGGGACGCATCGCCAAAGAAGCTGAGAGTTTTACCGAATTACTCGGATTAGAACGTCAGGCGACTATTTTTACGCCAAAAGCTGCAGATGATGCCGAAACTTCGGAAAAGGTCAAAAGACTTTTGGATCTAAGCCTCAAAATTGAAAATAAAGAAACGACCGAAGAAGATTTAACCAAAGCAGTTGACGAATTTACCAAAGGCGACGACAAAATGAAAATGCACCGTCAACTCTATGCCGCCAACCGTTTGGTCGAAGCTAAAAAAGACCTTCCGAAAGCCTTGGAATTGACGCAAAATGCCACCAAAGGAGTTGATGCTTCTTTAGAGGTAAACAATCCGTCGGTTGCTGTCTTAGCAGATGAATTATTGGAAAGCCGCACCATTGCTATTTCAAGAGGTGAAGTCATTAATCCGCCTGATGTTCCGCGTCAAACTCTTTCCCGCATCGTGCGCGGCAGAATTGAGGAACTCGCCGGCTGGACTCTTTATGAGCAAGACAAATCACAAGAAGCGATTGTTCGCTTCAAGCGTGCGCTCAGTATTTTGCCGGAAAAAAGTTCTTTCTGGCGTTCGTGTTTGTGGCGTTTAGGCAAGGCACAGTTTGCGCTCGGTAATTTTAAGGAAGCACTTGATTCGTATGTTAAGAGTTATGTTGACGGTCCGCCGGATAGATTTCGACGCTCAACGATTGAAGTTGTTTATCGTAGAATCAATGGAAATGCGGACGGTTTAGATAAATTGATCGGACCAAATCCGTTTGAAGAAATTGCACAAGCCACGGAAACTCCTTCGCCAAGTCCTACGGCAGAAGTTTCTCCAACACCGTTAGTTACAGAGACACCAAGCCCGTCTCCAACAGCGGAAAGTTCACCCGAAACCAAGACTGACGTTTCGCCAACGCCTGAATCATCGCCAAAAGTTGAAGTTTCTCCAACAGTTCAGCCCACTGCTGAACCAACCCCGGAAACAAAGGTTACAGTTTCGCCGACTCCGCAGGAATCTCCAAAAGTTGAAACTACTCCAACCGCAGAGCCAACAGTTGAAGTAAAACCTACATCGAGCCCGAAAAGCGAAACCAAGCCAACACCGACTTCCGAAGTTAAAACTGAAACTATTCCAACTCCGACCCCTGAGATAAAAACCGAAAGTGTTCCAACTCCAACTCCAACGCCGGAAGCAAAAGCTGAAACTTCGCCGACTCCGCAAATTTCGCCAACCGTGGAGAATAAGGTTGAAATTACTTCATCTTTACCTTCTGAAAATAAGACCGAACCAACCAAATCTCCGAGTCAAAAACCTCTTTTTGATCCGATTGTAATAAATGTTCCTAAACCGGATACTTCTAATCCGACGAAAGGAAGTGAAAAAACTACGGAAAATAAAGAAACTGAAAAGAAAGACAACATAGAAACTGAGAAAAAAGAAACGGAAAAACCAAAAGAGAATGAACAAGTTGCAGAGAACACCAACAAATCTGCCGATTCGGTCTCTCGTCCGCGGGTTGTGACAGATAAGCCGGCTGAAACTGAAAAGACTGAACCAATTCCGTCGTGTTTGGTTGCCAGTCAGGAAAGTCTTTCGATTCTGAGTAATGGCGGAAATCTGGGGCTTTTAGTGGGATATGTCGGAGAAGGCGAGATCAGCAAAATTAAAGCCGAGTCGAACAATCCAAACGATATAGTTGTGAATTTTGAGCCGGGAATTGGGAAACAGTCAAACCGCGCCTTTTTCGTAATCAAATCTATCAGCGATAAAAAAGGAACGTTTTCTGTTACATTTACTTCTCCGTGTGGAAAGAAAGAAGTGCAGGTTAGGGTCAGATAAGTTAATGAAGTTTGGAAAGTTGAGGAAGTTGTGAAGCAACTGAATACGGTATAAACTCTATTCAGAACTTTATGAATTCAAAAAAACAAAATAAATTAGAAGAATCTGCCAACATTCCAAACTTACAAAATTCTCCAAACTTTCATAGTGGCTATGTTGCGCTTATCGGTCGCCCAAACGCCGGAAAATCAACATTATTAAATCATTTAGTCGGTGAAAAAATTGCCGCAGTTTCCAATAAACCGCAAACCACCCGCCATAAAATTCAGGGAATTGTGACCTCTGAAAACGGTCAAATTGTTTTTGTGGACACACCCGGAGTTCACAAACCCGGTTATCTTTTGAATCGCCGAATGATGTCAGCGGTTCATGATGCAATTATGTCGGTGGATGTCGTTGTTTTAATGCGGGATGCTTCGGTCTCAACCGGAAACGGCGATAAATTTGTTTTGGAATTAGTCAAACAATCCGAAAAACCTGCCGTTTTAGTTCTTAACAAAATTGATAAAGTTAAAGACAAGAGTAACTTATTGCCATTGATCGAATATTATTCCAAAGAATACGAATTTGCCGAAATTGTTCCTGTTTCTGCTTTGAAAGGCGATGCGATTGACAACCTTTTAACTCAAATCACCAAACATCTTCCCGCAGGCGAACCGATCTTTGCAGAAGACGAGCTGACCGATCAGCCGATGCGTGTTATCGTAGCGGAAATGGTGCGCGAGAAAATTTTGCAGACGACGGGCGAAGAAATTCCGTATGTAACCGCAGTTGTGACGGAAAAATATGATGAATCTGACCCGAATACGACCAAAATCTATTGCGCGATTTATGTCGAAAGATCTTCGCAAAAGGGAATTATCATCGGGAAACAAGGCGCAAAGCTCCAACAGATTGGCACAGCGGCGCGGGCTGAAATTCAAAAACTGCTCGGTAATCGCGTTTATTTGCAGCTATTTGTCAAAGTTGTCGAAGATTGGCGTAACCGTGAACAAAAACTCAACGAAATTGGAATTACCGAATAATGTCGAAAATTGTGCGTGATATTACTGAGAAAGATTGGAAACATTTCAGAAAACTGCACGAATTGGCAATCAATCGTTTTTCCAAAGAGACTTTGGCAAACATCCATCAAATAATGAGTTCCAAAGAAGTCGAATCGAAGCACGAAAAGTATCTCCAAATCTGTCAGTATATTAAGGAAAGAGATAAAATTTTGCGCGATTGTTTTGATGGAATTCGCCGTTCGATTGCCAAACTCCAAATTTTACAAATTTACAATTTAGGCTTAATCAAATCCGAAGAATTAAATCAATTTTCGGACGATGTAAAAGATTTTGTCAGAAAATGCAATGAACTCTAAAACAGATAAAAATTGGTTCGCACTGGATATTTTAATTGATTCAAACGCTTCCGAAGCCGTTGAATTTGCTCTAAATGAACTCGATGCGTTAGGCACGGAAATTAACAATCTCGGCAAACTTCCGACTGAAACTTTAACCGTTACGGGCTATTTTAATGAAAAGCCGGACGAAAATTTTTTGCAAAATCAGTTGTCCGATGCTCTGCAAATTTACGGATTTGACGATTCGGCAATCAAAAATCTGGCGTGGCGCGAGGTCGAAAATCAGGATTGGCTGGCGGAATGGAAAAAGACCTGGAAACCGACTGTGACCGATAAATTTATCATTGCGCCGATGTGGGAAACCATTGAAAACACAGATAAAATTGTCATTCGGATTGAACCGTCAATGGCTTTCGGGACAGGCACGCACGAAACCACGCGCCTTTGTTTGCGGGCGATCGAAGAATTTTACAATGGCGAAAGTGTTTTGGATGTTGGGACAGGAACGGGAATTTTAGCCATTGCCGCTCTCAAGTCTCAGGTCTCAGGTCTCAAGTCTCAAGTCGTTGGTTGTGATGTGGATGAGGATTCGATTGTCATTGCCAAGGAAAATGCCGAAGTTAATGGAACGCCCGAAATCGAATTTTATGTCGGTTCGATTGCAGAAGATACGCCGAATTTTGATGTTGTTTTTGCCAATTTAACGGCTGACGTGATTGTTCCGCTGTTGCCTTTATTGACAGCTAAATTTAATAAACTGCTCGTTTTATCGGGAATCTTACAGGAACAGCAGGATTGGGTTTTAGGTGAATTGAAAAAACTCGGAATTGAAAACGGTGAGGTCAAAGTGGATGGCGAATGGATTTCAGTCACTGTCAACAAATCTGCATAATTATAAGTAAATCCAAACTTTGAGGTGAATGTCATAACCTGTAAACCACGATTGTTTTTGAAGGTAGTGAACCTTAAAACATTCAATTGACTCAAATAAAGCCAATGCCACCTGATCGCCCATATCGTTATAGCAATTGGCAATTTTTTGTGCCAATTCATAACGCATCAGTTCCGGTGTTTTTATTCCCGGCTCAAATTTGTAGGTAAAATTAAAGTCTTTGTAAACGTGCAAAGTAAATGTAGGTGTGTCGGTGACAGCTGCATCAAATTTCAGATTTTTTATTGTGGTAAAGTTACCTTCGATTGCGTCAATCAGGGCTTTGTTTGCTCCAATGTTTGCTACTTTGTTTTTGCTGGCTTTCAGAGCCGCTTTAGCCAACCACAAATCGCCTTCTGTCCAACGTGATTGATTATATGCAAAACCGCCTGTTCCATATGCTTCCAATTTGAATCCGATCATATATTTTCCTCCGCGACTTTTTTCGCTTCAATACAGAATGCGAAGGTTTTTCTAAAAAACTATCATCGGTTTCAAATTTTTTTTATTGAGACAGTGATTTTTATTTTGGGGGAAGGATTGAAAGTAGTGAGGCTTTTTAATTCAATTATTTTCCAATCATTTTATTTAACGCTTCAAAATCAAAATTTTCTTCAAATTTGCGGATAAATTCACGCTTTACCGGAAATCTTGCGGCATCGCCTTTGCGCCAATAAACAACAATGAATTGCGGGGAAGCAGCAGGTAAATTTTTGTCGAAATAATTTTCGTCAAAAACGACAACCGTTCTTGATTTGCTTTTAGGTTTGAATAATTCTTCAGGAACGCAATATTCATCAACCACATCAATTAAGGCAGGTTTTTTCGCCAATGGAGTTGTGATATATGAGTCAATTCTTGCATTGCAGGCTTTAAGTTCATTCTTTAATTTGGCGACAGTTGCCCGGGTTTGATTGTTTGCCGCAATCAAAGCCTTTTTGCTTTCCTCTCGTCCAGCCATTTGTTTATCTGCGTCCATTCGGGCAAGGTCGGCAGGCTCTTTGGCAAGATGATTTTCCAGGTTTTTAATATATTCGCCTTTTTTCTGATTGATACTTTTCTTATATTCGACTAAAAATTCTGCTTCGGAAACCGGACGCAACGGCAATCGCCCTGATTTTGAAAGAAAAACGGCTTCTGCCACAGGATCGTGGAGCGGTGTTAATTTGGGATGACCTTTGAATGTGTCTTTCAAAAGGTAATTGCTTAAATACATTTGTTGTCCGTTAGGGAGACAATAAAATCCCTCAGCGCAATTTTGCAAAGTTCCAATTATATTATTGCTTCGGAAAAACGGAAATTCGTTAAAGCCGATGTAAAACCAGGTATCGGTGGCAGTTTCGGGTTTGATTACGCCGTTAATACATTCATATTGAAGAAAAAGCAAGGCAACGGTTGCGCCTTGAATTTTCTTTACCGGAATATCAATATAACCTGCGGTAAAAAGATAAGTTTTGGCTTGTCCGCCGGTAAATCCTGTTACGGATTTTTGAAAAAGAGACATTGCCGTATTGATGTTTTTAACGGCTTGCGGATCTTTCCCATTTGCCGGAGTTTGCATCCACTTTCCGCTTTGCGAAGCTAAATTTCCGCAAGGTGTTTGGGCGGAAAGATTGGAAACAGTGATAAGAAAAATAATAAATAACAGTTGTTTCATAATTAAATTCATAATAGAAAAATGCTATCGCTTTTGAAAAAGTCTGTATGTGATATTATTCCTTTGATTGGTTAAGACCAGCAAATAACCGCCCCGCACGGCAACGATCTGAGCCGAAAATTTAGCGGTAGTTCCCTGATAATGATTGGTTGCCGTTAGTTCCCAATCACCAACGGAGAACTTTCCTTTATAATCAATTCGGGCAAATCTACTGCCGCCGGAACTTACATTCGCACTTTTGTAAGTGTGTTGATAATTGCCGCTTGAGTTAAAAACGAACTCATCGTCGTCCGAAAGTGCCATCATTCCAACCCAACTGCCTGACATATTGTAATAATCCCAACCTGCGCCGCCTGTTCCTGATGCCCAAGTGCCGACCAAATCTTTGGCAGTGACCGCAAAACGGTTAGCATTGAGCATCGGGTCAAGATTATTGGGATGCTTAAATTCTTTCTCGTATGCGGCGCGATTCGGATAAACTGCGACGATCACATTTGCTCCGCCCTGAAAGACAATTTTCATCGAAATAAAACAACGCTTTCCCGTTTGTTTATCAACCGCATCAGCTTGGCGAAAGTAAATTATCGGATATTCTACACCTGACCACGTTTGAACATTACTGACATTAAAATAAGGTGCAACGGCTTTTTGCCAATAATAATCGTTTTGCTGAACCATATTTGAGTAACCTTTTTCCCAATCGCTGTTGACATAAAAAAGCCGGATCTCCGAATCGTTTCGCGTCAGTCTGACAAAATCATCCGTTACATTTGCCGTCCATCCATCTGAAAAAGTTGTCGTTTGTTTGGCAAAAGTGTGAGTCCGGGAAGTTGGCTGAACAGGTTGAGTTTGGCGTGTTTCGTTTTTTCCCGATTCCGCTTTCATCCGCAAACCGTCGCCCTCAAAATAAATCGTGGTCGGATTGATTTTTAATAGATCAAGCAACACGGAACCAGCGATCACGCGAGCCGTATCTATCGAATTTTTGTTTTTCGATTCCTGGGCTTCCAGATTGGCAGCCAAGATCAATCCGCCGTAACTGATGTAAAGATCATATAAAAACTGCTTATCTTTATCGGAAATGTTTGCCATTTCGGGCATTTCGTCAAACATCGTATTGAATCCGCGAAAAATTTTATTCGTTGCGGCATCGGATGGTTCGGGCGATTGTTGATAAACCGTGACCGCCGCAGACATTAAAAAAGTCATCGCAGCGGCAATATTGTTTTTCATTCCATTGGCGGCTTGAGATTCAAAACCTTTTTTAGTTTCGGTAAAAACCTGTAGAAACATTGCCTTTTCTTCGGCGGTTTTACCCATTTCGTTAGCAATATTTTTGAGATTTTCGGATGGTGACGGTCTGAAAACGGCATAATTTTTTGATGCGGTTTTCACTCCCGAATTCCGTTCTGAATCGCTCTGCATCAAAAGTTGTTTAACTCTTTCGGCAGTATTTGACTGCGTATTCATTGCCGATTGCAGTAATCCTTTGTTTTGAGCCTGTCCGAATTGGCTCAAGGTTAAAATTAAGACCAATAAAATTAAAATATTTTTCATAATTACCTCTTAAAATAGTTAGTTGCGGTAAATTCGATCATCGTCCGAATGTTACTTGACGATAGTTCCTAAAAGGGTTAAACGGAGCCGTTGAATGGGAAATCTGCGATGCCAGAGCAAAATCCGTATTCCAGAATTTGCTGATCCACTCGTTGTAGTCGTGATCCCTCATAATTCCGTCCGAAGTAGTCCAGGATTTCGGTAAAACATCAAATCCGGCGTGATCTTTTCGCAGAAGCGACTTTCCTTTTTCGGAAAGATAAATATTCGTCAGCACAATGGCGAATATTTCCTCTACAGTGTCAAAATCTTTATCTTTTTTGGAAAAATCTTTGCTCAGGTAAGAGCCTTTGGCTTTTCTATAAGCGTGCAGAATTTCGTGCATCAGTATTTCGTCAGGCATTCCGCCCGGACCCGATCTGTAACAGGAACTTCCTACGTCCCACATACCCGGAGTAAATTTGATGGGAAGCGTGGTAGAAAACCAACCTTCTATTGGTGCTGCGCTATAGGCATTGCACAGATCTTTCGGAGTAGGAATATATGGGCTGATAACAATCGTTTTATCTGCCGGCAAAGAATTAAAAAGAATTTTGCAGAAACTATATTTGAACATCGTTTTTAGAACGACATCAACGCTTCCGCAATAAGTGTTATCGCCTTCGATTTCTATAGCGTATTGACTGAATGGTTTCATTGACCTAACTCCTTTAGATTTAACTGATTTAGAAGGATGATTTAATAACCGCAATCTCCCTTCTGTCAGTAAACGCGGAAGTTTTTTAAAAATATTTCAAAAAAAATCTACAATATTTGTGATAAGGATAAATTTGGTATCAATTCAGGCTATTGGGAATTTTACACTGGGATTCTTCAAAGATTTTTTTCTGTTAATAAACGGGAAAGTTCTGCTAAAATTTTTCAGCATCCCAAAAAATAATATGTCCCAAGAAGTTACAACGCTTTTGCAGGATTGGCAGAGCGGAAAAAAAGAGGCTTTGGATAAACTTTTACCGATTGTTTATGATGAGCTGCGGCGCGTGGCACATCGTCTTTTATCCAATGAATATGCGGAAACGTTGCCGACAACGGCACTTGTTCACGAGACTTATTTGAAACTCGTTAATCAGCATTCGGTTGATTGGGAAAATCGCGGACAATTTTTTGCCATAGCTGCTCAGGCAATGCGGCGGATTTTAGTTGATCACGCCCGTGAGCGTCACGCCCGCAAACGCGACGGGATCAAAATTACTTTGGAAAACGCCGAAACGATTTCTGTTGAAGTGAACGAAACTTTGCTTGATTTGGATATTGCTCTCAAAGAACTTTCCTCGTTTGATCCGCAGCAAGCCCAAATCGTTGAATTACGTTACTTTGCCGGATTAACTTTTAACGAGGTTGGCAAGGTCTTAAATCTCTCAACCGCCAATGTTTTCCGCGAATGGACTCTGGCAAGGGCGTGGCTTTACCGAAAAATTAACGGCGATTGAAATATTTTTGAAAAATATCCGCGTTTATTATTGGATGGAACGCCGTCATCTTGACGGCATTGAGCGCGCGAGTGCGAACATTTCAAATTTAAAGACAAACAGACATTGGTTTGAGCCAATTTACACCGCTAATGCGATGTTTGCCAGCAGGATGCTGGCGTTCCTTTATGCAAAACGCCGAGTGGTCAAAAATTAAGGAAACATTTTATCAAGCTCTTGATTTGCCTGTTGAGGAACGCGCAACCTTTTTGGCAAATCAAAGTGATTTCGTGCGTTCCGAAGTGCTGGGACTTATTTCATCGCACGAAAATGCCGAAAACTTTATCGCTGAACCTGCTCTCATTGAATTTGGTTTGAATGAAGACCAAATGATCGGTAAAAAGATTGATGATTATCTCATTCTGAAAGAGATCGGAACAGGCGGGATGGGCAAAGTCTATTTGGCTGAACGGGAAGGATTTGAGCAAAAATTTGCCCTCAAACTTATCAAACGCGGAATGGATACGGAAGCCGTTTTGAAGCGTTTCATTCGTGAGCGTCAAATCCTTTCGCGGCTGGAGCATCCGAATATTGCCAGACTTTTGAATGCCGGCTCAACCAAAGACGGTTTGCCGTATTTCGTTATGGAATATGTCGAAGGAGAGCCGATAACCAGATTTTGTGCTTCCAAAAATTTATCAGCTGATCAGTGTCTGGAGATTTTTCAAAAAGTCTGTTCGGCAGTCAGTTATGCACATCAAAATCTGATCGTTCATCGTGATTTAAAGCCTTCAAATATTCTCGTTACAGCGGACGGAGTTCCTAAACTTCTTGATTTCGGCATCGCAAAACTATTAAATTCTGAGGTTTACGAGATAACCGCGACTCAAGCCAGACTTCTCACGCCCGAATACGCTTCGCCTGAACAAATAAACGGTTTACCCATTACAACTGCGACGGATGTTTATTCGCTCGGAGTAGTTTTGTATGAAATTTTAAGCGGTCAACGTCCTTTTTCTGCCACGGGAAAAAGTTATCAGGAAATTGCGGCTTTAATTAATACCAAAGAACCTGTTCGACCTTCATCTGTGGTCAGTTATCAATGGTCGGTGGTTAGTGAAACCCAACAGAACAAAGAACAAAGAACAAAGGATGAAGGACAAATAAATTTCCGCCATCCACAAACCGCAATCCGCAATTTGAAAGGCGATTTAGACAATATTATTCTCAAATCCCTACGAAAAGAAACTGCCCGCCGATATAATTCGGTGTCGGAATTTTCCGAAGACATTCGTCGCTATTTAGTCGGATTGCCGGTCACCGCAACAGCAGATACAAGATTTTACCGATTCTCGAAATTCATCAAACGCAATAAATTAGGGGCGGCAATTGCGGTTTTGGTTTTATTTTTATCCGGCGCGGCAATTTGGCAGGGAATTGCGGCAAATCGTGAAAAAGCCAAGGCTGAAAAGAGATTCAATCAGGTTCGCAAATTAGCAAATTCGATCCTCTTTGATTATTACGATGGACTTGAAACTTTGCCGGGTTCTACCGCAATGCGCGAAAAAATGGTAAAAGACGCGCTTGAATACCTTGATAATCTTTCCGTCGAAAGCGGAGATGATCCGTCATTGCAAAGCGAACTGGCAACTGCGTTTCAAAAAGTCGGCGATATTCAGGGAAATCCTTATTTGCCCAATTTGGGCGATATGAATGGGGCTTTATCCAGTTACCAAAAAGCTCTTTCGCTTCGTCAAAATCTGGTTTCGGCAAATCCCAATGACAAAGAATTGCAGCGGTTATTAGCCATCAGTTACGGAACTGTCGCCGATATTTATTGGGCGAAAGGTGAAAATGCGAATGCGCTGGAAAATTACAAAAACGCACTTGCCATTGACGAAGCAAGGGCAAATGAAAATCCGGCAGACAAAAAGAATCAGTATGCTCTGGCTTTTCGTTATTATTCTATCGGACAAACGATTAGGAAAATGAGTGATTCGGCAGGTGCAACGGAGAACTTTAATAAATCGTTGGAAATAAACCGCCAATTATGTTCCGCTGAACCGGATAGCAGAGATTATTGCGCAGCGGCAGCCACCAGTTATTTAAAAATTGGAGATGTGAATTTTGATCTTTCTAATTATTCTGCCGCTTTAAGTAATCATCAAAAAGCCATTGAGGCACTGGAACCATTTTCCAAAGATCAGGAAGATGCGTATAGCCAAAGGATGATTTCTGTTTTTCAACACAGAGTCGTGTTAGACAAAAAAGGTTTGGGCGATTATAACGGGGCAATTAAACTAAATCTGGAAATTATTGCGAAGCAGAAACAACTTGCTGATTTGGATTCTAAAAATGAACAATTTCGTCTTGATTTAGCTGGATCATATTTAAGTCTCGGCAGTCTGTTTTTTGAAGTGAATAAATTTGGTGAATCAATTGAAAATCTCAAAAAGGCAATTACGGTTTTTGAAGATTCATTGAATAAAAATCCTGATGATTCGGAGGCAAAACAATCTCTCTCCAATGCTTATAAATATTTAGGCGACGCTTTAATGAAAATCGGGAAAGTAGCTCAGGCAGAAGACGCGTATAAAAAATCCGGCAATTAATGTTTTTACTGCGGCTTTTCTTTTTTAGGCGGTTTAGCCGCTGGAATATCATCATCGTCAACGATCTGAATCATTGGCGTTCGGAATTTCGGTTTGTTTGGATTTAATTTTTGCAAAACGGGCGGTAATTTTGGTGCAGTTGCCGTTTTTACGGTAGAAAGCGATTCGGAGCGTTTGAGAATTGCGCCGCCACGCCCGCCAATCCAAAGCTGATCTCCGCCACGATAAACAACCGCCTGTAAAGCATTACTGGTAATATTCGGCTGCACTTCCCATGTTTTTCCAGCGTCTTGGGTGCGTAAAACCGTTCCATATTCACCGACCACAATTGCCTCATCCCGTTTATAGGTAGTAATAGCGTAAAGATTCATTTTGACGGGAGATTCCTGATCGATCCAGGTTTCGCCGCCGTCGTCAGTTCGCAAAATTGTGCCGTTTGCACCGACTGTGTAACCGCGCAAATTGTCAAAAAAGACCAATGCAGTTAAGTTCTCACGCAAATTGGTTTTAATTTTTTTCCAGGTTTCGCCGCCGTCTTTTGTAACTAAAATTGTGCCTTTGTCGCCAACGATAACGCCGTGTTTTTCATCGGTAAATTTTATGTCTTCGAGCCATAAACGAGTTCCGGATTCGACTTCTTCCCAATAAGCTCCGTTGGTGTCAGTTCGCAAGATCATTCCGTTTGCGCCGACTGCAAATCCCGTTTTTTCATTCAAAAAGTAAACGCCTGTCAAATCTTCCGTTACCCCTGAAACACCCGGTCCCCAACTTTGTCCGCCGTTGATCGTTCGTAAAATTATACCTTTGTCACCAACGATAAAACCGCGCTCTTCATTAACAAAATGGAGCGCATTCAAACTTTCATCGGTTCCCGAATAAACGGGAAGCCAATTTAATCCGCTGTCATTGGTGAGCCAAATTTTGCCTTTGGTTCCGACCGCCCAGCCAAATTTTTCATCGGACATTTGCAAGCCGTTGATATTTTCGCGCCCGCCTTCGCTCAATCGCTGCCAGCTGTAACCGCCGTCGTCGGTGCGAATGATCAAGCCGTTATCTCCAACTGCCCAACCCGTAAAATTATCGGCAAAACAAAGTGATACGAGTTTTGGGCGAGTGCGAATATTGAACGGCAGCCAAGTCGTCCCGCCATCACCGGTCAGCCAAACCATTCCATTGGAATCAGTCAGCCAGCCGTTTTTATCATCAGAAAACGCCAGCGAAAGAAAATCGGCGCGACTGAACATATTGATTTTTGTCCAGTTTTCACCACCATCTATACTCTGCGCGACACATCCGCCCTGACCGATTGTTACTATTTTTGAGGTCGAAAGAAATTTAATATCGGTCATCAAAAACTGACCGCAGGGCGAGCTTGATTTCCAGTTTTCGCCGCCATCTTTAGTGATTAAAACCAAACCGTTTGCGCCGACAATTGCACCGTTGTTTGCATCAAAAAACGAAACTTTGGAAAGATGTTCGGACGTGTTGGCATTCAATGTTTTCCAGGTTGATCCGCCGTCTTCGCTTTTCAGAATTTTTCCGTAGATTCCAACCGCAAAGCCTGTTCTCAGATTTTCTCCGGTAAAAGTGAGACTATAAAGCTGCTCCCTTATTTCCGTAGGAACGGTTGTCCATTTTTTTCCGCCGTCAATGGTCGAAATAATCGTTCCGCGTGCGCCAACTGCCACCGCATTTAATTTGTCACGGACAAAAACGCTCGAAATTACAACATCGGTTGGAGATTTTTGCGTAATCCAATTAAATCCGCCGTCAGTTGTTCGTAAAATTGTGCCGTCTGCTCCAACTGCAAATCCGGTTTCTTTATCTTTGGTAAAATTTATCGAAAAAAGCGGATTACCCTGCGGCAGCGGATTTTGCCAAACCCAGCCGAGACCACTTTTTTTCTGCGCGTGGGCTGGAATAGTTAGGATTAGGAGCAGAAAAAAAGCAGAAGTAAAAAGTAAAAAGTAAAAAGTAAAAAAGGAAGAGGTCTTTAATGTTGCCTCTTTAATTTTTACCTTTTTTCTTAAATTACTCATTTTGATAACTACAATCCTAATTTTTTACTTTTTACTTTTTACTTGATTTAGCTTCGCTTAAATCTCTTTTATTCCAATTTCAGCGACTAATTCATCGAACATTATCTCATCTACTTTACCAAGTTCGGCGGTTTTTCGCGCCAGAGTGTCAACAACCTCTTGAACCTCGTGTCCGGCGTGTCCTTTGATCCATTCCCAGGTAATTTGATGCTTTGATGCGGCTTTATCAAGTCCTGCCCACCATTCGTGATTGGATTTTTTGCGAAAATTGCCGGACATTGTTTCAACCACATAGCGCGAATCGGTCAAAACTCTCACTTTACAAGGTTCGCTCAATTTTTCCAAACCGATGCGAGCCGCCGCGATTTCCGCTTGTTGGTTGGTGGCATTGCCCAAATACTCGCCGAATCCGCGCCAAAAGCCTTTGTAGCCGAGCAATGCAACCGCCGCCGCGCGAGGATTTCCCTTGCCGTTACCGAGTGATGAGCCGTCGCAAACTATTGTAACTTCTTTCATAAATTTGTTTAGAAGTTTGTTGAAAACTCGAAAATTGTCTCTCTTTCAGAGACAGAAAAAGCCAAAACTTGAGCTTTCAAACATCTTCTAAATACTGCCTATCGTAATTTATAGTCCTCAATATTATATTTGGAGATAACTGCTTTGGAAATTATTCCAAAAGCTATACTGAAAAACAGCATAACAAAGAGGTCAACATTAAAATCAATAAAAGAAAAATATACATTAGTCGGCGACCACCAAGTAATAAATTCAAAAGGAAATCCAAAATCATACCTGGCAAAACAAGAGATTGAAGTTCGGTAATTCTCCGCATCAGGCTTCCAAAATCCCCAAATCATTAGAAAATTAACAATGTGAATAATGAGGAACAAGCTAATGCTGCCTAGAAAACCAATCAGAAAAGATTTATATCTAATTAAATTTCTCATCCCTATTAATCCCCTCTATCCCTGTGAAACTATTCTTCAAACGCTTGATTTACCTTTTCCGCAATTCTATCCCAAATTTCCGCGCTTCCTTTACTGATGTAAGCAGTTTTGGTCAAAATCTGTTCTTTAGTAATGCCGTTTTCAGTCCAACTCTGTTTATTGTTATAGAGATTTTGGAGCATCGGCATCACCCGGTCAATCGCTCGTGCGTAAAGTGCTTCGGGCGAATCTCCGTTTTCAAATTCGTGCCAGAGTTCCCAAAATTCATCGGCTTTTTCCTGCGGCAGCATTGCCAAAATCCGTTTTACTCCTTCCGCTTCTTTGGACTTTGCGTTTTCTCTACCTGCCGAATCAAAAAAGAAAGTATCGTCCGCATCAATTTCGCCGAATTCGTGAACCAGAAGCATTTTGATAACCCGTTCAACCTCGATTTTCCTATTCGCAAACTTTGCCATCGTCAAAGCAAGGAGCGAAACCTGCCAACTGTGTTCGGCAGAATTTTCGTAACGGTCTAACCCAAGCGGTTTTGTTCTGCGCTCAATTGCCTTGAGTTTTTCAAGCTCGATAATGAACTCAAAACAACTTTCCAATTCGTCTTTTTTTTGAACGGAATTTTCTTTCATAAATTGCAATCAAAAAACGGGGCTTTTTACAAATTTCGACCAAATAAATCTAAAAATCAAACCGACAATAAATCCGCAAACAGCAATTATCAAAATATTTAAGCTAAAAGTTTCGTAACGAGTCATCTCAAAAGGAATCCCCAACCAAATCCCCAATCGGGCGTAAAATGAATCGGATTATTTTGATATTTCCACTTTTCAATCCAATAACTGACACTATTCAAAATCACAAAAACTAAAGCATTTGTGCAAAATCCGAACTTAAATGCTGTATCGTAAAGTCTGAACATTTTTAACTATTTTAACTTTTTTATTGTAATTTTCGACCACACAAACTTTAAGAATAAGCCGAGAAAAAAGCTAAAAACGATTGCAAATGAAATGTCAGCAATTAAGCCAAACCACAACGTTTTTATAAATGACGGATTACCTCCTGATTCAAGATAAAAAAACGGAAAACCGTATTTTTCAACACAATCAAAGCAAATACTAGTTCCCCGTCTGATTTTTTCGACCCAAAGGTTAAGCAGCAAGAATAAAAATATTCCAATAATAAAGCCAATAAAAAATACTTTATTTCTAATCAAATTTTTCATCCTCATCCATCCCCTTTATTCCTATCAATTGCTCCCGTTAATCGAAATCACATTATCAACGTAGCCCTCAAACGTATCATCGTGCGAAATGACAAAAAGCTGGTCAAAGTGTTTGATATTACTGATTTGTGTTGCCAAATTTTCGCGCCGTTCCGCGTCCATATTAGTTGTCGGTTCGTCAAAAAAGGCGATGCGGACATCGGAAAGCTGTTTCAAAAGCGCAAGTCTGACCGACAAAGCCGCTGCCATTTGTTCGCCGCCCGACAGATTGGCAAACGGACGTTCGTGACCTAACTCTTCCAAAACAATTCCGTAATCTTCCGTCCATTTCAGTGTGCGTTCGGCATTGCCCGTGATTTCCCGAAAAAGCTGATTGGCTTCGTTGGAAATATGAAAAACGTAATTTCGTGCCACGCGCGGGGCTGCTTCTTTGAGGGTATCACGGATAAATTTAGTTGCTTCGTAAATCTTTTCCAGCCGTTCTTTTTCCGCAAATTCGGCTTTCATTTCTTCTCTAACTTGCTGTAAACGCTTGATTTCTGTGCTGACAATTGTCTGACGCTCTTTTGCCATTTGAAAACGGGCTTTCGTATCGGCTTCGCGGGTTTGAGAAATAATGAGCGCAGATTTTTCGTTTTGATGTGCGTCACGGTCGTATTTTTTCTCAAAATCCACCAGCTCTTTTTGCTTGGCTGACACGCTTTTTTCTAATTCGGAAACTTGGTTGGTAATTTCCAAAAACTCTTTTTCGCGCTGTGGAAATGAATTTGCTAAAGGTTCATTGACCAAAAAATCGCGGTGAGCCGAAAGGGTTTGGTCGCGTTCGGTTTGAAATTTTTTGAGCAAAATTTCGACTTCGGCAAATTGCTCAAGTTTTTCGGCTAACAGCAATCTGTCGCGGTCTAACTCTTCGAGAATTTTTTCGATTTCGCGTTGTTTATCGCGCAAAGCGGCTTCTTGTTCGGCATCGCGTTTGAGCGCGGCGGCGCGTTCGCGCGGATTGTCGAGCTGGCGCAAATTCGCTTCGATTTCGTCCACTTGTTTTTGCAAATTCGGTAAATCAGCGAGTAATTTCTCTAAATTTTCGATGTCGTTTTTGAGTCTGATCCCGTCTTCTTTGATTTGCGATTCGCGCAATTTATAACTTTGCAAAGCGGTCAAATATTTTTCCCCTTCGCGGGCAACGTTTAGTTCGACAACAACTTTTTTCTGTTCGGTTTCGAGCGTGGTAATTTGTTTTTTGCTGTCGCTAAACTGAGATTTAACAAAAGTTTCAAGCGTTTCGCCGGGCTTCAAATTTAGACATTTTTGCGACAAGATCGGACATAAACCATTTTTGATTTCGCGTTGAAATTGCTCGTCGCGTTCAAGATTTGCCCGTAATTTGGCGATTTGGGTTGTAATTTCGTTGTCGCGCGAGAGAAGCGTTTGCAGATTGGCGGCAAGTGCGGATTTTTGTTCCGCTTCGTCCAAAAGTTTTTTATTGGTGGCAAATTCATTGCGCTTGATTCCGCGTTCTTTTTCCTTGTCGGCAATTTGATTTTGCACGGATTTTGCGTCGGAAATTTTTGTTCGCAGAACTTCGCGTTCCTTTTCTAAATCGTGCTGTTGCTTGATGTTTGGTTCAAGCCTGGCGATTTGCTGTCCGGCTTCGTGGGCTTTTTGAACTGATTCGATAAGCCGTTTTTCTTCGGCTTTGGCATTGATAATTTTGGTTTCGATCTGTGTATTTTCGGCTCGAATTTTATCGCGTTCGGTGCGTTGATGCTCAAGTTTGGAAAGCTCCGAAAGCGCGTTAAGATGCGCTAAATGGTGTGTTTCTAATGATTGGAGTTTTTCGACAGCAGTTTTGGCTCGTTCAAAATCAGCTTCAATTCTCGTTTTCTCACGTTTGGCGGATTCAAGTTCAAAATTCAACTTTTCCTGCTGTGAACGCAGTTCATTCAATTGTTTTTCAATCGCGTCAAAATCTGCTACGATCTTTGTTTTTGCCTCAATTTCTTTGGCTAAAACTGCCAGATTTTTTTCCAATTCGACGATGTTGGCGGAAATTTCTTTTAGCTCAGTTTCGAGCGATTCAAAGCGGGCAAGTTCGCCTTCGGCGCGGGCAATACGTTCGCGGACGGAATTGGTTTGAGTTTCGATATAACGGGCAGTTTCACGCAATTTTTCCGCACCTTGCCGATATTCTTCGACTTTCAAAAGTTTATCAAAAGCCTTTTTGCGCTCGGTGACGGATTCGAGAAAAATTGCGGTAAAAGTCCCTTGCGGAACGCCGATAGCGCGGCGAAAAAGTGATTCCAAATCGGTTCCGGGTTCGACTCCGAGATGCTGGCGGATAAAGTTCGTAACTTCTTCTTTTTTTTCTGCTACCCGCATTTTTATCTGCGGATCATAGACGTAATAACCCGTTCCCGTGTCACGATAAACGGTGTAGCGTCTTTCGTCTAAACTGCTTTCAAAGGTGACATTGACGCTGCCTTTTTTCTTACCGCGTTTAACAAAATCGTCTTTTTTGTAGTCGAGCAGATCGAAAAGCGTCCACGCCACA
The DNA here is from genome assembly GCA_019694395.1 of Pyrinomonadaceae bacterium. GTDB lineage: Bacteria > Acidobacteriota > Blastocatellia > Pyrinomonadales > Pyrinomonadaceae > JAIBCC01. The sequence continues at coordinate 12,372 of JAIBCC010000034.1, read as the reverse complement.
GCTTCAATAATCGTGGTTTTTCCCGCACCGTTCGTGCCGGTAATGGCAGTTGTTCCGCGTTGAAATTCAAATGTGGCTTCGCCGTGAGATTTGATGTTTTCGAGTTCGACTTTGGTGATGTGCATAGCTAAAAATGATCTTTGATTTTCGACCTTTGACCTTTGATTTTTGCGAAATTCTATTATCTGAGGTCTGAGGTTAAAGGTCAAAGGCAATTTTTAGTCTATTGCAGTAATTTTTTGAGAATGAAAAATGTGAATTGAAGATTGTTTTTTATCTTTTCTTTCAATTAGTTTTTCCCCTTTGGTTTTACCAGTCGCAGACTCCAGGTAATTTTTGTCTTTCCGTCCGGCAAAGTTTTTGAACCCGCTAATGAATCACGATTTTTTGGATCCGTTTTTCCTGAAACATCAAAACTCGATGCCTCCATTTTTTGTTCGGGAAAACTTTGCGCCTCTTTGGTCGGCGGCGGATTTTCGTCTTTGCAGTTAGTCTCTTTTCTGTTCGTCTCGGTTTTTCCCAAAAGCGTGCCGCTTGGTGTAGCGACCACGATTCTGTAATTTCCTTCATTATCAAGCGAAATTGAGACGGGCAAATTATCCGCTCCGCCGCCTATTTGGGTGACGGTTTCGGAATAACTTTCGTTATAACCTTTCCAGAAAGGGTTTCTTCCCGGCAAACGGCAGAGCATTTCGCCGGTCGTGTCGAATTTCTTTTCAGACAAAATGCTTGACCGCATCCAAACTCTTGCCATCGCTTTACTTGAAGAAGTTTCGCTGCCTGATTTAGGGGGCATCAGTGTTGCCACAATTGAATTTTTGGCTGTGAAAGTTTCACTTTTGTTTCGTTTTGTGTTCCTCACCATCGCCCGAGCCGCACCTTCATCATTTGACTGTTTCGTCTCATTCCAATTGAATTCATATTTTACTGTCCCGACCCAATGCGGTTTGCAGTTATCCGAGAGATTAGACCCCATCTGGCGAACGATACTATCAGCAATTTGTTTGGCATCTGTGCCGGTCTGACGGGCGATAGTTTTTCCGGTTTGCGGATCCATCACGAAAACATTGTAGAATGTCGAGCCGCCCGGTCCGGGTGTGGCGGAAACGCTCATGACATAACTTGCTCCCATCAGATTTCCAATGTCGGTCAAAACCTGTTGCGGATCGTTGCCTTCAAGCAAATTCTTTTCCCGTTCGCTTTGCATAACATCACGAATATCCTGATCGTCCATCGTATCAACGCAAGGTTTTTGGTTTTGCAATGCGGATTCAATTTCGCTTCGCAGATTTGAGGTAGCATTTTCTCCGCCGTTGGCTGGATTGGTGTTGTCGTGGATAACAATGGAAGTGCCTTTTGATTGGGCAAAATTAGAGCCGAAAAGGAGAACTAAGATAATTAATGTTCCAAAAAAGATTTTCATCGCATTTACCTCCTTTGCAAATGAATCTTTTGAAAATTAATTGTCGGATTTTGGCTAAATTATTTCAGTGATATAAGTCACTTTTGACGTTAATTGAACAAATTTTTCAGGGCTTTGCGTAATAACCCGTTTTGGCGCGAACTCTAAAGTCGGTTTGGTTCATTTTAACCTTGATTTGCCGCCAAGAGCCGTCAAAATCCGTGTTTGCAGGCTCAAAACCTAAATTATAAACCGCCCCTAAACCATTGATGATTCTTTCGGGAATGGTCAATAATTCCTCGTCTTTTTTGATGTTGAAATGTTCACCGCCGCTTTCGTCGGCAATCAGTTTTAAGGCACGAGTCGCAACATTTAACCGTTTTTGCGAAGCGGTCGGGTCTTCTATCAAATAATCGGTCGGCAATTGGATCGGGAAAAACATAATTTCATTGTCTTTGATCCGCGTCAGCAGATTGCCGAAAGCCAGTTTGGAATCGGTTTCTATGCCGTCAGTGATAAAGATGATTGCCGAACCACGGTCTTTGAAATTTTGTTTTTCAATCAGATCAAGCGTTCCATCGAGCGCGTCCCAAATCGAAGAAGAGCCGAGACCTCTAAATTTTGAAACGGTTTCGGTAATGTTATTTTGATCGGGCGTGAGTTCCAGCAAAGTGCGTAAATTATTGTCAATATGCGTTAAAACAGTAATTCTGTCGTTTGGTCTCAGCAATTTTGCTAAGATTCCGACAGTTTTCCAGATGGTTTCGCGGATTCGGGCAGTCGAACCGGAAAGATCTAAGATCAGGTAATAATCAAAAGGTTCTTTGTTCTTTTCAAAAAAAGAAATCTCTTGTTCTTTATCATCTTCAGTTAATACAAAGTCTTTAGCTCCAAAGTTTAAGGCTTGCGAGAAACTGTTTTCCTTACCCATCACCCGAACTTTTACATTGACTAATTTCGTTGAGATTTTAATTGTGTCATCATCGTTTTCCAACCCCAAAACTTTGGTATCGGCTTGACGATTGACTGCCGGGTTTCGTTTCGGAGAATTTCGTCTGATGACCAGTGTTTGATATTTGGTTTCGATCTCGCGCATAAACGAATTGAGCGTCGGAAGCTCGTAAGATTTTCGCCATTCGTCAACCATTTTTTCGTTATCGAGCGGGTATAAATAAACAATTCCGTCATTGAAAGCCAAGTAAGTGCCGAAAAGCTGCGGAAGTCCCGATTTGATGCGGATCGAATCAACTAAAGTGGCAATGTCCGCTTTTTTAACTTCACCTTTTTCGGAAGCGGCAATTAAGATGGGTAGAAATTCGCGTTGAGTGTTGGGCAGCTCAACATTAAATATCAAATCCATCTCGGCGGAAAAAGCATTTTGCCCCAAACTTTCTTTGCTGATCCAGCCGTTTTCCTTGTAAATCGTGCAAAGTCTTAAAATTCCGTCTTTGAGTAGTGACCGTCTTTTTTCAATTAATTCAGCATTATTTTTTTCACTAAGAATATTGTTTTCCAGAGTTTTTCGGGCGGAATCGAGTTTGGTCAGTTCGGATTGGATGCTTTTGAGATCGTTGACTTTTTGCGGTTTTTTGATGGATTCGATAATTCTTTTTGAATCTTCATCGCTAAAACATTTTGTCTGTCCGTAAATCGTGCCGAAAAGTGAAACGCAAATAAAAATAAGGGCAAAAAATCTGAATTTTGACAGGGGAAAATTGACGTATGTGCTTGAAAACATAAGTTTTGAATGAATTTATTATTGGTTGTTATTTGAACTTTCGGCTTTTAATAATTCGATCTCATCGCCGGGAAAAATCACTTCTTTTGAACCGTCTTTTTTTACAAAAAGCTGAATTCCGGCTTCATATCTGGGTCCCTGAAAGAATTGCAGTTTGAAACTATGTTCGCCTTTCGCCAGTTTTATCGAACCGCTGACAGGTAAAAATTGATGAATTCCGTCGTTATCAATGATTAGTTTTTTATCAATCCATAATTTCGCGCCGTCATCACTGACCAGACGAAATTTGTAGTTGCTGTCCTCTCCGATTTTGAAGGTTGTTGTGTATTCGATGGCAAACCATTCGTAAATTTCCGGCAAATCAGGAAAACCGTTATTCCAGACTCTGGTCGGAACATTGATTTCGTTGACGAAAATGGACGTAATAGGCGGCAGCTTAGAAAAATCTCTGGGCAGAACAGTCGTCGTTTTTTCAATGATAAAAACATCGCCTTTGATTAATTTCGGTTTGGTATTTTTGCTGTCTGTTTGACTGAAAATAGTTCCGACAAAATACAGAACTATAAAAAACAAACTGAAAAATTTGAATTGTAGTCGTTTCATAATGACGGGGATTTTTGATTTTGGTGGATTTTACTACAAATTTTACAAAAAAATAAATTTAATTTTTATTCCTTGCCAAAATCAAATCGCTGTAAGATTCGGAAATGTAATCTTCGATTTTGATGCCGAAAAAATCAGCATATTTTCGGCATTGCGCTTGTAACTTTTTGATGCCGATTGAACCGTCTTTATCAATCGCTTCGACTTCGACAAAAGTTCCCAAATTTTCCAATTTATCGAAATGAAATTTGACGTTTTCGATAAAATAAATCTTTCTAAGTTTATCTACGACAACCCGGACACCTAAAGTTTTTACTAAAATTTCTTTCAAAGTTTGGTCCGGTGCGTGTTGGTAAAGCAAAATTTTTGAAGATTTTACATCTGCCAGATTTTCCCTTTCGTAATGAATCAATGAATTTTCGATATTACCTTCGCGGAGTTTTAGTCTGCCGTTGGAAATATTAAAATAAGTATCAATTTGCCGGTCTTCGCCGATGAATTTTGGATCAAGCTGGAGCAGTTTTTCTTCTAATTCGGTTAAATTTTTGGCGCGTGCTTTGAATTCAAAATTTAAGATGTTCATTTTGTAGAGTATTATAGTTCAGTTCAATTTAGCTATAAACTTAGCGAAGTCTTTTGCCCGCTGAAAATGCGGAACACACGGAAATTAGTTGTTTTATTAAAGTTAATTTTCGCGTCCTTTCGCGTATTTCGCGGGCAATCTCAAAAAATATGGAGAAACAAACATTAAAAGTCGGATTAGCCCAGTTTGCACCGGTTTGGATGAAACGTGAGCAGACAATTGAAAAAGCAATGCAATATGCTGAAAATGCAGCAGCTCAAAACGCAGAATTGGTCATTCTAGGTGGCGAGGGCTGTGTCGGCGGTTATCCTTTTTGGCTCGAATTAACTGATGGTGCAAGGTTTAACTCTAAAATCCAAAAAGAATTTTTTGCCGAATATTCAAATCAAGCAGTCAACATTGAACGCGGTGATTTGTGGACTATTTGCCAATTAGCGCGAGATAAAAAAATTGCAATTTATCTCGGAATGATTGAAAAACCTGATAATCGGGGCGAAAGTTTGTATGCTTCGCTGGTTTTTATTGACCAAAACGGGGAAATAAAATCGGTGCATCGAAAGCTCGTGCCAACTTACGAAGAACGTTTGGTTTGGGGTAATGGCGACGGCAACGGTTTGCGTGTCCATCGGCTTAATGCGTTCACGGTTGGCGGTTTGAACTGTTGGGAAAATTGGAATCCCTTGGCACGCGCGGCACTTTACGGACAAGGCGAAGATTTTCACGTTTGTGTTTTTCCGGGCGGACTGCATAATGTTGACGTAACGAAGTTTATCGCCAAAGAATCGCGTTCGTTTGCAACTTCGGTTTGCTGTCTGATGCGGAAAGAAGATTTTCCGAAAGATACGATTCACCTAGATAAAATTCTGGAAAATGCACCGGATGTTTTAGCCAACGGCGGAACTTGTCTGGCAGGTCCTGATGGTGAATGGATAATTGAACCTTTTTGCAACGAGGAAAAACTGGTCGTGGTTGAAATTGACCACGCCCGCGTCCGTGAGGAACGGCAAAATATGGATATGGTCGGACATTACACACGCCCCGATGTTTTGCAATTAAAAGTCAATCGTGAACGGCAAAAGCTAGTGAAATTTGAAGATATTTAATTATGGAAATTTAATAATAATATAACTAACTCTCGGATTCAGCCTCTGCATTGATTTATGGCTTGAAGAAAATCCGCCGTCACCAACCATTGCGTCCAAATCTTTTGCCGGGGCTTTTTCGTAATCAGGATTTAACATAAGTGAAACTTTGTTTCCGTCATTTCCAAATAATTTAGCTAATTTTCCACTTTTCCAGGAATAAACCGTGCCCGAATAATCCCACTGGAAACCAGCCAATTCAAACGGTTTTCCATTGAGTTTTTCCAGCTCTTTGAGCGTTGTTCCGATACCAACTCCGTTATTTATTTTCCAAGGACTTTTTTCGCCGAAAAACTGGATGAAATCGGGCGAGTTTCTGGTTTTTTCATTTTTCCAGACAATCGAAAATCGTTTCTTTTCATCATTTGGGAAAACGACAGTTCCCGGCATTGTTTCGCCTTCGCCCAAACCGATTTCGTCTCTTTTGACATTTTTACTGCCATAGATCTTCTTGAGATCGGCTTCGCTTGTTCGGCTTGTAATTTCGCCGAATTTGACACCGGGAACAATGGTATAAGACTTTTGAGCTGCAATATTAATAATACCAACCACAAGACAAATGCCGAGGCAAACACATAATTTGTTAATGATTTTAAAGCTCATACTAATTAAAGACGGTTGAGAGTGCGAGATTTTGCTGTTGATTTGAAACCAAACGCCGCTTTTTGGAGAACAATGTTTTGTGTTTTACAATTCCTTTCGGAAAAGATTATCCACGAAGTCACACGAAGAAAGCACGAAGTTTTTTTAAGATCGAATCCAAAAACTTTCTGTTTCAGCCGATTAATATTTCTGGCAAAGTAAATTTAATTTCTTCGTGTTCGCTTTGTGTCTCTTTGTGGATAATTTCTTATTTCAAAATTTTATGAGTTTTCTAAATTCAATCGCCCAAATTTATCTCAAACGCGACAAACGCCAAAGCGAAAAAAGTGAGCTTTCGTTTGAAGAAAAACAATCGGGCAATTTTCCCGAACCGCCTGCCAAAATTGCCAAAAGAGGCGTTTTTGAGAAAATCGAAATTGACGGCGCAAAAGCCTTTTGGTTCAATAAATCGAAGCAAAATAAAGGTGTTTTGGTTTTTCTGCACGGCGGAAGTTATATTTCGGGACCTTACAAAGTTCATTGGGAATATTTCACGGATATGTGTTTGCGAATGGGAATGGCGGGAATTTTGATTGATTACGCCCTCGCGCCGCAAAACCCTTTTCCAAACGGGTTGAATGATGTGTTGACGATTTTGCAAACGCTGAAATTGCCGAATTATTTCCTGCTTGGTGATTCGGCGGGCGGAGGTTTAACCGTTGCAACTTGTTACAAATTAAAGAGATTAGGCGAAGATTTACCGAAAAAAATAATTCTGATGTCGGGTTGGTTTGATGTCACAGGTAAAAATCCGGCTATTAAGTTAAACGTCGAATCGGACGTGATGCTCATTTACAAAAATATTGAAATTTGCGGAAAATGGTATGCGGGCGACGAAAATCCTAAAAATCCTTTAATTTCCCCGATTTACGGCGATGTTTCGATTTTACCGCCAACTCTTATCCAAATCGGCACGAACGATTTGCTTTTGTGGGATAACCGCAAATTTTATCTGAAATGTCTGGATGCCGGAATCAATGTTCATTACGAAGAATACGAAAATACTTTTCACGATTTTATGCTGGTCGGAATTTTGAAAGAAGCGAAAAAAGCTCGGAATTCGCAGGTTGAATTTTTGAGGAATTTTTAACGCAAAGACGCAAAGACGCAAAGTTTTAAAGCGAAGAAATGTAAAGTTATTTAAAAAATCTTTGCGCCTTTGCCACTTTGCGACTTTGCGTTAAAAAACTAAACTAAATCTGAAACTTTAGCCATTTTCTCCCGTATAAACTGCCAAACGCTTTTCCCTTTACAAAAAATCAGGAGAAATTTATGAAATCATTATCGGCAATTTTTGCCTTGATACTGCTCTGTTTTTTTATCAATATTGAGGCGCAAATGCTTCAACGCAGAGGGATTATCGGCGTAGCGACCAAGGTTTTGGATGAGGCAACGGCGAAGGCAAATAATTTGAAAGTCGGTGACGGATTGGTTGTGACGGTGGTCGTGCCGAATTCGACAATGGCGGATTTGGGCTTAAAAGTCGGCGACATTATAACTTCGGTCAATCAAAAAACTTTCAGCCGTCACGAAGATTTGGTTGCCTTTGCTCAAACCATTTACGAAGGCGATAATCTGGAAGTTACTTACATTTCCAACGGCGAAAAAATCACCAAAAAAGCAGCGGCGAAACCGAAACCAAAGGAAACTTCCGATTTTGCCGATGTTCGTTATGATGCGGTTGATTTTGAACTTGGAACATTGCGGACGATCATTCACGTTCCGAAAGGCAAAACAGGTAAATTGCCAACTGTCTTTTATTTACAAGGCTACCCGTGCAGCTCGCAGGAATTTCCGCCGAATTCGCCAAGCGCATTAAAAAGAGCTTTGGACGATTGGACAAAAGCGGGTTATGTCGTCTATCGCGTCGAGCGTCCGAATATGGGCGACAGCAAAACGACTAAAGAATGCCGTGATACCGATTATGAAGAAGAATTAGCTGGAAACATCGCAGCATATAAAAAATTGCTCCAATACGATTTCGTTGATTCATCGAACATTTTTCTGTTTGGGCATTCACTTGGCAGTGTGACTGCACCGCTTTTAGCCGAAACTTTTCAGCCGAAAGGCATCATCGTTTATGGAGTGGTTTTGCGTTCTTGGTTTGAATATTTTATTGATATTTATCGAATTCAAACGACTTATAACGGAGTTTCGCGGGTGGATGCGGAAAGGCTCGCCAGAGATTTGATTCCAATTCTTTACGAATGGCTCGAAAACGGGAAAAGCCCCGATGAACTTAAACAAAATTCCGATTTCAAAGCAATTCTTGAGTCTCCGAATGCTCCGCTAAACAATTCGGGCAATTACTTTTTCGGGCGGCACTACAAATTTTGGCACACAATGAACCAAAAACATTTAGCCGAAGCGTGGAGCAAAGTGACAGGCAAAGTTTTAGCAGTTTACGGCGAGTTTGACGTGCAGGCGATCAATTCAACCGATGCGGAAAACATTGCCAAAGTCGTCAACGAAGCGCATCCCGGCAACGGCGAATTTATGTTGATGCCGAAAACCGAACATATTTTTCTGAAAGCTAATTCTTATCAGGAAGTAACGGAAATTTCCTCTTCGGGCAGGCTTGGACAAGCCATCAATGAAAAATACAATCCCGAAGTCGGCATCAAAACTGTCGAATGGATGGAAAAAGTGCGGAAAGGTTCGTAAGTAATCCAAGTTATCAACGATATTGATTGCCCGCGAAACACGCGAAACACCCAAAAAATGAGAACAAAGGGTTTTGCCTCTTTTTAGCGTTTTTAGTGTCTTTCGCGGGTGGATAAATTGAGACAAGCAGAAACGCGACTGTGAAGGAGCGTGTTGAGACAGGCAGAAACGCGACTGTGAAGGAGCGTGTTCAAGGTCAACAAATTAGATCTTGAGGTTGAGAAACGCTTCCTGACGGACGCGTTTCTGCCTCTGTTTCTAAAAGTCGGCATGTGAAAACATTGCCGATTTTTTTTATTTAATTTGATACATTTTCTTGGCAAAATCCGCGTAAATTATGTGGAAAATAATTAAATAAACGGAGATTCAAAATGTTTCTTAAAAAGTTCGGTATCGGATTGATTATAATTATCGCTTTATTTTCAATCGTTTCTGCCCAAAATGAACAGGATATTTCGGCAAAAGTTGATGAATATATGAACGCTTTTGTCAAAGTAAAAGGCGTTGGCGGTTCGGTTTTGGTGGCGCGTGACGGCAAAGTTTTGGTCAGCAAAGGTTACGGTTCGGCGAATGCTGAAGCAAATGTTTCAAATATAGCAACGACCAGATTTCGCATCGGTTCGTTGACCAAACAAATTACTGCTGCTGCGTTGATGCTTTTGCAGGAACGTGGAAAATTGAGCGTCAAGGACACGGCTTGCAAATATCTCGAAAACTGTCCTGAAACTTGGAAAGACATTACGATTCATCAGCTTTTGACGCATACTTCGGGAATTCCGAATTTCACGGCTTTGCCGGAATGGAGAACGAAAAAGAGTGAAGATTTATCTCCGGTTCAGGTTGCGGCGTTGGTTCGTGATTTGCCCTTAAAATTTAAATCAGGCGAAGATTTTGATTACAGCAACACCAATTATTTGCTGCTCGGACTGATTATCGAAAAAGTTTCGGGGAAAACTTATGAGGCTTTTTTGCAGGAAAATATTTTCACTCCGTTAAAAATGAATGATACGGGTTACGATCACGGCGAACTGAATTTACCGAATCGTGCTGTCGGCTATTCAAAAAAAGGCGAGCAAAATGTTCTTGCCGACCAGATCAATATGAAAGCTCCTTTTGCGGCGGGCGCGATTTACTCAACGGTTGAAGATCTATACAAATGGCAAGCGGCTTTTGATTCGGAATCGCTCCTGAAACAAGACACGATCAATGTTATTTTCACTCCCGAAAAAAGAAATTACGGTTATGGTTGGGGCATCGGCAATTGGAAAAATCACAAAGTTTTATCACACGCGGGCGGAATTGACGGATTTTCTTCGCACCTTATGAAATTTCCGCAGGAAAAAGCCGTCGTTATTGTTTTGCTCAATAACGACCGTGTTTTGGCGCAAACCGTTGCAGTTGATTTGGCTTCGATTTTATACGGTGAAAAATACGATTTGCCCAAAGAAAGAAAGGAAATTGCGGTTGATGCGAAAATCTTAGATTCCTACGTCGGACAATATGAAGTTGCTCCGGGACTCGTTTTTGTGATTGCCAAAGATGGCGATAAATTGACGTTTTTGCCTCCCGGTCAGCCGAAAGCGGTTGAACTTTTTGCCGAATCTGAAACGGATTTCTTCTTAAAAGTTGTTGATGCCCAAATCAGTTTTGTCAAAAACGAAAGCGGGGAAGTGACGGGCTTAAAATTCCAGCAAATGGGACGCACAACCAACGCGAAGAAAGTAAAATAGCTTTGCTAATTCGATTTATCCAAGTAAAATCGGCGTATGAAAATATTGCCGATTTTTGTTTTGCTTGCGTTTAGTTCTGTCGTTTTTGCTCAAGGCTGTCCTGACCATCCGAAAATTGTCGAACCTGTTTTGTCTGAAAATGCCCGAAGAATTTATGAAACAAAACTTGCCGAAGCTAAAGCCGATTATGAAAAAAATCGAACGGCTGATGCGATAATTTGGTTTGGTCGGCGCGTTGCTTATCTGGGAGATTATAAAGGAGCAATAAATATTTTTACGGAAGGCATTGCTAAATTTCCCAAAGATGCGCGGTTTTATCGTCATCGCGGACATCGTTTTATCACGATTCGCTGTTTTGACGAGGCGATCAAGGATTTTGAAACGGCTGCAAAACTTATCAAAGGCAAACCGGACGAAATCGAACCGGACGGATTACCGAATGCACGAAACATTCCGACTTCGACTCTCCAATCAAACATTTTTTATCATCTCGGTTTGGCTTATTATCTGAAAGGCAATTTCAAAAAAGCGTTGAAAGCCTATCAGCAATGCCTCAAAGTTTCTAAAAATAATGACATGGCTGTGGCAACAATTCATTGGCTTTATATGACCTTACGGCGTTTAGGCAAAGTAAAAGAAGCCGAAAAAACAGTTGCACAGGTTGAGGACAATCTTGACCTGATCGAAAACGATGATTACTACAAACTCATCAAACTCTATCAGGGAAAATTAAAACCCGAAGACTTATTGACCAATGATGTCAATAGTTTAGGAAATGCTTCGGTTGGTTATGGCGCGGGAAATTGGTTTTTGTATAACGGAAAACGTGATGAAGCAACGAAGATTTTTCGTCAGATTACGAGTGGTAACCAATGGGCGAGTTTTGGTTTTATTGCGGCGGAAAGGGAATTAAAGATGAATTAGACTATGAACTTTGAAATTAACCAATCTTTACAACAAAAACTCGAAAGAAGAATTGAAAGACTGAAAAATGTAGATGGACGTTACCTATCATCTTCAATGAAACAATTCTTCAACTTTTTAAATAATGAACCAATCTTAGAGGGAATACTTAGTGCACTTGAAATAGAAATGTCTTTAAATGAAAACACAAAAAGTTTTCATAATTGGGAAGACATGAAAAGCCTCAATAATGAAAATGAATTATTAAAGTTAAGTTTAATTGAGCTCCAAAATTTGGCTAATAGTAATTACGGCTTATCACTATCAGGTATTGCAAGTAACTTCGGATTTGAGTCTCCAAATAATTTGGATAAATCTAGAGAATTTATTTTTCTTCAATTAATCAAACCTTTTTGTGATTATATTATTGAACAACTTAGTAATCAGCAAACAGTTTTAAGTTTTATTCAAAGATATAAGCATCGTAGTGAATGGTTTCGTCAATCCGAACTTAAGAAAATACATGATGACGAAATGAAAAAGAAGCAAGATGGTGAAAAAAAACGTGCTTTTGTAGAAGACAGATTAGCCTCTGATTTATATTCCTATCTTTATGATGAAGGTATCAATTTTCACATTTCTCCTTCATCTATTACAGGAAGAATTGATTTAATCGAAGAAGGGAAAAGACCATTACTCGAAGCTCAATCAGCATCGTCACACCGATTATTAGCCGATGCCAAAGTGTTTGATGGAGAAGCTCGCAATGCCAGTTACCTTGGTAAAGGATTTGGGCAAATTATTAGTTATTGCAAAAAGTATAATGAGTCGTTTGGTTTGTCCAGCCCCCATTTATTATCCCAATTGAATGGCGAGAGATTTGTTGTTTTCCATCTTTAGTTTGAACTCACTTGGAGTCAAATATCCCAAACTCGAATGTGGGCGTTTTTCGTTATAGAATTTCC
>JAIBCC010000033.1 GCA_019694395.1 Pyrinomonadaceae bacterium | reverse complement strand
GCGTGTAACCGATCCGTTTGAGCCAAAAATACATATCGTAGAGGTAAATATCGTTAGCCAGAAAACCGGGAACGAGAATTACAGGCGAACCGTCACCTTGTTCCACTCCAAAGCCGTAATAAAGCGGTGAAATATGCAGCAAAGTCCAATCAATCCCGACCAGAGATTCCATCCACAACGGAACTTCAAACGGCTTCATTTCTCTATCAAAAAAAATGCCTTCGATGCTCTCAATGGCGGTTGATAAACTGACTTCGGACTTTTTAACTAATTTAGTTGACATCATTTTTACCACAGAGAACACAGAGTTCACGGAGTTCTCTAATTTGCTAACCTTTTTACTCCATTTACCAATAATTTCACGTTGAAATTAATTAACAAGCCAAGTTTCTTTTTACTCAACTTTAGATAAGACAAAACTTGTGCCTCGTGAATTGGTAACAAGCAATCAACTGCCTTTAATTCAACAATTATCGAATCTTCAACTAACAAATCAATTCTGTAACCGGCATCCAATTTGATTCCATCATAAATTACAGGTAAAGCTAATTGAGACTGGACATTTATTCCTGATTTTCGTAGTTCGTGAATCAAACAAACTTCATAGGTGCTTTCCAAAAGTCCGGGACCAAGAGTTTTATGAACTTTAATCGCACAGCCAATAATTTTTTCGCTTATTTGATTTAACTCCATATTTTTTTCACCACAGAGCGCACAGAAGACACAGAGATTGATTAAACATTTATTTTCAAAAGATTAAATCCTATACTTAACAAGACTTATAAAAAACTCAGTGTTCTCTGTATCCTCCGTGGTGAATAATCTAACTTTTGGCGGACATTACTTTGTCCATTGCTTCAACTCCTGCTTTTTCTCTTAATTCGACAAAGCATTCATCCAAAATTTCCTTAAATTTATCAACGTCAGCCATTGCGTCCGTATCTGCTCCGATGCCGAAAAAGAGCTTTTGGTCGTAACTAAAAATCGCCGTTCCCATTCCCAGATTGTAGCCAATCGGCACAAACGGATATTGGGCGATCATCCGTTTTCCGGTCATATAGAGGGGGACTTGCGGACCAGGAACATTGGTTGCTACCGTGTTAAAAACAGGGAAAGGCGAATTCAAAATCGCTCCGAGCGCGGATTGCACAGGCGCGGGCATCATTCCGAAAACCGCTCCGACCATTCCCAATCCCGAAGCCATTTGCGTCGCTTTCATCAAACCTGTTTTGTGATTGACGTGTTTGAAAAGTTTAATCGGGTCTTTAATATCCAAAGGAATTTCCACCGGTAAAATCGAAATCAGATTACCCAGTGCGCCGCGCTGTTCTTTTTGGCGAAGCGAAACCGGAACCATAAACCGCACAAAATTCTTTTTGGTTTCAACGCCGTGCAGCTCGCTGTAACGCGCAATCGCCATTACTAAAATCGTTAAAACCACGTCGTTGACGCTGCCGTTCAAATTTCCGCGAATCGCGCGGGATTCGGCAAAAGAAAACTCCGTCCAGGCAAGCTGCCGAACGCCGCCGCAATTTTTATTGAACGGCAAAAACGGGGCGGGTGTGGTCGCCGCCGGAAGATTTTCCGCCATCAAAGGAACTGCGCCGATCATCTGCGGATTTTGGGCAAAGGTCTGCGTCAATTGCAAAATCCCTTGCTGTAATTCGACAAAACGATTCATCCCTTCCTGCATTGAACCGAGCAATGAATCAAAGAAAACCTGTGTCGCATCCTTTTTCGGTTTTTCGCTTTTCGGTTCGGGTTTTGGCGGTGGCGGAGCAGATTTCGGCGAAATATCGAAGAGGATTTTCATCAAATCAACGCCCGAAATTCCGTCAACCATACAATGATGAATCTTGGAAATCATTGCGGAACGATTGCCTTCGACATTTTCGACGATGTGAATTTCCCAAAGCGGTTTTGCCCTGTCCATCACGCCCGTCAAAACTTTTCCGGCGTGTGCCATCAACTCGTTTTGTGTGAGCGGTTTGTCTTGTTCGACTTTGAAAATATGTTTTGTAATCTCAAAATTTTCTTCAGTTTCCCAGGTCGGATGCCCGAGATTGAAAGGATCAGGCACAACTTTTTGCAAATAACGCGGAACCAGATGCAGACGATCCGCGATATGTTGAACAACCTCGTCGTAGGAAATTTGTCCGTCAAAAATGCTCGTCCCGCCAATGTGCAACGGCGATTCGGGCTTTTCAAGGTAAAGAAAAACCGAATCCAGTGTGGTTAAACGACGATTTAATTCAGGTTGACTCATATTTTTTTTGTTAGCCCGCGAAAGACGCGAAAAGACGCGAAAATTTATTCGATTTCAATTAACTCTTGGATGATTTTCTTTTCCTTTTTTCTACTTTTTTTGTTTCGCAAAGAATTTAATTTCGCACACCATCGGTTTTTATTGGAGTCAAATTTCATTTCGTGTTCAGTCCAAAATGAACCTTGCCGAATCATTAAGCCATTCAAATTACAAGTTTCGTAGCCGCAACTATGTTTTGAATAAACTCCAAAATTCCGATGTTTGATTTTCTTCTCTTTAAGAATCATTTCCTGATTCTTCCTAATTTCATTCCAAAACTGTCTTTCATCAGCAATGGTTAAGTTAACGCCCAAAGTTGAAAGTCCAAAAAAAGTAAATGGGTCTTTTATTTGCAAAAAGTCAAAGTTTTTTTGAAAAAATTGATTCGCATAATCCCGAACTTCGATTTTTTCTGACAAACTTAACTTTTCATTTTCGAGAATTGAACGATAAATTCCAAGCGTGTTGAAATCTATGTATTTCTTATAATTTTCGATGTAAAAGAAATACTCTTTCAAAGTTAGTTTGTTGAATTTTTGTCCAATTTCCATCTTACTTTTTCGCGTCTTTTCGCGTCTTTCGCGGGCAAAACCCTACACATTAAATCCCGTAACATCATACGACATAATAATTAAGTCGTGTGTTTTGTCTTTGCGGTCAATCACGCAATCGGTCAAAAGAGCTTCAGCTTTGAAGCCTAATTTTTCGAAAACCTGAATTGCGCCTTTTTGCGTCGCCGCCATTCGAGCCATTACTTTTCGCAAACCTAATTCTTCCGCTTTGCCGAAAAGTTCGCCGGCTAAAATGTTGCCCAAACCTTTTCCGCGAGTTTCGCGCCCAAGCAAAAGAATCATTCCGCCGAGATGCCGCGTCCAGACTTGTTCTTCGTGAATCAAGCTGCCGTGTCCGACCAATTTCCCTTCGCATTCGACCAAAATCGTGTGCAAGCGACCTTTTTCGATATTTTCGATCCAATTATCAACCGCGTCTTCTTCGGTAATATCAATCGCCAAAAACAGTAAATCGTCTTCGGGCAATTTCCGGGCGAAATCTAGCATCGCCTTTTTATCTTTTGCCGTCATCAGACGCAAAGTGTAAGTTTTACCGTCAATTACGGTTGACCAAGGATAATTTCTTTTTGAAGTTGTTTGTTTCGCCATTATTTTTATTTTTGCCCGCGAAATACGCTAAAGGACGCGAAAAATTTGTCTTTATTTTCGTATGTTTCGCGTTTTTCGCGGGCAAATAAATCTATTTCTTCTCGTTATTCAAAAAAGGCAACTGCATCGCCATATCAAGCCAGCGTTTTTGGATTTCGACATAGCTCGTCATCGTTGATTGAGCAAAATTGGCGAGCATCGCCGCCGGATTGCTGTCGTCAAGATTCAGGCTTTGTTTCAATGAATCCAAGATCTGTGCGTTTTGTTGGGCAGCAAAATCGAGCCACGCCATCCGCATTTTGACGATGGTTTCAAGCCCTTGTCCGGCAGTCGCCTGTAATCCGCCAAGCACGGCAGGATCAGCGAAATTTGCGCCGGATTGAACGGCACTCATTAATTGTGTGCTTTGCGCCATTGCAATTTCCGACCATTTCTTTTGCGCTTCGACAAATCCTTCCATTCCTTGTTTTGCCCAAGCCGCTAATGCTTCGGTCGGCGCGTTGTTCGCCATTCCCGAAACTTCCGCAACGGTTTTGAAAACAAGCTGATTCTGTTTGGTAACTAATTCGAGCCACATTTTTTGCGCTTCGACAAGCTGATTAACAACCGCAGTTGCCCAGTCGGTCGGGATTCCGCCAAAAGCCGCACTTGGCTCACTCGACGCGGAGCTTGTGGCTTTCGGTTCTTCTTTTTTATCTTCTTTTTTTGCTCTCGGCATAATTTTTAGATGCAAAATTGAAGCATTCGTTTTCACAAATCCTTCAAATCATTTTCCAAATTAAGTTTAATGTTTGATGACCTTTATACAAAAGTAGCCTTGAGTATATTTCAACTTCAAGGCTACGGTCAATTTTTATCAGGATACAAGACAACTTTTGCCTTTTGACTTATTTACTTAGCGGTTGCTTTTTTAGCTTTAGCGGCTGCATCTTCAACTTTAGCGGTTGCTTTTTCGGCAACATTTTCAGCGGTTGCAACTACATCTTTGGTAACTTTAGCAGCTTTTTCGGTTGCTTTTTCAGCTTTTGCAGAAACGTTTTCAGTAGCTTTTTTAGCTTCTTTGGTAGCCGTTGCGGTAACTTTTTCAAATTGAGCGGTTACATTCTTAGTAACGGCTTTAACTTGATCGGCAGCCATATTGAAAACTTTTTCGCCTTGAGCATAAAAGTTTGCACCAAATTCATTCATTTCTTTTTGAAAAGGAACTTCGATGCTGTTCAAAGCACCGATTGAATCAACTGCTTTTTCACCTGTTTGCTCAAACAGATTGATCCATTCGTTGCGGATGCTTGAAAGTGCGTCCCAATATCCTTTGGCAACTTTCAAACCGGCAGCGTTCATATCATAACCAACTTTATAAAGACCTTGAATCGAATCTTCAGCCAATTTAGCAGTTCCAACGGTTGCATCTAAAGTAGCTTTGGCAGTGTCTTGGGTTAATTCAACAACTTTGTTCATTTCGGTAGCTTTTTTCATAATCTTTCTCCTAAAAATCTTTATCAATAAATTCGTTTAATTAAGTTCCTTCCCTTAATCGTTAAATTGAGAATAAAGCTAAAAAATATCTTTGTCAAGTAAAATTTTCGCATTTGCGAAAAGAAATTCATAACCACTAAGTTAATCAATAATATACAAACTGAAAAATAGTTAAAATAGTGCAAAACAACTTGAAATTCAATTCGCAAACGCAAAAAGATTTATCACTTTAAAAAAGAATGGTTTAGCAGAAAATCCTCGTAATTCTCACGCATTTGTGATAAATTTTGGGAAGTATGGCACGCAAGAAAAAAGTTCCAAATGAATCGCCCGACACATTAATTATCAAACGCTACGGCAACCGTCGGCTTTATAATACCGAAACGCAAACTTATGTTAATTATCAGGATTTGATAAAACTCGTTCAGGACGGACAGGACATCAAAGTTGTGGATTCGACCACCAAAGAAGATGTGACAAAAGCCGTTCTGATCCAATTAATTTTAGAAGAAGAAAAGGACAAAAAAAGTATCTTGCCAACACCTTTTTTGTTCCAGCTCCTGCGTTCACGCGAAGAATCCGTGCAGGACTTTTTCACCAATCATCTTTCCGCCAGCTTTGACGCGTATCTGAAAACTAAAGAAGAATTTAATAATCGCTTCCGCACAATGCTCGAAATGGCTTCACAAGCCCCGCAAATGTGGGAAAAATTAATTCCGGGCGCAGAGGTAATGCGGGAAATTTTGACTGGTAAAACAAAGGATAAAGAAGAAAAGGAATAGATTTAACGCAAAGTCCGCGAAGGGACAAAGATTTTTAAAGTAGTTGTGTTTATTACTTTAACCCTTTGCGTCTTTGCTTCTCTGCGTCTTTGCGTTAAATATTAGACCAATCTTTTCAAAGTCTTCAAAATTTGCTCTACATCAAATTTATGCCGCGCTGAAGCCATTCCAAAAACTCGAAACAAATTCAAAACCACTTCCGAATTTTCTTTGTTGATGACGTATTTCAATTCATTGCCTTTAACCGATTTTTTACCGTCTAAATCTTTCCAGTTGGCAAAGGATTTGAACGGAATGCAGAAATAAATCATCGGCTGCACACCGCTGGCGTATTGTTGTTTTTGGATCGAAGTTTCGATCAAAGTTCCATCATTTTGCGGCATAAAAAGTGTAGGCAATCTGATAGCGGTTTCTTTAAACGGAACGCCGTTGAACAAAACGCCTGAAGCTGTTTCGACAGCGATTTCTTTTCCGTCAAAAAAGTTGTTGTAAGAGTTAATTTCCGCGCTTAATCTGTCTAAATCTTTGATTAAAATCAGTCCGCATTTGATTGATTCAAACAAAATTTCTGAAAGTTCATACGGATATTTTTCTCTGCCGGTTGAGGCGATAAATGTTGTTTGGGTTAGCTTTGTAGTTTTCTTGCCGCTTTTGACATCTTCGACCAAAGCGTCATAGCCGATTTGCCATTCCAGATAGACTTTTTCGTTGAAAGCATTTTGTCTGGTGGCAAAAGTCTTACCGAAACTTTCGTCTTTTTCGCGGGTTTTGAAGCGAAATTTTCCATCATTGGCGGCGGAAAAAGTCAGTTCGATAGAGTTATTTGAGCAGACATATTTTGAAACTGTATCTTGTCCGTAGGAAGAAAAAGCAAAAATCAAAAGAAAAATAATCGTTGTAAATTTCATAAATTTGGGAGGGGGCAGGTTTTGAAGTTAAAAGTAAAAAGGTAAAAGGCAAAAATGATTAAAATCTTAGCGTTCTTTGCGAAATCTTTGCAGTTTTTGCGTTAAAAATGTCTTTAAAACTTTCGATAAAATTCTACACCGTTTTTCAATTCAACCAAAACTTTCCCTTCCAATTCGGCAAAATCAAGGTGTCCAACTGCTTCGGAAATTGCCAGAAATCGTTGTGTATCATCATTTATGGCATTCGGGAAAAGTTTCAACGCAATTTCAAACGCTGTCATTCCGTTTTTGTCCAAAAGACTTAAAACTTTTGCCTGACGCTCATCAATCATTCGGATGTAGCGGTGGAAAATTTCTTCGTAATCGGTAATCGGTTCGCCGTGTCCACCGTAAACGTATGTTGGAGAATAACTTCTGACTTTTGCCAGACTGACTAAATATTCCGCCAACGAATGAAAGCGTTTGTTTGAATCAACCGGATCAAGCGACAGGACAGGATTCGGCGTGATTCGTTTCAAAACACAATCGCCGGCAATAACAGTGCGATTTGCTTCGCGGATAAATGAACAAGACCCGGGAGTATGTCCGGGCGTGTGCAAAATCCGCCAAGTTCCCTTTGCAAATTCGAGTTCCGCTTCATCTTCCAACAATGAAAATTCGCCGTCCGCAAGCGCATCGGTCAAAAGCCGGAAATCTTCGTAAAAACCGTGCATTTTGTTCCAAACTTCGTCAGGAACTCCGGCTCGGCGGATTAAATTTCGATGTTCTTCGCGTTCCAAACGTCCGAAAAGATGCCCAGTTTCCCATCCGTGAACAAAAATCTCGGCGTTTTTTGCCTCATCCCGAATCGTTTTTACCAATCCGCAATGATCTTCGTGTGCGTGCGTGAGAACGATGCGACGAATATCCGAAAGCTTGATTCCGTGACGCGACAAGCCTTCACGCAATGCTTTCATAGCCTCAGGTGTTTTTGGTCCCGTATCAATCAACGTCAGCGGTTCGTCATCTATGACATAAACATTGACATCACCGACCAGAAACGGAGTTGGCAGAGCAATCGGAATAACTTTCATAAAATTTTTGCTACAAATTACGTAAAATACACGAATTAGCAAGAAATAGAACCTCAAAAATTGTAAGATAAACTTTCGATGCAATCAAAAACTAAAAATCAAAAACCGAAAATCCTAATCGTCGGCGCAGGTCCCGCCGGAACGAGCGCAGCAATTCGGCTGGCAAATAAAGGATTTGCGGTTACACTCATCGAACGTGAAAAATTTCCGCGCCATAAACTGTGCGGCGAATTTATTTCGCCTGAATGTTTTGCTCATTTCAAGGAACTTGGAGTTTTAGACCAAATGTTTGCTCAAAATGGCGAAAGGATTGCAGAAACGATATTTTATGACCCAAACGGAAATTCAGTTAATGTTCCAAGCAAATGGTTTAGCGAAAATGAAACCGCTCTGGGTTTGAGCCGCGCTGAAATGGACTTTCAGCTTTTAGA
This sequence comes from Pyrinomonadaceae bacterium, assembly GCA_019694395.1. Taxonomy (GTDB): domain Bacteria; phylum Acidobacteriota; class Blastocatellia; order Pyrinomonadales; family Pyrinomonadaceae; genus JAIBCC01. The sequence continues at coordinate 53,929 of JAIBCC010000033.1, read as the reverse complement.
ACAAGCGAAAAAAGTTGGAGTCGAAGTCTTAGAGGAAACTCAGGTTGTCGGTTTATTAATTGAAAATGAAGAAGTTCGCGGAGTTAAAACCAAACAGGATGAATTTGTTGCCGATTTAACAATTGATGCGACAGGTCGCGCAAGCGTTCTGACGAACAAAATCAAAAATCAAAAATCAAAGATCAAAAATCAATTAGTCGGTTTCAAAGCGCATCTTAAAAATATTGAAATGGAAAAAGGGCGTTGTGAGATTTATTTTTTTCGCGGCGGTTATGGCGGACTGAATTACGTTGAAAATGGGACTGGTAATCATTGTTTTTTGATCAAATCCGAAATTGTTAAAGAATACAGCGGAAATGTTGAGCAAATCTTGCACGAAGTCATTTTTCAAAATCAGCGGGCAAAAGAAACTTTGCAAAATGCTGAACCGCTTTTTGATTGGTTAGCGGTTTCGATTGATGGTTTTGGAGTCAAGAATTTAAATCCTGCTCCAAATCTTTTGGCAATCGGTGATGCCGGAGCATTTATTGATCCGTTTACCGGCAGCGGAATGCTGATGGCAATGGAAAGCGGAGCGGTGTTGGCAGATGCAATTGAAAGTAATAATTCTGCCCAAATAATTACAAAAAATTATCAATATTTACACAATCAAAAATTCAGAAAACGATTACGAATTTGTAAGATTTTGCGGCAAGCCGCATTTGCGCCAAACTTAGTAAAATGGGTTATTTGGACATTAGACAAGACTGAATTTCCGCGTAAATTTTTAGCCGAAGCTACTCGTTCAAAACCATCAATATTATTCAAATGAATGACGGATATGATTATTTTTCATAATAATCTCAATTTATAGCGTTAAAACTCAAAATTTTACTTGCCTTAAAATCAATTTTGGGTTACAAACTTGAAAGTCATCATTTCAAATTACTTAACTGTTAGCAATATTTTGCGTTTTCATTATTAGTCAAACTTTCCGAAAAAGCGTCTGAATTGACAAACGGAATGCCCCCATCGTGAAAAATAAAATCACGAGTTTGCTGACTAAAGTTATTAAATGAGTTTCAGAAAAATTATCAAGGAGATTTTAAGAATGAGAGCGTTTCCCTATAGAGTAAGTTCCATCGTCAAGCATTTTTTGATGTTGGCAATAGTTACGCTATTTTCTTCGGTTGCAATTCTAGCTCAGGCACAGGCAACCGCAGCAGATTTGGTCGGAACCGTTACTGACCCGACCGGGGCGGTTGTTGCCGGGGCAACAGTTACTGCCAAAAATTCTGCTACCAATATTTCAAGATCGGCGGTCAGCGGAGCAGACGGATCATACCAATTGATCGGATTACCGCCGGGAAGTTATCAAGTAACAACAGAAGCCAAAGGCTTCAAAAAAACGGTAATTCCGCAAGTTACTTTAACTATCGGACAAAGTGCCGAATTGACTATTAAACTTGAAGTCGGTTCGGCAGATGTAGTAGTTAACGTTGACGCAGATTCTGTAGAATTGGTTGAAACCACCAGAACTACTGTTGCTAATACGATTGATCAAAAAACCATCAATAATTTGCCTGTCAATGAACGCAGTGCAACCGGTTTTGCTTTAACTATTTCAACTGTTGGACGTGACAATGGTCGCCCAATCGGACCTGCTCCGACATCAGGTTTGAATATCGGCGGACAACGCGGACGTTCAACCTTAGTTCAAGTTGATGGTGCAGACTTTACCGATAACTCGATCAATGCTGCCCGTTCAACTGTTTCGCAGGAAGCTGTTCAAGAGTATCAAGTTACAACCAACTCCTACATGCCTGAATTCGGACGCGCCACAGGCGGTATCGTCAATGTTGTCACCAAAGGCGGCGGTAACGAATTCAGAGGAAATATGTTCGGATTTATTCGTCATAAAACAATTCAGGCACGCAATGCTTTTGCGCCGCTGATTGATAATGATCCGAACAAAAAACCACCGTATACAAGAGTTCAATATGGTTTGACATTCGGTGGTCCGTTGGTCAAAGACAGAACATTCTTCTTCTTCTCGTTTGAACAACGCCGCAGACAGGAATCAGGATTTTTTACCGGCGATATTATCCAAGGTGCAACTTCGAGTGTCACAGTTCCGGCAGGATTTCTCTTACCAACAGCCCCTGTAACTTTCACTGGATTGACATCAGCTCAAGCTGCTTATGTTAACGCGGCTTTAGGTAGCGGAGATGCCGCTCAAATTCAAAGAGGTATTGCCTACGCTCAATTGGCATCAACCGGCTTCCAAACTGCTCAGAATGGAACAAGCTCCAATGTTAACTTTCTGCCCGGACTTGGCGTAACCCAGGGCACAGCTGTTGGATCAAGATTTATTCTTTCAGGTGCACCGGTTCCTTTGACCAAAAATGCTGCCGGGCAATTCATTGCTTTCCGTCCGCTTACACAGTTAGCAAAAGTATTTCCAATTTCTGAGGCTTCAACCTACAATTCAGTTCGTCTTGACCACCTGATTACCGATGGACAACAGTTCTCGATGCGATTTGGTTACAATCCAAGCCGCATCACCGGAATTCAGGATGAATCGCAAAACCAAACCTTGGGACAAAATGATTATTCCCGCACAGGTATCCAAAAATTGAAGGACAGTTCATTTGGAGCATCATTAGTTAGCGTTTTACCGCGTAACTTTATCAACGAACTTTATTTCAATTTTGGTCGCCGTAAAGCTACCTTTGATTCTCAAGTTCCAAGTATTGCCCACCAAATCGCCGGAACAGGATTTATTGGTTCAAACCCGTTTTCGCCGGTTGATCGTCGGGAAAATCGTTTTCAAATCCGCGACAATATAAACTGGGTTAAAGGAGATCACACTTTCAAATTCGGTGCTGACTTCAACTTCATTGATATTGAAGCTCAGTTCCAAGTGAACTTCCCCGGTTTGTTTAACTTTAGTCAACAATCAGGCGGTTCACTGGTTTCAGTCGCCGGAGTTGGCTGTGATTCAGCAACTTTAGCGTTAAAATGTCCGGCACTTACTGCCGTTCAAGCATACGGTCTTGGATTCCCAAGCGTCTTTATTCAAGGTTTCGGTAATCCGAACAGTGTTATTTCAAATAAACCTGTTGCATTCTTTGCCCAGGACACCTGGAAAGCCTTTAAGAATTTCACCATCAATTATGGTGTTCGCTATGACTACGAATTTACTCAAGAGTTCGCTCCAACTGCTTTCAAAGATCCTTTAACCGGAATCACTTTGACAGCCGCAGATGTTCAGGCAGCTCAAGATAAATTAAATGTTACACAGGGATTCCCGCGTGACGGAAATAACTGGGCACCGCGTTTAGGATTTGCCTGGGATTTGAAAGGCGACAGCAAAACTGTGGTTCGCGGCGCAATCGGGATGTTCTATGACCATCCGTTGTTAGTGGTTTCTTTCAACTCGGATATTGCTGACGGTTCGCAGCAGCAACAATCAACCTTGTTACCAATCGGCGGTCCAAGTCCATTAGGTTTGTTCAATGCTTTCCAAGTTTTCCACGGCACAGTTATTCCGTGTAATTTCACCGGAGCAACTCCGGGCGTAAACTGCACCCCGGGATTAGCTTCAAGTGCTCAATATTTACAAGGTCAACAAAGATTCAATTCATCAACGTTTACCGGATTCGGTCCGATTTTGCCGTTTACTTTGAACGTTGCCAAAAACTTTGAGTTCCCATACGCAATTCAAGGGAACTTTGCCGTTGAACGTCAAATCAATAAAGATACTGCGGTTTCAGCCAGTTTTATCACGGTTAATTCCCGTCATTTGGCTCACCCGCAGGATGTCAACAATGTTAATTTGACTGCGTTAGTTGATAACTTCAAGCGGTATTTTGGCGGAGCGGCTCCAGCTAGTTTGACACAGGCTGCATTTGGTATTTCGTTGCCGACAACGGCAGCAGCCGGATTGTTTTCTTGCCCGACATTGGGAGCAACAGCACTTTGTTTCCAAAATCCGGTTACTACCCAGTATTTCTTAGCCACTATTCCCGGAATGGTAGCTCTTCGGTTAACCGGAAACCCGGCAGCAGGAGGTCTTCCGGTGGCTGGGTCGGGTGTCGTAAATCCAATTATGGCAGACTATTTCCGCAAAGCCGGTCCAAACTATTTCTTTATTGCTTCTGCATCGGGCGGGCAAGTTACCAAGGCTTTGTATGATGCTGCTATAACCGGAACCGGCGCATTAGCCACTCCGGGATTAATTAATCCGTATGCTGATGTTAACGCTCAATTGTCAGACGCAAACTCGTCTTACAATGCGTTGAACGTTGAATTGAAAAAACGAATTTCGACCAATATTCAGATGCTTGCATCTTATACCTGGTCGCATTCAATTGACTATTCATCAGACTTGCAAACACTTTTGAAACCGCAAGACAACCTGAATTTCAAAGCAGAAAAATCAAACTCATTGTTTGACCAACGTCATCGCTTTGTTTATTCAGCCGTCTTTAATTCCCCAGATAGCTGGAAATCGGCTGACGGATTCAAAAAATTCCTGAATGGTTTCTCAGTCGCTCCGATTGTTGAAATTTCATCAGGTCGTCCGTTCAATATTCTGGCGGTTGGTGATGCTAATGCTGACTTCCAAAGCACCAATGAGCGTCCGAACCTGCGTTCAGACGGAAGTTTGTGTGCAGCAACGGTAGATGCAAACTGCGGAACATTCCCGACCAGCGGCACACTCGGTCGCAATATGGGAATTACGCACGGATATTTCTCAGTCGATTTGCGTTTGACTCGAACCATCAGATTCAATGAAAGAATTAATTTGAGCCTGATCGCCGAAGGATTCAATCTTTTGAATCGCTTCAACGAAGCCGCCGCAAACTCTGATTACCGTGCAGTTAATTCTTTTGGCAAGCGCGCCAGTAACGGAGCTTTTTACAGCTTCTCAACTGCCGCTTTTGATCCGCGTCAATTCCAATTCGGAGCAAAACTTAACTTCTAAAAAGTTACTCCGATATAATTCAAAAGACCGTTTAGCCATTGCGTTAAGCGGTCTTTTTTTGTAAGTTTTGTTAGTGGTTTCGCTAACAAACAAAATCAAACAAAAAGCCCTTGAAATTGGTTTTCACAAAGTCGGGATTGCGCCTGCTGAGGCACTCACACACGAATACGAACATCTTATCCAATGGATCAACTCAAATTATCACGCCGAAATGCAATGGATGGAACGTGAGCCGGAAAAACGCGCTAATCCTAAACTACTCTTTCCCGGGGCAAAATCCGTTATTGCAGTTGCGCTGAATTATTACACACCGCATCAACATGATTCCGATAAAAACAAGGGGAAAATCTCACGTTATGCCTGGGGAGACGATTATCATGATGTCCTGCAAGGAAAACTGCGTGAATTATTGAGTTGGATCAAATCTGAGATTCCTAAGGCAGACGGCAAGGTTTGCTGCGACATTCAGCCAATTATGGACAAAGCCTGGGCGGTTCGCGCCGGACTGGGTTGGATTGGTAAACACACCAATTTAATTACTAAAGATCTTGGTTCGTGGGTGTTTTTGGGCGAGATTTTACTTAATGTGGAACTTGAATATGACAATTTCATTGAACCTGACCATTGCGGTAACTGCACAGCCTGTCTTGATGCTTGTCCAACAAATGCTATAATTGAACCGTATTTGGTTGACTCTAAACGCTGTTTATCATACGCTACTATCGAACTGCGCGCCCCCAAACTCCCAGACGAAATTGTGAATGATTTAGATAGTTGGCTTTATGGTTGCGACGTTTGTCAGGATATTTGTCCCTGGAATCGTTTTCAAAAAGAAACTGATGAGCAACGGTTTGAACCACGTAAGGACAATATTTCGCGTAATTTACAAGAAGTTTTATCGCTTTCGCATGAAGAATATGTTCAGATTTTTCGCGGCAGTGCAATGAAAAGGGCAAAATTAAGCGGACTACAGCGCAATGCTGAAGCATTATTGGAAAGCAAATCGGAGAAAAATAAAAAAGATGCGTTTGAAAAATAGTTTACGGCAAAATTTGGTGATTTTTGTAATTATTTTTAGTTTTTTGGCTATCTATTTTGCCAAACCGGTTGAGAGTGCCCAAACAAAAACACAAAAGAAGCCGACTCCAACTCCAACTAAGAAAAAAACAACTCCAACTCCGAATAAAACAGCCAAAGCTACTGCTACGCCAAAGCCGAAAACTTCTCCAACCCCAACTAAATCTCCAGCTACAACAACTTTTCCGCAAATTATTGCTACCGCCGCCGGAGCCAGAGTTCGCGCTCAAGCCAGCACCAGTTCCGCAGAATTGCAACGGGTAAAACTTGGCACATTAATAAAAGTTTTGGAAAAAACGAGTAATGATTGGTATCGCATTGAAATTCCCGCCAAACCTAAAAATGTAGTTGGTTGGATGTCGGGACAGGTTGCCGACGATTGGGATACCAACAAAAAAGAAGAAATCTATCGCCGTTTAGTTGATAAAAATTACAAACCCACAGGGCTTTCTTTCCTTGATGCGTCTGAGTTGTTTGATTTTTTAGGAAAAGTTCAAAACGAATTAAAAACTTCTAAATCCTTGCCTGAATACGGATATAAACAATTGCTCGTTTTAAAACAAACACTGAAAGCCATTCCTTTTGGCAAAGATAAAGAAAATCCTTATAAAAGTTTTTTGAAAGCCAATGATAAAAGTGTGGTTTACAGCGAACCTGCCGGTGAATGGTTCGCTCGTTCAAACCTGTTTTGGGATTTACGCAAAAAATACGAAAACTCTCCGACTGCCGAAGAAATAGCCTGGTCAGCCACACAAAATCCGCTTCCGGGAGAATGTGAAGGTTATGTTAATTGCTATCTATTTCTAATTCGCTCTACGGATGCAGAATATTTGAATTTATATCCATCCGGGAAATATTCGGCTGAAGCTCTCAAAAACATCCAAAATCAGCTTGATCCGATTGTTGATGACCTAGCCGAAAAGAAGATTTATACAGGTCCGAGCGATGTCAGTGACCGGGCTGAATTCAATCGTTTAATTTCTGAAATCCGGGCAGTTATCTCAAGACTTCCAATTCCTGAAGTTGAAAGACAAAAAAGTATTCAACAATTGACCCAAATTGCCGAAGCATTTAGATAAAACACACAAAATATTATAAATAAAAGACTTTTGCGGCTTTCAACCCAAGAGTCCTTTATTTTTTCAACGTATTGTTAAACAATTTTAATATTTTTTAAAATTTTTTGAAATATTTAGATCATTTGACGTATAATAGAGTGGAGTTTTTTCTAGCTCGCTCTCATTTAGAAAAACCCCGCTTATTTTTAATTTATGATTTGTTGATAGAGGTATATTTATTAGTGCAATCCCCCCCCAGCCTAAAATCTAAAATAAAATTAGAACAAGGATTCTCTTTCCTTGAGCTAATTATCGTCTTGCTTATTATTTCTATTTTGTCGGTTTTAAGTATTCTGTCCTTTAGGGCTGAAAAAAAATTCTTGGCAGATACTGAGGCTTATTTGATTATGGACACGATCAATGAGGCAAGACAGCGTGCGCTTACCCAGCACGAAATTATGCGGGTGGAGATTAATAAAACTAAAAATACAATTAGCTTAATTAATGAAAATACGGCAGGAACTGCGAGTGATGACAGAGTAATCAGAACTTTATCTTTAGAAGCAACTAATTACGTGGTTTATGATTCTGCACCGACCAATGCCCCTAATACCCCGACTGAACCTTCTCCGGTTCCGGCTTTGGTTTTCAAAACCAGCACTCATCCTTTAAGTTTATCCGACCAGGTTGCTACATTACGTTTTTTACAAAACGGCAATGTAGTTGACGGAGGTTCTAATGCGATCGGAAGTAACTCCGTTATAACCGGCGCGACCATTTTTGTCTGGATGCCGAATTATTCGGAATCAAATCAGCCTTTAACAACGGGCAATGTTATCCGTGCCATTACAGTCTTAGGAACTACCGGAAGCACGAAATACTGGAAATGTCCCGGCGGCAGTTCTCAATGCACAAATTGGGCGCAGTAATTATTGGAAAAATGAAAGAAATAAATCAAAAAGGCTTTTCATATATTGAGGTAATGTGCGCCATCGTAATTTTGATGGTTGGGATTTTGGCTCAACTTTCAGCTATTTCATTCAGTATGCTCCGACAACAGGAAGCTGAACAACAAAGCCAAGCCAAACAGCTCGTTTCCTCAACGCTTGAATCTATTTTTGCTGCCCGTGATTTAGGAAATGAAGACGGCATCAATAATTTTGCGGCAATTAATACAAAAGATGTCAGTAGTTCGGGAATTTTTGTTGACGGCTGGAATCCGGTCAGAACAGATGCCGGAAAAGACGGAATTTTGGGAACGGCAGATGATACTTGCGGAAACAATCCTTCCTGCACCGTCGGAAATTACACTAATAGTAGTCCATTGCTTAATGGATTTGAAAGAAGAATCGTTATTACAGACATTAAGGAGGCAGGAGAAACAGTAGCTAAAAAAAGACGCATTGAAGTTACTGTTCGCTTCTTTGTCGGTCAATTGCGAAGAGAACAAACGACCGCAACCATCATTGCAGATCTACCATTTTATAAATAATGCCGAACCTATTTAACAAAACTAAATATTTCAATCGCTCCGAAGCAGGCTTTAGCTTGGTTGAGATGATGGTCTCTGTCACAGTCTTTTTAATCATAATGAGTGCTATTTACGGGCTTTTGCGAATAGGACTTATCACACGCGATACACTCAACAAAAGTTCAGAAACCAGCAAAAATGCACGTTCATCCATTAACGCAGTTGGGAAAGACGTAATAAATGCCGGCTTAGGTTTTTCCAGAGTTGGCGGAGTAGTGCCGGATGATTTTGTTTCTGAATTACTTGATACCCCGAAAGACACAGGTTCAGAACGTGATATTTTAACCGCAATTATAGCCGGAAATGACATCAGAGAAAGCGATCTTTCTAAAAATGGACAGAAAAATGATGTCATTGCTTTTGCCTTTAGAGATTTATCTTTCAATAACGGCAATTCAATAGTCGTTACTGATGCACCAATTTCTTCGATTTTAAATAATTCAATTGTTTTAAAGACAAACTCCGGAGAGTGTTCCGTTTGTAATCCATATGACCTTTATCTGATTGAATCAAAAGAAGGAAAGCAAGCTGTTGTGATGGCAACTGCAATCCCTGATTCCAGCACAATGGTGCTCGGAAGGAATGATCCGCTCGCATTAAATCAACCCGTCGTTGATGGATCAAACAAAAGAAGTATTTTAATTCCTTGTCTTTTAGGAAACACATCAGACTGTTTTACTTATAGTGCTGGGGTTACAGCAAAGAAAATTTATTGGGTAAGTTTTAATGTTGAGGCGGATGGAACTCTGGTTAGAACAACATACGGCAATAATACAGGCGGAACAGCTTCCCAACAAATCCAAAAGCAGCCGCTTGCATACGGGGTGCAAAACTTTCAGGTTCGTTATTTGATGCAAGACGGGACGATTTCAGATGATCCGTCAAATAAAAATAAAACCCCCTTAAAAATGAATGAAGTTGTGCAGGTCGAAATTTCAATTACGATCAGAACAGATGGAAATGATGCAGGTGTAACAAATACTGAGTTAATTAATGTGACTTCGACTTTTAGCACCAGAAATCTTAAATACGATATTCAATAGTTTTAATAAAGAGATGAAAAAAGAGTTAGATAATTTTTCAACTAAGAAAACAGCCCAACAAGAATCGCAAAAAGGTTCTGCCCTGGTAATTGCTTTACTGGTTTTAATTTTATTGATGGCATTTACAGCATTAGCAATTTCACGCACGACCACTGAAATTTTAGTAACCGGAAACGACATTTCAGAAGGAAAAGCGTATGCCGCCAGCGAAGCAAGTCTGGAAAATATGACTCGTGATTTTGTTGACATTTTTGAAAGAAAGTTAATTCCTAATGACAACGATATTCAGGCTATTAAAAATAAACCGGTTCCGGGTTTTGAAAAATTCTCTTTTGTTAATAATGTAAATAAAACAAGTGAAAATGCAGCGACTATTTTAACCGGAGGAAGTTATAGCGGTTTGTATGCGTTGCGTGACTCGTGGGAGGTTGAATCATACGCAACTGAGACTAATACAGATGTTAAAGTTCAACTCAAACGCAGATTTTACAGTGACAGAATCCCGATTTTTCAATTCGGAGCATTTTACGAAGATGATCTAGAACTTAATCGTCCTCCCTTTTTCACTTTCGGAGGTCGAGTTCATACTAATGGAAATCTTTTCATCAGTGCTCAACCTCGCAACTGGGGACAAGGGATTTATTTTAATTCAAAAGTTACCGCAGTCGGTGAAGTTGTTAATGATATTTGGAAACCCGGCACCGGCACTAACTTTACTGCCGGAGTTGATGATCAAAGCAATGTTTTTGTTAATGATGCCTCGGGTAATCCGCAAGAATTACTTACGGGACAAGGAAGTGTTAATTGCCAAACACCTTCCGGCACGAATGTTTTTGCCTCAAAACCCAATTTACCAAATTGCAGTGCTAATCCTGACTGGAACACTCAAAAAACTATATTTCAAGGGAATTTAGACAATAAAGTCAGCAAACTCAGCTTGCCGCTCTCAAAGCTCAATATTGATATGGTTGAGTTAATTCGTCGCGGCAAGAATGTTGGTGATATGGCAAACGTCGGCGGATCACTGACGGCGGTAACAATGTCAACTCAGGACGACAGCACAGTTTCAAAAGAAAGATTTGCCAATAAACCGGGCTTAAGAATTTCTCTTTCCGATGCCCAGAACAAATTGCCTGGTTGTGCAAATGTAGCAACCGGAACAAGCTGCGGAGTTCGTCTGGATGCCCCGCTCGGTTCATCTTCAATCGGTTATCAGCCTTTAGCCATGACCGACGGTTATCAGGCGACAGCCCTCAATGCGACCCGGATGGCAATAACCGGACGTGAGGTCTGGATCAAGGTCGAAATGGTAAATTATGATTACAATGCAGATTTACCTATTACGAATGATGTTACTCAGGATATTTTAAGCCTTGGTGTAACTGAACCGGCTCCAATTGGAGCTGATTTACAGATTAATGGTTATACCTCGACCACAGATAGCCGTTCAATCATCAAATTACAGCGTTTTGCCATTCCGGGTCCGGCAATTCCGAATTCGGGAACGACAACTTTTACCACCAATTACACGATCAACGGAACTTCGCAAAATTTAGTTGTCAGATACAATAACGTTACTGCTAACCCTGCAACCGGATGCACCGGATGCACGGCTCAAAATGATTTTTCTTATCCGGCTCCAAGTGCCAGCGGAGCTTCGTCAATGACGCAGGAAGATGCGGCACATCTGAAATGGGCGAATATCAATAATTCGGGCGCAGTTTACGCAATCGTTCCTTTTCCGATTGAAATGTTTGACTCGCGCGAAGGTCTTTCAATAGATGACACCGCCGCTGCTAATACCGCTTTTGGAACAGAAAATATTCCTTCAGCCGGAGTAATGAGTATGGTGGATATTGATGTTGCCAATCTCAGACGTTTTTTCAATGGCGACTTTAATACTCTATTCCCTACAACTACACCATTTGCAGCAACTAAAACGCGCGGTCTATTGAGCACTGATGTTCCTGAAAATAACGGTTGGGTTGTTTACGTTTCCGACCGTCGCGGAGATTATGATTTTGACGGGGAATACGATATGGAAGATATTTTCCCTGACAACACTCTTCAATTTAATGAAGATGTGAATCATGATGGAATTCTCAACACTGATTATGGAAGAGAAGCGGCTTCGTATACAACCAGTGTGGCACGCGGACAGGCTGCAACGGCTGACCATCTCTATTATAGACGGGGAGTTCGTTTAATCAACGCCTCGGTTCTTCCAGGAAGTTATGACTCAGCCAATCCCGGAAACACCAAAGGATTCTCTTTTGCCTCAGAAAACGGTGTTTATGTCAAAGGAAACTACAATGCTACATCTGCGACTTTAGGCGGTTCGAGTGCTGTAACCTCGCCTGATGATTATCTTCCGCAAAATTCTGCCAATCACATTCCAGCTGCAATTGCCGCCGATGCAGTGATGATCTTGTCGAATAACTGGAATGATGGTGAGAGCTTCGCCAGTCCTTTTGATGAGTCGGTCCGTGTGGCAACTCCGACGGTCGTGCGCTTTGCCATGCTTTCAGGCGACAACATTACCGGACTCAGCACCTTTTACCAGCCAAGTTATTTCGGACAAATGAATGGCGGTCTGAACAATTTCAAACGATTTATGGAAAATTGGCGAAATGTCCGGCTAAACTACTGCGGCTCTTTGATTAATCTCTTCAACTCCAGAAACAACAACGGTTTTATCAAGAGTTATCAAACGCTTTATGTGCCGCCGATTCGGGATTGGACTTTTGATACAACCTTCCTGAGTGCTTACCGATTACCGCCCGGAACTCCATATATTTATTCGATTACATTTACGGGATTCCAACGGGTTAATCAGTAACAAATTCAAATAGCTTAGAAAATAAAAGGTCTGAATTCTAAAAGAGTTTAGACCTTTTATTTTGCTGTTCTGAGCTTATTAACTTGCAAAAGTCTTTTCAGAAAAGCAAACTTTAATTAATGGAAAAAGTTTTGACGGATTCTTATGGCAGACAGATTCGGGATTTGCGAATCAGCGTTACAGACCGCTGTAATTTCCGCTGTTTTTACTGTCTGCCGAACGGCGAACCGCCTCTCGCCCGCAAAGAAACGATTTTGACTTTTGAAGAAATTTCTTACATTTCCGAAATTTTTGTCGAACTGGGAATCGAAAAAATCCGTCTCACTGGCGGGGAACCTTTGTTACGAAAAGACCTCGAAAAATTAATTGAAAAATTATCCAAACTTAAAAATCAAAAATCGAAATTCAAAAATCAAAAATTACAGGATTTGGCATTGACCACAAACGGACACACCTTTCCCCAACGCGCCGAGGGATTGAAAAAAGCCGGACTTGATCGCGTGACGATTAGTTTAGACAGTTTAAAAACTGATAATTTTCAGCGAATTACGGGCGTTGATAAATTGAGTGAAGTTTTGGAAGCAATTGAAGCCGCGAAAAAATATGACTTTCAACCGATAAAAATTAATGCGGTCATCGTGCGCGGATACAACGAAGATGAGTTGGTTGCGTTTGCCGATTTTGCCCGCCAATACGATGTAAGTTGTCGTTTTATTGAGTTTATGCCGCTTGATTCGGGACACGAGTGGAAGCGCGAACAAGTCGTTTCCGGCAAAGAAATTTACGAAACTATCAATCAGGTTTTCCCTTTGAAATTAAAAACGACTTCGCGCGGGAATGAAACTGCCTGGAAATATCATTTTATTGATGGAGCGAAAGGCGAAATCGGCATCATTGCGCCGGTGACGGAAATGTTTTGCGGACAATGTTCGCGGATTCGCTTGACCGCAGACGGACAGATTCGGACTTGTCTTTTTTCAACGACCGAACATAATTTGCGCGATGTTATCCGAAGCGGCGCAAACCGGACGGAAATTATTGAGTTTATTCGAGAGGTAGTTTTCAAGAAAGAACCGCATCACTACATCAACGAACCGAAATTCGTTCAACCGACGCGCACGATGAGCTTTATTGGCGGTTGATTCAGTAGGCAGTTGCGGTTGGCATAAGCACTGCAAAACAGTTTATGAAGAAATCTTTTTTAGCAATTTTAATTACAACATTTTTATTTACAATCGGTTGTCAAACCAAAACCGAAATCAACAAAAACGAACACGCCGAGCATACGAATCAGAACACCAATTCAAAACCAGCCGAAAGTTTTACGATGGATTTTAAAACCAATCCGGCTGAGGTGAAGACTGGCGAAAAGATCGAAATGACTTTTTTAGTCAAAAACTCCAAAGGCGAAACAGTTGAAAATTTGCAGGTCGTTCACGAAAAACTGATTCATCTTTTAATTGTTTCTGATGATCTAGCCGAGTTTTATCACGAACACCCTGAACCGGCGAACGGTATTTTCAAAGTTCCATTCACTTTCAAAAACGGCGGCAAATACAAAATTTATGCTGATTTTACACCGCAAAATTCGGCTCAGATGGTTAAATCTTTTGATTTGAATGTTGCCGGAACAACTCGCTTGAAAGAACAATTGAAAGTTGATGCAAAATTTGAAAAAACGGTGGATGATTTGATTTTCACGATGAAACCTGCTGATGATTTAATTGCAGGCAAAGAATTAACCCTTAATTTCAATGTTTCGGACGCTAAAACCAAACAGCCCGTTACTGATTTACAAAATTACCTTGGTGAAAAAGCTCATTTTGTGATTATCAGTCAGGATTTACAGGAATTTGTTCACGCGCATCCGATGTCGGGCGGACACGAACACGACGATAAAAATGAAATTGCTCCAACTGTGATGGCGCACGTTTCTTTCCCAAAAGCCGGGCTTTACAAAATTTTTGCTCAATTTCAGCGCAATAACAAAATCATTACCGTTCCGTTTGTGGTTGAAGTAAAGGGCGATAAAACGCCTGCTGAACATTTGAATTTAACCGATGTTCCCAAAGACGCTTATCGAATCACGGTCAGCAAAGAAGGTTTTAACCCAAGCGAAATCCAAATCACCAAAGGCAGCTTTAACAAATTAGCTTTTGTCCGGCTTGATACGGAAAACTGCGCCGATGAAGTTGTTTTCAAATCGCTTAATATCAAGAAAAAATTGCCTCTTGGCGAAGTTGTTCTGGTTGATTTGCCCAAAGATTTTTCCGGCGAACTCAACTACGCCTGCGGAATGGATATGTTCAAAGGTAAGATTGTGATTGAATAACATTATTAAATTCACAGGGATAAAGGAGATTAAAAGGGATATTAAACCATCATCAATAAGTTTTTTCATTTCCTCTATCTCCTTAATCCCTGTGAGTTCTTTTCCCCCAAAACTACATTTCAAAAGCATAGCTTTTTTGCTAAAATCAAAAATTATGTCAGCAGTTCTGGAAATGGAAAAAACTATTTCTGCCCCCCTAAATCAAAATGAAAGCGTGTTCGATGAATACCGCCTCAAAGTCGAAGACTACGAAAAAATGATTGAATACGGAATCTTCGATGATGACGACAAAATCGAATTATGGGAAGGCAAATTAGTTATTACGAGTCCAAAGGGATCAAGACACACTAATGCAATCAGAAGAATTGACCACACGATTGAACAACAAATTTTAGATAGAGCAATTATTTCCACGCAAGACCCGATCAGACTTGATGATTATTCCGAGCCGGAACCGGATTTTGCCTTAATTGAGCCGCCGCTGACAAAATATGATTCAAGACACCCAAGACCGGAAGATATTTTTTTAGTAATGGAAGTTGCCGACACTACTGTTTTGCGTGACCGTGAAAAAGCCAAAAGTTATGCTCGCAACGGCATCCGGCAATATTTGATTCTGAATCTGAACACCAACGAAATTGAGGATTACCGCGAACCTGCCGAAGACGGTTATCGTTTCAAAAGAACTTACACAGCTGATGAAAGTTTTAACCTTGTAGCCTTCCCCGACATCGAAATTAAGGTTAGTGATTTATTGCCTCCTACCGAAACAAATGAAGAATAATTTCAATAATTTAGCCGAAAACTTAGCCAATTGCGGACGCGGATTTTATGAACGCGGATGGGTTTTGGGAACAAGTGGAAATTTCAGCGCAAAAATGAGCGAAAATCCGTGGCGCGTCTGCATCACTGCCAGTGGCAATGACAAAGGAAGTTTGGATAAAACTCATTTTCTTGAAATTGACGAAAATGCCGAGGTTGTCAAAGGTAACGGCAAGCCATCTGCCGAGACTCTTTTGCATTTAACAATTTACAACCATCGTCAAGCAGGTTCGATTTTGCACACGCATTCGGTTTGGGGAACAATTTTGTGCGAAAATCACGCCAAAAACGGTTTCCTTAAAATCGAAGGTTTTGAGATGCTGAAAGGTCTCGCGGGTGTGCAAACGCATGAACACACGGAAAAACTCCCGATTATCGAAAACTCCCAAGATTATGTTGCCTTAGCTCACGTTATCGAAAATGTTTTGCGCGAAAATCCTGATTGTCACGGCATTTATCTACGCCGTCACGGACTTTATACCTGGGGCGAAAATATTGCCGAAGCCAAACGTCACATCGAAATTTTCGAGTTTTTGTTTGAGGTTTTAGGGAGAAGTTTAAAGTGATTTATCGCATTGCCAATCAGGATGATTTTTCTCAACTCGCCCAAATGCGTTGGGATTTTCGTCAGGAGAGCGGCGAAGAAATTGCGGTTGTCAGTCACGCGGAATTCATTAAAAACTGCGCGGAATTTCTCCAAAACGAAGCAAAAAGCTATGCTTATTGGATAGCTGAAAATGATGGCGAAATCGTTTCCCATATTTTTGTCCATCGAATCAATTTAGTTCCGCGCCCGTGCCGCCTTAAGGACGCATTTGCTTATCTGACAAATACTTACACCAAACCCGAATTTCGCGGCAAAGGAATCGGCGGAGAGCTTTTGAGAAAAGTAATCGAATGGGCAAAAGATGAAGATTTTGAACTTTTGCTGGTTTATCCAAGTGAAGAATCGCTCAATTTTTACGAGCGTTTAGGTTTTGAAAATGACGAGGAAGTTTTGAAATTAGTGTTACGGGATTATTGATTAACTTGAGTTAAATCGAAAAAGCAAGTTTTTAACACAGATGAACACAGATAAAAGCAGGATGAAAACAGATTATTTTTGAGAAATCCAGCAACAATCAATAAAAATCTGTGTTTATCTGTGTTCATCTGTGGTTTATTGATTGTGTGTATTTTTAGGAACAGATTATGGCAGAAGAAGCGTGGTTAAGCGGAAAATTAGAAAGTTATTCGGATGTGATGATGCCTGCCGCACACGCGCTTGTGCAAGCAATTGCAGATTTACAAAAATTCACCGACTTACCTAATGAAGAATTATTGACCAAACCCAATAATTCGCCATCGGTTGCTTTTCATCTGCGCCACATTGCCGGAAGCTGCGACAGGCTTTTGACTTATGCAAAGGGTGAAAATTTAACCGAAAAACAGTTTGAATTTTTGAAAGGTGAAACCGCTGAAAACTCCGACTTAAATGCTGAAGAATTAGTCAGCCAAGCCGTTTCGGAAATCGAAAAAGTTTTAGATTTTTGCAAAAATGTTTCGTCTGGAATTTTATTTGAACCAAGATTTGTCGGACGCAAACGATTGGAGACAAATGTTTTCGGCTTGCTTTTTCACATTGCCGAACACACGGCGCGGCACGTTGGGCAAATTATTACAACCGCAAAAATTGTGCGAAAATAGATAAATTATGGCAATCGTAAATATTCCCGATAAAAAATTAACGCTTAAAAATGTGAACGAAATCACAGATTATCTATCCAAAATCGGAATAGACTATGAGCGTTGGGATGCGGATTCGGCACGGGTTTCGCCTGATGCAACCGAAGCGGAAATTTTAGAGGCTTACGCACCGGAAATTAAAAAATTGATGGAGCAAGGCGGATATGTGACGGCGGATGTTATCAACATTGTCCCGACCACGCCGAATTTGGACGAGATGCTCAATAAATTTAACAAAGAGCATTGGCACAATGAAGACGAAATTCGTTTTATCGTCAAAGGTCACGGACTTTTTCATATTGCGCCGAAAGATGGCGAGGTTGTTTCAATCGAAATGGAAGCTGGCGATCTGATTCGCGTTCCGCGCGGGACTCTGCATTGGTTTAATCTGTGCGGCGACAGGACCGTTCGCGCAATTCGTTTATTTCAAGACATTTCCGGCTGGACACCTTTTTATACCGAAAGCGGTGTGGATGCTAATTTTCAGCCGCTTTGTTTCGGAGTTAATTATATTCCGGCAAATCCTTAAGAATGAAATTTTCGCTGCGTGATTTTTGGGATAATTATTCATATTTACTGTTTTTACCGGCAATTTTGTTAGTTGGCATATTGATAATTGCGATTATTTCGGGAATCAGTCTGGCGTTTCAGTTTGTCGTTAATAATGTTCCCTTCAGCGTTTGGGGAATTGTTCTTGGTAGTTTTTTACTTTTTATTGCGCTCTTTTTTCTGCTGGACAGTTTCAGAGAAAATGGAATCGGATGGCAGTTAGCAGGCGAAGGAATTGAATTTCAACTGATTTCGGCTCTTGCCGGATTTGCGGATCTAATTTGTGCGGCGGCATATATTTTTATCCCGCAAAAAATCAAAACTGTTTGGGAAATTATTCAAACTATTGGCGCAGGAATTATCGGACTTGCAGTTTTATATGCTTGCCTTTTCGTTTGCGGAGAATTTTTAGCTCAAGGAATTTTGTTAATAAAAAGAAAAATTTACGGCGGATTTTTCTTGATTTTGGTTGCTATTATTAATTTAATTCCATTTGGATATCTTTCTTTTGAAGGCATAAAAGACGGATATTTAGTTCAAAACTGGTTAAAATTATTATTAAGTCTGACTTTAACCTTGATAGTTTTGTTCTTTTTGGTTAAATATTTTGTTATTGCAGCTCTAAAACAAAAATAAATGCCTCCCCGACATTTAACGATGAAAGCAATTTTACTCGACATCGAAGGCACGACTACACCGATTGATTTTGTGCATCAAACACTTTTTCCTTACGCCAAAGCAAAAATTGGCGAATATATCGAAGTGAATTTTGAGAACCTAAAACGCGAGATCTCGGAAATTAAAGTTGAATACAAAAAAGATTTGACCAATCAAATTTACGGTCGAAAATTTGACGAGAAATCAGCCGAATCAATCGCAGAATATTTGAAATTCCTGATCGAGGTTGACCGTAAATCAACTATTCTCAAATCTTTACAAGGAAAAATCTGGCAAGACGGCTACGAATCGGGCGAATTAAAAAGCGTGATGTTCGAGGATGTTCCGCGAGCCTTTGAACGTTGGTATGGTCAGGGAAAGACGATTGCAATTTATTCTTCGGGAAGCGTGCTGGCACAAAAAATGATCTTCAAATATTCAAATTTCGGTGATCTGACTCCATACATTTCCGCCTATTTTGACACCAGTGTCGGACACAAACGCGAAAAGCAAAGTTACGAAAATATTGCTCAGGAATTAAAAAATCGGAAACGCGAAATTTTATTTATTTCCGATGTTCTGGAAGAACTCGAAGCCGCTCATCACGCCGGAATTGACGCGATCCTCTCCGACCGCGAAGGCAATGCGTTGATTACCGGAAAACATTCTTTTGAAGTCGTGCAAAACTTTGATTCGATTTAGTTTTATTTGATTTTAACTGTAGCTGATTGGGTTGTTTGCGGACACTCTGAGCAAAGCCCACCAACTTCAACAGTTGCCGTAACTATCTGTCCAGCGAGGTCTTTTGAGGTCTTGACCAAAATTTGTGATGTTCCCTGCCCTACAATAATCGTCCCGGCTGAGACCATCCAATTAAAAGTTGCTCTGTCTTGGTTTCCACCGGAAAGGTTTGCTGTGAAAATTAATATATCTCCGGGTTGAGCAATTCCTGATAGACCCGAAACAGTCAGAGAAGGACATGAGCAAATCATTCCACAATCATCACAATACTGCAATAAAATTTTTTTTGTTACAATTTTTTCTTTGATTATTTCGCCGTTTCCAATTCCAACTGTGATTGAATATTCGCCTATTTTCTCCCCCTTTAAATCCCAAATTACGTTTGCGCCTTGACCAATAATTTTTCCGCCTGTCACAAAATAATAATAAGTAAATTCTTTTTGCTCTGGATTCTTAATCATTGTTTTAACTTCTATTTGGTAATTATCACCATGACACCAATTAGCACGCCTTTTTAAATAAGGGCAAACTGAAAAGACGGTTTCACCTTCATTTAATTCAACACTCTCAATTCCTTCCTCATCATAAATTAAGGGTGGTTGAGCAAAAATATTTGAATTTAAAACGAAGATTAAACCGATTAAGAAAAGCAATAGAGTAAGAGTTTTTCGCATTATCCCTCCGAGGTAGTTCGGTTTAAATAATTCTGGGGGTTGGCGTTAGTATTGCACGTTTTTAGCTTTTTGCAAACAAAATCCGTGGTGAGTTTATCAAAAGCAATTTTAATGCTAAATTTATAATCATTAGTTTTATAAATCTTAACGGAGTCTTTTTTATAACAAAATGAGTTTAATCGAAACAGTTCACGCACGGGAAATTTTGGATTCTCGCGGCAATCCGACAGTCGAAGCGGAAGTTTATTTGGAATCGGGCGAAATCGGTCGTGCCTGTGTTCCGTCCGGCGCGTCCACGGGCGAACACGAAGCGGTTGAGTTGCGCGATGGCGACAAAGGGCGTTATTTGGGCAAAGGCACGACCAAAGCGGTTGAAAATGTCAACGAAAAAATCGCTTACGAATTGGAAGGAATGGATGTGCTTGATCAGACTTTGATTGACGAAACGATGCTCGAACTGGACGGCACGGAAAATAAATCAAATCTCGGCGCAAATGCGATGCTGGCAGTTTCATTGGCGTGCGCTCGTGCGGGTGCAACCGTTCTGCAAATGCCGCTTTATCGCTATTTGGGCGGCACGAATGCCAAAACTTTGCCGGTTCCGATGATGAACATTTTGAACGGCGGCGCACACGCTGATAACAACGTTGATTTCCAAGAATTTATGGTAATGCCGGTTGGCGCAGAAACTTTTGCCGAAGGTTTACGCTGCGGCGCAGAAATTTTCCATAACTTAAAAAATGTGCTGAAATCTCGCGGATATTCAACCGGAGTCGGTGACGAAGGCGGATTTGCTCCGAATCTCAAATCGAACGAAGAAGCAGTCGAAACGATTTTGGAAGCTATCGAAAAAGCAGGTTACAAAGCGGGCGAAGATGTAATGCTCGCACTTGATCCGGCGGCGAGCGAGTTTTTCAAAGACGGCAAATATATTTTCAAAAAGTCCGATAAACGCGAATTAACCCCAACCGAAATGGCGGATTATTGGATTTCGTGGACGGAAAAATATCCGATCATTTCTATCGAAGACGGAATGGCGGAAAACGATTGGGCGGGTTGGAAATACATTACTGACAAAATCGGTAAAAAAGTTCAACTTGTTGGCGATGATCTTTTTGTTACCAACACAAAATTTTTGCAAAAAGGAATTGACGAAGGCTGTGCCAATGCAATTTTGATCAAAGTCAATCAAATCGGCACTTTAACCGAAACTTTGGATGCGATCGAACTGGCTAAAACCAATAATATGACTGCAGTTATCTCGCACCGTTCGGGCGAAACCGAAGACTCTTTTATCGCCGATCTAGCCGTTGCGACCAACGCCGGACAAATCAAAACAGGTTCGCTGTGCCGTTCAGACCGCATTGCAAAATACAATCAATTGCTCCGAATTGAAGAAGATTTAGGCACCTCGGCTCGTTATTTGGGTAGAAAGGCTTTTTATCAAATCAAAGGATAGAAAGTTTAAAAGTTGAAAGGTGATAAGGTGGAAAAGTTGGGGATAATCCAATTTTTTCACCTTTATTTTTTTCTATGATAAAATCATTTCGAGGTAAAGATTATGGGACAGCTAGTTATTGAAGTGCCACAAAACATTCATCGTTTATTCCGTATAAAAGACCGTAAGTTCACCGAAAAACTTTTGCAAGAGCTTGAGCAAAAAGAGGTTAAAAAATCAAACATTATTCCGCCAAGACGAAATAGTTTAAAGGAAGATGGTGATGCCGTTCTGGGAATTTGGGCTGACCGCGAGGAAGATGCATTAGAAATTGCCAGAAAGATTCGGGATAAAAATAACGGAAAAATATGAAAACTCTTTTGCCTGATACAAACATCTTTTCTCAAATATTTAAGGGTAATGCTCAATTAAAAACCTACATCGAAACAACTGGCGCAGTTATTTGTTCAACTATTTACATCGAAAATATTCAAGGCTCGAAATCTAATCAAGAAAAGCGAGTTATCAAAAAATATCTTGATAACTTTTCGCTTTTGCTGATTGATACCGATACATCTCAACTGGCGATTGAATTGATTGACAAATACTCGAACACGCACGGTTTGTTACTCGGCGATGCTCAAATTGCGGCGACTGCGCTCGAAAACGACCTGACAATCTTGACCTACAATGTAGCGGATTTTAAGTTTATTCAGAATTTGAAGTGGGAAAAACCGCCTATTTAAAATGCTAAAAATCTACGAATCAATCCGGCTTGATTTTGCCGGTCTCGATAAACTCGCGCTGTTTGCCCTTATTTATGCGGCATTTGGGCTGACCTGCATCTATTATCTGAAAGATGTCAAAACAGTTTCCGACTTTTTGCGAAATACTCCGCTGGCTTGGTTTGGAAACTTAATCGGCAATACTGAAAACAACAATCTGCCTCAGCTAAGTTATTGGGTTGGTTTAGTTACAGTTTTTTATTTTTTGATTCCGGCTTTTTTTCTTAAAGTTATTTTTGGCAAAAATTTAACGGATTTTGGTTTAGCGATCCAAATCGAAGAAGGTTTCTGGCAAGTTTTACTACTTTGTTTTGTCATTATGCTGCCATTGATTTTCCTTGCTTCGCTGACCTCAAGTTTTGCCGAAAAATATCCTTTTTTCCGCATTTTTAATGGCGAATCCTATTTCAGCCAATCACTTTTGATTTGGGAAATCATCTATATTTTCCAATTTTTCTGTCTCGAATTTTTCTTTCGCGGCTTTTTGGTTCACAGTCTCAAACCAACGCTTGGAATGTATTCGATCTTTGTGATGATGGTTCCCTATTGTATGATTCATTTCGGCAAACCCGGTGCAGAAGCTCTTGCCGCCATTTTGGCAGGGATTTTCTTAGGTTGGCTAAGCTATACCAATAACACGATTTGGCTCGGTTTTCTGCTTCACTGTATCGTTGCGCTGACGATGGATGTTCTGGCGTTGTATCAGAAAAAACAATTATGAAACGAATAGTCATCATCGGTTCGGGCGGAGCGGGAAAATCAACTTTGGCGAAAAAATTAAGTGAAATTTTGCAAATCGAAGTGTTACATCTCGATAAACTTTATTGGATTGCGGGCTGGCAAAAACCGTCAAAATTGGAATGGCAGAGCAAAGTTGAAGAATTACTCAAAAAAGATTCGTGGATAATGGACGGAAATTTCGGCGGAACGATGGAAACGCGTCTTGCGGCGTGTGATACGGCGATTTTTCTGGATTTGCCGCGCACCATCTGTCTTTATCGGATTTTGAAACGATGGTGGACTTACCGAAATACAAATCGTCCCGATATGACCGAAGGTTGCAACGAAAAAGTTGATTTTGATATGTTGGATTGGGTTTGGACTTTTCCTAAAAGAGCCAAACCCGAAATTGAAGCGCGGCTCAAGAAAGTTGAAAATGAAAAAAAGATTATTCGACTCAAATCTCCTCAAGAGGTGCAGGATTTTTTGGAAAGCTGCAAGAAAAATTAATCGTTACTGCTCCCGTTTCACATATTTAACTTTTGTCTGCCACTTACCTTTAACTAAAGTTTTAGTAGTAATTTTAACTTTTGTTTCATCAGGAATCGTGGCATCTTCTTCTTCGACAAAGACTTTTACCGGACGATTATTGACCACCGAATATTCCTCGGTAACGTGCCAACAGCAGCCGCTTTTATCAAAAATCCGCAAAACTTTTTTCTCTTTATCAACCTCGAACATTCCCAGATGTGAGCCTAAATCAGTAAAAGCCTGACTGAAAACAAACTTTCCGGCAGATTTGGAAGAAAGATAAACCTGATACGAAGGTCCGCCGTAACTGCCGTTCGCGCCGTCGCAAACCGCCACATCTTCCATTCCGTCAAAGTTAAAATCATCAATATTAACTGCACTTTGATTATCGTAAAGCATTGAAATATTTGCCTGAGCATTACCGTTTTCGTCCAATTGGATTTGCGTATCGGGCAAATTTATTACTTGATACGGAGTCGTTCCCCCTTTTTTTAAAAAAGAAAATGTTGCTTTACCGCTGCAAAATCCGTCTTCGCATTTGGCAACTTTGATTTTGATGTCAAAATATTTTGAAGCATCTTTCAATTCAAAAGTTTTCTGGGCAAACGCCGGAAGACAGAAAATTAAAAATAAACAGGTCAAGAAAAAAGTTTTCATATTTTTTAGAATTCTCCGAAATGATTATCATTAATAAAAACGAAAAATCAATCGGAAAGAGGTCAAAAATTATTATTATTGTTTTGCATACCTGACTTTTGTCCGCCATTTGCCATTGATTAGGGTAGAAGTCGTAATTTTTACTCTTTGATCATCGGACATTGCATCTTCTTCTTTGGCATAGACTTTAACGGGGCGATTATTGACGACTTTGTATTCTTCTTCAATATGAAAACAACACCCGCTTTTGCCGTAAACGCTCAAGGTCTTTTTCTTTTTATTAACGTCAAAAAGCCCCATATAATTTTGTCCCAGTTCGGAAAGTGCCTCGTTATGAACGAATTTTCCGGCGGATTTTGAAGACAAATAAACATCATAACTTCGTGCGCCGTAATTGCCGTAACGTCCGTTGCAAATGGCAACATCTTCCATTCCGTCAAAATTGTAATCGCCGACATCAACGGCGGCTTGGGTTTTATAGGGCAAATTTTCTGTCACAATTTTTCCTTCCCATTCAAGGTCAATATAAGTTTCTTCGTGCTCAATGACCTGATACGGAGTGCTTGTGCCTTTTTTGTAAAAAGAAAAATTTCCCTTTCCCTGACAACCCGATTCGTCGCAATCTTCAACTTTTATTTTGATGTCGAAATACTTGGAAGCGTCTTTAATTTCAAAAGATTTTTGGGCTAAGGTTGCCGAACTAAATGTTAAAAATATGAATAGGTAAACAAAGATTCTCATAATTTATAGACGAATCTTTAAATAAAAATTGCCTGTTAAAAATACAAATTAGTGTTCCGGTTCAAAATTGTGATGTGTAATATGTCTTTTCAAATAAAAATACTTTCTTCAAAATTGAAATCTGGTCTATACTTACTTTTATACAAAAAGCAATTTTCCCGCCAAATGACTGCTTTGCCCCTAAATGGAATCCGGAAAACTAAAAAGAATTGAGGAAATTTTTCACGCTGCTTTAGAAGTTTTGCCAAATGAGCGGATCGCCTTTTTGAAAAAATCCTGTGGGATGAACAAAGAATTGTTGCGTGAAGTCGAATCCCTACTCGCCTTTGAAGATGATTCCGACAATGTTTTGGGTATTTCTCCTGAATCTTTGGCGGCTGAAATGTTCGCCGAAAACGACAATTTGCCAGATCTCACCAGCACAAAAATCGGGCATTACGAAATTATCCGTCTGCTTGGAAAAGGAGGAATGGGTGAGGTTTATCTGGCTGAGGACACAAAACTTGACCGAAAAATTGCTCTTAAGATTTTGCCGCCGGAATTTGCCGCAGATAAAGTGCGGATGAGCCGTTTCGTGCGCGAAGCCAAATCCGCTTCGGCGTTAAATCA
Source organism: Pyrinomonadaceae bacterium (assembly GCA_019694395.1). Classification (GTDB taxonomy): domain Bacteria; phylum Acidobacteriota; class Blastocatellia; order Pyrinomonadales; family Pyrinomonadaceae; genus JAIBCC01. The sequence goes on along the minus strand of JAIBCC010000033.1, from coordinate 28,431 downwards.
TCCGAACATCATTACTATTTATGAAATCGGTGAATCTGACGGAACCCATTTTATTGCCACTGAATTTATCAACGGCAAAACCTTAAAAGAACATATCAAAAGTAATTCATTGAACTTCAAATTTTCGATAGAAATTGCGGTTCAGATTGCTTCCGCTTTGGACGAGGCTCATTCTGCCGGAATCATTCATCGTGACATCAAACCCGATAACGTGATGATCCGGGAGAATGGTTTAGTCAAAATTCTTGATTTTGGAATTGCAAAACTAACTTCTCAACAACCTATAAACGTAGAGAGACGGAAACAAAAAGCAGAAGATACCAATTTAACTACTGAAACGAATTTTGGCACTATTATTGGCACTGCGGATTATATGTCGCCGGAACAGGCAGCGGGCAAAGAAGTTGATGCACGAACTGATATTTTCAGCTTCGGCGCGGTGTTCTTTGAAATGTTATCGGGAGATTTACCATTTAGAGGCGAAACCGTTTCTGAAATGATTAAGTCGGTTCTCAATGACGAACCGCAACCTCTTCAAGCGGAAATTCCGCCGGAAGTTGCAAAAATCATTCGCCGATGTCTTAAGAAAGATCGGGATGAACGGTATCAAACTATCAAGGAAGTGCTGACAGATCTGGAAATCGAAAAAAATCTGTTGACGGCTTCTTCAACCGGCGAAACTTTTATCGGCAATCAAACCCAGCAATTATCGGCAACAGGCGCAAGATTTTGGCTAAATCGTTGGATAATCGGAGGTTTGGCGGTTTTATTGATTTCGGCTCTAGGCTATTTCGGCTACCATTTTTATTATCCGACCAAACAGATCAAATCTATTGCGGTGATGCCTTTTGTCAATGAAAGTGCCAGCAAAGATGTCGAATATCTTTCGGACGGAATGACGGAAAATTTGATCAGTAGTCTTTCAAATATTCCGAATCTTTCCATCAAGGCACGCAGCACCGTTTTTACTTACAAAGACAAGCAAATTTCATTAAGCCAAATCGGTTTTGAATTAAAGGTGGATGCTCTTTTAATCGGGCGAATGGTTCAGCACGGTGACGAGTTGAACCTGCATCTTGAACTGGTTGAAACGGCGACACAAGACGTTTTGTGGACTTCAAAATATGATCGCAAAATGAAAGATTTGGTTGCACTTCAAAGCGATATTGCCAAAGATGTTTCGGAAAAATTGCATCTCAAATTGTCAGCCACCGAGCAAAAACAACTTGCTAAAAGCGACACTTCCAACTCTGAAGCCAAGCAAATGTATCTGCGGGGACGCTTTCATTGGAACAAACGAAATGTCAAAGATTTTGAAAGGTCAATCGAATATTTCAAACAAGCTGTCGAAAAAGACCCGAATTACGCACTCGCTTACGCAGGTTTGTCAGATGTTTATGCACTGATGCCTCTGTATGGGAGTTTCAGACCAAAAGAGTATATGCCGTTAGCCAAACAATCGGCACTAAAAGCTCTCGAATTAGACGAAACGCTTGCCGAAGCACACGCCTCACTCGGACGTATTTTTCACAGCTACGATTTTGATTGGGAGGGAGCCGAGCGGGAATTTGCTAAATCCATCCAACTTAATCCTAATTATCCGACTGTTCATCAATGGTATGCTGAGCTGTTGGCATTTAGCGGAAGGCACGATGGAGCCCTTAAGGAAATCTCCAAAGCTCTGGAACTTGACCCGTTGTCTTTAACCATTAACCGGATGAAAGGTAATTTATTGAGTTTTGCCGGAAAGCACGACGAAGCCCTGGCTCAACTAAATAAAACTGCCGAATTATATCCCGAAAATGCGTTGGTCAGATATAATATTGGCGACATTTTTGCCGAGAAAGAAATGTATGCCGAATCAGTCGAGCAATATTTGATCGCTCTCAAACTGGATGGATTGCCAACCGCCGAACTTCAAAAATTCAGAGATGCTTTTCAAAATAAAGGCTGGAAAGGTTTTTGGGGCGAATATCTGAAAAGCCAATTAGCCGAACAAAAATATATTTTGGAAAATGACAAAAATGCCTATCTTCAAAATGAAAGCCTCGCCTATTCCTACGCCGCTAATCGGGATAAAGAAAAAGTGCTTGAATATCTGAATCAAGCCTTTGAAGAACGCGATCCGCAATTGATTACCATCAAAAACTCTAAAGTTTATGATTTTCTGGCAGATGAACCGCGTTTCAAGGAATTGGTAAAGAAAATTGGATTGCCCGAATAGCAACAATTTACTGACAATTATTATCCCAATTTGACCCAAGCGTTGTGCCGAAAACCTTGTAACATTTATTCAAATCATCCGGCTGCAAAACTTTATTAAGAATTTCTCTCTGCGGCTGCCAGACTAAACCCGTATCATTTTGCATTTTCAAACGAATATTCGTCGCCTCGCCGGGTAGATAAGCTACATCTTGCCAACCTGCGGTTTTTCCGTGTTGTGTCCAACTTTGACCAGCTCTTCCGGGTTCATCCCAAGTTATATCGAAATGTGCGATATATGCTCCGGCTTGAACAAATTTAATCCAAAATTGCGGTTTTCGAGTCGGCTCTGGTCTTGCTTCAACTTCCGGCTCTTCTTCAACTCCCACCCATTTATGCCAGATCTTTAAGATGAGTTTTTGATCTGTCAAAACCGATTCAACATCTTCTTTGAACAGTTTGATAATTTCATATCTGGTTTTCCCCGCCAGATTTTCGCGGGCATCCCATTTTTCGGTAATTTTATTAACCGTATCTTCATCAGAAATATATTCGGGAAGTCCTTCTTTGAGTTCATCAACCAAAGTCGAAACTTCTTCCTCATCAAGCGGCGGATCATCCTTAGTTTGAGCCAACGCACCGAAACTAAACACCATACACATCAGCAAAGATGCGATCATTAATATTGTCCAATTCATTTTATTTTTTTTCATCATCTTGCTCCATTGAGATTTTCAGACTGGTTTTTTACTTTTTGAAAACATCGGGATTATCATTCTTGATTTTTGCAGTTTTTTCTTCAAGACTCGTCAACTCCTTTGTCAATTCAGCATCTTTTTTGCTGTGATCTGCAAATAGTGTGCTAAGTTTTTCAGCATCTTTTTCGGCTAAATATGACTTGACGAATGTTGCGCCGGCTTTTTGTATTTCGGCGGCTTTCTTGCACCCTTGGGCGATGCTATTGTTATATTCTTTGAATTTATCATTGGTGTTCATTTCCGAAACTTTTCCAAATTTGGCGGCAGCGTCTTCCATACTTTTTGCAGCGTCTTCGCGTAATTTGATGAGTTCATCAAATTTTGCCTTATTATCGGAGTTATACTTTTCAAAATCTTCGACTCCTTTCAAACTGTCCTTGCTTAATAATTCATTTTGCAAAATATTTGCTTTGCTTACGGTTTGATTGGCTTTTTCAACAATGGAATGAGCTTCGCGAACTAATTCGGCTTCCCCTCCCGATTCGGTGCTGGTTTCAGCGAATTTGCCGCAACTGAAATTGCATCCCAGATTGATTGCCAGCAGTATAAAAGCGGCAAGCAGAATATTTAATTTGTTTGATTTGTAGAATCCTGCATTATTTTTCATAGTTTCTCCTGTTATTTTTTTTCTTCTTACCGAAAAATCTTTGCCGGATCAGTCGTCGGTAATGGTAGTCTGAGAGCATTGATTTTTCCGGCAGTTGCTGAATCAACATTTAATCCCCATTTCTTAAAAAACGGCATTAAATTATTTTTCGTAATCAAGCACATCGCATAAACAAACTTATTAACTTTGTCCTGATCCGTTTCGTCTTCATTGTAAACATACTGATTCTTTCGGAAATACTGATGCAGTTTTTTGATAGAATCCCAACCGTAAACGCTCTTTAATTGATGAAACATCACGAGTTTTGAAAAAAGTTCGTTGTAATCATCTTCGTTTTCTTCGAGATAATTTTTATTCGGATTAGCCACATATTTTCGGGCTTTGTTAAAAGTTGTTTCGGTTTCGTCGCCTTCAATAGTGTTGAGACGCGAAGGCTGACCAAATTTTTCCTGCACATAGAGCGAAAACATATTGACGCTGATTTCGCTAATTGAGCCCCACGTCCACGAATCCTGTTGATGAGTATGTCCGGTTTCGTGCCAGATTCCCCATTCTTCGTCCAATTTTTCAGTCAAATCGGTGTAATTATCCCTTTTCATTCCGATCATATAATTTGAGGCATACATATAATACGACTCGGCTTCTTTGGGTGTTGAATAAAGGTCAATCAGATAATGGATTCGATTATTAGTCCGCATATTTTCAGGAGTGCTGTTATCAAATCCGGCAAGTTCGTCTTCCCAGTCAATCACCTGATGAATAGTTTGGAAAGATTTTGGAATGTCCGGAATAGGATTTTTCAAATAATCCCGGTAAGGAATGGTAATCAGCACTTTGTCGGAAATTAATTGGACAAACGGCGCATCGGTCATCGTTTTCAAATCGTTTTGCCAGTTAGCCGGATTTGAACGATTTAATTTATACAAAGGAAAGGCTTTACCGCCGACAACATTGACATTGACCAAGGCTGGATTGGTATCATAACCCTCGCGTTTGACGAAAATGAATGACAGAATGCCGTCCTGAATCGCGGTGACAGTATTTGCGCCGTTGCGTAAATTATTTTCCTGAGTTTTATTTCGGTCGCCCCACATCGGTTTAAATCCGATCATTGAAGACAAATTGTAAGCCGAATTCAGATTACTAACATTGAGTGTAATTTTTTCGCCTTTTCGCACATAAAGCCCCGAAGGCTGATAATCACACAAGATCATCCGGTGAGTTCGGCTGGCTTCGACCTGCCCGTCAGTTATTGATTTCAAGACATACTCTTTTTTGTAGTTATCAAAAGTTTGGGCGTTTATCACCGAACAAAACAGGAAAATCAAGAAAGATGTAAATGTTATTGTTTTCATTTTTGAACTATCTGTCTGCGAAGTTTCACGAAGACAACACGAAGTTTTTTCATTAACTTCCATCTGAATTTATTCCTTTCTTCGTGAGAACTTCGCGTCACTTCGTGGATAATTTCTTTATTGCACACACCGCACCGCAACGGCGTAACCTGCTGACGGATTACCAAAACGAAAGATATTACCGTTATTCGCTTCGATCCGGCGGCGCAGAGCGTATGTTTGTCCATTAACATTTTTGCTGCTCGAAGTCCAAAAATACGAGCGCGGGCGGTCACCTTCGATCCCGTCAAACTCCATTATTCCGTTATTGTTAAAAGCAAAGCCGGAAATCTTAAACTCCAAACCTGAGCTGCCGCCTGACTTTAACTTTTGACCGACGTTGCCGCCTCTGACAGCGTTGTAATCATCAATCATCCACTGTTCCTGCGACAGCCCCAACGCTTTTTCCAAATCCAGCCAGTCGTTATCGCTCGGCAACCGCCAACCATATGGACACGCTTTCAGCGCAGATTGAAAGGTGTAGAGCCGCCCCAATTCGGCGCAATTTTCGTCATCATTATCGAAACACCACGAAGCATTCGGCACATTAAAACGAAGATTTTCCTTCATCCACGTCAAATTTCCCAGTTTTTTTACCCCGTAAACTTCACCATCGCGCGGATCGGTAAAACTTGTCTTAGCCGGAGCATCGGGTTTGGCGGAAAATTGGCTGTCGGGCATGTGTCTGTAGAACGAAAAAACTTGATAGATTTGATACCGCATTTCCGAATTCGTGACTACGGACTTTACATCCTGATACAGCAAATCAATGACCTCACTTTTTGATTTTCCCTCCAAATCCAGACGTGCGCCCCACTTTTTGGTAATCGCGGTATATTGTGCTCCGCCTTTATTTTCAATAATTTGCAAGTTTTCCTGCAATGCGCCTTTCAGCCCTGTCATCAAATTCGCAAGCTGCGGCTCAGTCAGTGGGTTATCCTGTGCGATTATGCTGAAACTGAATATTGAACACAAAAATAATGCAGCGATCAGATTTATGCGATTAAATTTTCTATTGATTTTTTGATTCATATCGTTGCTCCCTCAGCTTCTTTAATTCTCAGCCCTTCCAATTTACTAAACGGGAATATTCTAAAAATCGGGTCAGTGAAAACTTTTCTCCCTATTTTTGTTTTCTCCTCGAAATCATTTTTTGTAATTTTCCGCCACAAACTTGTTAAAAAGTTTATTCAGATTCGCCGGTTCGTAGATCGCCATTCCATCGGCATTAGGGGTTTTAGATTTGACATCATTTTCTTTACTTTGTTCGTAGGCGATGGCTTCATCTAAGTATGCTGTCATAAATCTTTTCCCGATTGGAGTAGCAACAAATTTGTCGTATTGCGACTTCTCAGCTTCGGTATATTTCAATTTTCCGCCATTACTGATGATGAGTTCCGCCCTCCGTATCTGCTGAAGATATTGCAATACCTGTTGTCCCTCCCATGCATAAAAAAAGTTGGACAATTCTCTAAGTTCGGTCAGCGTAAATGCTGCCGAATAGCTTTTTTCTAAGCCCTCCCGAATCCAATCCCAGGTCGGGAGATTCTTTGTCTTCGAATCAGTGGTAATCTTGTCCGTCATTTTAATCAATTTGTCATAATTGGCTTGAACAAAGGCTTTTTGGGCGGTATTTAATTTTTTATTTGCTTTCAGAGCGGCATCAAATCCTTCGATTCTGTTTTTTCTATCCTCTGCCTTAGCCGCTTCAGTCTCTTTAGTTCCCGGAAGCGTTGACAATAAATAATCAATTCCCACAGACGGATGTCTAGGAAAAGTCAGAACAATCACTTGTTCTACAAGTAGGGGTTTGGTGGAAGGGTCTGTCGTTTCTGCTTCAGAATCCGCCTGTTTGTTCGGTTTGTCCTGTGACATTGCAGCAAGGCTGAAAACTGAAAACATCAGCGATAAAATCAATCCTAATTTAGTCCAATTATTTTTTTTATAAATCATCATAATTTCTCCTTATTTGGCGGAATAATCAGCCTTCAATCACATAAACGAGAAATCAGAGGAAATGAGGTCATTAACGACCATTCAGATAAAAAAGACGCGAAGGAAAGTTCCTTTCACGTCTCTAGATACGGCACAAAATCAACCTAGCCAACCGGTTATCTACCGAAAAATCGTTGTTGGATCAACTTTTGACGATGGCAAATTTAGTTGTTCGATCTTTTGCTCGGTATTTGCATCAATTACCAATCCCCATTCTTGGAAAAACGGCACTAAATTATTCTTGGTTATCGCGCACATTGCATAAACGAACTTATTTGCCTTGTCCTGATCTGTCTCTTTTGGATCGTAAACATAAGGTTGTTTTCTGAAATACTGATTCAGTTTTTTGAAAACATTCCAGCCGTAAACTGCTTTTAACTGATGAAACATCACGAGTTTGGAAAAGAATTCGCTGTAGTCATCTTTGTTGATGACGAGATAATTTTTGTCGGGGTTTTCCAGATAATTTCTTGCACTATCGAAAGGTTTTGCTTTATCGCCACTCAGCATCGTGTTCAGGCGCGAGGGCTGACCGAACTTTTCCTGCACATAGAGCGAAAAAATATTGGTGCTTATTTCGGTAATAGCTCCAAATGTCCACGAGCGTTGCTGATGCGTGTGTCCCGTTTCGTGCCAGATTCCCCATTCTTTGTCTAATTTATGCGTCAACTCGGTAAAATTTATCTTCTTCATCCCGATAAAATAGCTTGAGGCATACATATAAAATTTCTTTGCATCTTCGGGCGTGGCATAAATATCTATTAAATAGTTGATTCGATTATTGGTGACAACATTTTCGGGCGAACTGCCGTCAAATCCCGCCAATTCATCTTCCCAATCAATAACTTTATGAATGGTCTCAAAAGAGGCTTCAACGTCTTCAATCGGTGAATTCATATAGTCTTGGTAAGGAAGCGTAATCAGTGCTTTATCCGAAACCATTTGGACAAAAGGAGCATCGGTCATTGTTTCCAGATCTTTTTCCCAGTCTGCATCTTCAGTTTGACCTATTTGATACAAAGGAAACGCTTTACCGCCTTTCACCTTGACCTCTACCGATACTGGTTCAACATCGTAACCTTCTTTTTTGACAAAAATAAAAGACAGAATCCCGTCCTGAGTAGCCGTCACAGTATTTGTTCCCTCAACCAGATTATCTTCCTGAGTTTTATTGTGGTTTCCCCACATCGGTTTGAATCCGATCATTGACGAAAGCCGGTAAGCAGGGTCAAATTCATCTACCTCAAAAGTGATTCTTTCGCCTCGGCGGACGTAAAGTCCGGTCGGTTGATAATCACACAAGATCATTCGATGAGTGCGTTTAGCTTCGGTTCTAGCTTCGGTCAGAGAAGACAAAAGATACTCTTTTTGGTGGTTATCGTATGTTTGGGCGTTGATTGCCAGACAAAACAGACAAATAAAGAATAATGCAAATATTTTTTTCATAGTGATTCCCCCAAAATTTCTAATAAATTATTGCCTGACAACCCGAAAGCCTAGATCGTTACCGGACGGGCGTGCTCCCCGCGATATCGAACTTCGAGTTACGGAGGAAATCAATTCGGTTCGCCCATTTTGTCCATAAAACCCCCCGCCACGGATAACTCCATTCGAGATATGATCCCACTTATCCGAGCCGGAACTAGGACCGGTTGGGTCTGTAACGCTCCCGCTTGGATACCGCCCCCAATAGTCCTGAACCAATTCCCAGACGTTTCCATACATATCATATAATCCAAAATCATTCGGATTCTTCTGACCTACGGGCTGAATACTTTTTGTATTTTTGTCAAACCAGGCATAATCTCCCAACTGACTCTCATCATCCCCAAAACTCCATTTCGTCTCACTCCCCGCACGGCACGCATACTCCCATTCCGCTTCGGTCGGCAAACGATATTTGTAACCATCATTTAACTCGTTCAGCTTTTTGAGAAACTCCTGTGCATCGTTCCACGAAACCCAGTCAACCGGACACTGCGGACAATTTTTGAATTGAAATGGTGCCCGCAGCCACTCTCTTGAATCATTCCCCATCACCGCCTGCCACTGTGCCTGTGTGACTTCGGTTTGTCCAATCCCAAAGTCCCGGCTGATCGTTACATGGTGAGCAGGTCCAACAGCAGGGGCTTCATTGTTAGAACCCATCTCAAACTCGCCTGCCGGGATAGTGACAAAGTTCATCTCCACGCCTTGTGCCAGCTCCAATGTCTCAACCTCCATCTCATCTGTGTTTTGTCCGGCAACAGCAACGGCAAAAATCACCATCAACAGGGTGAATTTGAAGGCGGCGATTAGATTTAAACGAAAAAGTTTTATTTGATTCATATTGTTTGATTCCCAAAAATTATTTAACCGAAACTTTCAGTGTGTAATTTGCAATGGGATGAGCAGTCACATAAATGTAATAATCGCCCGTTTTTTTGATTTTGCTATACCAATTTTTCTCGTTGTAGGTTGAAATTCCGCGAATCACATCGCCGTCAAAAAAATTGTCCGAACGACTGACAACAAAATGTGCCGTGTAATCGCCTTTTTCTTTCCAGTCAATTTGCACTTTCAAAGTTTGACCTTTGCGAACCCGAATAACATAACTGGCATGTGATTCGCCGCCGATTTCCCCTTTCACTGTCGCCGGACTTTTCAGACGAATTTTCTTAACAGAATCGGTTTGAGCCTGCGCGCTGCCGATAGCAAAAAATAAAACAGTAAAGGCAAAAACAGTTAAGCAGATTTTTTTTATTGATATTTTCATCTTTTTCCTCTCAATCTCCTACAAAAATATTTTTTACCCCTTTAATTTCAAGAGATACTCGCTACTTTTATAAACGAGAAAACACGCCAAATAAGGTCATCAATTCGATAAATTAGATTTTGGGAGAGCAAAAATCGAGTAACTTTTGAATTTTCGCCAAAGGAATATCTTTTTTACAGATAAAATGACGCGGTAAAAAGAGAAGAAATAATTATCAGTAAAACAGTTAGTATTGCTGATTGTCCTAATGAATATTTCCACGTCAGATTCGATGATTTAGCCATAACATTGGTCATTAGCAGTCTGACAATAAAGAACGCGATTAGATAGACAGTAAAAGGAAAGACAAAAGCAAATATATAGAAAACAATTCCCACTGCATCAACCAAACTTGGATAATCTTTGCGGTAATTGAATTCAACCGCGCCAACTCCCAACATAGCTGCGACAAATAAAACCCAAATACTGATCACATAAGCCATCGCCGCAGCCGGAATATTGACGAGATTTGTGATGATTGGATAACGCAGAGAAATTTTGTCATCAAGCCAGCCTTTTTTCTTTAACAAAAAAATTTCCGAAACAGTTAAAACCACAAATCCGATGAGGAAAATTGTCCCTGCCCCAATCCAGATTGATTCAATATAATTGCTATAGTCCTTCATAATATTTTCTCTAAATCAATAAACGGGAAATTAGAGCAAAAAAGGTCATTGGTTAAATTTTGCGAACAAAAAAGACGTGAAGGAACATTCTCCCTCACGTCTCTATTTCTATTTTGCGATTCGACAATAACCCGAAATCCAAAATCCTCAATCCAAAATCGAATTACGGATGAGTCATATCAACCGGAACAACCCATTCATCAAATTGCTCAGCGGTTAATAAACCAAGTTCAATCGCCGTTTCTTTCAGATTTTGTCCTTTTTTATGTGCGGTTTTGGCAATTTTCGCGGCGTTGTCGTAACCGATATGCTGATTTAATGCGGTGACGAGCATCAGCGAATCGTTCAAATATTTATCAATTTGTGGACGATTCAATTCAATTCCCGAAACGCAGAATTCGACAAAACCTTTACAGGCATCATTAATCAGACGAACTGAATGCAGAAAATTATGAATCATCACGGGCTTGAAAACATTGAGTTCAAAATTTCCTTGCGAACCGGCAAAACCAATCGCGGCATCATTTCCCATTACTTGGGCGGCAACCATCGTCATCGCTTCGGATTGAGTCGGATTAACTTTTCCGGGCATAATCGAGCTTCCCGGTTCATTTTCGGGAATTACCAATTCGCCAATTCCGCAACGCGGTCCCGAAGCGAGCCAACGGACATCATTGGCAATTTTCATCAATGAACAAGCCAAGGTTTTCAATGCTCCCGAAGCGAAAACGACTTCATCGTGAGCCGAAAGTGCGGCAAATTTATTCGGATGTGCTTTGAAAGGCAAACCCGTTAATTCAGCGATTTTCGCGGCGGCGTTTTCGGCAAATTCGGGATGTGCGTTCAAACCCGTTCCAACCGCTGTTCCGCCGATAGCTAAATCAAGTAGTCCGTCTAAAACTTGTTTTAAACGAGTAATGTCACGTTCGATTAAGCTCGCCCAACCGCCGAATTCTTGTCCGACTGTGATTGGAGTTGCGTCCTGCAAATGTGTGCGACCGATTTTTACCACATCTGCAAATTCTGCGGCTTTGGCGTTGATTGCATCGGCAACAGTTTGAACGGTCGGAATCAAGGCGTTAAGTCTTTCTGCCGCCGCAATATACATCGCTGTTGGGAAAGTGTCGTTCGATGATTGCGACATATTCACATCATCGTTTGGATGAATCGGTTTTTTGCTGCCCATCACGCCGCCCGCGAGTTCGATTGCCCGATTCGAGATAACTTCGTTGGCGTTCATATTCGTCTGCGTTCCCGAACCTGTCTGCCAAACGCGCAGCGGAAAATGCGCGTCGAGTTTGCCTTCGATAACTTCATCAGCCGCTTGAACGATCAAATCCAATTTTTCTTTGGTCAATTTATCGCCTTTTAATTCGTTATTGGTCAGCGCGGCGGCTTTTTTCAAAATCCCAAGTGCGCGAACCATTTCTCGCGGCATCGTGTCAAAACCGATGTTGAAATGATGCAAACTTCGCTCTGTTTGTGCGCCCCAATATTTATCCGATTCAACGGCGATTTCGCCCATCGAATCCGTTTCAATCCGTGTGTTTTTCTTAGTTGCTGTATCTGACATTTTATGATTCCCCAGAATTAGGTTTTTCTTAATTTTAACCGCTTTTGGAAATATATAAAAACTCCTAACCTTCGTTTTACTGAACTTTTACTTGCATTGTAATGATGTTGTTTGTTTCATCAGTTTCTTCAAGCTTGCTGTCAGGATCAACCGAAATAAATAAAGTGCTGCTTCCGATTGGAATATCTAAAGACAGCTTAATTGTTTGAGTAGTTTCACCATTACTAAAACTCGCAAAAGATGTTCTAGTCACACCATTATTGATTATTTTGACAGGAACTTTGAGTTCACCTTTTGAATTACTTCGGATAATTTGAAAACCTAAATTGAAATTGCATCTTCCGGTGCGGCAGGCTCTTGCCTGACTCTGATTCAAAGAAAGTGTGTTTTTTGGAATCACATAAAACTCAGACTTCTCTGCCGGCTTATCACCATTTCCGAAATAGTAAATTTCTTGCACCAGTCGTAAATCAAAACCTGTAGTTTTGGCTGTTTCAATCGGGTTTTCCCAGATGTAAAAGCCCGCATCAGTTTCAAATTTAACGCCTTGTAACTTCTTCCATTGGTCGTATTCATCAAAACCAAAACGCCAACGCGGATCTGAACCGGCATTTTGAGTAAATCGCCAAGCTCCAATCGTCGTTTTGGAAATATGCGACATCCGAACATAACAAATTACCCCCTTATTTTCCTGAATCGGTGTCCAGCCTTCGTTTTGTTTTTTCAAAACCTCGTTAATATTGACTAAATAAATAAACCTCAAACCGTTTTTTCCTTCTTTACTCAGCCCAAACAGAGGAATTGTTCCGGCGACCTTTTTGAGATAAACATACCCGACGACCTTCGAGATGGCGTTTGGATTCGCTTTTTTAAGATTGGTAACTTTGGTCGGATTGGCAACATACATTTCATTACCATTATCATCCACAAAACGATAAAGCGGAGCAGTATTCGGCGCATCAAAAGAATAAACTGATATAGCTAAAAGCAGTAGGCAACCACAAAAAAGAGAAGTTTTTCGCAACATCAAATGTCTCCTAAATTAAAATAAAGTGAACTACAAATGCGCTAAGTATAGCTTTTTATTTTCAGTATTAAAATCGCGTTCGATAAAATTTAAAACTGAAATTGCAGGACAAATTTATCAAGTTTATACTTGGAGCAACTTTCAGCAATTAAAATTACAAACCATAATGAGGAATTAAATGAAAATTAAATTAAGCGTATCAATCGCTTTGGCAGTGTTGTTTATTATTTTGAGCTCGGCTTCTTTGTCTTTCGCTCAATCTGACCAAATCGTCGGCGGTTACGGCGAAGCGGATGTCAAAGATCAAGATGTTATCAATGCAGCAAAATTTGCTGTCAAAAAAGGTGCAAAAAAAGAAAAGGCAACCATAACATTGGTCAACATCAACCAAGCCAGAGTGCAGGTTGTAGCAGGATTAAATTATGAAGTTTGCCTGGAAACTGATTATAAAAAGTCAGGCAAAAAAGCCGTTAAGAAATACGTCAAAGCGGTTGTTTATAAGAATTTGAAAAATGTCTATTCATTAACAAATTGGATTCTTTCAAACGAACCGCTGGAGTGTAAAGATTAAGTTTTTACTAAAAAATATTGTCAAATGACCGTTTTTCGGTAAAAATTCCGTTTAGCTTGTTAAGAAACTTTTTACAGTTTCAAAAGGAGAAATTGAGATGAAAAAACATTCTTATTTAAAATTCGGTCTTTTGTCAGTTTTCGCGTTTTTATTTGTAATTCTCGGTAATGCGTCAAATACTTTTGCCCAAAACAGCGGCAATATGTATGAAGAACCTTGGGTTCCCGCTTCAAAATTTGCAGTTAAAGCCGGTGGACAAAAAGAAAAAGCAACAATTACATTGGTCAGTGTAAAAAAAGCGGATTTTACCACCGGTGAAGCAGGACTTGATTTTACAATGTGTTTGGAAGTTAAAGTAAAAAAGGGCAGCAAAAAAGCAGTCACACAATACGCCCAAACCAACGTTTTTCGTAATGACCAGACAATGCGTTACACCCTCAAAAGTTGGAAGCTTCTGGCAGCTCCGCCTGAAGATTGTAAATAATCAAATCGTGAAAAAAATTAAATCACATAGAAATCGTTTGAACAGTTTCTATGTGATTATTTTTTTGCAAACAGTCTGCTAAGGAAAGACGCCGAAACCAATGTTTTGCGGGATCATAAACCTATCGCTTAAACTATTGTAAAGCTGGCTTTTATCGAAACCTCTGCCGAAAGTTAAAGACGAATCTTATTCAATTCTAAGCATTTTTCGATATTCTTTTGTTTCCCGCTTTTCTGTTTTCGTCGGAATTAAAATCAAATGCCAAAAAATGCGTGCAATTTTTGAGAGGGGCGAGGTCGCGTTACTTGTCGTTCTTGAATCCTCCGATCAAATTCCGTTCGCACAAAAATTTGAAATTTATTCAGTAATCAGCCAAAGTTGAGCGATTCTAATTGCCAGAGCCAGCAAACCAAGCAGAAAAAAAAGATATTCTAAAAACAAAAAGATTTTGAGCAGTAAAATATCTGTTTTTCCTTCCAAAGCAAAACGGCGGACGCAGATGGAAACAATTAGTAAAACGATGCTCGCGGCAATGATCGAAGCTAAAAATAGAAACCAGCTTGCATACAAAATGGTGGGAGGTTTGGGGGTAGCCGTCAGCTTTTTCAAAGTCCGGTGCAAATTGCCAACTCCAGCGTAATCAGCTATTTGCTCCAATCTTGCAGCAATTTGTAGGATTCAACCATCGCCAAAATGCGTTCAAAATTCCACGATTCTTTCATTGAGCTCTCCGAAAGGAGTTTAATCAAACAAAAATGATTTTCACTTTGCTTAATTAAAATTTGATTCTTTACTTGGCTTGCATAACGACTTTTGCAATCTTGGTTTTTGGGAGTTTCTCACGTTCGGCAGCGACAATTTTTGACAGTGAATCAGCATTTATTGCTCCCGGAATTATCTGACCTCCGATTATGTAAGCGGGTGTTCCTGAGACATTTAAGGACTCTGCGAGTTTAGCATTCCGATACAAGGCTTCGACGATTTTCGGGTCATTCATATCTTTTTGCAGCCGCTCGAAATCAAGATTCAGTTTCTTTGAAACAAACTCCACTGCTTCTTCGCCGATTTCGTCAGTTTCTAAAAGTGCTTTGTGAAATTCAAGATATTTTCCCTGCCGTTTTGCCGCCAAAGCTGCACGGGCAACAACATCCGATTTTTGACTCATAATCGGAAATTCTTTGTAAATTATTCGCACCGACTTATCATTTGCGACCAGATTTTCGAGATTCGGCAGGCTTTGCCGACAATAACCGCAGTAATAATCAAAAAACGCCACAATTGTTACGTCACCTTCAGGATTTCCACCGATTGGCGAATCTTGATCAGAGTAGATTTCAGCATTCAGTTTTTTCAGATTTTCTGCAGTCAGTTGAATTTTTGCTTTTTCTTCTTTAGCTTGCAAAGCCTGCATCGCTTCACGAATAATTTCGGGGTTTTCCAATAAATATTCCCGCACGATTTTTTCGATAGTTTGCTTTTCGGCATTTGAATCGGAAACGGAGGTTTTGACTTTTTTCTGTGCCGAAACAGCCGAAATTCCAATCAACAAAACGGTAACGATGGCAATAAGTTTTAATAAAAAATTCGATTTCTGCTTCATATTATTTTCCTCTTAATTGATATGTAAAAAGGACGCTCAAAGACATCTCGCTCTGAGCGTTGCTAATATTTATTTAACGTGTTGCGCAAGAATCGGAAACGGCGTATTGTTTTTGCAAACAGGATGATAAAAAGCCTTTTCGACGGCAAGCAACCCCGTTGGATCAATGACAGAAGCAAGCGTTAAAGCGTTTCTTAAAGAGACATCAGCATCAGTTTGCCCCATTAGATAAAAATGGCGTTTAGCCCATTCCAACTTAACCTCTGCCAACTCGTCTGGCGATAAACGCTCTTCAAGAGTTTTATTGATTTCGTAGCTTGTCATTTCCGCAAAGTTGTCTGAAAACTCTTTTAATACGAGGTCGCGTTCACTCAAAATTGAAGACGATGTTTTGTAAGCTTTGTTTGCTAATTTGGCAACCTCAACCTCTGTTTTAATTTTGGCGTAAATCGCCTTCATTTTGGCAATTATTCCGGGTGCTTTGCTTGCCGTTTGTGTCGCTGCTCCTTTGATGACATTGCCTGTGGCAGTTACGCCCGAAGCCCCTCCGAGAGTGGCGAGACTGACGGCAGCCAAAACCGGTGAAATCACCATATCAGTAACTGCCAATGCACAATCCTTCGATGACGTTGCACAACCTGCACCGCAATTTACGGGCATTTGGCTTGGACAATTTTGCCAGCAAACCGGACCGACTCCGCTATAATCTGCTTTGTTACATTTGTTGTAGCAAAGCTCACCACTTTTTTCCTTTCCCGGATTACAGCCGAAGGCATCGCCTGACAAATTTGAAGGCAGTGCCGGCTTTTTGCAACCCGTTCCCGAATCTTGCCAGTTGAAAGGACAATCCGGCGAGCAAATATTGGCACCGACATTGTGAAAACCGGACTTACATTTTGGATAAGCATATGCCCCCCACATTTCGCACGACTGACCGGCAGGTGAACCGCCGTCGCCTTTACTGCGGTTTCCTTCTTCGCATCGTTGAATCGCTGTTTTTCCGCCAACTGCAGAATATCCAGCCCAACCTGCACCGCGTCCGTATGCAGCAGGTTTTTGGCAATATAGACCTATATCCGAAAACCCTTGCGGACAAGTAGCAATACAATTCGATCCTGACCTTTCATAACCCGATTGGCACTTAGGATAGCAGCGTAGTCCGACTTTTTCCCAACCATTTGCACAGGTCGTTGCAGCTTCTCCGGCATCTCGTGTAAAGGATTGCCGATAACAAAACGGCAGGCGTTGGGCTGAAACCTGTGCCGCTATCCACATCATCGCCAAATTCATATCGCGTGCGGACAAAACTGTTTTCTTTGGAGTGTTTTCGATTGGTTTTTCCTGAACTGGCATAGCTGTTGACGCACCTTTTTCCCAAGCAGTATTATCCGACCAACGAATCAATGTTCCGTTTCGCAAAATTTTTCCAGTCATTTTCGAGTCGTCGGGCAACGGGTTTCTTAAAATATTTACGCTTACATAAAGCTCCCCGTTAGCTGAGTAAATTCCTTTAATTTTCTTGCCGTCGCCATCGGAAAAGTCCAAAGTGTGGCTAGAGCGTTCGCTCGGCAACATGTCGAAAATAGTGACGGGCTTCGGTGCCATAGTGCCGTCTGCGTAATAGACTGTCCATGTTCCGTTCAAATCGAACCGTTGGGCATTAGCTGAATTTTGGATTGATGCAGCCTTCGGCTTACAAGCACTAATGCCGCGACTCCAATCATTATGCGTGCGAATCTCATTCTGAAAACACGAAATAGTTGCACTCGGATTGGTCGTTCCCTGACACAGATTGCGAATATTTCCTTCGCTCCATTGTTTATTTCCCGCTTGATCGTAGGCAACTTTGCCCTGCACCGCATTGAAACATTGCTGTTCAAGAGCGGTTTGGGCATTAGCTGTAAATTGAACAAATAGTAAAACAAACAGGGGCAGCACTAATTTGAAAATGCTGATTGAAATAGTTTTTGTGTTCATAGTGTTTTGTTTTCCTTAAATTCATTTTTTAGAGTTCCGCTTTGAGGCGTGATTTACGTCGCATTCATTTGATAACTGCTCACGTTGAATCACGCACAAATGTGTAACTCTAACTTTCTAAAACCGATAATTGATGCCGAATCTAAAGTTATGCGACTTTAATGTTCAAGGTCGCTGACCAGAATCAATTCCAGTTCAGTCAAATTTCTTTTCAAGACAAAACCTTTTGCACCTGCTTCCAAGGCTTCCGATTTCAAAAAAGCATCGTCATAACTTGTGACAAGACAAATTTTTGCTGTCGGAAACTCGGCGATAATTTCGCGGGTGGCGGTAATTCCATCCATATTCGGCATTTGCCAATCCATCAAAACCCAATCTGGACGATGTTCTGCGTAGGATGCTAACGCTTGGTCGCCGTCATAACATTCACATATTTCAGTAAATTTATGTCCGACAAATTCAGTCAGCATCCGCCGCATTCGGGGGTTATCTTCAACAATCAAAACTTTCATTCGTTTTGGAAAAAACTCGTAATGATAAAAGGATAAGTTGAATTGAGAAGGCTGGATATTGGGATTAGCAGGTATTTTCTATACTTGGTAGCAAGTATTTTTAGTTTAAGAGAAGGAATTTTGCCCGCGAATTACGCGAAAAAACGCGAATAGAAAACCAATCAAGCCTAAAACTTCAAATGGTTTTATTATTCGTGCCGATTCGTGCTATTCGCGGGCAAAAAAATCATTAAAGCAATTCGGATTTGTGAGTCAACGCAAATTTAAGCAGAGCGTAGCCGCCTTTCAAATCTAACTTGCGGCAAATATTGGCTCGGTGTTTTTCGACTGTGGTTGGACTGATAAAGAGTTCATCGGCGATTTCTTTGGTAGATTTATCGTCGGCAATCATTTGCAAAATTCTTTTTTCGGAACGGGTTAAATTTTTAATTGAAGGCTTTTCGGCTGTTAAATTGAGCGAACGGCGTTGGCGATTGATGAGAAACGTTGTCAGCGAAGGACTGACGCAAAATTGATCTTTTGCCACGATTTTGATGCAGTCAATGATGTCTTCCAAAGCACTCTGTTTCAAAACATAACCTTTTGCCCCAAGGTCAATCGCTTCATTAAACATCACTTCGTCATTGTGAATAGTCAGAAAAATAATTTCGGACGGCAAATTTCGCTTTTTCACTTCACGAGCCACTGCAAAACCATCCATTTCGGGCATATCAACATCAAGAATCGCAATGTTCGGCTGAAACTTATTGATTGCTTCAAGTGCTGCTTGTCCGTTTTCAGCTTCGGCAACAATCGTAAAACTCTTTTCTTTTTCAATAGTTTGCCGCAAACCTTGACGGACAATCGGATGGTCGTCAGCGATGATAATGGTTAGTTGGTTCATAAATCAAATTTCTATTAGCCGCAGATTAACGCGATTTTTTTTATTTTTAAAGAATGGCTAGGCTTATTTTGAAAACACCATAAAATCAACCAAATCATTTTTATCTTTTTCCTATCTGCGTCATCCGCATTAATCTGCGGCTAAAACTTCTGTATTGGTAAATTCAACTTAATTTCAGATCCGTTCCCGATGCTCGAATTTATTGAAATTTTGCCGCCGAGCATCTTGGTTCGCTCCCGCAATCCGACTAAACCTAAACCGCTTCCTTTTGCCTTAAAATTGGTCGTATCAAAACCTCTGCCGTCGTCTTTAATTGCAATAATAACCTCATTTTCAAGCCGTTTAATTTTTATTTCGGCTTCCGAAGCATCCGAATGTTTGATGATATTATTGAGCGATTCCTGCACGATGCGATAAACGTTTATCTCGGATTCTTTAGGAAAAACATTGTCAATCGAATCAATTTCGGCATTTAGCTCGATCACATCCGAAAGTTTTGTAAACATTGCTTTTAACGCTTTGGTCAAACCTAACCGCTCCAAATAATGTGGATGAAGATTAGCCGTGATCTGCTGAACTTCGTCCAACGCTTCGAGGGCATTTTGGGAGATTTCTTCAAACTCACGCCGCATATTTTCCGGCTCAGACGCTTTATTTTTTCCCATCTCCGCACGGTTTGAAATAATCGCCAGACTTTGCCCCAAACCGTCGTGGAGTTCCGAAGCAATACGTTTTCTTTCCGATTCCTGCGATTCGATCAGTCGTCTCGAAAATTCGGTTTGGGCTTCGGCAATTTTCTTGAGCTGCGAAAATCGAATGTAAAAAATAAGCGCGATGATCGCGGCAACAGCTAAAATCGAAAGGGCAGCAAACCAACGGGTTTGATAGAAATAGGGCAGTTTGATTATTTTGATTGTTGCTCCTGTTTCGTTCCAAACGCCATCTCGATTCGCCGCCAAAACGTGAAACGAATATTCGCCCGCCGGAAGATTATTGTAAAAAGCAGTTCGCCGTGTGCCGACTTCGTTCCATTCTTTTTCCAACCCCTCTAAACGATAACGGAATTTTACGAGCGATGAATTTATCAAACTTAAACCTGTATAATTTATTTCGAGATTATTTTGTTGAGGCTGAATTTCAAAAGATTCATTTTTACGCTCGATTTCTTTTTTATCAACAAAAACTTCTTCGATCTGAATCGGTGGCGGATTCGGATTGGTGGTTATTTCTTTCGGATTGATGACCGCAACACCCGATTGTGTCGGAAACCAAAGCTCACCATTGCGGCGGCGGATTCCGGCAGGCTGCTTGCCGCCGTTGCCTTCGATATTGAGCAATCCGTCCTTTTTGTTATACGCGATGCTGTCGATTCTTGTAATTTTTCCATCGGCAAAATCGTTTAATTGTTGTTTGCGGACGCGGTAAATGCCGTTGTTTGAATTTATCCAAAACCAGCCGTTTTCGTCTTCCAAAGTGCAGAAAACATTGCCGTTAAACATTCCGTCAATTTGCGAAATCCGTTTAAACTTTCTGTCTTTCCAGCGAAGCAACCCTGCATCGTAAGTGCCGATCCAAATTACGCCTTCTGCATCTTCGTAAAGACTGCGGATATGGTCTTCGTTAAAATCATCCTGTTTGGTAATGGCGGTAATTTTGCCGTCCTGATAAATTGCCAAACCGCTTCGTGTGCCGATAAGCAGTCTGCCATCTTTCAAATTCAGCAAGTTCGTGATCTCGATATGAGGCAAACTATCGGCAGTCGTAAAGTTGGTAAACTGTTCACTTGTATAGCGATACAAACCTTGTTTTTCAGAGGCAATCCACAAATTTCCCGCCGCGTCATCGGTCATTGCTATAAAAGAACCGTTATCAACCTCACCGGATTTAGCAGTATATTTCTTAATTTGGGTAAATATTTGATTTTCTAAATAACCGAGACCGTTGATCGTTCCAACCCACAAATGCCCCTGCTTATCTTCAAATAGTGAGGTAATCAAATCACCCGCCGGAGAAGGATCAAAAACCTGTAATTGGTTGTCTTTACTGTATTTGATTAACGCATTTGACCAAGTTCCAACCCAGATATTTCCCGATCTGTCTTCGAGAATCGGATAGACGTTATCGTTTTTAGTTTTCCATTCAGCTTTGGACAAAATTCGCACGGCTTGTTTGGTAATTTGCAAGAGTCCGAGATGCTCCGTTCCTACCCAAAATCCGCCTTCGCGGTCAGCTAAAAGGCTGTTTATTTTGTCATCATTACCACCAATTTCAACCTTGATAATTTTAGAACGGTCAAAGTTTTCCTCATCGGCTTCATCCGCCGGAATTTTGTAAACACCATTATCATTTCCAAACCAAATATTTCCCTCAAAATCCTCTTCAAACGCCCAAATATCATAGCCCGAAATATGCAAAACATGATTATTTTTAATTCGATAAGTTTCCGAATTTCCGTAAGCTATCCAGTAATTTCCAAAGCGGTCGTTGTGAATCAACGGATTAAATTGCAAAACTCTTTCGGGAATATCGAAAAAGGTTACGTTTCCCTGAAAGATTCTTCGCAAACCCGTTTTATCGGAGAGCCAGATTCCGCCCTCACGGTCGCAATGATAAATTACACTTTCGGGATTGCTGGTGGGCAGTTCAAATTTCTCGAAACGATTGTTTTGATAGCGAAAATGACCTTTATCAGTTGAAAATATCAGGCTTCCGTCAATATCTGTATTGGGCAAATATCCGCGAAATTTGCCTTGATAATCAATTCCTTCTTTGAAAGTTGTGAATGTTCCGTTTTCGTATTTGATGAACGTCAGCGAATCTGACAAAAACCAAATTCGTCCGGCTTTGTCCTCAACTACTTTGATAAAACGGCTTTCATCCAATCCTTTAGTATTTGAGCGGTTAAAAACCTTCATCCGAACCCCGTCAAACCTGACGATTCCTCCGTATGTCGCCACCCAAATATAACCGTCCCGCGATTGAGTTAAATTGATAACGCTGTTTTGCGGTAAGCCTTCATCGGTCGTCCAACGGTCAATACGATATTGCGAGTAAGTGTTTAGGCTAAACAAGATGAGGAACACCAAAAATATTGGGAAGAGAAACCTTTGCCTTGATAGATGAACGGACATTTATGGAATATTTATAACATATTTTTATTATTTGAAAGGATAAGTTATTTCGGTTTTTGCTTTTCAAATTATCTGTTAAAATAGCGTCACCAATAATTCAGGAGACAGCCCTAAATGCCATCAATTCGATATTTCTTTGTCGCAATTTTATTTTGCGCCTTTTCTGCCAATGTGTTTATGCAAGACCTAAAAACCCGTGCCGAATCTACTAATTTTGAAGAAACAACCCGATACGACGAAGTTCTGCAATATATCAACGAATTGCAAAAACGAAGTCCGTTAATCCGGGTCGAAAGTTTTGGCGAAACCTTTGAAAAACGCAAAATGCCGTTGATGATCTTGTCTGATTCGGGAGTTTCAACCCCTGCCGAAGCGCGAATGGCTGGAAAACCGATAATTTTTATAATGGCAAACATTCACGCGGGCGAGGTCGAAGGGAAAGAAGCCGCACTTAATCTTTCAAAACGAATTTTGTTTGGCGATCTGAAACCTTTGCTTTCTAAGCTAACCATTTTAATTGCACCGATTTACAACGCTGACGGCAATGAAAAAGTTGATGTAAATAACCGAACTGCTCAATACGGACCAATTGGCGGAGTCGGTGTCCGTGAAAATTCGCAAAAATATGATTTGAACCGCGATTACATCAAACTTGATTCGCCCGAAGCGCAAAATCTGGTCAATCTTTTTAATCGCTGGGATCCGCAATTGACGGTTGACCTGCATACTACCAACGGCTCTTATCACGCTTATCATTTGACCTATTCGCAAGCCCTTAATCCGAATTCCGATCAACGGATATTAGATTTTTCGCGCGATAAAATGATGCCGACCATTGCTAAAAATCTGCTTAAAAATTTCAAATTCCGCAGTTACTATTACGGCAATTTTCCCGGCTTTTCCAATCAGCCGAAACCCGGCGAAAAGACTCAATGGGAAGCCTTTACGCACCAGCCGCGCATCGGGCAAAATTACGGCGGAATCCGCAACCGTTTGACCATTCTTTCTGAGGCTTACAGTTATTTGCCGTTCAAACGCCGCATCGAAGTCACCGAAAGATTCGTTGAAGAAATTTTCAAATTTTGCGTTTTGAATGGGGCGCAAATGATGCAATTGACCAAAGCCGCCGACGAAGAAACAATCCGCAAATTTTCGGGCAATGAAGCGGTTGATTTTGGCGTGGCTTTCAAAATGGTTCCATTGGCAAAACCCGTCGAGATTTTGGTCGGCGAAGTCGAGAAAATCAAAAATCCGCGCAATGGAAAAGATATGACGGCAATGCTCGAAGACAAAATTACGCCAATAAAAATGGAAGATTTAGGAAATTTCGCATCAACCCGAACCGTCAAAGCACCGCGAGCCTATCTTTTCAAACCAGATGCCAAAATCGTTGAAAAACTGCTCCAACACGGCATCACGGTTGAAGAATTGACTTCGGAACTTTCTATTAATGTGGATAGTTTCAAAATTGAGACGGTCGAAAAATCCAAACGCCCGTTTCAAGGTCATAATGAAACAAAAATAACAGGAAAATTCAGTTCTGAAAAAGTTACTTTTCCGGTTGGAACAATTCTGGTCAGAACCGCGCAGCCGCTTGGAAGATTGGTTTTTTATCTGCTAGAACCCGAAAGCGATGACGGTTTGGTAGATTGGAATTTCTTTGATGCTTATCTCGAAACAGGCAAAACTTTTCCTGTTTATAAGTTGATGCAGCAGGAAAATATTGCTAGCCGAATTGTGTCGAAATGAAAAATATGGAAAAACCAAAATTGGTTTGTAAAATAGGCGATAAACTAAAATTTATTGTAGAAATCAATTCGCAAAATATTAAAAAAGGAGATATTTATAAAACTATTGACCTCAATAACTATGGATGGGACTTGGAGCGTATAGAAGGTAATGGAACTCAGCTTATAAGAATACTCAATTCTGAAATAGGTAATTATGTAACTATTTTAGAATAAGAAGTAGATAATAAAAAGATTTGCCTGCGAAAGAACGCTAAAAACACGAAATAAAAGTCTTGTTTTTCGCGTCTTTAGCGTATTTCGCAGGTAGATTTTTACCTTGATTGATTCAGCATCGCAAAAACTTTCTTCAACTCCTCCGGTCCGGCTTTGACGTTATTGGCACTCATTCCAAAAGTAAGTTCGTCTTTTCCTTCTTTTAATTGCTCAAAAATTGATTCAATAAATTCCGAAACGGGCGGCGCAAAATCGTGCAAGCCTTTGCCGCCTAGATCGGTGTTGATAGCAGGCGGAATTATCTCAATGACTTCAACATTTTTTTCTTTCAACAAATGCCGTAAGGAAAGCGTGAAAGAGTGAAAGAACGCTTTGGTTGCCGAATAAACCGGGACTTTGGTATAAGGCACA
Source organism: Pyrinomonadaceae bacterium (assembly GCA_019694395.1). Taxonomy (GTDB): domain Bacteria; phylum Acidobacteriota; class Blastocatellia; order Pyrinomonadales; family Pyrinomonadaceae; genus JAIBCC01. The sequence goes on along the minus strand of JAIBCC010000033.1, from coordinate 3,922 downwards.
AATGACAACCCCGAAGTCACATTCATAATCGTATTGAGCGAATCAAGTTTCAAAAATAACGAAGTTAAATGAATCGGAGCCTCAATATTGGTCGCAATTTCCGTCTTGGCGCGGGAGAAAAAATCTTCGTCCGTGACCTTCATCCATTGCTGAATTCCGGCGTTATTGACCAAAATACTAAGGTCGCTGTGTTCAACTGAAACCCATTGAAAAAGTTCTTCTCTTTCTGATTCTGAAGATATATCGCAGCGTTTTGTAATGACTTGCGGATATTTTTCGGCTAATTCTTTCAAAACATCTTCGCGTCTTCCGCAAACGATAACCGTATTATTTTCCGCCAAAAATCTTTCGGTTAAACCTAAACCGATCCCGCTTGCTCCACCCGTAATTAAAATTTTGTTACCTGAAATTTCCATAATTCTAAAATGCTACTAAAAAATTGCCCACGAAACACGCAAAACATACGAAAAAAAATCAACTATCATAAAAGTTTCTTTTTTTCGCGCCTTTTTGCGTATTTCGCGGACAACAAAACAAAACAGCCGAATTGCAAAACTAAAAAGTTTTACCTTTGATTCTTACTTAATTCCCTTTTTCTCAGCCTCGGTTTTAATTTCGTTCCAGGATTTTACTGCGTTTGCCAGAGAAGTTTGCAAATCTTTGGCAGCAGTAACCGCCTGAGTAGTTGGTGCAACATCAGCATCCTGTAAAAGATCAAGCAACCCGGCAAAGGCTCCGTTCAAACGACTTAAAGGCAATTCGGAAACCGCTGCCGGAGCCGGCGCACCGCCTTGCCTACCACCACCTCCGCCAATCAAAGCGTTCAATTTCGCATCAAAATCTTTATTATTAGCCACTTTCAGTTTTGCCTGTAACTTCTTGATTTCTTCAAGCATTGCGTAAGTTTGTTTTACGCCTTCATACGCCTGCATCGAAAGTGTCCATTGCTGCTGCAAGACGGTTGTTGGTGTTGTCACACGCGGATCAATTTTAACTTTTAACGGCTGTGTGTAAGTTTTACCATTGACCGTCAGTTTCAAAGTGAATTGACCTGGCATTACAAAAGGTCCTTCGGGAACAAATGGGGTATCTTTATAAACTGCCGAAATCGGTAAATCGTAACGATCTGCGGGCGGATTCGGATATTGCAGATTCCAAACGAAACGCTGCATTCCCGCTTCATTTTTCAAAGCCTGAAACGGTCTCGCCCAATAATCCGGCGGATTAATGCGGCTCCAATCAACTTCCAAAGGTTTATCATCGCTCGCAAAACGGCGGACTAATTTGTTGGCTGAATCGTAAATTTCCAAAGTGACGGGTGACGCAGATTTTGTTTTCAAATAATAATTGATGATCGCTCCGTCAGGCGGATTTTGTCCGGCGGGCTCTTCAGGCGGAAAAGGCGTGTCGGTATGCAGACTTCGGCGAATGCGAATCGCAGTTTGCGGCGCAAAAAGAAACGCATCCGATCCGGTAACTTGTTGATTTACCTGGCGCAAAGGTGTCACATCGTCCAAAATCCAGAATGAACGTCCATGTGTTCCGACCACAATATCGTCATTATGCACGACCAGATCACGAATCGAAGTAGCGGGCATATTCAAGCGTAAAGGCTGCCAATTTTCGCCGTCATCGCTCGAAAAATAAACAGCTTGTTCCGTTCCTGCAAAGAGCAAACCTTTACGAATCGGGTCTTCCCGAACCACATTGACAATTCCGCCATCTGGAATTCCTTTGGTAATTTCTTTCCACGTTTTTCCGCCGTCGTGTGTGCGGAAAATATGCGGACGAAGGTCGTCTAATCTAAAAGTATTTATCGCCGCGTAAGCCGTATTTGCATCGAATCGTCCTGCGTCGATCAACGAAACTTTTGCCCACGATTTCAATTCAGGCGGAGTCACATTTGTCCAATTTTTTCCGCCGTCTTTGGTAATATGAATTAATCCGTCATCCGTTCCCGCCCAGATGGTGTTGATGTCCTTGTAAGACGGTGCAACTGTGTAAATCACCCCGCGTCTCGGCATCGTTTCCATCTCTTTTGTTTTGTAAACTCCAATATTATCAGGAACTTCCCATTTTTCGCGGGTTAAATCAGGCGAAATAATTTCCCAACTGTTTCCGCCATTCATCGTTTTGAAAATGACATTTCCGGCATAGAAAAGCGATTTTTTATCAACCATGGAAAAAACTACGGGTGCAGTCCGCAAAAATCTGTATTTGCCTGTGCGAACGGCTTCGGGGGCAATGTTCTGAGTTTGCCCTGTCCGTTTATCAAACCGCGTCAATTTTCCCCCGTAAATGATGTCAGGATTGAGCGGATCAGGCGCAACATAGCCATATTCTTCGACACCGACAATGCGCCAATCGCGTTCCCGAATCGCGCCTGAATCTCCACGCGAAGACACACAGGCTGAGCCGCTTTCCTGCTGTCCGCTGCAAACCGAATACGGAAACGCATTATCGGTGATAACGTGGTAGAACTGTGCGGTCGGCTGATTATACCAGCTTGACCAGGTTTCGCCGCCGTTGACGGTAATCGTTGCGCCTTGGTCGGTGGCAAAAAGCATAATGTCGGGTTGTTCGGGATTGATCCAAATCCGGTGATAATCGTCCCCGCCCGGTGCGCCTTTGAATGCTGTCCAGGTTTTTCCGCCATCGGTTGATTTATACGAAGCCACATTTGCCACAAAAACGATGTCGGGATTTTTTGGATGCACACGGACTTCGGCAAAATCGCTTCCGCGCCCCCACAAACGCGGATCGCCGTTCACCCTTTGCCAACTCTCGCCCGCATCGTTTGAAACATAAATTCCGGCTACTTGCGGACTCGCATCAACAGTTGCATAAAGCCGATTCGGATTACTGCGCGAAATCGTAAAACCGATTCTGCCCAAACCCTGTTCAAAAGTCGGTAAGCCTTTGGTCAACTTTTTCCAGGTATTTCCGCCGTCCGTAGATTTGAAAAGTCCGCTTTCTTTCCCTTGCCACGCGCCGTTTTCCCATGGTCCCTGTCTGCCTGCCCACAGGTCTGCATAAATGATATTTGAATTGTTCGGATCAATTTCAACCTGCATTGCGCCTGTGTCAACATCTTTGTAAAGCACCCGTTCAAAACTCTTTCCGCCATCGGTCGAACGATAAATTCCGCGTTCTTCGTTCGGTCCGTATGGATGCCCTAGAACTGCGACAAATAAACGGTTTTCGTTTTTCGGATCAACCGCAATCGAGGCAATTTGCTGACCTTCGCGCAAGCCCAAATGCGTCCACGTTTTGCCGCCGTCATTTGAGCGATACATTCCGTCGCCGGTTGATAGATCGGGACGCTGTAAGCCTTCGCCGCTGCCGACATAAACGACATTCGGATTTGAAGGAGCAATCGCCACATCACCGATTGATCCCGTCGGCTGATCGTCAAAAATCGGTTTCCAAGTCCGTCCCGCATCGGTCGTTTTCCAAACTCCACCGTTGTTGACACCAATATAAAAAACATTTGGCTGATTCGGAATTCCGACCGCTCCAACCGTTCTTCCTGCACGAAACGGACCGATCATCCGCCATTTCATACTTTGATATAGGCTGGAATCAACTTTTTGGGCAATGGTAAAAGTAGTAAATAAAGCGCAGACAAAGATTAAACTAACCACAAACTTTTGCGGAAAGAAATTTTTTGCAGACATTTTTGAAATCTCCTGAAACTGGAAAATTAAGACGAGCTATTTAGTGCCTAATATAGCACTGATTAAGTGATTAGTGAAAAAGAAGTTTGCAAATATAAAGAGGCTCTCTGAAAAGTCCTTAAATTCGCTGAAAGCGATAAATTTAATAGATACTGTCTTGAGAATCAACCAGAAAAAGCCAGGTTTGGATTAAATGGCTGACGATGTTTCAAAACTCCAAAAGCGAGATGTAAAATTTTTCGCAT
>JAIBCC010000100.1 GCA_019694395.1 Pyrinomonadaceae bacterium | reverse complement strand
GAAAAAGCCTGTAAAATTTCCAACATCACAACCACATTGGCTTTCATATCGAAAATTCCGCAGCCGTAAAACTTATCGCCTTCGATTCGGGTTGGATTTTTCGCGTTTGCTCCGCGCGGGTGAACGGTATCAGTATGTCCAAGAAGTAAGATTTGGGGTTTGGAATTTGAAGTTTCGGAAAATGCCCGAATCAATAAATGTTCACCAAAGCCTTGGCGGTAAATCCTTTCAATACTGGAAATACAACCGATTTGCCGCGCTTCTTTTTCAACCCAATCAACGACTTCTTTGCTTCCCGCTTCATCGTTAGAAGGCGACTCGATTTCGACAATCTGGCGAATTTTTTCGACGATTTCGGCTTCTTTATTTTGGAAATATTCAGCAATATTCATTAAATTCTTTCCGACTTTAGACTTTGGACAATGAACTTTGGACTAATTGATGCTTATGTCTTTGATTCCGTTCTTTTCCGCATATTCGCGTGCTTCTTTTTCGGTTTTGAAAATTCTTTCGACATCGTATTCGCGGTCAATGACTTTTCCGTTTCTCATAAACGGATACATCGGACGCTGCATCATTCCGGGATTTGAAGGGCAAAGATTGAGCAGACCGATTTCCAAAGGCTGTGAAGAAGGCTGAGTTTGCGTCACCGGATAATGAACTTTGCGTATGATTTTGCAAGGAATTTCATCGTTTGCGGCAACCACATTATTTTGTCCGAAAATCTGATTGAGCATCGTTCCGAGACGATAACCGGCTAGAGCAATTTGTTCTTCGGCAATGCCAAAAGCCATTTTGTTGTAGGCGGCTGAAGGCATCTCACCGCGCTTGAGAGTTGACGGATAAAGTTTGGTCGAAGCGATCTGAAAACTTTCGTTCTGCCATTTGTCGAATTGTCCGATTTCCAAACGGCTTTGCATTTTTGCCAACGGATATTTTTTCATCATTTTTTGAGCAATCGGCAGCAAAAATTCAGCATCGCTCAAATCATTTTTGCGGGCGACGGTTCTGACCACAATCGAATCCCAAAACCAATGCAAATTTTCTTTGCGCGGCGCATCTTTTGGCGAAAGCGAAAAAGTATTTCCGCCCTGGTCACCGCCTTTCGGATCGTCAGGAGTGACTCTGCCCGAAGCGTGTAAAGGTTGGTGAATATCTCCGCTCAAATGCAAAATCCAAGCCAGCGCAACGGCTTTTTCCGCATCTTTAGCTGCAGAATCTTTTAATACTTTGTCAAAATAAAATAATCTTTCAACTGCATTTTCTTTATCGGTTTTTTCCTCGGTCATTACCTCCACTTTGCCGTTGACCTCGCGCCAAACCGTGTCGAGATAATGCCAATTTCCGTGATGAAATTTGTAACGATTCGGATATTTTCGCTCCCGCACGATGTCCGCCCAATAAGCGCAAATTGCAAAAAAATCGCGCTGTTTGGCTTCTTTTGAACGCGCACCGATTGGATAAGTTGAAAAATCCGCATCAACCGGAGTCGGGTATAAAGCCATAATTTGCGAATCTTCCGGCGCATTCATCAGAATATTAATGACTTTTTCGCGTGCTTGCGGACTCATTTGCTCCCAGGCAATATATGCTACAAGTTTATGCCCCGAATCGTCCCAAGCAAAAGTTTTGCCCGAACAAACCACAACCATTGTAATTAAAAACAAATATCCAATCAGTTTTTTCATTTTTTTACGGATTCTCCAAGTTTTACTGAAAAGATTTTAGCGAACTTAACGATTTAGAGAAAGCGGCTAAAACTTTTTTGACCTGCTTCTCAGTATTTTTTGGCGATTCACAACAGAAACTTCTTGGGAGAGAAATTATGAGAATTCGTTTTGAAACATTTTTAATGGTTATTTGCTTGATTTTATTCGCGGCAGGTTTGGTAAAGGCTAATTAAAAAAAATTTTGACCCGTTTTTTACATAAAAACGGCGATTACAAATGGGGGATAATTTTATGAAAAAGTTATTATTTGCAATTATTCTAGCTACAATTTTTAATTTGGCGGCATTTGCCCAAAAAACTCCGCAAGTTTATGCGGTTAAATCGGAGAACGGAATTATCGTGGTTTATAATAACAAAGCCAACACTTTTGCTTTTGAAATTGTCGGTAAAGACATTAAACCGCAAAATTTTAATTCAGAAATAATGCTCTTTTTGGTTGATGGAAAAGTTTTTCAAGCGAACTTTCCAAAATTAAAAAACGTTTTAGGCAGCAAAATTATCAAAGATGAAAAGGAAATCTTGAAAGCGCACCAGAAATGGGAAATTGATTTTCAGTCTGATCAAGTCTTTAAGCAAAAACTGACTGCCGAAAATGAGGACACGATTTTCTTGAATTTAGAAAAAGGCGAAAGCAAACAAACATTTTTCTGGACCTACAAACGTCCTGCCGGAAACACGACCGATCAATTTGTCGGTGATGCTTTTCAGTCAACTTTGATCGGTGACCGGATTATGGTCGTTGGTTCCCCGCTGACTCCGAATCAGGATTTACGCGAACGCCGTCAATATTTTAACGGAACGCTTTCTTCGTTGGTATTTTTTGACAAAGAATTAACACCCGGCACACCAAAACAAAATTCGGCTACCCCCAAATCTAAAACTACTAAAACCAAAGGTAAAAACTAAGATGAAAAGCCTAGCAACTATCGCCGCAATTATTTTATTTTCAATTATTTCCGCTTTTTCGCAGAATTCGCTTGAAAGTTTGACCAAAGCCATCGAAGCCAATCCGAATGATGCCGAAAATTATATGAAGCGGTATGAATTTTACAAAGATATTTGGGAAGAAAACCAAAATGATTTGGAAAGTTTGGCTCGCGGCGCAGCGGATTTGAGTAAGTATATTTCGCTCAAACCC
>JAIBCC010000008.1:52500-189250 GCA_019694395.1 Pyrinomonadaceae bacterium | reverse complement strand
TGAATACGGAGTTCCGATCTTTAACCCAACTACCGGTTTGCAATATACAGGTAATATCATCCCTGCTTGCGGTGTGGGACAAACTCCGGAAAACAACGGTTGTTTATCAACTCAGGCACTTAACATATTGAAATTGATGCCTAATCCGACCAAATCAGGCACAGTTGATAATTTTGTCGCTTCAGGAACAGAAAACTTCAATAACGATATTTTTAATATCCGTATTGATTCACGCGCTACTGACAATCTAAATATTTTTGGACGATTCAGCCGTGCTAAGTTTTCTTTAGACGGTCCGACATCATTTGGCAGCGGCGGCGGTCCTGAGCTTGTTTCTTTAGGCGGTGCGTCAAAAACCCGTAACATAAGTTTGGCAACTGGTTTTGACTATACTATTAACCCAACTACGGTGGTTGATTTCCGATTTGGTTTCTTTAACTACAAAGTTAATGTTCTGCCATTTGACTACCAAACCAAAACTGCATCCAATGCAGGCATTCCCGGATTAAATAATGACGATTTCAGTTCAGGTTTATTTGCCGGATTTGTCAATATTGCAACCGCAACGACCAGTCGTGATTTCAATTTTGGTTCAGGTTTAGGCGTAAATCGTTGTAATTGTCCTTTGACCGAGGATGAAAAACAATATCAATTTGTCAGCAATTTGACCAAAGCAATCGGCAACCATGCCATCAAATTCGGGGTTGATATTCGACGCGCCTTTAACTTACGCGTTCCCAGTGATAGTCATCGTTCAGGTGAAATCACATTTGGATCCGGCAGAACTTCGCAATATGTAGGTAATACACAAGTTGCCGGAACAGGCAGCGGTTTGGCTACATTCTTGATCGGAGATGTTACCAGTTTTTCTCGTTACATCAGCACATCAACTGATGCACAAGAACGACAATGGAGACATTATTACTATGCTCAAGATACCTGGAAAGCTACTTCTAAATTAACGTTAGCGTTAGGTATTCGGGCTGATATTATCAACCCGCAAACTCTGAACGCTGCCGGTAATGGCGGATTTCCTGATTTGAGCACCGGAAAAATCAATGTTGCCGGAAAAGGTAATTACAACTTAGCAGGTAACGTTGAAAACTCCATTAATCTTGCTCCAAGAATTGGTGTGGCTTATCAAATTAACGACAAAATGGTAATTCGCGGCGGTTTTGGTCGTAGTTATGATACCGGTGTATTCGGTTCGGTTTTTGGTCATACCGTAACTCAGAATCTTCCGGTTTTAGCTAAACAAAACCTGAATGCTGCCAGCCAATCAGCCAGAGTCTTCAATTTGTCAACCGGTCCTTCTGCTCCAAGCGGATTCTTTGGTATTACAACTTTACCGAAAAACTGTCCGGTTGGCGGTTGTGTTGCCAATACTTCGATTCCGGCGAGCGGAGATTTCTTTATTCCTGACGGCATTACAGTCAGAGTTCTGGGTAATAAACAAACTTTACCTACCGTTGATGCTTACAACGTTACTTTCCAATGGGAATTCATGAAGAATTACTCATTAGAAGCAGCTTATGTAGGAAATCGCGGAACTAATGTTTTTGTTGGTGACAACCCTGATTTAAACATCAATCAACCAACAATTGTTGGTATTGGAACACTTTCAACTAACCAACGTCGTCCGTGTTTCAATGGAAATGTTACTGCATTTATTTCTTGCGGAGCATTTGGATGGACTCAGGACATCTCGCTTTACCAAGGATATAAAGCAACCAATAACTACAACTCAATGCAGTTGAAAGTTACCAAACGCTTCTCCAACGGATTTTCGTTCTTAACACACTACACGTTGCAAAGAGCGATGAACCACAGCGGAGGCTATTACAATATTGATCCGAATCTTAACTATGGAAGAGCAGATTTTGAGCACACACATAACTTCGTGTTCTCTCAACTTTATGAACTTCCGTTTGGTAAAGGTAAGAAATTCGGCAGCAGTATGGGTCGGGTGGCTAATGCTTTTGTTGGCGGTTGGAATTTCAATTCCAATACAACCATCAATAGCGGATTCCACTTTGATGTCAATGCCAACTTAGGCTACGACACCGGAAGCAGCCGTCCAAATGTTAATGGTGATATTAGATATACTCCGGGTGTTAATGGAACTATTGATACCAGTGTATTTAGTAAACCTACTTTTGGAACTTTTGGTAATCTCCAACGCAATGCCTTAACCGGTCCGAGCTATTGGAGAACAGATGCTTCATTATTGAAGAAATTCCATATTAACGAAACAATGAACGTCGAATTCCGTTTGGAAGTCGTTAATTTATTCAATCACGTTAATCTCGGAAATCCTGATTCAAATTTAGGAAACTGGACTGGAACAGCTTGGAGCAATGCCGGAAATATCGGTAAATCCAACTCAACCGCATTCTTCGGTAATGATCCGCAACGTAATCTTCAATTTGCCTTTAGATTCGCTTTCTAAGAGTAATTTGAACAGCAACCTAACGTAAAGAAATTTGCGTTAGTGACAGGGGAAGTTTTAACCGGACTTCCCCTTTTTTGGAATCTTTTGGCAGATGTATTGACAAACTAAGTTGAATGAATTCAGTTTAGAAAACTGTCATCGGGGGTCAGTTATCTAAAGTAACTTTTCATTCAACTTAGTTTCTTTATACACCTGGCAAGTTCAAGCAAAAGTAAAAAAATTGTGTTTTGCTTGATTTGTAATCATTTCAAGAAGGAGATCTTTTTCGGATGCGCTTTTTGGCTTCTTTCCTGATAACTTTTTTAATTTTTGTGACTACGATATTTGCTCAAAATCAATATGAGCCGATTCCCTACGTTAAAATCAAACATCCCGAATGGACGCGAAAAGCCGTGATGTATCAAATAAATACGCGGGCTTTTACTAAAGAAGGGACGTTTCGTGCCGCCGAAAAACATCTTCCGCGATTGAAAGAACTTGGAGTAGATATTTTGTGGATTATGCCGATCAACCCGATTGGCGAAAAAAATCGCAAAGGCACACTGGGCAGTCCGTATTCCGTTAAAGATTATTACGGTGTTAATCCCGAATTCGGCACGATGGAAGATTTCAAACATCTTGTCGCTGAGGCTCACAAACTTGGTTTTCACGTTATTCTCGATTGGGTGGCAAATCATACAGCCTGGGATAATAAAATGCAGTCTGAGCATCCTGATTGGTATGACAAGGATTGGAAAGGCGATTTTCGTCCGACACCCTGGTTTGATTGGACGGATATTATCAACCTTAATTATAAATCGCCGGGACTTCGCAAATATATGACCGAAGCAATGAAATATTGGGTTAAAGAAGCTGATATTGATGGCTACAGATGTGATGTTGCCGGGTTTGTTCCGATTGACTTTTGGAATAATTTACGCAAAGAACTTGATCAAATTAAACCCGTTTTTATGCTGGCGGAATGGGAATCGCGTGACCTTCACGAGTATGCTTTTGATATGACTTATGCCTGGACCTGGTATGAACGGTTAGAACCCATTGCTCAAGGCAAAGCAAAAGATTTGGGCGGACTTTACGGTTATTATTCGTGGAATGAAGGTTTTTATCCCCGAGATGCGATTCGACTGGTTGGTGTTTCAAATCACGATAAAAATGCCTGGGACGGAACGGAATTTGAACTCTTCGGCAAAGGATTGCAAAATGCGATGGTGCTTTCGGTTGTTGGCGAAGGAATGCCGATGATTTACAACGGTCAGGAAGCCGGAAACACCAAGCGTCTGAAATTTTTTGAAAAAGACGAAATTATCTGGAAACCGCATCCTAACGGCGATCTCTATAAAAAACTTTTCGCTCTCAAAAAATCCAACTTAACCCTTTTGAATTGGGGACATAATGCCACGATGAACCTGGTTCCAAATTCAGTTCCTGACAAAGTTTTTAGCTTTGCCCGTCAAAATGATAAGGATAAAATTTTTGTGGTTTTGAATTTCTCTGATTTAGTTCAAAATGTATCTTTCAAAGAAACGCTTTATCACGGAGATTACACCGAATATTTTACCGGTAAAAAGGTGAAAATGGATGAGAAAACAAAACTTGTTTTGCAGCCCTGGAGTTATCATGTTTTCGTGAAATGACCGAAAAACCTTTCAACATCATCGGAATCGGGGAAGTTTTGTGGGATTGTCTGCCGACAGGCAAACAGCTTGGCGGCGCACCTGCCAATTTCGCCTATGTTTCAAAACAATTAGGCAACAACGGAAATATTTTAAGCCGGGTTGGAAGGGATGATTTCGGTAAAGAAATCTTAGAACAGTTAAAAAACAAAAATCTTTCAAACGGTCACATCCAAATTGACGCGAAAAATCAAACCGGAGTTGTTAAAGTTGCAATTGAAAACGGTCAACCGAGTTATGAAATCGTCGAAAATGTAGCGTGGGATTTTTTGGAATTAACTGAAAAATGGCTTGAAATTGCCCAAGAGTCACACGCAGTTTGCTTCGGTTCGCTCGCTCAACGCAATGAAATTTCCCGGAATACGATTCGTGAATTTGTCGGATTAACCAAAGGATTACGAATTTTTGACGTTAATTTACGGCAAAATTATTTTTCTGAGGATATTTTACAGAAGTCTCTGATTTTAGCGAACGTCTGCAAAATGAATCACGAAGAATTGCCGATTGTCGCGGAACTCTTTGAAGTTAAAGGGAAGGATGTCATTGAGACTGCACAAAATCTGCGGCAAAAATTCGATTTAAAATTGCTTTGTGTAACGCGCGGGAGCAACGGCAGTTTGCTGATTACCGAAAATGATTTGAGCGAATTTGCGGGTTTAAAAATCACGGTTGCCGACACAATTGGTGCAGGCGATGCTTTCACCGCTGGAATGACGCACGGAATTTTAAGGAATTGGAAATTAGATAAAATTAACGAATTTGCCAATAAAGTTGGAGCTTTTGTGGCTTCTAACACAGGTGCGATGCCTGATTTTTCGAGATTTGAATAATTATGAAAAACTTATCTTTTTTATTGCTGATCTTAATTTTTACCTTTTCGGCTTTTGCCCAAAATCTGACTTCGCCGAACGGAAATCTTTCGCTTAATTTTAAGCTAAACGATTCAGGCGAAGCGGTTTATCAACTTTCTTACAAAGGCAAAGCCGTCATCAAAGAAAGTAAAATGGGTTTTGAAATTAAAGACCAACCCGATTTGAAAAAGGGTTTTAAAATTATTGATACCAAAACCGATGCTAAGGATGAAAGTTGGAATCCGGTTTGGGGCGAAGTTAAAACTATCCGCAATAATTACAAAGAATTAGCCGTCACGCTTGAACAAAAAGGCGATAAATTAACCAGAAAAATCATGATTCGTTTTCGCCTTTTCGATGATGGTTTAGGATTTCGTTACGAGTTCCCTGTTCAAGACCAACTCAAATATTTCACCGTCAACGAAGAAAAAACCGAGTTTAATCTTTCGGGCGACCACAAGACTTTTTGGATTCCGGGCGATTACGATTCGCAGGAATACGCCTACAACACAACTAAATTCAGCGAAATTGCCGCTTCAAAATCACTTTATTTCAATCCGAATTCCGACAAAATTCCGTTTGCCGAAAATGCCGTTCAAACGCCTTTGATGATGAAAACGGCGGACGGGCTTTATCTCAATTTTCACGAAGCCGCGCTCATCAATTATCCGGCGATGTATATGATGGTTGACCGCCAAAGCCTTAAAATGATTTCGCATCTTTGCCCGAATGCGCTCGGCAGCGCGGCATTTTTGCAAACTCCCGAAAAAACGCCTTGGCGGACGATTTTAGTTTCGGATAAAGCCGCTGATATTCTTGCTTCAAAAACGATTTTGAATCTGAACGAACCGTCCAAATATGCCGATACGAGCTTTATCAAACCGCAAAAATTCGTGGGGGTTTGGTGGGGAATGCACGTCAATACGGAAAGCTGGAATTATGCCGATGTCAACAACGTCAAAATTGACGAAACCGATTGGAAATCCCTGAAACCAAACGGCAGACACGGCGCAAATACCGCCAATGTCAAACGCTACATAGATTTTGCGGCGAAAAACGGAATCCAAGGGATTTTGGTCGAAGGCTGGAACATCGGTTGGGAAGATTGGTATGGACAATGGAAGGAAAACGTCTTTGATTTTGTTACGCCGTATCCCGATTTTGATGTTAAAGAATTGCAAAAATATGCGGCTGCGAAGGGCGTTAAATTAATAATGCACCACGAAACTTCTGCTTCCGCCAGCAATTACGAACGCCGTCTGGATGAAGCTTTTCGTTTTATGAAACAATACGGATATGATTCAGTTAAAACAGGTTACGTCGGTAGAATCATCCCGCGTGGCGAGCATCACGAAAGCCAAACGATGGTCAATCATTATCTTCACGTGGTTAAAACTGCCGAAAAATATAAAATTTCGGTTGATTCACACGAATCAGTTCATTTGACGGGATTGCACCGAACCTTTCCGAATTGGATTGCCGCCGAAGCCGCCAGAGGCAATGAATACAATGCTTGGAGCGAAGGAAATCCTCCCGAACACGAAACAATTTTGCCGTTTACGCGCTTGATGGGCGGTCCGATGGATTATACGCCGGGAATTTTTGAGATCAAACGCAGTCATTATCAGCCAAATCAAAAAGAACAGGTTCATACGACTTTAGCCAAACAACTTGCGCTCTATGTCACGCTTTATTCGCCCTTGCAAATGGCGGCTGATTTGCCCGAAAATTACGAAAAACGGATGGACGCTTTCCAATTTATCAAAGATGTTGCGGTTGATTGGGACGACACGAAGATTTTGGAAGCCGAACCGGGTGATTATTTGACGATTGCACGAAAAGCAAAAGGTAAAAATGAGTGGTTTATCGGCGCAATCACGGATGAAAATTCGCGCACCGCAACGGCTTCGCTTGATTTTCTAGATGCCGGAAAACAATATGTCGCAACGATTTACGCCGATGGCAAAGATGCCGATTGGGAGAAAAACCCGATGGTTTACCAGATCAACAGCTATTTAGTTGATAACAAAACCGTTTTGAAATTAGCTTTGGCAAGTGGCGGAGGAGCGGCAGTCAGTATAAAATCAGCAAAACCAAATGATTTAACCAAATTCAAAAAATATTAGGTGAAAAATCTATGAAAAAATTGCTGATTTTTTTTCTGTTATTGCTGATTTCAGCTATCAGTGCTTTCGCACAGGATTTTACTGTTACTTCCCCAAATAAACGTGCCGAAGTCCGTCTGCGAATTGCCGATAAATTTTATTATTCGATTTTGTTTGATAATAAAATAATCGTTCCCGAATCACCGATTTTACTTTCAGTTAAGGAAATTTCTTCGGGAAACAACTTCAAAATTAGCAACCAAAATCAGAGAACGGTTAATGAAACGGTTAATGCTGTAGTTCCGATCAAACGCCGTCAGATAAAAAATAATTTCAACGAATTAAAGTTGAATTTTGCGAATGGTTTAGGATTGGTTTGGCGGGTTTATGACAACGGTGCGGCATACCGTTGGACAACTGATTTAAACGGACAAGTTACGATTGAAAATGAGCAGACGGAAATCAACTTAAATCCGCAGGACACAATTTTTTATCCCGAAGAGGACGAAGGATTTTATTCGCACAATGAACGAAAATATATCCAATACAAAACAACTGATTTGGGAGAAAAAATTGCCAGTTCGCCAACTCTTGTTAGTTCTCAGACAGGCATCAAACTTTGGATTTCCGAAGCTGATCTTTACGATTACGCGGGAATGTGGTTTCGTGGAAATAAAGGAAAAGGCTTAAAAGCCGTATTCCCTCATTTCCCTGCTAAAGAAACTGCCATCAAAGACCGTGATGTAAAAATAAGCGAACGGGCAAATTATATTGCCCAAACGACAGGGAAACGTGAATTTCCGTGGCGGGTTTTCGGATTGGCGGAACGTGATATTGATCTGATAAATAATCAGCTTGTTTTTCTGCTTTCCGAAGAGGCAAAAGGTGATTTTTCTTGGATAAAACCGGGCAAAGTTCCTTGGGATTGGTGGAACGCCAACAATATTTACGGCGTTGATTTCAAATCTGGCGTAAATACGCAAACTTACAAATATTACATTGATTTCGCGGCTAAATACGGTTTGGAATATTTAATCTTGGACGAAGGTTGGTCGAAAACAGACGATTTATTAACGCTTAATCCTGACGTTAATCTACCCGAATTGCTTGCTTATGCCAAAAAGAAAAATGTCGGAATCGTGTTATGGGTTTTGTGGACATCACTCGACAAACAATGGACGCAGGCATTTGACCAATTTGAAAAATGGGGCGTAAAAGGTATCAAAGTTGATTTTATGCAGCGTGATGACCAGAAAATGGTGAATTTCTACGAACGAACCGCCCGCGAAGCTGCTAAACGCAAAATGATGGTAGATTTTCACGGCGCGTATAAACCAACCGGATTGTATCGAAAATATCCAAATGTCATCAGCAATGAAGGGGTCAAAGGTTTAGAAAATTCCAAATGGTCAAAAGACATTACGCCCGAACACGATGTCACATTGCCTTTTATCCGAATGGTCGCGGGACCAATGGATTTCACGCCCGGAGCAATGATAAATGCTCAGCCAAAGGATTTCCAGATCAATTTTGAACGTCCGATGAGCCAAGGCACACGATGTCATCAGCTCGCAATGTATGTTATTTACGAAAGTCCTTTGCAAATGCTAGCGGATAATCCTTCCAATTATTTACGCGAACCTGAAGCAATGGAATTTCTTTCGGCTGTTCCAAGCGTTTGGGAAGAAACCGTTCCGATTGACGGAAAAGTCGGCGAATATATCGTTGTTGCCCGTCAAAATTCTAAAAAAGAATGGTTTATCGGTGCAATGAACGCAGGAGCAGCTAAAGAAATTAGCTTGGATTTATCCTTTCTCGGAAACGGAAATTATCAGGCAACAATTTGGCAGGATGGAGTCAACACCAATCGTTTTGCCCAAGATTTTAAGAAAACGAGTCAGACTGTTAAAAAAGGCGATAAGCTAAAAATCAACCTTGCCAATAACGGCGGCTGGACGGCAATTTTTAAATCAGCGGCTAAAAAATAATTGAATATGCAATGGTTTAATGAGCCGAAAATTTGGTCGTTTGAAAACGGAGTTTTGCGAGTCGAGGTTGACTCGGGGACAGATTTTTGGCGCATTACGCATTACGATTTTATCCGCGACAACGGACATTCTTATTATCAAAAGCAAGACGGAGATTTTACGGCAAAAGTCAGAATTCGCGGAAATTATCAAGAATTATACGATCAAGGTGGGCTGATGATTCGGATTGATGAAAAAAACTGGATCAAAACCGGAATTGAATTTGTTAATGGTGTGCAAAATTTAAGTGCTGTCGTCACCCGCGATTTTTCGGATTGGTCGGTTGTGCAAAGAAACGATAATCCGCCCGAAGTCTGGTTCAAAATTTTGCGAAAAAACGATTTTGTCGAAATCAGCTATTCATTTGATAATAAAGATTTTGCGATGCTTCGTTTAGCTTATTTTCCCCCCAACGTTCCCGTTCAGATCGGGATAATGTGCGCCGCCCCCGACGGAAAAGGTTTTCCGATTGATTTTGATAACTTTTCGGTTGAAAATCTTTAGCCACAGAGAACACAGAGTTCACGGAGGTAACTTTTGGTTCAAAATGTTGGCTAATAAAATTTAAGTCTAAAAAAATAATAAAGGCTCGGTGTTCTCCGTGTCCTCTGTGGCAAAATATTTATGAAAAAAATTGCATTATTTTCGCTTGTCATTTTTGTTTTCGGCGTTTTATGTTTAAACGCATCTGCTCAATCAATGAAATTCATTGCCAAAAAAGAATTACCGAAAAGCCGTTTAGAGCTTTCCCGCAGAACCCAAAACGGTTCATTTTACGATGTCATCGGGCGCAAATCGGCGGCTTTCGGTTATGAGCATCGCAATATGGAAGCGTGGGTTTATCCGATCAAGATTCTGGATGATTTCGCGCTTGATTTTCAGATCGAAGGATACAATTTACCTTTTAATGGCAAAGATATTTTGACGAATATCGAAGTCCGTCCCGAAGCAACGATTTTCACTTATTCTCACGCCGCGTTTCGGGTTCGCCAAATTATTTACGCGCCGGTTGATGAGCAGGGGTTGATTTCGCTTTTGGACATCAAAACGACTTTGCCAATGACGATTGGCGTTTCATTTCGCCCGAAACTTCGTCCGATGTGGGCGGCGGGATTGATGACTCCGTTTGTCGGACAGGACGAAAAAGAAAAATATTATTTCATCGGTGAAGAATCGAAAAAGTTTTTCGGAATTATCGGTTCGCCAAATGCCAAAGACGTTTCGCTAATGCCGTATCAGGAAGAGCCGAAAGATGTTCCCGTCAGATATACACTGGACATTTCACCCGCCGAAGCTGATAAAAATTTTGTGCCGATTGTAATGTCCGGCAGCACCGAAGGACAAGCTAAAGCGGTAGAAACTTATAAAAAATTGCTCAATAATGCGATTCCGCTTTACGAACAAAACGTCAAATATTACGAAGATTTTTTGAGTAAAACCACGCAAGTTACTACCCCTGACGAACGCCTGAACACGGCTTTTGCGTGGGCAAAGATCGGAACGGAAAAAGGCGTAGCGACCAATCCATATTTAGGAACAGGTTTGTTGGCGGGTTTCAGAACTTCGGGCGAGTCGGAACGTCCCGGTTTTGCCTGGTATTTCGGGCGGGATTCGATGTGGACGGCTTTGGCAATCAATTCTTACGGCGATTTTTCGACTTCTAAACAAGCGATTGATTTCTTAAAAAGAGTTCAGCGTGACGACGGCAAAATTCCGCACGAAATTTCGCAAAGTGCAACGCTCCTTGATTGGTGGAAGGGTTATCCATATCCCTGGAATTCGACTGATGCGACACCTCTTTATGTTATTGTTAATAAAGACCTTTACGAAGCCGGCGGCGACCTTGAATATTTGAAAGCGAATTGGGATTCAATCGTTAAAGCCTACAAATACGAAGAAGCCACCGACACCGATGGCAACGGTTTGATTGAGAACACCAAATTCGGTCACGGCTGGGTGGAAGGCGGCGCACTCTATCCGCCGCACGAAGAAATTTACCTGCAAGGCGTTTGGATCGAAGCCTCGAGCAGTATGGCTCGGATGGCGGAAGTTTTAGGAGATTCGGCAACGGCTGAACGCGCCAAAGCCAACGCCGAAAAATGCCGTCAGGCGATGGAAAAAACGTATTGGCTGAACGACAAAGGATTTTATGCTTATGCAACGCAAATTCCGCGCAAAGAACCGCTGAAAGCCGAACCGGGACCGAATCTTGAACGCCGCCAAAAACGCTTGAACGAACTGCAAAGTGCCAAAATTTACGATGAAGACACGGTTTTGCCAGCCGTTCCGATGTGGTGGCGGACGATGGACAATGAAAAAGCTCAAAAACAAATTGACCATCTTGGCAGCGCAAAGATTTCAACCGATTGGGGTTCGCGGATTTTGGTCAATGACAGCCAGCTTTACGATCCGCTTTCGTATCACTACGGCTCGGTTTGGGGACTTTTTACGGGTTGGCAATCGGTGGCGGCTTATAATTACGGTCGTCCGCAGGTCGGCTATCAGGCTTTGATGGCTAATTCTCTTTTAACTTATTCAAATGCTTTAGGTTACGTTACCGAACTTTTGTCAGGAGATTTCAACGCTCCGTTTGGACGCAGTTCGCATCATCAGGTTTGGTCGGAAGCAATGGTGGTTTCGCCCATTTTGCGCGGAATGTTGGGAATTGAGGTTTCAAACGCCGGAAAAACCGTCAAATTTGCCCCGCAAATCCCAGCAACCTGGAATAATTTGGATGTCCAAAATGTTCGGGTTGGCGATTCGATGCTTGATTTCAAATTGAAACGCGAAAACGGCAAAATGACGATTTCAGTTTTCAGAAAAGGCGGAACTGCGGCAAATTTAGTGCTTGCGCCGTCATTTCCGCTTGATGCAGTAATCAAAAATGTAACCGCCAACGGCAAGAAAATCACGTTTGAAATAAAGCCGAACGGAGA
The DNA here is from genome assembly GCA_019694395.1 of Pyrinomonadaceae bacterium. Classification (GTDB taxonomy): domain Bacteria; phylum Acidobacteriota; class Blastocatellia; order Pyrinomonadales; family Pyrinomonadaceae; genus JAIBCC01. The sequence continues at coordinate 177,206 of JAIBCC010000008.1, read as the reverse complement.
CATTCAACAAGCCGAATTAAAACTTGATTTGAGCAACTCGCCATTGGAAATTGTTTTTGACTATGCAGAAGGAACGGAAGTTTATTGGAATCCGCCGATGTTGGTTGCCGGACAGGAAAATCAAGGTTTGCGCATCATCAAATCTCAGGCACGCAAAGAAGGTTTGTATTTACTGCTCGAAGGTCGCGCCGGACAAACTTATCAGTTAAACTGCAAATCAGCAAAAGTCTTAAAGGAAACCGAAGGCGTTAAAATTTCAGCCTCTGCAAACGGCGAACAGCAATTACAAGTTACATTTGCAGGAAATTCGGATGATTACATCAAACGCGAAATTCTGCTGCCTTTTGAGGTGACAGCAATTCCGAAAGGAACGAAAAAATGAGAAAAATATTATTCCTAACAATTTTAGCAATGTTGTTTTTATCGGCTTGTGTCCAACAGCCAACTAATCAAGCAAGCAACCAAACCACAAAAAAGAAAGACGGCAAGATCAAAATCGGTTTTTCGATGGACACACTCAAAGAACATTGGGTTAAGGACAAAGAATTAATTGAGAAAAAAGCAGCCGAATTGGGTGCAGAAGTTATAGTTAATGTTGCCGAAAGTAATGACGAAACCCAATTAAAACAGATTGACGATTTTATTACTCAGGGAGTTGATGTTCTGATCATTGCACCTCATAACGGTCAGGTCGTAGCAACCGGAGTAGAAAAAGCAAAAGCCAAAGGGATTCCCGTAGTTAGTTATGACCGTTTGATTTTGAGCGATCAGATTGACGTTTTGGTTTCGCATCTTCATTCACTCGCCGGAAAAATGCAAGCCGAATATGCACTCAAACATGCTCCGAAAGGTAATTATGTCTTAATTTACGGTGCGCCTACCGATAACAATGCGCTGATTATGAAAGATGCACAAATGGAGGTTTTAAAACCCGCAGTTGATCGCGGCGATATTAAAATTGTGGCTGACCAACACGCCAAAAACTGGTCACCCGAAGATGCTTTGAAAATTGCCGAAAACGCTTTAACTCAAAATCAGGACAATGTTGTGGCTTTCGTTTGCTCGAATGACGGAACAGCAGGCGGAGCAATTCAAGTCTTGAAACGCAAAGGTTTAGCCAGCAAAATCATCACTACCGGAATGGATGCGCAGCTTGATGCCTTACAGCGAATTGCCGAAGGCGACCAATCAATGACCGTTTATAAACCGATTCAACCTTTGGCGTTCGCGGCAGTCGAAGCCGCCGTCAAATTAGCCAAAGGCGAAAAGCTCGACACAACCAAAACGATGAAAGCCGTCAATAAGGAAGTTCCTTTTGTTTTCATTGAACCGAAAGTGGTTGAAAAATCAAATTTGATGGACATCGTTAAAGACGGTTACGAAAAATATGACCAAATTTTTCTAAACGTTCCGACAGATAAAAGACCAAAGAACGAATAAGTCCAATAAAAATTCTTTGATTTAAGGCAGTTTTTATACTTGTTTTGATGCTTGTATATCACTGCCTTTATTGGGTTAATTATTAAAAATATTCTTCTGCAATCCTTCTCCTTCCTTATTAGATAGACTCTATATTCAACTGCCAAACAACCAAAAGAAATGCAGTTTTACCTTAAATCTTTAGGAGAACGCGATAATTTGGCTAGCAATTTGCTATCCGAATCGGTAGCTATCGTTTTTGACTGTTTTTTGTATTGGAATCGAACAGGTTAATTAGTTTGATTTTATTAATCAGAACAAAATACCGAAGCGTAGAGAAACTTTATAAAGGGGAAATTAGAATGAAGGAATCAAACCAAAAAGTTGAAAAAAAACAAAACGCCGATCTTGACCGAGAGGCACAGAAAATCAAGCGCGATGGTTTTACTGCCGAAGAAATTGGTGAAGCATCGGCTTATGAAGATGAAACCGAAACAGCACAACGAATTAGGCGCGGAGATGAAACTAAAGGTAATCCTGACGAGCGCGACATAGTTGCTGTAGTCAAATCTGAAGATGTTTCTCCCGATGTTAGTTCGGACAAAGAAAACACAGAATGAAAAGATAAAATCAGAAAATTAAAAAAATTTGAGGAGAAAATTATGAACGAAAAAACACACTTACAATCAGATGAGCCGGAAAATCCGGTTAAAGAACCGATTAAAGAACCAAATGAACCTGTTATGCCGGAACCATCCCCGGAAGAACCGAATCCGTATCCTGTCACCGATCCGATTCCTGAGCCAATTCCTGAACCATTTCCGGTGCCGCCTGAGCCAATTCCTGAATTCCCGCCTGACATTACTTATAAAAATGACTAATCGAATCAAGGATCGGAATCATTAATCCTCAATTAGTTCTATCGCCAGGTTGAACTCAAATTTCAAGCTTTGGCGTTGGTAAAAAACACTTTGCCGTCACCGTAAAGTTTGAATCTGGTGAAATCTTCGGTTGGAAGGAAAATATCGGTCATCACAATTTCCCTGTCATCGGCAAACATTTCGGCTGAGGCTTTATCAAAAAACAGATGAAGTTTCAGCAGATTATTATTTCTCAATTGTCGAGCAAATGTTTTTTTCGCAAAAGTATTGGAAAACATTTTTTACCAGTGTTTGCCTTATCCGAAATAAATTTGCCACAGAGTTCACAAAGAACTCATAGAAAAATCAAAAAATCTCTGCGAACTCTGTGCGCTCTGTGGCTAAATTGCTTTAAACTTCTAAAATTACGGCTTGATACGGTTTCAAAGTGCCGTCAAAATCGGCATAATTTCCAAATAAATGTTTAGCTTTTTCCAAATCAAAAGGAACATTGACTGTTGCTTCATTTTCTTTGAAATTAACTAAAATCAATAATTTACGCCCGTTCAATTCTCTTGAATAAGCAAAAACCGATTCATTTTCCAGATCGTAATATTCGGATTTTCCGTAGATCAATTCCAGATTTTCTTTGCGGAATTTGATGAGATTGCGGAAATAATTCAACGGCGAATTTTCGGTTGTGTCTTGTGCTTCAGCATTGATTTCTTTGTAATTCGGATTAACTTTAAGCCAAGGTTTTCCGCTTGTAAATCCGGCGTTTTCAGAATCATTCCATTGAAAAGGAGTGCGCCCGTTATCGCGGGCAATGAGTTTTTGCGACCACATAAATTCGTCCAAATCGCCGCCTTCGGAAGAAATCAATTTGTGCAGATTGATGGTCATAATGTCGCGGTAATCTTCGATGTTGTCGAATCGAATGTTGGTCATTCCAAGTTCGTCACCGAAATAATAATAAACCGTTCCGCGCATTGTTAAGAGAAATGTGGTCAGCATTTTAGAAGAAAGTTCACGGAATTCGGTCGCATCATTTCCCCAACGAGAAACCATTCGCGGAAAATCGTGATTGCCGAGATAAACTGTTCCCCAACCTTTCTTGTCAAACACCTTGTCCCATTTGATAAAAATTTCCTTGAATTCGCGGAAATCCCAACCTTCGGGCAACATCAACTTTTTGGCTAAATCTTTGTGACCAAGATTGCTGATGTCGAAATGGTAAGACATATTGAGTTCGTGACGGTCTTCGTCAACAAAATCAAGGACGTTTTCCGTATTTGTTCCCGGACCTTCGGCAACGGTCATAATGTCGTATTTGCTCAGAACTTCGCGGTTAAATTCCTGTAAATATTCGTGCAGTTTCGGACCTTCGGCATAATACTGAACAAAATTTCCGTTGTATTTTTCGGGTAGTTCTTTGAATGGTAAATCTTTAGAAATAAAGGTAATAACATCCATTCGGAAACCGTCAACGCCTTTTTCAAACCAGAATCGAACTGCGTCATAAATTTCCTGCCGAAGTTTCGGATTTTCCCAATTCAAATCAGGTTGCTTGACGCTAAATATGTGCAAATAATAGGAATCCGTTTGTTCATCGTATTTCCAGGCGTTCGCTTCTTCGTCAAAAAAACTCCAGCGTTTGGGCGGAGTTCCCTTTTCCGCCTCCCACCAATGATAGTAATTTCGATACGGATTATCGCGGCTTTTTCTTGATTCCTGAAACCAAAAATGTTCGTCGGAAGAATGATTGGCGACCAAATCAAGCACAAGTTTGATTCCGCGTTCGTGAAAGCCTTTGAGCATTTCGTCAAAATCTTCCATCGTCCCGAAATCGTCCATAATACCGCAGTAATCGCTTACATCATAGCCGTTATCGTCATTCGGAGATTTGAAGATCGGGTTGAGCCAAACTACATCAACCCCTAAAGATTTGATGTAGTCAAGTTTTTCGATAATTCCGCGTAGATCACCGATGCCATCGCCGTTACTATCTTTGAAAGAACGCGGATAGATTTGATAAACCACCGCTTCTTTCCACCATTTTCTTTGTAATTCACTCATAAAATCAATAATTATGTGCTTCTAATTCAGCCGTTTCTGCTCCTAAAACTTCCTCGGTTGTCGTAGATTTTTCAACATCCTTTGAAATAAATAAGCAAGCAACTGCTCCCAAAATCAAACAAATTCCGGCTAAAACGATAGCGTTGCGAGCGTCTCCGCCCAACAATTTGTCGTAATAAAATCCAACCGTCAGCATCTCAATAATTTGCGGAATACAAATAAAAGCATTCAACAGCCCCATATAAACGCCGACTCTGTTTTGCGGCACGATTGAAGTCGTCATAATAAACGGCACGGTAATAATTGCCGACCAACCGATTCCAACGCCAACCATTCCGGCTAAAACTACGTTTAAATCGGTGGTAAAAAGCATCGAAATGAAGCCTAATCCGCCGATTGCCAGAAAAATCGCATAAGTCATTCGGGTTCCGATAGCTTTAACAACGGGCGGAATGACAAAAGCCATCACGACAGTTGTAATATTCATCACTGTAAAAGCCACACCGACTTTAGCTGAACCTTCGGCAAAACCTGGTGATTCCGGCGTTGGAGCATTATAACAATGTCTGGCAATCGAAAGAGCCAAGTATTGCCACATCAAAGGCATTCCATACCAAGTGAAAAATTTAACCCACCAAATTTGTTTTAATCCGCTGGGCATTTGCAACACAGCATCCCAAATTTCCTTAAAAGCGTGGACAACTTTTCCAACAATTCCGCCTTTCTTGGCTTGTTCGGCGCGAAACTCTTCCAAATTGTCAGGCGGATATTCGTCCGTCGTGAAATTTGTCCAAGCCATCGTCACCAACATCGCCACAACCCCGATCACAAATGAATATTTAACAATGTCGGGAATATGCTTGCCGTTTTGTGTATCAGAAGAAACCCCTAAACCCAATAAAATCATAGGCATAAGACCTGCCAGAATTTGTCCGAACGCAATCATAAAGGTTTGAACGGAAAAGCCTAAAGTTCGCTGACTGTCGTTGAGTTTATCGCCAACCATCGCCCGATAAGGTTCCATCGCAGTATTCATCGAAGCATCTAAAATCCAGAACAAACCAACCGCCATCCATAAAACCGGCGAATACGGCATCAATAGAACAGCAAGACTTCCCGTCAACGCTCCAATCAAGAAAAACGGTTTTCGTCTTCCAAATCGTGTCCACGTTCCATCGCTAATTGCCCCAATCAACGGTTGAATCAACAAACCCGTAATCGGTCCCGCCAGCCACAAAATCGGCAGTTTTGATTCCTCCGCATCCAAGTAACGGAAAATCGGACTCAGGTTTGCCTGCTGTAAACCGAATCCGTATTGAATTCCTAAAAAGCCGAAGCTCATATTCCAAATCTGCCAAAACGACAAATTTGGTTTGAATTTTGTGTTCATATTTTCAATGCTCCTAGTTTGATAATTCCAAAATTACTGCCTGATATGGTTTAAGTTTTCCATCCGTCGAAAAATCTTTGTAATTGCCTAAAAGAACTTTTGCTTTGCTCAAATCAACTCCGGCGTTGACGGTTGATTCGGTTGCCTTAAAATTCAATAAAACCAACAGCTTTTTACCGTTTAACTCGCGTGTGTAGGCATAAACATTTTCGTTATCCTTATCAACCAAAGTATATTTACCGTAAACAAGTGTTAGCTCTTTTTTACGCAATTCGGTCAACTTTCGGAAATAATTCAACGGCGAATTTTCATCTTTTTCCTGCGCTGCGGCGTTGACGGTTTTATAATTCGGATTAACCTTGAGCCAAGGACTTCCGGTCGTAAACCCCCCGTTTTCCGTCTCGTCCCATTGAATCGGGGTGCGGCTGTTGTCGCGGGCGGCAATTTTTTGCGATTCCATAAATTGCTTCAAATCTCCACCCTCGGATTTAATTTGCTTATACCAATTGATTGATTCGATGTCGCGGTAATCTTCGATCTTGTCGAATTTGATGTTCGACATTGCCAGCTCATCGCCCTGGAAATAATAAGGAGTGGCTCTTTGGGTTAAAAGGAATGTTGACAGCATTTTAGAAGAAAGTTCGCGGAATTCGGTCGCATCATTTCCCCAACGAGTAACCATTCGCGGCTGGTCGTGATTGGCAAGATAAACTGTGTTCCAGCCTTTTTCGGCGAAATTTTTATCCCAACGGGTGTAAATATCTTTGAAATCGGTCAGTTTCCAACCTTTCGGATCAATGATTTTCTTTGAATTCGGCAAATAACCTAAAGAAACACCCTCGTAGTGATAAATCATATTAAGTTCGTGGCGGTCTTCATCAACGTAATTATGTGCGTCTTCCTGCGTTGCGCCTGCTTCACCCAGAGTCATCACATCGTATTTTGAAAGAACTTCACGATACATTTCCTGGACATATTCGTGACGTTTCGGACCGCTGCCATAGAATTTTCCGTAATCATCTTTGAATTCGGCGGGAATTTCTTTGAACGGCTTATCTTTTGAAATGAAATGGATTACGTCCATTCTAAAACCGTCCACACCTTTGTCGAACCAGAATTTCATTGCCGAATAGATTTCTTGGCGAACCTTCGGATTTTCCCAATTTAAGTCAGGCTGTTTTTGCGAAAAATAGTGCAGATAATAAGATTTTGTTTCGGGTGAATATTTCCAGCCCTCACCTTTCGGATCGAAAAAACTGACTCGTTTCGGCGGAGTTCCGTCTTCTTCATTCCACCAATGGTAATAGTCCCGATATGGATTATCGCGTGATTTTTTCGCCTCCTGAAACCATTTATGTTCGTCCGAAGAATGATTGGCGACCAAATCCAAAACTACTTTAATTTTTCGGTCATGAAAGCCTTTCAACATTTCGTCAAAATCTTCCATCGTCCCGAATTCCTTCATAATATTTTGATAATCGGAAACGTCGTAACCCATATCATCATTCGGCGAACTAAAGATCGGATTGAGCCAAACAACGTCAATTCCCAAAGATTTTATGTAATCAAGTTTTGACGTAATTCCTTTCAAATCACCAATTCCATCACCGTTTGAATCTTTGAAAGAGCGCGGATAGATTTGATAAACCACCGCTTCTTTCCACCATTTGCGGTTGGGAATTTCGTTGGAAGCAGTTGTAGTTTGATTAGAATTCACGTTTGTTTGATTGGTTTGATTGGTTGAATTTTGACACGCCGAAGCAATCAGCAAAATCAAAGATAAAACGGTGTAGAAGTAAAATTTGCGATTCATAACTTTTTTTCTTTATTAACCTGTTCTAAATCAATTACAGGTTTGGTTGTCGCCTCAATCATCAATTTTAATTGTGTTCTCAAAGATTCTAAATCTTCTGAAATTGCTGGCTCAGGGTTTTCACTACAGCCAATAACTCTGTCCTGCTCATCATAGTAAACAGAGTAAATTGAGTAATTTCCAGTGTCCTTTACAACTCGATAATTCCAGTATTTCATAAGCTTTAAGAAGACTTTATAATAAAATTCCTCGCTAAATTCCCATCCTGAAATCTTTAACGCTCGTTTCGGAAAACTTAAAATTTTCAAAAACTGATTTGTTGCCTTTTCCGGCGGGCGATTGTGAGCCAACACCGATTTTGATTGTCGGCGGATATTCGTTTTTGAAAACACGGACTAGCTGCCAGATTTTTCCGTCAATCGAATAATAAAATCCGACCACTTTCGTATCCGAAGAAATTTTCAAAAAAACACTCGGACTTTTAATCGCATCATGATTATTGTCGTCGGAAAAGTCTTTAGTTTTAACGGTTACGAGCCGTTTGTTCATTCTTTCGTCGGCTTCAAAAGCGAATTTCAGCCAATGTTTGTCGTCAATGTAAATGAACGCCATTCCCGCGTCGTATTTGACTTTGTGAACGGGTGTAGTTTTGAAAGAAAAGGTAAAAGATTTTGTATTATCAACCGTTTTCAAAAGCAAAGGCGCGTTGGCTTTTTCATAAGGCGGCAAACCCGGCTCGATAAAAAAATCCGTTTCCGCACCGGCTGAAATTTCAATTTTATTGCCGACTTTGGAAAAAAGTTTTTCGGCATTGTTACGGCTTTCGGAAAAATCCCAAAAGATAGATTTTTGACCGTAAAAATTTATTGTGCAGAAACAAATCAAAAACAAAATCGAATAAATTCTCATCTCCTTTCTCCTAATTCAATTCAAAAACAACTGCTTCGTATGGTTTCAATTTTCCGTCCTTTGATGATTCGGCATAATTTCCTAAAAGCACTTTGGCTTTGCTGACATCCAAACCTGTGTTGGCAGTCGCTTCTTTGTCAGTAAAGTTCAATAGAATCAGCCATTTCTTACCATTTAATTCGCGTGTATAGGCATAAACGCTTTCGCTCGCTTCATCGAGCAAAGTGTATTTTCCGTAAACCAAAACGGGATTTTCCTTTCGCAATTTGGTTAATTTACGGAAATAATTGAGCGGAGAGTTTTGATCTTTTTCTTGTGCTTCGGCATTGATTTCTTTGTAATTTGGCGCAATTTTTATCCAGGGTTTGGCAGTTGAAAATCCGGCATTATCGGCTGCGCTCCATTGAAACGGCGTGCGCGAATTGTCGCGGGCTTCAAATTTGGCACGTTCCAAAAATTTGGTCAAATCTCCGCCTTTGCTTTTTTCAAACTCATACATATTGAACAAAGGTTTGTCGCGGAATTCCTCCATCTTTTCAAATCCGCCGTTGGTCATCGCCAATTCGTCGCCGTTGTAATAATAAGGCGTTCCGCGCATCGTCAGCAGAAAAGTCGAAAGCATTTTTGACGAATAATCACGAAATTCAGGTTTATCGTTGCCCCAAACCGAAACGAGTCTGGCTTTGTCGTGATTTGCCAAAAAGATCGAAAGCCAGCCTTTTTCGGCAAATTCCTTGTCCCATTTGGAAAAAACTTTCTTCATTTCGGTCAATTTGTAACCGCCGAATTTGCCTAAATCCGCAGGTTCAAAAGCATACGCCATACTCAATTCGTTGCGGTCTTCGTCAACCAGATCGTGCGCGTCCTGCATATTTCTGCCCGCGCCTTCGGCAACGCTGAACACATCGTATTTGCTGAAAACTTCTTTGTTCATTTCCTTCAAATAATCGTGAATATGTTCGCCCATCGAATAGTTCATCAAACTAAGTTCGGTTCCTTCGGGAAACGGCGGAAAATTCGGGTCTTTGGCGACAAACTGGAACGCATCGAGCCGAAAACCGTCAGTTCCTTTTTCCGCCCAGAATTTCATGATGTCGTAAACTTCCTGGCGCAATTTTGGATTTGACCAATTCAAATCTGGTTGTTTTTCTGAAAAAATATGCAGATAATACGAGTTCGTTTTTTCGTCAAATTTCCACGCATCGTGTTTCGCGTCAAACAGACTGTAACGCGTGGGCGGCTTGCCTTTTTCGGCGTTCCACCAATAGTAATAATCACGATAAGGACTTTCGCGCGAACTTCTTGCGGATTTGAACCATTCGTGTTCGTCCGAAGAATGATTGACGACAATATCCATCACGAGCTTGATTTTGCGGTCGTGCAAACCTTTAATTAATTCATCAAAATCCGCCATCGTCCCGAAATCCTTCATAATATTTCGGTAATCGGAAACGTCGTAACCGTTGTCATCATTGGGCGAAGAATAGATCGGATTGAGCCAAACCACATCCACGCCAAGTGATTTTATGTAGTCAAGTTTTTCGATAATTCCCCGTAAATCGCCGATGCCGTCGCCGTTTGAATCTTTGAAACTACGAGGATAAATTTGATAAACAACCGCTTCTTTCCACCATTTGCGTCCGGGAATTTCATTGGCAGAAGTTGTTGGTGTAGTAGGCGTTGTTTGTGTCTGTTTAGTCGCGGTTTGGCACGAAGTAAACATTAGCAAAGCCAATAAAATAAAGGAATAGATATAGTTTTTTCGATTCATAGATTTTGTTTTTTATTGCCCGCTAAACACGCTAAATAAAGACAAAAACAAAAAAACTTTTTCGCGTCTTTTCGCGTCTTTCGCGGGCAAATTATTTTTTCTTTGCAGTTTCAATCAATTCGTTATTACCTTCATAAGAAAGCGTTTCATCGTCTTTCAAAAACTTCGGCGGATAGATATGTTTTTGATAAACGGGATACGCCTCGGTGCGTAAATGCGATAAAAGATGGTGACCTTTGCGTGTTTCACGTTCGTGGCGCAACGCCGAAATATCAATCGGCGCAACCACGATTTTTTCGCCTGCGCCTTCGCTCGCTTTGGTCAAAACTCGCCCTTCAAAATCAACGATCATCGAACCGCCTGACCACGAATAAGGTGGATAATGTTTCAAACTCGCGGCTTGGTTTGAAGCCACAACGTAACACATATTTTCCAAAGCCCGACAACGATTAACGAGCGTCCACCAATCCATCGGCTCAGTCGCGTTCCAAGGGTCCATATACGCCGAAACGCGCACCAAAATTTCCGCGCCGTTCATCGCCAATTGCCGCAAAACTTCGGGAAAAAGCCAGTCGTAACAAATTGCCGTTCCGATGTTTCCAATTTCGGTTTTGGCAATCGGGAAAAGTTCTTCCTCGTAGCCTTCAATGTCGTGCGGCGAAGAATGAACTTCGTAAGGAATCCAGGTATTTACTTTGCGGTATTTGTATAAAATTCCTTCTGCACCAATCAAACAAGTCGTATTAAAAACGTGATTCGGATATTTTTTATCAATTTCCAACATCGAACCGCTTTGAATATAAATCCCGTATTCTTTCGCCTTTGCTTGCAACCTGTCCGTGTGTTCATTCGGAATTTCAACCGCTAATTTTTCGTGCAATTCTTTAACCGTCGGGAAAACGGGCGCAGCGTGTGCAAATTCTGGAAACGTTACCAATTTCACAGGTAAAAACGGAACAGCCCCAGCCACCGCCGAATCAATTAAATTCAGGATTCTATCGGTATTTTTCCGCATTTCAGAACGTCTCACCGGATTGGCAAAATCGGTCTGAATTGCGGCGGCTGAATATCGAATGTGATTCATAAAAATTTCGTCCACGAAGGTTCACGAAGAACACACGAAGTTTTTTTCCTTTTTATTTCCAATCAAAATTTCTTGTATAATATTTTCCCCTTCGTGAAATCTTCGTGTCCCTTCGTGGATAATCTGCTTTAAAATCTTGCTAATCCACCTCGGCTGAATCTGGTCAAAGTTTCATCATAAATCCGCCGTTTTTCTTCAGTCATCGGAAAGGCTTCTTCATTGCCGTAAGGATATTTTTTCATTCCCTTGAACGGCAACGGATAAACCGCATCGGGCGAGCCGGAATTGATGTCCATTTCCTTGCTGTAACCGTCTGCAAATAACAGAAATGTATAAGTTTTTCCTTTCGGCGGAGCGGGTAATTCTTTGAAAGATAAAACGAATTCGTCACCCGCTTTAGCAATCACGAAAACATCGTCAATTTCTTTCAAAAGTGGTTTGACATCGCCTGTTCGTGTGAATCTTCCGGCAAAGTTTTTCCAACGATCATCGAACGAAACTTTGCCATAATCGGGAACATCCATTCCGTTAAATTTCGTTTCGGCTGAATAACCTCTTTCCCGCAAATTTGCAACTGTCGGCTCAATCTCAATCGTTTTTAAATTCGTCTCTTTTGGCGAAGTGTCAACCGCGATTTTGTCCCAATAAGTTCTGAAATTAGTAACAATCCGAACTTCACGCGAATCGGATAAAAATTTTCCGGTCAGATCAGCCAGCAAAGTCTGCGGACGACCAATCGGAATGCCGATTGAATCAATCACGGTTTGCCATTCACCCTTGGCATTTTTGACTTGTAAATATGGAAAAAACAAAGACTTTCCGCTTTGTGAAGCGCGAACATTATCCGAAGAAAATGCGTAATCAGTCCATCCCGTCAGCAACAAAATTGTGCGTCCGTTGTAGCCTTTTTTGTCGTCCAGATTGAGTGTCAAACTGTGTTCATCGGCGTAACCGCGAATCTCTTGTTTGGTAAAATCATCATAAAAAACGCGGTCTAAATCTTTAATTTTTGAAACAATATTTTCGCCTTCTGAATTAACTGCCGAGATCGGCGGATGCGCGTTTTGGGTAGAAATGATAGATTCTTTCGGTTTTTCCGATTGTCCTAAACCTTCATTTGGAAAGATTTCCGAGTTTTCATCGTGTTCGACGGCAACGAGTTTTACTTTGTCAAGATACATCACTTCTTCAAGCTCGTTCGTCACCCGAATTTCGTAAAAACCGTTTTTGGCTTTCAATTTATCCTGTGGAATCCGCACAAATTCGTCGGATTTCGGAAAATTATAAACGCCTTTTCCAGCCCAACCGCCCATCTCGCCGCCGCCCAGAAAATCGGTGACGAAAGCAAATTTTTCGCCGTCCCAAGTGTAAAGATAAGGACACGAAGCGGGTTTGCGGTCAACTTCCTGAATGTTGATTTGATTGGACTTAGCCACAAAATCGGTTTCGGATTGAACGATTCCCGAACTCCATAAAATACGGATTGAATCTGCCTTTTCACGTTTTCCTAAACCAAAATGAACTTGTGAAGGTGCTGGCATCGGACTCGCAGAATAACTTTCAAGCTGCTGCGCCAGACTCCCCGAACGCATCACAACTTTTGCGCCGATTCCGCTTTTATTACTGACGCGACCTTGTAAATTTAGAGTTTCAGCGTTATTCAAATTTCCGCCGTCATTGCGGAAAATTTTCAAAGGGTGCGCCAATGAAAAGACAATTAAATCAATGTCGCCGTCGTTATCAATATCGCCCGATAACATTTCTCCGCCCGCCGTTGGACAATTTGCTTTACCAATTTCCTGCCATTTATTTCCCAAATTTCGCCAGATTTTCGTTTCAGTTAAGTCGGACGTAATGAGGTCAATCAGACCGTCATTATCATAATCAAAAAATTGCGAAGAAATAGCTGAAACTTTTTTATTTGAAATCTTTTGTTTGGTAAATTTGCCGTTGCCGTTATTGATAAATAGAAAACTTTTGCCGTATGCGTCTCCAATGAAATAATCGGTAAAACCGTCTTTGTTAATATCCGCCGCCGCGACACTTACTCCACCAATGTTCAATCCTGCTTCATCAGCAACATTTTTAAAGGTGTCGTTGCGCTGATTGCTGTAAAGATAAGTTTTTTTGTTACCAACGACCAGTAAATCTACATCGCGGCTGTTATTAAAATCGGTCGGCACAATCCTCCCTAAATCAGGTTTGTCGGCAATTTTGGCAGTCTCGCTAACCTCAGTAAAGGTTCCGTCATTGTTATTCCGAAACAATCTATTTGGTAAGGGTAAGTGTTCTTTGTATTCATCTAAATCGCTACCACCCGCCGCAAAAATATCCAAATCGCCATCGTGATCAAAATCAACCCAAGCGACACTAATAGTTCCCAAAATAAAACTAAAACCATTTTTTCTTGTTTGAGGAACAAGTAAGCCAGATCGTTTAGTAACATCAGTAAATTTTCCGTCACCATTATTTTGATAAAGCGAAAAGCAGTCAGCCCGGACGACTAATAAATCAGGCTTTAAATCATTGTCGTAATCTCCGGCAACAATTGCATTGGCAAAAGAACCAGTATTTTTCGCCAAATCGCCTGATTTTTCCGAAATATCAATGAATTTTCCTTTATGGTTTTGATAAAGCCGGATTGAGCTTCCTGTTGAAATGACTAAATCTAAAAATCCATCGCCATCATAATCGAAAAGTGCAGCCGTATCAGGTTTGAAATTTATCTTTTTGCCGCCGAAAAAAGATGTAGTTGCTTCGGTATATTTGACCAAAGATTTTGCGGGATTAACCAACTCACTCTCCGCCCCCGTCGAAGCAATGGCTTCGGCATAACGCCCTTGTTCCAAATAATTTAAGCCGATGTTTACGCCTGCGCCTGTGTCGCGCAAAACTTGAAATCGTTTCAAAAGTTCGGCTGATTTTTCACGTTCGCCGCTTCTCTGCAAAGAAGTTGCCAGATTGTAAATGGCAGTTAGATTAAAAGGTTCGGAATCGTATGCGGCTTGTAAAACTTTGATAGCATTAGCATAATCGCGTTTTTGCGCGAAAAGCTGACCAAGATTGACATTTGCGCCGACATCTTTCGAATCAATCTCCAGAACTTTGCGAAAATCTTTCAGAGCTTCGTCCAGATTGTTTTCCGAACGCGCAATCAAACCCAAAACATAGAAGGCTTGCGGAGAATTCGGCTCAATTTGCAGAAATTCTGCGATTATTTTTTTGGCTTCATCCAGTTTTTTTGAATTAAATAGCGCGATGGCGAGATTGATTTTGGCAAGCTTGAAATTGGGTTTGAGCGTTAAAGCTTGGCGAAATTCTTTTTCCGCGTCATCGGATTTGAATTGTTCCAGCAAACTAACTCCGCGATTATTGGCGCGATACGCCTCCTCGGAAGTTTTAAAGTTTGTTTGGGCAATCAACAAAATTGGCAAAAGTAAAAGCCAAACCATTGATTTTCTTAGACTTCGGAAAAACTTCATCTGCAATAAAAGTAATATCTTGAGCGAAAAATGAATTTCAACCTGAGAAGATTTTCAATTTCGGTTAGATATTTTTAGACTTATTTTGTTAATTGATGACTTTCTGCGAAGTTAATTTAGCACAAGTTTGTTCGGAAAGACAACTAAGTTTTGTTAATTGTGAAAATTGATTTTATATTTTTATTGTTTTTCGATTGATTTTAATGATTTACTCTGAAAGCAAAATCCCGTGAATCCCCATCGGTAAACTGTAAACAGCCTCATTAGTTGCAACCACCATTTCGCCTTTGCGGGTGAAGCAAAGTCCGACCACGTTCATTCCGGCAACAAAGATTTCGGCTTGTTTTTCAGTTGAGATTTTGACGATTCCGCGTTTTCCCCGCAAACAGGCGGCGACATATAAATTCCCTGCCTGATCAAATGCCAAGCCTTGCGGTCTGCCTAATCCGCGATAAAATTCGTGTTCTTTTCCAAGCAGATCAATGCTGTAAATCGAATCAAAACTGGAAAGTCCGGGCGCGGTTGCACAAAGATTTCCCGCCTGATCGAATGCTAAATGATACGCTGAGACCGAAGGCTCAAGCACCGCAAAAGGCTGCGGAGTTCCTAAGGCTGAGATCTCAAAAATTTTGCCGCTTCTGTCACCGACAAACATTTTTCCTTGTTTGTTAAAAGCAATTCCGGTCGCAATTCCCAAATCGGTCGCATAAGGAACAACTTCTTCGTCTTTGGTGATGCGGCAAACTTCTCCGTCACCGCGATTGGTTACAAAGAGCTGCCCCAATTTATCAAAAGCGATTCCGGTCGGATTCAAAATGTCTGAGGACATTTCTTGTAAATATCCATCGGATTCCAACCGAAAAAGAGTAACTGGCAAAGCTTGTCCGCGCGAACCTGAGCGAGTCAAAATAATTGAATTATCTTTCGGATCAACTGCCGGATTTGCCACAATATGCAAATCCTCCGCTAATTTTTTGCCGACAGTTAAATGAATCGAATTGCTTTGGTCAACTCCGCTTTCGAGATAAATTTCGACATCGTGCGTATCAAAATTATCCGGCACAATCGCCAATACCCGATTTGGAGAAGCACCAACCACCCGCGCCCGCTGTCCGTCAAAATAGCAACCGAAACCTTTTTCAAAATTTGCCTCAAAACCTTCACATTCGATAGTGACTTCGCCGCCAGGAATAGCGAATTGAGGTGAGACAGATAAAATTTTACCGGCTTTATTCATAAAAGACAGTTTAATCTTTCAATCACTAAAGTTCAATTCAGTGAGCAGTAGTCAGTTTTTGAGTTGTAATGTAAATATTTTTTAGACTTTGTAATATTTGCAGTTTTTCTGATCGCTGACCTCTGACCGGCGACCGTTAAAAATAGAAATTACCAAAACTAAAGTGCTATAATACTTCTTATCTGAGGAGGATTAGGATTTATCAGTATCGTTCACGGTTATACGCAAGGCTTAAAACAAAATCAGTTGAAGCGTATCGAAAAACTTTCAACTCGGCGTGTTGCTCAAAGCGAAATCGTTTCGCCCGAACTTGCCCGCCAAATGTCGGAAATTTCTCACGAAACAGGCAGATTAATTGGGGTTTTGATCAATCGCAAAGGACAGATCGAATATGTGATGGTTGGCGATGCCAAACGAATTTGGATGCCCGATTTCAAACGGGTGCGCGTGGCTCAAGACCGTTTTCGCGGGCTTCGATGCGTTCACACCCAACTGCGCGGCGACAAATTGACGCAAGACGATTTAACCGACCTTGCACTGTTGCGCCTTGATCTAATGTCTTCGATTCAGGTTGATGCCAAAACGGGTTTACCGAATTTGGTTCACTCCGCACATCTTTTGCCGACCACAGCGGAAAAACTTGAAACACAAGCACAAACTTTGCCTTACGAATTTTTAACGCCGCAGATTCCTTCGCAGTTAGATACGGATTTTACCGAACTTATCAACTCGCTCGAAGAAGAAATGGCACGGAATCGCCAAACGGCGCGAACCCGTCAAACCAATCGTGACCGCGTGATTTTGGTCAGCGTGACGACTAATTCAATTTTTGATGCCGAAGAATCTATGGCGGAGTTAGAAGAGCTTGCTCTTTCGGCGGATGTTATCGTTCTCGACAAAATTATTCAACGAAGACAGGAAATTGACCGCAAAACCGTTTTAGGAAAAGGTAAATTAGAAGAACTTTTGATTCGGGCAATGCGGCTCGGCGCAGATCTAATTGTTTTTGATACAGAACTTACGCCAACCCAAGTGCGTTCGATTTCCGAAGCTACCGATTTAAAGGTTATTGACCGTCCGCAATTAATTTTGGATATTTTCGCGCAACGGGCGCAGTCACGCGAAGGGAAAATTCAAGTCGAATTGGCGCAGATGAAATATATGCTGCCGCGTCTGGTGATGGGGCAAGATTCGGCGTTTTCGCGTCTGGCGGGTGGAATCGGCGGGCGCGGTCCGGGTGAAACAAAACTTGAAACAGACCGTCGGCGGGTGCGCGATAAAATCAATAATCTGGAAAAACAAATTGACAGTTTGAGCCGTCAACGTCAGGAACGCCGCAAGCATCGGGTGCAAAAAAATGTTCCGATCATTTCTTTGGTTGGCTACACTAATGCCGGTAAATCAACGCTTCTCAATACTTTAACCGACAGCAAAGTTTATGCCGAAAAGAAAATGTTTGCCACGCTTGATCCGACTTCGCGCCGATTGCGGCTGCCGATTGAACAAGAAGTAATCATTAACGACACGGTTGGATTTATCCGCGATTTGCCCGAAGCGTTGGTTGCCGCTTTCCGTGCCACGCTTGAAGAAATTTCGGACAGCAATTTATTGATTCACGTTGTAGATGCGTCTAATTCCAACTGTTTGGCGCATATTGATTCGGTAGATAAAATTTTGAGCGAATTAAAATTAAATGAAATTCCAAAGTTAATCGTTCTCAACAAAACAGACTTGTTGGATGAAGTGTCAATTGAAGCTTTAAAACGCCAAATTTCGTTGGAAAAAGGCGGTGAATGTGTGGCAATTTCTGCGATTCAACCCAAAACTTTGAGCGTTCTTTTTGAAAAAATCGGAGAGAAGTTAGCCAAAGATCTGAATCAAATCCAAAACTCAACAACCGCTTAAAATAATTTATTTTTTGTCATAATCCGCGATCTTTACATTGCCTTCTTCAATAAAAAAGCCATAATATCAGGGTTATGAACAGCCCAATTAAAACGGAAGTCGCCATCATCGGCGCAGGTCCGACCGGACTTTCGCTTGCCTGTCAATTTATCCGCTACGGCGTGGATTTTGTCATCATTGATAAAAAAGACGACATCACTAAATTTTCCAAAGCGTTAGGCGTTCACGCCCGGACTTTGGAAGTTTATGAGCAAATCGGAATTGCCGAAAAAGCTGTTTCACAAGGCACAATCGCCGGAAAAGCGAGGATTCTGGAAGGCGGCGAAATTCGCGGCGAAGTTGATTTGTCGAATGTCGGCAAAGGTTTGAGCCAATATCCGTATATGCTCGTGCTGGAGCAAAGCAAAAATGAGCGGTTGCTCTACGATTATGTTTTGGCTCAAGGCAAAGACGTTTTGTGGCAAACCGAACTTGAAACTTTGACGCAAAACGAAAATGGCGTAACTACAACTATCAAAAACACTAACGGCGAAACTTCCACGATTAAAGCAAAATATTTGGTCGGTTGTGACGGTGCAAAAAGTCCCGTTCGTCATTTGCTGAATTTGAAATTTGAAGGCAGCACTTTTGAAAGAATTTTCTACGTTGCCGATGCGCGGGTTGATTGGAAATTTTCGCACGACGCGCTGCAAGTTTGCATGGCAAAACATTCGGTGGTCGCCTTTTTTCCAATGCCGGGTGAAAACCGTTATCGAATTGTCGGCGCGTTTCCCGAAGAATTTTCCAAAGACGAAGGCGATGTTTTGTATGAAGAAATCGAGCGGCGTATCAAAGAAGAAGCCGATTTGAATTTGGATATTTCGCAGGTAAATTGGTTTTCGACCTACAAAGTTCATACCCGCCACGTTGAAAATTTTCGTAAGGGCAGATGTTTTCTCGCAGGAGATTCCGCGCACGTTCACACTCCGGCGGGCGGACAAGGGATGAATACGGGAATTCAGGACGGCTACAATCTGGCTTGGAAATTGGCATTTGTTTTGCAAGGCAAAGCCGATGAAAAAATTCTGGACAGTTATAATTCGGAACGGCTTGAAAATGCCGAAAATCTTTTGAAAACAACCGATCAAATCTTTAATTTTGCGGCGGGCGATGCCTGGTTCACCAATTTGATCCGCACATATATTTTCCCAAAAATAATGGGAACGGCGTTGAAAATTGAAGCAGTCAGAAAAGAATTTTTCCGCCGATTGTCGCAAATCGGAATCAATTATCGTGGTCACACTTTGAGCCGACACGGAGGTGATAAGAATTTTGAAGTCAAAGCGGGCGACAGATTGCCGTATTTTTTGATGGACGGCGTGAGCATTTTTGACCGTCTGCGCGAGCCGAAATTCCATATACTCGTTTTTTCGGACGGAGAAAATGATTTTCACGAAATCGAAAATGAATTGAAAAATGATGCGATGGATTTTCAAATAATCCCGCTTTATCCGCAAGTTACGGAAATTTTCGGTTCGGAAAAACCCTTTATGATCTTGCTTCGACCTGATAATTACATCGCTTTTCTTTCATCCGAAATTTCCGCCGAAAAAGTTAAAAATTATTTTCGTGAAATTGTGGAATAAATTTTTGCGCCCATTGGTTTCAGTGAGAGTATGACGAAACCGATTTTACAAAATGAAATTTGGAATGTTCTGGGCGAGCAAATAATCTGCAAAGTGCGCGGTGCAGAAACTTTTGGCAGATTCGCCGTAGTCGAAGAAATTTCTCCGCCAAATTCGGTTGTTCCGACGCATTTTCACCACGAAACGGACGAAATAATTTACATTTTGGAAGGCAAATACGAATTGAATATTGACAGCAAAATTTCCGTTGCCGAAAAAGGCGAAAGTTTTGTTATTTCCCGAAAAACTCCGCACGGCTTTCGCAATTTGCTTGAGACATCAAGTAGAATGTTAGCTATTATTACCCCAAGCGGTTTCGAGAATTTCTTTGCCGAAATGAATAAATTAAAAGGATTTGATCTGGAAAAAATCGCTGAAATCGGGAAACGAAACGATTTGGAATTGGTAATGTAAATTTATGATTTGGGCTGAAATAATCGTCTATTCAGTTTTTGTTTATCTCGCAATCGGAGTTTTGTTTGCGCTCTGGTTTGTTGTGTTCGGCATTACAAAATTAGACGATTCAGCCAAAGGAACAAGTATCGGTTTTCGTTTTTTGATATTTTTCGGCGCAATTCCTTTTTGGTTTTTGCTGGCAAAAAGATTGTTAAAAGGCGAAAAACGTCCGACGGAGCAAAACGCACATCGCCGGAGAGCAGAAAAATGATTCGTTCGATTCGTAAAAAACACAAAATCGTATGGATAATTTTGGCAATTCTCTTGCCGATTTTGTTTATTGCGAGCATTGTTTTTCGGCATAATGAGCCAATAAACGAGAATATTCCAAGTAAAAAATTAACCACAGATTCACACAGATAAACACAGATTTTTTAAAAGATTTTTCGTGTCTTTTCGTGTTTGTTCGTGGCTAAAAAAATAAATGAGCGAAAAATACGTTGCAATCAGTTGGAATCGGCAAAAGAAAATTTATGACGCGCTTCTGTGGTCGGGCGTAGCAGTTTATCTGTTGCTGTTTATCGGTTTAGGGAGCTTTTTGCAGCCGAATGCAACGATTGAAACTTTGATAATTCGCGGTTTTGGAACTTGTGCGATTTTGCTTTTGCATATTGTTTTGATTATTGGTCCATTGTGCCGGATTTCGCCAAAGTTTTTGCCGTTGCTTTACAACCGCCGACATTTGGGCGTGACGACTTTTTTAATTGGCGCAGTTCACGCTGTTTTTTCAATTATCCAATTCCACGCGCTCGGAACTATAAATCCGATTGTCAGTATTTTGGTCAGCAACACTAAATTTAACAGCATTGCTGATTTTCCTTTTCAAATTTTAGGGTTGATTGCGCTGATTATTCTTTTCTTGATGGCGGTCACGAGCCACGATTTTTGGCTTAATAATTTGACCGCGCCGATTTGGAAAACTTTGCACACACTTGTGTATGTGGCTTACGCGTTGCTGATCGGTCACGTTGCGCTCGGCGTTTTGCAGTCTGAAACTTCTCCGATTTTGGCAATTTTGTTAGGAATTGGATTGGTTTTAGTTGTTGGTTTGCATTTGATTTCTGCTTTCAAAGAAACCGATTTGGACAAAGAAATTGTTTCAGTCGATGAATTTGTTGAGGCTTGCACGGTTGCAGAAATTCCCGAAAAACGCGCCTGTATTCGCACAATTTCGGGCGAAAGAGTCGCCATTTTTAAATATGACGGCAAAATTTCCGCCGTTTCAAATGTTTGTCAGCATCAGAACGGACCGCTTGGCGAAGGTAAAATCGGAGATGACGGCTGCATTACTTGTCCCTGGCACGGTTTTCAATATTTGCCCGAAACAGGCGCATCGCCGCCGCCTTTTACCGAAAAAGTGCCGACTTTTAATGTCAAAATTGAAGACGGAAAAGTGTTTGTTAAAGCAAAGCCGAACAAAGCAGGAACAAGAGTTGAACCCGCAAAAATATAAAAATCTTTGCGCCTTTGCGTCTTTGCGTTAAAAAAATTTATGAACGAAGATTTTTACATTGGCTATTTGCCGAAAATGCCAAAAAGTTTATCAAAAATCATCAAAACTTTTGTGATTTTGGCGTTTATTGCGGCGATTGGTTTGGCAGTAATTTTGTGGATTGCTCAAAAACCTTTTGCCAAAAGCGTTTTTGAATTCGGCACAGTTAAAGAATTTTCGGGAACAATTCAAGCCAAAACTATTCCATTTTTGTTGATCGAAAAGGCGGAAAAAAATAACGGTTTACCGACATTTGAACGAATTCCGCTGGTTGCCGAAGGAAAACACGGGTTTGACGGAAAATCTTTTGACGGACAACAGATCAAATTAAAAGGAACTTTGATCTATCGTGACGATTTGCAAATGATCGAAGTCGTAACGGATTCAGTTGAAAAGTCTCCAAACACAAATCAAATTTCCGAAAAATCCGAATCTTTAGGCAAATTTACGCTCAAAGGCGAAATTGTTGATTCAAAATGTTACCTTGGCGTGATGAATCCGGGACAATCAAAAGTGCATCGGGATTGCGCGGTTGCGTGCCTGCGCGGAGGAATTGCACCACTTTTTGCGGTCAAAGATTTTCAAGGAAATGTTTCGGAATTATGGCTTTTATCGGAAAAGGGCGAAGCGATAAATAATGAAATACTTGATTTTGTAGCTGAACCAATCGAAATTACAGGTGAGGTCAAACGAGTAGATAATCAGCTTTTCATTTATGCAAATCCAACTTCGATAAAACGAGAATAATTTTTTACTTTTTAGTTGTTTCGCGCTTGAAATCTTCTAAACTCTTGATAATTTTCGCGTTTTCCAATTCGATTTGTGAAACCGCATCTCTTCCTTCAAGCTCGTTATTTTTGCCCTTGCTCAAAACTTTGTAACCTATGTAACCGCCAAGAACCAAAATTCCAATCCAAAATAGATACCAGATCAAACTCGAAATAACTCCGATGATCCAAAAACCAAGCATTACTGCGAAAACAACAACAAGTGCCAAAAGTATTAGTTTGAACCACTTCATTTTTATAAAACCTCGCAATCTCATCATAGCTCATTTTTCAAACGCAATCCATAAATGTATAATTCAGATTGATTTGAATCTGGTCTTTGGTCTTCGGTCTTCGGTCTTTGGTCTTTACTTAAAATTAAAGAGCCAACAAAGACCAAAAGCCAAAAACCAAAGACCAATATTTTTCGAGGAATTAAATTTTGAGCAATCTAAAAACCGTTGCAGAAGCATTAAACGCCAAATTATCAGGCGAAACCAATCAAACAATCACCGATGTCACGCACGATTCGCGTCAGGCGGGCGCGGGAAGTCTTTTTGTCGCTATCAAAGGCTTGACAATGGACGGTCATAAATTTATCGAAGATGTGATGCGGCGCGGTGCAGTCGGCGTAATTTCGGAATCGGAAGCTCCCGAAAATTTTGAAGGGGCGTGGCTGCAAGTAGAAAATGCGCGTGTTGCACTTGCTCAAGCCGCTGCCGTTATTAACGACAACCCTTCACACAAATTAAAATTGGTCGGAGTTACCGGAACTAACGGAAAAACAACGACAACTTATTTGACTTACGCTTTAGCCGAAGCCAATGGCGAAAAAGGTGCGATGCTGACCACCGTTGAATATCGGATTGGCGAAAAAAGCGAACCGGCAATCCGCACCACGCCCGAAGCCAGCG
The DNA here is from genome assembly GCA_019694395.1 of Pyrinomonadaceae bacterium. Taxonomy (GTDB): domain Bacteria; phylum Acidobacteriota; class Blastocatellia; order Pyrinomonadales; family Pyrinomonadaceae; genus JAIBCC01. The sequence goes on along the minus strand of JAIBCC010000008.1, from coordinate 153,967 downwards.
ATACACAAAGATTTTTAGCCGAAGCGGTTGAAGCAGGTTGTCAGATGGCGGTAATGGAAACATCTTCGCAAGCGATTGATCTGCACCGATGCGATGCGCTCCGTTTTCAAGTAGCGATTTTCACCAATTTAACCCGTGACCATCTCGATTACCATTTAACGATGGAAAATTATTTCGAGGCAAAAAAGAAATTATTTGACGGAAGTTTAGGCGAAAAACCTGCTTCCAGTGTTGTTTTTATTGATGACGAATGGGGCGCGAAACTAGCCAATGAATTAAAAGCTAACGGGCAGAGAGTATTGACTTTTGCCATCAATAATTCTGCCGATCTGACTCCCGAAAATATCGAAGTTTCGCTTTTGAAAGGAACTTCATTTTTGCTCAAAACTCCAAGCGGAAATCGCCAAGTAACTTCACCATTAGTCGGCAAGCCGCACGTTTACAATATTTTAGCGGCGACTGCGACTTCGCTTGAACTGGGCTATGATTTGGATAAGATCGTGCAAGGAATCGAAACTTGCGTCGGTGCGCCGGGACGTTTCGAGCGTGTTCCGCACGACGGAGATTTTGCGATTGTAGTTGATTACGCACATTCGGACGATGCGCTCTTGAATGTTTTGAAAACTGCCCGCGATTTAACCAAAGGTCGGATTATTACAGTTTTCGGCTGCGGCGGCGACCGTGACAAAACCAAACGTGCGCCGATGGGCGAAATTGCCGGAAAGCACAGTGATTTGGCGATTATTACCTCTGACAATCCGCGCACCGAAGACCCTTTGGAAATTATTTCGCAAATCGAAGTTGGAATAAAAGACACGAATTGCCCTTATTTGGTCGTTTCAGACCGGCACGAAGCAATTCATACGGCTATCAAAAAAGCAAAGGCAGGCGATGTGGTTTTAATTGCGGGAAAAGGTCACGAAACTTATCAAATCATTGGTAATAACAAATACCATTTTGACGACCGGGAAATTGCGCGTGAGGCTTTGGAAAAATTAAAAGAAGAATAAAAACTCAACTTCCGAAGGCGAAATGAGATTTATCTCCTTTTTTTGATCATTTTATATAGCTTACAGAAAAATTAGACAGAATTAGGAGACCATTATGCAAAAATATTTTTTTTTCCTACGAATATTTACTTTGCAAATGTTGATTATTGTCAGTCTAAATGGCATTTTGGCTCAACAAACCAATTCTTTAACAAGCATAAAACCTAAAATGGTGCTGTCATTACCCAAGCACCAATTAGGTTTAGTATCATTTAGCCCCGATGGTAAATCAATCGCAATAGTAGAAGATGGCGGCAGTGATGTTTGGTTAATAGAAACTTCTACTGGTCAAAGAAAGCGAATTCTTACTGGTGACCAAACGATATTTCAGCTATCGTTTAGCTCCGATGGGCAAAAGTTAATTGCCACAACTGTCGGAAAATCTGTTAATTGCTGGGATGTAAATTCTGATAATAAGGTTACTTTACTCGAATCAAGTATTCTTCCCAAAGCATCTATTAGTGCTGATGGGGAAACAATAGCAAGTGGTTCTATTTATGGCAAGTCAGAAATAAAACTGTGGAATTCAACAACAGGGCAAATGACCAAAACTTTTAGCCATCCGGGAAATGTTATCCGCCTGACTTATGATCCCACCGGACAAATCCTAGCCTCATCAAATTTTGAAATCATATATTTTTGGGATGCTAAAAGCTATCAACTCAAAACTACACTTATAGACAATAGTTTGACGAAAGAATACAGCCACAAAGATACTGTTTATGGAATGCAATTCAGCCCAAAAGGAGATAGGTTAGTTTCATATAGCCGTGATAGAACAGTAAAGATTTGGGAAGTAGCAACAGGAAAACTGTCTGAGACGTTAGAGTTCGAGAAAGAGGTTGCAACAATAAACTTTAGTCCTAATGGAGAACTGTTAGCAACAGGTTTTCAAAATGGAGAAATCAAAATATGGAACTTAAAAACGGGAAAATCATTACAATCCCTGATTGGTCATAAAGATAACATCTATGCGATTAAATTCAGTAATGACGGAGAAGTAATTGCAACAGCAGATAAAAAAAATGTCAAGATTTGGGATGTAAAAACCGGTATCCTAAAGGAAACGCTCGAAGGAGCTAGTCCCCAAATAGCTTTTAGTCCAACAGACCGAACTTTGGTAACAGCAGGTCAAAAAAACACTATTTTAATTTGGGATACTAAGTAATAATTAAAATTACGCAGAGATTATAAAAGTCTCAAAGAATGGCAAATTGATTCATTGCGTCACTCTAATTCTGAAAAGAGAAATTAAAAGACGAGTAGCAGTAGCAGTTGCATCTGCAAACAATCGTAAATTCTCAAATAAAAATATCAACAACTAAAATATGCTGCTGCAACTGTTACTGCCGACTGACCTAATCTTCTCGCAAAGTATCAACAAACACTTCTAAAAAATCAATTTGCGCTTCGGAAAGGTTGATAAATTTTGCGCCAAATCCGATTTCAAAAACGTGATTAGCTATTTCTGCCATAAATTGAATCTTCTTTCCGTTGGTTAGGGGAAACCAAATTTTGACATAATCCCCGTCTTCAACTTCACCTGAACAAAGCACAAAACAACCTGAAACACTAATGTCACTGATGGTTCCGTTTTCTTTTCCGGCAAAACCTTCCCATTCAACATCAATATTTACACTAAATCGTTCGTTTGACCGACGGTCTTGACCGCTTCTTCTTTCAATCATTACTTATTCCGCTTTTTCTTCCTTTGCCTTAGGATTTTTACTCGTCAAATAATAATAAATTGGTAATCCGAGCAAAATTAAGAAAATTCCTGCAAAAGATTGCGTTGGTGAGCTTTTCATAGTTGTTATCAGCAACCAACCTGCTACAAATAAGAATAAAACGGGAACGACAGGATAGCCAAACGCTTTGTATGGTCTTTCTGCATTCGGGTATTTTTGGCGGAAAACAAAAATGGTGGCAGTTGCCAAAGCATAAAAGATCCACGAGCCGAAAATAACGTAATCGGTCAAAGTGTCAAACGAACCGGACAGAGCTAAAACAGATGCCCAAATTCCCTGAACAAGCAAAGCAATTACCGGAACTTTTGATTTTTCCGATAGTTTGCTCAACGAATCGAACATTACACCATCTTTCGCCATCGCATACGGATATCGCGCGCCAGCCAAAATTGAGGTGTGCAAAGTGCCGATTGAGGAAAGCATCAACCCAATCGTAAAGATCGAAACGGCAATTCCGGCGGCAACATTTCCACCACCGAAAAATCTCGAAACAACTTCTTTAGCTACCGAAGAATCTTTTGAAACCGAGGCAATTGTTGTAGGATCAAGCACATAAAAATAAGCAACGTGAACGAAAAGATATAAAATTATGATTAAAACCGTTCCGCCAATGATAGCCAGCGGAATGTTACGATTCGGATTTTTGACTTCACCCGCCACGCTCGACAAATTGTTCCAGCCGTCGTAGCCCCATAACGCCGCTAACATTGCGGCGGCAAAGCCTTGGATAAACGAATAATTTGACGAGCCGTATTTCAGAACATCATCAACTCCTTCGCATTTTCCGCCGTCACTAATCAAAGAAAAATTACCGAAATTGCCGCCCGTTACCCAAATAAATGCACCGATTCCGACAAATAAAATTAGCCCGATCTTGACGAAAGTTAAAACGGTTGCCAATTGTCCGGTTAACGAAACCGAAAGGCAGTTGATGGCAGTAAAAATCAAAATCACCAGCACCGCAATCAATTGCAATGAAGTTATTTCGACCGATGAAGTTTGAATAATAACCTTTTTGAGTGCGCCCCCGTAAAAATCATTTAAACCAATCGCAAATGCTACGGCAACTGCGGCTTGTGAGCCGGTTTGAGCCACAAAAATCCGCATCCAACCGAATAAGAAACCCCAAACTTTGCCGAATCCGTCCCGCAAAAAGACATATTCGCCGCCAGCTTCCGGCTTCATCGCGGATAATTCAGCATAAGTCAAAGCCCCCGCCAATGACAAAATTCCGGCGGCTATCCACGCGATCATCACCCATTCAGGCGAGCCGAGATTACAGGTCATCACACGGGCTTTCAGGAAAACTCCCGTTCCGATGATATTGCCGACATTGATTGAAATTGCCGCGAGTAAACCGAGTCCGCGCACCAGTGAAAGTTGATTAGATTGATTTTCGGTCATATTTTACGATTTTCAGAAGATTAAGATTTCAAACAGATTAACACGGATGAGAAAATGATGAAAATTTAAAATGAGAACCTCAAGCCAAATTCAATTCGGCGTGGATTTTCGGCGGAAATTGGCTGACGAAAAAAAGGTGAGGTTTGCACCCCAACAAAACTATTAAAGTTTGTTTGATTTAATACGTTTCGGGCTGTTATATAAAGTTTCGCTGAAAATCTTTTTTTAGGATCAGTTGAATCAAAACCCGGACTTATTTCATTAGAATCTATTGTGATGGATGTTGTGCCTGAAGATTCCTTACTACGATTGAAAAAAGAGAAAAAATATGAAAAGCCTAAATCTAATTGATTGCGCCAGTGACCACGTTCACTATTGCGCGAAAATCCAAAAGGTCGATCGTTAAAATTTGTATCCCCGTTTTCATCTTTTCCGGTGGTAATTGTGTAAGGCAATGGTGAATTTGCAGTATAAATTACCGAAAGGCGTAACCCTTTTCTGATTTTCCAACCAAGAGAGACATAAATCCGATGTCTTTGGTCATCATTAGCAGCGGAAACATCAGATTTTAGATTGAAATTATCGCTTGGCAATCCGAAAACTCCATTGTTATCAGAGGTTTTCTTTGCCAAAGTATAATTAATTCCGAAAGCAATATTTTTTGTAATTCCGCCGTTAAGCCCAAGTGTCAGAGAATTTTTTACAAAGAAAGCCGTTGATTCAACCTGATTAATATTTCCAAAATCCGCATTTGGTCTCACACCTAAAATCGGTGCATTTACATTTCGGCTTCTAAATTGATGAAGCCCTTTTTGAAAAACATAATTTGCCCGCAATGATAAATTTTTTCGCAACGGGCTTTCAACTCCGATTGAGGAATGAATAACGTAAGGGTTTTTGAAATCATCGGCTTTTTTCCAATAGCTTTTTGGTAGAAATTGACTTGTTCCGTTTTGAAACGGATTTAGAAAATTTGGATTGATAATAATTGTCTCGCTGGGCTGGTCAATACTTTGATTAGCAATAAACGATAAGGTCTCTGTTTCCAACCAATTATAAAAAAGTCCAATTCCCCCGCGAAAAGTTGCTTTTCCTGATTTATACGGCGACCAAGTGAAACCTAGACGGGGTGAAAAATTATTGTAATCATTTAGATTATTTTGCCATTCGTAACGCAAGCCGAAACTTAAACCAAAGCTTTTCCGAATCCGAAAATCATCTTGGAAATACACACCTACCTGTATGTTTGAGACTTTTGAGTTTCTGATTCCTTTATTTTGGGTAAAAATTGATGGTTTCTGAGCTTGAAAATCGTCTAAACTTGAAAATAAAAAAGTTCCGTTCTGATTCAATTTTGACGTTTCGTTTCTTGTTTCAAAAGAGACTAAACCACCGATTTTTAGAGCGTGCTTTTTGTATCCCCACAGTAAATTATCGGCAAACCAAAGATGTTGCCGCACATTTTGGCTGGCATTGCCTGCCCCGCCTTTGCTGAAAGCATCTAAAACAATTATTGCCGTATCTTCATTTTGTGGAGTTCTTTTTGTAGATTCACGGGTAAATTCCAATTGAAATGTGTTGAGAAAACGATTGCCAATGTAACCTGATTCGGAAACTTGCACATTATGTTGTTGAAAATTAAGGGAAAATGCTTTTTCCGGTAAATTAAAACCGCCAACTCCCAGATTCTCAGAATCTTTATGCAAAAAATCATATTGGATTCTGGCAACGTGCTGTTTTATCAGGTTTTGGTTAATATTGCCACTAATATAACTTGATGTTGTTTGACTATTGATAGAATTGTTCACTGAACCTGTTGGGAGACGGGCAATAATATTTTCCCTTTTGAGATTTCTATTATTGCCAAGCCATATCCAAAAGAAAGAATTATTTTTTTTCAATGGACCTACCAGGAAAAAATCAATATCGCGTGTTTGTTCAGGTAAGCGATTTGCAGAAAAAGGGTTTCTGGCATTTAAGGATTCATCATTAAACCGCAAACCAAGACTTCCGCTAAATGATTCCTTACCAACTTTGGTAATAATATCTACATAAGTAAAACCAAGTTCGTGATTTTCTGCGTCAAAAGAACTTAAACTAGCCTTAATTGAGGCGATTTGTGATTTTTTCGGCATCTTTCCGCTAAATCCATCAACACGAATAATCGTATCTTCGCCATAACGTCTTTTTAACTCTTGCTCTATTTCCTTTGGTTCATCAGGGAGCGCATCAATTTGCTCTCTCGTGAAAAATCCACTGAACGCCTCATCAATACTTTTTTCTTGAACATCTCTTTCAATTTTTACATTTTCAACTATTCCGCTAATTTCTAAATTTACGACTAAATCATTTTTGCCGGATTTTACCTCAACCTCCTGTGATAAAGATGTAAATCCTTTGGCTTCAATGTCTAAAATGTATTTACCTGATTGAAGTTTTGAGAAAACTATTTCTTTACCCTCTTCATTTGTAATCTTCTTGACGATTTTATTGCCAAGTTTTAATTCAACCGTAACATTCGGCACTAAATCTCCATTTTGGTCAACCACTCGCAAATTCAAACTTGTTATTTGAAAGGCGAAAACTGATTGAGCAAAAATCAGCACCAAAAAGAAAAGGGAAAATTTAATTAAGATTCGCATCTATTTTTCTTTGATGTCGAAAAAATCAGGTTTGAAGGTTGGATTAGTGTTTATAGTGATGCTGCTGATGGTATTTTCGATAGTAAAACTATCTCTAGTGCTTTGTCGAATTATTTTGTGTGGATACATTAGATTAGACGCTTTTTTATAATCGGAAAAGAAATATGTATCTTTAGCCTCTTTATTTTCTTCAGTTGTCCAAGTTTTTGTGAGCATCAGAAGAAAATGAGTTTCTTTATCAAAAAAGCATCTATACTCGACTTTATCGGATGAAACAGCTTCCAGAATATCAGCTTTTCCATCGGGTGATTCAGCAACACCAATAAATTTAAATTCAAGAGGGCTAAACCATGACGCATCTAAAGTGATTGGATAGAGTTGTAAAAACAAATCCCATTTTAATGAATTGATACCTGAAGTCTTTTTTTGAGCATCTTCTGGTCTGTTCGTATTTATATATTTAGAAGCAAACGGCGCACCATTCCTGTAAGCATCAAGTTGAAATTCATAGACATCACCATTAACGGCTTTTAATTCAGTAGCTGATGACATACCTATCTTCCTTGATTTATTTATTTTGATTTTATCCGACAAAACCGTATCTATCTGAATTTTCTCAGTCATTGGTTCTCCGGTTGTAATATTTGGATCTGTGGTTGAGGTTTCAGCCACCTGTTCATATAAAATACTAAAGCCTTTAAGGCTGGAAACATCTGTTTTTAAGCCGACCGCTTTTCGTGCTTCAGCTAGGACTTCTTGAGCGCGAATTTTCGCCGAATTTTCATTTGTTTCTTTTTGCCCAAAAGCAATGACGGAAAAAGAAAGTATTAAGATTAAGTAAGAAATTACTTTTCTTGTTGTTGTAATCATTTGTTGTATTTAAGATAGTTCTAGTTGGTGAAACCAACATTATTTAGGTAATGATGATTGTTTCTGTTAGTTTATTTTGAAACGCCTAACTTATCATACAAATCATCTAGGTCACGCGGTTTTCCAAACCAACTTCTCTCAATCATTCCATTGTTAATTACAAAATTTGCAGGGAAAATACTTATGTCTTGTTCTTTATTTATGACTAAATCATTCTTAAGTTTGTCATCTTCATCTAAGAAAATAGGAAAGTTAAAGTTGTGGTTTTTAGCAAATTCACTAAAAGCCTCATTTTTCTCGTTCCCGATTGCATAGACTTTTATTTTGGAATCTTTGAGCAAATTACTTTGGGCAATAATATCAGCTTCATTTTGACACCCTCCACAAGTCGTAAGTATGTAAATTAACAAGATTTTGCCCTGTTTCATCTCTAAATTGTAATTTCGCTTATTTTCGTAGTCAACAAAATTAAATTCAGGCAATGGTTTATTATTTGTAATAATCTTGCCAAAATCATATTTAGGTTCGTTTATTTTTTTGAATGCTATCGCTGTCAATGCACCAAACCCAATCACAAGTGAAAAGATAATAATTTCAAGTTTGTGGTGATTTAGAAATCTCATAATTCTTTTGAATGTGTAGTAATGATAAGATTTCAGAGTTAGGTTTATCAGATATTATTAATGATTGAATTGTTATACCTAAAGCAACTTAACTCTAAACTTTAACCAAATCTAACATTTCTTATCTAATCAAAAAAAAAATTGCTAGATATAAAATTGTGTAAATTGCAGAAACACTCACGGAGTAAACTTGCTTTGTGTTACACCTTTACTTCATGCGGGTTTCTGCATTATCCGACTATTTAAACACTAATTTTACTTAAATAGATTAGTAAGCCACTGCCTCAGCTTCAGCTTATGGACAACCTATACACACATATCCACCACCTTTGGTTGAACCACAACCAGAGCAACCAATAAGTCGACAAGCATTGGCATCATCGGCATTACATCCACCATTATTGAAAGCTTTAGCATAAACAGCGTTTGTTCCCACAAACGATGCAACAAACAAAAACAAACACGCAATTGAAACAATAATTTTCTTTTTCATAACTTCACTTCTCCTAAAAATTATAAATTTAGCTATTAAGAATTGAAGATGAATAGACAAACTAAAAACACAAACATATCCAATTCTTGAGTTATTGGTTGAGCCTCTTCTGAGTTTTGCGCTATGATACAAGTGTTTGTTTTTTTACAAGCATCTGTTGTCTAACCCACAGCAGAGACGCTAAAAACATACAAGCCTTGTTGGTTATGCCATTAACCTCAGGGCTTTTTATGTATGTTTTTTTATAAATCACACTTAGAAAACATTAGATTTTATTTGATTTTATTTCAGATTTCGCAAACACACTTCTGATTGCTCATTTGGGGGAGATGAGAGTTAAGCGAGTAAATTGGGAAGTTCTGAAATAATCCTAAATTTAACGATTAAATCAAATTACTCAAACATTTGAGATGACTTATTAGAAACTGGTTTTCTCAAAAAGTCAATATTCCATTTCAACTATCTCCAATCATACCTCCAAAAAAAAGAGAAGGGAAAGTCTAGTATTTGCAAGACTTAATAGACTTTATCAAGTTGAAACTTCATTCACTTTGCCCCATTTAGATGGTGACTTTGCAAAAATGTGAACATATAGTGAACGTCCTACTATTTCAATTTTTTTTAGCTTTGAGAAAATTAGACGCTATTTCAAAATTCTTCTGTGTTAATCTTTTACTTTCTATGCACGAACTCAAAATCTCAGCCGATGAATTGGTCGAATCTCTGCTCTGTTTACCAAAAGAATTAAATCTTTGTCTTCTGGACAGTTGCGGCGTTTCTCATCTTAATTCGCATCTGTTGGTAGCGGGAATTTGTCCGATTGAAATTATCGAAATTAAAAATAAGACGGCAGAAAAAACGCTTGAGATTTTGGATGATAAACTTTTGCAGTCTGAATTATCGGCGATTTTTACAATCTCTTACGATTTTGGTTTAAAACTCAACCGCATCAAATCGCGCCATCAAAATTTTACCGAGCCTGATGTTTTTCTCGCTTTGTTCGATGTTTTGATAATTCACGATTACAACACTAAAAAAACTTATTTGACGGGAAACAAATCTAAGTTTGATAAAATCGAAAAAATCATTTTAACTTCCCCAAACTTTCCAAACTTCCTTAACTTCCCAAACTCAAAAATTTCTTCAAATTTCACTCAATCAAGCTACATCAAAGCGGTTGAACAAATTCAAGAATTTATCCGTTGCGGCGACACTTATCAAACCAATTTAACGCAGCAAATTCGGGCAGAATTACCGAAAAACTTAACGCCTGAAATAATTTTCCATAAATTACGAAAATCACATCCTGCGCCTTTTGCTTCATTCATTCAGCGCAAAAATGATGTAGTAATTTCCGCGTCGCCCGAAAGGTTTTTTAAAGTCGAAAGCCAGTTGATTTCCGTTTCACCAATCAAAGGAACTCGTCCGCGCGGGAAAGATTTGACGGAAGATTTGAGTTTTAAAAATGAGTTGTTAAATTCCGAAAAAGATCGCGCTGAAAATGTGATGATCGTAGATTTGCTTCGCAATGACATCGGCAGAATTTGCGAATTTGGAAGCGTTAAAGTAGAAAAACTGTGTGATTTAGAAGAACATCCGACGCTTTTTCATCTGGTTTCAACCGTTTCGGGCAAACTGCGGGAAAAGATTAAATTCTCTCAAATGCTCCGCGCGACTTTTCCTTGCGGTTCAATTACCGGCGCACCGAAAATTCGGACAATGCAAATCATTGACGAAATCGAAACCGTTTCACGCGGTCTTTCGATGGGAGCGGTTGGCTTCGCCACAAGGAGAAAGGGAAAAGGGAAAAGGAAAAAATCCAATACTTTCCACTTTCCACTTTCCACTTTCCACTCTTTCGATTTGAGCGTTGCAATTCGGACAATGACGATTCGCGGACGTGAAGCGATTTTTAATGTCGGCGGCGGAATTGTCATTGACAGCATCCCCAAAAGCGAATACGAAGAAACTCTAACTAAAGCAAAAGCATTACTTAACGCAATAAATGCAAACCTTGGAAAACCTTGAAATAACTTCAAAAGCCTTATCAACTTCAACCAAACTGCCATTGCCACTACTTCTGCCAACTTTTTCGGAACTTTTTCTTCTCAACGGTGTCTAATCATTCAAAACACCGAAAAGGAGAAAGAAAAAATGTCAGAAAATAAACAAGTTTCCCCAAATATCAATGTTACACCGTTAATTGATGTGCTGCTCGTTTTGTTAATTATTTTTATGGTCATTTCCCCGCTCAAACCGTCTGCTTTCAGAGCCAATATTCCAAATGAACCCACAGAAGGCGGAGAACCAAATCCGCACACTTTGGTTGTCAGTGTTAATTCGGATTTTTCGCTTGAAATCAACAACCAAAAAGACTTTGGAACCGTTGATGCACCGCAAAATCTAATTTCAAAACTTTCGCAAACCTTTCACGAAAGAGAAGAAAGCAGCGCATTCCGTCCCGGAACCAATGAAATTGAAAAGACCGTTTTTATCAAAGCTCCGCGACAAATGAAATACGGTGAAATTGCCAAAATTGTAGATGCCGTCAAACAATCGGGAGCAGCTCCGATTGGCTTGCAAATTGATAATTTGGAATAAGAAAAGTGAAAGAGCAGAAAAGTGAAAGAGTTTGAACGGTTAAGTATTTGAATACACTTACTGTCAAAAAGCGTTGGTTTTGTGTAGCTAAAAACCGGATAATTGAAATGACTGAAAGCAACTTTTTCAATCTTTCACATTTAAACTTTTTCACTTTCAAACTCAAATCGTGTTATACTTTTGACAATTGGGCTATGACGGTCAGCCCTTAAAAACACTCTTTCTACAAATCAGATTTACAATGGTGAATTACTACAAAATTTTGAAAGTAACACCCAAAGCATCGACGGCTGAAATAAAATCAGCCTATCGTCGTTTAGCGCGAAAATTGCATCCTGACGTTAGTAAAACGCCGGAAGCTAATAAAGATTTTGCCAAAGTTGCCAAAGCCTATGAAGTATTGAGCAATCCCAAAGAAAGAGCAACTTACGACATTCAGCTGTCACGTTCAAACGGCTCAATTCATACTACCGATTCGGTTTTTCATTCTGACAATCCACACGCACAGAGATTGCGCCAAATGGCGATCGAACGCCGCTACAACGAAATAGTTGATCGAATGATTGACGAAGAGCGCAAGGAAACAATGGCACTCCAACGCGCGATTTTTCCGACCGTTGCACTTTTTGTTTCAACTTTTTTCTTTGCGGTTTTTAAACCGTTGATCTGGAGCAACTCGGAAATAATCGGCAAAATTGTTTTGCTGACACTGTTCACAGTCAGTATTTTGCACATCATCCGCCGCTATCGGGCAAGTTTTGAACATTACACATACGATGCAGATGATTTACACGAATCTATTTTCGAGGAGGTCACAAATAAGCCTTATTCAAAATATTCCGCAATAGCTTTTCTTTTAGCCGGAGTCGGGGTAAGTCTTGTTATTGGTTTATTTGTAGGCAGCTATCTGGAAATTTCTATTGTCTCAATGGATCCGAAGTTATTTTCCCCTTCCTTGCAGCCTGAAATGGCTTTTTACCCGCCGATCGTAGTTCTGTTGGTTGATATTATGCATAACGTGGTTTCAAGGTTTGAATGAAATCACCGAACTTGACATCCGCCCAATTAAATTTTAGAATTTATGTTTTCCCTAAAGGAAGAAAAACTAACATATTGAGTGAACTAAAAATTAGAAATTATGCCAAATCATAAATCAGCCGAAAAACGCGTTAGACAAAACGAAAAACGCCGTCTTATCAATCGAAGCAACCGCAGCCGCGTTCGCACCGAAATCAAAAAACTTCGTGCCGCCTTTACTGCCGGAGACAAAGCCTTAAGTCAAGAACTTTTAAGCTCAACCGTTTCAGTAATTGACAAAGCAGTCAACAAAGGACTTTTACATAAAAATACAGCGGCTCGTTACAAATCGCGCCTAAGCGCACACGTCAACGCTTTATAAAAGATTCTCACTCATAGTTTTTCTCCTTTAATGTAAAAAAAAGGTAAGAGCAAGTAAAATTGTTCTTACCTTTTTTGTTTAGGCAGTTAATTCAACTATGAGCATTTCTATTTGCATTCGCGGAGTAGCTTTTGAGGTTTTGATGGCTAGATCGCTTTTGGCAATTCTTTGCAAACTTCTGGAAAGTTCATCTCCGTCAGCACGACGCGCAGTTGCCAGAAAATCTTCCTGTTTATGGAACGGCAGCCCAATTACCCGCGCAACTTCTTTTCTGTCAACGCCCTGCCGCATCAGTTCTTTAGCTAAAAAAAGCTGATGAAAATTACGGGCAATCAATCCAAGCAGCATTAAAGGTTCTGCGCCATCATCCAGGATTTTTTTCAGAACCTGTAAAGCACGACTTCGATTTTTATTCAAAAGATGATCGGTCAAATCAAAATTTGAAATTTCGCGTGAATTCGGCACCAACTTTTCGACCAATGCATGTGTAATGATCGAATCGGGCAAAGCAGCTGTGGCTAATTTTTCAATTTCGTTGGTGAGTTTCAAAACATTATTTCCGACTAAATTAACAATTTCTCGGACGATTTGGTCATCTGCATGAGTATTTAATTCCTTTAATTTATTTTTTGCCCAACCTAACAATTCAAAATCGGAAAGATTTGAAAACTCAACCGAAACACAATTTTCGAGCAAAAGCCGCGAGATTTTGCGGCGTTTATCAATTTCATCGGCTACAAAAATGACAACCGAACTTTCTACCGGACGCTGCAAATATCTGTTTAGAGCATCTTCGTAATCTTCCTTGAGCGTATCTTTGTTGGCAGCTGCACCGATCTTAACGTCAACTATTTTGACCACGCGGCGCGTCGAAAGCATCGGCAATTGTTCAGCCGAAGAAATCGCATGAATAAAATCCGTTTCGCTCAGGCTGAACTCAATATCATTGAATTCCCGCAACTGAGAATCCTGCAAAGCCCTATCGGCAATAGTTTTAGCAGCGACATCACGCAAATACTTTTCCGCTCCAAAAAGCAGATAAAGAGGTTTTATTTCACCTTTCCTCAATTGATTACGTAAATCTTCGCGGGTTAGAATTTCCATCAGATTTTGGATTCTATAAAATTTTTACTTTTGCCTTTTTACTTTTTACTTTTTACTTGGTTTTCCTATCTTTAACACCCAATCCGTTAATCATCGCAGAAACAACCGATTCGGCAAAAGCTCGTGCCATTCTTTCAACTGCGGGATCTTCTTCGTTAAAAAATGAGCGCGGATCATTGGAAAATTCAAACGAATCACGGAAAACGAAGTTTTGATTATCGTAAATTACTTTATTTGCGTGTAAATCACGGATCGTAACCGCACCAACGATAGTTACTTCATAGACGCGGGCGCGACCATCTTTGTCGAGCAAAACACCGGAAAAATTAAAATCACGAATGTTTCCTTCGATTACTGCATCCGCACCACCGCGTCCGCTTTGGACTTTTAATCCGTGTCCGCGTTTGATGATTTCTTTCATCACTGCTTCGGTAAAACGTGAATCAACTTTATAGCGCAAACCTTTGGCTTCAAATTGAAAGGTCGGGACAGCAACGATTTTGATGTCTTTTGGCAAGCCCGAATTTGTGACAGGCTTATAACATTCGGTAAAGCCCGAAACCCAAATCAAAACTAAAATTATTGCGATGAATTTAATGCTTTTCATAACTGCTAATCTAATTTTCGCCCTCTTTTTCTAAAAAGCCAAATGCCCAAAATGATTAGAGCCAACGGAGTTCCAATTAAAACAATATAACCCAAGGGAGTTATACTTTTTGTAACACTATAGACCGTAAAATCTATGCCTTCTCCATGTCTACCTGATTTTTTAGGAACATTTTGAAGTGTTAATTTAAGACCTTTTTCGGCATCACGTTCAAGCAAATACGAGGAACTTTGAATTTTATCCGCCTCAGAGTCACTAACAGTTTGAGAAAATTGATATTGAGTTAATTTAATTGCGCCGGACAATTTATTTCCTTGCAACGCTTGACTAATTTGCTCTTTGGTTTCGTCTTTCAAACTCTTTTTGGGAACTGCCCAAAGTGTTCCGCTGCTGTATCTTGCGCCGCCCATCGAAGAAATTGAGTTTGCACCCTTTTTTATTTCGACTTCCCGCACATCACCGTAAAAATCAAGAAAAAAACGATAATCGGTCAAATCTTCTTTGGTTTCGATGTTCAAATTTGTCGAAACCTTTTTATAACCGTCGGGAGGCGCAATATCCGCCCTGACAACAGTAAAAAGAAATAGTGTCAATAAAAAAACTGACCAATTTTTAACCATTGTTTCTGCTCCAAATTCAATCGAATTATCTTATCTTTTTTGACGACGTTTGCGAAATAAATAAATTCCTCCGCCAATAACTCCTAGGGCGACTAAAACTCCGCCAATTAGTCCATAGCTTATAATTTTGTAAAGTAATATTCTGGATTCAATATTAGGTGCCGTGGAGAGGATTTCTCTTTCCTTAACTGCTTTGAGCGTAGTTTCTTCTTTTTCGAGTCGATAAGTTAAATTTGTCCAGTTTTCGCCATCTTTAACAACTCTGTTAAATGAATGGTCTATTAACTTAATCACTCCTTCAATTTTATTTTCTCTGATCAAATCAGCTAATCGGGTTTGTTGTGCAAAGGTCAGTTCATCAGCAAAATCTTTGAGGCTTTTTTTAGGAACTGCAAGTAAAGTTCCGCTACTGTATCTGACTCCGCCGCCCTGTGGAGGGATTGTCGTTGTATCATTGTTTTTTATTTTTATTTCGTTGCAGTCTCCGGAAAACTCAAGGAAAAACCGGTAATTGGACAAATCTTGGGTAGTAGAAATTATTAGATCGGCACTGACCTGTGAATATCCCGAATCGGGAGCAATATCTGCTTTAATCACCACACAGAATATTAAAATGATAATCAAACTCAATGGACTTTTTCTATTCATTCTAATCACTCCAATTTTTTATGGCTTCTGCTACCCTAATTGCATCAACCGATTCTTTGACATCGTGAACCCGAATAATTTTTGCACCGTTAAAAACCGCAATGGCGATGCTCGAAAGACCGCCTGATAATCTTTTTTCGGCGTTCGGCTCATTTAAAATCTTTCCGATAAAAGATTTACGCGAAGTTCCAATTAGCATCGGATAATTTGGAAAGTTTTCAATGAGTTTATCTAACTTTGCCAACAACTCCAAATTTTGCTCGAAAGTTTTACTGAAACCAATGCCAATATCAAGCGAAATCTGATTGTCTGTCACACCAAAACTTTTGGCTTTTTCAATACTCCAACAAAAACCGTTTGATACTTCACTTAAAATCTCTGCCACAGGCTCTTGCGTATGCATCGTTTCAAACTCACCGCGCAAGTGCATTAAAACTAATCCTGTTTTATATTTAACCGCAACTTTACCAATCTTTTCGTCAAACCTTAGTCCTGAAACATCGTTAATTATTTCTGCTCCGCCATTGACTGCAGCTTCGGCAACTTTGCTTTTGCTCGTATCAATCGAAATTGGAATTTCAAATCGTTTCGTGATGGCTTCAATAATCGGCACAACTCTTCGTTTTTCTTCTTCGATGGAAACTCCGGCAGAGTTCGGGCGGGTAGATTCTCCGCCAATGTCCAAAATATCTGCACCTTCGGAAATAAGTTTTTCGGTCTGTTTTAGGGCTGAATCAATTGAATTAAACCTTCCGCCGTCCGAAAATGAATCGGGTGTCACGTTCAAAATAGCCATCACTAAAGTTTTTTCAAGAGAAATTTGCCGTTTAGAAGTTTGCCAAAATTTCATAAATCAACGCTAAAAATAAAAAAAGCAAAAGTAAAGTCTAACCTCACTTTTGCCTTTTTACTTTTTACTTTTTACTTCTGCTAAGCCGTAGCCGGTGGCGTAATTGGCGGCAGAATAGGTTTTTTGAACGGATTAGCCGAACTTTCATCTGTTGCTTGCGGGGTTCCGCCTTCGTTTGAAGTAGTCGGACTTCCGCCATCATCAACTGTCAATCCGGCAACAACCCGACGGATTTGAATAGCATCAAGCGTTTCGTATTCTAATAACGCTTCAGCTAAACGAATCATTGCATCTTTGTTATCGGTAATGAGTTTAGCCGCCCGATCATATTGTTCGGAAACGATTTTCTTAACTTGTTGGTCAATTTTAATCGCCGTATCTTCCGAATAATCACGATGCTGGTTTATCTCGCGTCCTAAAAAGATCTGCTCGTCTTTTTTACCAAAGGTTAGCGGACCTAATTCGGACATTCCGTATTCGCAAACAATAGACCGGGCAAGTTCAGTTGCACGTTCAATATCGTTTGATGCGCCGGTCGTAATTTTATCCGAACCTAAGAAAATATCTTCGGCAATCCGTCCACCCATCAACATTGCGATTTGTCCCAGCAAATACTCTTTGGTATAGCTGTGTTTATCGCCTTCCGGCAAAGATTGCGTCACTCCGAGAGCCATTCCGCGCGGAATGATCGTCACTTTGTGAACCGGATCAGCCGATGGAACTTTCAGACCGACCAAAGTGTGTCCGGCTTCGTGATATGCCGTAATTTTCTTTTCAGCATCCGAAATCACCATTGAACGGCGTTCTGCACCCATCAAAACTTTGTCTTTGGCAAGTTCAAAATCTGCCATTGTGACAACTTTTTTGTTGTAGCGAGCGGCGTTCAAAGCAGCTTCGTTGACCAAATTTGCCAAATCCGCACCGGTAAATCCCGGAGTTCCACGAGCAATGACGCTGACATCAACGCCTTCGTCAAGCGGAATTTTGCGGGTATGAACTTTCAAAATTCCTTCGCGTCCGCGAATATCAGGTCTGCCGACCACGACGCGACGGTCAAAACGTCCCGGACGCAACAACGCTGGATCAAGAACATCAGGGCGGTTGGTCGAAGCCATCAAAATAACTCCGTCGTTCGATTCAAATCCGTCCATTTCAACCAATAATTGGTTCAATGTTTGTTCACGTTCATCGTGTCCGCCGCCTAATCCTGCACCGCGATGTCTTCCGACTGCATCAATTTCGTCAATGAAAATGATACAAGGCGCATTTTTCTTGCCTTGTTCAAAAAGGTCGCGCACACGTGATGCACCAACGCCGACGAACATTTCCACGAAATCAGAACCTGAAATCGAGAAAAACGGCACGTTGGCTTCACCGGCAACAGCTTTTGCCAAAAGGGTTTTACCTGTTCCCGGAGGTCCAACCATTAAAACGCCTTTCGGAATACGTCCGCCAAGTTTTTGGAACTTTTGCGGATCTTTCAGAAATTCGATGATTTCCTGTAATTCTTCTTTAGCTTCTTCAACTCCTGCAACATCTTTAAAGGTAATGCGTTTTTGCTGATTATTCAGCAATTTCGCACGCGATTTTCCGAAGCTAAGTGCCTTGTTTCCACCGGCTTGCATTTGACGCAAAGTAAAGACCAGAATACCGACCAATAACAAAAACGGCAGAGCATTGATCAACAAAAGCCAAAAGTATCCGCTTGAGGCGGGTTCTTCTGTGTATTTGATACTGCTCGGAGCAGCGGCATTGACCTCATCAACTGCTTTATAAATCGCTTCGTGAGCGACATCGCTGCCAACATTGACGTAAAATTTGTTATTGCTTTTATCAAGCAGTTCGACCTGTGAAGGTTTTGAATAAACTTCTTGAATCTCTTTGTTTTTTATTTGCGTGATTGCTTTGTCAACCGTCAATTCTGCCGGACTTTTACCCTGAGTGCGCTGAATGAAATATACGAACAGCAACGCACTTGAGATAATCATCAACCACAATAAAATTTGTTTTGCTTTAGAACTCAACTTATAGCCTCCAACACTACTTAACTATAAAAACTAACGATGTATAAAATAATTATCGTCTTTGCTTAAGATGAAAATTTATCAATAATCGTTGTTCAAACACCTTTGATGTTACAAAAGCGATAAATCGCTTACTTTGATTCTAGTTGTCCGAACTGCTTTTTTCAACCCTTGTTTTTTCAAAAACGAGGTTTCCGTCCTTTTTTATTACTTTTTCACCATTCGGCAGCTCAATTTCCCTGCCGCTTTTCGGACTAAAAATTAAACGCTCAATGGCTTCAAGATGTTTCAAATCAAGTTGCCGCAAGTTTCCTCGATGACTTTCAAGCCAATTTCTCAACACCCGCAAACGTCTTGATTTAGATATTTGCTTTAATTCGTTTTGCGATAATTTACCTGTAAAAATCGGTGTATTTCGTTGTAATTCTTCCACATCTTCGCGCAACAGATCGGCAGTATTGGCAAGAGTTTCTACAATTTTAGGATTAAAGTTTTTGAGCAGCGGAATAATTTCTTTTCGCACCCGCACGCGGGAAAATTTCAAATCATCATTCATCGCATCCTGACGAAAATTTATTTGATGTTCACGGCAAAAATTTTCCGTATCTTCGCGCTTTGCCCAATTTATTAAAGGACGTATCAGCAAAATTTCTCCATTTTGTCTTTTTCCTTTTACTTTTTGCCTTCTTGCAGGGCAAATACCTGCCAGCCCATCCAATCCGCTGCCGCGAATCAAATTGAGCAAAAAAGTTTCAGCTTGATCGTTTTGAGTATGAGCGGTTAAAACTGCAAAAGCTTGATATTTTTCGGCAATTTCTAAAAGAAATTCGTAGCGGGCGTTACGGGCATTTTCCTCTAAATTACCTTTTTGATCTTTGATTTTTGATTTTGAGTTTTGGATTTCACAAACAAATTTTAATTTTTCGGCTAAATCTTTGACGAATTCAGCGTCTTTGTCGCTTTCAACGCCGCGTAAATCGTGATTAAAATGGGCAATTATAAAATTTAAATTGAGTTTTTTTCGTTCTTTTAATTCCTTTAAAGCTAATGCCAAGCTCACCGAATCCGCCCCGCCCGAAACTGCAACAATAATCGTTTTATCCGAAAACGGTAGTTCAAGTTTGCGCCACTTGGTCAATAAATTTCGGGTGAATTTGTGCATTTTGTTCTTTAACGCAAAGACGCAAAGGGTGAAAGGCGCAAAGTTTTTTAAAAATGATTTTTATTTTGCCTTTTTCCTTTTAACTTTTTACTTAACTCTTTGCGTTGAAAATTATCTTTCTAGTTTTCAATTTCCAAACTTCGCTGTGCTTCTTCCAATGCTTCAAAAACTCTTTCAGGCGAAGTTCCGCCGATTTGATTTTTACTGCCCAAAGTTTTTTCCAGACTCAACGCCTCAAAAACATCATTTTCAATCTCGGACGAAAACTTTTGAAAATCAGTTAAAGCTAGTTCGTTCAACTCTTTGCCGACTGAAATCGAATATAAAACGGTTTTCCCTACAACATCGTGCGCAGTGCGGAAAGGAACGCCTCTTTGAACAAGATAATCAGCTAATTCGGTTGCATTTAAATAACCTTTGGTAGCAGCTTCGCGGGTTTTATCTTCGCGCAAACCCAAGTTTTTGAGGACAATTGCAGCAACTTTCAAAGAAATTTTGACCGTATCAACTGTATCAAAAACCGCTTCTTTATCCTCCTGCATATCTTTGTTATAAGCCAACGGCAAACCTTTCATCATCGAAAGCAACGAGGTTTGATGTCCAAAAACCCGTCCGGCTTTTCCGCGAATCAATTCCAGCGCATCAGGATTTTTCTTTTGCGGCATCAGGCTCGAACCCGTTGAAACTGCATCGCTGAGCTCAATAAACTGAAATTCGCTTGAGGCATAAAGAATCAAATCTTCGGCAAAACGCGAAAGATGAACCATAATCAGCGCACACGCTCCGACAAATTCAATTGCAAAATCGCGGTCGGAAACCGCATCCAAACTGTTTGATGTAACCCCTTCAAATCCGATTTCACGGGCAACAGTTTCACGGTCAATTTCAAACGAAGTTCCCGCCAACGCCGCCGAACCGAGCGGAAGCACATTGACCCGCCGCCAAACTTCATCCAAACGCTCACGGTCACGCGCCAACATTTCAAAATAAGCCAAACACCAATGCGCCCACATCACCGGCTGCGCCCTTTGTAAATGCGTGTAGCCGGGCAAAACTGCGTCTTTTTGACGATTTGCCGCCTCTACTAAAGATTTTTGCAGTTCCCGTGTAATTTGTTGTATTTCAACGATTTCGTCCCGCAGCCAAAGTCGAAAAGCAGTTGCGACCTGATCGTTGCGGCTTCTGCCCGTGTGCAGTTTTTTGCCGACATCTCCGACCAATTGAACCAAACGTGATTCGATGAATGAATGCACATCTTCAACCGTCGAGTCATTGAAATAATCTTTGTCAAAATCGGAACGTTTGAGGATTGTCCATAATCCGTTTTTAATGCGTTCGGCTTCGGGTCTGGTTAAAATTCCGGCTTGAAAAATGCCTTCGCAATGGGCGATGCTTGCCCGAATATCAGCCGTAAAAAGTCTCTTATCAAATTTGAACGAATTGTTAAATTCGGCAAAAGTTTGGTCAGGGCTTTCGGTAAAACGTCCGCCCCAAAGGTTTTTGGTCTCAGTCATTATGTTCTCCGCTTGATTTTATTTTAGGCGGAATTACAGGTTTGTGACAATTACAGATACTTTTTTCTTCAAATACTTGTGTTTTCATTAAAATAAATTCCATTTCTTAATTCACAACTTTAACTTTTTTGTGTATAATCAAAATTCAAATTTGCGTTTTGCAAATTACTGCAACCCCAAAAGTTTTTTTTTCATCTATTTTGCGGCTTTTTATGCTATCTTGCTGGTGAAACTCCATTCGCAAAATCGCTTGCGAAGCCACTTTTGAACTTTCCCGAAAAAATTCCGTCCCGGAGGAGATATGTTATTTAAGTCCAAATTTCTGCGTGTCTGTTTTTCTTTAGTAATGATTTTAAGCCTTTGTCTGTGGACTTTTGCCGATACGGTTCGGTTAAAAGACGGCAGCCTTGTCAAAGGTCGTGTAATTGGTTTTCGTGACGGACAATTTATTATTTTGATCGGTGAAGGCACCCGTCAGCGTCAAATGACTTTTTACGCCGATGAGATCGAAACAATTGAATTCGATTCTGCTGCCAATGCGATGACCAACACCACCAAAATAAATAATCCGCCCAACAATTCGACTTCAACGACAACCCAACCGCGTCCGACTCCGACTCCGATGCCAACGCCTGTCAGCACTCCAACGCCTAATAATAATGTAAAAATTGTCGGCGGCAACACTACGACTCAGCCTGAGAAATCGCCTACGCCGCAAACAATTCCGGTTTCAACTCCGGCTAAATCCAATGCCCAAGGACCAACTCTAACGGCTAAAGTTTTAGCGGATAACACTTCAAACGGTTGGACAAACACAGGTTGGGTAGTCAAAAAAGGTCAACGCATCCGTATCAGCGGAACCGGACGAATTTCGCTTGGGAATGGACGTTACTCAACTCCTTCCGGCGTATCTTCGCTTCCCGACAACGACAAATTAATTAAAAGTAAACCGACCGGCGGTTTAATTGCTGTTATCGGTGATGATAATAATGATTTTATTTTCATCGGCGGTTCATATGAATTTGTCGCAAACCGGGACGGTGCTTTATTTTTAGGAGTTAATGAAGGTTATTTGGATGATAATTCCGGCTCATTTGATGTAATTGTCGAAATTGATCCAATGACAAACAACGGAAATTAGCTATAAAGGTAAAAGGCAAAAGGTAAAAAGGAAAACTTTTCTGTTTTTTTGTTGACGTAAATGTCACTTTTTCAACAGATTAGCTAACCTTCTTGATTTTGCCTTTTTACTTTTTACTTTTTACTTTCAAAAACATTTGCATTATTCCAACCAAAGAACGAAAATTTGAATCTAAAGAATTAATGTTCCCGAAGGAAATAGCTATGCAATCAATCAATTTTTATCGTTTGGCAAGCATTATTTTTCTCTCTGTCTTTTTATTGACAGGGTTGGAAGTTAATGCTTTTGCTCAATCGCGTCCGCAAAGACCTGATGCGCCGCAAGGCGACGGCAAAAAAAATCAGCGTCCGGTTCCAAAAACCGAAGAGCAACTGAAAAAAGAAGCTGAAGAGAAAAAGCAGAGAGAAGAAGAGAAAAACGCGGTCGTAGATAACGAAGTTCTGAAAATTGATACCAGCCTCGTCAATGTTGATGCGGTCGTTCTTAATAAAAAAACAGGTCAGATCATTACTGGATTAAAGAAAGAAAACTTTTCGGTTTTTGAAAACGGAGTCAAGCAGGATATAAGCAATTTTTCTACGCCCGAAGCTCCGATCACAGTAACTTTGGTAGTTGAATACAGCAAATGGTCGGAGGTTTTCGGAACTTTGGCAAGCCGTGGACAAGAAGCCGGAAAACTTGAGGTAATCCGTCCGGTTGCGTATTTCCTTTCAAAATTTATCAAAGCTCCTGATGATTATGCTTCAATCATTGCTTTTGATATTCGCCCGACTCCAATTACAGACTTTACCAACGATCCGAATCGGTTGAATCAAACTGTCAATTTACTTTTGAGAAATAATCCTGCTTTTCGGGAAAATAACCTTTTTGATGCAATTAAATTCGCGTTGGTCGGCGGTCGCGGAGATTCGGTAGTTTTGGAAAATTCAAAAGAGGAAACCGCCGAATATAGTGGAATGGTTTCAGTTCAAGCCAAACGTCGTGCCCTAATTTTAGTGGCTTCGGGCATTGATACTTTCAGCAAAATCAACTATGACCAATGCCGCAAAATCGTTCAAAATGCGGGAATTCCGATTTATATCATCAGCACCGGCAATCTTTTTTATAAAATGTATGAGCCGTATTTAGATGCAACTGATTCAATTAGCGGATTTCCAGGCAGATTAACCTTTTTACAAGCTCAAAATACGATGAATACGCTGGCAAAAGAGTCCGGCGGAGCGCATTATGCGATGACTTTTGAAGGAGAAATCCCGGGGATTCTTAATAACATCAATGCACTGTTGCGTAATCAATATAGTTTAGGCTATGACAGCGGAATTAAACCGCACGATGGGAAAAAATATAAATTGGAAGTAAAAGTTGATGTCAATGGTGACGGAGTTCCCGATGATAAGGAGTTTGTAGTTCAGCATCGTCCTTTTTATACTGCACCGGACGATAATGCAAAGAAAAAATAAAATTTCAAAGAAAAAATTAGTTTGTTTTTATCCCGCTAAATTTTGTAAAATGAAACCTTAGCTGTTTTTTACAGTTATTGTCCTCATTTTTTTGGCGTTTGTTTATTTTTTTGACAACCCAAATTTAAACTTTCAACGTCAAACGTTTGAATTTCGATTATTTTTCAAGGAGTAAAAAAGTTATGCTAAAGAAATTGTCAGTGATTTTATTTGTTTTGTCTCTTGGAATGATGAGCGTTTTTGCTCAATCCAATACCCAAACCAGAACGGTTGCCGTTGGTCAAAAAATGAAACTGAAAGGCGTTATTATTTCCAAAGACACAGACAAACTTGTTGTGCGTGACGCAACTGGGGTTGATACCAATGTTTCCTTAACTTCTGCTACCAGCATCAAAACCAAAGGAGGATTTTTCGGTGGTGGCGATAATGTCGCATCAAGTCAGCTTGTGCGCGGATTGAACCTTGAAGTCGAAGGAACGGGCGATGGGGCAGGTAATTTAGTTGCTAAGCAGGTGCGTTTTACCAAAGATGATTTTAAAACCGCACAATCAATTGATAGCCGTGTGGCTCCGGCAGAAGAAAGATTAAGTCAAGCTGAGCAAAATGCTCAACGTGTTTCAGGACAAATTGACGAATTGATGGCTGTTTCAAATGCTGCTCGCGGCGGTGCAAAAGCAGCTCAGGATTCGGCAGATGCCGCAATTGCCGGTGTTAATGCTACCAATCAAAGAATTGGAGCGATTGATGATTATGTTGTTCAATCAACTGAAACTGTTAATTTCAAAGTCGGAAGCTCGGTTTTATTACCTGAAGGAAAAGCTAAACTTGATCAGGTAGCTCAAACAGCTTTAACAATGAAAGGTTATATGGTTGAAATTACCGGATTTGCTTCGGCTGAGGGTGATGCTCAAAAGAACAAAGTTCTAAGTCAAAAACGCGCTCAAGCCGTAATTGATTATTTAGTTGAAACACACAATATTCCGCTTCGCAGAATCAGCACATCATATGGTTTCGGTGCACTCCAACCGGTTGCAGACAATACTACTAAAGAAGGTCGTGAACAAAATCGTCGCGTTGAAGTGAAGATTTTGGCGAGCCGTGGATTAAACCAAAATGTTGAAGTTCGCAACAATCCAAATCAATAACTAACAAACTTAACAACTTTTGAAAAAAAGACCGCATCAGATTTTGTGTCAAATGCGGTCTTTTGATTTTGGATTGGAGAATGTAGAATGTGGATTTTGTTCAATCTGATTTTGCAAAACTTATAATTATGAAAAATTTGAATTCTGAAAAATTTCTAACTTTTGCCTTTTTACTTTTTACTTTTGCCTTACCAAGTTTTGCCCAAACGCCAAAACCAACTCCCAGTCCGACTCCGGTTAATGATGATGAAGTCATTAAAGTCGAATCGCGTTTAGTTATTGTTCCAGTGTCAGTTACCGACGTAAATGGACAACCCGTTTTGGGTTTGAAAAAACAAGATTTTCAGATTTCCGAAGAAAATAAACCACAGGAAATTGCCGAAGTTAGTGATGCTGAAAAAGTTCCGCTGGAAATTGCACTGCTTTTCGATGTTTCCGCCAGCACGGATGCAATGTTCCAATTTGAACTGGATACGGCTTCGCAATTTCTAAAAGAGGTAATGCGCCCCGAAGATCGCGCGACAATTTTTACCATTGGTGAAAAACCGGTGCTGATCCAAGCCCGTGATTCGGCAGAAACGTCTCAGATTTCAATTAAAAACATCAGACCAACTAAAGAACAAACTGCTTTTTATGATTCGGTTCGCTTTGCGGCTAATTATTTACAAAAAAATTCCCCGCAAGGAAGACGTAAAGTATTAGTTGCAATTTCTGATGGTGACGATACGAACAGTGCCGGAGTAATTAAAGCAATTTGGGATGCTGAGAGTAAAATTATGCAGAATAATCTCAGCAATGATGAGCTGCGAAGCATTCGAGTTAAAGCCCGGGATGAAGCAAAAGTGAAAGAGCAAAATAAAGTTTTGCAAAGCATCCAGCTTGCTGATTCGGTTTTTTATTCGATAAATCCGGGCGGCGGATCGTATCAGTTAAACAAAATGAGCGAATTTGGACAAAGCAATTTGCAGAAATTCGCGGACGAAACCGGTGGAACGGCGTTTTTGCCGAAATTTGCTTCGATCAACTTAAAGGATAACTATCAAAATGCCGTAAATATCCGGCAAAATCAGGCAACTTTGACCCAAATTTTCCGGCAGTTAGCCAATGAATTACAAGCCCAATATTTGGTGCAATACTATTCGGAAGCCGAATTTCCGGCAAATAAATACGTCAAATTGAACGTTAATCTGACTAATCCGAATAAACTTCGTTTGCGGGCGAGACAAGGATATTTCGTCAAAAATTAGGAATTGAGCAAAGTTTCCAATCTTTGTTCTTTAATTCCGTAAAATTCTTTTATTTCAGCGATTTGCGCGGCAGTTTCGACGGCTGCACTTTTCTTTTCCAACTTTGTGCCGACCAACATATTATTTTTCGGTGTGTGTTCGGTGGCAATAAATTCAAAAAGTTTGGTTGAATAACCGCTTTTTTCCAAAAGCAAAGAACGCAACCCGTCCGTAATCGTTTCCGCCATCCTTTCCATCATTACACCGTGCCGCAAAATTCCGCTCAGCATCTCCGGAGATTTGATTTGCGGGCGGATTTCCTGATGACAGCACGGCGCGACCACAATTAAATCTGCGTTGGCTTTGATACCTTTGTAAATTGCATCGTCAGTTGCCGTATTACAGGCGTGAAGGGCAATCAAAATATCGGTATCCTGCAAATCATAATCGCCAATCCACCCGTTCACAAACTGCAAACCATTAAATTCACACGTTTTAGCAATATCGTTGCACAATCCGACCAGCTCCGATTTAGTATCTACGCCGATTACTTTGACGTCCAAGCCGAGAATATTTTTGAAATAATCATAGGTCGCAAAAGTCAAATAACCTTTGCCACAACCCATGTCAACGATTTTCAATTCTTTACGGTTTGCCAATAATGAGTTTTCAAAAAATCTGCCCAAAGTCTCAACGAATTTATTAATTTGCTTCCATTTATCCTGTTGTTTGTCTCGAACTTCACCTGCATCAGTAGTGATTCCGAGTGCCTGCAAATAAAACGAATCTTGCTGCACAAAACGGCGTTTCTCGCGGTCGTGCGAAGTGGTCGGTTTAAGTTTAAATGTTGGTTTTGCAGTATTTAATCGTGATTTCCCTTTTTTACCGATATCTAATTGAAAATCGTTACTGGTCGTAAAAAGATGTCCTGCCATGAATTCTGTGCCGAGAGTGTGACGCAAAATTTTGATGCCTTCGTTAAAATCGTAATTTTTCGCCGTGTCGCGCGTGTCGTAGCGATAGAGAAAGAAAAGCCTTTTCCCTTTTTTGGTATCAACCAACCGCACCAGAATTTTTTGTAAATGTTCATCTGAGCCTTTATAATTGCCTAAAGTAAGTTTGATAAAAGTTTCTTCGTGTAAAGATTTAGCGAACCCGGAGATAAATTTTTCGACATTTTCCAGCATAAACATTAATTTTATCAAAAATATGCAAACGGACATTGAATTGAGTGAACAAATTCTACGAATAAAAGAAAAATTTTCCAAATTAAAAAATCTTGATAAAAATCTGAAAACTTTTGGTTCCAGACTGCACAAATTTGATTTGAATGAAACTTTGGACTTAGAAACGATTTCTACTTTTGAGGAAAAGCATAAAATTAAATTACCTTTGGAATATTCAATTTTTCTACAGCAAATCGGCAATGGCGGCGCAGGTCCGGCGTATGGTCTGGCAAAATTGGAAAACTCTCTTTTTGCAGATATGGACTATCCAAAAGAGGAAAATTTGGTTAATCCGGCATTGCCTTTTCCGCATACGGAACCTCAGATAATGATGAATGAAGATGCGGATGCAGACGATTTTGATGAAGATGAAATTGATGAGAAATGGAATGAACCGCAACACAATTACGGAGTTTTGAGGCTTTGCAATCTCGGCTGCGGGATTTTTACGAGTTTGGTTGTTAATGGCAAAGAATATGGAAATATGTGGATAGATGACCGAAGCAGTGAGGCTGGTATTTATCCATATTGTAAAACTAACGATTTTTCCGAAAGATCAGGTTTTCTTGATTGGTATGAAACCTGGCTGAATCAATCTACCAAGATGCTGATGCCGAAAAAAAAATAACAAATCCAATAAAATTATCTTAAAAAATTAATAATATGAACAATCTATTTCATTTAGCTTTTCCCGTCCATAATCTGGACGAAGCACGAAATTTTTACGGCGGAATTCTGGAATGCGAAGAAGGTCGAAGTTCGGAGCATTGGATTGATTTTAACCTTTTCGGGCATCAAATCGTCGCGCATCTGGCGGATAACACAGGAATTGTGCATCACAACGAAGTTGATTCAAAAAACGTTCCTGTCCCGCATTTCGGAATTGTTTTGACAATGGATGAATTTAATAAATTTGCCGAAAAACTAAAAGCCAAAGGCGTGAAATTTGTCATCGAACCATACATCCGTTTCAAAGGCGAAGTCGGCGAGCAAGCAACAATGTTTTTCCTTGATCCAAGCGGAAATGCGCTGGAATTTAAGGCTTTTGCAGATTTCTCGCAAGTTTTTGCCAAGTAAGATTTGCCCGCGAAAAACGCGAAAGGACGTGAAAAAATGAAGACAATTTTAAGTTTATTTTGCATTTTGATCTTTGCACTTTTCACCTTTGCTCAAAATCGCCAAATTGCCGTTACGATTGACGATTTGCCTGTCGTTTCGACTCGTAACAATTTAAAAAATCGTCAGGAAATCACTCAAAAATTATTATCGCACATCACTAAATTTAAAGTTCCCGCGATTGGATTTGTCAACGAAAATAAACTTTACATCAATGAGAAACGTGATGAATTGCAGGTTGATTTATTGCGAATGTGGCTCAATGCAAATTTGGAACTTGGCAATCATACTTTTTCACATTTGGATTTACACACCAATTCTTTGGAAAAATACGAAGCGGAAATCTTAAAAGGCGAAATCATTACTAAAGAGCTTTTGCAAACTAAAAGGCTGCAAATACGCTATTTCCGCCATCCGTTTCTGCATTCAGGAATGGGTTTGGACATAAAAAAAGATTTGGCGGAGTTTTTGCAAAATCATAATTACACGATTGCACCTGTCACGATTGACAACGGCGACTACATTTTTTCCCGTGCTTATGACAATGCTTTTGATAAAGGCGATAAAAAATTGATGAAGCAAATCGGCAAGGCTTATGTTCCCTATATGCAAGCCAAAATGGATTATTGGGAACGCCAATCGGTCAAACTTTTTAACCGTGAAGTTAGTCAAATCTTGCTCATCCACGCTAATTTTATCAACTCAGATTATTTCGGTGAATTAGCTAAAATGCTCAAAAATCGTGGTTATAAATTCGTTCCCTTAGAAGAAGCACTAAAAGACGAAGCCTACAAATTACCCGATAATTTTGTCAAAAGAGCCGGAATTTCGTGGCTTCATCGTTGGGCATTAGATAAAGGAAAAGAAAATATTTTGCCGGATGAGCCAAAAGTTCCTGATTTTGTTTTGAAGGCTTCGGGGTTTGAATCTGAGTAAATTTATCTTAAAAATTGGAGCAAAGTATGATTCGTAAAAACAATTTGTCCTTGATAATTTTAACGATTTTGTTGATAGTTTCTGCCGTTTATTCGCAACAAACTGCTGAATATAAAGTTGAGATAATTTACGGAAACAGTATGTTGTCAAAAAACGACCGTTTTGAATTTTTGATTGGCAGTAACGATAGAGTCGTCTTAGATTTTACAAATCGAAGAGGTTCTTTTGCCACAAAATTCAAAGCAGGACAGACATACAGAGTTTCTCAAACATCGGGACCGAGAACTTGCACTATTTTTGATAATCAAGGCGTTTTTGCTAATCAAGATGTGACACTGTCCGTAAATTGCGGTTTTCCGCCGACTTCAATCTTTAAGATGAATATCAGCGGTGTTGAACAAGGCGAATCTTTTAAATTTGCCGATGAATACGGACGCACCCATACTTATCCGATTTCTTTTACAAACTCAAATTTAGGCGGCTTTCCAATCGGAGACAGATACACTATTTCTCAAATCAGCGGACCTCGGCAATGCAAAATGACCAATCACGAAGGCATTGTGCCGAACACTCCGCTAACCGTTATCGCGGATTGCAGCAGAACTGGAGTTACACCAACACCAACGCCGACACCGAATCCAACATCTTCAAATTCTGTCGAATTCGATTTAGTCAGCCGCAGCACAGATGATAAAAAATTTGGAACTTTTTACGACAGCAATTCGCCCGATATTGGCGGAATCGGGGAAGATGAAGGTCGTTATGTAACTTTTGTTTCTTACGCCGCCGGACTCGGCAATTCGACCGGAAAATACAGACAAATAATTTGGCGTGACCGAAAAACAGGCGAAACACGAGTTATTAGTCAGGGAATGAACAATGCGGAAGCCGATGGCAATAGTTTTGCTCCGTCAATTTCAGCAGACGGAAAATCTGTCGCGTTTGAATCTTACGCGACTAATCTTGTCCCGATTGATAATAATAAAGTTCGTGATGTTTTTGTTTGGAATTATGATACGAATACCGTCACGGCAGTCAGCGATGCCCCTGGCGGAATCGAAGCCAATTCCGAATGCTTTGAACCTGCGATTTCAGGCAACGGAAGATTTATTGCCTTTAGTTCATCCGCCAGCAATTTAACTTCTGGAGTTGACGGAAATTCGACGGTCAATCTTTTTCTGAAAGATATGCAGACGGGAACGGTGACTTTAATCAGCCGCGATCCGAAAACCCAAAAAGGCGGCGGTGGCTCGCGTCCTTCAATTTCCGAAGACGGCAGCCGAATCGCTTTTTACAACTATTTTCCGCTAACCACCGATGATAAAAATACGCTCTGGGATATTTACATTTGGCAACGCGGCAACCCAAAATTAAAGCGTGTCAGTCTGACTTCCGACGGAATGGATCGTGACCAAGGAACGGAAAGTTCGAGCCGTGTGATTACGCCGACAATTTCGGGCGATGGAAGATTTGTAACCTTTGCGACGACCGCCAAAAATATGTTTTCGGGCGATACAAACGGCTTGCAGGACGCATTTCGGGTTGAGATTGATTCTGGAAGAGTTACGCCTTTGAGCTTCGCCAATGGCAGTTTTGGCGATGGCGACAGTCCCGTCGGACAAGGCGAAAAAATCCCGTTGACGTTTGATGGAAATAAAACAGTCTTCACTTCCAAAGCGGCAAATCTTGGCGGAAGTCTGGTCGTGCAAAATTTGGTCGAAGGCTCGAATCTACGGGTTATTACTCCGAAAAAAAGTGCTGACGGCGTAGAATTCGGCATCGGCGTTCCGGCAATTTCCAGAACCGGAAAATGTGTGGCTTTCGGCTCAAATATCAGCCTTGATAAACGCTTTCGGTCTTCAGGGATTTTTGTGGCTTGTCAGTAATTGACCTGAGTCCGAGATAAAAATTATTTGCCCGCGGAGCACACGGAAATCGCGGAAATTAAATTTAATGCGCCAAAATTTTTGAGTTTTTCCAATTAGGTTTTAAATATTCCGCGTTTTTCTGCGTGTTCTGCGGGCATCAGCTTCTTAACCTGAGTTGATATTAATTAACTTTATTTTTCAGTCAATTTGCCATCAATCAACCGTGAAATTCCAAGCGGATTTTCGTCTTTCAATTCATCAGGCAACGCACCATTCGGGAAATTCTGGAAAGCAACAAAACGGCAAAAACGGCGGATGGCGCGAGTCCCCACTGCGCTTGTCCGTGAATCGGAAGTTGCCGGATATGGTCCGCCGTGAACCATCGCATCACCAACTTCAACTCCGGTCGGATAACCGTTAAAAATAAGTCGTCCGACTTTCGTTTCCAAAATCGCAATTAAATCCTCATATTCGAGCAAATCTTCCGGCGTTCCGTGAATTGTCGCGGTTAATTGCCCCTCCATTTTTCGGGCGATTTCTAATAATTCTTCCCGTTTATTTGAATTAACCAAAAGCGTAGTTGGTCCAAAAATTTCGGCTTCGAGACTTGAATCTGCCAGAAAAGTTTCGGCATCGGTCTGGAAAACAGAAGCATTGACATCAAATCCCTGCAAATCATTTTCGGCTGAACTAATTTTAGTTTTTCTCGCCGCACTTAGTTTCTCAAAATTATTGCGGATGCCTTCAGTCAAAAGCGGATGCTTGGAAGTATAAGCAATCAACTCGCCAAATTTGCTGGTAAATATTTCAGTTTCTTCAGTTTCCGGCAAAACAACAATTCCCGGTTTGGTGCAAAACTGCCCTGCTCCGAGCGTGACCGAAGCGTGTAAACCTGCTGCAATCGTCTCAAAATGTTTCTCCATCGCCGACGGCAAAATAAAGATCGGATTAACCGAACTCATTTCTGCGTAAACAGGAATCGGTTCGGGACGAGCCGCCGCAATATCCATCAATGCCCGTCCGCCAACACGCGAGCCAGTAAAACCAACTGCTTTAACGTGCGGATTTTTGACCAAAGCCTGTCCGATTTCGTAGCCTTTCGAGAAAATCAGACTGAAAACTCCTTCCGGCAATCCGCAGGTTTTAACCGCTTCTGATACCGCCAACCCAACCAATTCAGCAACTCCCGGATGAGCAAAATGCGCGTTGACGATGACCGGACAACCCGCCGCCAGAGCCGAAGCCGTATCTCCGCCTGCCACCGAATAAGCCAACGGAAAATTGCTCGCACAAAAAACCGCCACCGTTCCCAGCGGACGAAGCATTGAACGAACATCAGGTTTCGGAATCGGCTGACGCTCAGGATTCGGCGTGTCGAGCCGCGCATCAACCCAATCGCCACGTTCCACCAAATCGGCAAACATTCGCAACCCCGCGCAAGTCCGTCCACGTTCGCCCACAAAACGAGCATTTGGCAAACCCGTTTCGAGCGTTGCCCGCTGAATCAAAGCATCGCCCAAAGCCTCGATATTATCCGCAATTTGGCGTAAAAACTTCGCCTTTTCTTTACCCGAAACTTTGCCAAAAGCGATTCTGGCACTTTCAGCTAATTCGCACGCTTTGTTTAATTCCTCCAAACTCGCCGAGTAAAAATTCGGCTCAACCGCTTCGCCCGTTGCCGGATTAAACGCCGTAAATGTTGTGTCGCTTTCGATGCCGCGACTAAAACCGATAATTGATTTTCCTGTAATTTCCATAAGTTTATTTTGCCACAGAGGACACAGAGAACGCAGAGAAAAGAAGATTACTTTTTGCCAATGATTATTTCGTGCGAACCGTCTTCTAAAGAATTATATTGATCAAGATGAAAATGGTAACCGCTTGGAAAATCATCTGTGCTTAATTTAAGAAGATGATTAGCAAGTGAGATTAAACCTTCTTTATTTGCCCAAAGTATAACTTGATTTTTTTCAATTTTTACTTCCATTTCAAAATCATCTTCCCAATCAAATTGCATTAAAAATCTCCGTGTTCTCTGTGTCCTCTGTGGCTAATTTTTAAGGCTTTGTAGCCAATGCCGTTTCGATTATCGCCAAAGTTTCTTCCAATTCCTGCCCGACCAATTCCATTCTCGGCGGACGGACTCTGGCACTTCCCATTCCGATTTTCTCTTGGACAAGTTTAATCAATTGGACGAATTTTGGCACGGTGTCGAGCCGTAAAAGCGGCAAAAACCAACGATAAAGTTCAAACGCTTTTTCTGATTCCCCGTTCATTGCATAGTTGAAAAGGTCAACCGATTCTTTCGGAAAAGCACTGACCAATCCTGCGATCCAACCCGTTGCACCCGCCGCAATTCCTTCAACAATCGCATCGTCCACACCGACTAAAATTGATAATTTATCGCCAATCAGAGCGCGAATCGCAGTCACACGGCGAACGTCTGTGCTTGATTCTTTGACCGCGTGAAGGTTTGGAAATTCTTCGGCTAATTCCGCAATTTGTTCAGGCAAAAAGTCCGTTCCGTAAGCGACTGGATTATTGTAAAGCATACACGATAAGGGAGTTGCTTTGAGAATTTCGGCGATGTGATATTTCATTTCGCGCCAGTCTCCGCGATAAACGTAGGGAGGCAAAACCATCAAACCTTGGCAACCTGCGGATTCGGCAGCTTTAGCTTGCGCGACCGCATCGGCAGTTGAAAGCGAGGCAATCGCCGCCACAATCGGCACTTGGTCGCCAACCGCTGCTTCACAAGTTTTCCAAAGCGCAACTTTTTCTTCAAACGAAAGCGTCGCGCCTTCGCCCAAACTCCCGTTGCAGACAATTCCCGTGCAGCCGTTTTCGACCAACCATTTAACGTGCTTTGCCGTAAATTCGTGGTCAATGTTCAAGTTTTCATCAAAACAAGTTGTGATCGCAGGCATCACGCCTTTCCATTCCATTGATTTTGCTCCTTTTTGTTGCCCGCGAAACACACGAAACATGCTAAAAAATAAAACAATTTTCCAAAAAGTTTTGTTTTCTTTTTCGCGTTTTTAGCGTATTTCGCGGGCAAATTTCTTATAAATTTTCTAACTTCACAGGAAAAATCGGCGGTCTGACCGAATCATTTTTCCAGTTAAATAAAAACTCTGTTGCCGCACCGCAAATGCGTCCCTGGCAACTGCCCATTCCGCAACGGGTTTGTAATTTTGCTTCCCGAAACGAAGCATAATTTTTCAAATCTCCAAACCGAACATCTTCGCAACGGCAGACGATTGTTTGAGCATCAGGAAGATTTTTTAATTCATCACGCAACGCAAAAGTTTCGTTCAAAACATCTGCAAATCGTTGCGTTTTCAGTCTTTCGGCAAAAAAGGCTTTCGCTTTTTCAAAGTTTTCGGTGACTGAAAATCCGGCGATTTTTCCTTCTATCAAAGATTTTTCTACCCCGCCAATTCCCGTCGGTTCGCCTGCACAAAAGATGTTTTCAGTTGAAGTTTGTTGAAATTCATCAACTTTGACGGAGCCGTTTTCAACTTTGCAGCCAAGCATTTGCGCGAGTTCAACATTCGGCACAAGATGAAATCCACAAGCCAACATATCGCATTCAACTCTCCAAGTTTTGCCGTTCCGGGTTAAATTTACGGCTTCAAGTTTGCCTTTTCCTTCCGCAGATTTGATGTAACAATCGGTTAAATATTTCACGCCAAAAAGTTTGGTTTTGAGCGAAATTGCCTGAGCAATTTTTTTCGGATGAGTTATCAAACCAAAGCCGAATTTCGCTAATTTGACCTGCGATGTCTGTTCAGCGATCAACAAAACTTTTGCGCCTTTAAATTTCAAATATTCAGCAACAACCAAAAGTAACGCTCCCGTTCCTGCGATTACAACTCTTTTATTCTCAACCGATAATCCATTTTTTACCAAAGCCTGCAAACCGCCCGCCCCGAAAATATTTGGCAAAGTCCAATTTGGAAACGGCAAAAATCTTTCGCGTGCGCCCGTAGCGATAATCAATTTTGCAAAGTTCAATTCAACCGTTCCTTTCGGCGTTTCAGCAAGCAAAGTTTGTTCGTCTTTTTGCCCAAAAACTGTTGCATTATTCAAAATCGAAACTTGTTTTTGCTCAATCTTTTCAACTAATTCCCGCGCTTCGGGTGATTTGATTTTACCCAATTCCGCCCGCCAGATTTGTCCGCCAAGTCGCGGATTATCGTCAACAACCAAAACTTTTTTATCCGAAGCCGAAACTGCCGCCGCAAGTCCCGCCGCACCGCCGCCGATGATTAAAATTTCAGTTTCACTTTTATTCATTCTTCTCACCACAGAGACACAGAGCGCATAGAGTTTTTTTGAAAATTTCTAAATTTGATTCTAAAAAAATCTCCGTGTTCTCTGTGCCTCCGTGGTAAATTCTTTCTTTATTCCGTTTCAATCTGCATCCCATTTTCAGCCAAAATCTGGCAACTTTTTTGATGTTTCACGCCGTTAATTGTTACCCGACATTCAAAACAAATTCCCATTCCGCACAGAGGAAAACGGGGTTCGCCCGAAACGGAACGGCGAAAACTTTCCGCGTCACTCGCAAAAATTGCGGTGGCAACGGTGCTTCCTTCGGAAACTGTAACCTCTTGATTGTTAATAGTTAGAGCAATCATTTTTTACTTTTGCCCGCGAATGACGCGAAATGACGCGAAAAAAATAATGCAATTTTTGCGTAATTTCGTGTTTGTTCGTGACTAAATCATTCTCTTTGGCGAATACGGTTTTCGATCGATTTTCGATTCTCGCCCAATAATTTCGTCCGTCAAAATTTCTG
The DNA here is from genome assembly GCA_019694395.1 of Pyrinomonadaceae bacterium. Taxonomy (GTDB): domain Bacteria; phylum Acidobacteriota; class Blastocatellia; order Pyrinomonadales; family Pyrinomonadaceae; genus JAIBCC01. The sequence goes on along the minus strand of JAIBCC010000008.1, from coordinate 117,687 downwards.
CCGTTCCAAGCGAAGTCGTAATTCCCAAACCTTCGTGTCCGCACGCCAAATAAACATTTTCGCGTTTTGGATGCTGACCGATATAAGGCAAATTGTCGGGCGTAGCAGGACGAAAACCTGTCCAGACTCTGACGGCTGAAAGGTTTTTCAAACTCGGCATATACTCAAATGCCCGATTCGTCATTTGCCGTAAAAGATTGTAATCAATCGCTTTATCATCTACATCAAACTGTCTGGATGAGCCGATCAAAACTTGTTCAGTCGCTCGCGGTTGGACATTGAAGGCAACTGAATCACTTTCGCTGGCGTGTGCAGATTTCAAATATCCGAGTTCGACAAGCTGATGTTTGACGAAATTCGGATAGCGTTCGGTAATCACCAAATGACCTTTTTTCTTGCGGATTTTGATGTCTTGCAACAATTCGCTTGACCAAATTCCGGCAGCAATGATTATTTTATTCGACTCGATAAAAGTAGAGTCTTCCAAGCGAACGCCTTTTTCACTAATCTCTACCGCTTTTTTGCCGAGAAAAACTTTGGCGTTTGAACTTTCCAGCAGAAAATTAGTTGCAAATGGCTGATAAACTACGCTGTCGTTTTTGACCAATAATCCGCCTAAAAGTCCTTCGCGCAAATTCGGTTCGGCTTCACGCAAAGATTTTTCGTCTAAAACTTCTGTTTCAACACCGCGTTTTTCGTAAAAATCTTTCTTGCGAAAAACTTCCTGTATTTCTTCATCGTCGGCAGCTACCCAGATCGTTCCGCAATTTTCGTATTCGGCTGATTTGGGCAGTTTCTCGGCAAATCCATTCCAAAGTTTTTGGGAATAATTTGTCAGAGCAAATTCGGCTTCGTTGTCGTCCATCACGACGATATGCCCCATTCCGGCGGCAGTCGTTCCGCCCGCAACCTCATGTGATTCAATAATTGCAACGCTCAAGCCTTCGGACGCAAGCCGATTCGCACACGCCGCACCGATGATTCCTGCTCCGATGATGGCAATGTCGAAAGTTTGCATTAGAAAAATAAACCGCAGAGACGCGGAGACGCGGAGTTTTTGAGAAGTTCGGAATTTTTAATAATACCTCCAAAAGAAATGCTCAATTTATTCAAACAAATACAATATTATTCTTTCTCTGCGTCTCCGCGTCTCTGCGGTGAAATCAACTTACCCCAAATCTAAAAGGATCGTTTTCATCCAAAATCAATTCATTATCCGCTGTAATAAAAGCTGTTCCGCGAATTTGTGGAATGATTTTGCCATCCGCGATTTGAACTTTTCCTTCAAAAAGACTGCCGATGATGCTTTCCTGTTTCCAAATTTCGCCTTCCTTTAATTTGCCGTCTTCGTAAAGACAAGCGAGCTTGGCACTTGTGCCTGTTCCGCATGGTGAACGGTCGTATTCGATGCCGGGACACAAAACGAAGTTTCGACTGTTAGCATTTTCGGACTTGGAAAAAATTTCGATATGGTCAATTTCTTGTCCGTTTTTCCCAGTAATTTTGTTTGCTTCTAATGCGTTACGGACGCTTGCCGTAAAGTCTGTCAATTGCTGTAAATTGTTCAGTTTTAATTCAAACGGATGATTTTCAATTAAGAAAAACCAATTCCCACCCCAAGCAATATCGCCGTAAACTTTGCCGAAATTTTCGACTTCAACCTCGACATTTTTGGCGTAGCGATAACTCGGAACATTAGTAATTGTCACAAATCCATATGCGTCCAAATCGGCTTCAACGATTCCAACCGGCGTTTCGATACGAGTTTTGCCGACTGAAATTTTGCCCAGAAATTCGAGCGTTTTAATTAAACCAATCGTTCCGTGTCCGCACATCTTTAAAAATCCGACGTTGTTGAAAAAAATCACTCCAGCATCGCAGGTCTTGTCTGAGGATTCGCACAATAAAGCTCCGACAATCGCCGAATGTCCGCGTGGTTCGTTGACAATCGCGTTTCGCAAATGGTCATAATTTGCCTTAAAAATTTCTAATCTTTCGGCAACAGTGCCGTTTCCTAAATCAGGAAAACCTGCGATGACAACGCGAGTCGGCTCGCCTGCGGTGTGTGAATCTATGACGCGAATCCTTTGCATAGATTGATTCTATTCGATTTTGCACGAAATTATTGAATGAAATTAGGAAATTTGAATCGGGTTAGGATTTTGCCCGCGAAAAAACGCGAAAAAAAATCTCAAAATATCTGTATCAATCTGTGTGCATCTGTGGATAAAAATTTCTAAATGTTCTACAGGGAAACTTAGATACATTGCCGAAATTGGCTTGGTGTCACGCCGAATTTTTGTTTGAAAAGTCTCGAAAAATGGCTTTGGTCGGAGAATCCGTTGTTTAGAGCGATTTCGGAAAGAGATTTTTTGGTTGCGAGCAAATCTTTTTTGGCGTTTTCCAGACGAATTTCGCGGAGGTAATTTCCGACTGTTGTGTTTCGATATTTGCGGAAACTTTGGGCGAGATGAACGGGATGAATTTGAACGAATTCAGCAATTTCCGCTAACGAAATTTGTTCGTTAAATCTTTCTTTCAAAAGAATTTCCACCCGTTTCAGCCAAAGCGGTGAAGCGTTTTTCTTTTCAAAAGTTTGGCGGGCAGTTTCTCCGGCAATTTCGAGCATCACGCCTTCAATTATCATTGGCGAGAGCGAATCAAACCTGCGAAATTCGTGATAAAGTTTTGCCCCGAGTTGCGGGAGATTCCCATTTTTAAAATCAACCGAAAACTTTGGAAAATCTATCTGCTCACGAATCTTTTTAAGCCAATCCTTCTCAATTTCGATGATAAAAGCGTGTCCGCCGTTTTTGTGATACTGCTCAGCGTGGGGAAAATCTCCGGCATGAAAAAGAAAGTTTGAAGGCGAACAGAGCAGACTTCGATTGCCGTAAGTCTCTGTATAACTTCCGTTTACAACCAAACAAAAAAGAGCGTTTTCGTGAGCGTGTTTGGGCGTGTGGAAAAAAGGCGAGTAGAATCTTTCGCTCAAGGTAAACGCCGAAACTTTCTGCTTTTGCAGACTTTCGCCGAAGAGTTTGGTTTTGGCAATCGCTCGATTCATTCTTTTGGGAAAATATAGCATTTTTTATTGCGAAAGGCATCTGTGATAATCTTGATTTGATCTTTGATTTTGGATTTTTGACCTTTGATTGATTTATTTGCAGAATCTCAACTTTCCCTTCAAAGATCAAAGATCAAAGGTCTAAGACCAAAATATTATGAAAACAGCACTTATCCATCATCCGATTTATCAAAAACACGATACAGGTTTTGGTCATCCCGAAACGCCGAAGCGTTATGAAGTTGTGATGAATGCACTCAAAGGTGACGAAAAACTTTGGGAAAATTTGAAAGAAATTACTCCCGAAAAGGCTTCCAAAGGTTTGATTCAAGCCGCGCACACCAAAGAACATTTTAAACGAGTCGAAAACGCTTTTGAAAACGGTTTGGACAGGCTCGATGCCGATACGGTTATTTCGATGCAATCGTTTGATGCGTCGCTTTTTGCGGCGGGCGGAGCGTGTCGGGCGGTTGATGCGGTGATGACGGGCGAGGCAAATAATGCCTTCGTTGCGGTGCGTCCGCCGGGGCATCACGCAACGGCTGAAACTGCGATGGGTTTTTGTCTTTTCAATAATGTGGCGGTTGCTGCCCGTTACGCTCAGAATCGTTATAAAGAAATTGAGCGCGTGGCAATTATTGATTGGGATGTCCATCACGGCAACGGCACGCAGGGAATTTTTTACGATGATCCGAGCGTCTATTTCTTTTCGATGCATCAATACCCGTGGTATCCGGGAACAGGTGCAAGAGGCGAAACCGGCTTTAGTCGCGGGTTAGGTTACACAAAAAATTTGCCTGTCAAAGCTCAAACTAAACCGGGCGAGCAAAAACGGATGTTCAATGCCGCGCTTGAAGAAATTTCCAAGAACTTTAAGCCTGATTTGATAATGATTTCCGCCGGATTTGACGCGCATTTGACCGATCCGCTCGGACAATTGATGTTGCAGGATGCCGATTATGTTCAGATGACGCGAACGATAAAACAATGGGCTGATGAAGTTTGCGAAGGGCGTATTATTTCAGTTTTAGAAGGCGGGTATAATTTGCAAACCTTGGGCGAAACAGTTCGCAATCACGTTTCTGAATTAAGTAAGGAGTAAGGAGTTGGGAGTAAGGAGTAAAGCATTTTTGTCCTGAAGAAAATGGTTGTCAGACATCAGGATTTGGAAGTTTATCGCAAAGCCTTTGAAACAGCGATGCGTATTTTTGAACTCTCAAAACTATTTCCCAAAGAAGAAACCTATTCCTTAAACGATCAGGTTCGGCGTTCATCGCGTTCGGTTTGTGCCAATCTCGCCGAAGCGTGGCGCAAACGCCGTTATATTTTAGCTTTTATCAGCAAACTAAATGATGCCGAAGGTGAAGCAGCCGAAACTCAAACGTGGATTGAATTTGCTGTCCGCAGCAACTATATGAAAACTGAAACAGGCAGAGAATTATTCAAAGAATACGAAGAAATAATTTCTATGCTTGTTTCAATGCAAACTAATGCCGATTCTTGGGTTTTACCACCGTTGGGAAGTAAAAAGTGAGGAGTTGGGAGTAAGGAGAAACGTAACCACTCCTCACTCCTCATTCCTTACTCCTCACTTCTTCTACTCTTTACTCTTTTAACCCGCTTTGTGTTACACTCTCATCTGCGAGGAGATAAAAACAATGCCAGACCTTGAACTTCCGTGTGTTCAATGCAAAGAGATTTTTCTTTACAACGAAAAAGAACAGATGCTTAATTATCAACGAAATCTCGCGCAGCCGCAGAGATGTCCGAAATGCCGTTCCAAAAAGGCGGCAACAGGTGAAAATGCGCCGAGCCGCTTTGAAATCGTCTGTGACCATTGCGGCAAACACGATTCTGTCCCTTTTCAGCCCAAAGCCGGACGCTCAGTGCTTTGCAAAGAATGTTATCAATCCAGCCGTTCACGGAGTCGGCACGCTTAAAATTTAGAGTCTCAAGTCTTTTAGTTTCAGGTCTCAAGTCAATTTGGTTTGAGACTTGAGACTTGAGACTTGAGACTTGAGACTTTATGAATTTAGAAACAGTAATTTACGAATTAAACGAAAATATTGCGACTATTAAACTTAACCGTCCTGAGTCGCTCAATGCGTTTTCGGTGCAGTTGACCAAAGATTTAGCTTCGGCGATTGACCAAGCCGTTGCGGACAAAGCCCGCGCCATAGTTTTGACCGGTGCAGGACGCGCTTTTTCAGCGGGCGGAGATTTGATGGGAATGGTCGAAATGCAGAAAAAAGGCGTAACGGTCATTGAACCGATGAGATTGATGCACGGTGCGATTCTAAAAATTCGTGAAACGGAAATTCCGTTCGTGGCGGCGGTCAATGGCGTTTGTGCGGGCGCAGGAACAAATTTTGCACTGGCTTGCGATGTGGTTTTTGCAGATGAAAACGCAATTTTTAACGAAGCATTTATCAAAATCGGTTTGTCGCCAGACTGCGGCGGAAGTTTCTTTTTACCACGTGTTGTCGGCGAAAAAATCGCGGCGGAATTGATGATGACGGGCGATTCAATTGATGCCAAACGCGCCGTTGAAATCGGAATGATAAATCGCGTCGTTTCCGCCGAAAGCCTTTTAGCTGAAGCAACCGCATTTGCTAAAAAACTTTCACTGCAACCAACGGCGGTAATTGGACGTATAAAAAGAATGATGAACGCAACTTTCTCGAATAATCTACACGCCCAGCTTGATTTAGAAGAAGCGTGCCAAATCGAATCAGGCAGTTCCCCGAATTTCCGCGAAGGTGTGCAGTCATTTTTTGAAAAACGGAAGCCGAACTTCACCGGCGATTGAAAACTTAAATATTTTGAAAGGTTAGAAGCCGTTGGGGATTCAAAACCTGACGGCTTTCTTAATTTACGATTTTAGATTTTAGATTTGCGATTGGATAAGAAATTTAGCTCAACTTTTTAATTCCAATCAAAAATCAAAAATCAAAAATCAAAAATCGTTATGAATTTAACATATTGGCAATTATTAAGCGGCAACCGCGATTTTCGTAATTTGTGGTGGGGTCAGATAGTTTCGGAACTCGGCAATTGGTTCAACTTCATTGCCGGATTAGGTTTGGTCCGAATGGTTTCGCACGCCTCGCCGGAAGCCGCCGGAATTTTATTTATTGCCCGCCTGATTCCGTTTGCAGTTTTTTCACCGATTGCGGGAACTTTGGTTGACCGATTTTCGCGGCGGCAGGTAATGATCTGGTCGGATTTGGTTCGCGTCCTTGTGGCATTAGCATTTTTGTCAGTAACAAGCGAAGAAAATTTGTGGATTGCGTATTTGGCAACTATTTTGCTCTCTACTTTCGGAGCGTTTTTTGATGGCGCAAAAAATGCCGCAACGCCTAATATGACGGGCAAAAACGGCTTGTTGGCGGGAACTGCGCTGATGTTTTCAACCCGATTTTTGTTGATGGCAATCGGTTCTGCACTCGGAGGTTTTGCGGCGGCATTTTTCGGTTATAAAGTTGCTTTTATCATCAATGCGGCATCGTTTGCAGTTTCGGCATTTTCCGTCTGGCTGATTCCCGAAGAAGCTACGCGCGATGACGAAACCGCAAAAAGGATGAGCGATAAAACCGAACGCGAATCATTTTTCAGCGAGTTAAAAGAAGGCTTTCAATACACCGTCCAAAATCATTTTGCTTTGACAATTTTGATAATGAACGTTCTTTGGGCAACCGGTGGCGGCGCGATCAACGTTATTTTTGAGCGGATGGGCGGCGTTTATTTTGCCGAAAAAGAAGGTTGGAATCCTGATTTAGCGAATGGATTGTTGTGGTTTTCCAGCGGTCTTGGACTGTGTTTAGGAATGATTGTTGCCCATCGCGCAGAGGCGTATCTCGACTATAAAAAAGCTCATATTCCTTTTATCGGCTGGACTTTGATAATTCACGGAATTCTGTTTTCTATCGGCGGACTGATGCCGAGCTTGTTGCTGTTGGGAATTTTCTGTTTTGTTTCGCGGGCAATCATCGGCGTTGAATATGCAGTTCAGGAAACGATGTTTCAACGAAGTTTGCCGGATTATATTCGCGGCAGAATTTCAACTCTGGACAGAGGCGCGGAAATGACTATTTTCGGAGTTTCCAGCTATTTTTCCAGTCTTGCAATTTATGGAATTTCTCCGCAAATGCTGACGGTTATTTCGGGTTTATTGGCAGGAACTTCGGGAATTATCTGGTTTTTACGAGCGAAAGGAATTGACCTAAAAACTCAGAAAAACAGCCAAATCGCAGAAGAAGCCGAAGCGAATTGACTGATCCCTAATAAAAAAGAGAAGGATTAAAATAAGCAATAATTTAATCCTTCTTCGTTAATTTAGAACGATAATCTGGCTGAAAATTGAATATTTCTCGAACCGCCGCCGCCTAAAAACGGATTTCCGATACCGACATCAGGCGTGACGGTAATGGGTAAAAATCCAATGCCGCGTCCGGTCGAATCTATTCCGTTGTAGCTGGCATCTACCGAAAATCCCGGTAGCAACGGTGATGAAAAATTCGGATGATTGAGAATATTAAAAATTTCTGCCCGCATCTGCAGTTTTACTTTTTCGGTAATCCTAGTCGTTTTGAAAACTGAAAAATCAAGATTTTTGTAGCCCGGACCGATCAGCGCATTTCTGCCTAAACTACCGAAATGATAGGTTCCCGGCAGGCATGAACCTCCCGCATCCAGAGTGCAAGGAACTTTGAAAGCAGTCAAATTCAAAAAGCTATCGGGCGTTTTTGTCCCTGAATATGGATTACCAACTAAATCAGGACGCGGGAAAAATTCTCCTGTTCCGTTGTAATCATCAAAGAAATTAACATGAAACGGGCTGCCTGTCCGAAGCGTTACAATTGCATTAAGCTGCCATCCATCGCCGATCCATTTGTGTTTTTCAAACAAATTCGGAACCTCATAGCTAACCGTTGCCGTAAAGCGTTGACGAATGTCAAAGTTTGAATTACCGCGTTCAAAATCAGTGCGGTAACTATTGTCGGGTTGGGTTGCGTTTGCTACATAATCCTGCCCGTCCGAAGCATTATCAATCGAATGCGACCAATTATAATTTATCTGCGCTGTCCAGCCTTTGACATTTTTCAGATTCAAGCTCGTTTGCAGAGCGTGATAATTTGAATTTGCACTCGTTTCCAAATAATTGATATAGAAAAATGTTCCTCCTGACGGCGCAAACGGTCCGTTGTCAAACGGTCTGGCAGTCGAAACTCTTGGATTAACCGGCTGATTGATGTCGCGGTAACGGAAAAGTTTTGTTCCGACCGACCCAACATAACCGATTTGCCAGACCAGATTTTTTGCCAATTCCTGTTGTAAATTCAGATTGAAATTTTGGATATACGGCGTTCTCAGATTGCGGTCAACCGCAAACACATCCGAATCAAGATAATCGGTAAAAATCGGAACATTGTTTTGAATTTGAGCAACTGTCGAAAATGAAAAGAAAATCGGTTTTGAGCCCACCGGATTATACGCCGCGCCTGGATTAAAAGTGTTGAAAGGCAATTGTCCGGTGAAAAAATCTTGTGAATAGGCATCGTAGAACAACCCCCAACCGCCACGCAGAACCGTTTTGCTTTTGCCGGTGATGTCCCACGCAAATCCGAGGCGCGGACTGAAATTATTCCAATCGGAATTGTAAAGTTTATCTAAACCGCTCGTGCCGACCATTACCAAGCCTTTCTTGAAATCAAAATTACTCAGCAGATTATTTTTCTCACGAATTACGCCGAAATAATCCCAGCGAACTCCGGCATTAAACGTCAAATTTTTGTTAAAACGCCAATTGTCCTGCAAATAAAAAGTATGTGAATTTTGCACCGTAAAACGGTTTGAATCACCACGCGCAGCACGTCCGCCGCTCAAAATTCCTTGCAGAAAATCAGCTAAACTGTCGAAATCAAGCCGTCCGCGATAGCCTGCGTCAAAGAAAGCATCCACGCTTGTCCGGCGATATTCGTAACCCATTTTCAAATCGTGGCTTCCGATTTTCCACGAAAAATTATCAATAAAATGCCAGTTAACATCCGTGCGCGCCCGAGGCACGGACAAGGTTGCACCAATCGAAGCAATATTGCCGATGGCATCATTACGAATGCGTATGAAAGGCAAACCAAAGTCTTGTGAATTGGACACACCTGTATTCAACCCGATACTGCGCGGATCAAACGCTTGATCTTCAGGAAAAAATCCTTCGTCAAAATTGTTGTAACCGAAACGCGCTTCATTAACTTTCGTGCCGGAAAAAATCTTCAAATACGAAGCCGAAATCAGATGAACCGTGGTCGGCGTAACGGTGTTATAACCCGGCAAGACATTTCCGCCTAAAATTGCCAATGGAAAAGATTGGTCGCTCGTGCCGTAAAAATAACGCCCCGTCAATTGATTATTTTCGTTGATAGAATGGTCAATTTTTCCAATAAAGCTGTCCACATCATTCGAGGCGCGGGTGGTCACAAAAAGATTCGGGCGACCGGTGCTGTCAAACAACGGAAGCGGACGATTCGGTGTTCCCCACGGATTTTTAGCTAAAAGTCTTTGAATGACAGGATTTGTCGCCCCGCCAAGAGCAGCGATTTCGCGCGGGTCAGGAATCCGTGCCGTTGAATTCAAGCCGACTCTTTCGCGCTGCCCTTCGTAAGCCGCAAAGAAAAATGTTTTGTTCGGCACAATGCGTCCACCGAATGATCCGCCGAATTGATTATTGCGAAAAGCCGTTTCCGCATCGGGTTTGAAATTGAAAAAATTTCGTGCATCAAGCGCATTGTTACGGAAAAATTCAAAAACCGAGCCGTGAAATTCATTCTTTCCCGATTTAGTCACGATATTGACCACTGAACCCGAATTGCGTCCGTATTGCGCTTCAAAATTTGAAAGAACTGCCACCTCTTCAACCGCTTCCAAAGGCAAAATTGTCGCCGGCGTTCCGAAAACGCCTGCTTCATTGATCGCCGGAAGATTTCGATAACCGTCGTTCATATCCGTTCCGTCAAGCAAATAATTGTTTGAACGTCCGCGATTCCCGTTTGAACTGAATAAACCAAACGAACCCGGAGAATCCGTTGCCCCCGAAGGATCGCCCGCCGCCCCCGGCACCAGCGTTAAAAACTTGGTAAAATCGCGACCGTTGATCGGTAAATCTTCGACCGCCCGCGCCTGAATCGCTCCGCCAAGCGTGGTGCTGGTAGTATCAGGTTGAATGGCATTTATCTCAACCGTTACGATTTCATCTAAAGTTCGGGCGTTAAGTGTAAAATCTGTTCGGGTTTCGCTCGCAACTCCAACCATAACTTTTGTTGCTTTAAAAGTTTGTAATCCTTTTCCTGCTCCATCCGCAGTTACTTCATATTCACCGATTGCTAATTCGGCAAAAGAATAATTTCCTTCTCCATCAGTTACAGTTGTGCGTTCTAATCCAGTTTCTGTATTTTTTACCTTAACCGTCAATCCAACAACTGCTCCGCCGTTGGAATCGGTAACAGTTCCTAAAATTTTTCCGCGATAAGTCTGGGCAGAAATAAAAATGGCTGAAATAAAAACTAAAAAGCAAATGGTTAAAATTCGGGGGAACATTGATTGGAAATCTCCTTTGGATAAAGTATTTGGAAAAGTGATAAGTGCTATCAGCAAGTAAAATACTCTTAAACTTATAAGATAGCAATATTTTTTTGGCGGAAAAGAAGTTGGGAGAAAGATTTGAATTAAGCAGTGATGATAACGGCTTTAGTGCCTGTCAGTTCGGAAAAATCTTTGGTAAAGATGGTATCAACCCGGCGAACATGACTGATCGTTTCGACAATATCCTGCGTAGAAATAAAACCGTCTTCGACGTGAGCGATTGCCCAATTTTCGACGTGCGTAGCAGTTTGCAAAATGTCTTCGACCAGACGCAGATATTGGAATTTGGTTTCAACGTGCGTTCCGAGTTTGCCGGTTTGTTCGGTTTCGATCTGATCCCAAAAATCATCACCAAATCTTACCCATTCTTCACGCCAAGCCTTAGTTCCCTGAGATTTTCGCAACGGCAAATTGTGCGCTCGCGGAAGCCGCAAAAACATCAGATCGGGATAAGTTTCTGCCACAAATTCTTTTATCGTTCGATTTGAGCAAGTATTATTTTTACCGTTATTGACAGGTTTTGATTTTATTGAGCAAAGTCTTTTGTAAATATTTGAAAGCGGCTGACGCAATTCGAGTGTATCTTCGGTAAAAGACAAAACGTAATCGCCAACGCCCATTCCAACAGATAATGCAATAGATTTAGCAATCGGAGATTGAATCTTTTCAATATTTTGCCGGACATTATCAAACCACCACGAATCGGTTTCATTAAACCAGTTACGAAGCGCAGCATTTTGCAAACGATAGCGCGGAACGTAGGCATCTTCCAAAATAGTCGCCAGGTCTTCTTCGGTCAGCATTTCGCTGTTATTTTGAATATCAGCGATGGATTTGATCCAAGACCATTTCAGGACATCATTGGCAAATACCTGAACGCCCCAACGTTTTAGATAAGAGCCGACATTTGTTTCGCCGGTAAACGGCAAAGCAGCCTTTTCAAACTGCAAACGGCGTAAAACATTGAGTTCAAAGGCTAACCAACCTGTTGGTATAACTGTTGATTTGTTCAACATACTTCGATTTTGAGTTTTGAATTTTGAATTTTGGATTGCTGATTATTTCTTGCAAAAACCAAAAGCCAAAGCCCAAAAACCTAACGTTCTAAAAACGATTCCAATTCCCTTAATCTTTCTAACTCTAAAAAGGCTTTGACAACTTTTGGATCAAATTCCACGCCTGCCCATTCGGTAATATATTGTCTGGCTTCGGCTTCGGAAAGCGGTGTATTGAACGGTCTGGTATCAGTCAAAGCGCAATAAGTATCAACCAATCGCAAAATTCGGGCAGCAAACGGGATTTGTTCTCCTTCCAACCCATCGGGATAGCCCATTCCGTTCCACCATTCGTGATGCCAACGCACAAGCAGTTGAACCGCGCGGCTCAATCCTCGTTTAGCCGACTCCTGTTCACCTATAACAGGATGCCTCTGCATATCAATCCGCTCATCATCGCGCAAAATCCGATTGCTCTTAATATAATCACGATCCATCACCACCTCGCCGATGTCGTGAACTAAAGAAGCCTGCCGCAAAGAAAATCTGTCATGGGTTGCGAGATTGAATTTTTGGGCAACCGCGTCTGCCAAAGCCGCAATTCGGGTCGCGTGTGGGTGCGAATAACCTTCAAATTCATCGGTTAATTCTGCAATTTTCAGCAAACTATCTTCTAAATTTTCTTCCTGTGCGGAAAAGCTTTCCATAAACACTAAAAGATTAACAGAATGTTCTCGGTTAATAAAATGCTAATGAAGTTTAATGCCTGTAAGAATTTAACGCAAACTTGCTAGCAGAGCTTCGGCTTCTTTGTTACCAGGAAAAGCATTAAGAATACGTTGAAGTTCGCCTTCAGCCCGTTTCATAAGTTTATAATCAATGAAGAACTCAACCAACATAATGCGATAAGTTGGAGTAGCAGGATCAAGTTTAATGGCAGCTTGCAGTTCAGCTTCAGCTTTGTGTCTTTCCGATTCGTAACCTGATAAAACTTTACCGTAGTAGGCTCGATAACGTGCGTTATTCGGTGCCATTTGCGCCGCTCTGGTCAAATATGGCAAAGCCTCATCATAGTCATCGTCCATCAGATATTCAAAGCCTCTTTCAAATTCGTAGCGGGCGTTTTCAGTCTCATCCAGAGATGCACCGGTCTTTCTGCCTGATTCTTTGTCATCCTGAACATACTCAAGATATTTACGCAGTTTGAAATCATAAACTTCGCGGGCTTTATCATCTTTCAAAGTGTCATATGCACGGGCAAGTTCGGTAAAAGCGTTTTGCACCCGCTTTTGAGTTTCCGCATCGCCGGTTTGGTGATATTTGTCGGGATGATATTGTTTGGCAAGATTAAAATAGGCAGCTTTAATTTCAGGAAGATTGGCTTTGACCTTAACACCTAAAATTTCATAATAGCTTTCGGCTTCTTCAACTTGTTTCAGATATTTTTCCAATAGATCGCTTTCATTGTTTTTGACTTCGGGTTTTGGATCTAAAGTCGGCTTTTGAACCGGAATTTCTTTTTCAGATGCAGGCAGTTTGACTTCGATTTTTTGTGCTGAGGCTTCGAGGGCTTCTTTTTTCAAAGTTAGTCTCGCCGACAGCATTTCTCTGATTCTGGTTTCTGAAAATGCAGAATTCCAGTTTTTACGAACCAAAAAACCGCTCAGCCACAAAATATACAAACTTCTGAGAATTTCCTTTTCCGGCAATCCGCTTGAAAGCCTTATATCAGTAATCCGAACCAATCCGTCAATCCGTGACATAAGAAAAGCCTCTTGCGGAAGCAAATTAAAGTTAACCGGATATGTTTGGGCAAGAGAAAATCTTTCTTCAAAACTCCTAAATCGCTTAATGATACTTTCATCCGAAAGGTTTCGCGCATATTCCGAAAGTTTTCTGGCTGTTTCAATTTTGAATTCAATTCCCTCTTTGGCTCTCGCTAAATGACTGAAACTCCACGCGCCTGTTTTCCACTCCAAAACCTTGGTTAGAATCCCTTCAATCTGCCGGGAAAATAGCCAATCAACTTCTGCTTTGGTTAAAATCTCTCTTTCAACCAAAGTTTGTCCAAGCTCTAAATCATTGGTAAAATTGGGGATTTCCGTCAAAGATTCTTTGCTGATTTTTCCGGTCTGTAAAAGTAAATCAAAAAGACGATGTTGACGAAGATTTGAAACAGCAAAAATCACCTCGCCGTTTTTAAAATAAAAAATTACTTTTTCTTCGACGTGGGCAAGACGAATTGAGCCGCTTAAACGGGCTTGGGAAATTTCGGTTAAAAGTTCCGCAAATGGATTTTCTTGAAAGGTTCCTTTGATTTCTTCGGAATTCTGAACAGTCATAAAACAGGAATATTGGCGGAATGAATTATAAAATTTGCAATTCGTTTTGGGATTAAGCAGGGGCGCGGTCAAACAATTGACCTAATTTATAATATCAAATTTCTTTCGCAAAAGTTAAGTAAAAATTGTTAGGATAGATTTTTATGCTTCACGAATTTGTTTTAGCGGGCAATAAAGTAAAACTTTGGCAGCGGGTCGGCGAATCTTATCAACACGTTTTGATGAAAGCACTCGGTTATGCAATGTTCGTTGACGAATATCCTGACCTTGAGATCGAAACCAAAGTAAATTTGCGCTATAAGCCTGATTTAGTTGTCTTTAGCGAAACCCGCGACTTTAAATTTTGGGGCGAATGCGGACAAAATTCGATTCGCAAAACAGTTTGGCTGCTCAAACACACCCGCACCGAAAAGCTCGTGCTTTTCAAGATCGGGCAAAATACCGAGTCTCTGATCAAACAGTTGCGCGAAGAAATTGAAGCCAAATATCGTCCGGCAGGAAGAGTTCGATTAATAAATTTTGTAAGTGAGATTATGGATTTGACAGCAAACAAACAAATTGAGAAAGTTTCAAAAGATTGGTATTCAGAAACGGAGATTTGATTTTTGACCTTTGACCTTTGAATCAGTCAATATTCAATTATTGTTTCCTATTCAGCTCGAAATGAATTAACTCCGGTAGATTATCAACATTCAAAAATCAAAGATCAAAGGTCTAAGTTCAAAAACCATTTAAGAATGAACATTGAAATCCGCGAATGTGTAACTTTTGAAGATTTATCAGCTTGCGTTCAGCTCCAGCGCGATGTTTTCGCTTTGCCTGATATTGAAATTTCGCCTGTCCGCCATTTGATCGTGACTAAACACGCCGGCGGCTTTTCACTTGGTGCATTTGTTGAAAATGAATTGATCGGTTTTGTGCTGAGTGTTCCGGCTTTTTTGCACGGTGAACGAGCATTTTATTCACATATGACCGCCGTCAGAAAAGATTTTCAAAGCTACGGCATCGGCGCAAAACTAAAATGGGCGCAGCGCG
This sequence comes from Pyrinomonadaceae bacterium, assembly GCA_019694395.1. GTDB lineage: Bacteria > Acidobacteriota > Blastocatellia > Pyrinomonadales > Pyrinomonadaceae > JAIBCC01. The sequence goes on along the minus strand of JAIBCC010000008.1, from coordinate 102,610 downwards.
AACGAGCCTTGGCAAAAGGAGTGAGATTCATCAAATGGACTTATCAGCCGGTTCTAGCCCGCAATGCTTTTTTTAATTTGGAAAAACTGGGTGCAATCATCAGACATTACGAGCCTAACTTTTACGGAACGGATTACCCTGATCCGAACATCAATTTAGGGTTGGATAGTGACCGGTTATTTGCCGAATGGGATTTGGAAAGCGAAAAAGTTGCAGCACTTGCCAAAGGCGAAAAATTTGTTGAAACGAACGAAATTAAACAAAGAATTGCAATTCCGAAAGATTGGAATCAATTGGTCAAAACCGATTTTCGACAAGCCGTTAAAGAACAAACACGAATTAAAAATGAGTGCCAAAAAGCTTTTGCCGAAGGATTGGTTATCAAAGGTTTTGACCGCGAAACTGCTGAATATTTGTTATACTAGAATTTGAACTTAGACCTTTGAACTTTGATTTCTTGAAGTTTCCGTGAAATCAATTATTTGCTTTGCGTTGTTATTATCTTCTAAAGAAAAAATTACGAACTCAGTCAAAAATCAACTTTTCGAACTTCAAAAATCAAAGCTCAAAAATCATAAACCTATGAAAGCACCGGAATTTATTGCGAATCTTAAAACTTTAACTCCCCCGATCAATGTAGAAAAATTTGATGATGCCGAAAATTTTAACAATGAGCTGGTTAATTTAGTAATGAATTATGACATCTCCGAAGTTGATTTCGGCGACATTGGTTTTGCCAATGAAGTTTTAGGCGACGAAGAATCTTACGAAGTCGGAATGTTTGAGGAAAAATATATCATTATTGACCGCAAAACAGGCGAAGTTCGGATCGAAGACGATGATGATGAAGGCACGATTATTTTCAGTTGCGCCGAATCGAGCGAAAAATTTATTGACGCTCTCTGGATTGCCGTTAAGTATTTTTCCAAACAATTAGACGAAGAATTAACGGATAATTGGCTGGATGAATGCGAAGCCGTTGCCAAACAATGCGCCGAAGCTGCCGGAAGCGAAGATTACTTCCCGTTTTATCAGGACTTTTTGAACTGCTACGAAAATTAATTAGCTTTCTAAGCCTCATTCTTGCAAAATAATTTGTCTGCTCCGTTCAAATGATATGAAAATTTTGTTCACTTTATTATTTCTTTTAAGTTCGATCAGCATAGTTTTAGCCGATATTCCGCCGATCAGTCCGAAAGAAAATAAACCGAACAACGAAGCAACTTGTCTTGGATTTGTGTTACTGTTTTTTGCAATTACAATTTTGGCAAGTTGGATTTTGAAAAGAAGGAGCACCAAAATAAATGAGTAAAGTGATTATTTTCAGCTTTTTAACGGTATTAATTTTGGCAAATATTGTGCGTGCCGACATTCCGCCGCCGCCCGTTGCTGACTCAATTAGAATCGAATTAAATTTGGTCAGCCGCGATGATTACCAATTTTATCTTTGTTCATACAAACTCAATGTTGTTCCCAACCCAAATCCGCCGCATCCATCACGTCCGAATATGATCGTGACTGTGCCTGATTCTTTTCAAATGAAAAAAATCGAACTGAGTGGCAGCAATCCTTATAGCGAAACTCTCGGCAGCGGAAGAATTCAATATCGCGGCAGCTATTATGATAAGTCTCTGTATTTAGTAGCGATAAAAAAATCAAGAGTGGATGAGCTTGAGCCAAAGATCAAAGAAGCGATAGATAATAACAAATCCGGCGATTACTCAATTCGCTTCGTCAGGCTCGAAACTTCACTCGAAATTAGAAGCGACGAAGGAAAAGGCGCAAAAGTCGTCGTTAATAAAGTGTCACTGGATGAAAAAGATATGATTTTAACAGTTGAAGAAGGAAAAGTTTCAAGCGTTTCCGGCAAGGCATCAAACTGTATCGGATTAGGATTACTTTTCGCCGGATTTGCTTTGATTAGCGGATGGTTCGTAAAAAGAAAATATAATTAGCCGCCGATCAGCCATTTTTCGGCTTCTTCCACATTTTCAAAGATTCGCATCATAACGCCCTGATTGCGGGCGAGAACTTTGCCGAGTTCGTTGATGTATTCATTTTTATAACGATCCAGAAAGGCGATTTTGCTGTTGGGGAGGATTTTGCCAAGGTAATTCGCCATTTGGAGCATTTCAGGTGGTTCAACGCTTTCCTTAAAATCTTTTTCGATCAGAATTTTCAGAGTTCCGGTTTCAGCACATTTTTCAGCGATCTCGTTCCAATAATTTTGGGCAATTTCGGCAGATAATTCTTCTCCGCCGACCAAAACATACAGATATTCCTCTTGATTCTCTAACTTGATATAGTATGGCTTAGCTTCGCTCATAGTTTTTAACTCACTCTATAATTGAAGTTTTTTGTTAAGAAAATTCTAAATCAAAATGGGATTTGCACAAATAAAAAAGTGACAAAAATCAGACGCTTTTGCGGAAAAGATAAGAAAATCGGATAAAAAACCTGCGCCCATCCCGCCGAAAGCCTTCATCAAACCGATTACGGAATTCGTTAAAAGCTCGATAATTTGAATTATCGTTGTAGCCGATATAAAATGCCGTTCCCGGATTCGGACTCCAACCGAAAAGGATTTGCGAATTGATCGTGCCGTCAACTGTTTCGTAATCCATTCGCACCCGTGCAAAAGTAAAACGGGTGAATTGATAAGTTGAGCGAAGCGAATAAATATTTGAATCAAAAGCGGTTAGCTTTGTGTCATTACGGCGTAAACGGTCACGCTCATAACTTAATTCAATGCTCCACGGGTCAGTGGGCTGTAATCCCAACCCAAAATCGTAAAAGAAATTAAGGGCGTGACCGGGATCAAGTTTGTCACTGCCTAAAAGAGCGGCAGGCGAGACGCGCGGATAACGTTCGCTGGCTCCAAAATCCAAATCGAAATCATTGACTTTGAAACCGAATCCTGTATCAAAACTGATTTTTTTATTGAAAGTTTTTTCGAGGTCTGATTTAAAAAAGAACTGCTTTGCACGGCGAAAATCCTGTCCGTAAAAGATTCCCTGCTGATTCGCATTTCGCCTCGCTCCAAACTCGTATTCATAAACTTTTTCGACGCTATAAACCGTATTGGAACTTAGATGCAATTCGCGTTGGAATCTCCAATCGGTATTAAAATTTGCATTGGCACTTTGCAACTTGCCGTCTCCGTCAACGTTATATGCAAATCCGGTGCGGGTGGTTAAACCAATCAAAGTCTTTTTTGAATCCGGCTCAGTCCCCAAACGAAAACCACCGGCAACACCGTGTGTGTTTACCCGCCGTGTAAAACCGACATCCGCCCGGTAATCTTTACTTCTGCCGCTGATGCCGATGCGATAGCCGCGATTTCTTCCGGTATAATCCCAGTTTGTTTGATATGCAATCCCGTTTCCTGCCCGATATTCAGTGTTATCAATGTTCGGATTGTAAAAATTTCGATGCGAATTTGTCATCACAACCTGAAAATCATAAACAGTTTGCGGATTGATCTGAAATTTTGCATCAACGCCGAATAAATTATTGTGCTTTTGTGCGCCGAAATGATAGGTCGTAGCGATCAAACCAATATTAGATTGCACGCCAAAATCACGTTTAAGCCGCAAAACACCGACATAGGCTTTGGTTTTAGTATCAGGAAAACGGTCAATTGCCGAAAAAAATCCAAACGTATTGCGTCCCGTTTTTCCGGTTAATTTGACCGCCGCGTCAGGATCGGCAATATTGCGCGTATTGACGACCTGCAAAGGCGTGCGGAAATAATCAATTCCTTCGAGAAAAAACGGGCGTTTTTCGGGGAAGAAGATCGGGAAACGTTCGTTTGCCTGCACCACCGGCGCATCGGCTTCGACTTCGGCAAAATCAGGATTAATTGCCGCATCCAGTGTCACATTCGGCGTGATTTGAAATTTCAATGAAACGCCAAGGTCTTGTTTGATCGGATGATTTAAAATTCGTGAGCCGAGAGGCTGCGTTGTATCCTCGACTCTTTCGCCTGTTTCACTCAGAGTCAGACTCGGAACAATTTCCAACGTTCGTTCGGTTTTGATCTCATTTAATCCGGTAATTTTTCCGATTTGGCGCAAAGAAGAAACGTCACGGGCAATCGGCATCCACGAATCATTTTCATCATTGAGACGGGGAATATTCCGCCCGATATTGAATCCCCAGAGTTTTCCCTTTCCGGCGGTATAACGCAAAGATTTGAATGGAACTTTGACTTCAACCGAATAACCGTCTTCCAGAATCACGCCTTTTGATTCCATTACTATATCCACACTGAAATCAGGTCCGTTTTGCGCTCCGTCAACTAAAATCGAGTCTGCCTGAATACCTAAAGGGTTAAAATAAAGCACATAAGCCCGCCGTTGGTCATTAAAAGTATCAAGCGTAAACCGCACTCGGTCATCCGAAAAAATATCATCACGTTCCGCCACCGTTGCGCGAATCAGATTCGGATCGTCAAAAGCGTGAATCCCGACATAAAGATTTTTTTCATCGTAGCCAACATAACCGATGGTTTGTTTGGAGGGAGCAATATTGTCGCCCGGCTGGATTTGGATAAAATCCTTAAAAACCGCCGCCTTTTTCCAAATCTCATCATCAAGTTTTCCGTCAATTACAGGTTCTGAATCAAATTTTGGAATAGTAATCGGCACACGCTTTTCAGGCGGCACAACGATTTTATTCGGAGTATCCTGAGCGATAATTGAATTGAAAAACGCCAAAAAAGCAAAAAAGCAAATTAAATGTTTCACTGAAAAAGTTGAAGGTTGATTGATTTAGGAAAAACTTAAAAGAATTAAACGCAAATCAAGCAGAAAAGGTTTTGAAAATTAAAATAAAAACAAATTTTTGGATAAATTTAACTTGATAAATCTATTTCTAACTATTAACCCATAAGGAATATTTTCATACCTTATAGTGCCCATTTATATATTTTTATCTCTAACTTCTTATTAAAACCTTACATTTACCCCTCTGGCACGGCTCTTGCTTCTATTACAGGTAAAGACTGTAAGTAATTATTTTACAGTTATTTACAATAACTTTGCGTTTATTTACGCTTCTTGACATTCAAAAGAATTTCAAGAAAAAAAAGGAAATTATAAGGAGAAACATCATGAGATTCATAAACTTAAAGAAAACAATCGTAGCATCAGCACTTGGTTTAGTAGCGTTGCTAGGAACAAGTGAAGTTACTAACGCACAAAACAGAAGGGATAGGGATGATCAAAGACGTGAAAGGCGCGATGATGATCGTCGTTGGGATCAAAACAGAAATGATAGATGGAGAGTTTATCGAAACGGTCGTTATTACGACACCGACAACCGTGGAGCTGAATTACTAAGAGAAGCCGTCAGACAAGGTTATCAGCAAGGTTTCCGTGAAGGACAATTTGACCGGTCGAATCGCCGCCCAGGTAACTACTACGGCAATTCCATCTATCGAAGCGGAAATTACGGTTATCAACGTTATGTAGATTCAGCCCAATACCGCTACTATTTTCAACAAGGTTTCCAACGCGGTTATGAAGACGGATTTAACAGCCGTTACCGATATGGAACATACAGAAATGGTGTAGCTAATATTTTAGGTAATGTTTTAGCAAATATTTTGAACCTGAGACAATACTAAAATTTAATGGCTGATCAGCAATAAAACATAAAATGTTCGGTTTCAATACAGAAACCGAACATTTTTATTTTGCTTCAATTTTTTGTAAACCGTGCATATACGGTTGTAAAACTTCAGGAATCAAAATGCTGCCGTCGGCTTGTTGATAATTTTCCAATACAGCAATCCAGGTTCGACCAACCGCTAAACCCGAACCGTTCAAAGTATGTGCAAATTCGGTTTTAGCATTTCCGGCGCGCTTGAAACGTAAGCCCATTCGCCGCGCCTGAAAATCGCCGCAGTTTGAACAGCTTGAAATTTCACGGTAGGTATTTTGCGACGGAACCCAGACCTCAATGTCATATGTTTTCTTTGCGCCAAATCCCATATCGCCGGTCGACAGCACCACGGTTCGATACGGCAAACCTAATAATTGCAGAATTCTTTCGGCATTGGCTGTCAGTTTTTCGTGTTCTTCTTCCGAGTTTTCTGGCATACAGATTTTGACTAATTCAACTTTTTCAAACTGATGCTGACGAATCAATCCGCGTGTGTCACGCCCGTAACTGCCCGCTTCTGAGCGAAAACAAGGCGTGTAAGCAGTAAAATGTTTCGGCAAATCTTTCGCGTCCAAAATCTCGTCCGAATGATAGTTGGTCACAGGAACTTCGGCGGTCGGAATCAAAGCCAATTGGCGTTCGTCGGTAGTGTGAAATAGATCCGCTTCAAATTTCGGCAGTTGATTTGTTCCGAAAAGAGCCTTGCGATTGACCAGAAACGGCGGCAGAGTCTCGGTGTAACCGTGTTCAATCGTGTGAACATCCAGCATAAAATTGACCAAAGCGCGTTCTAGCCGTGCGCCTGCTCCATTCAAAATCGCAAAGCGCGAACCCGCAATTTTGGTAGCGCGTTCCTGATCCAAAATTCCCAAGTTTTCACCCAAATCAACGTGGTCTTTAATTTCAAAATCAAACTCTTTCGGCTCGCCCCATTTGCGGATTTCGACATTGGCAGTTTCATCTTTGCCAACCGGAACTCCTTCGGCGGGGATGTTCGGTAGATTTGCCAGAAGTTCGCGCATTTGGCTTTCGGCATCATCACGCTGTTTATCAAGATTGGCTTGTTTGTCTTTTAATCCGGCAACTTCCGCTTTTTTGGCTTCGGCTTCGTCGCGTTTACCTGCCTGCATCAAAGCGCCGATTTCTTTGCTGGCGGAATTGCGAAGCTGGTTGATTCCATCCGATTCGCCAATGATCCGGCGGCGTTCAACATCCAGTTCAGCAAATTTATCCAACAACTCAGTTGAAAAATTGCGGTTGTTAAGAGCGGTTCTGACTATTTCTAAATTTTCTCTGACAAATTGTAAATCTAACATAAGTTGATAATTGTAAATCGTTAATGGTTAATTGCTCAAACCAAATCATTAATCCACGAAGATTCACGAAGCTTTCACGAAGTTTTTTGTTATTTTTTATCTACTTCGTGTGTTCTGCGTGTTACTTCGTGGATAATTTTTCAATCGTTTTTTCAATTCTTCTCAGCCGCGTTTCCGGTTTCTTTGCTTCAATTACAGCGTTGACGTATTCTTTGCGATGGGTAAAACTCATTTTTTCAAATGCTTCGGTCAAATCCGCATTTTTCAGAGCTTCGGCTAAATCAGCGGGAACTTCAACTGTTCTTGGCGCGTCATCGCGTTCCATCGTGATTTTGACCATATCACCTGCTTTAATTCCGGCGGCTTCGCGCAATTTGGTGTTGACGGGCATAATGTGACAGCCGTCCATCGGTGCAAGCGAACTGCGAAATTCCGTGCCGTTGATCGTTCCGCGCACCGGAACTCGTGCCTTTGTGCCGAAAACTTCTTTGGTATCAAAAGGAAAATAAATCCCGCAGGCTTCGCTGTCTGTGTCTTTTTCGACCAAAACTTCAAACTCTAATTTTTGGCTCATAATAAAAAAAACAGATTAGCATATCTATCCAAAATTGCGAGTTTTAGAACAAAATATTACTATCAAAACTTAATCCAATTAGTATGCAATTTGATTTCTTTAATCCGCGCAGCATTATTTGCTTTATCGCCATTTTGCAAGGTTTGATCTTTGCGAGTTTGCTGATAATGCGTGGGTTTCGAGAAAAAAATAAAGCCGATTTTTGGCTGGCATTACTGCTGATTTTGCTTTGTTCGTTGCTAATCACGCCGTTTATCGGATTTGCCAATGTTTATGATCTCAATCAATGGCTGACGTATTTTCCCTTTGCGATTTTTTTCAGCAGCGGAGTTTGTGTTTGGTTTTATACGCTGAATTTGACCGATTCAAAGCGCGATTTTCAAACAAAAGATTTATATTTTTTTATTCCGACCGCGATTTATTTGACCATCCGTTTTTACCTTTTCGCGCATTCGGTTGAGTGGAAAAATTGGTTTGACGACAATTACGGGAAATATTTTGAAGCGACGGTTTTCATTGCTGAATTTATCTGGAATCTCACGTTTCTCTTTTTTTCCATCCGCCATTATCAAAAATATCGGACGTGGCTCAATGAAAATTTTTCCGATACCGAAAAACTGAAATTCGATTGGCTGCGGAATTTTCTTTACATTTTCACAACGGTTTTGATTCTCGGAGCTTTGTTCGATTTTACCAACTCGTTTATTTTTCATCTTTCTTATATTCAATATTTCTATTTTGAACTCGTTTTGTGTTTTGTTACCTATTATTTAGCCGTGGCTGGCTATCTACGCTCAAAAACGATTGAACTGAATTTCACCGAAGAAGAAGCCGAAGAGATCGAAGAACGCAAAACGCTTTTGCCGGAAAAAGAGTTGGAAAAATTGAAAAACAAACTGCAATCTTTGATGACGGATAGAAAAATTTATCTTGAGCCAAATTTAACCTTAAATGATTTATCCAAACAACTTGGCGTAAATTCATCCGTTTTGTCTTACGCCATTAACAACGGGTTTGGGAAAAATTTTAACGATTTCGTCAATGAATTTCGAATCAGCGAGGTTAAAGAAAAACTCAAAAGCTCTGACGATTCTTTGCTCAATGTTGCGTTTGACTGTGGTTTTAATTCCAAAGCGACTTTCAATCGTGCTTTCAAAAAATTTACGGGCGTTTCGCCGAAAGAATTTCAGGAAAATTTAGTTTCAACTCAATAAATAGTTGGATTTATTCCATTTTTTTGTCACAAAATCTCGTTTGGCAGTGTGTTAGTGTTGGGAGAAAACACATTATGAAAATTGCAATTTCAGCGGGAATCATTTTATTTTGCTTCGCTTTAGCTTTTGGACAAGCCCAGCAAATTAAACAAATAAACGGCAATAAAATTTCTACGGCGGAGGTTGACCGAATCGTTACGGATTTGATGGCTAAAGCCAAAGTTACCGGATTAGCTTTATCAATTCTCAACGAAAATCGAACGGTTTATACCAAATCTTATGGCTATAAAAATAAGCAAAAGAACGAGTTATTGGATAATTCAACCGTTTTGTATGGTGCCTCGTTCAGCAAAGCGGTTTTTGCTTTTCTTACCTTAAAAGTTGTCGAAGAAGGATTGTTGGATTTAGATAAACCGCTTTTTCAATATCTCGATAAGCCTTTGACCGATTACGAAGATTATGCTGATTTAGCGGGCGATGAGCGATGGAAATTAATTACGGCAAGAATGTGTTTGAGCCACACGACAGGTTTCCCGAATTGGCGTTTTCTCAATGCCCGAACCGGAAATTTTGACGCAAATGGTAAGCTCGCTATTTATTTTCAGCCGGGAACAAAATACGGATATTCAGGTGAAGGAATTAAATTGCTTCAGTTAGCAGTTGAAAAAGTAACTGGAAAAAATCTGGAAGAACTAGCGGCGGAAATACTTTTCAAACCTGCGGGAATGAATCGGACAAGTTTTGTTTGGCAAGAAAGTTTTGAAAATAATTTTGCCTATCCGCACAATTCAAATGAAGAAACTCAAGGCAAAAAGAAGAAGAAAAAAGCTGATGGAGCAGGTTCTCTACAAACGACTATCGCGGATTATTCAAAGTTTATTGAGTTTGTCATGCAGAATAAAGTTTTGAACAAAAAAATGAGGATGATGATGATTGCCCCCCAAATTGAAATCGCCTCAAAATATCAATTTCCGACTATTTCAGACGAAACAACTGACGAAAACAAAACGATTCAATTATCCCACGGACTCGGTTGGGTGGTTTTGAAAACAAAATATGGTCGAGCATTTTTCAAAGCAGGACACGATGACGGTTGGCAAAATTACAACATAAATTTTAAGGACAAAGGTATTTCCATCATCATAATGACCAACAGCGATAACGGCGAAAGCATCTTCAAAGAGCTTTTGGAAAAGATAATTGGCGATACTTTCACGCCCTGGAAATGGGAACGCTACACGCCTTACAATATGAAATGAGTTATTTTCTTTGAACTTAATTTCAGCTCTCTCGTAAGGCAATTTATGAAAACCTATTCCATAAATCTTACTGCCATTTTAATTATGTTTTTGACACTTTCGAGTTTTAGTTTTGCCCAAACTAAAGCCCCTGACCAAAAGCTATACGATACAATCATTAAACTTGATAGCGAATTTTTTGGAGCATATAACACTTGCGATGTAAATCTCGAAAAATACGGCTCATTTTATTCGGAAAATATTGAGTTTTATCATGATCAAGGCGGCTTGACGACTTCAAAAACAGACATTGTTGAAGGAACAAAAAAGAATATTTGCGGAAAAGTGACCAGAGACTTGGTCAAAGGAAGCATCGAAGTTTATCCGATCAAAAATTACGGTGCAATCGAAATCGGCTTTCACAAATTCCACAATAATACTCAGAAAAAAGGCACCCCATCCAAAGCCGGAAGATTCGTAATCGTTTGGCAAAATACGAATAATGAGTGGAAAATCACCAGAGTAATCAGTATTCATTAAACAAAAGAATTTAACGCAAGGACGCAAAGAGGCAAAGACGCAAAGTTTTTTAGATAATTTGAATTAAAAATTTGTTCTTGAATTTTGCCTTTTTACTTTTTACTTAACTGCCTCTGCGCCTTTGCACCTTTGCGGACTTGGCGGCTTTGCGTTAAAAAATCCTGAAATTAGTCTCAAATCATCACAAAATCGCTTCAAATCATAATCTGAGGCGATTATTTTTTTGTTCAAAACTAATCTCGAAACAGTTTTACAAAAATTATTTCGAGGAAAGAAAATGAAAAAATTATTTTTAGCAGCAATTTTAGCGATTTTAACTACCAACGCTTTTTCGCAAAACAAAACTTTTTTCCAAACTGTGGCAGGAAACTGGGCTGGCGTTTTGGAATATCAGGATTATTCGGCGGATAAGCGCGTTAAACTCAAAACTTATTTGACCATCACGCCTTCGGCTGACGGAAATTCGGCAGAAGTCACAACGATTTATGATGATGTCAGCAGAATTATCAAAGATACGGAAACCGAAAAATTAGATTTAAACGCTAAGAAATTTTTTAGTGGTGATGAGGTTTTTCAGGTTGACTCGTTTGAAAACGGAAAAATAATTATGTTCGGCAGCGGTCAGGATGGCGAAAAAGTTGAGCCGTTTCGCAAAACGATAACTTTTGATGAAAACACGCTCGTTTTTTTGAAAGAAACGCGCAATCCGTGGCAATTTCGCAATCAATTATCGCTCAAACGAACCAATGAAAATGTTTTGGCGAAAAAGACTTTTTTACCGAATCAGTTGAAAGAGGATTTTGCCGTTTTCAAAAAAACTTTAACTACAATTCATCCGGGAATTTATCGCTACAATACGCCCGAAGGTCTGGAAAAAGATTTTGCCGAATACGAAAATAAACTTAACCGTTCAATGTCCGAAAGCGAATTTTTCTTGCTCATTTCGCAATTCCTAAACAAACTCGAATGCGGTCACACTTTTTCCAATCCGCTCAATCAAAACTCGCTTTTGCGCGAACGAATTTTCAACAACAAAACTTATTTTCCGTTCTATTTTCGCCTCATCAACGGCAGAATGATTATCACCGAAAGTGCTTCGACCAATCCGCTTTCCAAAGGCAGCGAAATCGTTAAAATCAACGGAATCTCGGTCAAAGAAATTATCGAAAAACTTATTCCCATAACGAAGGGTGATGGAAATTCAACATTGGAACATCGAATCAATTCAATCCAGCTTACTCGCCTCGAAGCCGAAAGATACGCGCTTTTTGATATGTATTTTCCGCTTTTGTTTCCACTCAAAGATGAAAATTTTACGATTGAAGCGGTTGAGTTTTCAACTAAAAAGAAAGTCAATTTTCAAACTCCGGCGATGTTGAAAAGTGAAAGAACGACAGAAATGGCAAGGCGTTACGGTAAAGCTCCAACTTATGATGACGGCTGGAAATTTGAGATTTTGAACAACTCGATTGGTTATTTAAAAATCGAGAATTCAATAACTTGGCGGTTGAAAAATATTAAATTCAAAGAGTTTCTGGCAAACGCATTTGCTGAACTTCGCACGCAAAACATCAAAAATCTCATCATTGATCTGCGTGGAAACGGCGGCGGCGATATGGAGCCGGGTTTTGAAATTTCGCGTTATCTGGCGCAAAAAACTTTGCCGGTCTATGCCGAAAGTAAAAGGTTGGTGCGAAATGTTTCGGCAAACCCCGATTTGCTGAAAAATCTTGAAACTTACAGCGACGAGTTGATTAACGGACTGAAAAATGGTTTGTCCGCAAATAGTTACAAAAAATCTGAAAACAACTATTTTGAGATTTTACCGAATGAAAAGCTCGAAAACTTTCCCGCAGTTACACCTGACGAAAATAATTTCAAAGGCAAAACTTTTATCATCAGCGATGGAAGCAACGCTTCGGCGACCTTTCAGTTTCTCGAATATGTGCAGGCAAACAAGTTGGCGACCATCGTCGGACAAACGACCGGCGGCAACAAACAAGGCATCAACGGCGGCAATTATTTCTTCTTGAACCTGCCGAATTCAAAGGTTGAAATTGATATTCCGGTTTATTTTCAAGCACCTTTAAAATCACAAAAAGACATCAGCATCGTGCCTGATGTTATTGTGAAAAAAGATATTAGCGATGTTGGAAATAATTTTGATAGAGAGCTTGAAACGATAAAAAAATTGCTGAAATAATTTGAGCGAAAACAAAAGGTTGAGATTTTGCGTAATAAACTCCGCCTTTTGTTATGAACTCTGTTTTACCAAATAATTCGTTTTACAGTTTGAATCGCGGCAAACACTTGAGCGAAACATTTAGTCTGCCCAAAAACGAGGCAACGATTTATGTTTCGACTCATCTTGAACTCGGAGACAGCGATTTGCCGCATTTTCACGATGAACCGCATCTGTCTTTTGTGTTGAACGGCGGAATGATTGATAAACGGAAAAGCGTTGAGGCAGAAAGGGTTTCGGGCGAATTGATGTTTTTTCACGCGGGCGAACCGCATCGGACTATTTCCAAAATTTTTCCCACCAAATATGTCAGCCTTCAGTTTCACAAAGACTTTTTCAGACAAAATCCGAACCTTGAAGCCGCGTTGAAAATTTCAGTTGAAAAGACTTTGGAGGCAAAATTTTCAGTTCTCAAAATTTATAAGGAATTAGCCGTCAACGATGAATTTTCGGCAAATTCGATTGAGATGCTCCTGTTAAATTTGATAAACGAAAAAACGGCAAATAAAAATCGTCCGCATTGGATCAGCAAAATTATCGAAATCCTCAACGACAGATGGGACGAAGAAATTTCTTTGAACGATTTGGCTAATGTTACTCAAGTTCATCCGAAAACAATTTCCAAATATTTTCCGCGTTATTTTAACTGCACTTTGGGCGAATACCGCCGCAAAATCAAAATTGAAAAATCGCTCTCGCTTATCAAATCTTCTAAACTTTCGCTTACCGAAATTGCCTACGAATGCGGCTTTTACGACCAAAGCCACTTTACAGGTGCGTTTAAGCAACTAACCGGATTTCGCCCGAAAGAATTTCAAAAGATCTAAAATAAACGTTATGCTTTATCCGGCAAATGAGAATTCAATCGTTTATTCCGCAAAATCCGGTAATCCAAAATTTGGTTCGCTGTGTCTTCATTATCGAACAGGAAGAAGCTCATAAATCTGCGCGTTTTCTTATCTTGCCGAGCGTCAGCACTTACATTTCAGTTTCTCTAAATACTATCAGCTATTCGGAAAACGAAAATATTATCGTTGAAAATACGACGAAAAATCCGCTTGATTCGAGTATTCAATTCGGCTTAAAAAGTTCTGTAAGTTATGAATATCGCGGAAAGGTGAAAGAAATTTGTCTGGTCTTTAACCCGCTCGCCGTTTTTGATTTTTTTGATGAAGAACTTTTGTTAAAATCTGTGGCAAATAATCAATCATTTATTCCCGACCGTGATTTTGAAACGAATATTGTCAGAATTTTGAATATTGCCAATAACGACCAAATCATTGAAGAAATTGAACAATATTTGCTGAAAAAATACAAACCTTTTTCACATGCCTATTTACATCAGGCAACAAATGAATTGTCGAATACTGACTCGGAAAATTATCTGTGCCTTGATGAATTAGCCCGAAAATTCAGCATTACGAGACAAACTTTAAATAATCAGTGCAAAAAATATTTGAATTTATCTGCTTCGGAATTCAGACAAATCTCCCGATTCAGAAAATTTATTCAAGCCAAATTGATAGACGAAAATAACTCGAAATTAACAGATTTTGTTTATGATTTCGGCTTTTTCGATCAATCGCATCTCATCAAAGAGTTCAGAAAATATGCTTTCCTTAAACCTAACGATTTTTTTAGAAAAGTTAATTTCTCAAAAGACAATCAAGTGATCGTCATCTGGCAATAAAATCCAATTTTTCCATTTTTACAATTTTCAGAATAATTTTTGTTTTAAGATTTTTTGAACAAATCAATAATTATGGAACAGAAAATATTTTCGGCAATAATTGTTTTCATCTTTTGCATTCTTACTTTTGCACAGGAAAAACCGCCTCTGACTGAAAAAGATTTAGAGAAAAATACTTATTATTTCGAGATTTCGGACAATAAATTGAACGGCGACGGAGCAAGATTCTTAACCGATGAATTGGCAAAACATCAGTTCGTTTTGCTCGGCGAATATCACGGTTCGCATCAGATTTCGGTTTTTACAAAGGCAATTATTCCAATTTTACACGACGCAGGCTGTCGGACTTTCGCTCTGGAAATCGGTCCCGTTTCTTCGGAAATTTTAGGCGAAATGTCGAAAGATTCAGCCAAGACAGTCGAGAATCTAAACGCTTTTAACAGCAAATTTTACGTTCAAACCAAACGCCGCACTTTTACGCCGATCCCGTTTTTCAGCAACGTTGAAGACGCTGAATTTCTAGCCGAAGCGAGAAAAAGAAATTGGAATCTGATCGGACTCGATCAGGAATTTTCTTTCGGTTATTTGCCGTTATTTCAAAGAATGTTTGAAAATCTGAACGCGAAAAAAGAAGCCGAATTGAAACCGCTTTACGAGCAAGTTGTCAGTTCAATCAAGTCTTTTTACAAAGCCGCAATCGAAGAAGAAAAAAGTCAATACAAAGCGATGCTGGATTCAAAAGAGGTCAATAATTTTCTGGAATCTGCCGCCAAAAATAATCCGAAAAATAAACGAATTGCCGATGCGATCAGATTCACGACCGACATTTACTATATGAACGACAACCAAATTCGCAAATATTATGCAGCAAACAGTGGTCGGGTAAATTATATGAAAAAGAATTTAGCGGAAGGTTTTGAAAAACTAAAATTCGATAACGCCAAAGACAAAATGCTTTTGAAAATGGGCGCGGTTCACACGGGCAGAGGTTTCAGCGATCTGAGCCTTTTTGAAATTGGTAATACTTTGACCGAACTCGCTTCGTTCAATGGAAATCAATCGCTGCATATCGAATTCGGCGCAAGATTTTACATCGAAGACGGCAAAGAAGTTGACGCACTGGCTGATACGAAAAGTTTCGATTACCGTTATCAGGCGTTACTGCAAATGTCGAAAAAAGATAAATGGACACTAATTGATTTGCGTCCAATGCGTTCGTCAGTTTTTTATTCGCGTAAATTCAATCTTGACCCAATCGTTCTGGAAATCTTTAAAAATCGGGACTTTTACCTGATTCCGCCAACTGAAATTGAGCCGAAACCGAATTATCAAACCTCAAAATAATCGGCTACTTTCTTCCTATTTTTCTAAAAATCAAACCTGTTACTTTTACCTTCAAGCAATTTTTTGAAGGTAAAAGTATGAAATCATTTTTAATTATTCTAGTTTGCAGCTTGGCAGTTTTTGCTCAATCGGAAGCAGAAAAACAAGGCAGAGAAATTTTTGAGAAGTATCAAACAGCAATCGGCGGCAAGGAAAATTTTGCCAAAATCAAAACGATTGAAATCTTTTCAGAAAGCGAATCTGTAAACGGAAAGAAAAAAACAATTGAAATTGAAGATAAAGTAAATAAAAGGACTTACGTTTGTTCCGATGGTGATACGGGAAAATTGGAGATGGGATCGGACGGCAGCCGCCATTGGATGCGGCGCGGCGGACGGGCTGATTATATAAATTTTACTCCGGCAGAAGAACCTTCTAAATACATCAAACTGCCTAATGAAAAAATTGACGGCAAAGAATATTTAGTTGTCGAAGAAGTAAAACCGGATTCGCGTGCAAATGCCAAAACTTATTATGATTCCGACACTTTTCTCTTAGGGCGTCGTGAAAGAATGGCAGGTGCAGGCGGTCAAACCTTTAAAATAATTACAACCTATTCCGATTACCGCAAAGTTGATGATTTTCTCATTCCATTCTTAGAAAATACCGATAACAGTTTAACCGGCAAAAGCACTAAAAAGATTTTAAGTATTCGCTATAACATCGAAGTTGATCCGAAAATCTTTGAGCTTGGCGGAAAAGGTTTGGAAATTCCGAAAGAAATTCCGGTTCAAAAGCCTTCGGGCGTGACTACTCAGCCTATTGTTTTTAATGCTACTAAAAATGTAACTTACAAAGATGAAGACGGCAAAGTCATTCCCCAAGAAGAGTTTAGAGCTAAACAACTGGGAGCAAATTATTTGACCGAAGTTGAAATTTCCGAAGGAAAAATGACCGGGCTAAAACTCAAAAAAGGAAATCCCGAAACTGCCATCGGCGCAATTCCGCCTGATTTTACCGCGACAACTTTGGATAATTCTCAAATTCAGCTCAGTGAGTTAAAAGGCAAGGTCGTAGTGATGAATTTTTGGTTTCTCGCCTGCGGTCCGTGCATCAAAGAAATGCCTGACCTTAATGAACTGGTCAAAAAATATCAGGGTAAAGATGTTGAATTTATTGCAGTTACTTACGATAAACAAGATTTAGTTACCGAATCTTTCAAAAATCATCCGTTCAGCTACAAACAAATCGCCAATGCCCAAAATATCATTGATTTATATAAAGCAACTGCTTTTCCAACTCATTTAGTGATTGATAAGGAGGGCAAAATCCTCTTGAGTCAATTGGGCAACAACAGCAAAATTATTGAGCAACTCAGTAAAATCATTGACTCAGCCCTAGGTTAAGTTTCAACTAAAATCAATTTATTCCAGACCGCTTGTAATAAAAGCGACAGGAGAAAACTATGCAAAAAACTGCCCCTTTAGCACGAAAAAATGATCTGGTGATTCAGGAATTAGATAACGAAATCCTGATTTATGATTTGAAAACGAATAAAGTTTTCGGTTTAAACGAAACTGCCGCTCTGGTCTGGCAATTTGCGGACGGCAAGCGAAATATTTCCGAAATTGCCCGGATCGTCGGTCAAAAATTGAACTACACCGTTGGCGAAGAATTCGTCTGGCTAGCTCTCGGCAGATTGGAAAAAGAAAAGCTGATCGAAACCGAAATACCTGATTTTTTTGAAGGCGCAAACCGCCGTGAAGTGATAAAAAGAATCGGTTTAACGTCAATGGTCGCCCTGCCGATGATTTCTTCGCTAATTGCACCAGCGGCTTTGCAAGCACAATCAGGTTCTGCTTGCGGAACATCACCTTTCCCGCTTGGCTGCACCTGCACAAATTCCTCTCTTTGCACCAGTGGTTGCTGCAACTTTCCCATCGGAGGCTCCGGGGTTTGTGTTCAAATGTCCGTTAGCAGTAACGGATCTCCTTGTGCAATGGCGTGTTATTGCACCAGCGGCTGCTGTGACGGAGTTGGTTTCGTTTGTATTTCTCCTAATTCAAAACCCGCAGGTTCGCCTTGTGTGTTCACTTGTGAATGTGCTCCCGGCACAATTTGCACCGGATTTTTCCCAAATACAATGTGTGCTTAATTCACAAATGAATAGAAGTTATAGGCAACTTTCTTCCTATTTTTCATAAGTTAAAATTGATAAATTTGCCAATTATGAAGAAATTTTTAATTGGCTTTTTTATTACAGGTTTAATTTTAATCGGTCTTTCAACGTGCATTCGCACTTTCGGTCAAACGCTTCCGCGCAAGGGCTGGTTTGGAATCGGGGCGGCTCCTGCGAAAAATAGCAGTGCAAATCAGGAAGGTTTAGCAGTTACATTAGTTGCGCCGAATTCCACGGGCGAAACTCTCGGCATCAAAGTCGGCGATGTTATTTTGGCAATTGACGGTAAACCGATGAACGATACCGCCTCTTTCGTCGCCCACGCACAAAGTAAAATCGAAGGCGATCAGATTGAATTTACAATTCTTTCCAACGGCGAAAAAATTACTAAAAAAGGAATTGTAAAAGGCAAACCGAAAGAAACTTCCGATATTGCTGATGTCAATTATGATTCAGTAACTATGTCTCTCGGCACTTTGCGGACCATCACTCACATCCCCAAAAACCGCACCGGTAAAGTTCCTGCCGTTTTTTATATCCAAGGACTTCCGTGTCAATCAAACGAATATGTTGATCCAAAATTTGTTCTTCGTCAGGCTTTTGATGATTGGGTCAAAGCAGGATTTGCAGTTTTCCGTGTCGAACGTCCGAATTTAGGTGACAGCCGCGCCACCAAAGACTGTAAAGATATGGATTTCAACGAAGAAGTTGAAACCAACAAAGCCGGCTATCGCAAACTACTCAGCTACGATTTTATTGATACCGACAATATCTTCTTTTTCGGTCATTCGATGGGCGGCTGGACGGCTCCGTTTATTGCCGAACAGAAACAACCGAAAGGAATTATGGCGTATGGAACCGGTTTTCGTTCGTGGTTTGAGTATCTGATCGATCTTTACCGGATTCAAGGAACTTACGGCGGAGCAACCCACGTTCAAACTGAACAACAAACCCGAATGATGATTCCGATGCTTTACCAATGGCTCGAAGAAGACAAAAGTCCGGCAGAAATGCGGAAAAATCCGGCATTGAAACCTGCGGTTGACAGTGTTTTTGATGGTGAACTTTTTAACACCCGGAATTCGCATTATTTCTACACGATGAGCAAACAAAATCTGGCGGAACAGTGGAGTAAGGTAACAAGCAAAGTGAATATCATTTATGGGGAATTCGATACAGCCGCACTTAATGCCCGCGATGCCATCACGATTGCCGAAATAGTTAATCAAGCACATCCCGGTAACGGCGAATATACGATCTTACCAAAAACCGAACACGTTTTTTCCAAAGTAGATTCTTATAAACAAACTTTCGACCTTTATGCAAGCAACAAAATTTATCAGTATGCTTCGCAAAACTATAATCCCGAAGTTGGCAGAGTTACGGTTGAATGGATGAGAAAGGCAATGAAATAGTTTGAGATAATGACAAATAAATAAAACGAGGTAACAAAATGAAGAAGATTGTATTTTTTTTATTAACAGTATTAGTTGTATCATCGCTTTCTACAATTTCAACTAAGGCTGATTTCAATAGTTCAAACTTAACCGGCAACGACTTGCTGAATAATCGCGCCGTAAAACTTGCCAGAGTTGTTTATCCGGCAGAGGCAAGAGAAGCCAAAATTCAGGGCAAAGTTTTGGTGCGAATAACAGTAAATGAAAAAGGTAAAGTCACGGAGGCTCAAATGATCGAAGGAAATCCTATCTTCAAAGAGGCGTGTGAAAAAGCCGCTTTAGCTTCAATCTTTAAACCTAGAATTGAGGATGGGAAAAAAGTTAAATATTCGGGAAAGCTGCAATATAGTTTTTCAATTTTTTAGAATCAGTTTCTATGTAATAAATTTTAGGTTCGGAAAAATGGGGGTAATTCGGTTGCCCCTTTATTCTTCGTTCAGTCTCCATAAAAGATAATATGTTTAATTTAGGACTAAATAAATTCGTTGTATTTGTTTTACTTGCTCTAACTGTTTCAACAGTTTTTGCTAAAGAAACTTTGGTTGTTGTCAATCGTGATGCTGCCGCTGTGCAAATCATTGATCCAATTGAGATGAAAGTTTTGGCGACCGTTCCGACGGGTGAAGGTCCGCACGAAGTCGTAATTTCTGCTGATGGAAAAACTGCCGTTGTATCTAATTACGGAGCGCAAAAAGCCGGAAGCTCGCTTTCAATAATTGATCTTGAAACTCAGAAAGAAACAAAAAGAGTTGATCTTTTTCCGTTGCTAAAACCGCACGGTCTTGTAGAGGTTAATGGCAAAATCTATTTTACGGCGGAAGTGAATGATTTAGTGGGACGCTACGATTTAGCGAGCGGAAAGATTGATTGGCTGATCGGAACAGGGCAAACAGCTTCACATATGCTGGTTGTCACGCCTGACCAGAAAAAGATTTACACTGCAAACGTTGCTTCGGATACGGTAACGGCAATCGAATTTGGTGCAGTTCCGCCCGCCGGTTCAAAGATTACGCATATTCCGGTCGGCAAACAGCCCGAAGCGATAGATATTTCGCCGAACGGCAAAGAAGTTTGGGTTGGTCTCAATACCGAAAATTCAATTCAAATCATTGATACGGCACAAAATAAAGCAGTTGAAAAAATCAACGTCGGCGAACGTCCGTATCGAATTCGCTTCACGCCCGACGGCAAGCAATCAGTTGCCACGATTCCCAATACTAAAGAAATTGCCATTTTTGATGCGGCTTCTCGTAAAGAATTAAAACGAATTTCTTTGGAAAGTTATCCGCTTGGATTGATTTTCTCAAAAGACGGTAAGCTTGCCTTTATTTCAACTACACAGGGCGATTTTGTCCTAAAAATTGATTTGGAAAAAGGCGAAGTTATCGGAAAAGTTGAAACTGGTAAAGCTTCCGATGGAATAGCTCTAACAGGAATGTAAGTATTCTATGAAAATCAGCCGCTATATCAAATTCCCGCTTATTTTCGGATTGCTAATGACAGTTCCGACAATAGTTCTAAATTCCGCTCTGACATTAAATCATTTTCTTTTTTGGTTTATTTACGGTGCGGTTTTCGGTATCGGAATGCAGATTTACAGTGATTACCGAACCCGGAAAATCAAACCTGACGCAGGAGAAAAAGATTTTGATATACAACAAACAAAACAAACTTTTTTACTTTGCAGTTATCAAGAAGCCTTTAATTTATGCCTTGAATCAGTAACTTTTTTGAAAAAAGGAAATGTGACACTTGCCGATCAGGAAAATGGAATTATAACGGCTAAAACGGGAATGACTTGGAATTCATTTGGCACTAATATTAATTTCAGTCTCAAATCAATAACCGAAAATGCCACGGAAATTACAATTTCGGCAAAACCGATTGTGGCAACCACATTGATTGATGGCGGCGAAAGTGTCGAAGCAGTTAAAACCGTTACCGATTTCTTGGCAAGAAAAAATGAAGATTTGAATTATAAATTCTTAGAGGAAAAATTTGAGATTCCGATAGAATATAACTCGCAAAACGCAAAGAGGAAAATCAAAAATTAAAGGAGCGAAGTTTATCCAAACTGCTCCTTTTTTTTCTATAAAATCAAATCCACTAACTCTTTTTAGTAAAAACCAATTCAGAATTAATTTTTCCCCGTTGTGAATCAAATTCGCGTTTGACAGTTAAAGTTTTTCCGTCTGCCGATAATTCCCAGGTTTCTTTGGTCGTTATGGTTATTTGTCCCATTGGAGCATCAACCGTGCGAACAGACTGCAAATTTAATTTTCCGTCTTTAATCTCGCCTTTGGTTTTAGTAAGAACCGTTCCGATCTGAGATTGACTTTCGTTATTAAACTCTTGCCCGTTAAGTAAATAAGTATTTCCTCCGCCGCCAATATCCGCTCTCTGTCCACCTTGATTTCCAGCCTGTTTGGTCGTCACCGTAACTTTAACTTCCCTTTCAGTTTGCTCCACTTTCAGACTTTGACTTTCGATCATTGCGGCTTGCCTTTCATCCATTTTGCTTTTCCCTTTTTCGAGTGTCCATTCGCCTGAAAAATTTGGAGTTTGAGCAAATAGGTTTAATGCCGAAAAGCCGATCACGAATAAAAAAAATACAAAATTCTTCATAAAATAATTGCCTCCGAGATTTTTTAACTAAAAATATCACGCCCGAAACCTCGAATAATTGTAAGAAAGTTGCCTTGCAAGATTCTCACATTTAATTTTGTGTAAAATAATGGTTTTCCTTTGTAAAATTGCTTGTCATTATCGAATTGTATAAACTTAAAATCTGAGTTATGAAACAAAAAATCCGCAAAGCAGTTTTTCCCGCCGCCGGTTTGGGAACCAGATTTTTACCCGCCACCAAAGCGTCTCCTAAAGAAATGCTTCCGCTGGTAGATAAACCTTTAATTCAATATTCAGTCGAAGAAGCTGTTGCTTCCGGTATTGAATCTGTCCTAATCGTGACGGGACGCGAAAAAGGCGCAATCGAAAATCATTTTGATATTTCCTACGAGCTTGAGCAGCTTTTGCAGGAAAAAGGCAAAACCGAATTTTTCTCGCAAGTTCGGGCAATTTCCGAACTTTGCCGCATTTCCTACACGCGCCAACGCCAAGCACTTGGGTTAGGACACGCCATTTATCAAGCCAAAGATTTTGCCGAAAACGAGCCGTTTGCCGTTCTGCTGGCGGACGATGTGGTTGATGCGGAAAAACCCGCTTTGCTGCAAATGGTTGAGGTTTTTGAAAAATACAATGCTCCCGTCATTGCGACAATGCAGGTCGAAGGCGAAGCAATTTCGCGGTTCGGCGTAATTGATGCCGAAGAAGTTGAACCGAACATTTTCAAAATCAAAGATATGGTCGAAAAGCCGAAATTTGCAGATGCTCCGTCCGATTTGGCAATTATCGGGCGTTATATTCTCACGCCGGATGTTTTTGACGCAATTGAAAGAACTCCGAAAGGCGCGGGCGGCGAAATCCAAATCACCGACGCAATGCGTTTAATGCTCAACGAAGGCAAACCTTTTTATGCCGTCAAATTACAAGGAAACCGTCACGACGCGGGCGATAAGCTCGGATTTTTAATTGCTACGGTTGAATTTGCTTTGAAACGCGAAGATTTAGGCGGAGAATTCAAAAAATATTTGAAATCGTTGGATTTGAGTTAAAAAATCATTTATTTGAAGATTTGTATTCACAGAAAAAGATTTTTCGTGTAAATTCGTGTTTGTTCGCGGCTAATTCTTTTGGAGGCTAAATTATGGGCGGAAAAACCTGGGAAGAATGGATCGAAGAATATTCACAAAGCCATCAAAACAAAATTAATCAACTAACGCATAAATTCGGGATTCCGATGATTGCGCTTTCAGTTTTTCTGATAATTCCGGGCTTTTTTATCGGCGGATTGTGGAAAATCGCAATGTGGCTTTTCATTGTCGGTTGGATTCTGCAATTCATCGGACATTATTACGAAGGAAAACCGCCCGAATTTTTGAAAGATTGGCGATTTCTTTTTGTCGGGTTGCGTTGGTGGTTCAAAAAAATTCAAGGCAAAGCGTAATTTATGACCAATCGGGAATTGTATTTGTTTGTTACAAACCTAAAATCAAAACCAAACATTCCATCTTTAGAAAATTATCTAAAATCTCTGTGGGCGATTGCTTCGCCCTTTTCTTTTGCCGAACCAACTATCGAAGATTTAGTAAGCTGGCTTGAAGCCGCGTTGAATTATTCCCCGCCCGAATTTGATTCCGAATGGCTAAAAACTAAGCTTGATTTTTCTAAAAATAGCTTTGAATCCTGGGAAAATAGAATAATTTCTCAAATCGTAGATTTGCGTGTAATGAATGAATCGGGACACTTAAAAAACGAAATGCGTTATTTCGGCATTGATTCGCCAAGAGGTTATCGTTGGTATAACTTTGATGTTTTAACCTACCTTGAATGCGCTGTCAGAGGAATGTATGACGGTTATGAAGAAGGTGAAGTTATAGTTTTAATTCAACCGCCCGAAGGTGAATCGGCAGATTCAGAATTATTTGAAATTAGTCAATTTTCATGGGACGATTTCGCCGAATTTCTCCGGTGCGGACAGAGTTACGAATAAATATTTTTTGTTTCCAATCAATAAAACCTTGAATTCTTTCGCACTTATTGCCAAAATAGATTTGCGGTTTATTTCAATCGTTTCACAAATTCTTCATAAAAACTGTCTCCCCCAAAGGTTTAATCCGTCAATATGTTTTTCAAAGACCAAAAAATCGGTGACTATCAACTCATTCGTAAACTCGGACGCGGTGGTTTCGGTGAAGTTTGGTTAGCCGTTAAACGCTCACAATTAGTCACCAAAAAAGTTGCCCTTAAACTCACCAATCAGGAAAATGTAAGTCTGGAAACGATTCGCAAAGAAGTGCAGCTTTGGGAACACGCCAGCGGACATCCGAACGTGTTAAACCTCATTGATGCTGATATTTACAATGAACAAGTATTTATCGTCAGCGAATACGCCAAAGACGGTTCTTTACACGATCAGCTCAAAGCAGAAGGTAGATTCCCGGTCAGAAAAGCGATTCAAATGACGATTGGAATTTTGAAAGGTTTAGAGTTTTTGCACGAACGAAAGATAATTCACCGCGACATCAAACCGCAAAATATTCTTTTGCAAGGCGAGTTTCCGCGTTTGGCGGATTTTGGGATCTCGCGCACGATCCAAACGGACAATCTTTATTCTACTCACATCGTTGGCACGCCATCTTATATGTCGCCCGAATCTTTTGAAGGAAAACGGGACGAGCAAACCGATATTTGGGCAGTCGGCGTGGTCTTATATCAGTTGGTAAACGGAGTTTTGCCGTTTTCGCAGGAAAGTCCTTCGGAAAGAATGTATGCCATAATGAATAAAGACTTTGCGCCATTCCGGGAAGGAATTCCTCAATCATTGGAGCAAATCATCAGAAAAGCTTTGGAAAAATCTCCGCAAAATCGCTATCAAACAGCCAAACAGATGCGTGATGATCTGGTCAAAATTTTGTGGAGCGAGAAACAATCCGAACAGACCATAACCGAAATTGGCATTCCGATTCCGCCTAAAGCTGAATTGTCTCAACCCAAAATCGAAAAACCCGTCACAATTCCGTCTTTTGCTCAAATTGAGCCTTCACCGGGATTTTACAAAATAAGGAATTTAGCAATTGTCGCTGCAATTTTGCTTTTACTCGGAGTTGCCGCGATTCCTTTTATTCCGTCAATTTTAGATACTGCACAAACGAAATCTTCTTTAGCTGCTGCAAATACCAATAAAACATCAAATTCGAACAACGACGCAAAACTGAAAAACAAAAAGTAATCCAACAAAAATTTTCTTGCGAAATTAAAAACTAAGGCGTAAATTTGTCAACAACCAATAAAAACTTGAAATAGTTCAGGATTTTCGACATTAGCTAACTGAATGGGCATTTTGTGCCTGTTTATAAAAAGTTCGGAGCAAAAAAGTTTAGGAATCCTTATGTTTCAGCAAGGACAGCAAATCGGCAGTTATACACTCATTCGCAAACTTGGGCGCGGAGGATTCGGCGAGGTCTGGCTGGCGGAAAAACGCTCGCAGTTTGTCACCAAAAAAGTTGCGGTCAAATTGCCTTTGGATGAGCAAGTAAATTTTGACGCGATTCGTCAGGAAGCCGAATTGTGGGAACAAGCCAGCGGACACGCTAATGTTTTGCCGATCATTGATGCTGATGTGGTTGACGGACAAGTTGTAATTGTCAGCGAATATGCCGATGGAGGTTCGCTTCACGATAAACTCAAATTACAGGGCAAATTATCAATCAAACAAGCAGTTGAAATGACAATTGGAATTTTGAACGGCTTGGAGTTTCTGCACCATCGCAAAATCATTCACCGCGACATCAAACCGCAAAATATTCTGCTGCAGGGTGAAACGCCGCGTTTGGCGGATTTCGGCATTTCGCGGGCGATGCAAACGACTTCTATTAGTTCAAAACTGGTTGGAACGGATGCCTATATGTCGCCCGAAGCCTTTGACGGCAAACGCTCAGTGCAAACCGATATCTGGTCTGTCGGAGTCGTGTTGTATCAGCTTCTAGCCGGAAATCTGCCTTTTCCGCAGGAGCATCCGTCCGAAAGAATTTTTGCAATTTTGACCAAAGAATTTCCGCCTCTGCCAAATGAGATTCCAAATAGTTTGCGGCAGAGTGTGGCGAAAGCACTTGCTAAATCGCCCGAAAATCGCTTTCAAACTGCAAATCAAATGCGCGAAAAATTGCAGCGGGTTTTATTGGAAATTGAACATCCAACAATGGCAAAGACCGAAGTTTTACACATCCCGATTTCAAATCAGACAATCACGGATGTCACGAATATCGGACAACTATTCCCAACTCAAGAGCCGAAAAAAGAAACTGTAGATGATTACCAACGTCTTAGCCCCGAAGCAAAAAGAATAATCGAAGAAGCCTTCAAAACCGAAGAACCGAAAAAAGAGCCTGTCGCCACTCAATTTAAACAAACTCCTGTTACCGAAAATAAACCGTTACCAACCGAAGCACAAAAGTATGTTAATGTCGTTCACCCAAAAGGCGGACAAATCAATATTGCCAAATTTGGAACTGCGATCTTGATTAGTATTGCCGGACTTTTATTAGTTGTAATTATTGCAGGCATTGCTTTAACACCGCAAAGCACCTTCCAGTCAAAAAATGCTTCTAATTCATCTTCAACTGCGATGATGAATATTGAGATAAACCCTTTTGATAAGGTGGAATTGAAAGTAACGGTTGACGGAAAAGATGAAACCGATGTAGGAACTTACCAACACCTTAGTAATTTCACAGCGCAAAGGAATTTCACGATTGAATATAGCGTTTATCAGGTGGACAAATTCCAACTAACTATCAACGGCAAAATTATAAAACTCTCGAAAACTCCGCCGTTGGGAGGTTATACGAGTAGATTTGAAGTCACCAAAGATAATCTCCAACAGGTTTTGCAAAAAGGCTCAAATGAAAATTGATTTGATGGAGGTCATTTTCTTCGCAAAATCTCACCCGCCATTGTTCCCGTTACTTTTCCATCATTCCAAACGGTTTTGCCGTTTACCCAAACTGTTTCGATGCCTTCGGATAAAGTTTGTGGAACGGTAAAAGTATTCTTATCAATAACTTTGTCTTTATCGAATAAAACGAGGTCAGCTTTGTTTCCTTTTTTGATGATTCCGCGATCTTTCAAACCTAATCTGTTAGCCGGCATCGAAGTCATTTTACGCACTGCTTCTTCTAGCGAAAACCATTTATTTTCGCGGACGAATCTGCCTAAAACTCTCGGAAAAGTTCCCGTTCCGCGCGGATGTCTGCCGCCGATTCCGCCATCGCTCGAAACCATTACCCAAGACTGTTGATAGAAATTTTTAACATCATTTTCGTTCATCGAATTGCAGACGACACTTGCTCCGCCGTCTTTAACGATTTGAATGTAAACGTCAACTGCTGACATTCCTGTCATTTTGGCGATTTCGTCCAGATTTTTTCCCTCATAATTGCGATGAGACGAACAGCTCGTGACCAAAACTTTATCGCCGCCGCCGACGTTGTAAAGTCCTGTTTCGACTTCTTTTTTATCATCGTGTTTACGCGAAGGAACTAAAACCGTAATCGTCGAACCCCAAGCTGTGTAAGGATAAGCGTCCGCCGTAATATCCAAACCGTTTTTCTTTTCCGATTCGACTAGTGCAATTGCATCAACCGATTTTCCCCAGACGTTGCGATTGCCCATTTTGATATGCGAAATTTGAAGCGGTAATTTTGCTTCTTTGCTGATGCGGATTGATTCGCGCACCGCATCTAGCATTCCTTCTTCTTCATCACGCATATGCGTCATATAAATTCCGTGATATTTGGCGGCGACTTTGGCAAGTGCAATCAGTTCTTCGGTTGAAGCGGAATAGCCTCGGTCGTATTCCAGTCCCGACGACAAACCGAATGCTCCGTCTTTCATTGCCTGTTCCATCAAAACAACCATTTTTGCCAGTTCTTCAGGAGTTGTTTGACGGGCGTAACTGTTGTTCATTACTTGCTCACGCAAGGTAGCGTGTCCGACGAAGGCTCCGACATTCGGCGCAACTTTGCCATTCAGTTTGTTCAAATAATCAATAATCGGAAACGGTGAATCTCCGTCAGGTCCGACCAAAATCGTCGTAATTCCCTGCGAAACCTGATTTGTCGCTGTTCCTTCTGTCAGCAAACCGCTTTCCGAATGATTATGAATATCAATAAATCCGGGCGCAAGAATTTTGCCCATTGCATCAATCACGACATCATCTTTTTTCGGTTTGATACTGCCGATTTTGGTGATTTTATCGCCTTTGATTTGCACATCGCCTTTGAAAGCGGTTTTGCCGCTGCCGTCAATTATCATTGCATTTTTGATAATGACCGATTGAGCAAACGAAGTTGACGCAAAAATAAGAAACAGAACGAATTGAATTAGGATTTTCATAGTTCAAAATAATAAACAAAAAATTCATTTTTACGAAGACCAGAGTTAAACTTTTAGAATTAAATAGTTAATATTAAAATAATTTTTATTACGGAGCAGAAAAAATGGGAGATTATTCAGGCGAACGCGGAGAACCGCCTGCACTTAATTGCGGAAACATTAATCTATTATTTGATGGATTTTATCTTAAACTCAGGTCTGCAAGTGCAGACGGAGCAGTTATTCAGGCATGGCACGCCCGTTCAGGCACTAAAGAAAACGGAATGTTCAATTACAGTGCTGCCAGACAGCAAATGGCTAATCTGGGACCAATTCCCGCCGGAGAATATTGGATTCAACCTGTTCAATTGAGAACTAAAAGCGTTTTTCACAGAAGAAGTGCATGGGGAGATTTTCGGATTACAATTCATCCGCGAACAAACACCAATACTTACTCCAGAGGCGGTTTTTTTATTCACGGCGGGGACTCTTTCGGCAGTATTGGCTGTATTGATCTAGCCTACGGAATGAACTCTTTTGCCAGTCGTCTACAAGCCTTAACTCCGCCGCCAAGCCGGGTTTGTTCTACCGCTCCCGGACAAGACTGCACCATTCCGTTATCAGTAATTTATGGAGCGGAAAGTGTTGGCGAGCCATAATATAAACTGTCAGGATTTAAATTTATTCGATAACTTGCTTTGCAAGATTCATCTTTTATTTGGCAAAATCTTTTTTTATGAGTGAAAAACAATTTAGTGGAAAATCAGCAATCGTCACGGGCGGAACTCGCGGAATCGGAAAAGCGATTGCATTAGAATTAGCGAAACGCGGCTGCAATGTAGCATTTAATTATGCAAAAAGTGCAGAAGAAGCCGAAAAATTAAAAGCTGAAATCGAAGCATTGGGTATCAAAGCTTTTGCTAAACAGTGCGATGTTGCCAGCACGGAAAGCTCAGCGGAATTTGTCAAAGAGGCAGTCGCAGAGTTCGGCACTATCAATTTTTTGATCAATAACGCCGGAATTACCCGCGACACTTTGATTTTGCGGATGAAAGAAGAAGATTGGGATGCGGTTGTTGATACCAATTTGAAAGGTGCTTGGAATTTCTGCAAAGCAGTTTTGCGTCCAATGATGAAAAACGAAAACGGCGGCGTAATTATCAATGTTTCTTCGATTTCTGGCGTCGTCGGTATGCTCGGACAATCAAATTATTCGGCTTCTAAAGCGGGAATGATTGGTTTAACCAAATCTTTAGCCAAGGAAGTTGCGAGCAGAAAAATCAATGTTAATGCGCTTGCGCTTGGACTGATCGAAACCGAAATGGCATCAGAAATGAACGCCGAATACCGCGAAAAGATCTTGTCGCAAATTCCGCTTGGACGGCTCGGAAATGTGCAGGAAGTTGCTGAAATTGCCTGCTTTTTATGTTCGGAGTCAGCCCGATATTTTACCGGACAAGTCATTCAACCTGACGGCGGACTGGCGATGTAAGGGATGAATTTTGAGGGATGAGGGATGAATAATTAAAGTAATCCAACGTCCAGCATCCAAAATTGAATGATGTCTATTCAAAACAAAATTTCCGAGAGCGAGAATAAGCAATTAACGCCGGAAGAATATTTGGCGCAAAGAAAAGCCTCTATTCGCAAAAAATCGTGGTGGGCGGTTGGAATCGGTGGTTTTCTGGTTTTTGTTCCTCTTGGATGGATGTTGCTCTTTATCTTAGCCAAACAATTTGAATGGCTGAATTTTATTTTTAATATTATCGGATTTAAGCCGGATTTCTCGATTCTTTTTCGCAACATCTTTTTTATTCTCGGTTTATTTGGATTTCTCGGCGGCATTTGGGGATTGTTTGAAGCAAGAAAAATGAGTCTGGCGGATATTATTCCAACCCCAGAGGCGATTAAATATTTAGAGCGAATAAGAGAAATAACTCCTTATTACACTCAGATTCTGGTCGTTTCAATAGTTGTCGTTTACATTTTCCAAGTAATAGTTGACAGCAATGTAAGCGATGATTCTGATGCGTTTCCGCTTTCGATTCAGTTAGCCGGATTGATCAAACCTTTGGTTTGGAAAGGCGAATTTTGGCGATTGCTGACTTGCGGAACTGTGCACGGCGGACTTTTGCACATTTATTTTAACGGTCAGGCACTTTACGGACTCGGAACAACCGTTGAATATTTATCCAATCGCGCTCATTTAGCCATTGTTTTTGTTTTGGCAATTATTTCCGGCGCATTGTTTAGTCTCTATTTTTTGCCCGATACGCCCTCGGTTGGAGCATCGGGCGGAATTATGGGAATTATCGGTTATGCCGCAGTTCTAGGTTATCGCCGCAAATGGCAAATGCCGCCTGATTTTTTGAAAAATATGCTGATAAATATTGGTTTTATCGCGGTATTTGGGCTGGTTGCATATCAAATCGTTGATAATTTCGGGCATTTGGGCGGTCTATTGGTTGGAATTGTTTACGGCTTTTTGCAAATCCCGAGAAAGCCGGAAAAAGACCCGCGCCAAACCGGATTCGTTGCTGATTTCTTTGGAATGATTGCGATGGGAGTTTTCGTTTTCACCTGTATTTTGAGTATTTTGTTGATTTTGGAGAAAATTAAATTTTAAGAATGGGTAGAGTCAGAGTTCACCAACACGTTAATCCGCTTGCACCTTATTTTCGTTTCACCCCTAACCCAATTGAAATTGAAAAGATTTTTGCTAACCCGGAAATGCCGATCTTGCTCGATATTGGTTGTGCGCGGGGACGTTTTTTGCTCCAAATGGCGGATTTGGACAAAACACAGAATTACATCGGAATAGAAATCCGTGAAGCCTTGGTCAACGAAGGAAATCGTCTGGCACAAGAGGCAAATTTAACCAATTTGCATTACGAATTTTCTAACGCAATGGTCAATTTGGATAAATCAATAGCGAATTTTCCCAAAGGGCTTTTGCAAACCGTCACGATTCAATTTCCTGATCCGTGGTTTAAGAAAAAACACGCCAAACGCCGGATGGTCAATCGCCAATTAGTTGAAACCGTAGTCGAGCATTTAGCCGAAAACGGAAGAATCTTTGTCCAAACCGACATCGAATTTCTGGCAGAAGAAATGTTTGAATTATTTCGGGAAAACGAAGATTTGCAGGAAATTGAAGTCAGCGAAAATCCGTTTCCGGTTAAAACCGAACGCGAAAAAGCGGTTGAAGATAAGGATTTACCTGTTTATCGAAGAATATTTGAATATCAAAAGTCGAAAGGTCAAAGGTCAAAAGTCAAATGAATCCTACTTAAACAAAAAAAGTCGAAAGCCAATTTTGACTTTCGACTTTCGACTTTTTTGAGAATTACCCCCTTGCTCACGCGCGGGGTTCTGCCAATTACCAACTTATTTCAATTTCATAATCACCTGCGCCTTTGTCAGTATCAAAAACCTGAACAATTGCAACGTAATCATTCTCAGCACTTGGCTGCTGCAAAACATTGACCGTTCCGCGTCCTTTGTTTTTCTTGACCGAAACGCTTCCGGGACGACGCGCCAAATAACCGCTAAAGTTATTGCTGACATTCGATAACCCTGTGCCTGAAGCATCTTGGGAATCAATATCATTGCCCGAAATAACAATGTTGGCGGTTTGGTCAACCCGTCCTTTCCAGATGACTCTACCTGATTGATAAGGCTCATCAATTTGTTGCAAAACAGATGATTGCCAGGAAATTTGTAATCGGTAGTTTTCATCGCCGCGTTTAGAATCAACAACTTGAACAATTGCAGTGAATCTATTTTCACGGCTTGGCTGCTGAATTACGGAAACAGTTCCGCGTCCTTCGATTTTATTGACCGAAACTGTGGCAGAACGACGCGGCAAAACTCCGTTCATTGTTTGTTGAGTCGGTTGTCCGCCGGTTCCTGCTACGATTTCGGTTCTAACTTCGTTGCCTCTAATAATGATATTTACTCTGTCATCCACTCTGCCAACCCAATCTACCGTTCCGGTAGCAGTTCCGCCTCTTGGAAAATCGGGATTATTCGGGAAATTAGGGTTGTTCGGAAAATTTGGCTGATTTCCGCCGATTTGTGTGTCATATTGGCGGCTTCTGCCATCGTAACCGTCAAAATAACCTTGTTTATAAAAAGCCTCGTAGGTTTTATTGTATTGCCCCTCGTAACGGGCAGGTAAACGGCTGATGTTGCGGCGTTTATCGCTTTCACCATCTTGATAACCATCATCGTAGGCATTTCTTTGGTCATTACTCCATCTTTGGTTAGTCCTGAGACTTGAATAGCCTGCCTCATAACCTTGCTGGTAATAACTTTCGTATTTGCTTCCGTCTAATTTGTTTCTATAACGTCGGTAATCACTATTTCGATTT
Source organism: Pyrinomonadaceae bacterium (assembly GCA_019694395.1). Lineage (GTDB taxonomy): Bacteria > Acidobacteriota > Blastocatellia > Pyrinomonadales > Pyrinomonadaceae > JAIBCC01. Next base: position 69,806 of record JAIBCC010000008.1, on the reverse strand, counting down.
GTTTGAGCATCACCCACGCCATCCTGATAGCCTTCCTGATAATAGCCGCATTGAATAGGCGTAAAATTACTTTGACTGCATTGACCGTATTGCTGAACTGTCTGGGCAGAAATAGAAAATCCTGCTATTGCACACAGCAAAACGGAAAATAATATTTTCTTCATTTTTTTCTCCGTTTAGAAATTTAAGAGGCTAAGTATTGGAGGGCGTGACACTTAGCCTCTTATTACTAGAAAATTATTAATTATCCATTCAAACGAACTGAGCGAATAATATTTCGGAATGCCGGTTGATAGGAAGTTGCCTGATCTTCCGGCGAAACGGTAATCACATAAAAGATGCTGCCGTTGTTTAATTGGGATCCGTAAATTGTTACCAATTCATTGCGATTAGTCACATTTGAGCGTCCGCCAACGACAACCGCTAATCCGTTACGTCCGTTAAGCGTTGTATTTGAATAGTTACTCTTCATTTGATAATTGTTGCTTTGGGCAATTCCTTTGACATAATTATCAAATGACTGTTGGAAATTACTTCCGTTTGCCTGAGTTACTCCGATCATAACTCCGTGCGTAATGCCATCATCACCATAGGCACCTTCCGGCGAGAAAATAACCTCGCTTTGACTTGGAAACTCGCGCCAGTTGCTCGGAACATTAACTGATAATCCGCCGTTGTTGTAAGTTCTGTAACTTGCACTCGGTAATCCGACATTGCCGTATCTGCCGCCGGCAGTCGGATTTTGTCCGCCTTGCTGACCTTGCGATTCTTTCTCGATTTGCTCCATTGTCTTGGCTTTCGGCAATGAACGCATAAAGTTTTGAGCACGTTGGAATCCGGGTGTAATTTTGATCGGATTTGGCGAAACACGAAGCATCGAAGCCTCTTGGTTTATGTAATTGTAGCGATTGCCCGGATCGGGGTGAGTGCTGATCCATTCGGGAGTGCGTCCGCCTCCTTCTCCGGCAATGGTTTTGAACATATTGGCTAAATCACGCGGATCATATCCGGCGCGAGCCATAATATTTGCCCCGAGAATATCAGCTTGTTTTTCAAAAGCACGACTATAAGGAGTCATTAATCCGGCATATCCTGCCGCGCCAAGTTCAGGTGCGCCAATCATTGCACCGCCAATCAAAACTCCGAGTGCGCCAAGTTGGGTTCCTAATCCCGGACCTTGCGCCGTTCCGTGGCGAAGCATTGCATGGCTGATCTCGTGTGCCATTACGCCTGCCATTTCGCCCTCGTTATGAGCGGCTTCGATCATTCCGCGATTAACATAAAGCCAACAGCCGGGCAAAGCAAACGCGTTAATGTCGCTCGCATTTACAATCTTGAATTTACAATTGAACTCAGGGTGTTGAAATTCAGGCGGAACAGCATTTGCCAAACGCATTCCAACTTCGTTGATATATGCCTCAGAAACGCGGTCATTGACCATCGGAAAAGTCCGGTCAACCTCTGATGCCGCTTTCCCTCCAACTTCAATGTCTTTATTGATATTGTTCTTGTTTTTCGGCATTGAAACCTTGGTTTGTGCGATGCCGACCAAAGGCAAAATCAAAACCAATGAAAACAACGTCCAAATAGTTAAATATTTCTTCATTTTTCCCTCCTTCAAAAATAAGTTTTTGGTTGATTATTCTTAACTTAACAGTCTATTGCAAAACTTGTCTTTCAATCAATGCGATAATATAAAATTAAATAACAAAGGCTGAATTCAGATGACATTTAACCGCTAGAAGTTGGCTAAATCTTCAAATCTTGTTTTTTGTGGGAAAAAGATCAGATTCAATCTGTATCTTAATTTATGAAAAGCGATTTGCGTATTCCTTCTTTGGACGGACTTCGTGCCATATCAATTATTCTGGTCATTTTCAGTCATACAGTAACTAAGATTTCCGACCAGATACATTTCAGTAATATAACTTTTTACCTTAATTTTGGGGCTTTGGGCGTTCGGATTTTTTTCGTTATCTCAGGCTTTTTGATTACAGGATTATTACTCAAAGAATTAGCGCAAACAGATAATATTAATCTTTTGAAATTTTACTTTCGGCGCACAATGCGGATTTTTGTGCCGTTTTATTTCTTTCTTATAATTATTTTTTTTACTTCTAATAGCGGATTGACTCCGCCGATTCCATTTAAAACTTTTCTCACGGCTATCACTTATAACAGCAACTATATTTCCAATAGCAATTGGGATATTACGCATTCGTGGTCATTATCTGTTGAAGAACAATTTTATCTGTTATTTCCGGGAATCCTAGCTTTTTTAGGTGTTGCCAAAACAAAAAAATTCTTGTTAGCCGCGCTTCTGATTGCCCCTGCAAGCCGCCTTTGGTATTTTTTTCACTACGGAGAAACCGATTTCTTTTGGTTTACAACGGCGTTTCATCACAATATGGATGCGTTAGCGATTGGCGGATTACTTTCTCTTTTTCGGGAGGAACTTCATAAAAATCAAATTTATCAATATTTTCTCAGGAAAAACTTTGCTCTGCTGCTGCCAATTTTGATCGTTATTTTGAATAATCAAGACGATCATCCGAAATTTGCGGTTTCAGCCGGAATTTCCGCAGTTAATTTATTGATTGTATTATTTTTAGATTGGGTAGTTGTCAACCACGAAAGTTTGGTTGGAAAGGTTTTAAACTCGCGCCCGATGATTCTGATCGGAATGATGAGCTACTCCATTTATTTATGGCAGCAGCCTTTTTTTAACCCTGACAACAAGGCAATGTTTGCAACTTTTCCATACAATTTGGGAGCACTGATTTTAGCTTCGATTCTTTCCTACTATCTGATTGAGAAGAAATCTCTGCTTCTTCGGCAAAGTCTGGAAAATAAACTCTTCAAAAATAAAACTCAAGCAATTCCTGTTGTTCAGACTTGATGTTACATCTTTGTTACAAAAAAGTTTCATTCAATAGACAAGCCCTTTTTCATCCGATATATTTTGGAGTTTGAATTCTAAAATTATATTTGGAGATTGAAAAAATGGGCTTTAGCTTATTACCGCGCGAAGATGAATATTTTACTCTGTTTTCGCAAATGACTGCCAAAATGCAGGAGGCTTCAAATCATCTGGTCGAAATGACGCAAGCAGATGCAGCAAGTTTTGAAGCTATCACCAAGAAGATCAAAGAAGCTGAACACGGATGCGATGCTTTAACACACGAAATCAGCACCAAATTAAACAAATCCTTTATTACACCTTTTGACCGTGAAGATATTTTTGCTTTGTCAGTAGCATTGGATGATGTCCTTGATTATATTGATGCGGCGGCTCGTGCGATCAGAATGTATGATATCAAGGAACTCGGCGACCACGCCAGACACCTTGCCAAAGTAATTCAAGGTCAGTCAATTGAAATCAATTCAGCCGTTTCGATGCTCAGTAAACCAAACAATATGAATCAGCATATTGTCGAAATTCATCGGCTCGAAAATGAAGCTGACGATGTTTACTTTCGGGCAATCGGAGAGCTTTTTCATAACTCAACCGATGCTTTGACTGTCATCAAAATGAAAGAACTTTACGAAATCTTAGAAAACGCCACCGACAGATGCGAGAGCGTTGCCAATATTATTGAGAGCATTATGCTCAAACACAATTAAAACTATGGAACCAGCTACAGCACTTGTTGTTTTTATCATTATCGTCGCGCTTATTTTCGACTACACAAACGGAATGCACGACGCGGCAAACTCAATTGCGACAGTTGTTTCAACGCGAGTTTTATCACCTGGTGTGGCAGTTGCGTGGGCAGCTTTTTTCAACTTTATCGCCTTTGCCATCTTTGGAACGGCAGTTGCCAAAATGATTGGCGGCGGATTAGTTGACCTTAAACCTATTGCCAAAGAATTACATCTATATGTTCTGTTGGCGGGATTAGTCGGAGTAATTACCTGGAATTTGATCACCTGGTATTTGGGATTGCCGACCTCAAGTTCGCACGCATTGATTGGCGGGTATGCAGGCGCAGCAGTTGCGGCAGCAAGCAGTTTTAGCGTCATTATTCCTTCAGGATGGTATTTAACCCTGAGTTTTATTATTGGCGCACCGTTAATTGGAATGACCCTTGGTTTCATTTTAATGTTATCGGTTTATTGGATTTTTAGAAAAACCGCTGTTTCCAAAGTTGATCGTTATTTTAGGGTCGGACAATTATTTTCGGCAGCGGCTTATTCGCTTGGACATGGCGGTAATGATGCCCAAAAAACAATGGGGATTATTACTGCGGTTTTAGTGGCAGGAGGTTTTTTATCTTCGGCAGAAGGCGGAAAATTACCTGAAATTCCGCTTTGGGTAGTTTTAGCGGCGCACTCAGCAATTGGTTTGGGAACTTTAACGGGCGGTTGGAGAATTGTTAAAACAATGGGTTCTAAAATCACTAAACTTCAGCCGGTGGGCGGTTTTTGTGCTGAAACGGCAGGCGCAATTACTCTTGCCATTGCTACACATTTTGGAATTCCGGTTTCAACCACTCACACAATCACCGGAGCAATTGTTGGGGTCGGCTCGACCAAGAGACTGTCCGCTGTTAAATGGGGGGTCGCCGGAAGAATTGTTTGGGCTTGGGTTCTGACTATTCCGATGTCAGGAATAATTGCTGCAATAACTTATTATTTGATTTTACTGATCCACAAAAGCACCGGATTTTAATTTCTTTTAACAAAAGCCTCGTCAAAAGTTCGGGTGGTGTTATCAGTAACGCTAAACGGTTGTTGACGAGGTTCTTCAAGTTGAGCAGTATTTGGAGCAGAAAGCTGCGCAGGCGGTTGATAAGCCTGTGAAGAACTTTCTGCTTTTTCTGTTTTCGGCGAAATAATTTTTGAAATTTGGCGGGCAATAAGAAAAGCAACACAAAAAAATGTCGTCAGGTAAATACCAGCCAGCATAAAGATGGATTCATCTTTAACCCCTCTTTCAAGCAGAAGGGCAATCAACCCGATCACACCGCCTAACGCAATAACAGAAATTACGCCTAGTGAAACAATCAAACTTATCAAGGCTGGCTTGCGTAAATCATCTGAAACATTTGTCAATTTCCCGCCGCAAATATTGCAATAATTTAACTTGTCACTGATCTGACTACCGCATTTTGAACAATACATAATTTTATTTGATTCTTACTTTTTCTTCTAACCAATTAGTTAATTCATCAACAGCCTCAACATGAATGGGTTTGCCTTGATAGGCTTTAATTGTCCAGATTATAAAAAATATAAGCATCGCTAAAGAAAATATCCAGCTTCCGCTTCCAGCCCAATCAGAAAATCTCCCAACTACCCCAAGAATTGTGCTAATTAGCAAAACTCCTATATGTAATGCTAGTCCTTGCGCCGCATGAAAACGAACTTTCGGTTCGCTTCGTGGAACTAACAATAATTCAATCAGCCCTGCAATCAAACCAAGTCCCCAAGGCAAATACGGCAATGCAACCAGAATATTTTCCGGCAGTCCGATTTTATCAACTTTACGATTGATAGGTTGATCCGTCTCCATAAATCTTGCCGTATTATACACCGCAGGCGGTTGATAATTTGGCACGTTAGCGTAGGACTGAAATTGCGCTTCCTGAAAACGCCGCGTTTGCTCATCCGTTGCAGCATCACCTTGAAAAAGCTGAGTGTCGGCAGTTAATTTATACGCAGTTTCATCTTGTTGCGCTTCCGCAACTTTTTTCGGAAACTCAGGATCGAGCGGATTTGTATCGAATTTTTTAGGCATAGCCGTATATCCTTACGATAAATTATAGGATTTTGTTCAAAATCATTAATAAACTTCTGCCAGTTTATCTTACTTTCCTTTTATTTTGAAATATGTGGCAGAGTTAAATTAAAAATCAATTTTAATGATGAGGTTTTCCAAACTTGACAAAATCAACTGCAAAGTTTAGCTTATCAATTTCGTGTTTTGATAATTTTTTAAGTAGAGGTGCGGTTTTCAAGAGTAATTTTTCGGAGAGCGAGAGGGCTTTTTGAGGAAAAATGAAAGGGGTAAACCGCCGAAATTTGCCAAAAACTTCTCAATTTGGCAAGTTGGTTATAACGGCTAAATCCGTTAGACTGTCAACGTTATTCGTTGAAGAGCTACGACAGATTTTCTAAGAAATATTTTTTTGAGGTCGGTTGTGTGCTTTTTCACAATCGGCTTTTTTTATTTGTGGTCTTGGGCTTTGGGGCTTTGGTCTTTGTTTTCCTTAATTTTGCCAACTAATATTCGGTTAAAATTTGAGAAACAAATGTCCTTCTTACAAAAACCAAAAGCCAAAGACCAAAAACCAAACGAAAGTTTTATGAGCAATTTGAAACCAACTGTAATGAAATTTGGCGGAACTTCGGTGCAGGATACTTCCGCTTTTGAACGAGTCGCATCCATCGTCACCGGAGAAAAAGAAAATTCTCCCGTAGTTGTAACCTCTGCAATGAGTAAAGTTACGGATGCTTTATTGTTTGCCTTTGATTTAGCCAAAAAAGACGAGCCGGAAAAAGCAATTGAAAGTTTAGAACCGCATTTTGAACGACACCTTACTGTTGCCAAAGATTTGACCGGCGAAGAAGCGCAAAAAAGATTTTTTGATGAATTGCAAAAATCGAAGACCGAATTGACCGAAATTTTACAGAGAGTTTCGCGCCGCTCACTTCCCTTGCAGTTGCTCAAAGATGTGATTGTAGCCTACGGCGAACAACTTTCAAGCCGTTTATTGACAGAAGTTTGCAAAGCTGCCGGATTAAACGCACGACACGCAGATTCACGCCGTTTGATTGTTACCGATGACGAACACGGTGCGGCAAATCCGATCTGGAATGAAACCGAACGAATTATTCAATTAGAGCTCCATCCGCAAATTAACAACGGCGAAATTCCTGTGATGGGCGGATTTATTGCGGCAAGTCGAAGCGGTGAAACAACTACGCTCGGACGCGGCGGAAGCGATTACTCAGCCGCTTTAGTTGGTGCAGCTTTGCGGGCGCGGGAGATTCAAATTTGGACGGATGTAACCGGAGTTTTGACTACCGATCCGCGCATTTGCCCCGAAGCCCGCTCTTTGAAAACACTTTCTTACGAGGAAGCCGCCGAGCTTGCTTATTTTGGGGCTAAAGTATTGCATCCAAAAACAATTCAGCCTGCCGTAGATTTTTCGATTCCGGTTCGGGTTTGTAATTCACATCAACCGCAGGAACGCGGCACGATGATTTTGCCGCAATCCGAAACCACTCCGCGAAAGGTCAAGTCCATCGCTTTCAAAAAAGGTGTCACTATTTTGCGAATTAGTTCTGCACGAATGCTTGGTGCGTATGGATTTATGAGCGCGATTTTTCAGATTTTTGAACGTCATCGGGTGGTTGTTGATGTGGTCACAACTTCGGAAGTTTCGGTTTCACTGACGTTGGACAGCACCGAATCTTTGGATGCAGTAGTCAAAGATTTAGAAAGAATCGGAACCATTGAAGTTGAACACGGAAACGCCGTGGTTTGTGTCGTCGGCGGCGGTTTGCGAACAACTTCGGGAGTCGCTTCACAAATCTTTTCGACCCTCGAAGACATCAATATTTCGCTGATTTCACACGGAGCATCAAGCGTCAATGTAACTTTTGTCGTAAAAGAAGAAAATTTAAGTGAGGTGGTTAAAAGACTACATAAAACGTTCTTTTAATAACACTTAACTTTACTTAGTAATTGCTAAAGTCAACGCAAATTTCCCCGATGTCACTTTAGCCGTTGGGTTAAAATTGACATTCAACAGATAATCGCCCGTATTTGGTGCAGTAAATTCGTAACTGTAATTTTTATCCAGTTCGGTGGCGAAATCGAATCCATCACCAAGTAAACTGAAAAAATGAAATTTGCCTTTTGGAGTGGTCGAAACAATGCTCAATCTTACTTTTTGCCCAGCTCTCGCGCCAAAAACAAATTCGTAAGTCTCATCGCTTTTTAGACTTCCGGTTACGGTTGCCGAAGATTTTCCTTTGGCAAATGAAATGCGGTTCGGTTCAGCCTTTCCGCCATTTTGGGCAAAAACATTCAGCCCGCATAAAAATAAAATCGCAACAATCAACAAAAATTTAGTTTTCATAACGAGAAATTACATCATTTTTGTTAAAATTGGAAATTATGAAACGCCCAGAAAAGACAGAATACGCTGAATATTACGACCGATATATTTCTTTAGTTGAAGAAACCGACATTATTTCCGCAATGCAAAAACAGTTGGAGGAATTCACTTCAACTTTTTCGCAAATTACAGAAGAAGAAGGACTTAACACTTATCAAGAAGGCAAATGGACAATCAAAGAATTACTCGGACATTTGATTGACGGCGAGCGAATTTTTGCTTATCGCGCCTTTCGTTTTTCGCGGGCAGATGAAACTCCTTTGCCCGGTTTTGACCAAGACCCGTATATCGAAAACGGCAATTATAATTCGGTAAAGCTAGCCGATTTGCTCGAAGAATTGGTGTTATTGCGAAAATCAAATCTTCATTTTCTCAAGAATTTGTCCGAAAATGCCTGGAATAATGTCGGAGTTGCCAGCGACAACCCGATTACCGTTCGTGCCTTGGCTTACTGTATGGTCGGACATATCACACATCACCTTAACATATTGAAAGACAGGTATTTATAAATTAAAAAGGCAACAGTAAAAGTAAAAAATTTTATTTCTTTTCCGCATCTTTTCGCTTTTTTTCGCGAGCAAAATTTTAATGAGATTTGATGTCATCATCATCGGCGGCGGCGCGGCAGGACTTTTTTGCGCGATTCAGGCAGGTAAGCGCGAACGCAAAACTCTGGTCATTGAGCATAATTCTGAAGTCGGACGCAAAATTCTAATTTCCGGCGGCGGACGCTGCAATTTTACGAACAAAGAAGTTTCTGCCAACAATTTTATTTCCCAGAATCCGCATTTTTGTAAATCCGCGCTCGCCCGCTACACGCCACAAGATTTTATTGAACTCGTCAAAAGCTACAAAATTCAGTTTTATGAAAAAAAGCTCGGACAATTATTTTGTAAAGAATCATCGCGCCAAATTGTCGAAATGCTTTTGTCCGAATGCCAAAAAGCAAAAGTCGAATTCCGTCTAAGTTGTGAAGTTAAAGAAGTTGAAAAGGATGAGAATTTCATAATCCAAACTAATCAAGGCGTTTTTGAATCAGAAAGTTTGGTAATTGCGACTGGCGGACTTTCTTTCCCTAAAATTGGTGCAACTGATTTTGGTTATAAAATTGCTCGTCAATTCGGACTAAGAATCGTCGAAACTCGTCCGTCGTTAGTGCCATTGATTTTTACCAATCAGAATTTTAGTAAGCTCGCCGGAGTTTCAATTGATTCGATTGTCAAAACCAGAAAACGCGAGTTTCGGGAAAATATTTTATTCACCCACAGAGGCTTATCAGGTCCGGCAATTTTGCAAATTTCAAATTACTGGCACAAAGAAAAATCAATTTCGATTGATTTATTGCCCGAAAATGATGCGCTTGAGGTTTTGGAAAAGAACGCAAACAGCAAACAAAATTTAGATAATTTTTTAGGCAAATATTTACCAAACCGCTTTGCCGAAAGTTTTGCACAAAACAATAAACCAATCAATCAAATCAGCAAAAAGGAACGCGAAAAAATCGCGGAAAGTCTAAATAATTGGCAAGTTCTTTTCAACGAAACCGAAGGCTATCACAAAGCTGAAGTAACTCTGGGCGGAATTGACACCAACGAACTTTCTTCGCAAACGATGGAAAGCAAACGAGTTAAAGGTTTGTATTTTATCGGTGAAGTCGTTGATGTCACAGGCTGGCTCGGCGGCTATAATTTTCAATGGGCTTGGTCTTCGGGATTTGCGTGCGGGGAGAGTGTTTAACCACCTCCACCGCCACCACAATATTCATCCAATGGATCAAGTATGATAGGATTTGCGCCAGTTCTATTTAATGCGTCAATCAGTCCAGCCAATTCGCTATAATTAATCGAATTATCAGGACGAATAATTACAGACTTTTCAATTCGAGTTCCTTCCTCATTAAAAACCTCTTCAAGTTCCCTACTCCCAAAAACATTTGTTAATCTACTTTCTAAATCAGATGTATTTTCTAAGTTTCCAAAATCCTCGCGATTTATTTCAATGCTACGGTCATTTTTAATATGAACTAAAAGCGGTAAAGGGAATGGCTTTGGAAGGCATCTTTCATTCAATGGACGTTTATAAATTTCCACATTTAATCGCCGCAATTTCTGCTCTTCCTGAAAATTCAAAGCAGGCAAAAAAGCAATCAAGCTAACGCAAAAAGCAAGCGAAAAACTCAATAAACGAAGTAAAATCTGTTCTGATAACCCTACTAAACGCGACATATTATTTTGAATTCTGTTGAAATCTAATAACTTTTAGGTGAATCAAAATAATAGATGGTTGCTTAATCAGCGAATCCTTTTTCAAATTATCGCCCCAATCAAATCGTATTCGTGCGCTTCGGTAATTTGGACATTGTAAATTTCACCGACTTTCGGTTCAAAATCATCGGGCATATCGTTGATTAAAATATAGCCGTCAATTTCTTGTGCCTGACTTTCTAAACGTCCCTGGAAAAGCAAATCGGATTCCTGCGAAACTCCCTCAAACATTACCGGAAAAGTTTTGCCGATTTTGGCTTTATTCTTGCGCTTGCTGATTTTAGCTTGTTCTTTCATCAGGCGGGTGCGGCGCGATTTCATTGTTTTGGCATCAACTTTCGGTTCAATTTCAAAAGCGGGAGTTCCTTCTTCGTCTGAATAAGTGAAAACGCCAACATTATCAAATTCGCAGTTTTGGACAAAAGACATTAGTTCCGCAAAATCCTCTTCGGTTTCGCCCGGAAAACCAACGATAAAAGTTGTCCGAATTGCAATTCCCGGAACTTTTTCGCGCACTCGTTTGATGAGTTTTTCCAAACTTTCACGAGTTCCACCGCGTTTCATTGATTTCAAAATTTTGCGCGAGGCGTGCTGCAAAGGCATATCCAGATATTTGACGGCTTTCGGGTTGTTGGCAATCGCTTCTAAAAAAGCATCGGAAATATGCGTCGGATACGCATACATCACGCGCACCCATTCGATTTTTTCCAGTTTGCAAAGTTCATTTATCAAAACCGCCAGACCGTCAATATCGCCTAAATCTTCGCCGTAACGCGATGAATCCTGTGCAATCAAGACCAATTCCTTAACGCCTTGATCGGCTAGATCCTGCGCTTCTTTCATAATCGAACCGAAACGGCGCGAACGAAATGAGCCGCGCATATTTGGGATCGAGCAAAAAGCACATGGGCGATCACAGCCCTCGGCAATTTTGATAAAAGCGGTGTGTTGTGCGGTGGCTAACAGGCGCGGAGAGTTTTCATCGTAAAGATAAGTTGCGGTTTTATTACCGATCTTGTAAATCGGAAGCTCGCGCGGATCGTTCTTTTCGTCCGCTACTTCCAAGATTCGATTAATTTCGTTGGTGCCGATGAATGCGTCAACTTCGGGCAATTCTTTCATTAAATCATCGCGGTATCTTTCGACCAGACAACCGGCAACAACTACCCGTTTGGCTTTCCCTTCGTCCTTTAATCCGGTCGCTTCCAGAATCGCATCAATGGATTCCTGCTTTGCGGCTTCGATAAATCCGCAAGTGTTGACAACCACAGTTTCGGCTTCCTGCGCGTCTGTCACAATTTCGTATCCTGATTGTTTGAGCTGTCCCATCATTACTTCGGAATCAACCAAATTTTTTGGACACCCTAAACTGACAAATCCTACTTTTTTCATAAAATTAAAGCAAACTAATAGAATATCATAATTTTAACGCTTTGGGCTTGCTAATGAAAAACTAATTGATTACACTTTTCGCATTCAAAGAAAATTTGATTAACTGGAGAAGATCATGAAAAATAAAATTAATGCGCTGATTGCGCTTTGTGCTTTTGTATTTATTGCAATGGCTTGTAATGCGAGTTTTACAACCGCCAAAATTGATAGTTTCAATCTTGGAAAAGATGAAAAGGCAAATCCGCCGATCACTACTTTTAACGTAGGCGATAAGATTTATGCAGTTACCAATGTAACAGGCGCAATGGGCAAATATAAAATGAAATTCAAAGTTACACCTGCCAATAGCAGCGTTACGCCTTTGGAAAAAGATATTGACTTTGAAGGAAGCCGCCCTGTTTATTTGTTCTTCCCTGCACCTGTCGGCGGAGATTATAAAATTGACGCAACTTTAGTTGGTGAAGACGGCAAAGAAATCGACAAGAAATCTGCAACCGCAACGGTTAAAGGTGATGCTGCTCCGGCAACCACCACCAAACCTGCTGCCGATGATAAAGACAAAGACGATGACAAAGACCACTAATTTGTGGGTGTAAATAAAATAAAAAAGTCAGACTGTTTTCATGCAATCTGACTTTTTTTATTTTATTTGCTGATAGATAAAAGCTCGGTTGTGGCACTCATTATGCTGCCTATATTATTCTGAGATTTAACTACTCCAACATCTTTAGCAAACCAAACTGTCGTTTCAATTGTAGTTTTACTTGGAACTGACATTCCGCCAACTTTGATGGTCAAATTTAGTGTAGTTTGATTTTTGACTTTGAAAGTCTGAAATGTTCCCGCCGGAACTTTAACTTCCTCTGTCCCAACTATTTCTGAGGCTTGAGTAACTGTGCCTTCACCTCCGCCAACTTGCTTACCTTTTGCATCGGTTATGGTTTCGGTAATTTGATATTCACTTGTCCATTTTTCGCCTTGTTTCCAACGCGATTCAACCAGAAAAGTCACGCCGCTGCTTTTAATAGTTTCGATTTTTGCACTGCCACCACTTTTCATATCAATCGAATTACCGTATTGAGTTGCTAATAGTCCATCACTAGTGCAACGCCAATTAATAGTTGACGTAACTTTTTCAAATTCGCTTTTGGCAACAAAACCGTCATTGGTAAAATCCGAATATTTTTCAGTATAGTCCTGGTCAGGAACCGGACCACTGGCGTAATCAATGTGATATTTTCGCTGAATATTTTCTCCCACCGGATGGTAAGCATTACTGCAATTCCCTGAAACTGTGGATTTTGAGTTATCAGAAACATCCTTTTTGCTTTCGGTGTTGGTATTGGATTGACTGCCTGAATTAGGAGTAAATTTCTTCCAGTCGCAACCTAACTGAAAAATAATTATTACGCAAATTACAATCAAAAAATTAACGATAGCTTTATGTTTTTTCATTTTTTTCCAAATCTTTTAACCAATCTTCGATCTCCTGAGCTTCATCTTTTGACAATTTCTTTTCGCCGAATCTGACATCGTGATATTTTTCGGTAATGGAAAGGGCTTGCGGCATATTCAGAGCAAAGGCAAATTCAAGCGGAGTTTGATGCGGTTCGCGCATTAATCCACGTTTAGCAAGGACTTTTTGCATTCTTTGATAAAATTCAACTACTGAAGTTTCTTTTTTTCGTTTGAAAATTGCACGAATTTTCTCCCAAAGTTTTAAGCGAATTAATTTTCTCAGGCTCCAAATTAATGAAAAAATTCCGCAAATAAATACCAAAAGATAACCAATTCCCCATAAAATAGCTACTATGCTTCCGTTAACTCCGTCTTCTCCCCGAACTTGCTCCCACCATTTACCAAAACTTCTTTGAGCGGATTCCGCCCAAACCGAAACTGTAGCCTTTAATCCCAGCAAGGCATTTCGCAAGGTGATAAGAAGGGAACGTTGTCCCAGGTTATCATAGCTAACAACATATTGAATCCAATACGTTTCAAGCGTTTCGAGCACTTTACTGAGACTTGAAGTAATACCGCTTGAAGTGCCTTGTGCAAATTGCCCTCCTGCCGGAGTTGCATCAAAAGGAATCCAAACTTTTTCTTTTGGGAAATAAACTTCAACCCAGGAATGTGCATCTTTTTGTTTAACCACAAAAACATCTGCCGTATCGTTATATTCACCTGATTGAAATCCATTTACAACGCGGGTGGCAATACCTTGAGTTCTCAACATAATAGCCAAAGCTGAGGCAAAATATTCACAATGTCCCTCACGCACATTGAATATAAAATCTGCCAATGGATCTTTTCCCCCAGCTTTCATTTCCAATGAATATCCGTAGTTATTTTTTAAATAATTCTCTACGGCTTTTGCCTGCTCAAATTTCCCTTTTGCCCCCGCTTTTTGGATAATTTCTCCCGTTAATTGCTTAATTCTTTCATCCAAATTTTCCGGTAATTGTAGATAACGATTAAATTGCGGTGTGTAAGATGAATCGTCCTTTCGTAATTCCGATTCGCTCGGTAAAACATTATCTGAAATCACTTTGTAGCTGATTCGTCCGGCATTTGCCCGGGGTGCACTCAATGAGCTTTCCAAATCTTTGTTAATTAATTGAAAATTTCCCTGCAAAGCAACCGGATTTGCCAGAGCAAATAAAATCGGCGTTTCAATTGGCTCTAAATAAACTGTTTGTGTTACCAGACGATTAACATCCTGTGTATAGCCAAGGGCAAAATAATCCTGTTCAGTTTTACCAATTACTTCTGAATATTGGGGTCTTGATTTAAACCAAGTTTGATTATTAAAGGAGTCCAAGGCAACTCCGCGCCAACGAAGGTTTCTGACTTCTTTCCCATCAGATTTTTCAACCTTGATACGCATCACGGTCTGGTCGCTTTGTTGTAATCTACCAATTTCCCCAAGCCTTACTGAATCAGAAAATCCGGTAAGACTTGTTATCCCATTTAAATTGTTTCCAAATCCTGCACCGCCAACTCTTGGGAATACAAAAAAGAGAGGAACCGCAATAAATGAAATTAGCAGTAACAGAATAAATGAAGTTAGAGGAAGACGCAGCAGCTGAGAGCTTTGCAAACTCCTTGATTTTAATTTAAGAGTTTGTTTCTCTTTCTTTTCCAGAATAGAACTGGATGTTTTTCTGATCTCGAATAAAATAATCGCACTAAACGAAAAAAGCAGGTAAATTAGTAAGCACGCTAAAAATAAAGGACTTATCCCAACTCCCGCAGCCAGCAAAATCTCAAAAAATGAAATCAGGTAGATCAATACCCAATCCCTGTCCCCTTTCTTTTGTAGTAGTTTTATTGAACCGAGAATTAAAATTATTCGTGAGAGATTCCCAGCGGCGAAAGCATCTCTTGAATTAAACCCGCTCAGTTGATATTTCCAATCCAAATAAAAAAAGGGGACTACCAGAACAATTAAGGCAACCCCAATTCTTTCTGAAATTTGCCAACGCGAGCCTTCTATAAACCAAGCCAATATAAGTATTATTAGAAAAAAAAACGTGTTAAGAAAACCAATACTTCCTGATGCTAAAAGAGTAAGTAAAGCGGTTAGAGCAACCCCGTATGAAATTAGCTGGAAAAGTTTTTCAGATTTATTTTTTGCTTCAAACATAAAAGCCTGTTTAGTATTATAACTAAACAGGCTTCTTTGTGTAAAAATAAATCCGGCGACTACCTACTTTCCCACACCCGAAGGATGCAGTATCATCGGCTCAAGCAGTCTTAACTTCCGTGTTCGAGATGGGAACGGGTGTGACCCTGCCGACACAATCACCGGAAAACTGTAAAATATCAAAAGATAACTGAATAACTAGAAATTTAATTTCGCAAATATAATCAAATTTTGCTGGTAAGCAAATTTTATGATCAAGCCTTGGGACAATTAGTATTGGTCAACTAAAAACATTACTGCTCTTACATTTCCAACCTATCAACGTGGTGGTCTTCCACGAGTCTCACTGGCAGAACTAATCTCAGGTCTGGCTTCACGCTTAGATGCATTCAGCGTTTATCCATGCTCGACTTAGCTACCGTGCGCTACCGCTGGCGCGATAACACGTACACTAGAGGTCAATCCAACCCGGTCCTCTCGTACTAAGGTCAGATTCCTTCAATTCTGCTACGCCCACACCAGATAGGGACCGAACTGTCTCGCGACGTTCTGAACCCAGCTCACGTACCGCTTTAATTGGCGAACAGCCAAACCCTTGGGACCTTCTTCAGCCCCAGGATGCGATGAGCCGACATCGAGGTGCCAAACCCTGCCGTCGATGTGAACTCTTGGGCAGGATCAGCCTGTTATCCCCGGCGTACCTTTTATCCGTTGAGCGACGACCCTTCCATACGGGATCGCCGGATCACTAACTCCTACTTTCGTACCTGCTCGACGTGTATGTCTCGCAGTCAAGCTGGCTTATGCGTTTACACTCTGCGGCTGATTTCCAAACAGCCTGAGCCAACCTTCGAACGCCTCCGTTACTTTTTGGGAGGCGACCGCCCCAGTCAAACTACCCGCCTGATAGTGTCCCTCTACCGGATTACGGTAGTAGGTTAGATTTCAAACAAACAAAGGGTGGTATCTCAAAGGTGGCTCCACCAAGCCCAAGAGCCTGATATCAAAGCCTCCCACCTATTCTGCGCATTATTTGCCCGAAATCACTATCAAGTTGTAGTCAAGGTGCACGGGGTCTTTCCGTCTAGATGCGGGAAACCGGCATCTTCACCGGTACTACAAGTTCGCTGTGCCCCTCGTTAAGACAGCTCTCAGATCGTTACGCCATTCGTGCAGGTCGGAACTTACCCGACAAGGAATTTCGCTACCTTAGGACCGTTATAGTTACGGCCGCCATTCACTGGGGCTTCGATTCGCAGCTTCGGATTGCTCCTAACCACTCCTCTTAACCTTCCAGCATTGGGCAGGCGTCAGCCCCCATACGTCGTCTTTACAACTTAGCGGAGACCTGTGTTTTTGTTAAACAGTCGCCTGAGACATTTCACTGCGACCTAGTTCATCACTAGGCTACCCTTCTCCCGAAGTTACGGGTACATTTTGCCGAGTTCCTGAACGAGGGTTCTCACAAGCACCTTAGAATTCTCATCCCACCTACCTGTGTCGGTTTGCGGTACGGTCGGTAATGGTTATGTTGAACGAGGTTTTTCTTGGCAACTGGGGTCATCAACTTATTCCGGAGCAAGCTCCGTACTTTCGTCCGTCTATTTACCCTTATGTGATCCGGATTTTCCTAAATCACGGGCTATTTACTTCAACAGCATCCGTCAGCTGTCTTGACTACCCTATTGCGTCACCCCACAACACCAGTTACGGTTCCGGAATATTAACCGGATTTCCATCGACTACGGCTCTCGCCCTCGCCTTAGGGACCGACTAACCCTGCGCAGATTAACTTGACGCAGGAAACCTTAGGTTTTCGGTGCGTATGGTTCTCACATACGTTATCGCTACTAATGCCGACAAAGTCTTTTCTGATCA
>JAIBCC010000008.1:0-47500 GCA_019694395.1 Pyrinomonadaceae bacterium | reverse complement strand
GTGTTTCCCATTTCTGCGGCTGTCCGCCAACCACTCCGCCGGCAAATTTGGTAACTTCACCGGGTAAAATAAATGTTTCGACCTCAGTTTTACGGGCAGTAATTACAGCTTTATCAAATTGATTAAAGAAGGCTTTAACACTTTCGTCAACCGTTCCGGCACTTATTTTTTGGCGACCCAACCTGGCAGCCAACGTTGCACCAAATTCGCCCTCATTATTAACTGCATCGGTAAAATACTTTTCCGCTTCAGTATTTCGGTTCGATTTAACGGCAATATCTCCAAGCCCGACATTTGCCCATGCTAAGGTATTCGGAGTCGGAAGCTTTTCATTTAACGCCGCTTTAAATTCCTTTTCGGCTTCCGTTAGATTATTTTCTGCCAAAAGTGCGCGCCCCAGCCAAGTTCTCGCATCATCCAGACGCGGATTACTTCTTAAAATAGTGCGGGCATTTTTTTCAGCCATGGCAAAATCTTTATTATCAAAAGCTCTTTTAACCGCAACTATCGGATTGCTGTCCATAAATTCGCGTGGAGCGACATCATCCGAAAAATCAACTTGCGGATAATATTTTTCAGGATCAATCTCGGTGCGGATAATATTAGAAGTCGTTTTGAAAATTACTTCGCCAAAACTTTTGGGCATTACCGAGGTTTTTTCGATCAATCTTTCTCCTTTATCTGTAATCCCCAGAACATTGACATTTACAGGAATGCTTCCGGTATTCCGCACCGCAACTTTGGTCACCCCACCTTCTACACGGGGTAATCCGACCAATAAATTTGTATCGGATACATTATTAGTTGGAAAATCAAGCACATCATATGTATTGGAAAAGGATGTGCGAACCCCTAATAAAGTAAGACTCTCCTGAGTTTTAATATAGTTAAATAAATTGGCTTGCCCCATTTGATTAGCCAAAGTCCGCCAGATCATTGCACCTTTGCTCGCCACCGAAGAATAATAAGCATTATCAAGGGGCGAAATCAGATTAAACGGCGAATCGCTGCGGGCAACCGTGGCATAAGTCGTATATTGTTTGAATCTTTCGTTATCTGCAGACTCTTTACCAAATTGTTTTTCGATAAACTGGGTTGCAATATAACGAGACAAGCCTTCGCGAATTACACCGTATCCTTCACCTTTGACGAGTTTTACATTGCCAAGCCAAATTTTTGCCACGGCATCGGCAATGGTCATTGCGGTATTTGAGTCGATCTTTTGACGGCGAAAAGCTGAATAATCAAGCAAAAGCGTTCCGGCATCGGAAAAACCGCCGCCTCTCCGAACAGCAACCAGTTTCATCGGAATATTCGGTGCAGTTCCCAAAAGTCCGGCGGTAAAAGTAACAGCCTCGCTCATTAAATTTGCCAATTCCGTCCCACGCTGTTTTTCAAGTTCGCCTGCACCTTTCGGTAAATAAACCGTAATTCCTTTTACGTCCGTCGTATCCCAACTACCTGTCACAAAAAAAGGCTGTCCGTTAATTTTTTGCTCGTAATTGCTTCCACCCGCAGTTCCTGATGAAATAACCGTTTCAGCAGAACTCAATCTTAAATTAAATGGTGCAAAGTCTGCCCCTTTGGGTGCATATTGGCTGTTTGGAGTCGGATACCAAAATGAAAGCGGCAAAAATTGAGAGCCAAGCGATGAAATTGCGCTTAATCCCGAGTTTTCATCTACCTTAAGACGATAATCAACTTTAACTGTATAACTCGCGTTCGGTTGGATAGAAGGAAGATTAACTGTTATTCGCTGTAAATTTCGGTTGCCGCCCAACGCTTCGTTTTGAATTTTATTAAAAGTTGCAGCCGCTCCGTTTAATTGCACCGCAGAAACTTCGGCAAATTCACTAATTCGCAAAGTCAAACGCGATCCGGCAGCATTACCTACATTTTGAATATCCAAAGTTGCGCTGGCAGTCAAAAACCGGTCAGCAATTGATGCAGTAATGTCATATTTTTTGACCTGCCAAGCGGCGGCGGCTCGCGGCTCGGTTTGGGCAAACGTGCTAATGCACAAAGAAAAAAGTAAAAAGGTAAAAGCTATTGCTAATCGAAAGATTTTCATAATTATTATTGCCGGGCTATTTATTCTTAATGTTGTAAGTATCTTGCTCAAACTCTTCCGCCATTTTTTTCGGCAGTTTGATTTCCCCCTTTTCTTTATATGATTTCATAGATTCATCCAGGATGTGATAGACGTTAATATTATCATTTTCCGTGTCCATAAAAATCTCATACTGATTGGCACCGCAATTATGCGCTTCGCATCCGGTTAAACGCAAAACATCGCCTTCGACCTCCAAAGGTGATTCAACATTCCAGAACTTTTTCATCGTTGCGTAATCTTTGCCCATCAATTTTTCCAAACGCTGGCTGATCTCAGGTTTTGCCCAGAGCTTGATCTCATATTGATATTTGCCTTTCATTTTTTTGAGCGCAACCAGCGGACTTTCAGTTTTTGGTGTGGATTCCTGATTAGCCGGACGATTTGTTTTATTAGAGGCAACAGTGTTATTTGCCTTATTTGTGGTTTCAGAAGTTTTCGTATTCTCCAACGAAGTAAATTTACTGCAAGCAAAACAAAAGATAAGAAGAACCAAAATCGGCAAATAATTTTTCATTTAAATTGACTCCGCAGAAATATTTTGACGCAATTGTTCAGACGGCATTTATTTTTGTTTATTAAAACGGAAATTTCAAGCCCAATTCTCTGATTGTCAAAAGTGCTTCGGCGTTGCCTAACGCATCATCTACCGGATTGTGCGTATGCGAGGTTTTACGAAACTTTTTCCATCTTGAACCGGCAAAAAAATCTTTTTCCAATCCTGAATACAAATCACCAATTCGCCTACCGCTGAAACCGAACGGATTTTTATCTATATAATAATGAAAATAATAATTGATCCATTGCCAATCAAAAGCCAGATTATCGGAAATAAAAATGGGTCTGCCTTTAACATTTTGATTCAGCCAATCCCGAAACTTCTCCATTACCTCGAGTGGGTCATCGAAAGTCAAATGTTCTTCGCGCGAAAAACCGCTAATCGCCAAAGCTTCGGGATTCCATTCATCTGAAATCGGTTTTGTTTTACCGTAAAAAGTTTTCGACAAACTCGGTTCGACTACAACCGCTCCAAAACAAACCATTGAGTATTTATGCGGAATCGGTCCGTCAGATTCAACATCTACAACTACGAGTGACATAATTCGTGAATTTGTTTTAGTTTCGTTAAAAGATTTTCCAATCTTTCCAAAGGCAACTGATTTGGTCCATCTGACGGAGCAATGCTTGGATTATCGTGAACTTCCATAAAAACTGCATCAACCCCACAGGCAACCCCTGCGCGGGCAAAAATTTCGATGTATTTGCCAAGTCCGTCCGTTGCCTTGCCAAGCCCGCCCGGAAGCTGCAAAGAATGCGTCACATCAAAAACGACCGGAACACCGAATTCGCGCATGATCGGAAAACTTTTGAAATCAACAACTAAATTATTGTAGCCGAAACTTGCGCCGCGTTCGGTCAATAAAACTTTTTCGCAGCCCGCCTGATTTAGTTTTTCGACAATGTTTTTTGCATCCCAAGGCGCAAGGAACTGACCTTTTTTGACATTGACGGCTTTACCTGTTTTGGCAGAAGCAACTAATAAATCGGTTTGACGGCACAAAAAAGCAGGAATTTGCAACATATCGGCAACTTCGGCGGCTTTTTCGGCTTGATAAGGTTCGTGAACATCGGTAATTATCGGCAAATTCAATTCTTTTTTGATCTGTGCCAAAATCTCCAGTCCGAAATCCATTCCACCGCCGCGAAAACTTTCGATCGAACTGCGGTTTGCTTTATCAAACGAAGATTTATAAACGAAATCAACGCCGACTCGTCCGCAAATTTCTTTGATCGAGCTCGCCATTTTATAAGCGTGTTCGTAGGATTCGACCACGCACGGTCCTAAAATGAAGGATAAATTTCCTCCACCAAAAGTTACATTCTCTACTTGAAAGGAATTGCTCATTGCCATCAATTTAACACAACTAATTGGCAATGTTTAATTGCTGGAAGTTATTTTTTGAGGCTATCAAAACCGCTGGTTGATTGAATAAAGCGAGTCATTTCCGGTTCTGCATCAATTCGGGGAAGCAAAAAAAGATTATCGGTTGAGTTTGATAAACGGATTTCGGTAGTAACGGCGCAATCATAATTTGATTTGGCAACGGCTTCGCTCTCTCGTGTGGAAACATTACCGTTCGGATAGCAAAAGATTTTGACTTCGCGGTTTAATTTTTCGCAAAGAGTTCGGCGTGATTCAGTTAATTCAAATCCCAAGTCAGTTTCGTTGATATTAGTCAAGATTGGATGCGTAACCGTGTGAGATTCAATATTTACGCCGTTTTCGTCCATTTCCCGTGCTTGCTCCCAACTAATCGGCGCGAATTCTTTCGGCGGCAATTCGGGCAATTCAACTTGAACTATTTTAGCTAATTCATTAATTTTTTCATCTCGTTCCCGCGTAGAAAGTTTTTTCAATTCCGAATTTATCTTTGTCGCAAAATTTAAACGAGAATTTTTATCACTCAATTTAATTTCAATCTTTTTTGCACCGATTTCAAAATAAAATTCGCTCAGTTTGGTGTTGTAAAGCAAATAACGCGCTTTGTCCGTCCAAATCCAGATTTTTCCGTCTAAAAAATCCGTCACGACAAAAAGCGTTGCCGGAACATTGAATTTTTTGAAAATCGGAAAGGCAATTGAATAAGCATCGTCATAACCATCGTCAATTGTAATAACTGCCGAATTCGGCGCAATCGGTTCATTATTTTTGAATTTTGCAGCCAATTCGGAAAGCGGAATTATTTGGTATTTTTTCGTAAGATATTCCAAATGATTGGTTAAGGTTTGAGCAGAAGTCGCATTGAAATCATTATCAGGACTAAATCGGTGATACATCAAAATCGGAATTTTTGAGCGATTCAGAAAGCGAAACGGCGCAAACGCATCGGTTTTGACCATTAAATTTAGGATTTTTTGTTTAAGCATTTCGCCCTTGGCTTTACCTTTTACCTTTTACTCTTTCCCTTAACTTCCGCCGAATCTCATCTTTTTCTTTTTTGATTGGCAAACGATAGCGTTTTCCTAAAGTCGTATCTTGTTTGATTCTTGGAAAATCGCCTTTCGCAATCAAATCAACTGCTTCGGCAACCATTTTCGCACAATCGGTTCGCAATCCTTCCTTATATTTTTCCAAAAACGGCTCAAAATCATCACCAAACGAAAAATCGTATTCGAGAGGGACAGTTTTCTGCAAAATAATATCGCCTGTATCTACTTTGGAAGCAACAAAATGCACCGTCAGACCAACTTCTTTTTCGTCATTAAACAGCTCCCAGAAAACAGGCGGACCGCCTCGATAATATGGCGCAAGACCTTGATGGAGATTAATTGAACCAAGTCGCGGAATCGAAAAAACGTTTTCTTTAATAATGTTCGTGCCGTAAATTATTCCCAAATCAGCGTTTGCCTTTCGCATTAATTCAAGAGCGTTTTCGTGATGATAATTTTCAAGATTATAAACTTCGATGCCTAAGTTTTTTGCGGTTTCTTCGGTCAATTCGCGTGATGAGGCTACAATTTTTTCTTCTTCTTCGCCTGTGGTTTTGGTTCGTAAAACTTTGGCAAAAAGTTTTTTGGCAGTTTCCAAATAACCATCGTAACGAATTGAGCGTTTGACTTTTTCTTTGAACGGACGAACTGGAGTTATAGCATTTTCGATAAAAACTCCCGCTACTTCAACATTTTTTAGTTTGCCAAGTTCTTCTAAAACCAGTTCCGCCCCGCCGTGAGTTAGTAAAATTACGCGCATAGTTATTGTAAATAAAAGACTAACTCGTTCGTTCTTCCTAAATTACACCTCAATCCTATCGTCAAAATCAATGTCTTCCGTTTGAATCGGCTGCTTTTCGTTGGAAACATCGTGTTTCAAATTTTCGCTGCCTAAACGATTGGCGTGAGCGGCTTTAACGAATGAAACAAAAAGCGGGTGGGCGTTCAAAGGCTTTGATTTATATTCGGGGTGGAATTGGCAGCCGATGAAATAAGGGTGAATATCTCTTGGTAATTCAACCATTTCCACAAATTTTCCGTCGGGAGAAACTCCGCTGAAAACTAAGCCGTGTTGCTCTAATTTTTGACGAAAAGCCGGATTAAATTCGTAGCGGTGACGATGACGTTCGCTGATAGTTTCCGCGCCGTGATAGACTTCGGCGGCTAGACTTCCTTCTTTCAAAGCGCAATCCCACGCCCCCAAACGCATCGTGCCGCCCATTTCCTCGACATTGACCAAATCACGCAATTTGAAGATGATCGGATATTCAGTTTCGGCGTTAAATTCGGTGGAATCCGCTTCTTTTAAATCGCAAACATTACGGGCAAATTCGATGCAGGCGGTTTGCATTCCGAGACAAATTCCAAAATACGGCGTGCCTGATTTACGGGCATATTTGATGGCTCGGAGCATTCCTGAAACGCCGCGCTTGCCGAATCCGCCCGGAACCAGAATCGCGTCGAAATCGTGCAACTGCGTTTCGTAATCATCCTGCATCAGATTTTCCGATTCGAGCCACTCGACTTTTACTTTTAAATTGTTGGCAACTCCGGCGTGCGTCAGAGCTTCGCGCAAAGATTTGTAGGAATCTTCAAGCTCAACATATTTTCCGACAATCGCAATTTTAACTTTGCCTTCGGATGGTTCTTTGATGGTTGAAACAAGCTCACGCCAACGCTTCAAATCGGCAGTCGGGAATTTTTCTAAAAGCTGTAAATCATTGATAATTAAGTCATCTAAGCCTTGTTCGTGGAATGCCAGCGGGACTTCGTAAATAGTCGGAACGTCCAAAGCGGCAATGACCGCATTTTCCTGCACGTTACAGAATCCGGCTATTTTTCGGCGTAAATCTAATGAAAGAGGTTTTTCGGAACGGCACAACAAAATATCGGCAGAAATACCGATTTCGCGCAGTTCGCGGACACTGTGCTGAGTCGGTTTGGTCTTTAATTCACCGGCGGCGGCGATAAAAGGAACGAGCGTAACGTGAATATAGAGTGCATTTCCGCGCCCGACTTCATTGCCAAGCTGACGGATTGATTCCATAAACGGCAAACTTTCGATGTCACCAACAGTTCCGCCGATTTCGACAATCAAAACATCAGGATTATCTTTTGCGGCAACGGCTTTGACCGCATTTTTGATTTCGTCTGTAATATGTGGAATAACTTGGATTGTTTTGCCCAAATAATCGCCGCGACGTTCTTTTTCAATCACGCTCAGATAAATTCTTCCGCTCGTCCAATTATTGGCTTTAGTGAGTTTAGCGTGAGTAAAACGCTCGTAATGCCCCAAATCCAAATCAGTTTCTGCACCGTCGTCGGTCACAAAAACTTCGCCGTGTTGAAAGGGCGACATCAAGCCCGGATCAACGTTGATGTAAGGGTCGAGCTTCATCATCTGAACTTTCATTCCCCGCGCTTCCAAAAGACAGCCGATTGAACTTGCTGCCAAACCTTTTCCTAAACTTGAGACCACGCCGCCTGTTACGAATATATATTTTGTCATAATCTTTTTTTCATCCACGAAGTTTCACGAAGGTAATTTTTTTCTTCGTGTGTTCTTTGTATTACTTAGTGGATTATTCTTCCTCTCCGTTTGCTTTCCCTTCTCGTTTCTTTTTGTTAAATCTTCCTTCTTTCAACTGAACTTTTACTTCTTTAGCTTTTGCTTCGTTGGGATTGAGCAATTCATTCAAAGCTCCTACGCCTGCGCTCATCAATCCCGTTCCATCCGATACGCGATTTTCAAACTCATCTTCGGTTCGTTTAGGCTGATTTCCAAGCCTTTTGAGACCAAAATAAATTGCGACAATCAGCAATACAAAAAATCCTAAACCCAACCAATCGCCCATTTTACGCCTTCCTTTTTCCAGCCAGCCAAATCGCCGTAATCCAAAAAACAATTCCCAACACAAACACAATTGGAATCAGCAAAACCATAAAAAATACGCTGAATAGATCGTCATAACCGTAACTGGCGAATTGTCCTTCGGGAATCAAACCTTTTGGAAAAGATTGGCTAAAAAATCCGCTGATTCCAACCAGTAACGCCCAAACTGTTCCCGCCAATAATCCATAAGCCCAACTATTTTTCCATTTGTAACCTTTCCAAACTGCGAAAATAATCAGCAAAACCGGAACGACGAAAAGACAGCCCAAAAAGATAAAAAATGTAATGTCCGACCAAGTTTTATAGCTGTCGGGAACGGGAGCTTGAGTTGTTGCCGCTAAATAGTCCGCCGGAATTTCTTTAAAATTTCCGGTTAAAGTCCCGCCGTTTTGCTCAAGATTGAGATTTGAATAAAAATTCCAGTTTTCGGGAATTTTTATGGTCAGATTTAGTCCGCCGAAACTTTTCCAATCACGCACCGGAGCGAGCGAATAAGCAAACTGCCAGCCTTTCATTATCCCAATATTTTTGTAAACAGTCGGTTCGGCTTTATATTTGGCTTTTAAGCTATGTTTTCCTTTGGTCAAATTGAGCGTAAATTTGGCTGACTTTAAATTTCCGTTGTAAGGGTTATACATCAATAATTGGCGGTCTTTGTAGGGAGTTTTGTCAGGCTTTTTCCAGGTGCTTCGATCAGCAAATTTTTCATTATCAACGGTTTCAGTCGGAATTTCTTTGTCGTCCAGAAAGAATTGAAAATTTTTGGCATCGGAAACAATGACAAAAACCAATTCCAGTTTTTCGATGTCCGCCGGATTATCAATTTGGTAAATGGCTTCGACATTGATAAATCTATCCCGCACCGAAACAGCTTCATCGCCAAGCTGAGTAAAATCAATATTTAAATCTTCTTTGAGAATATTAATATTTTTGATTCCGCTGGGTTCGGTCAAAGTTTGTCCGCCTTGTGAAGGTGCAGCGACATTTGCCCACAAATTTATTGAGCAAATCATCAGCAAAATTAGACTGAGCAGTTTTTTCATTTTCCTTCAATTAGCCTCCTAACTCGCTCAAAATCTTCCTGCGTATCAACTCCAATCGAACTTTCTTCAACTTCGACAACTTTGATTTTGTAACCATTTTCCAAAACGCGAAGCTGTTCGAGCATCTCAGTTTTTTCCAAATGATTTTGCGCCATTTTGGTATATTTCAATAAAAATTCGCGCCGATAAACGTATAACCCTGTGTGTTTTCTGAAATTTGCGATTAAATGCGGATCATTTTGCAGAGCATTTTCCAAACTTCCGTATTTTTTGACAGCATCGCGCGAAAAAGGAATCGGCGAACGTGAAAAATAAAGTGCGAAACCATTTTCATCCGTCACGACTTTGACTACATCCGGACTTAAAACATCCCGAAAATCTTCGATCTTTTCGCAAGTCGTTGACATTACAACGCTTTCGTCATTCAACAAAACTTCGACGGCTTTTTCAATCGTGGTGGGCGGAATCATCGGCTCATCGCCTTGAACATTAACGATGATGGAATTTTCAGGCAAAGTTTCGGCGACTTCGGCAATACGGTCACTTCCTGATTGATGATTTTCGGAAGTCAAAACGGATTCGTGTCCGTGTGCGTGGACAACTTGTAGAATTTCTTCGCTATCGGTGGCAACAATGACGCGATTTATATTCCGAGCCTTTTTTGCTTGAGTTAAAGTGTGCAGAATCAGCGGTTTGCCGTTAATTAGCAAAAGCAGTTTTCCTTCCAGACGGGTCGAAGCCAGACGTGCCGGAATGATTGCAACAACTAATTTTAGTGGATTATTTCCCGATTGACTCACGGGATTTTAGGTTATCTCTTTTGGAAACAAAGTTCAAGGTTGAAACGTAATAACTTGGAACTAAATTTTAATTCGGATAAACTTGCAAACGTGGAAAATCAACAAATTCAAGACTATAACGAACCTTTAAAAGTTCAATTGGAAAATTTACCGGCTGAACCGCAAAAATTTACGCCAAATAATCCGCCGTGGAATAGCGGAATTGCCTTTCTGATGTGGGTAGCAAGCATTCTTTTTATTCTTGTTATTCCAACTTTTGGAGTCATTTTTTATGTTGTCGCCAAAGGGATTAACATAACGGATTCGGCAAAACTAACTGAGGCAATTCAGAATGATCCGAACGCAATTTTGGCAAATATTATTTGCGTCATTCCGGCACATCTTTTAACTATTTTGCTGGCGTGGCTGGTGGTCACGTCCACTCGAAAACATTCGTTCCGGGAAATGCTCGGTTGGCAGTGGGGCGGCTTCAATATCTTTTATTTGGTTGGGATTGTCATTGCGTTTTTCATTTTTGCGGCAATCCTTTCAAATTTTATTCCTGAGCAAGATAACGATTTGTTGAAAATCCTCCGCAGTTCCAGAATAAACGTTTATTTTGTGGCTTTTATGGCGACTTTTACTGCGCCATTGGTTGAAGAAGTCGTTTATCGAGGAATTATGTATTCGGCTTTTCAGCGAACATTTGGAGTCGTGGGAGGAGTAGCCTTGGTAACTTTTCTCTTTGCCTTAGTTCACGTCCCTCAATATTATCCGAGCGTAGCAACGATCATTATGATTTGTTTGCTCAGTTTGGTTTTGACTCTGGTGCGGGCTAAATCGGAAAATCTTTTGCCCTGTATAATCCTGCACACTATTTTTAACGGAATTCAATCGCTTTTGATGATTGCCGAACCGTATTTAAAACAGTTTGTGCCGGAACAAAAGACGCAGGCAGGACTAATAATTTCGCAGCTTTTACAATAAAAAAGCGGGACTTTTTACTTATCCCGCTTCATTTACTTTAATTATCAATCGGTCGCTGAATATCCGGTCGGTCTTGTTTAATCGGTCTTTCACCTTGCTCCCTTGTTTCTTTTTCCCGGGGCTGACCAGGAGGATTGAAAACCGAACCTCCGCCTGAGTTGCCACCTGAATTTCCTCCATTAAACACTCCTCCACCATTAGAAGGCGGGTTCATCGGAGGCTGCGGATTATTTGGATTATTCAAATTCGGATTTTGATAAACCGTATTGGTAATTTGCGGCGGCGGATTATAGTTCCAAATGCTTTGGTTATAACCAAATCCATATGGTGAACGCCAACCCCAACCGAACGGCAAAAAGCAGAAACTTTGGCTAAAAGGATCCCGCACCCACAGACCATAACCGTTTGAGGCATTCCAAATATTGTTATTGAAAGAATTCATCAAAGATTGACGCATCTGCCGTTGAATCAATTTTTCATTGATTTTTGCAATTTGTTCGGCGCGATCCTTGCTCCACAGTTCAAATTCGCTCTGATTTTTCTTATCAAATTTGGCGATTGCGACCTGCATATTTTCAAAAATTGCAGATTTTCCGCCTTTGACGGTGGTAGCTTTGGCATCTCCGACCTGCGCTTTACCTTTCCAAACCGAAATTTTGCCACCGTTTTCCAGCGCATCAATTCGATAAACACCTGACTGAATCAGATAAAATCTGGATTTCGGAGTGTTAACAATAACCTTAAACTCTTTGTCGGCAATTACTTCAAAGATCGCGCTGCCACGATTTAATTTTATTTGCAGATCGTCTTCTAAAGAGGTAGTAACAAACTCAAACTCAGAATTCTCGGCTAAACGGATATATGAACCCGGATTAAGCAGAACTTCTGTTTTGCCATTTGCTCCGGTTGCGACTAAATCTCCGACTTCAACTTCATCACCTTTTTGCAAAAAGCCTTTTTTGGCTGCTTTTTGTTGAATGGAAACGTCA
The DNA here is from genome assembly GCA_019694395.1 of Pyrinomonadaceae bacterium. Taxonomy (GTDB): domain Bacteria; phylum Acidobacteriota; class Blastocatellia; order Pyrinomonadales; family Pyrinomonadaceae; genus JAIBCC01. The sequence continues at coordinate 35,708 of JAIBCC010000008.1, read as the reverse complement.
CCCGAAACATAATTTACCGCGCCGGCTTTCGCCGATATTACATACAAATTAGAAACCGGCGATTGGCGATTGCTTTGCTGCGCCAAAGCTAAAACAGAAAAACATATACCAATCACGCCAATTATCAGAAATCTTGAGAAATTGGGTTTCATAAATTTACCTCCTTTTAGAAACGATTGATGGCATTAATCTTAGAACTTTTCTTTTTATTATGCAATGTTTTTAAAGTTCTAATCGCCTTTAATATTCAGCTAAAAATTCTTTGTAGTTTTTTTGCCACAATTTTGTATTGAGATGTTGCGTTTTTTCCGCCAGTTGCAAATTTGCTCAAAGACTTTCCGTGTGTTTGCAACGATTTAAGATTTTTAAGTGCTTGGCACAAATTTTGTTAAGTGAATTTTTCTTTTTATGAATCAAACCACCTTAGCCAATTCAATTTCTACTAAAGGCATCGGTCTGCATACAGGCGTAGAGGTCAATTTAACCTTGAAGCCTGCGCCGGAAAATACAGGTTACATCTTTATTCGCACAGATTTAGACAGATTTGAACTGCCCGCTTCGGTTGAATATATTTCACATTGCAGTTACGCGACCACGCTTTTGCGAAAAGGCGTAGTTTTATCAACCTGCGAACATCTTTTGTCGGCGTTGCGTGGTTACGGCGTAGATAATTGTTTTATCGAATTGGACAATATGGAAATTCCGATAATGGACGGTTCAAGCGAAAATTTTATCGAACTAATTGAAAAAACAGGGGTTGTCGAACAAAATGCGCCGCGCAGATTTTTCAAAGTGTTGGGAAAAGTTGAGTTTGAACAAGGCGACAGAAAAATGTCCATTGAGCCTTCGGAAAAATGTGAGATTGAATGTCTGATTGATTTTCCGCATCCTTTCATCAATCGCCAAACCTATCATTTTGAAATGAAAAACGGTTCGTTCGGACGCGAAATCGCTTCGGCTCGCACCTTTGGATTTACCACCGAAATTGAAATGCTCCGCAAAGCAAATTTGGCGCAAGGCGGCTCGCTTGATAACGCCATTGTTCTCACGCCCGAAGGAATGCTGAACGAAACTCCTTTGCGCTTTGCCGATGAATTCGTGCGGCATAAAATTCTCGACATCATTGGCGATTTTGCGCTGCTTGGAATGCCGTTCTTAGGCAAATTAAAAGCCGAAAAAAGCGGTCATGCCGTTCACGCCAATTTGATGAGTAAATTGCTGAAAACCGAAAATGCTTGGCAAATTATCGAATCTGTGTAAAATCAATTGAGATGAACGCAGAGCTTCTTGGTCTAAACGGTGCAGTAAAACGGGTTGAAGCTAAAACGGTATCTTATTCTGAAAAAAATGGGAAGACTTCCGAAAGGCTTGAATCTACCTCAACTTTACTTTTTGACGAATCAAAAAATCTGCTTGAATCCTCTTACTCATTTCCTAATCATCAATCAACCAAAACGATTTATAAATTCGATTCAAACAACCGTAAAATTGAAACTCAACACTTTCAGGATAAGGTTTTACAAAATAAAGGCGAATTTTTCTATGACTTAAACGGACGAGAAATTGAACAAAAGTTTTATGATTTCAAAAAAAATCAAGAGACTGTTTTTAAACCCATTTTTACCAAAGACGGCTTCCGAATTGAAGAGATAAATTATTCTGAAATCCTTAACAACGGACCCCCTATCTCTGATTTTAATCTGTCGCTTTCACAAGGCGTTAATCTCTGTTTTTCCGGCATAGAGGTTCAAAAATCAAAGGAAATTTATAATGCCAAAAACAATTTGGTGAAGCGTTTATTTTACAATTCTCAAGGCAAAATTATCGGAAGAATATTCGTAGATTACAATGCAAATGATCAGCCATCAGAAGTCGCAATTTTCGGAAGTGATTCAAGTTTTCCACCAGATAACCTAAAAAAATGGCAAGAAATTCTGTTTCCGATCTTGAAAAACTTAAGATATTTTCTTTTTTCGCTGCTGGCGTTTATTCGCCTTTGTTTGAGAGGTAAATTTAGAAAAGGAATTCGCTGTTTGATTTATAACTCGCCTTTTACCGGAAAAAAAATTTTGTATGACAATCAAGGGCGAAAAGTTGAAGTAAAATCTTTTTTGTTTCTTAAAGAAGAGAGCCGAAGTCTATTCAAATACGATGATAAAAATAACAAAACAGAGGAATTAACGAATTTTCACAAAGAGGTGAACGAATACGAATACGACAATAAAAATAATTGGACAAAGAAAACGACCAGTCATCATTTTTTCCACAAAGAAATAGCACAAATGATGAACAGAACTGTAATAATACATCGAAAAATAGAATATTTTGACTAAAAAAGGGTGGAGCAAATCCACCCTTTTCATTTTGATCTTACTTTTTTCTACTACGGAGCAACTTGGTTGATTGCATTGCGATAATTCGTGATTGAATTTTGATAGTAAGTTTGCCATTGTTGCGCTCTGTTCAATTCGCTTTGTCCATAGGCGACGGCTTGCGGATTGTTGCGGTATTGATTGATATAGGCAGCACAACTTTCTGCGTATTTATGCCATTGATAATAGGCGTTGGTAAAAGAATCTATTTGAGCTTCAAACTGATTAACTTGTTGCGATGAATAAGTAGGTTGTGCCGGATTGTAGCAAACCTTTTTGGTTGCACCGACTGAAACTACAACTTGACTTGAATCTCCTGCGAAAGTTGCTCCGCCAACCCAAGCGCGTTCTTCGCATAACAAACCGTTTTCGTAATAGCTTTGCAAGGTTATCAAATATCTTTGATTATTTTGTTGGGCGCGATAAATTTCAGCAGCACGACTATCAGTAATGTGAACCGTGCGTTTGCCGGGATCAACATTGGGGTTTTGTGGTTGTTGCGGACAATTTTGATTTTGTCCTGAACCGCCCATTTGAACACCAAGTAAACCACCGCATTGGGCAAATGAATTTTGGGCAGCGATAAAAAATACGATTGAAAAAATAATTGCGAATAATGTTGTTTGTTTAGTCATTGTCTTTTTCCTTCCTTTTCAACTTTCTTTGAGTGGCTTCAACCGCCTTACATATTGCTAATGTCGAAATTTAAAAAGTATTTCAGAAAAAAATGAAAAAAAATGAAAATAATTTTGCAGTAGAAGTAACTCCTTATTTATCAACGATTTATTTTTTGTCTTTTACCTTTTGCCTTTTTACTTCCATTCACCTTGTAAAGTAAAAGCTGCCCAGTAAAAAGGAGCAGAAAAACCTTTGCTTTTCCACATTGCGATTTGAGCCTCGCGCAAGGCGGCAGCCGGAGTCAGTTTCCTTTCGCCCAACATTCCCTGATAAAAATTTTTCATTAAACGGGCAGTCGCCAGATCATCCACCATCCAGAGACTTGCCACCACTCTTTGCGCGCCTGCATACATAAACCCGCGTGTCAGTCCGACCAAACCTTCGCCGCGAATCTCTTTACCAAGCGCGGTTTGGCAGGCGCTTAAAACCACCAAATCCGCCGGAAGCTTTAAATTATAAACTTCGTGCAATCGCAAAAATCCGTCCTGCGGCTGACCTTTTTCGTTAACCATTGACAATGCGATGCCCGAAAATTCGGGATGCTGTGAATTAAGCAAACCATGTGTTGCAAAATGAATTATTCGATAATTCGACATATCGGAACTGGTCACAGTAGCCCGATTCGCGTCAAAATCTATCGCAATTTTCTTCTCCATATTTGCTGCAAGCTCAGTAATGGTGGTAGCTTCGGCGCGGGTTTTGGGCAATCTCGGCAACGGTTGCGAATTGTCAAATCCCGCATCTCTTTGTGCGGTTTTGAGGGTTGAATTATTTGAATTTGTAGTTTGAGCGGCAGTTGAACTAACCCGCGAATCGGCTGCATCAAAGACCGGATCGGCTAAAACCGCAACTGCTTTTGGCGGAGAAATTCGTCCGTTCGCCTCATTCCTAAGTGCAGATAAAGCCGAAGCTGACGGGATGTAAACTATTTCATTATTTACAATTAGCGGAGTCGGAGATGGAGAATTGGGAATTTGTAAAGCCGCAAAAGGAATGTAGCTGAGCGCACCGTCCGGAACGATCAAAAGCCGTTTATTTCCCAATTCGGAAGAAATTGGAGTAAGTAAGATTTTACTCAATTCCGATACTATTTTATTTGCTTTTTGCTCATCATCTGAGGTTTTGACCGCTTCGTAAAAAAGCCGCGCCTGATTTTCGATGATCTCCTGTTTTGGTAAAATAAAGGTTTTAAGCGAATTTTGGGAAACCAGCCACAAATAACTGTTGGTTTCGCCAAGTGAATACTCGAGTAGAACCGTGTCAGCATCAAGTATCGCCTGAATTTCTTTTAATCCAACCGGTTGCGGCTGAGTCAGGGCAGAATAGCGCGGACTTTTTTGTTTGATTTCAACTTCTAAAAGTTGATAATCAGCGGTCAATTTACGGATTTCTTGCTCGACTTTTTCGATTTGCGGTGGTGTTGACGCTCTTTTTCGCTCAGCATCTTTAGCATTTAATTGCTTTTGTAGATTTCGTTCGCGTTCGAGCAAACCCGGCTCAATTCCCTGTCGAATATCGGCGCGGGCTTCGTTCAAAATATCAAGCAAACCTCTGGCGCGGGCGCGTTCGCTGACCTGCAAAGCCTTGGCATCAAACCCGTTATTCGGTTTCTGTTTATTAACCTGCATCAACAGATCAATGTAGAATTTGTAGAGACTTTGATAATTTGAAAGATACGAAGTCCGCAATTCATTGCTGGCAATTCGACTGCGAATATTTTCGATCAAATTTATTGCGGCTTCGGTTTTTGTCAAAGATTCATCAAAATTTCCGCGAATATAATCTACTCGTGCAATCCCGTAAAGCGACCATATTTCGCCCGATTGACTGCCTAATAAACGATAATTTTGAAGAGCTAAATTGTGATTTGTGAGAGCTTTATCGTTATTTCCCGAAATTTCATAGATAAAACCAAGACTGCTGAGTGTTTCGGCTTCACCCTGGCGAAACTTCAAATTTTGATAGATGGCAAGCGATTTTTCATAATTTTCAACGGCTTTTGTTTTGTCGCCTTTGAACCAAAAGATTCCCGCAAGATTAGACAACGCATTCGCTTCGCCGATCTTTTCGCCTGTTTGCTGAAAAATTTGTAAGGCTTTTTGATGATAGTCAATGGCTTTTTCATTATTACCTAAACGCTGTTCGATTGTTCCAAGCGTTGACATCGTGTGAGCTTCGCCTCGTAAATCATTTGTTTGCCTGATTAAAGTAAGAGATTGTTCCAAATAATCCCGCGCCAATGAAAAATCTCCTAAACTTGCGTATGTCCCGCCGATAAAATTGAGCGAATAGGCTTCACCGTTTTTGTCTTTGACCTCGCGCCAGAGCGGTAGGGTTTTGTTTAAATAATTTAGGGCTTTTTGCGGTTCGTCAATCGAATTGTAAATATAAGCGATACCAAATAAAAGACTGACTTCTAAAGACTTATCGCTTGCACCTTGCGAAAGAAGAATTGCCTGATTTAGATAATCAATCGCCCGTTTTTTATCTTCCAGAGACAAATCGCCATCCGCAATTTCGGTCAAATTAAAAACTTCTGCGCCTCTTTTTCCTGTAATGCGAAAGAGTTCAAGGGCTTTTTGAGTAAAATCCGAAGCCTTTTCCGCTTGATTCAGATCACGGCAGACTTTTGCCAGAGCCGAAAGTAAAATTGCCTCAAGTCTTTCATTTTTCAAAGCCTCAACCAATGGAATTGCGCCCGCCAAATAAGTATAAGTTTGCTCTTTTCCGCCCATCAAAACATAGAGCGGAGCCAGATTTCTGAACAGATCATCCCAGCTACCGGCTGATTGAAAAAGAGTCAGAGCATTAGCAAAATATTGAGCGGATTTTTCGGCATTACCTAGTGCTTTGTGAGTTTTCCCCAAACTAAATAGAATCGTTGCTTCCTGAAAAGTATCTTTAAGTCCGTTGATAAGCTGATAGGCTTCCTCATATTTGGCAAGAGCTTGGGCGAAATTGGAAGCCGCACTTAGTTTTTCGGCTTCCAGAAATGCCCGTTCAACTTCCATCCGCTTAACATCGTCCGGAGTCGGGTTTCGATAACTTTCAAGTTGAACTTCGTAACGTCCCGTTTCCTTTCCTTTGATTTCTAAACGTAAATTTCCGGTCGTTGGCGAGACATAGAAAATCTGCTCAACGCCGCGTTTAATATTAGGATTATCAAATTCGAGAGAGCCAAATTTAATTGCCACATCTGCGCCTTTTTGGTCAACGATGATGGAAATAAATTTATCTTTTTCAACTTTGATTTCATAAATGTGCGTTTGTCCAACGGAAATTTCACGCTCAATCGGTTTGTTAAGTTCAAGTAGAGAAACAGTTTGAGCTTTGAGAAAACTACAAGTTACTCCTACCAACAAAACGGCGAAAAATGTTTTACTCAAAACTCTCATTTCCAATCTCCTAAATTTATTCAAAGATTATCTCAAATTTCTGCGCTCTTTCGGTAACTTTTACCTCTTTGTCATTGACAATTTTTTCTGTCAGCGTCATTGAGCCAAGCATTTTTTCCACATCGCCGCTACTTCCGACCGGCGTTTGCAGAGTTGCAGTTCCGGAGCCGATTTCTTCCCAACTGTCCTGATTTTTGGGATCGCTCGCACTAACTTTGTATTCTCTGAAAGAACAATTCATCGTGGTTGTCCGTGAACCCGAATTCGGGCGGATGATGCGAAGTTTTGAGTCATTCAGCCACATTTTGACATAAAACCCAAAGTTGTCAGAGGTCGTAATGATCTCAGCTTTTCCGATTTCTTTCCGGCTGACTGCATCAACGACTTTTCCGGTCAAATTATCGTCCTGAGCAAAAATAGTCGCTGCAAGCGTTAAAAACAGAAACGTTAAAAAAATAATTTTACTTTTCATGGTTTTTACCTCGATTTTGATATTTCAATAAGAAGTTACGCAGTTGATAGCAAAGGGTAATATTCACAGGGATTAAGGGGATAAAAGGGATAATTAAAATTCACATAAAAAACTAGAAAATCCCTGTCCATCCTGTCTATCCCTGTGAATATATTTTTTCAACTGCGTAACTCATATCAATTTATCGTGGGAAAAGTAACGAAATTTATATGAAATTTTCCCGAATTTATCAAAAAATCTTTTGAGCGATTGAATTTTCAAATCCAACCGCTCTTGTTTTCAATCCTTTTTCATATCTACGGTCTGAACGCATACCAGCCGGTATCAATATTTCTCCAATAGGCACCCATATTTTCATTTGTCCATTTTAGATAAACAAGACCGTTTTTGAAGAAATAACCATAGCCTGAATATTTATGCTGACCGTTACTGAATTGCCCGAAGGTGCAGAGAACTCCTGCAACTCCGCCGCTGCTGACTGCTGAACACGAATTGGTAAAGGTTTTGATGACTGTGTTGTTCGTGTATATTTCAAAATGCGAGCCGTTATAAGCATAAATCGTTCCGTAAAATGCACCGCCTTGAACATAATAAAGTTTACCCGATGCCGATTGTGCGTATGATGCGATTGAAAAAACTGCGAATAAAAATGCCACTGCTAATAATTTTCCGAATAATTTGTTGATATTGTTTTTCATTTTATTTTTCTCTCCTCTTTGTTTCTCCGAAGAACTTTTTCGTCCTCCACGGTGCTAATGGCAAGTTCAAAAAAGTATTTCAAAAAAAATTTTTGAACAATAAAAAAACCTTGTGATTATCGTAGTTTTGCGATAGATTAGAGCAAATTTTGTAAAGCCCAAAAGTTCAGATGGAAGCTAAAAGTTTGCTGAAAAAAGACTGGACTCCTACCCCCGAAGCATTTGACAAGATGTTGTCATGGCTCGACGCAGACCGCGAAAAAGCGGGTGAGGAATACGAAAAAATCCGCCAAAAACTGATCAAGCTTTTCAAATGGCGGAATTGCCGTCCCGAAGATGATTATGCGGATGTCACTATCAACCGGGTGATGCGGCGCATTTCTGAAGATGTCGAAGCATCAAAAGATAAACCTTATCTGTATTTTCATGGCACAGCCTTAAATGTTTTGCGTGAGTTTTGGCGCAAAGAACAAAAACATCAAACCGAAGATATTGAAAATGTAACCATTGCCACCGATAGTCCGCAGCAAAAAATAGAAGAAGACTACGAAGAAACCCGCAAAGCCGCAAAATTTGATTGTATGCGGAATTGTTTGCGCCAGCTGCCGGACGAAACGCGCCAATTTATCGTCAGATACCACCACGGCGAAAGCAAAAAAGATGTGCGGAAAAGAATGGCGGAAGAACAAAATGTTCCGCTTAATGTGCTTCGGATCCGCGCCTGTCGTGTGCGCGTTGACCTTGAAAAATGTGCAGACAGATGTGTTGCAATAAAGAATGTTTGATTTTTGATTGAATTTGTTTGGCAAAATTATGGAAATTTTATCGTCAAGTGCTTTTTGTTAAATTTTTTCTGAAATACTTTTTCCTTTTTGACATTAGGTTATTGAGGGGAAGTTTGAAATATGAAATTAGTAACCGAAAAAGATGAAATGATGCGACGCTACTTGTTGGATGAAATATCTGACGAGGAACGAAACAGCATCGAAGAAAAATTCCTCGCAGATGATGAGTTTTTTGAGGAGCTTGACGCGTTGGAAGACGAGCTTTATTTTGACTACAAACAAGGAAATCTTTCGGCAACCGACAAAACCGCCTTTGAGAAAAAGTTTTTAGCAACCAATGCCGACCGGCAAAAAGCGGATTTTGCCGAAGCATTTTTGCAGGCAACAACCGAAATTACAGCCGAAAAAACCGCGCCAAGTTTTTGGCAATCAATCGTGGTTTTTTTCGATTTTTCCAATGCTTCGATGCGTTTAGGGACGGCTGCCGCTTCGATTTTGCTGCTCTGTTTATTTGGCTTTTGGGTTTTCCGTAATTTGAATAAACCACCCGAAATTGCTACGGTTCCCGAAGTTCCTGAGACGCAAACTCCGACTCCAACACCGATTGACGAAAGAATCATTGAACAGAAACAACAGGAAAAAGACGATCTAGAGAAAAAATTAGAGGAAGAAAAACAAAAAGCCGAACAGGATGCAAATAAAATTCGAGATTTAGAAAAGCAAAAAGAAAAGATTCAAAAAGATATTGAAAAGAATCAAAATAAACAAATCGCGCCCGAACAACCGCAAAGAACTTTTATTGCCTTGGTTCTTTCGCCCGGATTACGCGGAAGCGGCGCGGCAGCCAAAGTAAAACTGACACCGGAACTAAAAACCGTCAATTTAACTTTACCGATCAAAAAAGAATTTCAGGAAGATGATTTCAAGATCGTAGTTCGTAGTGTCGGCGGCGGCACAATCCTCAGTTCAAACGCCAAATCCGGCAAGAAAACTGCTGTTTCCGTCAGCGTTCCGGCTAAAAGTTTACAGCGCGGTTCATACGAAATCGCATTGATAAGTTCGGCGGATAACGAAGAATTTGCTTCCTATTATTTCAATGTCGAGAAATAACTTAAACCACCTTCAGCATATTTTTCACGCCTTGATGTGTAAAATATTCCAATGCTACATCGCAATCCTTTTTGATTTGCGCTTTTAATTCGTCAATGCCGTTAAATCTTTTTTCATCCCGGATTCGGAACAAAAAGCGTAAACGCAATGAATCACCGTATAGATCGCGTTCAAAATCGAAAATATAAGTTTCTACTGATGGTTGTTTTTCGTCTTCAAAAGTCGGTCTGACCCCAACATTGGTAATGCTGCGCCGCCAAACATCATCAATTAAAGTTGCCGTTGCATAAACGCCGAATTTAGGCACGACCCGATTTTGAGGTTTTAAATTGGCAGTCGGAAAACCAATCGTGCGTCCGCGATGAAATCCGTGAATGATTTGACCTTCAACGCCGTAAGGTCTGCCCAACATCCGCCGCGCCAGATTGACTTCGCCGTCCTGTAAATATTGGCGGATTTTTGAGGATGAAATACGATTTCCGCGCAATTGAACTTCGGGAACATCGTTGGCAAAAAAGCCTAAATCGCTGGAAATTTTGCGTAAAAGTTCGATATTTCCTGACCGGTTTTTGCCAAATGCAAAACCTTTGCCTAGATAAACTTCTTTCGCCTTTAATCTTTCGTGAACTGTTTCGCGCAAAAATTCGTCGGCATCAATCGCGGCAAATTCCTGATCAAAACGAATCACAATCGTTTGTTTAATGCCCAAAAATTCAAAGGCGGCAAGCCGTTGGTCAAGCGTCTGGAGCAAAGGCGGCGCATTTTCCGGCGACAAAACCGAACGCGGATGCGGATCAAAAGTAATGACCGTCGGTGTCGAATTGGTCGCTTCGGCGCGGTCAACTACCGTTTTCATAATCGCCTGATGTCCCAGATGCAAGCCGTCAAAAACGCCCAGCGTCAAACAGGTCGGACGCAAAATATTGGCGTTGTTAAGGTCGTGAAAAATTTTCATAACAGGAACGCCGTCATCTTGACGGCAAACATCGTGCAACGATGTAACTAAGTTTAAGCAAAAGTTGTCTTAAAATTAAAATCGGAAAGTTCGCGCTTTGCGCTCAATGCCAGCAAGATGCGTGGCGTTCCGTCTTACTTTAACTTCAATTTCATTCCAACGTGCGAAGCCGTAAATCCTAAATCTTTATAAAAGCGATGCGCGTCGGTTCGGTCGGCAGCCGTTGTCAGTTGAACGAACAGGCAATCTTTTTCTTTGGCGCGATCTATCGCAAATTCCATAAATTTTTTGCCGATGCCTTGCCCGCGTAGCTTCGCGTCCACACGCACGGATTCGATGAGCATTCGTTTTCCGCCCTGAAAAGCAATGTTCGGAATAAAAGTCAGTTGCATCGTGCCGATAACTTCGCCCTCAATTTCGGCAACTATCAATTCATTATTCGGGCTTGAATCAATTTCCGCAAATGCTTTTAGATAACTTTCGGGCAAAGGTTCTTCGTATCGTTCGCGCTGTTTTCCGAGAAAATCATCAGCCAGCATTCGGACGATGGCGGGTAAATCTTCAATTGTGGCGGGGCGGAAAGTTGGGTTCATAGATTAAAAATAAATTTAATTAATTTCTAATTCGACCGTAAGAATTTCTTTATCCGATATTTTTCTTGCGATTTTCACGAAATATTTTCCTTTGGCTTCAAACTTATAAAAATATCCTAAGCCATATTCAAGTTTTAATTTTTGGTTTGGCTCAATCAAGTATGTTTGCCCTGAATGTAATGGCAATAATTGACCTAATTCTTCTTCTGAAATTGTTTTATTCTTGAATTTTTCTAATAACATTTCCTGATTAGACAAAATCTTATTACCGATTGAATCTGTTATAGTTACGTTAAATAAAAAATAAAAGTCACGATTTTGTGGAGAAGAAATTATAGTTTTTTGTGTTAAATTTTGCATTGTCATTTTTAGAGGAATGACCTCACCTAAGTTTGCAGAAATAAAATCTGAAGTTACACAAAATTGTTGTCCTTCAATAATTGAACCACATTTTTCTGAACCTATTTTTGTTCTATGTGTGTCTTTATCTTGAGAAAATGATGTTTGAATACACGATAAAATTATTATCCCAATTATTCCAATAATTAATGTTCCGCTTTTCATTTTATTTACCCTCAACAACCAATTCATCATAAGCAAACTGCACATTTTCAGGCAAAAGGCGCGAATCGCGTTCGTGCAAAATATCGTGATTCAAATGGGTTAAAAATGCGCGTTTTGGCTTTAGAACTTCGATATAAGCAAGGGCTTCTTCTAAACATAAATGCGTTGAATGTGGTTTCAGACGCACGCAATCAAGCACTAACACATCCAAATTCAAAAGTCGTTCCAATGATTCGGGCGGAATTGTTTTCAAATCGGTGCAGTAGGCAAAATCATTAAAACGATAGGCAATAACGGGCAGTTTTCCGTGAATTACTTCCAGCGGTGTAATCGTTAAATCTTCGCCAATGCAAAATGGCGCATTCGGTTCAACTATGTGCGGAATCAGTTGCGGCAAGCCTCCGCCGAAATGTGTCGGAACAAAAATATATTGGAAAATCCGACGCAAATCTTTCCAGGCAATTTCGTTGGCATAAACTCCCATTGCACCGTATCGAAAATTAAGCGGACGAATATCATCCAAACCGAAAACGTGGTCAACGTGGCAATGTGTAATTAAAACTGCATCCAGATATTTGATTCCGGCGCGTAAGGCTTGCTGACGAAAATCGGACGAGGTATCAACTAAGATCGTTTTTCCGGCGTGTTCGATGAGGATTGAAACGCGAAGTCTTTTATCTCGTGAATCAGTCGAAAGACAAGTCTCGCAATCGCACCCGATTGATGGCACTCCTGTTGAGGTTCCTGTTCCGAGAAAGGTTAGTTTCATTAAAAAAATTAGCCACAGAGTTCACAGAGAACACGGAGAAGAAAAAAAGTAGAAGGTAGAACTTTTTAATACTTGATAATTCAGATATTTAGCCTGATTCTAAAATTCTGGTTTTCTGCTCTCAGTGTCCTCGGTGTTCTCTGTGGCAAAAATTACTTCCTGCCTAAAATATCTTTTGCCGAAAACTTTTGCGCAGCTTGCTGCTTTAGTCTTTCTTCCGCCATTCGGTTGATTTGAACGAACTGCATTTTCAGATCGGATAAAATTCCGTTCAAAAGCTCGGCTTCTTTCGGATGCAGATTGCCTTCGGTTTTATCTTTGAGCATCGAAAGGACTTCGATCCAATATTTTCCGGTTTCTAAATCTACAGTGCGCTGTCCGGTGGCAGGGTGCGGCATTCCGCCTAAAGCGGCAACGGCATTGGTCGCCAGAGTCGAAAGAAAATTGACAAAGCTGGCGGGATTGTCGGCATCAGGATAATCTTCTTCGGCTTCTTCCTCGATTTGCGGAGTTGTGTCAATCTCATCAGCTACCGCAGCTTTTTCATAATCTTCGACGACTTCCGGCGTTGGCTCAAAGATCTGCGGAGCTTCTTTTTCGATCTCCACTCCTTCGCGGACACTGCCGTCAAAATTAAATTTACGTTTATCGGTAACTTTTAATACAACTTCTTCGTTATCTTCTCTTCCAATCATAATTACCTCAAATTTATATTTTGATAGTAGCATTTTGGATGGGAGTTTAGGAAGTTTAGGAAGTTCAGGAAGTTGTGGAAGTTCTTGATAATAACAGCATAGAAATATTAAAAGATTCGATAACTGAGAGATTTACGGAAACAAAACAAAATCTTCCTAAACTTCCCTAACTTCCTGAACTTCCTAAACTAATAATGAAACTTTCCAAACTTACCAAAACTTCCTAAACTAAAAAGATGTCAAAAAACTTTGATGAACTGATTTCCGTAATGGCTCGGCTGCGTGCGCCGGGCGGATGTCCGTGGGACAGAGAACAAACTTATGCAAGTTTGGCGCAATATCTTTTGGAAGAATGTTACGAAACTTTTGATGCGATTCAGGAAGCCGATCAAACCGGTGATACTGCGAATTTAACTGAAGAATTAGGCGATGTTTTACTGCAAGTCGTTTTTCATTCGACGATTGCAGCGGAACGCGGAGATTTTACCATTGATGAAGTGGTGCAAAGCGTCACCGAAAAATTGATCTTGCGTCATCCGCACGTTTTCGGCGAAGCGGAATTAAAAACCGCGCAGGATGTTTTGAGCAATTGGGACGAGCTTAAAAAAGCTCAGCAAAAGGCTTCGGGCAAAGTCGAAAAACCGAAAGAATCGATTTTAGATGATGTTCCGGTGCATTTTCCCGCACTTTTGGAAGGTCAGAAATTAACCAAAAAAGCCGCCAAAGTTAAATTTGATTGGGAAAATACCGACCAGATTTTTGATAAATTGACCGAGGAAACTGACGAACTAAAAGAGGCGATTGTTAAAAACGAAAATGTCGAAGAAGAAATCGGCGATTTGCTTTTTGTGGTGCTTAATCTGGCTCGAAAATTGGAGGTTGATGCCGAAACTGCTTTGAAAAAGACCAATCGCAAATTTCGGCAAAGATTTAAATTCATTGAAGATGAACTGAAAAAAGACGGTAAAACTTTGGAAGATTCAAATTTAGAGGAAATGGATAGACTTTGGAATCAAGCCAAAGCAGCTAATTGAAAACGGAAAGTGGAAAGTGGAGAGGGGAAAGTTTTTGATTTGTTTATTTGAGGTGTTTAGCTAAAACTGTTGCTTCCAAAAATATATTTTGGTTAATTAAGCAGGTCGCCAAAATAAAACTAGCTCAATCCTTTTTCCTAATAATTAAAGGAATCTTCCACCGTTTTCCACTTTCCACTCTTACTCAATTCGACTTTTGTTCGTCTTTTAATTTTTCTTTTAGTCGTTGAATCAAATTCTGCACTTTTTCCGTTTCGTCAAAATCGGGCTTAGCTTTGAGAAAAAGCTCCAGCTCCTGAATCGCCTCTTTGTATTTTTTGAGATTGTTGGTGTAGAGCAATGCCAAGTGCCAATGAATATCGGAAATTGGAGTAGCAGTCAGTTTTTTGGCTTTTAATAAACTGGCTTCGGCAGCTTCAAATTTGCCGATTTGTCGTTGGTTTACGCCTAATAAAAAATAGGCATTGACCGAGTTCGGAAGAATTAAAACAGCTTTTTCTAAGGCTTGGGCAGCTTCTTCACTATTTTTGAATTTATAGTCGGAGTAACCAATGACATACCAGCATTCATAACTTTTATCATTGACTCCGACGCATTTATTCGCAGTTTCAAGGGCGTTTTTGTAATCCTGTTGCTCTATAAATTCTTTGGCTAATCTTTCGAGAGCCAAATAGTAGGTCGGAAAGATTTCGAGCGATTGTTTAAGTTCAGCAATTCCGGCTTCCCGCTTTTTATCCTTCAGATCGTCAATCGCTTTTTCATAAATTTTTTGCGCTTCTTTCGGCACATCCTGAGCAAAAACCACATTATTTTTAAGATTTGCAACTGCGGTTGAGTTCGGTTTTAATTGCAGATTAAAGTTTTGCTGCACTGTTTCGGCTCCGCCGCTGCCGCTCATTCCAATTCCTGTAATTTCAACTTCTCTCAGCTGTTCCTGATAACCGGTTCCGATCGGAAAAACTTTGACATTGTATCTGCCGCGTCCTAATCCGCTAAAATTATATCTGCCCGCTCCATTCGTTTCGGTTCGGGAAATCATCCGATTCAAATCATCCTGTAATTCCACGGTCACACTTGGCACAGGCTTATTTTCCAAACCGAAAACAAATCCTGAAATTGCATTATTTCCCTGTGCTAATGAGTTGTCGGCAAGCCAAAGAATTACAAAAAGGAACGCAACCGTGGCAAAAAAATGCTTTGCTGCTGATCTCATAAAATACTCCTCTTTTTTGATTTGCGAATGTGAATTTAGCATACCGTATTTTTCCTCTACAAAAAAGAAAAAAAATCACCTCACTGCATAAATTTTTCTGTTTTCGTTTAATCTGACAACTGCTAAAATAAATGCTGCTTTTTAAGGAGATTTACCCGAATGTCAATGATTCAATTTGTTAATAATTATCAAGATTTATCAACCGATAAAGGTTATCAGTTCAAATTTCATTGCGATAAATGCGGCAATGGATTTATGTCACAATATCAGGCTTCGTATATCGGAATGGCAGGCTCTTTTTTGAACGCCGCCAGCGATTTGCTTGGATGGGGACATTCGGCGGGAAATTCCGCTTACGAAGTCCAGCGAGCAGTCGGCGGTTCAGCACACGATACGGCTCTAAAAACTGCGGTCGAAGAAGGAAAACAGCATTTTCATCAATGTTCGCGGTGCGGACATTGGGTTTGCCCTGAAGCCTGTTGGAACGAATCAGCCAATCAATGCGAAGCGTGCGCTCCGCGATATGAAGAAGAACTGGCGGCGGCTCACGCACAGGCAAAAGCCGATGCAATGCGTCAGCAGCTTTATGAAAAAGCACAGCAAACCGATTATGTTTCGGGAGTTGATATGAGTGCCGGTTCAGTTGCAGCTTCACCAAATGCCGTTAAACCTTCGGAAGAACCGAAATTACCAAAACTTTGCACCTGCGGAGTCGAAGTCGGAAATGCAAAATTCTGTCCTGAGTGCGGAACTCCGACCCAACTTACTAAACCGAAATGTCCGAAATGCAGTTTTGAAGTAGAAGTAACAACCAAATTCTGCCCCGAATGCGGAACAGGTTTGCGGTAAGGTTTAAAGATTTTTTGCCCGCGAAACACGCGAAAGACACGAAAACAAAGCAAAATTCAAAATGATTTGGTTTTCTTTTTAGCGTTTTTAGCGTGTTTCGCGGGCAAACTTTCTTAACTCAATAAATCAACCAAATAAACCTTCGGTAACGCCTTTTTCATAAATGATCGTCAAGCCGATGATGATGCTGACCAATCCGGCAAGTCCTTGCAGAATATTATTAAAACGGTTAAAGCGTGAAGCCGTAAGGTGAAAAGGCAGACCGACCAGAAAGCTCATCAGCATCATTCCGCCGATTGAACCGATGCCGAAAATAACAATGTAAAGCAATCCAAGCGAACGCGAATGAATTGTTGGAACTACCAAAAGCATCAATGCCGCGCTTCCGGCTAATCCGTGAACCATTCCGATAAGAATCGCACGCGGACTGAATTTAAAACCGTGATGTGTTCCGGTGTCATCAATTTTATTAAGTTCGTGTAAGTGTGGATGAGTATGTTTACGATCTCCGTGATCGTGTGTGTGAAAGTGAATCTTTCCGCCTTTCAGGATTTTGCGAAAAACATTCAATCCTAAAAACAAAAGCATTATTCCAACGCAAAACTCTAAAATCCTTTCAGTCTTTTCGCTGATTTCAAAGTTGAGCAACAAGACAAAAATTCCTGCCAGTAAAAGCGAAATTGTGTGTCCCAAGCCCCACAAACCACCAACTAAAGCGGAACTCCATAAACTTTTACGTTCCGAAACGATGGTTCCGACTGCTGCTAAATGATCCGCTTCGGTGGCGTGTTTCAAGCCAAGAAAAAAGCCGAGAGCCAGAACCGCAAAAGTTGATGTTTCCATAATTTTATCCTATCGGGCTATAACAGATTACCGCATCGGGACGGGCAACCACAAATAAAAAATATAATTTCTTATTTCAACTCCGATAATGCTTTTTGCGCCTTTTCCGATTGAAGCAGGTCAAACATCGGATTAATTTTCAAAGCCTGCTGCAATAACTCCTTAGCTTCTTTGGCATTGCCTAAATCCTTTTCGATCATTCCGGCGTGATATAAAATCCGGGCATCGCTTGACTTCAAAC
Source organism: Pyrinomonadaceae bacterium (assembly GCA_019694395.1). GTDB lineage: Bacteria > Acidobacteriota > Blastocatellia > Pyrinomonadales > Pyrinomonadaceae > JAIBCC01. The sequence goes on along the minus strand of JAIBCC010000008.1, from coordinate 18,442 downwards.
TCAACGCCTTGGTAATCGCAGTTTTTGCATCGGTCAACTGCCCTTTTTTATACAAACACCAGGCGAGCACATCGTTGGTAAAAATATCTTTTTGCAGTTCTGATTCGTGTTTGGTAATTGCCAAAGCCTCATCAAGGCGAACATCGTGGTCAGCCCATAATAGAGCAAGCCGTTTTTGGTCATTGATGTTGTTTTGTTTCACGATAACTTCGACTAAATCATATTGATGCTGCGCTTTTTCCGAAAAACCTTGTTTGGTGTAAATATCGCCCAAAAGAATTGTAGTTTCGATATTCTGTGCGCGATCATTGGCATCGGATAAAAGTTTGAGCGCAGTTTCAAAATCATTTTGTGCGGCGCGAATCCGGGCTTTTCCGGCAATCGCAGGATAATAATTCGGGAAAATTTGCAGAGCATCATCAAAGGATTTTTCAGCTTCGGTGTATTTACCGTTTTTCCAAAATTCATCACCAAGCTGAACCAAACACCAGCTTTGCGCTTCTTTGTCGGTTGAATCGGCAAGGTGAGCGGCATTTTTGAACATTTCGACCGCACCGTTAAAATCTCCGTGTAACGAACGCAGCTGCGCGACTCGTATATATGAAGAAACGCCTAGTTTCAAATCAACCATTTTTTGTGCATTTTCGGCAGCTTCTTTGTAATTGCCAAGCTCAATATTGGCATCAGTCAAAATTCCATAAACGAAATCATCATTAGGAAATTCGGCGTTTAGTTTTTTAGCGGCTTCCAGAGCCTCCGAAGCGCGATGAAAGATCAAATGCAGCGATGCTTTGAGCTTCATTGCCTCCAAATTGTCCGGTTCGGTTTCAAGTGCTTTAGCAACCGCTTTTTCCGCTTTGGAATTTAAACTAAAATCGCCCGTTTCCCGGGCGCGTTTAAGATAAAGCGAAGCAAGTTGAACATTTTCTTTTGCCGAGTTCGGATTTGTTTCAATCTGTTTTTCGGCGCTACTGATCTCCGGGTCGGCATTATTCGGCTTAGTCTTAACCGTTTTGTCCGTATTGGCAAAAACCTCTTTTTGAGCAGAACACCCCCCACCCCAAATTATTGTGTTTGAAATAATAAAAATAAGTATAAAACCCTTGATAAATGACATAAAAAGACCCCTTTTAGGCGATTATTCGTAAATTTGGAAAAGACAGATGCAAAAAATTTTAGAGGTTTGAAAGTAGTTTCCTGTTGTTTTGCTGTGGAAATCCTCGTTGTAAAAACAACATTCTCCACCTATATTTTCAACCGAGGCAAAATATGAGAAATGGGTCAAATATTATTTTCTCTTTTTTGGTAATACTTATTTGCTTAGTTGCAAATGTAAATGCCCAAAGATTGAGTTTGAAAAAAAAGATGTATGAAACTGAAATTTCCGGCTACGGTTTGGATTATGGGAAAACATATTGTATTGACTTTTCCCGCCAACAGAGAGTTTGTAAATCTGCAAACTCCGATAGTGGTGAATTTCAGTTTTTGATTCAAGAAAATAAGAAAACAGTCAAAACGATAAAATCAAATGATTATACATTTACCGATAAATTTTGGGTTTACAAAGGTAATTTGGATAAGAAAAATTCAGACGAGTTAATTATTGTGAACTTTAATAGTGCTTCATTAGGATTAGGAGTTACATATTTTACGGCTTATATTTTTCCAGACATTAAAAATGGTTTCAAATCTCCTTTAGAATTCCCACTTGAAGAGTTTGGTGAAAAAGGAAATTTTATTTATGACAAAAAACGAAATGAAACTCTGATTTTAGTCACTTATTGGGATAATTTTACAAATTTAGACTTGAAGCGTGTTCCTTGGGGAACTTATTTAGTAGGCAAATGGTTTCACTATCGAAATGGGTTATTAAAACCTGTTTTTGATAAACCAACTTTGGCAAGAAGATTATTAAATAGTTTTCTCTATGAGCGCGGTCAGACACAGGATAACCCAAATGCACCTTATATTTGGTTACAAAATAAGCGGACACATCAATTTCTTAAAGAACCTAATTTTGTTGAAAAACTAATCGAAACAAATTTTGGCGTAGTCAAGAGTTTTGAAAAAGGAATGTTTACTTTACAGTTAAATTCCGGGGAAATAACTAATTATGGGCTTGGCTGTTGTCCTGCTGATTATGATAAAACGCAACGATTAACTGTTAAAGATTTTGGGATTTTGCCGCAAAGATTTATGTATCCCAGTATCTCACCTGACCAATTCACACCATTTATAGTTTTTAACAATGTAGTAGGAAAAAAAGTTAAACTAGATACATATCAAACCAATTATCACCTCAAATTTATTCGGCTTTGGTTTCTCGAATAATAAAAATTTTCTTTCTCAGTTGGAATTAAAATGCCTTTTTGAATTTTTGTAAATTTGGGGAGATGCAATTTTCGGGTGGAATTTGTTACGCTTGTTTTCAATAGATGAAGTCTGAATCAAAAAAATCTTTAATCATTGTTGCGGGCGGAAATGGGGTCGGTAAAACTACTTTTGCTAAACAATTCTTATTGGAAAATGAAGACTATATTTTTCTAAATGCTGATGAAATTGCCAAAGAAACCAATAGCTCAAAGATTTCGGCAGGAAAAATCTTCTTTGAACGATTAAACAAGGCAATAAACAAAGAAAAGGCTTTGCTTATCGAAAGCACTCTTTCCGGGCGTTATCTTATCCGATTTATTGAGGTTTTGCGTGAAAAGAATTATGAGGTCGTTATCATTTTTCTTTTCGCGGATTCGCCCGAGATTTTAATTGAGCGAATTAAAATCCGAGTTCAAAAAGGCGGGCATTTTGTTCCCAATGAAGATGTAAAACGCAGATTTAAGCGCGGTAAAGCGAATTTTTGGACAATCTATAAAAATTTAGCGGATTCGTGGAGTTTAGTTTATAATTCTGAAGGAAGATTTTTTGAGACGGCAATCGCAGAAGATTCCGAAATCAATATTGTTGACGACAATTTATTTCAAAAATTTTTAAGTATATGAAAAATAATCGAGGAAAAATAAGCTCTCAAACTTATCAAAAACACTTAGATTTTCAACGTATTGGCAATCTTGCCGTTCGTCAGGCGCAGGAAGAAAATCATCGTCTCGGACTTCCTAATGTCTATTCGCGCAACGGACAAGTTATATTTGAAATGCCTAATGGCGAAATTATTGTCAAAAAAGGCGAAAAACCTGATTAAAAGCTTCATCTTTCAAAATTCTCTGCTTCTTTCTTTTCACTTGCTAATAGATGCTATTTTCTGTTCATTTTGGTATTGTTTAAGTTTGACTATTTGTCGAAAACGCAAACAATTGTTTTATGAACGCAGAAGGGATAAATTTGATTTTACCGCAATGCTGTAAGTTGACTAAATGCTATAAGTTACTGGCAGATAAAAGGGGTTGGATTTATTTGATGTATCTAAAAATGTAGCTTTTATTGCTAACTTTCAAAGATTAGACTGCTTTTGCTTGAAGTTTTCTTTCCATCCTTTCCATTTGTTTAATGGCATCCGCTTTTCTTTCCTCGCTTGGATGAGAATACCGTGTAATCATATCCAAGCCGGAATGACCTAAAATAGACGACAAGGTTAGCAAATCAATTCCTTTTTCAACGGCTCGTGTCGCAAAGGTATGACGGCAATCGTAAAGCCGGAAGTTAAGTTTTAATTTCTTGACTGTTTTACGATGAAAGTAGTCGAGTGTTTTAGTTGCAGGTTGACCGTCAACATCATCTTGCGGAAAAAGAAACTCGCCCTCAAATTTGTTCAAACGATATTCCAGAATGGACTTGGCTTTTTCCGATAAATGAATTTTACGGATTGATGCTTTAGTTTTGCCCTTTGTAATTTTCAAGAAATTCTTATCAAGGAAAATCTCATCACGCCTAATTCGATAAACTTCATCACAGCGCATTCCCGTTTGAATCATCAATGAAGCAACATCCTTCAAAGGTTGCGGACAAGCAAGTAAATATTGTTTTTGCTCGGACTCCGTGATGACGTGAAATTGTCTTTCGTTTTTCGGAAGTCTTTTGATAGACGTGCAGGGATTTATCCGCAAAAAGTCATTTTGCACTAGACGTTTGAAAATCATCTTTAAGACTAAAACTTCGTGATTGACCGTTTCCCGCGTGATAGGTTCTTTGGTTTTCCGCGAAGTTTGCTTTGATCGCCAAACAATAAAATTTTCAATGTCCTTTGTTTTTATTAAATTTACTTTAGTTTTCCCGAAATATTTCTTTAGCACTTGGCAGTTGAAATAATAGCGGTTATGCGTAGTTGATTTATTGTTGTGTTTGACCGTTGACCATTGCAGAAAGTCATCAACCGCTTTATCAAAGGTTGGTGCTTTCTGGAGCGTGTTTATACCTATTTTGCCAAGTGCAAGCTGTGTGCGATATGCGGATTCAATCGTAAGTGCATCCCGTTTGTTTGCGACATTGGTAGATTTTTGGATTAGTTGACTGTCAAAGGTAAATTTCATCCACCAAAATTTTGAATTTGGTCTTTTATAAAGTGCCATTTATTTTTTCTCCTTTTTCTTTAGGTTTTGTTTGTAGATTCTATTAGCAGAGCGTTTGGCTTGCCTCTCTGCCTTTTGTTCAGGGGTTAGTGACCTTGAAAGCCTTACTCTCAGAACATTGGCACATTCAAGGGAACAGGTTAAAGAATCATTGCGATATTGCCAATAGATGTTTTGGCAAATTTCGCATTGTCGAATCCGTTTGTAATCAACATTTGATTCTTCAAATATTAGTAAGAAATTACTTTTTAATGGTTTAAGAAAGCCTCGATTATCAGCATAAAGACCTACGATGCCTTTTCCGGCTTCGTCAAAAACTTGCAGTCCGATTGCCTTAAATCCATACTGCTTTTCCATTTCAGACACTACCTTATTTCTTTCGGCAATTTGATCTAACAAAGATTTTGCGGTCATCAAATCGGAATACCTAGAAAATGCGATGTGACATTTGCGCCATATTTTGTAGTTTTCTTCTTCAAGTTTCTCTTTTTCAGTTTTTGCTGTGCTGATTAAATCGGGAAATTCAACAGCAAAGAACAAATATTCTTTGATTTGGGGGTGCAATGTTTCGGCAAAAGATAGGAACTCTTTATCTTTTTCGGGAGAAAAATTTATCAGAAAATCTGACCGTCTATCTTCCTCATTGAGCCTCAGCAAGCCGATTATATGTTCTAGTTCACGCGGACATTTATATTTTGCCCGTGACTTTTTATCTTTAGTTTTCTTCATAATTGTAACGATTATCAAGCATTTTTATTCACATAACCATCACTTACAATGTAATGTTTATCAAACAGTTTTGGCATAATAAATTAAAGCCTCAAATACCACTCAATATTATTGACAAAGAATATGTTAGATACGTTAACATAGAGTAATCTTGTTAGCAAGTAAAAATTACATAAGGAGTGTTACTAGATGTTAGGAAGCGTTATAGAGAATACAGAAGTGAATCAAGTAACCATTACAAAGTTAGCTTGTTCAGTTGCCGAAGTCGCGGAAATTACTTCGCTGTCAAAACCATTTATCCGCTTGGAAATCAAGCGCGGAAAACTTAAAGCAAGAAATTTCGGCAGACGAATTTTAATTTTGCAGACAGATTTACGGGATTACTTGAATCAAGGAGAAATAACAAAATGAAAAACAAAAAAGCCGTTGCTAACGACAACGGCTCAAACCAAATGAAAAACTTTAGATGTGCAATTCACAGGCTTTTAATCAATTTTAGCCACCTATGTCCAATCGGTCAATGGCTAAATTTAGGGGGTGGAAAATGACACAACAACCATCAACAACAAAAATTGACGCAGAGGCAGTTCGACAAGAAGCACAAGAACTTTTAGAAAACGATTTTGAGAAAATTGGCTTCACGTTTGGTGAATTACTAGAAAAAGATTTACCACCACGAGAAGAAATAATTTTTGGGCTGGCTCGTGGCGAAGTTGGGTTGCTGAACGCAACGACTAATACAGGTAAAACAACCTTGTTACGAAACTTAATGATTAGCCTTTGTGTCGGAAAACCTTTTCTCCCGTTCGGGAACTTTTCACTTCCCAAACGAGTAGCATTTTTAGATTTTGAAGATACTCTTGTTTATCTTCGTAAAGACTTAACCGTAATGCTTGAAGATTTTTCCGATGCTGACAAGGCACGCCTAAAGGATAATGTGCTTTTAGTCTGCGAACATCGGGACGAAAACGATGAAGATCTAACACTTTCAAAAGTTCAACATCTTGCATTGCTTACCCAACGACTAAAAAATTTTGCGCCAGACCTGATTATTGTTGACACGTTGGGAAGTGCATTTCAGATTCGCTCCGAAAATGACAATGCTGAAATCAGGCGTTTTGTTATGCGCCCTCTCCGACAACTTGCTAGAGATGTCGGTTCGGCTTTGATTTGTTCACATCACATTGGAAAACCAAAACTCGAAGAAGGACAAGTTAAAGATGCTGAATTTCGTGGACGGGGTGCATCAAGCCTTGCAGATTTAGGGCGCATCATCCTGAATCTTGAAAGGGATAATGCAAACGAATGTTCAATCTTGAGATGTGCGAAAGTGAAAGGTGTGAAGTTTACAGACACGAAATTAAAACTTGATATTTCCCGCCGTTGGTTTGAAAAAGTTGGAGAGAGCCAAATCGTCACAAATTACGCCTTGATTCTTGAGGAGTTCGATGATGGGAAAAATCACACGACAGGAGAGATTGTTGAAAAACTTTCGAGCAAGATGAGCGAAAGACTTATCAAAGACCATCTAGCACTTGCTGTTAGCAATGGTCATTTGAGCAGACTAAAACACGGAATTTATCAAAAGAAAACTGAGGACTTGCTCAAAGATGCTTAGAAAGTGCAGAAGTGCAGCCACTATAAGAGATTGCATTATTGCACTTTCTAGCAAGTTGCTTCTTTTCAGCATTTACATTGACTTTAGTAAAAGTGCAAAAGTGCAGTTACTTATAGGGTCTGCACTTCTGCACTTTCGGAAAAATTATGATTGAACTCGAAAAATATCACGGTCACAAATCACGGTTCACCTGTCCGGCTTGTGGCACAAAAGGTTCATTTGTTCGGTATCAAACTGCTTCCGGCGAATATCTTTCTTTTGATGTTGGCAAATGCAACCGCGAATCGAAATGTGGCTTTCATCGAACACCGAGACAATTCTTTGCAGATAATCCAAATCCGGCATTCTCAACTAATCAAAAAGACCTGGGACAAGGATTTATCCGTAAAAACGGCTCAGAACGCCTGCAAACGGCACAGCAAACATTTTCAACCATTAATGAAAAATATCTGACCAATTCGCTCAAAGGTTCAAATCTTGACCGAAATAATTTCATCCATTTTTTGCTCACGCTTTTTACGGCTGATGTCGTTCAAAGTCTAATTGACCGCTTCAAAATCGGGACGGCATCGGGCAACCGAACTATCTTTTGGCAGATTGATCAACAGTCTCGAATTCGGACAGGTAGGATTATGGCTTACGATAAATGGACAGGGCGAAGGTTAAAGACTGCCCCCCAATCTTGGGTTCATTCAGCCCTCATAAAAAAAGGGCTACTGAAAGATTTTGAACTGAAACAAAGCCTGTTTGGACTGCATCAGTTGGGGGTTGAAGCTGACAAAGATAAAACCATTGGATTAGTTGAAAGCGACAAAACGGCAATTATTTGCTCGGCTTTAATCCCTGATATTCTTTGGATGTCCGCCGGAGCGAAAGGCTACCTAAATGCTGAAATGATTCGACCTTTAGCCAATCGGAAAGTAATTTTATTTCCTGACAGTGACGCTCACGCCGAATGGACAGCAAAAGCTAAACAACTTCGCTCATTCGTTCCAAACCTGAAAATCTCAAAATTGATTGAAGGAAACCTAACTGATACGGAAAAAAGAGAAGGTTTCGACATTGCGGACTTTTTGATTGAACAACGGCGAACGAATGTATTGAACCGAGAGGCTTACAACCGCAAAGTTGACCAAATAAAAACTGATGCAGGTTTAATGGATTGGCTTGATGAACTGTTCTCCGAGCGAGTCGCAATAATGACCGAAAACGGTTTGCCAGAAGCCGAAGCGGTCAGCATCTTTTTCCAAGCTGAAAACATTGAGCCTTTTATCTTGAATAATTTTTAGTCCACAAAAATCAGTGGCGTTCAAAACACAATTGAGGTGAATATGTTCAATCAAACTGCAAAAAGATGTTCGGAAAATTCAAAAACAACCCTTCGGAGATGCAAAAACCCTGCTAGAATCGGACAAACAACTTGTTGGCAACACGATCCTGTTTTTAAATTGCTACGCTATCATACGAAGCATCAACAACCCCTTGAAGCTAAAGAAATTGGAGAAAAACTATGAGTTTTACAAATCATTCAAGATGCACAGCGTTATCTAAAAGAACTAAGCAAAAATGTAAAAATATTGCAGTTCGAGGTTCGACAAAGTGCCGGAATCACGGCGGAAAAACCCCACGAGGAGTCGCCTCAACTCATTATAAAAATGGGCTTTACAGTCGTTACTTACCTCAAAATCTGCTTGGACGTTTTGAATCAGTCGAAAACGACAAGGAACTATCAAATTTGAAAGCAGAGATGGCTCTGGTAACAGTTAGAATTCAAGAATTATTAGATCAACTGAATAACAGTTCTGAAGCGAAAAAAAACCTAATTTGGAGTCGAATTGATTTGCTTATCGAAAGAAAAAGACGACTTGTCCATACAGAACTTTCACGGCTACATACTCTGCAAAACTTCATTCCAACTGATGAAGCAATTTTAATGGTAAATTCGATCATTACAACGGTTAAAGCGGCATTGCGAGGAACTGAGTATGAACGAGTTGTCCTACAAAAACTAGATGCACTGGCACGGCAACGCATAGGCACATCATTAATAAACTAACTCGGCAAAATCGTTGGTTGTTCCAAATAAATGAAAGAGGAAATTTTAGTATGGCACCACAGCAGGAACAGGAAAAAGTTACTAAAGTATTGCAAATCTTACATCTAGCTAAGGTTACAAAAAGTAATTCAGAAATTGTCGGGGCGAGACAAGAACTTGAAAGAATTCTGGAAAATAAACCATCACCAGAATTGCAGAACTTCATTCAAAAGGCTGATGGACTGCTTTTATGCTTTGAGAATCATCCTGCATCGGAACGAACAATGAATGTTTTGGAAAACGCATACCTCTCAATCCAAAAAGAAGCACAGGCAATTCTTGGATCTAATTAAACCAGTTCAAAAAAGACAGTAACGCCGTGACATATCATTGCGGGGTTTTCTCCAACAAAACTTTGTTATTACTCAGAATTAAGACAAAATCTTACTCAAAAATAGGGAGGCGAAATATTATTATTGTCAAGAATTAATTTGTTTGTGCCAGAATTAATATTTATGGGGATGCTCCAGATAACAGATTCATTCCCAACCTGATAATAAGCAAATATAAAGTAATTTCCAATTGGAATACCTTCAAAAATACCCTTACCATCAAATCCGGTTGTGATGGTTGCTACCGTATTCACTGCAAAGGCGGCTTTTACTGCTGTTGCATAAGGTTTGGTTTGTATTGAACCATCTGCAAAGGTTACAGCCTCAAAGAGAGTCCAGCTATTGAACTTAGTCTCTTTTTTGTAAAGTTCGCGGAAACCTGGGCTTGGTGCCGTATCAATTTTATCTTGGTAATAAAGGTTGAAATTCTCCTCCGTTAAAATAAAGGTTCGGGGATTCTGTTTGAGAAGTAACAAATTAAGTCGGCTTACAGGTTTTATATCACCGTTCTTAAAAACAAGCCCTGCTTCAATCTCAATTCTGCCTAGTTGTTTGGTATTTGAATTATTACTTTCGGGGGCATAATACCAAGTTTTATCTGATCGCAGTATGACCTTTTTTCCATCTTTGGTTATACCTTCAATTTCTGTCACCGGAGTTTTTGAAGTGGGCTTGGATGATGTTGTTTTTTTTGTTTGCCCAAAAACAATTACAGGTGTGATTAACAACAATAAAACCATAATTAACAATTTCATAGATTTTTCGACTCCATTTTCTTTATTTTCTTATTACGAATACTTTGAATTGAAACTAAACCAACTCAAATGGCATAATCACTTTCTAAAATGAGTTGCCAGGGGTGCACAAGATAACTGATGAAGTGTGCCGGAAAAACTCTTCAAAGAAGTTTTACGGCGATTTCAAACCAGTTATCCTTACCACCTCTAAATAGAGTTTTTCGCCCTAATAATACTCAAATCTTGTCGGGAGGGCAATCCTGATGGGACGTTCAAGGCAACCAAGACCAAAGCATTTAGCTCGAAAGCTCAAAGATATACGATTGAAATTAGGTTTTAGTCAGTTTCAAATGTATGAGGCTTTAGCAAACGAGCAAAAGACTCTATATCCCGGACACATTACTTTATTTGAAAATGACCAACGCATTCCATCACTTTTAGTGTTGCTTCAGTATGCTAGATTAGCAAGAGTTTCGATGGATATTTTGGTTGATGATGCCATTGAATTGCCTTAATTGATGGTCTCTCACGAATTTACTGTTGTAACATTTTTGATTCTTTTTAAGTTTTAATCTATATTTTCAATACAATTCAATTTTCCCCAAATTCAAATATTTTATGGAATATACGCTTCAAGATATTCTTCAAAGCTCAGAATACGATCTAACCATATTCAAAGCAGAAGAAATTGCAGAAATTAGCATTCACGACAAAAAGGGTAAACCGCATCTATTCGATTTTATTGACGGCAAAGAAAGACCTGCCAAACCAGAAGAGATCGTGCGTCAGCTTGTTCTTTATCGTTTATTGAATACCTACAAATATCCGAAATCCCGTATAGCGGTGGAAAAAGGTGTTTATTTTGGCTCAACAATTAATGAAAAACGCGCCGATATTGTTGTTTATGACAAAGACGACCATAAAGCCGTTTATATTATTTTCGAGATTAAAAAGCCCAAACGTAAAGACGGAGTTGAGCAACTTAAATCATATTGCAATGCCGAAGGGGCACCAATAGCAGTTTGGACAAATGGTGCTGAAGAAGTTATCTTACACCGCTCAGACCCAAATCTTTACGAAAGCATTTCTGATATTCCGCGAGTTGACCAAACGCTTGCTGCATTAATTGATAAGAAAGTAACAATTGACGACCTAACGAAAACAAACAAACTCGTTTCCGAAAAATGGACTTTGAAGAAAGTTATTCTTGACCTTGAAAACCTAGTTTTGGCAAATGCAGGTGTGGATGCTTTTGAGGAAGTATTCAAACTAATTTACGCAAAACTTTATGACGAATCACAGGCTAAGAAAAGAAAGGGTAAATTAGTAGAATTTCGTCGTGCGGGAGAAACACCGACAGAACTTTATGACAAAATAAGTAACCTATTTGATGAAGCAAGGGAGAAATGGAAAGGTGTTTTTCTTCCCGGCGATAAGATAGATTTAACACCTGACGCTCTCGCCGTTTGTGTTTCATTTATGCAGGACATCAAGTTATTTAACTCGAATCTCCAAGTAATTGATGAAGCCTTTGAATATCTCGTAACGCAAATCTCCAAAGGTGCAAAAGGTCAATATTTTACACCGCGTTATGTGATTGATATGGCAGTTAAAATGCTGAATCCAAAAGAACACGAGTATATGATTGACACAGCGGCGGGTAGCTGCGGCTTCACTGTGCATACAATCTTTCACGTCTGGGGAGGAGAATTAACTTCTGATGGTCCAACAAGAGATCAAGCAGAATATGCCAGCGAACACGTTTACGGATTAGATTTTGATGCGCGTAGTGTAAAGATTGCGAAAGCCTTAAATCTCATTGCCGGTGACGGTCGCACAAAAGTTTTCCGTGTTAATTCGCTCGCACCTTTTCAATGGGATGCAGAAGCGAAAGTCGGCTTGAAAGACCGCTTGCGCGAATTTGATAAAGCTGCCGAACGTAAAGACAACGAAGAAAATTATAATGATTTCAATTTCGACCTCGTGATGACGAATCCACCGTTTGCGGGTGACGTATCGGATTCGCGGATTCTGCACCGATACGAATTGGCTAAACAGTGGAAAACAATAGACCTTGATAAGATGGAAGGTCAGCTTTACCGCGAACAATACGCCGAAAGCCGCTATCGTCAGATTTATCACGAAACAGGTAAATGGAATCAGAAGCAAAGCCGCGACGTGTTATTTATCGAAAGAAATCTTCGCTTTTTGAAACCGGGTGGACGAATGGCGATTGTTCTTCCGCAAGGCAGATTTAATAATGTGACGGACGGATTCGTTCGTAAATACATTGCCGACAATGCGAGAATCTTAGCTGTCGTTGGTTTGCACGTCAATACTTTCAAACCGCATACAGGAACTAAAACTAGCGTCTTGTTTTTACAGAAATGGAACGACGACCCGAAAGCGGGCGCGTTATGTCCAAAGATTGAAAATTACCCGATTTTTTTTGCTACCTCTGAACACAGCGGAAAGGATAATTCTGGTGAATACCTTTTTGTAAAAGACGAAGAAGGCAAACCTTTGCTTGATCTTTTCAATCATCAAATTGTTGACCAAGACCTTTATGATTTTCGCAATGTATTAGAACAACAGCTTGATAAAGTGCAAGGACGCGATCAAGACGTTCCCGAACTGATGGAATATCACGGGCGGCGATATGTTGAAATATTGAAACATCTTCCGCAACGCAAAACAATTGCCGAAGCCTTTATTAAATTTGCCAAAGATAATGACCTTTCATTTTGGGAGGAAGAAGATTAAATGGCTATATGGAGTGAGGTAAGAAATGAGTCATTTGAAAAATACGATAGGTTGGATGCTGAGTTTTATCAACCAATTTATTTAGAAGTCGAAGAAAAATTAAATGCCGTTAATTCAGTTCGTTTAGAAAGTCTTTTAACAGATATTCGATACGGCTTAAATGTCGAACCTGATTATGTCGATGAAGGGTTACCATTCATTCGTGCTATGAATTTGAAAGAATATGGAATTGAAGGTGAAGTATTAAAAATTCCTTTTGAGGCGAAAGATATAGGCGAATTAAATGTTTTAGAAAAAGGAGACTTATTAATTGTTCGGAGCGGAGCGAATGTTGGAGACATCGGTATTGTAACAGATAATTTAGCAGGTTCTACTTTCGGCTCTTATGTGATCCGTTTGAAGCCAAACAAAAAAATTGTAAATCCTGCATTTCTCTATGTTTTTCTCAAAAGTAAATTTGGACGCGAGCAGACAATAAGATTTAGAAGCGGAACAGCTCAACCAAACATCAGCATTCCAAACTTAAAAGAAGTTTTAATCTATTTACCCTCGCTTGAAAAACAAGCAGAAATAGAAAAATTTTTAACAAAATCATATTTAACAAAAGAAAGTTCTAAAATGCTTTACCAAGAAGCTGAAGAATTGCTTTTGCACGAACTCGGATTAGATGCGCTTGATTTGTCTGACGAATTAACCTATGAACGCAATTTTGATGAAGTTGCACTAGCAGGTCGACTTGATGCTCAATACTTTGCGCCTCGTTATCAACGCACATTAAAGTCAATGTCAAAATCAGGCGAAACTATTGGTGATGTTGCGCCGATTGTTAAAAGAATATTTCGATCAAAGTTAGCTGATGAACATTTTGAATATATCGAGATTGGAAGTTTAACTGGGGACGGACGTGCTGAAAGTGAAAAATTGTTAAGCACAGAAGCACCAAGCCGCGCTCAATGGATTGTTAAAAAAGATGACGTTATTACATCTACTGTCAGACCAATAAGAAGATTGTCCGCACTAATTGAAACACAACAGGAAGATTTTGTTTGTTCTTCGGGCTTTGCCGTTTTAGAACCTAAAACAATCGAAGCGGAGGTTTTATTAGTTTGGTTAAGATTACCTATCATAAGCGAAATTCTTGATTTACATACAACAGCAACAATGTATCCAGCAATTGCTGTTGATACGCTCTTGCGAATTCCAATTACAAAACCAAGCGAACCTGTTTCAAAACAAATTATTCAAAAAATACAAGATTCGCGTGAAGCAATAAAAAACGCAAAACAACTTTTAGAAGATGCCAAGCGTCGCGTCGAAGATATGATTTTAGGAGAATAGAGGAGAAAATTATGTCTTCCCGCGAAAAAGATTTAATTGACCTTATTAAAACCACCAACGAAATTTATCTCATCAATCCTTCGGATAATGCTCGCACCGCATATATTCAAATTGACGATTTGTGCGAATTGATGATTAAAAGCTACTTGGACATCAATGTTCAAAACTGGTCACCTATTAGTCATCAAAGAAACGGGAGAGATTACTTTAAGGGGTTTTGGGCAATCACAAGCGAAATTAGAGCAGCAAATAACAATGCCGCCATTGATACCATTCTTACGAGAATGGAAAACAGAAGAGATAATAGAAATCAATTTTTTCATAATCACAATTGGGCTGGCTTAACTGTTACAAACGAAAATTGTTTGCAAGCCTTCTGTGATTTGTATGATTTATTGAACGGTTTATTTCCAAATGCGGTTAATAATAATCGAACTTTTGTGCTTTTAGCACAAATGGGCGCAATTAGAGTTTTAAGAGATTGTTTCATAAATCCAGACACGAGAATTAGGTATAACAATATAGTAAAAAATTGGGAACATTTTGAAGGGAAGAAATCTCTTAAGACAAAAGGTCAGTTATTGATCGAGTTTCCAAATCTTGGTTTTGAATATTGTGTTATCCACTACTTTTCACAGCGGTTTTATGATGCGTTGATACAGGCAAACTTAATAACCCCATAAAATAGAAACAGAACTGTAATAAGGAAAGATTTGCAGAAAGTTAATTTTGTTACTAAAATCCAAAAAGTAAAAGCCCTTAGTTAGTTCAGAACTAAAGGCTTTGATGTTTGACAACTTAATAAGCTGTTTTGTAAGCAAAAGCAGTCTATCAAATAACTTTCCTTTTTCAAAATACCTGTATCTTAAAATGTATCTATTACTCGCTGTTATGTAGTGCTATTGAATGGTAGAATATTTAATTACATTCAACGTGTAACACTCTGTAATACTCGTTAAATGTCAGCAAAATATAGCATTTATGAACGCAGAACGCATTAGAAACTTTTCGATCATTGCCCACATTGACCACGGCAAATCAACTTTGGCAGACCGCATTTTGCAGCTTACCGGCGCAGTCAACGAACGCGATATGGAAGATCAGCTCCTTGACGATATGGATCTGGAACGCGAACGCGGGATTACCATCAAAGCTCACGCCGTTCGCCTTGATTACACGGCAAAAGACGGTCAGAAATATATTTTGAATCTGATTGATACGCCCGGTCACGTTGATTTTTCGTATGAAGTTTCGCGCTCTCTTTCGGCGTGCGAAGGCGCATTGCTCATCGTTGATGCCTCGCAAGGCGTTGAAGCACAAACACTGGCGAATACTTATCTGGCGATTGATAACGATTTGGAATTACTGCCCGTTCTCAACAAAATTGATTTACCAAGTGCCGAACCTGACCGCATCAAAGAACAAATCGAAAATATTATCGGGATTGATGCGAGCGAAGCGGTTTTAGCATCCGCAAAAACAGGAATCGGTGTTGATGAAATTTTGGAGCAGATCATTCACAAAATTCCTGCGCCGAAAGGTGATCCGAATGCGCCGCTGAAAGCTCTGATTTTCGACAGTTGGTATGATTCGTATCGCGGCGTTATCGTTCTGTTCCGTATTATCGAAGGCACGATCAAAAAAGGCACGAAAATTAAATTCTTCAATACAGGGCGCGAATATTTAGTTGAAACGCTTGGAGTTAATCGTCCGCGCCCGACTCCGATTGACAGCCTTTCGGTTGGCGAAGTCGGATTTTTGACCGCTTCGATCAAAACCGTCGCCGACGTTCAAATCGGTGACACGATTACCGAATCTGCGCGACCTGTTGCCGAACCTTTTCCCGGTTTTCAGGAAGTCAAACCGATGGTTTTTGCGGGTTTATATCCGACAGATTCGGTGCAATACGAAGACTTGCGCGACGCAATGGACAAGCTCCGTCTGAACGATGCTTCGTTCTTTTACGAGCCTGAAAGCTCGTCGGCTCTCGGTTTCGGTTTCCGCTGCGGTTTTCTCGGGTTACTGCACATGGAAATCATTCAGGAACGCCTGGAACGCGAATTTGACCTTGATCTGATCACCACCGCGCCGGGTGTGCGCTATCGCGTAACTACAACTGATGGAGAAGTTACCGAAGTTGATTCGCCTGCAAAAATGCCCGATACAGGGAAAATCGAAAAGATTGACGAGCCGTATATCGAAGCCACAATTTTGACCAATGATGCCTATTTGGGCGGAATTCTGCCCTTGTTGGACGAAAAACGCGGTGTGCAGAAAAAATTTGAATACATTGGCGAAAACCGTGTGATGCTCGTCTATGATCTGCCGCTCAACGAGATCGTGCTGGATTTTTATGACCGTCTGAAATCCGTTTCGCGCGGTTACGCCTCGCTCGATTATCATTTTGCGGATTATCGGGAAAGCGATCTGGTCAAGCTCGACATTTTGGTTTCGGGCGAACCTGTGGACGCGCTCGCCGTGATTCTCCACCGTTCCAACGCTGACAAAAAAGGTCGCGCCATCGCCGCCAAAATGAAAGAACTCATTCCGCGGCAACTGTTTGAAGTTCCCATCCAAGCCGCCATCGGCAACCGCGTCATCGCCCGCGAAACCGTCAAATCAATGGGCAAAAACGTCATCGCCAAATGCTACGGCGGCGACATTTCCCGCAAACGCAAGCTGCTCGAAAAACAAAAAGAAGGCAAAAAGCGGATGAAGAAAGTCGGTCGCGTCGAGATTCCGCAAGAAGCATTCTTGGCGGTTTTGAAGGTTAGTGAGGGGAATTAAATGTTTTACAAACCTCTCAATGAAGTTGACTTGAATGATTTACAACTCCTTGTTTCAAATAAAGTTCAAGAGGGCACTCAGTTAGACTATAAACTAACTGAACCAGAAAAGAATGATGATGGCAAGAAAGAATTCCTTAAAGATGTTTCGGCTTTTGCTAACACTAATGGTGGCTATTTAATCTACGGCGTTGAAGAGCAAGAAATAAATAAAAAGAAAACTGGTTTTGCGGAAAGGGTTGTTGGTATTGAAGGCTTAAATACTAATGATTTAAAACTATGGATGGAAAATCTAATTCGCACTAACATTGAGCCAAGGTTAGTTGGAATAGAGTTTAAGGAAATCATTGTTAGTTTAACTCACACAGTTTTAATAGTTCGCATTCCTCGAAGTTGGAATTCTCCTCATGTTGTTAGCTTTGGAAAACATTGGCGATTTTATGCTCGTAACTCTGCGGGAAATTATCAGATGGACGTTACACAATTAAGAGATTTGTTTAATTTAGGCAACACAATTCCAGAAAAAATAGAAGAAAAACGAAATGGTAGACTGTCAGAAATTAAACGAAAGTATCAGACAGGAAAACAAATTCCTTTAGCTACTTTAGTTATTCAAATTTATCCTTTTGATTCTCTAAGGATGGGAACTTCTATTGATTTATCTAAAGCAAAAGTTTTAAATAAATTTCTTTCTTTGGGAGATAAAAGTAACTATGATCCTAAATTCAATTTTGACGGACTGTATTTTGGAGAAAATAATAGCTACATGCAAATCTTTCGTAATGGCGTAATTGAGGAGCTTAACACAAGAATTTTCGGTAAGGATGAATCTGGAGAATACTTTTTAAATTCAAAATATCTTGATTGGGATTTAATAAAGTCTGTTGGCTGGAGGTTAGCACTACTAAAATTCTTAGGGATTGACAGTCCAATTATGTTAAATATTTCAGTTCTAGGCATTCATAATTACAAAATTAAAGTTCGATATGCTCAAATGAATCAATATTTTGATAAGATTCTTTCCAATAAATCTGATAGATCTGATTTAATAATTAATCCTATTTTTATTGAAAGCGTAAGTAATCTTGATTTAGAAGGAAGTATTATTGAGAAGAACACTGAAATTCTAAATTGTTGGAAAACTGCAGAAAATCTCTTAAAGCCTGCTTTTGATTCAATTTGGAATGCTTTTGGTTTTGAAAAATGTCTTTACTATGATGATGAAGGAATTAGAATCGGATATATTAAAGAATATGACAGACTTTTGCATATATAAGTATGATTCGTGATTTGTAGGTTTAGGAAGAATTATTTCAATTGAATTCCTATTAACATCTTTCCTCAATAAAAAGTTCTTAGCCAACGAAGTTGGCGAAATATTTGTAGCCCACAATGTCAATCATTAGTTTCTACACAAGTCATTTGACCTCCTTGAAGTTTGGTTTGTCGCCCAAAATATCTAAAACCCCTTTGGCTATTTCCAATAATTCGGCAGCCGTAAATCGCTCCAAAGCATCTATGATG
>JAIBCC010000007.1 GCA_019694395.1 Pyrinomonadaceae bacterium | reverse complement strand
TTAGTTCGCCCGAAGTGGTTTGCCTTGTCAAATAACTGTAATCTTGTTCGCTTAGTTTTAAGTGTTCTTTTCTCATATTAGAAATAAACACTTAATTTGTTAAAAAATTTAAAAAACGGACTACTAAGTTCAGGATTATTTTGTGTAATAACTAAAATAATCGGCATTTTATCAGCATTTGTTAGCTTACTGGGATTTCGAGTTGAATTTACCAAAACCCAGAATCCACTTAAGTTAGGGTTCTCAGTTTTTGCATCTTTTTTAATTTGTGCGAACATTAGATTAGAAAAGATAAAAACACAAAATATTGAAATAAAATTGAAAGTGAATTGTCTGAAGTTTTCCATTATACTTTCTCCGGTAACTGAATTATTTGAGACAATTTATCAGGCGAATTAGAACTCGTAATTGAAATAATATAAAAATGAAATCAAAAAGGAAACAAAAAACATTACTTTTATGATTCGCAAAAACTTAAAGAAAATCATTCTACCTTTATCCCTCATTATTATTTTACTTTTTGCAATTCCTGCCATTTTAATTATTATTGACGGACTAAACGATGAAATCGGACAGGCGGATGTCGCGGTGGTGCTTGGCAATACTGTCCAGTCTGACGGAAATCCTTCGCCCAGACTGCAAGCACGTTTAGATAAAACAATTGAACTTTATCAAAAAGGTTTTTTTCCAAATATCATTGTCAGCGGCGGCTTTGGAGTTGAAGGTTTTGATGAAGCGGTTGTAATGCGGCAATATTTGATAAATCATAATGTTCCGGCTGAAAATATTTATTTAGACAGGGAGGGGAAAACCACAAATTTAACCGCTAAAAATTCTGCCCGAATTATGAAAGAACATAATTGGCAAAGTGCAATGATCATTTCCCAATATTTTCATATTTCCCGCACTCGTTTGGCTTTTTCAAATTATGGGATTTCGCGTGTTTTCTCGGCACACGCCAACTATTTTGAATTACGCGATCTTTATTCACTTTGTAGAGAAATAATCGGTTATTTTTCCTATCTTTTGAGAGGGTCAAATGAATAATTCCGACAGATTAATAAACTCTAAATAAAACTTGCACTAATCATTAAATTGGTTTATAAACTTTGCATATTGAACAAAAATTTAACTCGCTAAATTGGCGTATCAATAGATGCTCAAGCCCCATAAAACTAAGGAGATTTCTATGAAAAAAATGTTCTCGGTGCTTATTTTGTTAAGCATTTTCTTGAATACAACTGCTTTTGCAATTATTCGGATTGATGGAGATAAAGCAGCTTATCAAGGCGGCACAACCAAAGCGAAAGATTTTCCGGGCGCGGATAAACCGGTTGAAGGCAGATTAAATACAAGCGATGAAAAAGAATTGAAATTTGAATATAGTGTCAACAAGGAATCAAAAACTTATACAATTCCATACGATCAAATTATTGACCTCGAATACGGACAAAAAGCGGGAAGAAGAGTTGGCGCAGCCGTGGCTACGACTATTTTGTTAGGTCCGATCGGATTGTTGATGTTGTTCTCTAAAAAACGTAAACACTATGTAACAATCGGCTATAAAGATGCCGAAGGAAAAGAACAGGCTACGGTTTTTGAGTTAGGAAAAGACATAATCAGAACCACCTTACCGATTCTGGAAGCACGCTCGGGTAAAAAGATCGAGTATCAGGACGAAGAAGCTAAAAAATCAGCTAAAGGAAATTAATTCAAGTTTTCAAATTTTATAAACACGTCTTCTTATTTTGAATTGAAGTAGGTTGACGTGTTATTTTTTTGTGAAATGATTGGATATTCCGGCACTCCGTTGTCTAAAAAACTTGGCATCAAAAGCGGGCATTTAGTATATCTCCGTAATGCTCCCTCAAATTATTTTGAAATGTTGGAGGATTTGCCGAAGGAGATTCATTTGGTTGAAAATTTAGAAACAAAGGTTGATTTCATACATTTTTTTACCAATAATTTCAATGAATTAGCCGAATTACTCGACGAATACCAAAATCAAATCAAGGACGATGGAATGATTTGGGTTTCCTGGTATAAAAAAGCAGCAAAACTTCCAACTGAAATAACCGAAGATATTGTTCGTGAAGCTGCTCTCAAATTAAAATTGGTTGATGTAAAAGTTTGTGCTGTTGACGAAAAATGGTCAGGCTTAAAGTTGGTTATAAGAAAGGAACATCGGGGCAAAAAAGTAAAATAGAAATCGATAGAAAGGTAAAAAGTAAAAAAGATACGCCAATCTAGAATTCAAAACCAAAAATGTTAAATGTTTGTTTAGTTGAACCGGAAATTCCACCCAATACAGGAAATATTGCCCGATTATGTGCAGCAACCTTCACGAATCTTCATATTGTTGGCGTGACCGGCTTTCGCCTCGACGAAAAAGCCGTTAAACGTGCCGGACTTGATTATTGGGACGAGGTTAAACTTTTTCGGCATAGAAATATGGAAGCACTTTATGAAGCCTTACCAAATTCACGTTTTCTTTATTTTACAACTAAATCTCAACGAAATTATACGGATTGGCAATTTCAGGACAATGATTGTTTGATTTTCGGTAGGGAAACGCGCGGATTACCCGAAGATTTATTAAAAGCGAATTGGGATCGTTGCCTCACTATTCCAATGCCGAATGAAAATGTCAGAAGTTTAAATCTGGCAAATTCAGTGGGAATTGTTCTTTATGAAGCTTTAAGACAATGTAAATTCTTTTGAAATGTTTAGTTTAGAACTTGTTTTTTACTCCCAATTGTGACAAATTATTGGCATCCCCCAAAACCCCCAATTTAACGCCCCCAAATAAAATCTGCCCCTAAAAAATACTTTTAAGGAGTTATTTTGTAATGTCCGAAATTTACCCTGTTTCTCGGAAAGCAGATATTGTTGTGCAAGATTTTAAAGATGAAACATTAGTCTTTGATCTGATAAAAAATAAAGCTTTTGTTCTAAACGAAACGTCTTCAATGGTTTGGCAGCTCTGCGACGGTAAAAATTCGATTGATGAAATTACGAATAAAATGTCAGCCTCAATAAATCAAACTGTATCAGTTGAACTCGTGTGGCTGGCGGTAGAAGAATTAAACAGAGAAAATTTAATTGAAAACAACTCTTTTCAAATAACTCCTTTTTTCGGTTTATCCAGAAGGGAGATGGTGCGGAAAATTGGTTTTGCCTCAATTATAACTTTGCCTTTAATTTCAGTTTTGGTTGCACCAACCGCAATTAATGCCGCCTCAGGTTGTTTTCCGGTTACGAACAATGCCAATGAAAACCCAAACGGTTGTCCATGTGATTCAAATTCCGATTGCCTTACGGTTTGTTGCGGAGTGAGTGCGGGCGCGGAAGTTTGCGTTAATCTTCGGGCAACGCCTGTTTGCCAACCTTGTCGCGGAAATTGTGAATGTCCTCCCACTTACACCTGTCCCTCAATTGCAGGCAGACCTAGAATTTGCCGTCCAAACGGTGTTCCGGTTCCGCCCTTACCTGCACCGGATAATTGTTTGTAATCTAAAAATAACTTGAATTCAAAAAAACTAATAAAAACAAATAAATCAGATAAATAAAGAAGTTATGATAAAAGTAAAACCCTTAGCCCGAAAAAGTAATATCGTTATTCAGGAAATGGAAAATGAAACCTTGGTCTATGATCTAATTAGCAATCAGGCTTTTAATCTAAATCAAACCTCGGCTTTGATTTGGGAACTTTCGGACGGAAACAAAAGCATTTCTGAAATTGCCGAAAATCTTTCTAAAAAGTTTCAAACGCCTGTCAGTATTGAATTTGTCTGGCTCGCCCTTGAACAGTTAGCCAAATCAGATTTGATCGAGAACATAAATGAGATAGGCAGCCAATTTGAAGATATATCACGCAGAGAATTGATAAAAAAAATTGGTTTATCAACCGCTATTGCCTTTCCAATAGTTTCATCTTTAATGGCTCCGATGGCAATACATTCTCAATCGGGATTTTGTGGTGGTGGATGCCAATGTCCAAATGCAACAGTTACTTTTTGCAGTCCGGCAGGCGGGGGCGGAACAACAATTTGCAACAACTTAAATCCAACCGCGACCTGCCGATGCCGCGCTCCGTTCGGCACACCAGGAAGCGGAACTTCGCCTGGGCAAAAAATTGGAAATTGCGCCACTGCCTAAAACATTCTTTGGTTAAAAGGGTTAATTTACAGAATATTTAATACAATTTGGTGAAAATAATGTTATTGGCAGGGAATTTATTCCATTGTCAGAGAATTTATTGTCATTGACAAGGAAATAATTCCATTGACCGAGAATTTATTCCATTGACAAGGAAATAATTCCATTGACAAGAAATTTATTCCATTGACACTGATTTAGTTTCGATAGATTGAGATAAAATGTTCATATTCAAAATTTGATTTCAAAATTGATCTTATAAACCTGTCTAAAAAAGTTTTTGTAAAGCGAATTTTTTTGACAACTCAAACAAAAACCCCTGCATCTCCCTTAAATCATGAATGAACAAAAAATACCCCAGAGCGAGCAAAAGTATTCGGTCGAAGACTATCTTCGATTGGAAAAAAAGGAAGGAACAAAGCACGAATTTTACAACGGCAGAGTTTTGCCGAAAAGCGGTTTAGGACGGAAACACAATTTGATTTGCAGTAATATGACCGTAGCTATCGGCAGCCGGATCCTCGGTCAAAAATATGAAGTTTACGTGAACGGGATAAAGGTGCGGTTGAATTCGAGAAATTTCACCTATCCTGATTTGGTCGTGGTCAGTGCCAATCCTCAATTTGATTCTAATGAAACTGACATTTTGTTAAATCCAACAGTCAT
The DNA here is from genome assembly GCA_019694395.1 of Pyrinomonadaceae bacterium. Classification (GTDB taxonomy): domain Bacteria; phylum Acidobacteriota; class Blastocatellia; order Pyrinomonadales; family Pyrinomonadaceae; genus JAIBCC01. The sequence continues at coordinate 187,819 of JAIBCC010000007.1, read as the reverse complement.
TGTTGAGGTTATTTCCGGTAAAACCCAAACAAATGATAAAACCGAAAAATTAGAAGGTTATCTTTCAATGGATAGCGTCAGGGAATGTTTGCTGGTCAAGGAAAACGAACTCAAAGTTGAGCAATATGCCAAGCAAAATCCGAAACAATGGATGTATAAAATCTACGACGGAAAGGATGAAATAATTTCGTTGGATGCCATTAATTGTAAAATTTCATTGGCGGAAATTTATTCTCAAATTAATATGGCAAATTAATTGGAAATTTAGATTAAAATCACAAAAATCAAAGCCGGAAAAAACTATTTGCGATTTTTGGCTAATAAAAAAAACAACTCATCAATTCCTCACCAAAAAAATCTTAACTAAAAGGAAGATAAAGTAATCTTTTTAAGCTAAGTTCTGTGATTTTGTAAAACTTCCAGAATCTTGAGAGCAAGTTCCTGCGGATCAACAGGCTTTGAAATATGAAGTTGAAACCCCGCCGCGATGGCGCGATCAAAATCTTCATTTCGGGCATATCCGCTGACTGCAATCGCCGGAACGAATTTGCCATTTTCTTTAAATTTTGCACGGATTTTACCAAGCAAACTGTAACCGTCCTCTTGAGGCATTCCAAGATCGGAAACAATGATATCGAAATTTCCTTTTTGAAAAGTTTGAAATGCAGTGCTTGCAGAATCAGCTGTTTTAACCGCTGCACCAAAACTTTCAAGTGCAAATTTAAGCATTTCCAATGTATCTAAATCATCATCAATAACTAAAATTTTTAGACCTTGTAGTTGAGGATCTTCCTTAATAATTTTGTCCGATTCGGGTTGGTGTAAAGAATTATTTCCCTGAATTGCCGAAAGTTCAATTTCTTTTTCAACAATTGCCAGCGGAAGGCGCACAGTAAACAAGGCTCCTTTTCCTTCGCCCTTACTTTCGGCAAAAGCCGTTCCGCCATGCAGTTCCACCAAATATTTGACAATCGAAAGTCCAAGCCCGAGTCCACCGTGAATTCGGGTTATTGAAGAATCCATTTGTCTGAAACGTTCAAAAACAAACGGCAAAAATTGGTTGTTGATACCAATTCCATTATCGCTTATTTTCAATTCAACCTGAGAATCAAGGCGAGAAAGTTTAAGTTCAATTTCTCCCTCCTGCGTGGTGAATTTAATTGCGTTTGAAACCAGATTCCAGATGATTTGCTGGAGCCGGGCTGCATCGCCAAATATTTGTCCGGCATCTTCATCCAGTAAAAGTTTAATATTAATTGATTTAGCCATCGCCGCCGGCTGCAATGTTTCAATAGTTGCTTTGATGATCGGTGCAAGCTGTAACAGTTCGGCATTAAGTTGAAGTTTTCCGGTAATAATATGAGAAACGTCCAAAATATCATCAATGATTTTGGCTTGGGTTTTAGCGTTTCGCTCAATAATGTTGCAGGCATTTAAAAACTTTTCATCTTCCAAATTGCTTTTGTTAAGAATCGAAGACCAACCGAGGATCGAGTTCAAAGGTGTTCGAAGTTCGTGTGAAACCGTTGCCAAAAACTCGTCTTTGAGCCTTCCCAGAGTTTCAGCTTCTTTTCGTGCGTTTTGTTCTTCTTTGAATAAAATTTCTCGCTCTTTTTCGATCTGACGGCGTTCGCTGACATCGTGAAAAACAATTATAACGCCGATGACATTTCCATCTCCGTCTTTGATCGGTGCGCCGCTGTCCTCAATCGGAACTTCTTTTCCATTTTTTGCAATTAAAATCGTGTGATTGGCAAGTCCGACAATAATTCCTTCCCTAACAACAGCTGTAAACGGACTTTCGACCGTTTGACGGGTTTCTTCATTAATAATTTTAAATACTTCTTCAATAGATTTTCCAAAGGCTTCAGAAGAACTCCACCCGGTTAATTTTTCGGCAGTCGGATTTATAAAATTAACTTTGCCATCTAAAGTCGTAGAAATGACCGCATCACCAATACTTGAAAGCGTAACACTCAAAATTTCATGCTGAGTTCTTAATTTTTGTTCGGCTGTCCGGCGCGAGCTGGTAAAAATCACCAAACTTACAAAAAGTGCCATTCGATTAAATGTAATAATGGCTGATTTTGTGGTATAGGGAGTAGTTTGAAAATAAATTATTGAGGCTTCAAAAACTATTGCAATTAGCAAACCGGGATTACTGCCAAGAAACCATGAGGTTGCAATCATTAAAGCAATTATTAGGGTAGTTAAATCAAAACTTATTGAGAAAACCTTTGAAACGGTAATTATCAAAAGCAAAATAATCGCATAAGCCAACAAGGGCATCCCGTAATAAAATGCAATTGACTTTATTTTTTTCAGCATTGCTCTCTTTTGGGTTGAGTAAACTTTTTTAAGCCGAAACCTTTTGATTTTAAAAACAGATTCAAATGCTTATCCGGACATCTTTTTCTTGAAAAAACGTTAACTCCAAAGAATATCTAAAAAAATGGATTCGTAATGTAATCCGGCGAACATTTCAAAAAAATTTATTAGTTTAGACCCGCGTCTGTTTAGCGGGAAAAAATCTAAACTAATTCCATTGCTTGGCTAAGTGAAATCTGTATTGTAAAAAAAAATATTCACCTAAATTATTCATTATTCAATGAAATTCTGAAATAAAACGGTAAAATAAGTGAGTCATTTTACAATAAATTAACCGGATCAATTTGGGCATAACAGTATTGAATTGTTTTGAAACTTTTGTTGTGTGGTTGTGAGAGGTTTTTCTATTCTTGGAAATATTGTCTAAAGTTTTGATTTCAACTAAAATTAGGATAATGGGCAGATCAAATTTAGCTTATAAATCACAATCAGTTACCGCCGAAGAATATTTAAAACTTGAGCGGAATTCCAAACGTAAACACGAGTTTTTCGATGGTGAGATTGTGGCAATGGCTGGCGCAAGTCTCAAACACAATATTATTTCCTCGAATTTACAAGGTGAATTGTTTTCCCAACTCAAAGGGTCGCCTTGCCGCCCATTTGCGAGCGATTTGAGAGTAAAAGCAAAACGAAATTATTTTTATCCTGATATTGTAGTTTCGTGCCAAGACCGCAAGTTTGAAGATGATTCAGACGACACTTTGCTAAATCCGCGTATCATTATTGAAATCCTTTCCAAATCAACCAAATTAACCGACCGCAATTTAAAATTCGATTCGTATCTTTCGATTGAAACACTAACCGATTATATTTTAGTCGAACAAAATTCAATGCGGGTTGAACATTACCAACGAAATAAGGATGTTTGGAATGTAGTAGTTCTCTCAAATCCTTCCGACAAATTATTTTTGAACTCAATTAATTGTGAACTGAATTTGGCTGAAATCTATAATGAAGTAAAACTTTCAAAGTAAGTTTACAGGATCAATCTCGACATTAACACAACGCAAATCACAAAACTTTTCCTGTGCTTCGTGTAAACCGAAATCCAGTAATTCGCGCAATTTTTTGCGGTTGGCGGCTTTTATTAACAATTGCAACCGATGCTCGCCTTTCAAACGGGGAAGCGGGGCGGGCGCGGGACCGAGAATTCTGGCTTGCCGGTCTGTATTTGCACTTTGCAGACACTCTTTTAGGATTTGAGCGTTATCGAAGGCGTAATTGTAATTGGCGTGATGAACCAGAATCGAAGCCAACGCGACAAACGGCGGATAACCGAGTTTTTGGCGAAAACGAATTTCTTCATTATAAAAATTTTCGTAGGATTGCGTGCAAGCGTGTTGGAGCGCGTAATGATCGGGGTAAAAGGTTTGGATGATCACGCGACCTTGCAAAAGTCCGCGTCCGGCGCGTCCGGCAACCTGAGTGAGTAACTGAAAAGTGCGTTCGGCAGACCGAAAATCGGGCAAAGCCAAACCTGCATCAACCGAAACTACGCCAACCAAAGTTACTTTTGGGAAATCGTGACCTTTCGCCAGCATTTGTGTCCCAACGAGCGTATCGAGTTTATGCTCACTAAAATCTATCAAAGTTTCTTCAAAAGATTTACGCCGCCGGGTTGAATCCCGGTCAACCCGTGCAATTCTTAAACCCGAAAATCTTCGCCGCAGAATATCTTCGATCTGCTCAGTTCCTTCACCAATAAAATAAATAAATTTTGAATCACAGAACGGACATTTTTGGGGAACTTTTGCCCGAAAACCGCAATAATGACACATCAACACATTGTCGCGGCGGTGAAAAGTTAAGGTAATATCACAGTTTTGACAACGAATCGTATCGCCGCAGCTTCGGCACAAAATAAATTGGGAAAATCCGCGCCGATTGAGCAAAATTATTGATTGTTCACCTTTAGAGTGAGTTTCTTCAATTGCTTTTAACAATTCATTTGAGAAAACTACATCCTTACCATTTTCCCGAAACTCATTTCGCATATCAACCAATTCGGCTTTTGCCAACGGACGGTTGCCGATTCGGTTCGGTAAATGTAAATAAGTGTATTTATTGTTTTTAGCATTATGAAAAGTTTCGAGCGAAGGTGTTGCCGAACCTAAAACAACGACTGCATTGGCAAAATTGGCGCGGACAACAGCGACATCGCGGGCGTGGTAAAAGGGCGATTCCTGTTGGCGGTAACTGCCGTCGTGTTCTTCGTCAACAATGATAATTCCAATGTTTTGCAAAGGTGCGAAAATTGCCGAACGAGTGCCAATCACAATTCGAGCCGAGGCTTTGCGAATTCTGCGCCATTCGTCAAATCTTTCCCCGGTCGAAAGCGAAGAATGTAAAATTGCTACCTCATCACCAAAAACCTGACTTAAACGGCGAGAAAAAACGGGTGTCAGCGCAATTTCAGGAACTAACATCAATCCGGTCTTGCCTAATTCCAAAGCCTTTTTCATCGCCCGAATGTAAATTTCAGTTTTTCCGCTGCCGGTTACGCCATGAAGTAAAAACGAATGATATTTATCTGAATTAATAGCATTTGCAATAATTTCAAAAGCATCAGCCTGTCCATCAGTCAAAGTTAAATCCAGCGCATCTGGGATTTTGGCATTTTCAAGCGGATTACGAAAAACTTCACGGACGAAAATTTCAACCACACCTTTTTTTTCCAGAGTTTGAATGACGGACGAAGAAACATCAGCCTCTTCCAAAAGCTCGGCAAACCCGATTTCGCCTTTATTTTCAATCAAAATTTGAATTATTTGCTCCTGTTTATCGTTGAAAACAAAAGGTTTGAAATTTGGCAACAATCTAACGGCTTTTCTTCGCTTTGGTTTGGCTTTAGTGGAAAGAGTCCTTTGGACACTTGAAACCCAATTTTGTTGGACCAGATCACGGATGATTCTACTTGCAGTTGACGCACCGAATTTTTTGCCAAGAGAACGCATCGAAACTTCTTCATGTTCCGCCAAATATTGTAAAAGCTGAGCTTTGGCAGTTTTTGCAGTTGTAACTTTCAAAAGTTCATCGCGTCCCTGTGTCGTGATCTCAACAATTTGCTCGGTTTCGACATTAACTCCGGCAGGAAGCGAGGCTTTTAATACTTCGCCCCACGAAGCGGCATAATAGTCGGCAGTCCATTGGGTGAGTTTTAGTATTTCAGCCGTTAATAGGGGTTCAGCATCCAGTAATTCAACTGCATCTTTGATTTGTGATTCTTCAACTTCTAATGCCTCGTCCAATTCCTCGTGCAATTCAACGACGTAGCCCGTTAAATTTCTTTTACCGAAGGGGACAAGCAAACGGGAACCGATTCGGACATTTTCCCTCATATTTTCGGGCAAACGGTAAGTAAAAGTTTGTCGCAGAGGAAGCGGCAAAGCGAGTTCGGCAAATTGAGATGTTTGTTCGTTAGATAACAGTGGATGAATCATGAAAGTCCTAAGATAAACTATTTTCAAAATGTTTTCACCCTAATCAAACAACCTTGAATTAAGTTTCCCGATTGAAAGGAGGTTTTATGTATCCAGTTGGTTATTTGACGGTTGTGATTTATTTGGTTTCATATGTAATTTTTATGTATGCCGCTTATTATCCGAGATTTTTCATTTTAGGTTCGATAATCGGAGCAATTTTATTTGTGATCGCTTCAGGAATGGTAGGAATGATGCTGAGAGCCGAAAAGAAAAATGAGTTTAGAAATTAGTTGACTCAAAAAAATCTGAAAACAAAAATTTGACGGATTATTTTAAAAATTTTCGTCAAAAAAGTAGTTTTGTATTATACTTCTTTCCAAATAAACGCATCTTAAAGAATTTGATTGAAAAATCAAATTTAACCAAATTACTGAAAGAAGTTTATCCTAAGATCTATTTTTTTCAGGATAAACCCAAGTGAGGAAACAAAATGAAAAGACTGCCCCTGATTTTCATGCTTTTGGTGTTGTGTATTACACAGGTATTTACGCAAACAAAAACAAAAACAGTAGCCAATAAAACCAAAGTTACCACGCCGAAAGAGGCGATTACTAAACCAACATCAACTCCTGTCAATTCTAACTCGGTATCCACAGCAACAACAGCTAAACCAAATATTTCTGCCGCTGTTCCGGCAGATTTAACCGGATTGGAAGCCGAAATTTTAGCCGAAATCAATAAAATGCGAAAGAATCCGGCTGAATATGCAAAAATTATCGAAGATTATCTAAAAACCAATAGCGGAAAATCTTTTAAATTTGAAGGGATGGAATACGAAACAAACGAAGGAAAAACTCCGGTTGAAGAATTAATTGCAACCCTTAAACAAACACCTTCCTTGCCGGAATTCAAAGCCCTTGACGGATTAACCAAAGCCGCCAAAGATCATGCCCAAGATCTAGCCAAAAATAATTTGTCTGGTCACCGTGGAACCGATCAAAGTTTGCCGGATGAAAGAGTTGCCAGATACGGAACAGCCTTTCAGGTTAATGAAAACATCAGTTATTACACCAAAACCGCGCGGCGGGTGGTAATGACAATGTTAATTGATGACGGGAACAGCAATCGTAATCACCGAAAAAATTTGTTAAGCACAAACTTAAAATTTGTCGGGATTGCAACCGGTGTAAATAAAACGGTTGAGAACTTTTGCATAATTGTTTTGGCGGATACTTTTGTTGATAAAAAAGGCGGAATCAGGTCGTTTTAGTTAAATAATCACGCACTTTTTTCATATCTTCCCAAACTTCGCGTTTTTTGGTCGCGTCTCGCAGGAGATATGCCGGATTAAAGGTCGGCATTAACTTTATGCCTTGAAAATCATGAAACTCGCCCCGAATTTGCGAGATTGCTTTTTTGGTATTCAATAGGGCTTTAGTCGGCGTATTTCCAAGAGAAATAATGACTTTTGGTTTTATGGCGATAATTTCACGTTCCAAAAACGGCGTGAAAAACTTGAGAATTTCCGGCGTTAATTCATCGCCTTGAGAAATATATTTGACTACATTGGTTAAATAACAATTTCGGCGACTGATACCGATCGAAAGCAAAATTTTTTCCAATAATTCACCGACCGGACCGCGAAAAGGCTCGCCAAATTCTTCATCCGGCGGTCCCGGTGATTCTCCAACCACAACAACTTCGGCATTTTCTTTACCCACACCGAAAATAAAAGTTTTATCGGCAAACATCGGAAGCTGTTTCGATTTTTCCAGCATTTCCGCGTTGATTTGCTCCAAGGTTTCATTGGATTCGGTAGGAATTGAATCGAAAAGGGAATTTTGCATAAGTTATTTTCGATGAAAAAAGGCAATAATTAGATGCAAAATTTGATGAATCGGACTTAGAAATAGATATAAATAAGGTATTACTGCTAACAAACTTTTGTAAATCGACAATTGATAATGCCAATGAACTGTTGAGTTGTAATCTTCTAAAGGAAAACCAAAATTATAAGCAAAAAAAGCAAAAACAGAGAGCCAGCAAATTAGCCAAATAAATAGAGAATGAAAATTGTTTCTGGTCTATTTAGAAAAAGTAGGACAAACCGAAAGGCAAAGAAAATTCCTACAATTGCCTGACTTACAATTAGTTTAAAGAAACTTTAATAAGCCTCAGTCCATTTGGGTTCGGAAAAAAACAAGTCATGAAGATTTGAAAAAACTTCAACCAATAGAATAACTGCAATCAAAAAAGAGGCAATTTTTGAAAGGAATTGTGTTGTTTTCAGATTTAGTTTGTATTGTTCAACAAAAGTCATAACTTTTATTCCAAACTATTCAGATAATCGCGGACATTTTTCATATCTTCCCACGTTTCGCGCTTCTTGCTCGGATCGCGGAGAAGATACGCAGGATGGAAGGTCGGCATTACTTTGACACCGAAATAGTCTTGAAAGTTCCCGCGAAGTTTGGTAATTCCAACTTTTGTGTCTAAAAGATTCTGACAAGCCGTATTTCCTAAAACAACAATTACTTTTGGGCGGACAATCGCGATTTCACGCAGCAAAAACGGCTTGCAATGGACAACTTCATCAGGTAAAGGCTGACGATTTTGCGGAGGACGGCACCGATTGACATTGCCGATAAACACATCTTCGCGTTTCATTCCGATTGCTTCGATGATTTTGTTCAAAAGTTGTCCGGCGCGTCCAACAAAAGGTTCGCCTTTGGCATCTTCATCCGCGCCAGGAGCTTCACCGATAAACATCAGTTTAGCCGTTGGTTTGCCGACGCTGTTGACAACCTGCGTTCGTTTTTCGCAAAGTGTGCAGCGGGTGCAGTCAGGTCCGATCTCGGCTTTAATATCGGCTAGAGTTTCGTTTGATTCAGGCAAAGTCTGGCTGATGTCACCAAACAAAGTTTCGGTCGGCGAAATTTCAACAGGTTTTTTAGGCATAACTTCTACTCTGGGTTGAATTGGTGTCGGAAAATCTTTTTGAGCGGAAACTTCCGAAAGTTTTGGCAACCGCGATAGTAAAGGGGAGTTTGAATTGCGGATTGAGGATTGCGGATTTTCGACTTTTTGGGGTTCGGTTTTTTGAATGATCGGAATGTCAGGAACGACAAATTCAGACTTTGGATTTTGGATTTTGGACTTTGGACTTTGGACTTTAATCTCCGGCAAATCAGCATTTAAAGAAGTAACGCCAAGTTCTTGCAAATACAATACTTGTTCACGTAATTCGGATATCAAAATTGATAAATCTTCGTTCATTTGTTTCTCAAAGAAATTATTTCGTCCAAAATTTTATTTGCCAATTCCATTTTAGAAATCAAAGGCAATTCAACCGCATTTTCGCGGGTAATAATTGTAGCCTGATTTTCGTCCGAACCAAAGCCTGCGCCTTTGCGCGTAACATCATTTGCCACGATCATATCCAGATTTTTGCGCTCCATTTTTCCGCGAGCGTAATCAATAACATCATTCGTTTCCGCCGCAAATCCAACCACTAAAAGTCCATTGTGCCGATTTTTTGAAACTTCCGATAAAATATCGGTTGTCCGTTCAAGCTCAATCGTCATGGATTCATCATTTTTCTTGATTTTGTTATCGGAAACATTTTTCGGGCGATAATCGGCAACCGCCGCCGCGCCGATGTAAATTGTTGCATCTGAGAGGTTTTGCATTACTGAACCGTGCATTTTTTGAGCAGAAACTGCATTGATTATTTTAACGTTTTCAGGCGGATCAACGCTGACTGCGCCAACCACGACCGTGACTTCTGCCCCGCGTTTTGCGGCTGCTTCAGCAATGGCAAACCCCATTTTCCCGGACGAATGATTTGAAATAAAACGAACCGGATCAATGGCTTCGCGTGTTCCACCAGTAGTTATCAAGATTTTCTCTCCGAGTAAATCTAGAGTCTCGGGTTTCAAGTCTAAAGTCTCAGGTAGGTTGTTTCCGGTTGAGACTTGAGACTTGAGACTTAGGACTTTTGAGACTATGTTTTCAACATCTTCCAATTTTCCTGTTCCAACGGTTTCGCAAGCCAATCTGCCTGAAACCGGTTCCACAAAATGAACGCCGTCATTTTTTAATTGTGCAATGTTGCGTTGCGTGGCGGGTTGAAACCACATTGTTGTATTCATTGCTGGAGCAATTAAAACAGGTGCAGTTGACGCAAGATAAGTCGAGGTCAAAAAATCATCGGCAATCCCGTTGGCAAATTTCGCAATGACATTGGCGGTTGCCGGAACAACTAAAAGTAAGTCAATATTTTGCGAAAAATTGATATGAGCAATCGGATCGGGGTTGTCAGGCGCGTAATCATCAACCAAAACATATTTATCGGTCAAAGCGCGGAAAGTCAACGGTTGGATAAATTCCGTGGCGTGGCGAGTCATACAGACTTGAACTTCGCATCCTGCTTTTTGCAAACCGCGCAAAACTTCGATTGCTTTATAGGCAGCAATTCCGCCGCTGACACATAAACCCACGCGAAAAATTTTTTGGTTATCGCTCATATTTTGTTATTGAAAGTTTAGCATTAAAAAACTGCTACGCAAATCAAATTAAAATGTGGAAAGCCACAGTTAAATTATTGTCCGCTATGATAAAATGTGATTAAATTTGGGCGGGGAAAAATGATGGATCAACCAACACTTTTTGAATCTAAATCAGCCGAAGTTAAAAAGATCGTCCTCTATGCTTTAGGGGATTTTCAGTCAAGAAAGAAAGTTTTGGCGGACAGGGAATTACCACTTGACCGTTTGCGTGGGGCTTTTAAGCGTGCTTGTGAGGTTTTTGGGGTCGAAGAATTAACTGACGAAGGGCTTGCTATTGCCTTAGAAAAACTTGGTGCAAATGTCAAAAAAGTTCCAAGTTTTGTTGCCAAACATCCATTTCGCGTTACAGTCCAAAGTGAATTGGCAGAAAAGGCTACCGAGTTTTATGAAAATGAAATAAAGGAATAAACGGCAATGAAAGTTTCAAAATCCTTGATTGTTGTCTTTGGGCTAACCTTTTTGATCGGTTATGTTTCAGTTCTACCAACAACTCAGGTTTGTATTTTTAGTGAGGTTACTGGCAACAACTTTGTTAAAACAAATCCAATAAACGATGGAATTTTAACAACAATCAGAAATGATTCAATAGAATACGATTGGGAGTTTAAAAGAAAATTCGAGGCTAAAATAATTGAAACAGGTGAATTCCACAAAGAAGATTTGACAGGAAAATCAGGAGAAATTTGGCTCGGACTTTTTAAAAATGGAAGTGATTTCTCAATTATTCCTACAAAAATAAAAATAAAAGATATTCCTAACCCCGAGTTGTTTGATAAAAAAGTATTTACTGAAAAAAAGGGAGAAACTATATTTTTGATCAAAAATATAAAAGGATTAAAAACAGGAAAAATTCAAACAGTCTTTTATCAAAACGAGGAAGATTTTGATGAAAAAGCGAATCTCAAAAATGGTGCACAGATTACCTTTGATTTTAATGGCGAAAGTTACAAACTTTTTGTAGAAAATAAAAATAGTAAAGAAGAATTTCTTTCAAGAGGATCAAAACTAATTCTTTCAAATGACAAAAAGGAACAGATTTTGACTTATTTGAAAAATGATTGTGATGATTGCGGATGGTCTATTTATTGGGTTGGTGACTTGGATAATGATAAAAAACTGGATTTCTATTTGGATTTAAGCGAACATTACAATGTTGTTGATAAAGTGCTATTTCTCTCCTCTAAAGCCAAAAAATCTAAATTGGTCAAAGCTGTAGGTCATTTGCTAACCGTGGGTTGTTAATTTAATTCAGTTTTATTAAAGGTTTCAAAAAACTTGAACCTTTTTTATCAAATATTTTGCGATTTATGTTGAGGAACATTAAATCGCATTTTTTATTTTACGAGGAAAAGATTATGAAAAAACTTGCACTTATAATTTTCAGCTTATTTATTCTTTCAACGGTTGCATCAGCCCAAAAAGCAAAGTTTACGGGCGAATGGGAACAATGGTGGGACAAAAGAGCAAGCAAAGGAATTGTTATCAAACTCAAAGAAAAGAACGGACGAGTGACGGGAACAGCTTATGGGGCGATTCCAAAATTATACGAAGCCGAAATCAAATCAACCAAAATTACGGGCAACAGTTTTACCGCCCAAGTTGAAGACGATTGGGGAAATACTGCCACCGTTAAAATTACTCTGAGCGGAAGAAATCTTTATTGGCGCATTATTAAAAGTAACATCAAAAGCGATATGACATTTCCGTTAAAAGCGGATTTAAAACGAAAAAAATAAATTTTTGACCTGTTTAAGAGAAAAATTTGGCGATTTGTATTGAGAGGTGATTTTTTTATGAAAAGGTTAAATTTGGCAATAATTATCGGATTATTTTTAGTTTCGATTTCTTTTGGACAAACAGCTCAGGAATTTTTGGATCGCGGTATTCAAAATTACAAAAATAAACAATACCAGGAAGCAATCGGCAATTTCAATCAAGCGATTAATCTGAGTCCAAATTCTCCTTCGCCCTGGTTCAATCGCGGACAGGCTAATTTCTTTGCAGGAAATCTTGAGGCGGCAATTGCAGATTATACTCAAACTTTAAAGCTTAATCCGAAATACCTTGATGCTATATTTCAACGCGGATTGGCTTATAACCGACAGAAAAAACAAGACTTAGCCATTGCCGATTATTCAAGCGGACTTGTTTTAGCTCCAAATGATGCCCAATTTTATTACAATCGCGGAATTGCTTATTACGACAAAGGTGATTTGGATTCGGCTTTTGTTGATTACAATCAGGCGCTCAAAATTAACCCGAATTATATGAAAGCCTATGTTAATCGCGGTTCGGTTTATTACAAGAAAAAGCAATATGATCTGGCGATTGCCGATCTTAATACAGCCATCAGTTTGGACGCCAAAAATCCCGAAGCCTGGGGCAATCGCGGAATGTGTTATTCGGCACTTGGTCAAAATGATCTGGCACTGGCTGATTTCACTCAGGCGACAACAGTTGATCCAAAATATGCTAAAGGATATTTAGATCGTGCCATAATCTATAACAGAATGAAACAAAATGATTTAGCACTTGTTGTATTAAATCAGGCAATCCAAATCAATCCGGATTTTGTTGGAGCATATATTTTTCGGGGAGCTATTTATTTTGATACAAAGAAATTCGATCTATCGAAAGCTGATTTGGAAAAAGTCTTGCAGCTTTCCCCAAATCATAAATTTGCCACTGATTTGTTAGCCAAAATCGCAGCTTTGCCAAAATAAAAAGTCCGTTGACCATTTGTGAAAAGGTTAATAATTCAAGTATTTAAGAGGTGAAAAAATGAAGTATTTAGCTTTGATAATTTGTTTGCTTTTAATAATTCCATCAAAATCATCGGCGCAACATTGTCCGTTTGATGGGGGACGTTTGATTGCGGTTCATTTGACAGATGCAAAAGGAAATCCGGTGGGGAAAAAAACGGAGAAGCTGAGTCTGGTAGAAGTTAATAATCCGGCACCTGATTCCTGCACTTATGCGGAAGGACCTTTGAAAAAAAACTTTGAGCCGACCAAAAGCTATCTTCAGAATCGTTATGAAAGATATTGGGATCATTGGATCGAACCTGACTATAAAGATTGGATACTTTTTAATCCGGGATATTATGCGATTGTGCTCAATCAGGCTGAAACAAATTGTATGATCAAAAAAGATGGCGATTTTGTTTACCGCCCCCGACAATTCGAGGTTCAATTCCAAATCGATAATCAAAATCAAATAGTCAAAGTGCCTGAAAATAAAATTTATTCGCTCTGCACCAATAATGGAAGTTGGAAAAGAATTATTCCGCTTGAAATAAAATTAGAAAAATAAAAATTTAGAGCAATTTTGGTGATTAGCAAAGGCGGAAACGCGACTGTGTAGGAGCGTGTCAATTGGTGTTCAAAACAGGCTCCCTGATGGTCGGGTTTCTGCCTTTGTTTGCCAATTATTTTCTAACAAGTTTTGTCTTACACTATAAATACTGACTTTTCGGATTACGGTTTTATTTTTTCAAAGAACATTATTCCCGGTTAAACTTTATTTCAAATTTTACGTTAAAATGTTCAGAAATTATGAGACATTTAACAACCGAGGAAATTGAAGCAGGATTGGATGAAATCAGACAATCTCCAAAAGACAACGGCATTTTAGAGTTAATCGTGGCGCGACCAAAGCCGGATGAAAGGGAAGTTTTGGTAATGGGCGAACTGGATGTGGCTGACGGATTAAAAGGCGATACCTGGAAAACTTACGGAACTGTGAGAGCCGATGCCCAAATTACCTTGATGAATTCGCGGTGTGTTGCCTTGCTCGCGCAGGATGAAAATCGTTGGAAATTGGCTGGCGATCAGCTTTTTGTTGACCTTGATCTATCGGACGAAAATCTTCCGGTTGGAACTAAACTTGAGATCGGTTCAGCTATTCTGGAAACAACTGCTCTACCGCACAATGGCTGCAAAAAATTTGTTGAGAGATTTGGGATGGACGCGATGAAATTTGTAAATTCTCCGGTAGGAAAACAGCTTCATCTGCGCGGGATTTATGCCAAAGTCATTCAATCGGGCACGATAAATAAAGGCGATTTAGTGAAGAAAGTAAACGCTGGAAATTTTGAAATAAGTTAATTTTGCGCCTTTGCGACTTTAGGTTAAAATCTTTGCTATGTCAGATTTACCACTTTTTGCAAATCCCATTGAATCCGAAATTGAAACTTTACGAGCCGAAATTAATCGGCATAACGAACTTTATTATCAAAAGAGTTCGCCGGAGATCTCGGATTACGATTTTGACCAGCTGCTCGAAAAATTAAAAAAACTCGAAGCCGAAAATCCTGAACTCATTACCCCGGATTCTCCAACTCAAAGAGTCGGTGGAAAGGCGGAAGGTTTTGTTAGCTTTAAACATACCGTTCCTCTGATGTCGCTCGATAATTCATATAGTTTGGACGATTTACGGGCTTTTGATGAGCGTTGCCGAAAGCTGGCGGACGGCAGACCTTTGGAATATGTTGCCGAATTGAAAATTGATGGTTTGAGCGTTTCTTTGCATTATGAAAAAGGAATTCTACAGGTCGGAGCAACTCGGGGAGACGGTGTTACGGGTGATGATGTCACGAACAATGTTCGCACAATTAAAACCATCCCTCTCAAATTAAGGGGGGAATATCCTGAAAAAATTGAGATTCGCGGTGAAGTTTTTATGGCGCGTTCAGTTTTTGAAAAAATCAACGCTGAACTCGAAATGCAGGGCGAAAAACTTTATGCCAATCCCCGAAATTTCGCTTCCGGAACTTTGCGGCAGCTTGACTCGCAAATAGTTGCTTCCCGTCGGCTTGATATGTTTCCATACGATGTTTGGCAGGGAAATCAAAAACCTTTTGCGACGCACGAAGAAAACTTTATTTGGCTTAAAAAAGCCGGATTCAACGTCAATCCGAATCGCTGCGTCTGCAAAAACTTTGATGAATTAGCGGCTTTTATAAATGAAATTGAAGCTAAACGGGATTCATTGGATTACGACATTGACGGTGTGGTGGTAAAAGTTAATTCGACTGCATTGCAGGAAGAATTCGGCTCAACCTCAAAAGCTCCGCGCTGGGCAATTGCCTACAAATACGCCGCCCGCCAGGCAATTACAAAACTTTGGGGAATCACGGTTCAGGTTGGACGCACCGGAGCATTAACTCCGGTTGCCGAGCTGGAACCCGTTTTATTGGCGGGCACAACGGTTGTCCGCGCCTCTTTGCACAACGAAGACGAAATAAAACGGCTCGGATTAAAAATCGGTGATTATGTTTCGATTGAAAAATCCGGCGAGATTATTCCGCAGGTTTTGCAAGTCATTGAATCCAAACGAACCCGCGAAGAAATTGATTACGAATTTCCCCAAAATTGTCCGGTTTGCGGTTTTGCCGCCGTTCGTCCCGAAGGCGAAGCCGTTCGCCGCTGCACTAATCCTGATTGTCCTGCCAAAATCAAGGCGCGGATTTCCTATTTTGCCGCCCGCAAAGCAATGGATATAGAAGGTTTAGGAGATGTTTTGGTTGAAACTTTGGTTGACAAAGGTTTGGTCAAAGATGTGGCGGATCTATATGCCCTAAATGTTCAGACAATTGCCAATTTTGAGCGAATGGGAGAAAAAAGCGCGACTAAAGTAATCGAACAGATCGAGAATTCTAAAAATCGCGGATTGCAAAGATTGCTTTTCGGGTTGGACATTCGTCACGTTGGCGACGGTTATGCCAAAAAAATTGCCCGCCAATTTCACACGATCGATAATTTGGCGCAAGCTACCGTTGAACAGCTTGATGACATCCCCGACATTGGTTTATCAGTTGCCGAAAGCGTTTACCAATGGTTTCGGGACGAGAAAAATATCGAATTAATTGAACGGCTCAGAAATTTCGGGGTAAAACTCGAAATCGAAGAATCTTCAACTGCCATTCTGGACGAAAATTTTGTCAATAAAACCTTTGTTTTGACCGGAAAGCTTGAAAACTTTACCCGTGACGAAGCGGCTAAAATCATCGAAGACCGCGGCGGAAAAGTTTCCAGCTCGGTCAGCAAGAACACTAATTTTGTGATAGCCGGAAGTGATGCGGGTTCAAAATTAACCAAGGCGGAAAGTTTAGGCGTGAAAGTTTTAAGCGAAGATGAGTTTAGAGCAATGATAAGCTAATAAGTTATGAATGACGACTTTTCCGCAAAACTTGAGAAACTAAAATTTTATCGCTCGGAAATCAAGCAAGAGTATGATTTGTTATCAAATCGGGTTAGTTCTTACGTTACTTCGCAGTCGTTTTTATGTATCGCTCTGACCGCCTCAATGAGTAATCAAAATCCAAAGTGGGGCGAGCTATTTACTCTAATTTTCCCGATAGTTTTTTCTTTGATCGGCATTGCTACCTCAATCCAATCTATTCGAGCAATTTCGGCGGCTTCTAAAACCATCGGATTATGGCATTTGAAGCAGAATAAATTATTTGAAAATGAACCTGAATTGGATGATTTTCGGATCAACAGAGTTTTAGCGGAAACTGATTCAGGCAAGCCGAAAGATGTGTTTTTTGAACACGGCTTAACTTTTGCACGATGGTCGCCGCCAATTTTTATTGCCGCGTGGTGTGTTTTTTCTTGGTTGGCAATATTCTTTTATTTTAAAAAATAAAATTAGAGCTGAATTAAATTTTCTTCAGCAGCTTCAACCCCTAAAATTTTAGCTTCAATAAATTTTTTGTGGGTGGTGGCACTTTTGTTGAGAATTTCTTCCATTTCAATTGCAGTTAGTTCTTCCGAATATTTTTTTACAAAATTAGAGTGTTTTTCCTTTTTGTTGCCTTCGGTTATGGAATATTCCAATTCATCAAAATGGACAACGATCTGATTATAATAGGTTACATCAGCGAATCCATCCCGATTAAAACTTTTGTAATTGTAATCTATGATAATTGCCGGATTTAATTCAATCGGCTCGTTTAACAAAAGTTCGCGTAAATGTGTAATTGTTTTGGCAGTGCGGGATTTTTTATCTAAATTTTTATTATTTCCGAGATTCGTTAGACTGGTAATAGTGATAGAAAAATTCTTTTCGATGTAAAAACGGTCAAATTTGCCGTAATTTTCTAAAAGCCGGCTTAACAAGGGAAAAACCGATTTATCGAAAATATCAAGTAAAACAACTTTCTCCCTTTTGACGATTTTACTGCTCAATTTACGGAGTTTTTGTTCCAATTCTATTAATTCTTTTTCTAAATAATCAATTTCTTCGAGGCTTTCGCCCTTGGCACCTTTTAAATAGAGTTCCAAGGAAGAAACCAAATTCCGGGCAATAAAATCAATGAACGGGTCTAATTTGTCATAATCCGCTTGTTGTAAGGCAAAATTATAAAGGGTTTTATCACTATTTTTGAAAACGATTGGCGGGTAATTATGCCGCATTAAGATCAAATTGGTTAAAATCTTAGCTATGCGCCCGTTGGCATCGTCAAATGGTTGAATTTTGATAAAACGATAATGAAATTCGGCGGCTAAAACAATGGGGTTGACCTTTTCTTTATGCGATTCTACCGCAAACCATTCGATCAATTCCTTCATTTTTTGCGGCGTTTCCTCCGGAGTCGCAAATTCAATGATTTTTCCGCTTTGCCGGTAAGAATTATTTGGAGTTTGTTTGTATTTGCCGATTTCGATCATTTTCAGGATCGGTTTGCCGTCTTTGGTAAACGATTCTACCTCGTAAGGTTCCAGCAAAATTGATTCGTGAATTTGTTTGATCAAACTTTCGGTAAGTGAAAAATCCAAAGTTGCGATTTCAAACATCCAGGAGATCGTATCGTTATGAATTTTCATCTCGATATAATCTTTTAATGGTTTATTACCCTTGGTTGTTCCGTGCAAAATTAAAGCTTTGGTTTCATCCAAAGATAAAGAATTTTCATTACCGGCAACTGAATTGAAATTCCATTCCAAACGGATCTTCTGTAAGATTTTCTCTTCTATTTCACTTCGTAAAGGAAAAAAAGATTCTAAATCTGCGCGTAGTTTATCGACCTTTTTTAATAAATGGCTATTTGTCATTTTTGAAATAAAGAACAAAAGGGGGGAATTGAATTTTAAAGTAAAATATCTGATTCCGGGAAACGCAAAATCTTTACGATCAAGTTGTAGGGGAAAGTTTTCTCCGAAAAAAATAAATTCTGAGTAATTGTAACCCAAACTCAGATTCGGTCAACTAAAAATTATTTAATTCCAAAGAATTTCTGAAAATTACACGCTGGCTTTCAGAAAATTTTCATAAAATTTGTTGGTAAGGCTGAAACCTTTTCAGGTTTTTCTCAGAAAAATTTCAAATTACTTAAAGAAAAACCTAAAGATTTTAATTGCCGTTTGAAAATAGACTGTTCCGAGTTCAAGGGAAATTTTTAAAGTGGTGAGGAAAAGATGAACGAATTATCGCGGACAGAAAAATGGTTGGGAAAGGCTTTTGAACTGGCATATTTTATTCACGGTGACGTTGAAATTGCCAAACAGGTAGCTTTTAACGCGATGAACAAACTGGAAGTCGCCAGCAATGCCCAATACAAACGTTTTTACTACACCCCGGAAGCGAGAAATGCAAGAAATAAAGTTTCGATGAATGATTTGCAGCTTTTGCAAAGACTCGTTTATGTCGAATCTGAAACCTTTGAAAAAGAAAAAGAATTTACCGAAACCGCTTCCCAAAAAGATTTGTTGATCTATTTCGTCAAACACTTGATTCGCATCACCTTAAAGAGAAATTCCTTTTACGTCACGCTGGGTTTGAGCCGCATTTTACATAATTACGGCACGACCGAAGCGATGGAAATTTACAATGTTGTTGTCCAGGATCCCGAAAAAGTTCACGACGATTATTATTACCGTTCGCGCAAAGGCGTTCTGATGAAAGAGTTGAAAAACCGTTTCGGCGAAAAACTGGAAATTGCTCAGGTCAATCGCGGTGAACAACGGTTTCAAACTGTCGGGTTTTCTGAGTTAGAAGCCAAACTGGTTAAAAATTGCCTGAAAAGTTTTACCCCTTGGAACACGGCTTGCGATTTGCCGGAAAAGTTTAATCCGCAAAATGAAACCATCAAATCTTTGACCTTTGACGGAAATAATGCGGACGACGAACATCAGATCGAGCTGAACAGAATGCACGTTTTGCTTAATCCTGAAACTTTTCAAAAAGTCGTCAATGCTTTGAGCTTTCCCCTGCCCGAAGAAAAACTGGAGATTCCAAAGTTTAATATGAAGAAGAAATCAGACGATTCACAAAATAATGATTGGAAAAATCCGCCTTCACTGAAAGAGGACGAGCTGAAAGCTATGTCTGCACGTTTAGAACAGGAATCGGCGCGGCGCAAAGCAGCTTCGTGCGGTTATTTTCGTGTTTTAGTTGACGGGGAAGAGTCAGGGATTTTTGATTCGTTAAAGAACAGCAACTACAAATTTGAATTTGATCGGGAATTTACCGAGCTGATCGAGGTTTATTCGGTTGAAAACGGACGGGATACACTTTTAGCAGCCTATTTGATGGGCGGTGACGATGAATTTGCACCAACTTCTATGTTTCTCGAAAACGGTCAGAAAATTTCATTTAGTTTTGACGGTTCAAACTGTCAGATCGGTTATCAGGAAACAAAATTAAGCCGCCGTTTGGCTTGCTGGTGGCAGCGAACTGCGCCGGTTTTATGGCAAAATTTAAAAGTTTCGCGTCCGGCATTTGCTGCTTTGGGAATCTTTTTTGCAATTTGTTTAGGTTTGATTTGGTATTTGAATTTTTCAACTTCAAATCAACAAATTGCTAATAAAACCAGTGAAAACTTCACACCAATTTCAACAAATCCTGAGGTAAAACCAAATCAGGAAATTAAAAAACCTGAAATTGCCCAAGATCAGGAAATCAAGACAAATACGGAACAACGACCGCTTTTGAAACGTGAAACAGTAAAACAAATTCAGGCAAAACAGGTTCAGCCAAAGAAAGTTGAAACGCCAAAATTTGACCGAACGGTTACATTTGATGAAAATACGGAGGTTGCCGAAGTTAAGAAGTTTCCCGTTATTGAAAGTCGTGAAGACACTTTTGAAAATACAAATACCAGAAGTATCAACGAATCCGGCAAATCCTTAAAAAATATTAAATATATTTACATTGAGGTGAGCGGTGACGAAAAATTCGGTCGTCAGATGGGCGAACAATTACTTGATAAATTCAATGCCGGCAAACGTTTTTTAGCCGTCAACAATAAAGAAAAAGCTGACGGTTTACTGAAAGTTTCGGTGCGCCGTGAACACGATAATGCAAAAGACGAACAAACTTTTGTAACAGCCACAATTCGTCTGGTAAATTCTGATGGTTTCGTGGTTTTCCCAAGTAAAAAGAAGGTTTCGGCGTGGCGTTATGTCGGCAAAGCTACGGAAATTCCCGCGCAAGTAGTTAAAGACTTAGCTGCAAATAAATAAACGGAGGTAGCAAAATGTTAAAAGGTTCAATGGCTATGTTTTGCATAGTCTTAGCGTTAGCTTTATCTGTCAAAGCCCAAAATACGGAATTATCGGAGATTTCTGCCGGTCAGAAACTTGAGCGGGAAATAACTACAACCGAAAAACATTCCTACAGATTTACACTTGCGGCGAACCAATTTGCCTACTTCAAAGTTCAGCAAAACGGGATTGATGTGGCACTGAAATTGATTGCACCTGATGGACAAACAATCGGTGAATTTGATGCCCCAAATGGACGAACCGGGCTGGAAGATGTCAAAGCCGCCTTTGAAAAAGCCGGAGATTACATTTTGGAAATCACTGTTGTAGAGCGAACTAAGATCACCGGAAAATACGAAATCAATTTTTCCGAAAAACGTGATGCAACACCAAAAGATTTTAAGGTATTTCAATCCGTTATTGCTTATAACGATGGGATAAAATTGCGCGGACAAAGAACAATTCCGGCGTTAAAACAAGCTGTTCAAAAATTTGAAGAAGCTGCCCGTTTGCAGGGTGAGGTTAGCGACAAAAAGGAGCAGGGAATTGCCACAACTGAAAAGGGATTGACGCAGCAAATGATGGGGGAATATGAAAATGCTATTGCAACTTATAAATCCGCCATCCCTTTTTATGACGAGGTAAAGGATTATAAAAACAAAGGAACAACACTTAATAATATTGCCTTTATCAAATCCAGGCAATCAGAATATCAGGAAGCACTTTTGTATCTTCATCAAGCCTTGGAAACCTTTAAATTAACCCAAAATGAATCAAATACGGTTTTACCGTTAATCAATTTAGCCAATGTTTATAAGATCATTGGTGATAACCAAAGAGCCTTGCAGTTTTATAATGAAGCCTTGCCAATTACCAAACGAAATGAGATGAAAAACTCGGAAACTGCGATTTCGATGAACTTGGGATTGATCTATTCGGATTTAGGGGAACATCAAAAGGGTTTGGATTTACATTTGCAGATTTTGCCTTATTACAAATCAATTCGTGACAATGGAGGGGAACTCAATACTCTCGGATACATTGCCGACGAGTATTTTTATTTGGGAAATTACAACGAATCGCTTAATTATTTCACCCAGCAGCAAAAGCAAAGCGAAGCCGCCAGTGTTAAAAACAATTTACTTTACGCGTATTTTGGAATGGGCAAAAATTACACGGTCTTAAATGATTCGGCTAAAGCGTTGGAAAATCTTCAAAAGGCACAAAGTTTTAGCGGCGACGATAAAAACTCTTTGGCGCAGATTTTGTTGTGGATCGGAATTAATAAACGAAATCTGGGGCAATTGAATGAAGCTAAGACCGATTTGGAAAAAGCAATTGATATTGTCGAATCGATCCGCAACCGTCTTTCTTCGCAGGAATTGCGAACCGCTTATTTTTCCAAAACAAACCGCCGGATTTACGAAGTTTACGTTTCGATTTTGATGGAGCTTTTCAAACAAACCAAAAATTCCGAATTTCAGGCAAGAGCCTTTGAATATGCGGAAAAATCGAAAGCCCGGACATTATTGGAATTGTTGGCTTTATCAAGGGTTGATATTCGACAGGGAGTTGAAAAAACTCTGCTCGATGAAGAAAAGAAATTAGCCAAAGATTTGCAGGACAAAGGCGCGCAACTTTCCCGTTTGTCAGCAGCAAAAGCAGCGGAGGATAAATTAAAAGAGGCTCAAACCAATTATTCAAAGGCAGAAGAGATTTTTCAGCAAGTCGAAGCCAAAATCCGCATCGCCAGCCCACATTATGCGGCAATAACACAATTACAAACCGCAACTTTAACTGAAACTCAAAATCTATTGGATTCAGACACCATTTTATTGGAATTTTTCCTCAGTGAAAACAAAAGTTATCTTTGGTTGATCGGCAAAAATTCGCTGCAATCATTTGAATTGCCGAAAGGTAAAGAGATTGAAACCAAATCGCGTCAATTTTATGAGCTATTAACTGCCAGAAATCAAAGGGTGAAATTCGAGACTGCCGAAGAAAAACGGATTAGAATTGCTAAGGCAGATTCGGAATTCATAACAATTTCCAATGAATTAAGCCAAATGCTTTTAAGCCCGGCAAAAAATGAAATCGGTAATAAAAAACTTTTGATTGTTTCCGAAGGAGCCTTGCAATACCTTCCGTTTGCTGCTTTGAAGATCAACAATCGGTATTTGATCGAAACAAATGAAATTCTCAATCTTCCGTCCGCTTCAACTTTAAGCGTTTTGCGGCGTGATTCTCAAAATAAAAAAGCTGCGCCGAAAACTTTGGCGGTTTTAGCCGATCCGGTTTTTGATGTTCGGGATGAGAGATTTACTTTTGCCAAAACCAAATTGAACGTGAATCCGGTTGCCACCCGTTCGATGGAAATTGAAGATTTGAATCGGTCGGTCGGTGATGTAGAAGACGGAGTTTTGGATATTCCGCGATTAACATTTACCCGTAAAGAAGCCGAATCAATTTCAAAACTTGTGCCTGAGGATCAAAGAAAGGTTGCGCTTGATTTTGCGGCAACCCGTCAGCTTGCCCTTTCGCCTGAAATGAATGATTTCCGAATCCTTCATTTCGCCACGCATGGTTTACTGAATAACAGAAATCCTGAGCTGAGCGGATTGGTGTTTTCTCTAGTGGACGAAAACGGTAAACCGCAGAACGGCTTTTTACGAACTGATGAGGTTTTTAATCTCAAACTTTCTGCGGATTTAGTAGTTCTGAGCGGCTGCAAAACCGGATTAGGCAAAGAAGTTCGCGGAGAAGGTTTAGTGGGCTTAACACGCGGATTTATGTATGCGGGAGCCTCACGTGTGATGGTCAGTTTATGGGATGTCAATGACGAGGCAACCGCCGAATTAATGGCTCATTTTTACCAAAATTTATTAGGTAAAAAGATGAAGCCATCGCAAGCCTTGCGCGAAACACAACTTGCTTTTTTGAAAAATAAACGTTTTGCAAATCCTTACTACGCAATGGCTTTTACTTTGCAAGGGGAATAGGTTTGTAGGTTTTAAGTCTCAAGTCAAAAGTCTCAGGTCTAAAATTGGTTTCTTCAACCATGACTTTAGACCTGAGACTTGAGACTCAAAAAGACTATCGTTTCAATTTTCGGGAAAAGGCATTATAAACTTTGGTTACTTCCTCAATCTTCAAGATTTTTGCCGCCGCCAGGAATGTTAATCCACCGATTCCGATGGGGATAAAGGCTTCGATAATTCGTGTAATTAATCCGTCAATACCCAAAAATTTAATTAAAAGTTGAAGGCTGAAATAACAGACCAGGGACATAAGCGCAGAAGCAATGGCAATACGAATGAATGACGAAAATATTGCGCGTCCGTTTAATCGAACAATTCTTTTTCTCATCATTAAAGCCAGAGCAAAGAAATTAACTAAAGCAACCGATGAAGTTGCTAAAGCCACACCAACATGCCCCAAATTATAACTCATTAACCAATTTCGGAAAAAGTAGCTGGCTAAAGCATTTACGGCAATAGAAGCAACTGCAATTATCATTGGTGTTTTAGCATCATTTAGGGCGTAAAATGCAGGTGACAAAATCTTGATCGCGGCATAACCTGTCAATCCAATCGAATAACCTGCCAGTGCGTATGCGGTCATTGAAACATCGGAAGCGTTAAATGCGCCCCTTTCATAAATTAGGCGAATAATCGGTTCGCCAAGAACAACTAATCCGCAGGCAGAGGGTAAGGTCATCAAAAAAACAAGTTTCAACGAATCGGACAGTGTGTCTCGAAACTCTCCAAATTTACCTTCACTTGCCATTCTTGAAAGAACAGGAACTGAAGCTGTTCCAATCGCTACGCCAAATAATCCAATAGGAAATTGCATCAAGCGAAAAGCGTAACTAAGCCAAGACCTTCCACCGTTAATTTCGGTAACAAACATTGTATTAACTAGGACGTTTATTTGCACAGCAGAAGTTCCTAAAATTGCCGGAGCCATCAAATACATAACTTTTTTGACTCCCTCATCGGCAAAACTCAAAATTGGGGAAAAGCGAAAACCAACTTTATAAAGTGACGGAACCTGCATAAAGAACTGAGCCCCTCCGCCAATGAGTGTTCCGATTGCCATCCCAATAATAGCCCATTGTGAAGAAATGGAAGGGATTGAATCTTTATCTATGGATTTACTCCAACTACCGCCTGAAAGCCAATATGCAAATCCAAGACCAAAAATAATTGATACAATATTGAAGACTGTTGAAGCCGAGGCAGGAACACCAAAAACACCTTTTGTGTTTAATACCCCCATTGCAACCGCCGCCAACGCAACCAACAAAATAAAGGGGAACATTATTTGCGTCATGGTGATGGTTAAAGCAATTTTTTCAGGTGGAAAACCATGCGCCACTTTTTCAACAATTTGTTTGGAAAAAACAATGCCTAAAATAGTAATTATGCTCAAAATTACGGCAACTGCATTTAAAACTAAACTTGCCAATCGCCACGCTTCCTTTTCGCCTTTATTGATTTGATAATCAGTAAAAACTTTTACAAAAGCAGCGGAAAGCGCCCCTTCGGCAAATAGATCGCGCAACACATTCGGCAAAGTAAACGCTACCTGGTAAGCATCGTAAAGAAAGCCCGCTCCGAAATATCTGGCAAAAACCATTTCCCTCACAAGCCCAAGAACCCGCGAGAACATAACTGCAATTGAGACAATTCCCGCAGATTTGGCTACGCTCGTTTGTTTGGTTGTAGGTTTTTCGGCTTCGATCTCTTGTGTTGCGGAAGGCTCAGTTAAATTTTCGGGGGATTCTTCGGTTTGATCTTTTTCCAACTCAATCTCGTTCATTTTTTAGTAAATCCAAACGTCAAAGTTTGCAATAATTTTTTCAAATCTACAAGTTCATAAATAAAAAAGGAAGCCGATTTTCAGCTTCCTTAATTTAATTTGTTTTTTTAATTAGTTGACGGCAACGTTATTGGTCGGATAAACAACCCTGGTGTTTGCTAAACGGGTTGACAATGGAATTGTAGTATAACCTAAAGGCATTGCACCACCCTGTTGATTCTGAACCATCATTACATAATCATTTTGAAAGTTACGGAATTTGCTTACGCCGCCCTTTTGATTAAAGATTACGAACAATAATTTGCCGTTTTTGGTTTGCATTTCGCCGGTCAAAGAACTTACTCCGCTATCGGTTTGACCTAAGGTGCCGGTTTTAGCAACAACGCTTCCCTGATAAGGAAATGTATTAAAGCGATGTTGTAATGTTCCCGGATCCATCCCGGCAATCGGCATTACATCAGCAAATGTCATTTTGTAACGGGCTAATTCATTTCTCAAAGTTCTTAAAAGTTTCATTTGTGCGCGTGGGGTTACCCGATTTATCCCTAATCCGCTGGAGGTTTGCAGCGAAAATTCTTCGGGTGTAACTCCAGCGTTGATCTGAACAATTCTGGCAACCGCATAGGCACCGCCCAACATATCACCAAGTTTTTCTGCCAAAAAGTTATTTGAATAACACAATGTTACTTTGACGATTTCTTTTAACGGAGCTGATTCGTGGGCAAAAATAAGACGTGCATTGGTTGGAATAATATCAACATAAAGTTTTCCGCCAAAACTGACACTCGGAAGTCCTTGAATTTGTCCGATTTTACCGGAAGTAACTAAATATTCTTGCCATGCTCTGGCAGCCGCAGCTGAGCGTTTGCCGGAATCCAAGGTATTAAATAAAAGTTCAGCCGAACGTTGATATGAGCCGTTCAAAGCCATAATGAAGCTGTTCGTGACAATCAAATCACCCGTAACTTGTCGAATCCCCATTTTGTTCAATGTTTGGGCAACTGCAACTGCGTGTTCGTAGGTAAAATTCGGGTCACGTCCGGCAACATATAAATTTCCGGTTAAAGTTCCAGTGGTTTGGTCAACTACACCGTCCGTATAAATATTGGTTGGAAAACGGTAATCAGGACCAAATGTTTTAATAACTGCATAAGCAGTAGCCACTTTTACATTTGAAGCCGGATTAAAGGCATAATTTGAATAATTTTCCTTAACCACCTTTCCATCCAAAGTTTCGATCAAAACGCCGGAATAGCCCGGAATGGACATTTCCGACATCGCCGGATTAACAATATCCGCCGGACTTACACTCGATGTTTTATTGACTAAAGGGGTCGGTGTTGTTGATGGCTGAATAACCATCGGTGGTTGATAGTAAGGGGTTGGTGTTGGCTTGGGTGAAGCCGGAGTCGTGTAAACAGATTGGGCATTGGCAAATATAACCGCCATACCAATCCAAGATAATACAATAGTAAGCCTCTGGGCTTTATGCTTAAACGAACCGAACATTTTTTCTCCGTAATTTATGCGACGTGGTAGGCTTTCCTTTTGCTTCGCAAGGAAGGCTGAAAGCATTATACCACAACGCGCCTATAATTTTTCAAGCATCAGAGGGGAAATTTTATTCCCACCCCGGAAAATTGACGACTGCTTTGATGTTTTTTGCTGCAAAAATGGATGCTAGGCATTTAGAGATGCTTATAGAAACAATCTAATATGCTTATACATCAAAAATTACGAAAAGAAAAGATTTTTTAGAAAAAAACAAAAAAATAAAAAAAATAAGTTGACGGCATTAACAAAAATTTACAATTCAAAAAAAGAATTTTCTTTACCAATTTCATTTAATTTCGATATACTCAAAGAACTTAAATATCAGTTGAGGTGTAGTAATGATAAAACCGAATGATGAATTGGCTGCCAACATTGAACGAAAACTGTTTCGCAAATTGATTTTTTCCATTTCAATTATTGCGATCATTTGTTTAACGATTGGAATTGGAGTTGGGGTTTTGGTAAGCGAGCGTCACGCAAAGGCTAGTGAGCCCATTGATGCCCGAATGCCGGAAGCAATCTCCGCCAGCTTTGCCGAAGTTGCCAGAAGGGTTGAGCCGGCTGTTGTAAATATTGATACAAAGGGCAAAGTTCCCGAAGTTACCCTAAAGGGTGACAAAAGCGACAATGCTCCGTCGGATGATATTTTAGAATATTTCAAACGGCAGAACAGAAAACCGTCTTATTCGGTTGGCAGCGGTTTTATCGTGGATAAATCAGGCTATATTTTGACTAATTATCATGTAGTTGATGATGCGGCTAAAATTACGGTGCGTTTGCAGAACAGTGAAGAATATCCTGCAAGAATTATCGGAACAGACGAAGAAACCGATTTAGCTGTTTTGAAAATTGATGCCGGTAAAGATTTACCAAGCGTTAAACTTGGCGATTCAGGCTCGGCACAGATCGGGGATTGGGTTTTGGCAATCGGTTCTCCGTTTGGTTTAGCACAAACGGTCACTGCCGGAATTGTTTCCCAAACCAACAGAGAAACTCCTTATGCTTCTGTCTTTCAAAAGTTCATCCAAACTGATGCCGCCATTAATCGTGGAAATTCAGGCGGACCATTGGTTAATATGAACGGAGAAGTTATTGGAGTCAATTCTCAAATTGCCACTTCCACGGGAGACTATAATGGAATCGGTTTTGCTCTTCCGTCAAACGAAGCCGGCTATGTTTATCAACAGATTCTTGCTAATGGAAAAGTTCGCCGCGGTTTCCTCGGGGTAAATTTGGAAACAATTAAACCCGAATACGGAAAGGTTTATGATTTACCTGATTTGAAAGGTGCAATTATTACTGAAATTCGTGATAAAGATAGTCGGGCGGCAAAAGCCGGACTTTCAGTTAATGATGTGATTGTTGAATTTGATGGAAAAACAATTGAAAGCTCACCGGATTTGATCGCTAAAGTTGCTGCGACCGAACCGGAAAGAGAAGTCAAAATTACTTTTTACCGGGAAGTCAACAGCAAGCTGGAAAAACAAACAGTTTCCATTAAACTTGGCGAAAGACCGATAACAAACAGGGTTTCTGAAAACGCCGACACTCCAAAAAAACTGAATATCTATAATTCAAACAATGCAACATTCAAACCCTTTGGGTTAACTTTGGAAGAATTAACTCCCGCAACTGCTAAAACTAATAATTTAGAAGGGCAAAAAGGTTTGTTAATTAAAGAAATTGACGATGCAAGTTTTATTGTTGATGTCAAAAACACAAATGGAAGGGGTGTTATAACTGAGGGCGATGTCATTCAACGGATCAACAAAACTACCGTTTCAGATGTCAAAACCTTCAACGAAATTGCTTCTAAAATGAAAGTTGGAGATGCAGTGGTGCTGCATCTGGCATACTACAACCGTTTTAGCCGTTCGATTCAGCAGCGGATTGTTTCGTTTACGGTTCAATAAAGTCCGTAAGTTGTTATCAATTAGTGGTTAATTGTTAATTGTCTTTTAATAAGATACGATTAATAATTAACCATTAATCTTTTTAAACTACTTTTCAAAAATAATATGTCAAAAGCAAAAGAAGCAAAAAAATCCGATAAAAAATCAAGCAAACCAACAACTTATCATAACTATATCGGCGGCGAATGGGTAAAATCTTCGTCAGGCGAATGGTTTGAGAACTTAAACCCAGCCGACACGAACGATGTCGTCGGACGATTTCCCAAATCAAACGAGGATGATGTCAATAAAGCGGTCGAAGCGGCAAAAAATGCGGCAACTCGTTGGAGAAGAACGCCCGCGCCGAAACGTGCCGAGATTCTTTTCCGTTTAGGCGAGATTTTGCGCGAGAACAAAGATGATTTCACCAGACAAATGACCCGTGAAATGGGTAAAGTTTTAAAAGAAGCGGGTGGAGACGTTCAGGAAGCAATTGACTGCACTTATTACACTGCCGGAGAAGGTCGGCGGCTACACGGATTTACTACCCCGGCAGAAATGCCTAATAAATTTGCAATGTGTGTTCGTCAACCCGTCGGCATTTGCGGGTTAATCACTCCCTTTAACTTTCCGATGGCGATCCCCTCCTGGAAATTGATTCCCGCATTGGTTTGCGGCAACACTGTGGTCATCAAATCAGGCGAAGATGTTCCTCTTTCAACAATTAATCTCGTCAAAGCCTGTGAAGAAGCCGGAATTCCCAAAGGTGTTGTCAATGTGGTCAATGGTTTTGCCGAACCGGGCGCGGCTTTGGTTAATCATAAAGATGTGCGTTTGATCTCGTTCACAGGTTCAACCGATACGGGACGCATCATTGCCGAAAAATGCGCGGCACAAAACAAGATCGTTAGCCTCGAAATGGGTGGCAAGAACGCTATAATCGTGATGGACGATGCCGATGTTGATAACGCGGTCGAAGGCTCTCTGTGGGGCGCATTCGGAACCAGCGGACAACGCTGCACAGCCTCTTCACGGTTGGTTGTGCATAAGAAAGTTTATAAAAAATTCTGTGAAAAACTGGTTGAAAAAGCCAAAAAACTGAGAGTTGGCAATGGACTTGATGCCAAAACCGAGGTCGGTCCGGTCATTAACCAGCAAGCGATGGACAAAATCATGAATTACATAGAAATAGGGAAGAACGAAGACAAAGCAAACTTAGCGTGCGGCGGAAATCGTTTTACCAAAGGCGATCATAAGCATGGATTTTTCATTGAACCGACCGTTTTCACGGATGTTGACAGAAACCACCGAATTGGACAAGAGGAAATCTTCGGTCCGGTGACTTCGGTCATTCCTTTTTCGACTTTGGAAGAGGCGATTGACATTGTAAATGACGTTAAATACGGTCTGTCTTCTGCAATTTATACTCAGGACGTTAATCAAGCCTTCTACGCGATGCAGGAACTTTATACCGGCATCTGTTATGTTAATTCCGCGACCATCGGAGCCGAGGTTCACTTGCCTTTTGGCGGGACAAAAGGAACCGGAAACGGTCACCGCGAAGCAGGAACTCAGGTTCTTGACATCTTTAGCGAATGGAAGGCACTTTACATTGATTATTCAGGCAAACTACAAAAAGCCCAAATCGATGAAGTCGAGATCTAGTGCGGTAAAACCACACCTTCGCAGAAGCAAATAACTTTGCACTTATTAAAAGCCCTTTTCGTTGGTTATAAATCATTTGAAAAGGGCTTTTAATTGGATGAAAAGTTTTGAGTTCCTGC
Source organism: Pyrinomonadaceae bacterium (assembly GCA_019694395.1). Taxonomy (GTDB): domain Bacteria; phylum Acidobacteriota; class Blastocatellia; order Pyrinomonadales; family Pyrinomonadaceae; genus JAIBCC01. The sequence goes on along the minus strand of JAIBCC010000007.1, from coordinate 156,903 downwards.
TCTTGCAGGCTATTTATTAAAGCAAAACCGCCTTAAGGCAGGACTCAGAACGTCAATTTTATTGCAATCAACAGCTCAATTGATAGATTTTCAACCTAAATCAGTTTGTGACAAACAAAAATTAGTCTGTTCAAAGATAAAATTACCTTGTGCATTGCAAAAATCACTTAGTGCAAGGACATAATCACCTCGTTCAGAAAAAAAATATCGTATGCAGGGTAAAAAACACTTTGTGCAAAGGCAAAGTCGGCTCGTAAACCGAATAAATTACTTAAAATACAAAAAGAATTAAAATTTCAATGAATTATTCGTCCTCTTTCATTATTTCTCGCTCAATCCGTCTATCAGGAATAAACCACATAAACGCAGGGAGCACAAAAAGCGCAATGCCAAACCACTGATTGACAAAATATGAGAGCGGAATGCCGACAAAATAGCAACTTAGTGATATTTTTTCTTTAATCCCGCTTCCAACCGCTTTTGCCAAGGTTGATTCTTCTTTTCCATGTTCTTTAATGATTTTGATCTGCAAAATATTAAACGCCAGAGCCGCAAATAACAGGATAATTCCGTAAAAAGCGGTTGTGGCAGGTGCAAAATGGTTTTCTCCCATCCAACCGGTGGCGAATGGCAGCAGCGAAAGCCAAAAAAGCAAATGCAAATTAGCCCATAAGATTGCGCCATTGACCCTTTTGCTGGTATGTAATAGGTGATGGTGGTTATTCCAATAAATTCCGACGTAAATAAAGCTCACAACGTAGCTTAAAAAGGTCGGTAACTTCTCAACCAAGGCTGAAAATTCAGGTTCATGTGGAACTTTCAGCTCTAAAACCATAATTGTAATGATAATGGCGATCACGCCATCGCTAAATGCTTCCAAACGGTTCTTATTCATAGGTTAATGAGAAACATATTTTACTAAATTATTATTAAATTCAAATTATTTTATAAAAGATAGGCTTTATTTAATGGCAAAACCGACTATGTGCGGAGAAACAAAGGGAATTAATCCGTTAATTTTCCTGTGCGATATCTCAACTGATTGAAATCCGGCGTTTTCAAGTAATTTCCACGTTTCACGATTACAGTTGCACCCGTCAGCCATTAACCTTTCGATTGGATTAAAGAGTTCCTGAAAAAATCTGAGGTTGGTTCCTTTTTCAGCCGCCACATGTTCGATAAAAATGAGTTTTCCGTTGGGTTTAAGGATTCGTTTTATCTCAGAAATCATTTGAACAGGATCATAAACCGAGCATAGAACGAGCGTAACCAGAACAAAATCAATAGTTTCATTAGGAATTGGAATCATTGAACCCTCGCCTTTTACGATTTCGGATTCAATGCCTTTTATTTCGGCTTTTTCATTCAAATCCTTCCAAAATAACTCATTCGGTTCAATACCGATCCACTCAATTTCGCTTGGTAAATACTCAAAATTAACCCCTGTTCCCGGACCAATTTCTAAGACTTTGCCAAAAATGCCCTGGAAAAGCTTCGTTTTGATCCGTCCATAGATTTTATGATTGACACCATCTCCTTTTCGTAAAAACCAGGCAAAAAATCGTTTTCTGAGCATACTTGTTTATAAAACATTCCTATACTTTTCACAATAAAAAAGGAAATCTCAAAGAGGTTTTTAGAAATAAGCGAAAGTAGATTATTTATTGTTATTTACAAAGTAGCGATTTTAATTTTACGGGAAGTTGGAGGGTTGAAATAAAGGAGTATATTTGCGGTAGAGAAGATGTTTGAAAAGGTAATAAAAAAGTAATTTATTTCTCGTTAATGGAGGTGAAAAACAATGAAAATGACATTAAATTTTAAGATTTTCATTCCGATGATTCTAATAATAGGACTATTGACAATTTCTGCAGCTGCTTTTACCCCCAAAAAAGCCCAGGGATACTGGAAATATTCAGGTAAACAGATTTTATGGGTTGAACCTTTTCTGCCTGAGAAAGTTACTGTAATCCGGGATCTTCCATGGAACAAGGTTTTTAGCAAAGTAGTCAATGGGGGGGAAATGAGCACCACTTACTTGGGACAAGAATATGATCTGACAAGGCGGTATCAAAGTAAGTATTGGTCGGAACCGATACAAACAAGACGTTTTACCTGGAGCAGATTACCGGACATCATCAAACCCGGAGATTCTTATCCTATTTCGGTTGAGAGTTCAGGAAATGGATTTGGCTCGTTAGATATTACCAGATTTATAAATACGGAAGGTTCAAAAAGTTGGCTAGCCACGGCTGTCAGAAGCAAGGTTAATTTGGTCTTAAAAACAGACGCGCCACAGAATTTACAAAATCCGGAAAAAAGAATGATTTACATCCAAATGGGTTGTGGTGCCTCGGGGACCGACACTTTTAATTACGCCGCTTATGTATACATCTATAAATGGGTAAATGGCTAAATTAAAAATTTAATATTAATAGAAAAATGGTTTTGGAAATAAAGAAAGGAAAGCCGAAAGACTTTCCTTTTTAATTTAATTAGCCAAAGGAGTTTAAATACCTAAAACATCAATCAATTCCTGAACTGCTCCGGCAGATTTATGTAATGCGGCACGTTCTTCGTTGGTCAAAGAAATTTCGATGATCTGTTCAATACCGTTTTTGCCTAATTTGACGGGAACACCGACGAAAAGATTGTTGATACCATATTCGCCTTCGAGATAAACGGCACACGGCAAAATTTTCTTCTTGTCTTTCAAAATTGCTTCTGCCATTTCAACGGCGGCTAATGAAGGAGCATAGAAAGCTGAACCGGTTTTTAACAATCCGACGATTTCTGCCCCACCATTGGCTGTGCGTTTAACGATTTCGGCAAGTCTTTCGGGTGCGATCAATTCAGTGATCGGAATTCCGGCAACGGTCGAATAGCGGGGAAGCGGAACCATTGTGTCGCCGTGTCCGCCGAGAACGAAACAGCTCACATTTTCAACTGAAACGTTCAATTCTTCGGCTACAAAACAACGCATCCGGGCTGAATCCAAAATTCCTGCCATTCCTAAAACACGATTTTTCGGGAATCCTGAACGAACATAGGCAAGCTGAGCCATTGCATCCAAAGGATTAGAAACTACGATGATAAAAGCATTCGGCGAATATTTGGCAACCTGTTCGGTCACGCCGCCAACGATGTCTGCATTGGTTTTCAAAAGGTCATCGCGGCTCATTCCGGGTTTACGTGCTAAACCGGCGGTAATAATTACTACATCAGAACCTGCGGTTTCTTCATAACCGTTTGCGCCGACGAGTTTTACGTCAAAACCGTCAATCGGAGCGGCTTGTGCCAAATCCAAACATTTTCCTTGCGGAGTTCCTTCGACAATATCAACCAAAACAACATCGGCTAATTCTTTGCTTGCAATCCAGTGCGCGGCTGTTCCACCGATATTTCCCGCACCGACGACCGTAATTTTATTTCTACCAGCCATTATTTAATCCTCTCTAAAATAAGTGTATGTAATATAAAAAGATATTTTGTCATAGTTGGAGAAAAACGGCAAAAGTGCCGGAAAATTTGCTTGCTTTGGCAAATCATTAATGCTAAATTGCCCGTGATACTTTTCCAATTCAAAAGCAACCGAAAAATTTATGTCAAAAAGATTTGTGCGCTCCGTTTCAATTCTGATTCTGCTCAGTTTCGTCTTAACTTCATTTTCCCAAACTTCAAATGTTGCCCAAAAACGTTACAATCGGCTGGTCATTCGTAATGCAATGCTGATTGATGGCAGCGGAAAACCTGCACTCGGACCATTTGATGTTGTTGTAACAAATGATGTTATTTCCGAAATCGCTTCGCTTGATCCGGTTGCAGTTAAGGAGGGAACTGCTAAACGTCCCGAAAAAGGGGAGGTCGAAATTGATGCGACGGGAAAATATGTGATGCCCGGATTAATAAATCTTCACGGACACACTCAGGACGAGCGAGGAGGCGTTCCCCAACCCGTTGAATATTGCACAAAAATGTGGCTCGCTTGCGGAATAACCACAGTGCGCGATGTCGGCGCAACCAAAAAAACTCTGGAATGGAAAGAGAAAAGCGCGAAAAATGAACTTCCCGCGCCGCGAATCTTTGCTTACGGAATGTTTTTGGGCGTAAAAACTTTAGAAGAGGCTCGTCCGAAAGTCAGGGAATTGAAACAAGCCGGATTTGACGGGATCAAACTTTTCGGAGTGGATCGCGACATTATGGAAGCGATGGAAGACGAGGCACATAAGCTTGGGATGCGGGTGGCTCATCACACCGGCGTTGAAGAAACAAATACCTGGGACGATATAAGATTTGGCACGACCAGCATTGAACACTGGTATGGAATTCCCGACGCAGCAATTGAATCGGGCAGGCAAAACTTTCCGTCAAACTACAACTACAACAACGAAGTCGATCGTTTTCGTTATGCTGGCAGGCTCTGGCGCGAGGCGAATTGGGACAAATTGATGAAAGTTTTTGACGCGATGATCGAAGCCAAAGTCGCCTGGGATCCGACACTTGATATTTACGAAGCCTCGCGTGATCTGCAAAGAGCACAGTCAAATCCTGCCTTTGCTGAATTCTTGCATCCCGTTCTGGAAGAATATTTTAAGCCGAATCCATCCAATCACGGCTCATATTTTATCGGCTGGACTTCAACGGACGAAGCATTTTGGAAGGAAAATTATCGAATTTGGATGAAAGCGGTTTTAGAATTTGAACGACGCGGCGGCTTGATCGGTGCGGGGGAAGATGCCGGATTTATTTATCAAATGTATGGATTCGGACTGATTCGTGAACTCGAATTACATCAGGAAGCAGGTTTTCATCCGCTCAAAGTTATTCAACACGTTACTTCAAACAACGCCAAAATTCTTGGGCAAGAAGACAAGATCGGACGAATTCGAGTCGGTTTCAAGGCAGATTTGATCGTCGTCAACGGAAATCCGCTGGAAAATTTCAAGGTTTTATACCCAACCGGAATCGAAGAAATCCGCGACGGTAAAGTTTATAAAACAGGCGGCGTTGAGTGGACAATTAAAGATGGAATTCCTTTTCACGCGCCAACTTTAGTGAAAGAAATTAAGGAAATGGTAGCGAAAGCGAGGGCAGCGAAGAAGTAATATACTTCAAGCCTATTTATTTCCAGGTTACCTTGAAATTGTATTTTAAGCGTCCTTGTTTAAAAGCCTTTTTCCAATTCGCTTTAACAATTCTGACAATTGGTCGTTCAAGAAAATTATTACTATCATTTTCACCCAAAATCCAGTAATCGTCTGGGCGAGAATAGAAACCATCTTTGATACAACCTTCTAAACGGGTTTCTATTTCACAGTTTTTATCAAAATAAAATGAGTGATCAACTATATTCAACAAAATATCCAAACAAATATGTCCAACAGGAACTTTGACTCTTTGTCCATTCCGTAAATATCCGCCGCTAAATGTAGCTGAAGTCGGACGATTGTCATCCAAATGCTCAATTAAAAGTGGAATTGCTTTTTCACGTAGGGCTACAATATCAGCAACTTCTTTAACTGGTGCAGTTGTTGTTCCATCATCAATAATATATAACTTCAAAACGGAAGAATCCATTGCTCCGTCTTCGCCATAATTAATCAGTTCAGGTGCATTAATAAGATTTTCAATCAAATTTGGTTTAGCTTTATTTTCAGGAGTTATAACATTTTTAGTTACTGGGGCAGGAGTTTCTTGAACTTGTAATTCCAGGGCTTTCATTTTCGTTTTTGTTGGTGAACAGGAACTAACTAAAATCAAAAAAGCTAAAAATAAAATTACTTTCATATCAACCTCAGTTCTCAAAGAATTGTGAAAAAGCGGCTTTCTTTTTGGATAATACAACTACTCAAATTAAAATACCACCAGTTTTTTAAATCAAAACTTGTGCTTAGAGGCTTTTAATTATAGTTTGAAAAGTCTTGGAGATCTAAAATTAGAAAAGCGGAACAGATGTAGCCTATCTGCCCCGCGTGTTTGGTTGCAAATGTCAGAGTTGAACTGACATCCCATTGCTTAAAAAGCAATTGCTCTACCATTGAGCTACTTTGCTTCGGTCATTCAGAATCCAACGGCGTTTAATGTCAATCTTTAGCTCTTAGTGTCGCCGCTCTACCATTGAGCTACGCCCCAATAAATATTTTTTTGATTGGCTGGGGCGACGGGGATCGAACCCGCAACAACGACAAATTTGTATTGACAGTTTGAGATGGATTCAAACCGAGTGTTTTCAACTTCTTGGAATAAATTCAGCTTGATAGTTTCGCTCTCCGCAGAGAGTGCGTTTACCATTTTCCGCCATCCCGCGTCAATTTTTTTCGCGGGAGCAGGGATCGAACCTACAAGAAACTTGTTTTCAAAATAAGTCTGAAATTCAGCTTGTCCAAGATGAGCCAAACGGCTCAAGTGAAAGATTACCCGAAAGTAATCTCTCCTTTCAACCGTTAGGCAAAAATATAAGCAAAAATATCTTCGCCAACTTTTTTCTCGGGTGCTTCGATTGAGTTTGCTTCTTCGCGGGCAGATTTTACCGCTGACAGAACTAATTCGATTCTTTCCAGCAGTTTACGTTTTTCGCCGCGAGTGATCGCACCTGATTGTTTGACCTGATTCCAATAACCGACGATGACATCTTTGGTAATCAATTGTGTTTGCGCCGGATGTTTTTCGGTTGCATCATAAAGCACAATTGCCTCTTGAACTTTAGCCGTTCGATGAGTTTTGGTCGGTTCGGTTTTGAATAATCCGCTGGCTTCATCTTTGCGCCAATCGTCCGATTCATCCAGCGTCGGCATTTTATCCACAAATGTCCGCAGATCCGTCAGTTGTTTTTCCAAAAACAAAAGATACGGAACCGGAACGTCTTTGACCAAAACGTTTCCGCCCACAGTTACATCAGCTTTAGCCGACATATTGGCAAAATCTTTGGTTGCTGTAATATCCAAAAACTCGGTAAAAAGTTTTTTCGTTTCTGACAAAACATCGTCCGAACGCATCATTACCTTTTTTTGCTCGGGCGGAAATTGTTCGCCGCCTTCTTCTTTCGATTCATAAGTTTTGCTGAAACCGTAATAAAGATCAGCCTTTTGAGCATTTTTGTGTAATTCGGTAATAGCTGAGTAAAGCCGGTTTTTCGCGCCTTTTTCTATGGCGATAATTTGATTCAATTTTTGTGTCATGAGTATTCTCCTTAAAGTTCATTGAACGTCTTTAAATTTTCAAACTTGCAATTCTGCCATAAGAAAAATAAAAAAACAAAAAAAATCCGATACGCTCTCCCCTTCGTATCGGATTTTCTAAATTGGTCGATGTTAATCTCTCGTCAACGACCAAAACCTGTTTAATTTGCTCAAAAATCTTTTGCCGGAATAGTTATTTCTTTATCCAAACGGATTTCAAACTCCTGATTGGCTTTAATTCTGGCTTCTTTGCCTTTTTTCAACATTGCTACCGCTGTTCCTGCGCCCGCACCAATTCCTGCCCCGATTGCCGCACCTTTTCCGCTCCCGGTAATTGCGCCTAAAACCCCGCCAATTGCCGTTCCGCCAAAAATTGAAATAGCTGTCCAACCTGAAGATTTATTATCTAACCAGTTTCGATTTACCAAACTTGCTTCCAATGGGCGCTTAAAATCTTTTGGCAGCTGAAAGGATTCAAATTTGACATCTAAAAAACCGTTAATCTTTCCCGTTGTCGCGGGTTTTACCTCAAGGATTCTTCCTTCAATAACGGTTCCGACCGGAATCAACTCAACGTTTCTAATTACCAAAGCATTAGAAACTGTTGCAGTAAAAGTATCATTTGCACTTGAAACCTGGGAATTTATTTCATTATCCATTTTGACCCGGATCTTTGTTCCCATCGGAATTGTGTAAATACTAGGCTGTGCTTTAGCAGCGATAAAACTTGAAAAAAAATATATTGAAAGAACAGTAAAGATTTTGGTCCATCTTATGGTCTGTTTCATTATGACCTCCGTCTTTACGAATGTTAGATAACATTCGCAAAAATCTAAGCAATGATTGTGCCACATTGGGTTTGGCAGAAAGAACCTTGTTTTTAACTACTTTTCGGGCTTTAAAATACGAAGGATAAAACAAAATCGTATATCGGTTAGACGATATGGGATAGTTTTGGGTTGTATTATCTGAAATTGGAATAAGAACAATGATTTCCTTTGATAAAACTCAGAATTTAAAATTCTTGCAAATAAATAACAAATTTTAAGTCAGGAAAATAGAATTTTTACAAAAAAGTAAAGTTTTTTAAAAGTTATGCGATTAACTCTGTTAAAAATAAAATAAAAATGTTGACAAGGTATTTTTTCAATGTTAAGTATGAATACAGCACAAAAAAAGTGTTACGCCATCAAAAGAAAAAATGAAAAAGTAAAAGCAAAAAAAGTAATAAAATCAGGAATCCCAAAAGCAGGAGAATAGAATAATGAAGGCAAACTCCCCCGACGCTGGTTATTCATTTATAGACTTGATAATCGTTTTATTGGTTGTCGGAATTCTAGTAACTATTGCAATACCGCAGTTAAACAAAACGAATTCTGCTTTAATCAGGCAAAATATTGCACGAGAATTTAAGACTTATCTTGACCGCGCCCGATTTGATTCAATCAAACGCCATGCTCAGTCCTCTAATCAAATGGCAGGGGTGACAATAAATAACGCGAATTCTTTCAGCCTTCTCAGTGATTTCAATTCGGACGGGATGTTACAACCCGGTGAGATTCGTAATTTCATCTTTGGCGAAAAAGATGGGATCCAAATAATTGATAAAGATTTGGTCTTTCCAGTCCGGATTGCTTTTAACTATCGCGGACAAGTTTCTGTTTTTGACGGGAATAATAAAGAAATAACCCCCAATTTTACTTTTTGTGAAAAAAATTGTTCATCACAAAATCCGAACTCTACAAATTCCACGACAATTTTAATTTCAAAAGCCGGAAATTCCATTGTTTACAACGGCAGCAGTTTATCTGCAAATTTCAATAATCCAAATTCAGTAAATATAAAAACCGACGAAAAAATAAATCCAAAAATTATTGTTTCTAACTCTGGTTTTATCGAGTGACTTAGAGCAATTTAATTTAAAAAAAGGAGGATTTATGAGGATAAGTGTCCATAAGTGCGGGCAAGTCGGTTTTTCTTTAGTTGAAGTGCTAATTGCATTAGTTATTCTTCTGGTTGCATTGCTAGGGGTTTTTTATACCTTTACGTTTTCTATTGGTTACAACTTTGGAAATACCCAAAGGGTAGAGTCGGTTGCCATAATTCAGCGGGAATTGGAAGCCTTTCAGTGTGCGAAGTTTTCACCACAAGTTATTGACGAGACTTTAATTGGCGGAATAAAAACTCCAAAAATCGTAACTACAATGAATGGCAATGCTTTTTTAGTGGAAACAGTCATTGACGATGATCCTTTTTCTGAGGGAATCCAAACTGACAATTCCAAAACCATTAAAGAAATTACAGTTACTGTGAGAAGTGAAAATCCCGGTTCAAAATGGCAAACCGGAGTTTTAGCTAAAACAGTTTTCCGGCGGGTAAGAGGATATTAATCGAAAAAGGAAGTAACTCCCATGAAAAAGAAAAAGGGTAAGTTGGAGCAAGGTTATTCATTAATTGAGCTTATTTTGGCAATGACCTTGACACTGGTTTTGTTGAGCCTCGCTTCATTGATTTTAAAAGGTGCATTTAATATTCGGGCAATGGAAACTCAACGGACAAATGCGCTTGTAATTTCCCAATCTGTTTTAAATTTGATGACCCGGGAAATTGCAAATAGCGGGTTTGGAATTAAAGATAATGGGCTGGTAATTGCAGATTCCAATCAACAGCAGATACATTTCCGGGCAAATATTAAGAATGATGACTCTTTAACCAAAGATCCTGGCGAAGATATTACTTATAGTTTTGATAGCAGCACAAAAACGATAGTTAGAAAAGATCGTTTCAACAATGAACCAAATTCAATAATAGGCAGTCAAGTAAAAAGTTTAACTTTCCAATATTTAAATTATTCCAACGGAGTTTTATCAGCCGGCAATATTCCATCGGCAGATACGCAACGCGTCAGAATCGGTATTACGATTGAGCTTGAGCCAAATCAGGGAAATCCTGAAAGTCAAACCATAACCTTAATTTCCGACACGGCATTGTTAAATTCAAGCAGGAATTTGAACAAGTTTTAGAAAGGAGTTTTATGAAAAAAAGGAATTATGAACAACAAAAAGGAGCAGCTTTGGTTATGGTTTTGATGATAATTCTTTTACTTTCAATCGCCGGAATAGGTTTGTTATTAAGTTCCTCAATGAACACTGCCAATGTGACAGATGCAATTGCCGAGCAACAGGCTTATTATGCGGCTCAAAGCGGAATTCAATCAGCAATTAATGTTTTGCGTCGAAATTCTACCCCAAATCCATTAATTGATGCTTCCAAGCCGGCTACTGATTCCAGTAACAAGATTGATTATGCAAAAGCTGTAAAACTCAATACCTCCAATTCGCCGGACGACCCGAGTTCAACTGCGCGGCTTTCGCGTTGGCTGAACTATAATTACACGCCTCCGGGAGCCGAATATCCTGATCGTGTAACACTTGGTTCTGAAAACTATCATCCCTTTACCGGAAGTGCCTTTAGCGTAAAAGTCGAAGACCCTGATAATCCGACAAAAATCATTGCTTTAACTACAAGTGCCAGTATTGGTGGCGGCGGAGATTCCAAAACTTATTTAGGGCTAGGAACTGCAACCATTAAATATAATTCTGTCACGACCGGAAATTTGGATGTTTCAACCAGAGAAGCGGGAATTAGTTTGGGTAGCTTTACAATTTCTACCTTAGGTGTGGGAGCCACCATTCTTGACACCCCTTTTGAAATTACAGTCAAAATGACGGCTCCGTTAACCGCTACAATAAAGCTGCGCGGAATGATTAAAGGGGGAACTATATCTTCAACTTCGGTTGGTAATGTGAAAATTGTTTTTGATTCACCTCTCAGTAGTCTTCTTGGCAGTATAATCACATTACCAACCGCAACCATAATTCCCAATGCCCCTAACGTAAATGGTGGAGTAACTAATTTAGATGTAACGGTTACACTTTCTCAACCCCGCCGTTTAGTTATTTTGGCTACGGGTTATGGTCCTCGAGGGGCACGAAAGGTAATCGAAGCAATTGTTCAGAGGGATAATTTCGATGGTTTAATACCTGCCACCGTAACGCTGGTTGGTTCAACAACGGGTTCGATATTTAAATCAAGTAACAGCAGTTCACAATGGGTAACATATTCCGGAAGTGATGTTTTGAGCAATGCCAAAATTCCCCCGATTGGTGTAATTGATAGCGGAGGAAGTGGCGGAAGCTTGTTATCAGGAGTTTTAGGCAACCTAACCGGAGCCGTCTGCACAGGTTGCGTAATAAATGGAAATCCTGCGGAAATCTCCGCTGATGAAACTCCCGAATTTCTAAAATCAACAACCGATTTAGACAGTAAAATCAACGAGCTGAGAGAGCTGGCAAAAGAATCGGGGCGTTATTATTCAGGGGGAACAACTCCCCCGAATTTTGGAAATAATGCAGATGGAACCGGCATAACATTCATTGACGGAGACGGCACTTTAAGCGGAGCCGGTGGCGGAATTTTAGTTGCCACCGGAAAATTAACCCTGGATAGTTCTTTTAATTTCAATGGAACAATTTTTGTGACAGGTGAAGGCGGGGTTAACCGAGTCGGAAGCGGAACAGGAGTAATACAAGGAAATATGATTATTGCACCATATAAAACAAATAATTTGGTTGCCGGATTTTTGCCGCCGAAATATGACATTACAGGTGGGACGGTTTCAAATATTGCTTATTCTGCAAGCAATCTTCTTTTCGGCTCAGATAATTATAATACTGTCGTGGTTGGAATTGTAGAAAAATAAAGTTTTCATTTTATCGCAAAAATAAACGGAAATTCACCTTTTTGAAGGAGAAAAATTGATATGAAAAATTCTTTAATTGTGATTTCAATCGTAATTATGAGTATAAAACTAAACGGTTGTGCTTATTATATTAACAGCAAAAAGCCATCAGAAAGAAGAATTGAGGCAATAATTGCCGAAACCTATAATAGATATGAAAATCGGGAAGTCGTCTTTGAAAGATTAACCATGGATTTTCCAGAATATCACGAAGAAACTGTAAACATTGATTTTAATGCTCAAAGTGAAAACAACAAATTAGCGGAGGACGGGTCAGAACTTAAAACTCTTTTTGACGGGTATGGAAATAAGATCGAAACGCGAACTTTTTTTCGTGATCCTTTAATTAAAATGATTGTAGTAACTACCTTGCGGGACGGATATAAAAAATGTTTTGTTTATGGGCAAAATGGGGAGGTGAAATTAATACCTGAAATGTATTTAACAAAAATCTTTCAAATGCCGGCGGACGAAATTGCGAAAGCAGTGGAGATTATTCCAGTGCCTAAAGAGAATAATATACAAATGGTAGCGGACTCATCCACTCAGATTCTTGAAAATAATCCAAAAAACCGGCAGGAAGTTCAAAACGAACCCCAAATAAAAAAGGAAAATAAATCCGGAGAAATTCGCGGAAAATATGACTGAAAAATTTCACTAACAAAAAAAATATGCGTGTAATTAAAACGAGTTTTGGAAATAATTTTGGTTAATATTGTTTTATAAACACGACTTGGTTCTTATTTCCTCAAAAATTCTCGTCGGGTTTATATCCCGCTCAGTATTGATTTCAATAAACTGATCCACTCCCAATTTTCCAAGTATGGCATGGTCTTTAAGCTCCTTTAACAGCTCATTCTCTGCTTTCAACTCACCCAGATGTCCTCTGTGTCGCTGTCGTGACATGAATCTTTGGCAGGCAATTAGGGGACTGCAAAAACAATAAAGCTCGATTATATTCCCTTGAAGTAATGAAAACCAGGTGATTGGAGTGCCGGAATCGGTCTGTGACAAAGGATGTCGCCACCACGAGATAATAACTGCCCCATCAGTTTCCAGAGCTTTTTCCTGAAGAATTTTATCAGCCTGGCGGCTTAGTTCTCGCCTCCAATCAGTATTTCCGATTCCCAGGTTTTCAAATAAGGATTCAAGAATTTCGTCTTTATCCAATAGGGTTAAGCCAAATTCCGTCGCGACTAACCTCCCAATGGTTGTCTTACCACTGGCAGGGATTCCAGTCACAATGATGAAAGTTTTCATTGAATTCGTTACCTGAATTTTTACCAAATTTAGCCGGGATTACAATTTTTAATAATCCGTCTCGAAAAAGGTCGTTTTCGGAACAGCCTAATTTAACATTTTTCTCCCTCGTTTTTTGGAAAATCATAATAGCATTGTCTAGGTGGGAATGTGAACAATTTTGAGAAGTTTTAAGACTTTGGCACACATTTGGCATACAAAACACTTAAGAACACAAAAGAGGCATCCGTTAAGATGCCTCTAAGTTATTGAATCTTAAATGGTGCTTAGGGCGGGAATCGAACCCGCACGAACCAGAGTTCGCAGGATTTTAAGTCCTGTGCGTCTACCTATTCCGCCACCCAAGCACTTCAAGAAAGATACCAAACTCTTTGATAGTTTTCAAATCGCGAAATAAGAATGACAAATCATTAAATTGTTGTAATATTGAAGCTAGCCGAAATTATGAATTTTAATGGAGTAAAAAAGTAGAAATGGAACAATTCCTGTGGGTTTTGTGGATTATTTTAGGCGTTACCTTAATGGTTGCTGAAATTTTCACGTTGGGATTTGTTTTGTTTTGGTTTGGAATCGGGGCAATTTTTGCTGGTTTATTGGGATATTTAGGTTTTGGGATTGGACTTCAATTTTTGGCGTTTGCGACTGTTTCAATTATTTTAACCGTCCTATCGCGGCAGATCTTTCATAATAAATTTCTAGATAGTGGAAATAATGATCTAAAAACGGGGATTGATGCTTTGCCGGGGCAAATCGGAACAGTTATCGGCGGCAGCAAGGGTTCAATGAATGCAGGTGAAGTAAAAGTTTTTGGTTCAGTTTGGACCGCTTTTCCTGAATTTGGAGAAAAACCTTTGCTGGAAGGGGAGAAAGTTGAAGTGGTTGAAGTAAAAGGTGCCTCTATCTATGTTCGAAGAGTTCGGGAATTACCTGAATGGAGAGAAGCGGAAGAAGAAAAATAAAAATGAAGGCAACTTATGAATTGCCTTTTTTTTTTTTGATTGAAATTAAACTAAATAATTTCAGCAGTGTCCTGATCTGCTGTGTCGTGAATGTCCCCAAAATTTAGCGGATGAATTCGAACTGTGTCGTCAGTTGCCTCAATCAGATTACTGCCGGATAGTCTTGCCAAAATCAAAGTAATGTTATCCTCGCCACCTCGATCGTTGGCTTCTTTAATCAAGATTTTACTGGCTTCATCCAAAGAATTTTGGTTATCAATGATTATTCTTAACAAATCTTCAGGGGGAATTTTGTTGGATAATCCGTCACTGCAAACCAATAAAATATCTTCGCGCTGCGGAATCAAACGGGCGGGAACCGGATAAACCTCATTTTGTGCGCCTAAAGCCTGTAAAATGACATTTTTGAGCGGGTGATGGTCAGCTTCTTCAGGAAGGATTTGTCCTGAATCAATCAATTGCTGAACTAAAGATTGGTCTTTTGTGATTTGGAAAATTTTGACATTTCTGACCAGATAACAACGGCTGTCACCAACTTGTAATAAATCAACGGCTTCGGGGGTTATGCCGATGGCGGTAAAGGTTGCCCCCATTTGGTTATATTCGGGAACAGTTCGACCTTGGTGATGTATCAAATGATTAGCAAAAATGGTTGCATCATAGAGCCTTTCAATCAGGGAGCTTTCTTCCATTTCAGGTGAAAGTGTAGTTTCGGGGTCATTATTTAAAAGCCTGGTGCTAATAGTTTCAACGGCTAGTTGGCTGGCAACTTCGCCAGCTAATGCACCACCCATTCCATCAGAAACGGCTAAAACGACACCTTTTTCATCAACCTCAAATTTAAAAGATTGAACAATAAATTCGTCGGCATCCTGAGAACTGGTCAAAGTTTTCGATTTTGAAAGGTGCAAAATCAGAAAATTATCTTCATTACCCTTTCTAACGCGCCCGACATGTGATGTAGCGTGAATTTCAACAATCAACATAATTTAATAAGTTCGGAAGTCTTGGAAGTTTTGGAAGTTTTGGAAGAAAAATGGATTCCTCAACTTTCAGAACTTTCTAAACTTTCTAAACTAACTTAATGCTTGGTCTAAATCTGCAATGATGTCTTCGACATCTTCAATTCCGACGGAAATTCTAACAAGTCCATCGGTAATCCCTAAAGTTTTACGCTTTTCGACGGGGACTGAAGCGTGTGTCATTGTAGCGGGATGTGAAATCAAACTTTCAACTCCGCCCAAACTTTCACCCAAAATACATAATTTGACGCTTTCTAAAACTTTTTTTGCGTTTTCGAGTGAACCTGTTTCGAAGGAAACCATCCCGCCAAAACCCTTTTGCTGCCGCTTGGCTAATTCATGTTGGGGATGCGAAACCAAACCCGGATAGTAAACTTTTAGAACTTTTGGATGTTCAGCCAAAAAATTAGCAACCTGCCGCCCGTTTCGGTCGTGGGCTTCCATTCTGACAGCTAAAGTTTTTGTTCCCCGCAAAACCAAAAAAGAATCCATCGGGGATAAAATTGCCCCAACTGAATTTTGAATAAATTGAATCCATTGGGCATCTTCTTCGTCATTTAATGCCACAAATCCGCCGACAGAATCGGAATGACCGTTTAAATATTTAGTGGTTGAATGAACCACTATGTCGCAGCCAAGTGCGAGCGGCTGCTGTAAATACGGCGACATAAATGTATTGTCGCAAACCACCTTGGCTCCATTGGCGTGTGCCGCTTCCGAAACGGCTTGTAGATCCGTAACGCTCATTACAGGATTAGTTGGTGTTTCCACAAAAACCATTTTCGTATTTGGTTTAAATGCGGTTTCAACTTTTGAAATATCAGTTGTATCAACCAAATCAAATTCAATTCCGTAATTGGCTAAAACTCTGGCAAAAAGGCGATAAGTTCCCCCGTAAGTGTTGTCGCCAAGTAAAACGTGGTCACCTGCTTTGACGAGTTTTAAAACCGCATCCGTGGCGGACATCCCCGAAGCAAAGGCGTAACCGAATTTGGCTCCTTCCAAGGCAGCGATATTTTTTTCTAAAGCAGAACGGGTCGGATTCTGGGTGCGTGCATATTCGTAGCCCTTGTGTTTACCTAAACCTTCCTGAGCGTAAGTAGAGGTTTGATAAATCGGCACACTTACGGCTCCTGTCGCTGTGTCAGGCTCATTTCCTGCGTGAATTGCTATCGTCGAAAAACCCATAGATTAGAGTAGGAATAACTTGGGGAAATTATAACCTTTTTTTTGGCAATTAAACAAAGAAGTTACCAAATTTTTAATAAAAGATGGTAACTTTCTCAAATTCAAGTGTCAACCCCGTTCTATCAGGTAAATTGTTCAGCCTAGAAGTTTAGTTAAAAATTCTTCCAACCTGGACGATTTTTTTCATATTTTGAAATTTCTTCAGCATTTTGCAAAGACAATCCAATGTCATCTAAACCATTCAATAAGCAATATTTGCGAAACGCATCAACCGGAAAATTTAATTCAAATCCGTATTCGTCAGTAATTTTCTGATTTTCCAGATCAATTGATAGTTGATAATCTTCCAGAGTTTCAGCTTTTTTGACCAAGGCAGCTACCTGTTCCTCCGGCAAAATTATCGGTAAAAGTCCTATTTTGAAACAATTATTATAAAAAATATCGGCAAAAGCAGAAGCAATCACGACCCGAAAACCGTAATCCTCCAAAGCCCACGGTGCGTGTTCGCGGGAGCTTCCGCAGCCGAAATTTTTTCCGGCAAGCAGGACTGATGCACCTTCATATTTTGGTTTATTCAATACAAAATCTTCATTCGGGGTTCCGTCAGAATTAAAACGCCAATCATTAAAAAGATTTGCGCCGAAGCCGGTGCGCTTGATGCTCTTTAAAAATTGTTTAGGAATAATCTGATCAGTATCAATGTTTGCTTGGTAAAGTGGAGCGGCTTTTCCGCCGTGTGTAATAAATTTTTGCATTTTGAGTTTTGAAAGTTTGGGAAGTTTGGGAAGTTTGGGAAGCAGGTAAAACTTTCTCAACTTCCTAAACTTTCTCAACCTCCTAAACTATTTATTAAATTTCCAGTTGCGAACATCAACAAAATGTCCGGCGATTGCAGCGGCAGCAGCCATTGAGGGCGAAACCAGATGCGTTCGTCCTCCGCGTCCTTGACGACCTTCAAAATTTCGATTTGAAGTAGAAGCGCACCGTTCGCCCGGCTGCAAAATATCTTCGTTCATTCCGAGACACATCGAACATCCGGCATCGCGCCATTCAAATCCGGCTTCGGTGAAAATTTCGGCTAAACCTTCATCTTCGGCTTGTTTTTTGACGATCATTGAACCGGGGACGATCATTGCCCGAACTTTATCACTGACTTTGTAGCCTTTGGCAATTTTCGCGGCTTCACGCAAATCTTCGATGCGAGAATTGGTGCAGCTTCCAATGAAAACGCGGTCAATTCCAATGCTTTCAATGTTTTGCGAAGGCTCAAGATCCATATATTTTAAGGCTTGTTCAAAATATTTTCGTTCCGTTTCGTCTTTTGCCGCTGAAAGTTCGGGAACGGATTCGGTGACTTTTACTGACATTCCGGGCGAAGTTCCCCATGTAACGTAAGGCGCGAGTTCTTCGGCTTTGATTTCGACAATTTTATCGAAATCCGCATCCTCGTCAGTTTTCAAAGTTTGCCAATATTCGATGGCTTTTTCCCACTTTTCGCCTTTCGGAGCGTAAGTCCTGCCTTTCAAATACTCGAAAGTTTTTTCATCGGGCGCAATTAATCCGGCTCGTGCGCCGCCTTCAATGGTCATATTACAGACAGTCATTCTGCCTTCCATCGAAAGATTTTTAATTGCATCTCCAGCAAATTCAATGACATAGCCTGTCCCTCCATCAGTTCCGATTTCGTTGATGATGCCCAGAATTACATCTTTTGCGGTTACGCCGTAGGGAAGCTTTCCGTCAACCTTGATAAGCAGATTTTTAGATTTTTTCTGGATTAAACACTGTGTTGCCAAAACGTGTTCGACCTCACTCGTCCCGATTCCGAAAGCCAATGCGCCGAATGCGCCGTGCGTGGCAGTGTGCGAATCGCCGCAAACAATTGTAAAACCGGGCTGGGTTAAGCCTTGTTCGGGACCGAAAACGTGAATGATTCCTTGCTCAACGCGGTCAAGATCGAAGAAATTAACCCCAAAATCTTTAGCATTTTGGCGCAAGGTTTCGACTTGTTTGGCGGCAATCGGATCGTTAAAAGGAAGATTGCGATTGATAGTCGGAATTGAATGATCGAGCGTTCCGAAAGTCAGATCTGGTCGGCGGACTTTTCGATTATTCAGCCGCAAACTTTCAAAGGCTTGCGGGGTTGTTACCTCGTGAATCAGGTGTAAATCAATATAAATCAACGCCGGTTTGTCCGCTTCCTCGTGAACAACGTGCGTTTCCCAAATTTTGTCGTAAAGAGTTTTTGACATCGTAATTAAATACTGTTTTTAGTTCGGCGGATAAAAATTAATCCGAAGAAAATGAATGCACCTGTTGCCAAAAAACCGAGAGCGATTTGGTTAAAATATGAAGGAGTTAATTCGCCGAAAGTGCGGTTTACCTCAATTCCTTCGCTGTCAATTTCAGAAACAGCCTTGCCGATTGGTTTTCCGCCTTTGAAAGTTCGGTTGGTTTTTACCTGAGTTTCATCAATTTTTTCAACCGTGTAGATCAAACTTCTTTTAACCCGACTGCTGTATCCATCTTCATCTACCGTGTTTATTTGAAAATAAAAAATGCCGCTGCCGTCATTATCTTTGAAAAGTTTGATGAGCTTATCTTTCAATTCATTCAAATCTTTCGGCGCAGAATCTTTTTTGATTGCCACAAAATACATTTTATTGTCGGTTTGCGTTTCACTGATTCGGTAAGGATTTTTGGCGGAAAATTTTATTGCATTAACTTCTAAATCCTCAAAATGTGTCGTGTAATGGCGACCCATATCATAATAAGAAGTCACCGGAATTTCACAAAAATAAAAATTGTATTCGGGAAAATTCTTATTTGTTTGAATCGAAACATTTTTCGCGCGTGGAATTGCTATGTCGGCAAAAACCGATGCGCTAAAAGCCAATAAAATCAACGCGATAAACAAAAATCTGTTGGATGTTTTTTTCATTTTCATTTATTAAACTGTTTGCGAATTTGAACGCGAAGCTGAATTTTCGGTAATGGCTTTGACAATTAGTTCGCCCATTTCGACGGTGGAAACAAATTCTCCGCCACGCGCAATGTCTTTGGTTCGGTAGCCTTGCTCCAGAACTTTTTCAATAGCGTTTTCGATTGCTGTAGCCGCTTCCTGATATTCGGAAGAAAATCTGAGCATCATTGCCGCCGAAGCAATTGTGCCACACGGATTGGCAATATTTTGTCCGGCAATGTCCGGGGCAGAACCGTGAATCGGCTCGTATAATCCAACTTTTCCGCCGATTGTCGCTGACGGCAGCATTCCGAGCGAACCTGTCAAAACCGAAGCTTCATCCGACAAAATATCACCGAACATATTTTCGGTTAAAATTACGTCAAAATGATTCGGATTTGTGACCAACATCATCGCCGTTGCATCAACGTAAAGATGCTCAAGTTTGACATCAGGATAACTTTTCGCCACATTAATGACCGTTTCGCGCCACAAACGCGAAGTTTCCAGCACATTTGCTTTATCAACCGAGGCTAATCTTTTGTTGCGTTTTTGGGCGGCTTGAAAGGCGATGTGGGCTACCCGCTCAACTTCGGAAACGGTGTAACTCATTGTGTTATAACCCTTTCGGTTGCCATCGTTTTCCTCGTAACCGCGCGGTTCTCCAAAATAAATGCTTCCCAAAAGCTCCCTGACAATTAAAAAATCTGTATTGTTACCTAAAATTTCAGGACGCAGCGGGGAAGCGTCAGCCAAAGATTTATAAATTTTTGCCGGACGAAGATTAGCAAATCCGCCGAGGGCTTTACGGATTTTCAAGAGTCCTTGTTCGGGACGTTTCTCCGGCGCAATTGTATCAAATTCGGGAACGCCTACCGCACCAAGCAAAACTGCATCTGAAGCCAAACAAACGTCAATCGTTTCCTGCGGAAGCGGCGTATCAAATTTGCGGATTGCATCGCCGCCGATGGCTGCATAGGAAATTTCAAAATTTATATCGTAAATGTTTCCAACTGCTTGCAATACTTTGACGGCTTCGCTTGTGATTTCAGGACCGATTCCGTCACCTTCTAAAACTGTAATTTTCATAAATAATATTTTGCCACGAATTAACACAAATTTACACGAAGCTGAAAGCATTTTTCGTGGAAATTCGTGAAATTTCGTGGCTGATTTTTTAGGGGTTTAAGCCGCTGCTGCCGCAGTTTGAACCAATAAAACTAAATCCTGGTCATAAACATTCTTTTTCTTGTCCGCCAGATTTGTAAAAGCTGTGTAAACTCGACCTAATTGTTCCTGATTAAGCTCAATCCCAAGTTCATTGTAACGGGCAACAAGAGCATGTTTGCCTGAATGTTTGCCTAGAACGATTTCGGTCTTCGGCACACCGACAGATTCGGGAGTCATAATTTCATAACAAAGCGGATTGCTCAAAACTCCGTGTTGATGGATTCCGGCTTCGTGCGCGAAGGCGTTGCGTCCGACAATTGCTTTGTTTGGTTGAACTCCGAAACTGATGATCGAACTCAAAAGCTGGCTGGTTGGAAACAGTTTGGTGGTTTCAATATCCGTTTTATAGGGCATTTTGTCTTGACGAATGCTAAGAGCCATCACGATTTCTTCTAAAGCGGCATTTCCGGCACGTTCTCCGATTCCGTTAATGGTGCATTCGACCTGTCTCGCTCCTGCATCTATGGCTGCTAAAGTATTTGCCACGGCTAATCCTAAATCATTGTGGCAATGAACACTGATAATAATGTCTTTTCGGTCGCCGCACACTCGCTCTTTTATGGTGCTGATGACATGGGCGTATTCTTTCGGCAAACAAAAACCTACGGTGTCGGGAATATTCAAAACAGTTGCCCCTTCGGCGACAGCAATGTTCAAAACTTCGCAAAGAAAATCCATATCGCTGCGGGTTGCGTCTTCCGCAGAAAATTCAACTTCGTCCGCATTTTGTTTGGCTAAACGAATGGCATTTCCCGTCATTTCTTTGACTTCTTCGCGGGATTTTTTCAATTTGTATTCAAGGTGAATATCAGAAGTTGCAATAAATGTATGAATTCTGGATTTTTTAGCTTTTTTAAGTGCTTCGATTGCTTTCAAAACATCGGGTTCAACTGCCCGGCAAAGAGCGGCAACGGTTGGGCGGGAAACTTCTTCGGAAACAGCTTTGACCGCTTGAAAGTCGCCTTCTGAAGCAATCGGAAAACCTGCTTCTAAAATATCAACTCCTAAATCTTCTAATTGTTTGGCTAAACGGATTTTTTCTTTTAAATCCATTGAACAACCCGGCGATTGTTCTCCATCACGCAGAGTTGTGTCAAAAATTTCAATTTTTTCTATCGTCATTAAATTTTTTCTCCGAAGCTGGAATAGCTTATAAGTTTATTGCTTTTAATATTAATGATAGATTTAGATAAAAGTCAAGGTTATAATTATGATAAAAAGATAATAAATTATAATAAGCAAAAGGATAACTAATAGCACAATATGTGAAAGAAATTGTAGAAATTTTTCTTATATTAAGTTAGAATTGATAAGAAAAGTTTTAAAGCCCTGAATTAAAAGTATTACCCCCGATAAAATTTAAAAAGTAAAGGTTGCAATACTATGGACATTAATCAACTTGAGGTTTTGGTTGCAGTAGCGCAGGAAAAAAGTTTTTCGCGGGCAGCCGAAGTCCTGCATCGAACTCAACCCGCAGTCAGTCAGGCAATACGCCGTTTGGAGCAGGAAGTCGGCGAAAAACTCTTTGACCGATCTTCCAAAGATGGAACTTTAACCTCAGCGGGAGAGGTTTTGCTGGATTACGCCAAGCAAATGTTAAATCTGAGGCGAACTGCTCAAATTGCGGTCAAAGAATTACGGGATTTACATCAAGGAAAGGTTTCGATAAGTGCTAATGAGCATACGGTTTTTTACCTTTTACCGATGATTCAGGAATTTCGCCGACGATATCCATTAATCAAGGTTGAAGTAACACGCGGAGTTGCCAGCCGGATACCAACCGAAGTAATGGCGCGGGAAGTAGAGCTGGGAATTATTTCATTCAAACCAAATGACGAATCAGTTAAATCAACCCCTGTTGCCTGGGACGAGCTTGCTTTAATAGTTGCGCCAACTCATCCTTTGGCAAAAAAATCATCAGTTTCAATCAAAGAGTTGGGAATGGAATCTTTCATTGCTCATAATGCGCCTTCACCGTATCGGGACAAAGTGATTGAAAGTTTTGAAAAATATCGAACTCCGCTCAATATTGCCATTGAATTACCTTCACTGGAGGCAATCAAAATTCTGGTTGAAAAGGGAATTGGTATCGCTTTAGTTCCAAAATTAACGGCAGAAGCCGAAATTTCAAGCGGAACCCTGAAAGCACTTTCGGTCAATGAGATGAAACTTGAAAGACGTTTGCATATTATTTATCGGAGAAATTCCGAGCTTTCACACGCCGCAAAAATGTTTTTACAATTAGTTAGGGAAAAGCAAACGGAATAAATTGAGAAAAAACATTTTATTTATTCTGAAAAAATGGGTTACAATGACTGAAAAGTTTGTTTAACAAACTTCTATCACACCCCAATATTGCGAGGAATTAGATGAATAAGAAGGAATTTACAGAAGCCCTTTCCAATTCGGAAAGAAGAGGCGGAGACCGTAAAAAACTTATTGTTGATGTTCATTTTAGCGGCGGAGATGCGACCGGAATTGCCAATACCAGAGACATCGGCATCGGTGGGCTTTATATGACTACTAACGCCAAACTTGAGATTGGAATGCCGATTTTTATTCAAATCTCTTTAGGAGAAAAACAAATGGCATTAAATGGCGTAGTTGTATATTCTGATCCCGGATATGGTGTTGGAGTCCGTTTCCATGAACTTTCCAAAGATAGCGAAGAGTATTTAAAGAAAGAATTGAATCTGGAATAAACCAAATTAAAAGGGGAAGAAAAATCAATATGTTTGACCAATTTACGCTTGGTATCGAGGAAGAATTTCAAATCGTTGATCCGAAAACGAGAGAACTTAAATCACAAGTTTCGGAGATCTTAGAAGAAGGAAAACTTCTTTTGGGTGAAAAAGTTAAGCCTGAAATGATTCAATCAATGATTGAAGTCGGAACCGGCGTTTGCGCCAACATCCAAGAGGCTCGTAAAGATATTTCTCAGCTACGTTGTATTATTTCCTCTTTAGCCCGGAAAAAGGATCTGGAAATCGTTGCTGCTTCAACCCATCCGTTTTCACATTGGGCAGCACAAGAGATTTTTGAACACGAACATTACAAGCTTTTAGTGGACGAATTGCAGATGGTTGCCCAATCACTGCTTATTTTTGGGGTTCATGTTCACGTTGGAATTCCGGATCGGGAACGCCAAATCCAAATTATGAACGCTGCACGTTATTTCCTTCCGCACGTTCTTGCTCTAACTACTTCGTCACCTTTTTGGTTAGGTTTTAATACAGGTTTGAAATCTTATCGTTCGGAAGTTTTCAAAAAATTTCCTCGCACTGATATTCCTGATTATTTCGGTTCTTATCCTGAATTTCAAAGATATGTCAGCACGCTTTTGAAAATGAATTGTATCAGTAATCCGAAGAAAATCTGGTGGGATGTGCGTCCCCATCCCCATTTTCCGACGCTTGAATTCCGAATTTGCGATATTCCGACAAAAGTTGACGATACAATTGCAATTGCCGCACTATTTCAGGCAATTGTCGCCAAATTGAGCATTTTAACCGATAAAAACTTAGGGTTCAGACTCTATCGGCGGATGTATATTCAGGAAAACAAATGGCGGGCGGTTCGTTACGGATTGGATGGAATGCTTCTGGATTTGGGCAAAGAAAAAGAAGTTCCAACCAGAGATTTAATTCTCGAATTGCTTGATTTTGTTGATGAGGTAGTTGATGAACTTGATTCGCGTAAAGAAATTGAGCATGTTCATACAATTTTGCAGCGCGGAACTTCGGCAGATGAACAGTTAAAAGTTTATGAAGAAAATGGTAATAAATTTGAGCCGGTAGTTGATATGCTTATCAAAAATACCATGGAAAACGTTCCCCAAAACTGCTTTGAATAAAAATTAAATTTTTCTAAACAAAATGAGTCAAACTGAGTGCTTTTAATTCAGTTTGACTTTTTTTTATTCAAAATAAGCAACCTTACGTAATATTTTCTTTCAATTATCAGTAAGTATGCGTAAACAATTATTGACATTGTTAAACGTGGTTGATATAAAAATAAATGGTGTTAAGTTATTTCTTGAATAAAAAAAGTGTTTTTTGAGTTTTTATGAAATTGGAAAAGTTAAAATCTGAGCGGGGCGCTTCAGTTCTGGAAACATTGGTGATGGTAACAATCGGAGCAATTTTGGTTGGAATTGCAGTTGCTCAATTTGGGAATTCTAAAATTCAGTTACAGAGACAAAATGTTGCCCGCGGCTTTAAAAATAACTTAGAAAGATGCCGGTTCGACTCGGTTAGAAGACGTTCTGATGATGGTGATTTTGCCAATATGTCGCAAATAATCATTAAAAGTGCAACTTCATACGAGGTTAGAACGGATTTGAATCAAAACGGCATTATTGAAAGTTCAGAAGTCAGGACAATTGATTTTTCGGGAAACAGTGATGCAAAGATTATTCCTGCTGCCGGAACTTATCCAATTGTAATCCGTTTTGATAGAAAAGGACATATTACTACTGATGCCTCAGGAACCTCCGTCTCACCGCTTTTTACCATTTGTAACGGAAACTGCACGGCAGCCACCAATATCACCCCGCAAAATGCCAATGTGGTTTCAATTTCTCCGACGGGAACTGTAGCGATGCTTAATGGGGGAGATGCTATTCCGCCGCTTTCATCTCCAAGTATTTCAACGATTAGCTCGGATTCGGGAATAAATCTCTGGGTTACGGTTTCTGCTCCGCCAACTCCTACAACAGCAACCCCGACTCCAACGGCAACTGCGACTGCAACCCCAACCCCGACACCAACTCAAACTGCAACAGCTACCCCAACCCCGACAGCGACTGTTACGGCAACACCTACACCGACGGCAACGGCAACGCCAACTCCGACACCAACGCCAACTCCGACACCAACTGCAACACCGGCACCAACACCGACACCCGCACCGACTCCGATTCCGACGCCGACGCCAACACCAAATATTTTGACTTCTTGTGTAAAGAATCAGGTAGTTGGAAATCCGGCAACCTGTAATTGTGATCAGGGTAGAACTGTTAATTCAGCAAATGGGAAGTGTCAATAAACCGAATTTGCTTAATTTTGAAATTTTATGAAGAATCTACATAAAAAAAATAAAAATGAAGATGGCTTTTCTCTTCTTGAAGCAACAGTTGCAACAGTGATTATGCTGGTTGTGCTGTTAAGTGTATTTTCTGCCTTTACCTACTCAATCGTTTTCAACTCAGGAAATAACAAACGAAGCCAATGCCTTTCTGTTTTACAAAAACAAATTGAATTATACCGAAGTTACAAGTTTACTCCGACGGTAACTGACGACGCGTTATTGGGCGGAACCAAAGCGGCACAATATGCAACTTCTTCTGACGGAACGAACTTTAAAGTTGAAGTAACGATTGATGATGATCCATTAACCACTGGAACTCAGGTTGATACTACTAAAACATTAAAAGAGATAACCATCACAGTGTCACCAACCAATAAAGTGGAAAGTTGGCAAACCTCGGTTGTTTCATCGGTTACTTTACGCCGAGTCAGGGGGAATTAAAACCATGAAAAAAACTCAAAAAAGGAAAAACGAAAAAGGTTTTACTCTTATCGAAATGTTGGTGGCGATGGGAGTTATTTTAGTGACTATGGCGGCTGTTTCAGTTTTATTTAGCCGGGCATTGGGAGTGCGAAGCCGTGAAAGCAGCCGCACTGATGCCTTAACCTCTGCTCAGGCAGCACTTAATGTTATGTCACGTGAAATCTCAAATTCGGGTTATGGACTGTCGCAAAATGATTATGACACCGTTCACAATAACGGGATCGTGTTAGCAGATTCAAATTCAACCAAATTAAGAATCAGATGTAATGTTGTAAATACAAATACAACTACCAGCGATGTGGGTGAAGATGTGACCTATTATTATGATTCCGGCGCCCAATCAATCGTTCGACATGATCCTGCCCAATCGCCAAGCACAACCTATCTGGTTAACCAGATAAGCAGCGTTACTTTTCAATATTACAATTACACCGGAAGCAACTCGACACCAACTATAACGGATACACCAACCGAAAATACCAGCCGGGTCAAAATTACCGTAACTGTTAAATTAGGTGAAGTGCAGGGGCAGCCGACAAATCGAACCGTTACTTTAAATTCCGAAGTTACCTTGCGAAATTCGGATTATATGATGAGTCAATATTAGAGGGGTTATGAAAAAGGTAGATTTAAAGAAAAGAAATGGCGAAAAAGGGGCGGCATTAGTCACTGTTTTAATGATCAGTTTGATTTTGCTCGTAGCGAGTGCAGGGCTTATTTTGGAATCCTCAATTAACGCGTCAAATGTAACCGATGCTCTTTCTGAAGAACAGGC
Source organism: Pyrinomonadaceae bacterium (assembly GCA_019694395.1). Taxonomy (GTDB): domain Bacteria; phylum Acidobacteriota; class Blastocatellia; order Pyrinomonadales; family Pyrinomonadaceae; genus JAIBCC01. The sequence continues at coordinate 129,957 of JAIBCC010000007.1, read as the reverse complement.
TTATGTGGCAGCGGAGAACGGGATCCAAACTGCCGTTAATGTCTTGCGTGGGAACAGAGATGCCTATGCCAATGCAAATCTGCTAAACAATTCGCAATCAAATTCGGACCCTTCGAACCTAATTAATTATTCCAAGGCATTAAAATTATCCAGTTCAAACTTATCAAGTGACACCAGCACCGTCCCACGTTTATCACGTTGGATTCAATATGATTCGGCTTATTCGGATCGCGTAATTGTTGGAAATGCCGCAACTTATGCGCCAAGAACGGGATCGGCTTTCAGTCTCCAATTAAACGATCCCGATTATACCGGGAATGTAGTTTCCTTCTATACTCAAGGTAGAATAGACACGGGTAATACTACCTCAAAAACCATTGGTTCAAGTGGAAATACAGTAACCTTTTCTTACACGCCTAAAAGCAGTTCCGTTTTATCTATCACAGGTGACACAGTTAATACAAATATTGGAACATTTAACATCAGTGTCACCGGAACCGGGGCAACTCTCACCTCTGACATTAGATTTGAGATAGTTTACAATATGCAGGATCCCTACGAAGCGGTTCGGGTTGTGCGAGGCTATTTAAAACTTCCAAGGGATGGATCAGGAAATGCGATAGCCACAACCATTACCTCCTCATCAATGAACGGAGTAACTTTATTTTACGATTCTCCTGTTTTTGTGCTAATGGGAAGCTCAATTACAATGACCGGCGGAACTTCTACCTCAAGCCCAAGCGGTTATACAGTAAATCCGGTTATTGGTTCAAATCCGGTAAATGTAACGATTTCTCCGGTCGAACCGATTCGGATTCTAATTAAAGCTACAGGTTACGGTCCGCGCGGTTCAAAAAAAGAACTGGAGGCAATCATTCAGAAAAACTTTTTCAACGGACTGACAGCTCCGGCAACACTTTGTTTGATCGGTTCATCAACCGGTTTTGTCTTTGACCCGGGGCAATCACAAAATGTTACTTATTCAGGTGATGATGTAGCCTCAAACGTAATTATCCCACCGGTTGGAACGGATAATGATCCCAACTTAAATGCTGTAAATACCGCTTTCGCCACGACCGGAAGAAAAGCTGATGTATTTGGAACACCCGCCAACGTCAGTGCAGAATTACCGCAATGGTTATGGTCACCCGCATATTTGGACGCGACAATTCAAAGTCTAAAACAAACAGCTAAAGCATCGGGAAATTATTATAATTCAGGGGAAGGTCCTTCTAATGCCGGGAGTTATGCAACCGGAAAAGGAATAACATTCATTGATGGCGATTATGCTGTTCGCGCAGATGGCGGCGGAATTTTAATTGTCACAGGAAAATTAACGCTTCACGGAGCTTTTAGTTTTAAAGGAATGATTATTGTAACCGGGGCAGGTGGGGTTGACCGCAGAGGCGGAGGCAACGGAATTATTCAGGGAAATATGGTGGTCGCACCCTACGCATCGCCCACAGGAGCATTTTTACCGCCCAAATACGATATGTCAGGCGGAGGTATTTCTCAACTTACCTATGACTCCAATAGTGTGGCAAACGGAATGACTGCTGTCAGTAATTTTGTCATTGGAATTGCAGAAAAATAAAAAAACAATAATAACCCGAATCTTAAAAATGAAAATAATAGCCTTATTAATCTTAACAATTTCAATGGTCTGCCTTTTTTCCTCCTGCAGTCTGACAAAAGATCACGACAATACCATAAATATGCCCAATTTTAAGATTGAGGATGGGAAAAAAGGCAATGAAGTAGTTTTTGATGACTCAAAAATCGAAGAAAAAAACAGACAATTATCCACTTTTGGCGAACAACCCAAAGATCAAAACTACACAGATAAGGACGGCTCAAGTGTTCGTGTTTCCTATGATGGTTACGGTAATAAAACCATAACCAGATATTTTTTTAATCATCCAAACTTAAAATTGATGATTATTACCGAAACTACAGATGGAACTAAGGAAGCAATAGTTTACGGACATAACAATGAGCATAAAAAATTGGAAGTTGATGATGTAAATAAAATCGTAACTGCTTCCAGTAATGAAATTGCCTCAAAAGTTGGAATAAATGCAATTAAAAGAGAAAATTCAACTCCGACTATTGTGAATAATACACAATCACTTCCGAAAATTCCTGATCCGAGGTTTGATCCCAATAAATTGCCGGAACAACCCTCAACTGAAACGCGTGAGAGCAAATCAGAAGTCGAAAATGAGCAGCCGCCAATAGACCATAAACAAACGGTCGCGAAGGAAAAAAAGAATAACGAGATCGAAAATTAATTGGAATGCCTTTTTTCTAAAGCTAATTTGAGGAAGTTTTCAAACAAGATCCTTCCGTCGCGGGATTCGTTCGGATGTTCCCATCGGGTCGGATTTTTGCTCCAATCTTCAAAGGATTTTTCCAAATGGAATTGAACTGTGTAGATCAATTGATTGTCAGTTCGTTTGACCATCATTTGATTTTTGCAAAGATAAGCAGTAGCCAAAAGTTTGAACCCGTGGGGAACTCCGTGGACCTTCAAACCGTGATTTTGCCAAACCCGTAAAATATCAGCCTCTTTGGTATAATCCTGCCAAATGCCTGATTCCTTATCCTTGACACCTGCAAAAATCGGATCGGATTGGTCAACTATTTTAATAAAACGATATTGATATTCAACAATTCGATTTCCGCGTTTTTGCCAGGGATCAAGATTATCAAGGGTCGAAAGTTTGTTTCCAAAAGCAACACCGATCAATTGATGCCCGCCGCAAATTCCCAGCACCGGAATCTCTGTTTTTGTAATAAATTCCTTGAAATGTTCAAGCAGTTGAGGATTGTAATAATCAAAATCTGAAAGGGTTCCGCTCAAAACGATCGCATCGGGATTAAAATCGCGGGCTGCTTCAGCAAGTTCTGACAGGTGAACTGTTAAAGTTTTTGGTTGTTTAACTAATCTTTTGATATTTTGCGCGATATTATTTAATGCCATTGAGGAAATATTACGCTCAAAAGTAAGTTTTGATTCCGCATTTTCTCCCCATTCCTTACGTGCCAGTTCCGACATATCTTCCTGATAGCGCAAAAGGTTATTGACAATCAATACTTTTGCGTAATCAATCTTTTGTTCGATTGGTTCGTAATGGCAAAAAGGTCGATTGTTAAAAGGGAATGGAAGCTTGTTTACTTCGGTTCGTGTCTTTCCGGCATCTAGCATAATTCTTCAAAATGATCGAGGGAACATAAATAATTTAACACAAAATTCATAACTCCCCAAACCGATTAGACTCTTTGCTTGGTGCTTTGCTTGAACTGCGGCATTTTTTCCCCGGCTCCGATTTCGTCTAATTCAGCCCGAATTTCCTTAACCAGATTCGACCGCATTCGTCCAATTGCAGAGGGTAATTTACCCGAAGTTCTTTCTTCAAAATGCAATAAGATCTGCTGCCACGAGGATTCCAGTTCATCAGCTAAAGTCGAAATTTTAGTAATATCGTATGGAATCGCAATTTCTTGACAGCCAAGCCGCGCAAAAACCTGCAAATACCGTGCAGTAGATAAATCAGGACAAGCCAGCCGAATATTCCCGACTTTTAACTCGACTCCAAGTAAAGTGTGTTGAATTTCAGCAGAATTTTCGCGCTCGGGGATTGAAAGGGTATAGGCGCGGGTGCGCAAAGTGCGGATTTTTTCACGATAAATATTCGCCAGCCACGTTTCTTCAAGTTTTTCTTTGATTTCCAGCGCAATTTCCATAAAAATTACTGCCAAATAAAGATTAACACAATTAGCAAATATGTCGAATAACCTTATTTTTCCGCATGAAAAAAATTAAAAAAGATTATCTAGTTTTTCCTGCAGCTGATTAAAATATTTTCCGACGTGAATGCCGTCCATCATTGAATGATGCCCCTCAACTGAATGCGGCAGCTTCATTTTCCCGTTTTCCTCAAATAATTTGCCGGAAACAATTCGCGGAACGGTGCGTGAAAAATCAAGGCGAGTGGCATTTTTGTAACCTGTGAACGCCACCCAGGGAATTGTTGAATAATAAATTAAATCAAGCCGATCTGCTTCAACATCAAACGTCTTTAATTGTTTATATTTCTCAATTGATTTTTTGCCTGCTTTATCAAACTCAAAAACATTTTCCATTAGTTCAAAATAACAAAAGGAAAAGGTTTCATCCTCGTTCAAAATCGTTTGAGTAGCGTGAATCTTTTTATATTCAATGAGTTTTTCGCCCACCAATCGAAGGCGAAACTCGGGTATTTGGTTAACTGTTTGAATAGAATAAAAAAGACTGGCGAGCGAAAAAGAAAGTTGATGGGTTTTGCAGAATTGATGGAGATTTGTTACATCAAGCGGTGCAGTGAGATTGAAAAACGGATTTTCAAAATTTAGGAAAAACTCAAAAGTGCTTTTCCGTTTCCAATTTTCAATCTCAATTTCCCGAAACATTTAGTTGAAAATTATTTCAATTGAGCTTTTGTAGCAGTGGGAGAGGTTTTGAAAATACTCAAAACCCTATCACTGAACAAACCCAATCCGAAAACACCGATCACGGTAATAATTAAAACAGTGGCTAAGGTAATAGGAATTTTTGGTTCCGTCCATTCGGTCAGTCTTTCCTTGAAGAACATTACCACAATTAATCTCAAATAATAATAGGCAGAAATTGCAGTGCAAATAACCGCAACCACCACCATTACAGTCAAAAGCGGTTCGCCGGACTGAATTGCCGGACCAAATACCAGGATTTTACCGATAAATCCGGCGGTCAAAGGCAATCCCAAAAAGCTTAACATAAACAACGAAAGGGTAAATGATAAAACCGGGGCTTTGAACCCAATCCCGTTGTAATCTTCAAATTCGGTGCGCCGGTCGTTCTTCTCACCCAATAATGTCACAACCGCAAATGCTCCAAGATTTGTTACGGCGTATGTCAATAGATAAAATGCAACCGCATTGATAGCTCCATCTCGTGCTTCGGAAGTTTTAGCTACACCTGCACCGACAAATCCAACTAAAGCATAACCGGCGTGGGCAATTGAAGAATAAGCTAGCATTCTTTTGACATTATTCTGTAAAATGGCGGCTACATTACCCACGATCATGGTTAGCATTGCCATTAAAGCCAAAGCTGATACCCAAGAGCCGTGTAAATAATTTGTCGCAGTTGCTCCTGCAACAACCGGAAATCCAAGCACGAAAACCCGCAAAAATGACGCAAATCCGGCAGCTTTTGGTCCTGCTGCCATAAATGCAGTAACCGGAGTTGGTGCGCCCTCGTAAACGTCAGGTGTCCAAACGTGGAAAGGAACAGTGGCAATTTTGAAACCGAATCCGATTAACAACATCGCGCCGCCTGCCAAAAGTAAAGCAGGGAAGTTTGCCGTTCCTATTTTAGCGGCAATTTCGGTAATGTTGGTAGAAGCGGTTGCGCCGTAAATCAACGCCATACCATAGAGTAAAAAAGCCGAGGCAAAAGACCCGAGAATGAAATATTTCAATGCAGATTCGTTTGATTTCAAATCACTTTTGCGAAGCCCAGCCATGACATATGTCGAAAGCGACAGGGTTTCCAAGCCTAAGAAAAGGATAACCATATCATTTCCCGAAGCCATAAACATCATCCCCACTGTCGCAAAAAGTAAAAGCGAATGGTATTCGCCAATCGGAACATCTTCGCGTTCAGTCCAAACCGTCGAAATCAAAATCGTCATTGCCGAAACGAACAGCATAACGAGGGTAAAACTAACCCGCAGATTGTCAAATGCAACCATTCCGTTCCAGGCATTGGCAAAATCATAACTTCCTGACCACAAAGCGAATAACGCAATTGTCGCCAAAATTAATCCAACCAATGAAATCGCGCCCGTGACAATTTTTTGCTTCGGAGCGAAACAGTCATAGATCATTACGAGGGTTCCCGCAACAGCCACTATTACTTCGGGCAAAATGCTGGTTACATTGACGTTTGGATTAACAACTTGTAATAAAATCGTATTCATTTTTAACTTTTAATGCGTTGATTTTTCATTTAGCGAAACAAATTTCTTTTCGCCTGCTTTGATTTCAACTTGCAAAAAATTCTCTTTCGGCGGAAGCGTGCACGAAAATCTTTCGTTTCCATACGCGCAGGACGGATTATAGGTCAAATTAAAATCTATGATGGTTTCCGTTCCTTCTTTTGGAAGACGAACATAAAGATAACGTCCTGCCGAATATGTTTCTTTGCCGTTGGTTAAATCTTTGAACGGAACAAAAACATCTCTGATTTCTTCTTTAGCTCGCGGATGATCGGGCGGAAATTCATAGAAATATGCTCCCAAGGTATGATCAATTCCGTTTAGCTTGAATGAAAAATCGCCGATTTTCAAATACTTACGCGACTCTCCTTGAGTAGTCGGCATCAAAAAATATTTCTTTTCAACCGTTTTTTCAAAAACTGCTTTGATTCTATAATTAGCATCAAAAGCAAAAAAATCTAATTCCTTGAAATTCGCTAAATCCTGCGACAAAAGGGGGGACAGATCAGGATTCTTAAAATCTTTATTCCGTGATTCACGAAACTGATTCGTGTCGTAATCGGGCGGCTGATTTTGCGAATAAATCGAAACGCAACTTGTCAATAAAATCAAAATTGATAAAAGCCAACGCTTCATCTTTAATGCTTCAACTGATTTTCAGTTTTAACTTCTGCTTTCTCAAAGCTACCGCCTTTTTCGCCGCCAACTACTCTTTGCTGAATAGAAACTACGGTTTCTTTGGCTTTATTCAAAAACGGAGTCGGGTAAACGCCCATATAAACCATCAAAAAGAGTAACGGTGCGAGTAAACCGATTTCGCGCCACGACAGATCGGATAAACCTTTGTTCTTAGCATTTGTAATTTTGCCAAAGAAAACCCGCTGAATCATCCATAACAAATAGACCGCAGCAAAAATTACGCCCGTTCCGGCAAACATGGTGGCAACATAATTCCAATTAACTGAACTCGTAATGGTCAAAGCATGTGATTTCCACATTCCGAGCATAATCAAAAATTCGCCCACGAATCCGTTCAAAAAAGGAAGTCCGACCGATGACATTGCCGTAAAAACAAACAGAGTTGCATACAATGGCATTGAGTTTGCCAATCCGCCAAAGTCCGAAATTGCGCGGGTATGTCGGCGTTCATAAATGAATCCGACCAAAAGGAACAATGCGCCAGTTGAAACACCATGATTCAACATTTGATAAAGTGCGCCCTGCATTCCTTGTTCGGTGAATGAAAACATTCCCAAAATTACAAAACCCATGTGTGAAACGGATGAGTAGGCAACCAGACGCTTGACATCGGTTTGAACCATCGCCACTAATGCGCCATAAATAATTCCTATAACCGCTAAGGTAATGAAAATCGGAGCGAATTCTCTGGAGGCTTCGGGGAACAGAGTAAAGTTAAAACGCATCAACCCGTAAGTTCCCATTTTTAAGAGAACTGCCGCCAAAATTACCGAACCGGCAGTGGGCGCGTCTGTGTGTGCGTCCGGCAGCCAAGTGTGAACCGGAAACAATGGAACTTTAATCGAAAATGCCAACGCAAAGGCAAAAAATAAAAGTGTTCCGGTTGTTCCGACCAAGTCCAAATTCCCTAATTTAGCGGCATTGACCAACAAAACATAATCGAATGTTCCGGCGGTTCCCATTTTGGCAGCATAAATGTAATACAAAGCAATAATTGCCACCAACATCAGTAAACTTCCCAATGCGGTGTAAATAAAGAATTTAACTGCCGAATAGATACGGTTTGCGCCGCCCCAAATTCCGATCAGGAAAAACATTGGAACGAGTGATGCTTCAAAGAAAAGGTAGAAAACAAGCAGGTCGAGTGAAACAAAAACGCCAATCATTGCGCTTTCAAGCAAAAGAAGGAAAACATAAAAAGCGGTGTGGCGTTTTTCAACCGCACCCCAAGTAGAAATTATCGCAATCGGCATGATAAAGGTCGTTAAAATGACCAGCCAAAAACTTAATCCGTCAACGCCAACGTGATAATTAGTGTTGATCGCTTCTATCCAAGGAACATTTTTTTCAAAATAGAATCCGTTTGCCGAAAGCTGTGAGCTTCCGAAAAGAAGTAGGGAAATGACAAAATTTACCACTACCCAAAAGAGTGTAATCCATTTGGCTTGGCTTTCGTTCTTCCAGAACATCGAATGTCCGAGAACCGAAATTGCGCCAAAAACCGGCAATAAAATTAAAATCGTTAAAAGATTTTCAGTGATATAATTCATTTTAACCTACAAGTTTTAATCCGTAGTAAATAAAGTAGCCAAGCACAATCAACGCGCCGAGCAAAATAAATGCTGCGTAGCTTCTGACAAAACCAACTTGGAAACTTCTGGCAATTGAGCCGATTGCCGTGACAAATTGTCCAACGCCGTGAACAATTCCGTCAATGACACCCAAATCGAATCCTTGCCAAAGTCCTTTGCGTGAAAAATTGGTAATCGGATCAATGATGAATTTGTTGTAAATTTCATCAATATACCATTTGTTTTCCAGTAATTTAGGCATTTTCCGCAAGGGATTGTCTTTGAACATAAACCAGCCAATAAAAATACCTAAGCCGGCTAAAAGAACAGATAAACCGGCTAATTTTTGTTCCGTCCAAATTTCTTCAGGGCTATGTTCAGCATGTTCAGCGGTTTTTGATTCACCCGCTTTTTCAGTTTTTGTTTCAGAATGTTCACCCGCTTTTTCTTTTGCGGGCTGTGCTGCTTGGAAGAAATGTTTTGCTTCTTTCTTTTCTGCTTCGTGTTCGCCTTTTTTGGCAATCACAGGCTCAAGAATATGCTCAAATTTATTGACATCTCCTGCACCGAAAATCGAACTCATGGCGTAGGGAATGCCTACCAATCCGCCGAGAGTTGAAAGAACTGCTAAAATTACCAAAGGAGCAGTCATTGTCCAAGGCGATTCGTGCGGTTTGAAATCGTGCTGTAAAGCGTGATGATGTTCTTCTTCGTCATCATCATCGTGCGAATCGTGCACGTGATCGTCATCGTGACCGTGCTCGGCGTAGGCATGAACATCCGCTTCATCGTGAAATCTTTCGTTGCCGAAAAATGTCATCCACATCATCCGCGTCATATAAACTGCGGTCATTACGGCTGTTATCAAACCGAAAACCCACAAAATCATATTAACAGGCTGACCAAAAAGCGTAGCTTGAGAAGCAGAGGCGTGCGTGGCAAAAGTTTTGTATAAAATTTCGTCTTTTGAGAAGAAACCCGCCCAAATCGGAATTCCGCAGATCGCCAACCAACCCGTCATCATAGTAATGAAGGTAATTGGCATATATTTTTTCAAATTACCCATTTTCCGCATATCCTGTTCGTGGTGCATTCCGTGAATGACCGAACCCGAACCGAGGAATAACAGGGCTTTGAAAAAGGCGTGAGTCATAACGTGGAAAATCGCCGCGACAAACGCACCAACTCCACACGCCAGAAACATATAACCAAGCTGAGAAACCGTCGAATAAGCCAGAACTTTTTTAATATCGTTCTGAGCCAAACCGATTGTTGCCGCAAAAATCGCCGTGGCACATCCGATGATGGCAACGATAAACATCGCAGTCGGAGCGTTTTGATAAATTCCGTTGCAACGGACAACCATATAAACTCCGGCTGTAACCATTGTAGCAGCGTGAATAAGCGCGGAAACCGGAGTCGGACCCGCCATTGCATCCGGCAACCAAACAAACAAAGGAATTTGCGCTGATTTTCCAGTTGCGCCGATAAATAAAAGAACTGCAACAGAGGTTAATCCGCCGGCGACAATCGCGCCCCAAGTGAAAGGATCAGCCGACATTGCCGAAGCAATATTCAAAGCTGAATTAACTTTTTCACCGTCAACAACCTTGTCATAAAAAGAAATCGAACCAGTCAGCGTGAAGAGCAAAAAGACTCCCATAATCACGCCCCAGTCACCAATTCTGTTAGCGACAAACGCTTTTTTCGCGGCTACACGAGCTTCATCTTTCTTAATGTAATAACCAATCAGCAAATACGAACAAAGTCCAACACCTTCCCAGCCAACGAACATCAGCAGAAAATTATCTGCCAGAATGAGCGTCAGCATTGAGAACATAAAGAGGTTGAGATAAGCGAAAAATCGGTAAAAGCCTGAATCGCCGTGCATATAGCCGGTCGCGAAAATATGAATCAATAAGCCGACAAAAGTAATGAAACAGGCATAAATAGCCGAAAGATGATCCATTCCCAAGCCGAAGTCTGCTCGAAAATTGCCAACCTGAATCCACGTCCAAAGATGATCCAAAGTTGGTTTATCTGCAAACATTGCGCCGCCATCTGCAAAAAAAGCAATGTAAAACGCTACAATGCAGGAAACCGCAATAGTTCCGCAAGCAACTGCACCGCTAAAAAGTTCGTTTTTTAATTTCCCGCCAACCACCCAATTAAGTGCGGCACCAAACAACGGGGCAAAAATTATTAGACTTAAAAGATTGTTTTCAGTCATTATCTTTTATTTTGGTCAAATCAAACATCATTTCGACCATTGTTGTTGTAAAACCATTGTGCTCAAAAAACTTTTTGGCTAATTCGTTTTGAAAAGCGGCGGTCAAAATTATCTTATCTGCACCGAATTCTTTAGCAATTTTGATTGATTCCTCAACTAAAACCTTTCCGGCGTTGTGACCGCGAGCCGCTTCATCCACATAAATGTCATGAAGCCAAACTGCATTTTCGAGCAAATCGGCATAATTCCTTTCTTCAAACTGGAGATAAGCAAAGCCGACAATTTTTTCTTCAATTTCGGCAACCAGAACGACAGCATCTTCAGCTTTGGTTTAATTGCCGTAAAACCATTCCGCACTTTCCTGAGTAGCGAACATCGTAAATCGTTGCGGATTATAGTTTTGGTGCTGAATAAAAAGTTTTATAGCATATTCAGCGATTGTTCGCGCATCTTCAAAAACTGCACGGCGAACACTAATGGACATAAATCTAATTTTTCAAAATACTTGCATCATCAACATCAACCGAAATCTTGTTACGGAAAAACGAGATGAAAATTCCAAGTCCGATTGCCGCTTCGCAAGCCGCAACCGCCATTACCATAAAAACGAAAAGCTGTCCGGTGACATCGCCATAATATCGCGCAAATGCTACAAAAGTTAGATTTACTGCATTAAGCATTAATTCGATACACATAAACATTCCAATTGCATTACGTTTGTAAATGACTCCAACTGCTCCGATTGTGAACAGGATGCCTGAAAGTCCTAAATATGTAGCTAAATTCGGTTCCATAAAATCAGTCGGCAGTAGCGGCTGGCAGTGGCAGTTTTGCCTTATACCTTTTGCCTTTTGCCTTTAGTAATCGTGTCTTTCCTGATATGCCTCAAAATCTTCTTTGGCTTTAACTAATTCAATTTGCGGTTGGCTCAAACGGCGCGACATAATAACCGCTCCAACAATTGCCATTAACAATAAAATTCCAACAATTTCAACCGGTAATAAATATTCGGTATACATTGACTTACCAATATTTAGGGTTAATCCGGCGGTAGAGTTTTCTACCGGAGTATTTGGGGTTTTGGTGACGGCATAAAAAATAAAAAACGTTTGTGCCAACAAAGTCATGCCTAAAACCGCCCCTACAGCATATAAATAACGCAAATTTGTTAGCGGCTTATCTTCATCCAAATTCAAAAGCATAATTACGAACACCACCAAAACCATGATCGCACCCGCATAAACCAAAACCTGAACGGCAGCAATAAATGGAGCGGCAAGTGTCACGTAAATACAAGCCAATGAAATAAATACGCCAACTAAAGAAATCGCACTATACAATGGGTTTTTATGATAAACCATTGAAATCGAACAGGCTATTGCCAGTCCGGCGAACATAAAAAATAGTAAAGAAACAGGTGATACCATTATTTTTTATTAATTGCTACAAGGCACAGCTTGACTCCAACCCATTACATTCCAAGCCCAAATAGCAACGATGGTTAAAATGACGTTTGCGATTGCTACAGGAAGCAGGAATTTCCAACCGAAACTCATCAACTGGTCAAATCTGAAACGCGGCAAAGTTCCGCGAATCCAGATATATAAGAACAAGAATAAGAAGATTTTCAGGAAAAAAGCTCCCACACTAATTAAGGCATAAGGAATTGTGCCGAATTGAAAAATATGACTTAATCCAGGCACATACCAGCCCCCCAGAAAGAGCGTGACGCACATTACCGAAACCGTGAACATATTTACATATTCAGCCATAAAAAATAAGGCAAATTTCAAAGCTGAATATTCAGTATGGAAACCTGCGACAAGCTCGGTTTCAGCTTCGGGCAAGTCAAAAGGAACACGGTTGGTTTCAGCAAATGCCGAAATCAGAAAGACAAGAAATCCAATGAATTGCGGGATAATGAACCATTTATAAGGGGAGTAAATTTGGGCACAAATAATGTCTGATAAATTCAAACTACCCGACAACATCACTACACCCAAAACAGAAGCTCCCATTGCCAATTCATACGAAATCATTTGCGCGGAAGAGCGTAATCCGCCCATCAAACTGTATTTTGAGTTTGATGACCATCCTGCCAAAGCAATGCCGTAAACACCGACAGAAGTAACTCCTAAAACAAATAAAACGCCTACGTCAATTTGGGCTAACACCAACGGAAGTCTGCTAATTCCTTCTCCCAATCCAAATGGCAGAAAACTCCAGTCAACCGAAATAATCGGCGGACCGAACGGATAGACGACCATTGGAATCAAAGCGGCAGTAACTGCCACGATTGGTGCAAGATAGTAAACAAATTTAGTTGATTTATCCGGTGCAATATCTTCTTTGAAAATAAATTTGAACAAATCAGCAAACGGTTGCAGGACTCCCCACGGTCCGACACGGTTTGGACCGATACGACCCTGAAGCCAACCTAAAACCTTGCGTTCTGCCAAAACAGTGTATGCAACTACACCCATAACCGCACCAAATGCTACGGTGGCTCCGGCAAAAAGGACAACAATTGGAAAAACTGTTTTAATAACTTGTTCCATTTCTTAACTTGCGGCAACTGCCTTGCCGTCTGTATCAAACTGTTTTAATGGCGAAACGTGCAGATTTTCCGGTTTCGGATTGCCGTTTGCCAAAAGGTGAAACTGCGGAGTCCTGCTTGTTAAAGTGGTTAAACGATGCAGTTTATGACCAATTCGCGGAGTTTCATTGTTTTTATTTGTTTCGCCTGCCAAAGCTTCGACTCGTTCCGTTAAAGCCTTGATTTCATTGGACAAATCTTTTGCGGAATGAATTGTGTGTTTGGCTTGAACGGGTTTCGATTCATTTTTAAGTGCCGGGTAACGCAAACCTTCATAAGCGGGAACGCTATCGGCAATGGCTTTGAAAACTGCCGAAGCCGAACTTTGATAACCAAAATCAACGCCTAATTCTTTTGCAATAGCATCAGCAATCAACCAATCCGGTTTTGATTGATTGACGAAATCGATCGCTTTGCGGACACGCTGAACATTTCCGGCGTTGTTGGTGTAAGTTCCGTCAACTTCAGCAAAGCTCGCGGCTGGCAAAATTACATCCGCTTTATCGGTTGTTTCGGTTTCAAAAAGTTCAAATGCAACTACGAAATCCTTTTCTTCCAATATATTAGCGTCTTGCAAGCTGCCGCCGATGATAAAAGATTTTGATTCTTTCAAAACTTCGCCCAGCGATTTTTTGCCTTGCATTACGTCGTTTGCGCCAACCGAATTATTGTAAAGCGGTAACGGATGATACAAAACTTTGCATTTATCCGAAGCAAATTTTTCTGCCGAATTTGCTAAAACTGCTTGCGCTTCTGCCGATAAATCTCCGCCGAACATAATGATAAAATCGCCTTCGGTGGCGGCAATCGTTACGCGGACTTTTTCTAATTCGGCTTTATCAACTCCAAGTTTTTTCGCCGAAACTTTATCATTTTTCTTATCTAATAAAGCTAACACGAAAGCTTCGTAACTGCCTTTGTTGACGTGAACAAACTGCGTGGCGGATTTGATCAAATTGATCGGGGTATCGTTGACGATTATTAATTTCGCGCCGCCGTTTCTGACCGCCTGACGCATTTGTTTGGCGGTATAAGTTTGTTCTTCTTCCGGTTCGCCGCCAATCAACAAAATTGTTTTGGCATATCTGATTTCCTTATGGTTGCAAAGCGGGGCAGACAAATTATCAAAAAACGGAGCTAAATTATAAGCATCGGAAACCGCGTAATTATCTGAATTTAATGCCTCTGTTGCCAATCGTTTGAGCGTGAAAATTGATTCATTGGTCAATCTTGGGCTGGCTACAACCCCAACATTTTTTGAGTCTTTCAATTTATCAGCGACAAAACTAATCGCATCATCCCAAGTTGCCGGAATTGCTTTTCCGCCTTTTTTATAACGAATTAAAGGAGTTTTGATGCGGTCAGGGTGATTGACAAATTCGTGTCCGAAACGGGCTTTGACATCCAAAAACTCGCCATTCAAGCCGTTCACATAACGGTCACGCGCTACAATCCGATGAACTTTGCCGCCGCGTGAACCGATGCTCAATTGCATTCCATCTGAACTGTAAACATCAGTTGAAACGGTTCTTTCCAATTCCCAGGGGCGCGTTTCGTGACGATAGACTGCATCCAGCAAAGTTCCGGTAGGGCAAACTTCGACGCAGTTTCCGCATTGCGAGCAATTCAGCCAGCCGCCGTAAGTTCCAATAACCGTATTGACACCGCGATTTCCGGCTTCAATTACGGTTTCGCCCATCCATTCGTCACAAACACGAGTGCATCGTTTGCACAAAATACAGCGTTGCTGGTCGTTGGCAACCATCGGAGACAGGAATTTTTCAGCAAAAGAATTTTTTGGTTCGTGAAAACGTTCTTCGACGTTACCTGCCGACATCACGGTTTCCTGCAAATCGCATTCGCCGCCACGGTCGCAAACCGGACAATCCAAAGGATGATTCGCCAATAAAAATTCAGACATTGCCCGTTGAGCTTTGGCAATTTCTTCGGTATTGGTTGTAACCACCATCCCGTCTGTGCAGTTAATAGTGCAGGAAGTTTGAAGTTTCGGCATTTTATCAATGCGAACCAAACACATCCGGCACGAGGCTTGCACCTGCAAATCGCTGTAGTAGCAAAATGAAGGAATATTGCAGCCGTTTTCATTGCAAACTTCGATTAAACGTCTGCCCTTTTCGACTTCGTATTCCGTTCCGTTAATTGTAACTTTGATAAGTTCTTCTGACATTTAAATTTATGTAAAACTTAGGTTAATTAAAGTTATTCGTCTTTTTTCTCTTCTTTTGTCACAGCCACAGTCGCTTTCTTTTTGCTTTTCGGACGTGATTTACCGAAACTTCCGGCAAAAATTTTACCCCGACGTGTTCGTTTATCGCCTTTACCCATAATAATTTACCTCAAATTTAATTTAGTTTCCGTTGGTGTTTCTAAACAACCAGTTTTTAAAATCTTCCGGGAATCGTTTAATTGCGCTCTGAACTGGCCACGCGGCGGCATCGCCCAGCGGACAGAAAGATTTGCCTTCAATGTTGTCGCAAATATCAAGCATCAATTGTGCATCTTCGGGGCGACCATTGCCTTCGGAAATCCGTTTCAGAATTTTGTTCAGCCAATCCGTTCCTTCGCGACAGGGAGTGCACCAACCGCAGCTTTCGTGCTTGTAAAATTCGATTAAGTTTTTAGTTGATTCCATTACATCAACGGTTTCGTCCATCACGATAAAACCGCCCGAACCAACCGAAGAACCAGCCGCAACTAAACCTTCGTAATCCATCAAAACATTTTTACCGATGATTTGTTCGGCATTCATAATGTAGACAGATGAGCCGCCGGGGATACAGGCTTTCAATTTTTTGTCATCATGAAGCATTCCGCCGCAGTCTTCCAAAATAAATTTTTCAAGGTTGGAATAGCCCATCGGAAGCTCATAAACCCCGGGCTTTTTGACGTGACCTGAAACACTCCAAAGTTTTGTGCCGCCTGATTTTTCCGTGCCAAGATTGCGCCAATTTTCTCCGCCCATTTCGATAATTTGCGGAACGGCGGTCAAAGTTTCGACATTGTTGACAACGGTTGGACAAGCGTAAAGACCTTCGATTGCAGGAAACGGCGGTTTCATTCGGGGATGTCCGCGATAGCCTTCAAGTGATGAAAGCAAAGCGGTTTCTTCACCGCAAATGTATGCACCTGCGCCTGTTTGTGTGAAAACTTCACAATTAAATCCGCTTCCCAAAATGTTTTTGCCAACGAGATTTGCTTTGCGGGCTTCTTCGATGGCTTTGTCCATTATGTCAATCAAATAATTGTATTCACCACGAAAATAGATATAACAGCATTCTGAACCGAGCGCGAAAGCCGCAATCAGCATTCCTTCAATCAAAGCATGCGGATCGCGTTCCAGTAAATAACGGTCTTTGAATGTTCCGGGTTCGGATTCGTCCGCATTGCAAACCACATATTTAGGTTTTGGCGATTGGCGGGGAACAAAAGACCATTTCATTCCAGTCGGAAAACCCGCGCCGCCGCGTCCGCGCAAGGCAGAGGCTTTGACCTCATTAATGATGTCATCCTGCGTCATTTCCAACGCTTTTTTCAGCGATTTGTAACCGCCTGTTTTTTCATACACTTTCAGCGTGTGTCCGTCTTTAACGTGCATACGCTTTAATTGTAATGGTTCACAACCAATTGCTTTGATTTCCATAAATTACCAACGCTTTCCGTTTTCGTAATCTTCTTTGCGAATAATGTTACTCACAACTCCAATAATGTCAGTTCTTTTAACAGTTTTATATTTCCAAAGTCTGCTGTCGAAACTGTTTGGACGATTGTCTCCTAAAACAAAATATTCGCCTTTCGGGATTATAAATGGAGCAAAATTATCGTTCGATTCTACTTTTTCAAAAGGCTCATCAATTATTTTATCATTTATAAAAACTTTGCCTTTTCGTAACTCTACTTTTTCACCTTCGCGGGCGATAACACGAAAAACAAATTGTGTATCTTGAGTTATTTGTTTTTCGGTTCCCGCGTAAACTTTGAAAACAATAATGTCAAATCTTTTAATCAACTCCGTCTCAGTTGTTTTGAAAATCCCATAGCCGAAATGGTCGCCTGTTTTTATTGTTGGCGACATTGATTCACCTGCCGCCACACCGTGTCCTAATGAGAGAAAACCGCAACCAATTCCCAAACAACAAAAAACTAAAATTGTTCCAAATACAAAAGATCTCATTTATTTAGGTTTCGTTTCGCTACTAACTTCAGTTTTTGGTGTAACTGTTGGTAAGTATTTCACTTTCAGATACATAACGGCTTGAACGTTTGGCTCAAGAGTGCTTTGGTTAATGGTCAAATCAAAGTCTTTTCCGTCAAAACCACTGTAAAAGGAAGTTGAAGCTTTGGCTTTTTGAACTACTTTCCGATAGCCTTGTGCCGAACCTGATTCGTAAGCCGTGTAATCCTGATAAAGTTCTTCAGGCGAATAAGTTCTGAATTTTTCTGCTGCTACTCCAACCGGTTTCAAAGAAATTCCCAAAACACTGTAAGTCTGCTCTTTACTTTTAATAATTTTAGCTGCTTCACTCATCATTTTGCTTTTGATATTGGCAAAATCATTGACCACAAAATCAATTTTGATCAAATCGTAAATACCCGAAGCATTTGCTAAATTCGTGATTTGGCGTAAAGCGTTACGATCTTTGAAACGAATCAGAATATTTTTAGCCGTTTTATAACCTTTCAGCTTTTCGGTTGCCGTTTTTCCAGTTGAATCGTATTCGTAATAAGGAACTTGGTTAATAAAATCAGTAAAAGTTTCATTCAAACCAATTACTGATAATTTAGATTTTAACGCATCTATTTTAGAATCAACAGCTTGTTCACTTAATAAACTAGTGTTGCCATCTCCCTGAACTCCAAACGAAGCAACATATTCATCAGCTTTGATATTCATTAAGACGGTTGCTTCCAGAAAATAAACTTCAGTTACATCTCTGGATGCTTCAATCGAAGCCAGATCGCCGGTGGCTAAAGTTACTTTTGTTTCGCCGCTGCCGTAAGTCGAAGCATTTGCACGCTCTTGCGCGAAAGAAACCAAATTGACAAAGAACAATATACCTAAAACTAAAAACGCTTTTTTCATAATTTACCTCAATAGATTTGGATTATTTGCCGCGAGGAGAGTATGCGGCTTTGGAACTGCTTTCCAAATCTGATGCGGTAAGTCCTGTAAAAGTGGCTTTAGCAAATATTAAAATTTTCAAATTAATCTAATTTATCCAAAATTTCGTCACACTTTTCAGGTGTCAAATTTTCGTAATAATCGAATCCAATTTGCATCATCGGAGCTGTTCCGCAACTTCCCAAACATTCAACTAACGAAACGGTAAATTTACCATCTTCAGTAGTTTCGCCCGGATGAATTCCGAGTTTGTGACAAATATGGTCGGTAATTCCGGGTTCGCCCATAATTTTGCAGGAAAGCGTTTTGCAAATTTGGATGTGATGTTTGCCAATCTTTCTCAGATTGAACATTGAATAAAAAGTTGCAGTTTCCCAAACATCTGTCACTTCCAGTCCGAGAAATTTTGCCAAAAAGTTTACTCCCGGATTGTCAACGTATCCGCGTTCGCGCTGGATCACGAAAAGCAAAGGAATCAAAGCCGAACGCTTTCTTTCGGGGGGATATTTGGTTAAATGTGATTCCATTTCTTTGACGACTTCGGGCGAAAACTCCGCAACTTCGTCAGAGAAAAGAACTTTATTTGTAAAATCTGTTGCAACTGCTGATGCCATAAATTTTTAGTGGATACCTCCACGCAAGTCTTCAATATTTTGTTCTGCTTTGGTTATCCGAATTTCGTGTTCCAAAACTTTTGTTGCAATATTGTCTGTTTTGGCTTCCAAACGATGTAAAATTTGAGAATGCTCTTTTTGAACTGATTTGATTTCAGAAACGTCAAATTTAAGTTCTGAAACATCAGATTTAAGTTCTGAAACATCAGACTTAAGTTCTGAAACATCAGACTTAAGTTCTGAAACATCAGACTTAAGTTCTGAAACATTAGACTTAAGACCAGAAACATCAGATTTAAGTTCTGAAACGTCGGATTTAAGACCAGAAACATCAGATTTAAGTTCTGAAACGTCGGATTTAAGACCAGAAACATCAGATTTAAGTTCTGAAACGTCGGATTTAAGACCAGAAACATCAGACTTAAGACCTGAAACGTCAGATTTAAGACCTGAAACATCAGATTCTAAACGGTCAAGTTTATTGATGACCGTTCCCATTAATCTCATCATTTCAGATTTAAATCTTTCTTCTTCCATTAACTATCTATCAATTTCACCCAAAACGATATCCAACGAACCAATGATAGCTACAACGTCTGCTACCATTTCGCCTTCTGCCATCACGGGCAAGGCGGCAAGGTTAACAAAACTCGGACCACGGAAATGAACTCTTTCGGGTTTGGGTCCGCCGTTCGATTTCATATAAACGCCGAGTTCGCCTTTTGAAGCCTCAATCGCGTGATAAACCTCTCCCGGAGGAACATTAAACCCTTCTGCCACGATCAAAAAGTGGTGAATCAGCGAGTCCATATGTTTCCGCATATCATCACGATCGGGCAAAACAACTTTTGGTGCATCTGCTTTAGTTGGTCCCGGTTTTAGACGGTCAACGGTTTGTCTAATGATTTTGTAGGACTCAAACATTTCGCGCATTCTGACACGGAAACGTGCCCAAACATCGCAATCCAATTCAACACATACTTCAAAATCGTAGGTTTCGTAACCTGAATACGGATTATGACGGCGTAAATCTAGGTCAATACCGCTTCCTCGTAAACAAGGTCCGGTTAATCCCCAATCAATTGCATCCTCGGGACTGATAATTCCAATTCCTTTAGTCCGGCTTTGCCATAAAGTGTTATCACTAACTAAAGTTGTCAATTCTTCTAAAGCCGCAGGAAAATCGTCTAAAAATTGCTTGACGCGGCGTTCAAAACCGGCAGGTAAGTCCATCATCAGACCGCCGATTCGGAAATAGCTTGGCGTTAATCTTCCGCCCGAAACTGCTTCAATTAGATTCAAAATCTTTTCACGTTGGCGGAAACAATAGAAAAAGGCTGACATCGCCCCAATATCAAGACAATGCGTTCCGAGCCAAACCATGTGAGAAGCAATCCTTTGCAACTCGCACATCATAACGCGGATAACTTGAGCGCGTTCAGGGATTTCGAGCTGCAAGAGTTTTTCCGCAGCCATTACATAAGCCAGATTATTTCCCAACGGATTCAAGTAATCCATTCGGTCAGTAATGACAATTCCTTGCTGATATTTTTTATACTCGAACAGTTTTTCCATTCCTGTATGTAGATAACCAATATCAGGAACGGTTTTGACCACCAATTCACCATCAAGAACCAGTTCGAGACGCAAAACGCCGTGAGTCGAAGGATGTTGCGGTCCCATCGAAATCGTCATTTGCGATTCAAGCGGTTGATCGAGAATATCAACCTGACCTGTTAAATTTTCGGTAGCAACGCTCATAAAAAATTAGGTTAAACTATACGGTTCATAACCGCGCAATGGATAATCTTTTCTCAATGCGTGTCCGTCAAAGTCTGACGGCAATAAAATTCTGCGTAAATCCGGGTGTCCTTCAAAAATAATTCCCACCAAATCATAAGTTTCACGTTCGTGCCAGTTGGCTGTTTTCCAAATAAAGCTGACACTATTTAAATTTGGCTCATCCTCGGAAAGTAAAACCTTCAAACGCAGACGGTTATGATGTTTTGTTGAAAATAAATGGTAATTGACCTCAAAGCGTGGGTCTTCTTCAACACCTCTGTCCGCCCCGCATAAATCGGCAAGTAAATCAAAACTGTGTTTGGTTTTCAAAAAACTACAAACATCAACGATAGATTCACGCGGAACGGTAACTGTGATTTCACCAAGCGCGTCTTTAACCTCAGCCACCCAAGCCGAATTTTCTTCTTTTAATTTATTAACAAAGTCGTTTAAAGCTTCTGTGCTCATAGTTTACGAACTTCTTCTTCTTTCGTGTTTTGATGGAACAGTATATGGTTTTGGAACTTTGTTCTCAGCAACTTCCATTTCAATTTCTTTTTCTAAAGCAGTCCCTTCAGTGACAGGCAAAGTTCCTGGAACGATGGATTGGCGCGATTCTTTTTCGAAAGTATCACGTCGATCTTTCACCGAATCCTTCATAATTTTTTCCTGCAACATCATAATGGCGTGAACCAGCATTTCCGGACGGGGGGGACAACCGGGAATGTAAATATCAACCGGAACAACCTTATCAACACCCTGAACGATGGCATAGTTATCAAAAACACCACCGGATGTTGCGCATGCACCCATCGAAATAACCCATTTAGGCTCAGGCATTTGGTCGTAAATACGGCGAAGCACGGGAGCCATTTTCCGAGAAACACGACCGGAAACAATCATCACATCTGCCTGACGCGGGGAAGCACGAAAAGTTTCTGCTCCAAATCTGGAAAGATCATTTCGTGCTGAAACTGAATTCATCATTTCGATTGCACAGCAAGCCAATCCAAAAGTAGCTGGCCAAATTGAAGATTTTCTTGCCCAGTTGACTACAGCATCAAGCTTTACTGTGACAATATCAGGTAACGATTCCCAAATGTTATTTTCTAAACCCATTGATCACTCCAAATTTTTTAGGCGGCAATTTTTATTTCCCCGCGTTTTAATTCTTCAACTCTCTGCAATTTCTTTTCTTTCAGCGCTTTAGCTTCTGCTTTAGCCTCGGCACGAGCTTGGACATTCCAATCGAATGTTCCTTTTTTCCAAGCGTAAATCAGTCCGATTACCAAAGTGGCTATAAAAACAATTATTTCTACGAAGGCAATTGTTCCGTAAGTAACATTTTCCTTAAACAAAGCCTTGAAAGCGACCGCAAAAGGAACCATGAACAGGACTTCAATATCAAACAATAAAAAAACTACCGCAACATTATAAAATTTAATCGAAAAGCGGTCACGGGCAGAGCCGACAGGATCTTTACCGCACTCATATGGCATTAATTTGGTGGCTGTTTTCTTTTTGGGACCAATCAGTTGTGTCACAACTACCTGACTGGCGGCAAAACCAAATGCCACAATAAACATCACCAAAATCGGCGCATAATCCATTAAGTTAAATCCATTCATTGAATTCCCCAATAATTCCTTTTGATTTTTTCAAAATTACTATAAAGATGGAGCATTCCCATTACTATCTAAGCTTGAGAATTTTTTAACAAGTTAATCGTAAGTTATGCAACTTTTAGTGTCAAGGCAACCGACTTCTTACTTTTATTTCAAGATTAAAATATTCGTTGACCAGTCCTTTCTGCTTATGATACTTTGGTTAATGACGCTATTTGCGTAAAACTACCATCCATTTCACGCCAATTTTAATTTATTTGAAGTGATTACCGGCTTTAACACAGACGTTGAATATAATGGAGTGACCTATCACGTCCAGACCGAAGATAAGGGGTTGGATACGCCCTTGATTTTGTCTTTGGTGTATAATCGTGGGACAATTCTTGCCAGTAAGCGTTCGCCTTACAATGATTTACTGTTAGGTAAGTTCGATGAAAAAGAACTTTCCGAACGTCTGAATCGTCAGCATAAATTGATTTGTGCGGCAATCAAGGCTGGAAGAATCGAAGATTTAAAGCGGATGAATAATAAGCAACCGGCTGCAAATAAAGCAGTAGTTGTTGACAAGGCAATTGAAATTCAACCGAAAGCCGAATCAAATGGAAATATTGCCCCTATAAACCCGACCGTTTCAAATAATTTAACGCCGATTGTTACCAATAATACTCCGCCCCAAAAAGAACAATCAGTTGAATTCACACCAATCCCGAGATTTTTACAGGAAGAGCCTCAATTTTTTGAACCGATCAAAAAGCCTTCAATTGAACTGCCTCAATTAAATAAACCTGTTCAGCCAATTGAAATAATTGATGCACCGATTGAAATTACTGATGCCGATCTGATTTTCGATGAAATAGAAAATATTAACGATACGCAGAATTTGCAAGAAGTTATTGTAATTCCTGACGAAGCTGTTGAGGTTGTTACCGATTTCTTTGAAGATGAAAAGATTGACGAAAATAAACTTTTGGTTCAATTGATGAATGAGGTTGAGTTTCGCAGCGGGGAGGCAAAAACAGTTAGTATTTTAGTAAGTCGCGGCAAATCCGAAAATACCTTGATTGGGGCAAATGTAATGGTCAAAGTTCTCGGTTCCAGCTTTCGTCCTTTAATTTTTCATACCAAAACCGATAGTAGCGGGGTTGCAATAATCAACCTCCAGGTGCCACAATTTTCAAGAGGCAGAGCTGCTGTTTTATTTAAGGCAATGGTTAACGGTGATGAAGCCGAAATCAGAAGAGTTATTCAACCAATTTGATGTATGCAGATTTTTCTAAATGGCGAAATTAAGGAAATAAACCGTGATTTAAATTTAATTGAGTTACTTGATTTTTTTTCGCTGCCCCGGGAAAGAATAGCAATTGAACTAAACAAAGAAGTTGTCAGAAAAAAAGATTGGAAATCAATCAAGGTAAAAGATGATGACAAAATCGAAATAGTTCATTTCGTCGGCGGCGGCTAAAGAAGTAAAAAGGCAAAAGTAAAAAGGCAAATGGATAAGGAATTTTTCTTTATCCTTTTTGTTTTGCGTGGGAAAAAGTTGTAAATTCAAAGTATCATTTCGAGTTTAAGGACTTTGGACTTGAGACTTGAAACTTGAAACTTGAGACTTATTTTTATGACAGATTTATTTACCCTGGCGGGAAAAACTTTTAATTCACGTTTAATTATTGGAACCGGAAAGTATCGTGGTTTCCCGGAAATGCAGGCAGCTCACAAGGCATCAGGGGCAGAAATGGTAACTGTTGCCGTTAATCGTGTGCCGCTTGACCGAAAAACCGAATCTTTTTTGGATTACCTTGCACCTGAAATGCAAATTTTGCCTAATACAGCGGGGTGTTATGATGCCGACCACGCGATTCGGACAGCCCGATTAGCAAGAGAAGCATTGGAAACGGATTGGATAAAACTCGAGGTAATTGGTGATCCAGTTACTCTTTTACCTGACAATGAACAGACCTTGGAAGCCGCAAAAGTGCTTGTCAAAGAAGGTTTTATCGTTTTACCGTATTTTTCTGATGATTTGATAATGGCAAAAAAATTATTGGATGCAGGTTGTCCCGCTGTAATGCCGCTCGCAGCACCGATTGGCTCCGGGATGGGCGTGCAAAATCCTTCAAATCTTCGCATAATGCGGGAGCAATTACCTGAGGCAACGATAATTGTTGATGCCGGAGTCGGTGTGCCAAGCGATGCCGCGATCGCAATGGAGCTTGGTGCAGATGCGATTTTGATGAACACAGCAATTGCTGAATCAAAAAATGCTGAACAAATGGCAACTGCAATGAAATTTGCCGTTCAAGCCGGACGGTTGGCTTATCTTTCCGGCAGAATGCCAAAACGGCTTTATGCCAGTGCTTCAAGTCCGATTGAAGGGGCAATTAAATAGTGAGTAGTAGGCA
The DNA here is from genome assembly GCA_019694395.1 of Pyrinomonadaceae bacterium. GTDB lineage: Bacteria > Acidobacteriota > Blastocatellia > Pyrinomonadales > Pyrinomonadaceae > JAIBCC01. Next base: position 105,275 of record JAIBCC010000007.1, on the reverse strand, counting down.
GTGGGCAGTGGGCAGTAAGTTGTTTATTATTTTCGGTTTCACAGTTTTTGGGATTGTCGCCTGTTCTGATGATAAAAATTTCAAACGCGAGTTTGTAATTGCTGACAGCAAATCGTATGAAGCCTCACTCTTTCGCCAAAATTGTGCGATTTGTCACGGTCAGGAAGCAAACGGAAAGGAAGTCAACGGCAAACAAGTTCCGAGCCTAAGATATGGGGACGCAGCAAAAAAAACTGAAGCCGAAATTTATGAGCAAATAAAAAACGGCAAACTTCCGATGCCCGCCTTCCGAAACCAATTGTCGGAAGATGACATAAAAAGAATGGTCAAATTTGTGATGCGCGATTTGCAAGGACGCGAGGCAAAGTAAAAAGTAAAAAGTTAAAAGGCAAAAAAGTAATGAAAAAGGCAATAATATTTTTAACTTTAACTTCTCTATTTTTAAATTGTTCTGATGTTGAACAATATTATTTGACTAATAAAAACTCAAATTCTGAAATCAACAATAATAAAACCGATTCAAATGCTGTTGCCAAAGAGAATTTTAAAAAAGAATGGCAAAGTAAATTTGAGAATACAGTAGCTCAATTACAGAAAAACCAACAATTATGGAAAGAAAAACAAATTTTGAATTACAATTTTGTGATTGGAAAAGGTGCAGGTGGTCAATATAATGCATGGATGCGTTTACCTGTTTTGATAAAAGTTAGAAATGGGGAAAAGTTTTCAATTGAAAAATTAGAAAAAGGAGAAGATACACTGATCTCAAGAACGGATGGTTTTGAAGATTTTGACACCATAGAAAAATTGTTTAGTTTTTTACGTCATGAATTAGATCAGGGAAGAATGTTGGATATTAAATATAACAAAACCCTGGGTTATCCCGAATCAATCACTATCCAAGGGTCTTACGAAATCCATGGATATGTAAGTATTGCGATTACTAAATTTGAAAAGACAAAAGACTAAAGGGAAAAGGCGTGGGAGAAACCCTTTCCTTTAACTTTATTATTTCAACTCGAAATTATTGATTTCCATTCGTAATTCGATTTCCAGTTTTTGTTTTTGAGATTCAAAATCCTGCCTTTCTTTTTGCATTTGTTCCAGACGAGTTTCCTGATTATTAACCTTTTCGACATAACGGGTTATCAGCGTTTTTGCTTCCGGGGTTTTTGACAAAGTTTCGATATTTTCCCGCAAACGTTTTTGGTCATCGGAAATTTTTTCTTCTTCATTGTCCAAACCTTCCAGTTTCGCATCAATTTGGTTGATTTGACTGCGTAAATCAATTAATTTTTGGAGTTTGGTTTGTGTTTCTGCGGTTATGTATTTTTTCGACAGAAATATCTCTAAATCCCGGTAACTTAACGAAGTTAATTGATAACTGTCCATCAATGGCTGTCGTTCGGCAACAACTAAATCCTTCTTTTCAAATGGCTTAAGTTCAACTCTAAAACGATAATAACGGTTGGTTGTAATGTCCGGTTTAGGAGTTTCAGGTGAAAGTTCCCAATCTGTTTGAACCGGATATTCGACATACAAAGTCTTAACTTTATCTGTTTGGTTAGTGACGTGATAGATCTTTTTATTAGTTTGAAAATAATGAACTTGAAATGCGCCGCTAATTACTTTAAAAAGTCTTGCTGGCTCTTTATCCTCTTTATTTTCAACGGTAACTAGAGTTCCTAAATCAAGTGCAAATGAAATCAGACGACGCTCTTTTGGTTTTAAACGCTCCATCAAAGCCTCGCCTGCGTAAGCATCACGGTCAATCACGGTCAGACTTCCGCCTTCAAAGGTCAAATTTGAAGTATTGCTCAACAACATTCCGCCCATCGGACGATCACGACGCACCGATTCATTAAAGATTGCTATTCGTTCACCTTCCATTTTGGTTTGAATAATTGGAATTAAAGCCGATTTATCGCGTAAAACTGTAACAGGCTGTTCAATTCGATATTCAAATAAATCGCCAAGTTCTTCGCCTGTTGCTGCCGTTTGAACTCCGCCGCGATTATTGGTTAAAGCATCACTGACAGAAGTTTGAGCACCTCCAATGGCATTGCTAGAAATATTATTTTGCAAAGCCAAATAATTCGAGTTGTTTACTACACTATTTGGCAAATTTTGGATTTGTTTTTGGGTAATAGTAGTTTGAACTTTTGAATCTGTGGTGTTAATTGCTCCTGAGCGAAAGCCATTAACTTCGGCTCCATCAACCTGAAATCTATTTTCTGCTCCGCTTGTTCCGTTTACGGTAAAACCTCCGCCACTTTGAGGTTCATAAACCTGCGGCTGCAAGTTCAAATCCTGCGGAATTGGGACAATCGGACGATAACGATACATAGGTTTTTGAATAGGTTGAATAAATGAAATTGGCAAACCTGAAATCAATGAAAGCTGAACATTTTGCCAATCTTCCTCGCTGACGTTATCAACAATTGCCCAACCTTGGAAAAATGGTTTTCCCGCATCGTCCAAAACTACACGATAAGTTGTTTTCCAAATCGGGGCGGCAATTGTATAACTGACGATCATTTCGCGTTGACCGCTTCCTTGAGATGTGACCGTAATTGTTTTGGCATCACGCCTGCGAGCCGAGGCGGTTGCATTGGCAAATTCGTTGACATCTTTTCGTGTGCCTTCTTCCAAAAGTTTGACGCTTTTGACATCATCCAGATTAAAAGTAGAAAGTTCGCCGCTTTCTGATGCAATCACCAGAAATTGCTGATTAACTGGCGGCTTATTGTTTTCAACGATTGTTTGACGTTTTTCAACGGTCAAAATTGAACCGATAGCCGCTCCCGTTTTAGTAGTAACTGCAACTTTTGCACCTTGCAGTTGCGATAGAACTCCGGCAATTCCGCCGTTATTTAATGTTTGTGCGTTAACGGAAAAAGGAATTTCAGCTGTTCGAGCTGAGGCGGGAAGTGATGAATTATAAGAAACCGCACCGATTTTTCCTTGTCCTAAATCCAAGACCACCATAGATTTAAGCACATCATCAACTTGAGATTGCTTGAATGATAAATTAATTTCTGTGTTTCCCGAGATAATGCCTCGTCTTTCGATATAAGCAACTCCGTTTGAATACAAAATTACCCGTTTGATCGGCAAAATTTGCGAATTATCAATTGTTTGGGTAACTGGTTGGCTGACAATGTTTCGGGTGATCGCACGTTTTTGGGCAAAAGTTGGCAGCGTCAGTGAATAAATAATCACCAACGAGAGAAAAATGTTCATTTTCATAAATTTAGTTCCTTCTGATTGAATTTGAGCAAAGTCAAACAAAGGATGAGGTGAATTTAGATTTAGGTTGCACGGTTGGAAATTTTTAGTTGGAAGTTAGACGTGGAGAGTGAGGAGTGAGGATCAAAAATCAAAGATCAAAGGTCGAAAATCGAAAATCATAATCTATTTCAACTCAAAATTCTTAATTTCAGCTGCTAATTTTGCTTCGACTTGTTCACGTTGAGTTTTTAATTCTTTTCGTTCCTTAGTGATTGATTCAACTCGCGTTTCTTGATCGTTAGCCACTGAAATATAACGGGTTATGAGTTGTTTGGCTTCGGGTGTTTTGGCAAGAGCTTCAATATTTTCCCGTAAACGAGATTGGTCATTTGAAATGATTTTTTCTTCTTCGTTTAATTCAGCAATTTTCTTTTCAATTTGCGCCAAATCATCGCGCAAGTTTATCAATTGCATCAATTTCTGTTTGGTTGCCTCATCAATGTAACGCTGTCTGATAAACAAATCCAAATCTTCAACTTTGAGCGAAGCAATTCGATAACTGTCCATCAACGGCTGTTTTTCCGTAATTGTAAACAGCTTATTTTCAAATGATTGCAGCTCGATCCGAAAACGATAAAAATTTTGTGTGACATCAAAAGGTTTTTGCGTATCCTCGGAAAGAATCCATTTTTCTCGAATCGGGTGTTCAAGATAAATGACTTTTTTCTGATCGGTTTGATTTGAAATTGTGTAGGATTTTTTGTCGGAATAAAAATAATGTATTTGGAAAATTCCATTGACTGCTTTGACCAATTTGGCAGGTTCGCGGACTTGTTCATTCTTGACGGTAAAAAGAGTTCCCAAATCAATAGCAAATGAAATCAATCTTTTTTCCTTTGGTTTGAGCCGTTCCATCAAAGCCTCGCCTGCGTAGGCTTCGCCATCAAGAATGGTCATTGCACCGCCTTCAAAAGTAAGATTTGAAGTATTATTCAACAAAATTCCGCTCATTGGACGGTCTTGTTTGTTTGATTCGCGGTAAATCGAAACCCGCTCACCTTCCATTTTTGTTTGGACAATCGGAATTAAAGCGGAACGGTTCCTGTTGACAGAAACAGGGCGTTGAATTCGATATTCAAATAAATCGCCAAATTGCACACCTTTCGCCGCAGCGGTCACTCCTGAATTTTCTGATGAAAGAAGTTCACTGACACTGGTTGTTACGGCATTTAATTTGGCTGGAGGAGCTTCATCAGCATCATTTCCCGTGCCTGCGCCTCTCCCGCTTCCACTTCCATAACCCCCACCAGTTCCACTCCCGTCTCCCATCCCATAACTACTTCCTTCTCCTCTGGTAGGATCATAAACTTGCGGTTCGAGACTCAAATCATTAGGAATTTCAATAACCGGACGATGCCGATATAACGGATTTTGCAATGGTTGAATAAATGAAATCGGCGAACCTGAAACGAGCGAAAGCTGCACATTTTGCCAATCTTCTTCGCTGACATTATCCACGATTGCCCAGCCCTGGAAAAAAGGTTTTCCGGCATCATCTAAAACTACTCGATAGGACGTTTTCCAAATCGGAGCAGAAACCGTATAACTGACGATCATTTCACGTTGACCTGTTCCTTCGGACAAAATATTTATCGTTTTTGCATCTCGTCTTCTAGCCGAGGCAGTTGCATTGGAAAATTCATTAACGTCATGTTTTGTTTCTTCGTCCAAAAGTTTGACCGAACGAATGTCAGCCAAATCGAAACCGGAAATTTCACCCGAATCCGAAGCAATAACCAACGAATAGTCAAGTGGTAAAGTTGTTTCTTCATCCTTGCTTTTGATAACTTTTTGGCGTTTGGCGACATTCAAAATTGAACCGGTGGCAGTTCCTTTGCTTGAGGTGACCAATACCTTCGCGCCTTGTAATTGTGAAAGAACTCCAGCCATTCCGCCCGCATTATTTTCGGATTCGGATTCGATGTTGAACGGAATTTCACCCGTTCGAGCCGATGCCGGAACTGATGAGTTATAAGAAACCGCGCCAACTTGACCGTTTCCTAAATCCAGCACCACCATGGATTTAAGCACATCATCAACTTGGGATTGTTTAAACGAAAGATTGATGTCGGCATTGCCCGAAACCGTTCCGCGACGTTCGATATAAACCATTCCGTTGCTATACAAAATAACTTTGCGGATTGGTAAAACATTTGAATTATTTGAAGTTTGAACTGGCGAAGTTGAAACTAACTTTTTGACTGGCGAATTTGTTTGAGCAAAATTTTGATTAAAAAATAGACACACTAAGCCCATAGAGAGCAATAGTTTAGCTTTCATAAAAAACTCCTTTAATTTTTCTAATGATTAGACACCGGCGGTGGAAATTTGTTCCATCAAAAGAGATGAGATGAGTTTGTTATAAGGTTGCACGGTGGAGGATTTTTTTTAATTTGGAGTGAGGAATCAACTACTATTTTGTTTCGAAAAACTTTTCAACCACCAAAGTATGAAGCGGAAATCCCAAATCAACGGCTGAATCAATAATTGCAAGTTCTTGTGTTTCAGTGTTTTGGGTAAATGTGATTTGGTCTTTGGATTTTTTATTTGCCAATCCGAAAATCAAAACCGTTCCATCGGGTGCAGAATGAACGTCAAACAATTTAATTTCGTGACTCGTGATTTGGATTCCTGTTTCCTCGAACAATTCGCGTTGACAAGCCGTTTGCCAACTTTCGCCAACCTCAATAAAACCCCCGGGCAAAGCCAACCTGCCAACTGGAGGAATATTGCGCCGAATCACTAGCAAACCGTCATCCACGGGCAGCAAAACCACTGAAACCGGCAACGGGTTGATGTAAGTCGGAAGTTTGCAAAAATCGCAAGTCTTTGGGTAAGTTTCAGAAATATGTTTTGTTCCGCAAAATGAACAAAAAGCGTCTTTTTTTAACATTTTAAGCCTTCTCCAAATTAGCAAATTTTTCAATCAATTTTTTCTGTCCGAAACCGGGAAAACTAATGGTTAATTTGACATTATCGCCTGAACCTTCGCGGCGTAAAACCAAGCCCTTGCCGTATTTTGCGTGACGAACGTGGGAACCGGCGACAAATCCCGTTTCGACTTTTGATTTTTGACTTTCGATTTTTGATTGGTTTGAACTTGCTGCTTTCAAATTCTCAAAAGCAGTTGGTTTTGAAATAGTTGGCTTCTCATTCTCCTCATTTCTTACTCCTGACTCCTGATTTCCACCAACACCACGACTTTTGAAAAATTCTGCAATCGCATCGGTAGAATTATAAGTTTTTCCGGTGTAAAGGTTTTGCGGTTTTTGAAATTGTTTTTCTTCGCCGCGCAGAACTCGTGCAGTTTGTTTGGCGTTTTTAACTATTGAACTTTTGGCGTAGGAAAGCCATGATTGACCGCGAGAAATATCCTCCAGCAAATCAAACGGTATTTCATTTAAAAACATTGAGGGTTCTGCCGCCATTTCTGCACCGTAAGTTCGGCGCGACATTGCATGCGAAATGTAAAGCGTTTTTTCAGCGCGGGTGATGGCAACATAAGCCAAACGGCGTTCCTCTTCCAATTCCTGTGCATCGTTGATACTGCGTGAATGGGGAAAAATCCCGTCCTCCATTCCGACCAAAAAAACAATCGGGAATTCTAAGCCCTTAGCGGAATGCACGGTCATCAAAGTTACGGCAGCATTACCGTCAAATTTGTCAGTATCGGAGCTAAGTGCGGCGTGGTCAATAAAATCGCGTAATCCGTTCGCTTCCTGTTTGTCATAATCAACAGCGGCGTTGACCAATTCTTCAAGGTTTTCCAAACGTCCGGCGGATTCATCCGAATTTTCTTCGCGCAGCATATTTGCATAACCTGTGTCTTCAATTGCGGAAATTACCACATCGGTGACGGGACGCTCACTGGTTGCAGATTCGGAAACTTTGTTGGCAAGTTTTTCGATAATTGCTTTAAACTTTTTCAACGATTCGATTGCACGAGGCGTTAAATTTTTCGGTTGCTCATTTTTGGCATCGGTCAAAATAGAAATTGCTTCCCAAATCGAAGTGCCGAAATCTTTTGCTTTAAGACTTAATTCATCCAAAGTTGATTTGCCAAGTCCGCGTGTCGGCGTATTGATAACACGGTTAAGTGCAATGTCATCAAAGGGATTCAAAGCAAGTTTGAGATAGGAAATGACATCCTTGATTTCGGCTCTTTCGTAGAATGAAAAGCCGCCGACAATGTTGTATTCAATGCGATTTCGGCGCAAAGCCTCTTCAAATAGGCGCGATTGAGCATTGGTGCGATACAAAATAGCAATCTTATCTTTGTAATTATAACGCTGATGGTTTTCAATTTTTGCGGCGACTTGCCGAGCTTCGTAATCACCATCAAGTGCTTGAAAATATTTGATTTGTTCTCCCGCATCTTTATCCGTCCAAAGTTTTTTGTCTTTGCGCTGGGTATTGTTGGCAATCACGGAATGTGCCACATCCAGAATTTTTTGCGTCGAACGATAATTTTGTTCGAGAAGGATAGTTTTTGTTTTTGGATAAAACTGTTCAAACTCCAAAATGTTGCGAATGTCGGCTTGGCGGAACTTGTAAATTGACTGATCGGGATCGCCCACGACACAAATATTTTGTTGCTTTTCAGTTAGATATTTGACCAAGGCGAATTGCAAAGGGTTCGTGTCTTGATATTCATCAACCAAAATATATTTAAATTTGTGGTTAAATTTGTCGCGGACTTCGGGTGATTTTCGCAAGAGACGAACAGTTTTAATCATCAAATCGTCAAAGTCGAGTGCATTGGAATTATGCAATCTTTCCTCGTAAAGTTTGTAAACACGGGCGATAGCGTTTTTCTTTTCGTCTGTATATTCAACCGAAGAAGCGTAACTTTCAAAATCTTCGCCCCGATTTTTTGCCGATGAAATGGCGGACAAAACCTGACGGGCAGCGAGCTGTTTTTCGTCCAGTCCGATGTCTTTGACACAAGCCTTGATTACTTTTATCGAATCATCCGTATCGTAAATGGTGAAAGATTTGGTGAATCCTTCGCCCAGATGTTCGATTTCTGTTCGCAAAATCCTTACACAAAGACTATGAAAAGTCGCAATCAACGGCGCAGACTGTAAATTCTGACCGCGTAAAAGTGTATTTACCCGTTCGCGCATTTCTCCGGCGGCTTTGTTGGTAAAGGTAACTGCCAAAATATTGTGCGGCGCAACTCCTTTTTCTGAAATCAGATACGCAATACGAAGCGTAATAACACGAGTTTTGCCTGAACCCGCGCCTGCGAGAACGAGAACAGGTCCTTCAGTAGTTTCAACTGCTAATTTTTGTTGGGGATTGAGCCCGGAAAGTATGTCCATAATAGTTGATAATTGATAATTGATAATGGTAAATCTTTGCGGGTTTTAGGTCAAAGTTAGAAAATATTTGACAAATATCTCTCAAAATGAGAGTATGTATTGTGATTATTTTATTATGTGAGGTAAAGAGTATGCAAAATATTGCACCAATTAATAAATTGGCAAATTAATTGAAACAAAGGAACAATTAAAAATGCACATAATTTCAAAAAAGGCATTACGAGATTTTTGGGAAAAACATCCAAACTCGAAAACTTCGCTTCAAAGTTGGTATTCAATTACCAAAAATGCGGAGTGGGAAAATTTAGCTGATGTGAGAGCAGATTTTCCTCACGCAGATTTGGCGGGGATTTGCACGGTCTTTAACATTGCGGGAAACAACTATCGTTTGATAACCAAGATTTATTACGAAGATAAAGTCGTCTTAATTCGGTTTGTTTTGACGCACGCCGAATACGACAAAAAACCATACAAAGATGACTGTGAATGTTAATAATAAAATATATGGTCAGTTGTTGATGCAAGTATTGCCGTCAGTGATCACTGATGAACAAGAGCTTGAACGAATGACTGATGAGGTAAACAAACTTGTTTCAAAAGGGATTAAACAAAATGGTTTGAGTCCTGAAGAATCACGGTTGCTTCAACTTTTGACACAATTAATTGAAGATTATGAAGATGAGCATTTTCCAATTGAAGATGCTCATCCGATTGACGTTTTGAAGTTTTTAATGGGGCAACACGAACTTAAACAAAGTGATTTGCTAGACGTTTTCGGTTCAAGCGGAATTGCTTCGGAAGTAATCAACGGCAAGCGTTCAATTTCTAAAACTCAAGCTAAAAAATTAGCAGAGCGATTCAGAGTTTCTGTTGAACTTTTTATTTAACCAACTTCTGGATTTCCTTAAATTGCTCGTGTTTTGAATCTTTCATTAACTCAAACAACGCCATTTCCACATTTGATGGAATTACGCCGCTGAGCTTCATTTTTTCGATTCCGGTGTGTTTGTCGTGCGTTTTGCGTGAAGAAACACAATCCTGCAAAAGATGAACCTGAAAACCCTGATCTAATAAATCGTGTGCGGTTTGATTTACGCAAATATGTGCTTCGATTCCGGCAAGAATGATTTGTTTGGCATTAAACGATTTCAGCTTTTCGCCGAAAGATGTCGCGCCGCACGCACTAAATGCAGTTTTTTCAATAATTTCGGCATTATCGGTTAAACTTAACAAAATTTCTTCGGCAGTTCTGCCCAAACCTTTTGGATATTGTTCGGTAACGATGATCGGAACATTCAAAAGTTGACAGCCGCGAGCCATTATTGAGGTATTGACGGCAATTTCTTCAAAATCCGGGATTGGCGAACGAAAGGCTTCCTGAATATCAATGATTACAAAAACGGTATTTTCACGATTCAAAATATTTGGGTGCGCCATAAATTATTCCTCACTTTTTTCTTTTTTTGCTTCGTTCTTTTTCTTTTCTGTAAGAGCTTTTTCCCGCTTAAATTGTCGGACAAAAAGATAGATCGAAACGGTTGAAATGATGATAACTACAATGAACATCATCGCAATAAAAAGAATTTCTGATAATTCTGCGTTTGGCATAATAAAATTTTAACTTAGGCTTTGAATCCACACCAAATCTGCAAACAAAAAACATTGACAAAAAAGAGATTAGGGATAAAATCTGTTTGAAAGGAGCTTCACGGAAAATTATGAATCAAAAGGTTTTATTGATACTTTTCAAAGTTAGTCTTTGTCTAATTCTACTTCAAATTTCAATTTTTGCTAAAGACGATTGGATCGAAGTCCAATCAAAAAACTTTCATTTGATCGGGAATGCCAGCGAAAAAGAAATTCGCAAAGTTGCCACTAAACTTGAACAATTTAGAGAAACATTTCGCATTTTATTCAGACAAGCAAATTTTAACTCTTCAATCCCCACGAATGTTGTAGTTTTCAAAAACAGTTCGGCATATAAACCATTCAAACCAAAAAGATCAGATGGAAAAATTGATGAATGGATTGCAGGGTATTTTCAGTCAGGAGCCGATGTCAATTACATAACACTTTCAACTGAGCGGGAAGATGCCGAAACCTACGGAACGATTTTCCACGAATATGTTCATTTTCTGGTAAATAATAATTTTGGCAAAGGAGAAATTCCGCCATGGTTTAATGAAGGGTTAGCCGAATATTATCAAACATTTGAGATCGAGGACGATATAAAAGCAAAACTTGGATTGCCACAATCGCAGCATATAGAATTATTGCGGCAAACAAAACTCATTCCTTTGCAGCAGCTTTTCAGTGTCACAAATTATTCCTTGAAAGAAAACGGAAACCATTCCCGCAGTATTTTTTATGCTCAATCCTGGGCGTTGATTCACTATTTGATACAAGGTTCAAAAGGTGCAAAAAATGATGGTCTGAATAAATTTTTAAACGCTATTTTGAATAATGTGCCGTTGGAAAAGGCGTTTCAGGATTCATTTCAAATGAGTTTTGCCGAAATGGAAAAAGAACTCAACAAATATATTTCTCAATCTACTTATCAATATCAATACTATACTTTCAAGCAAAAACTTGTTTTTGATAATGAAATGTCAGCCCGACCAATTTCTGAATCGGATGCAAATGCTTATTTGGGGGATCTATTATTTCACATCCACAGAATCGAAGATGCCGAACCGTTCCTGCAAAAAACTTTAGCGGCTGATCCAAATTCAAGTCTGGCAAATACCACCCTGGGTTCGCTTAAAATTCGCCAGCGAAAATTTGATGAAGCCAAAAAATATTTGGAAAAAGCCATTTCCAACGATCATAAAAATCATATGGCTTATTACAACTATGCTTACTTGTTGAGCCGCGAAGGAATGGATGAATTTGGTTTTGTTTCCAAATTTGATTCTGAAAAGGCAAGACAGATGCGGGAATCATTGAACAAATCGATCAGTATAAACCCAAATTTTATAGAGAGTTATGAACTATTGGGCTTTATCAGCTTGGTCAATAACGAGCAAATGGATGAAACTATCCAACTTTTGAAAAAAGCCCTGACCATTCAACCCGGAAATCAGGAAATAATTTTAAGAATTGCAGAAATTCTTTCGCGCCAGGAAAAATTTGATGATGCGCTGGTAATTGCCGAAAAAGTTGCCAGAACTACCGATGAAGACTCTATCAAATCCCGGGCAGAAAATTTGAAGAAAAATATTCAAACAATGAAGAATATTACTGCCCACAATGAACAGGTCAGAAAACAATATGAATCTGCAATTAATAGTTCTGAAAATTCCTCCAATCGACCGCCATTAACTCGTCGTCAGGCTGAAAAAGAAATGACTCCCGAAGAAACTGCCAAAGCTCAGGAAAGGGAAAAAATGATTCAATTGAATAAGGTTATAAAAAAGCCGGGGGAGAATGAAAGGCAAATTATAGGGAGAATTCAAAAGATTACCTGCGCCGGCGGCAGCATCAATTATTCGGTTAAAACGTCTGACAAAATGGTATCGGTTTACAGCAAAGATTTCCAAAATCTGCAATTGATGGCGTATGCTGAGGGGACTGAAAATGCCCAGATCGGTTGTAATGCCGATCTTTCAAAGTTTAATGCAGTGTTGACCTATCAAACCGGAAAACCGCCAAAATTAAATAGTTTAGGTGAGTTGGTGGCGATAGATTTTGTGCCTGGTGATTTCCGTCTGTTGGATAAATCAGAACTTTTGGCATCCACAGCAATTGAGCCTGATTCGAAGGAAGCTCCGATTTCAAACCAACCGCCACCTGTGCCGGAAGGCGCAATTATTATTAATGAATCAACCACCCCTGAACAAATGGAGCAATTTCGCCGTAATGCAATGATGAAGGCAATCAAGGAGCAATTGCGAAAACCTCAGCCTGGTGAAAAACAGCAATTGGGAACTATTGAAAAAATTGAATGCGATAATAAGGGGCAATATTTTATAATGAATACCGCTGCGGGACTTTTGAAATTGAAAGCTCCGCAAAATGTGCAGATTCGCGCTTTTGTTCCCGATGCTGGCGGTATGCAATTTGGTTGCGGGATGAAAGCCTTTGATATTCCTTCCGTTTTTGTTTTTAGGGAAGATCCGAATCCAAAAGCAAAAATTAACGGGGAGCTGGTTTCAATTGACTTTGTGCCGAAAAGTTTTAATTTAGAAAATTAGTCTAAGAAAATGAGTAGTAGTTTTTGGAAGAAAATCAGTTTATTTTTTATATTGTTGATTGTTTTTTCAAAAACTACTATCGCCCAAGATATTTGGACTGAAATTGCAACTAAAAACTTTAATATTGTCGGAAATACAAACTCAAAGGATTTAACTTCGTTTGCCGAAAAACTTGAAAACTTTCAGGATTTTTTTCAACAAAATTTTCCCAAAACAAAAATCCAAACTCCCTTTTCAACCAATTTAATTGTTTTCAAAGATGATGTTTCATTAAATCCGTTTAGATTAAAGCAAAAATACTCAAACCAATGTTTTCTCCCGGCAAATGATGCAAACTACGGAATTATTTCGCTGGAAAATAACGAAAGTTTTGAACAAATTTTGGAAGGCTACGCAAAATTTTTACTTGAAAACAATATTGGCAGAAATAAATTACCAACCTGGATGTTTGAAGGATTGGGTGAAGTTTTTAAGAACACAAAATTTAGCGGCGAAACGGTTTTTGAATTTGGTGTTTCTCAGAAAAATATCACCATTCTTCAACAAAATAAGTTAATTCCGCTCAATGCTTTATTGGAAACAGATAATTTTACTTTTCAGAGTCAAGGTGAGGAAAGAAAAGCACTTTTCCGGGCTGAATCCTGGGCTTTGCTACAATATTTGCTCCGTGATGCGGACGGATTGAGTAAAATTGAAGAATTTATTGACTTAAGAAAAAATGAATTCGATGCCAATAAAATTTTGATAGATGTTTTTAGAACCGGTAACGTTCAATTAAATGAGGATTTCCCAAAATTTGTTCAAAAGGGAAGTTACAAAAACTGGAAAATCAATTTAACTCAAAAAGTTAACAGTTTTCACTATAAAATCTCCAAAGTAACAGAATCAAAATGGTTTGCTGTTTTAGCGGATTACTTATTTTATTCCGACCGTTTGAAAGAATCCGAAGCATTGGTCGAAAAATCCCTGAACCTTGAACCAAATCAAACTTTGGCTTTAACCACACTTTCTTTAATAAAAACAAGGCAATTTTATTATGAAGAAGCCCAAGGTTTAGCAGAAAAAGCAGTCGAAATTGAGCCGGAAAATTATTTAAACTATTACCGATTTGCTTTGTGCCTGAGCAAACAAGGAATGACGGAGTTCGGTTTTGTTTCGGGCTATTCATTTGGGATTGCAAATTTAATTCGGGAAAATCTTAAAAAATCCATCAGTTTAAATCCGGAATTTACAGCACCTTATTCGCTTTTTGCCTTTGTCAATTTTGTTAGGAACGAACAATTGGATGATTCAATCAAATCCATTACTCAAATTTTACAGATCGCACCGGGAAATCAGCAATTTCAACTCAGGTTGGCTGAATTGAACTTACGGAAAGAAAATTTTTTTGATGCCCGAAAAATTGCTTATCAAGTTTTACAAAACACTCCATTTGAAGGAGTTAAGCTTTATGCGCAAAACACCATTCAACGGATTGATGCCACCGAATATCAACTTAATTTGATTCGCAATGAAAAAAAGAAAAATGTTAATGAAGATATAGTTTCCGAAAAACCGCTAAATGAAGAGGAAATAATAAAATTACGCGAAAAAGCCATTAACGACCAAATAAAGGTCACCTTACGCAGACCAAAAACTGACGAACTCAGGATTTTTGGAAATTTGAAGAGGATTGAATGTGCTAAAAATCAAGTTGATTTTGTGGTTTTGACGCAAACCGGATTGATCAAATTACAGGCAAATTCGTTGGACGGAATTTCATTACTTTCTTTGGTTCCTGAAATGTCCGATTATCGTTTGGGCTGCGGAACTTTGGTTAAAGAGAATTTCGCCTCAATAATCTACAAAAAAAATCCAACCAAAACAGATGAAATTGTTTCGATTGAATTTGTTCCAAAAAGCTTTAAATTGTAGAAATTGTTAATACACCCGGCAGGATTCGAACCTGCGACCCTTTGGTTCGAAGCCAAATACTCTATCCAGCTGAGCTACAGGTGCCTATCGAATTTCAAACTATACCAAAAATATTTCTAAAACTAAAATCGGATATTTCTTTTTTTGAAAAATAAAAGCGAAACGGTTAAGCATTTACCGCTTCGCACTTTAAGTTAAAAAAAATAATCTGAATTTTACTTGCCCTGAAATTCTTTGCGGATAAATTTAATTACTCCGGCAATTTCTTCTGGAGTTAATTTCTTTTTGAAGGCAGGCATTTTGTCATCGCCTTCTTCGATTACACGGGTATATTTTTTATCGTCAGCCGCTGCAACTTTTTCATTTTTGAAGCTGGGGACTTTGAATTTATCACCTTCGATGTCAACATCGCCGCCTTCTCCGGTTTCCTTATGGCAAAGCACACATTTTTCGCTAAAGATCTTTTTCGCAGAAGCTAATTCGTCTCCTGCCGGAGCAGTTTTATTGGCATTTGAATTTGAATTAGCTGCTTCATAAGTGGCGGTAGTGCCGTTGTTATTGGTGGTTAAAGTTTTATTTGTGTTCGCAGTTGTATTTGAGGTTGTTGAATTTTGATTACAAGCAAAAACAAAGAAAGCCAAACCGATTAAAACCAAACCAAGTTTAAAAAATTTCATAGATTCTCCTAAAATAAGTTACCTTTTTGAGACGAAAGTTTAACCCAAATTAACGGAATTAGGCAACTTAGACTTTAGTTAAATTTGTAATTTTGTGCTAAATTCGTTCTGTCACAAAACCGACAAATCCAACATTATGAAAAAGACCATAAATTTGATTATTTTTGTTTCTATTGTTTTGCTTTCAAACATAGTTTTGTTTGCACAGGTTTCAACCAATCAATTGAAAATTGAAGGCTTGAAACAGGAAGTAATTGTTCGCCGGGACGGTCGCGGAATTCCTTATATTGAAGCAAAAAACGAAGAAGATTTGTATTTTGCCCAAGGATTTATTACCGCTCAAGATCGTTTGTTTCAAATGGATATGCTGCGGCGTGTTCCACGCGGTGAAACGGCTGAAATTTATGGAAAAGCTGTGTTGGAAGAAGATAAACGCTGGCGGAAATTCGGTTTTACCAAAATTGTGGAAATTGCTTATAACAATTCTTCACCACAATTCAAACTTGCCTTTGATAATTATGCGAAAGGTGTAAATGCTTATATTGCAACGCTTGATGCAAAGACTATGCCGGTTGAATACCAAATTTTGCAATTTAAACCCAGAACTTGGCTTCCGACCGATTCAATGATCCTCGGCAAAGTTTTAACCGACGGTTTAAGCACGACTTGGCAAAATGATCTGATGCGGGCAAATTTCCAAAAAATACTTTCCCCGGAAAAATATAAGGATGTAACCAGTGGGGTAACTCCTTATGATGTAATACTTTTTGGCAAAGACGTGGCAAAGGTCGAAAGTCAAAAGTCGAAGGTCGGAAGTAAAGTTGAAGTTTCTGATAAAGATTTACAAATGGCGGAAAATGAGGCAAAGGTTCGCCAAAGCTCGTTGGAAAGAATTGGATTTTACGCAGAAGAATTAGCTGCCAGTAATAATTGGGTGATTTCCGGCAAAAGGACAGCAGACGGCAAACCAATTTTGGCAAATGATCCGCATTTACCGCCAACTGCGCCGGGAATTTGGTATTTAACGCATTTATCTACACCAAATTTAAGAATTTCAGGAGTGACAGTTCCCGGCGCGCCGGGGATTATCTTGGGTCACAATGATTCCATCGCTTGGGGAGCAACAAATGTCGGACCGGACGTGCAGGATTTGTATTTGGAAACATTTAACGCCGAGGGAAAATATAAAACTCCAAACGGTTGGGAAACTCCAAAAATCCGTAAAGAAGAAATTAAAGTGCGAAAAGTTCTGACTTCGACTGAAACGGAAACCATTTCTGTTGATGTAGTTGAAACCAGAAATGGAGTAATTTACACCGAAGATGGCGGCAACAAATTCGCACTGAAATGGACTGCGCTGGAACCTAAAAATCAGGAATTTGAAGCCTTTTATTTATTGAATCGTGCCAAAAACTGGGAAGATTTCAAAAACGCCCTTAAAAGTTACGGCGGAGCGACTCAAAATTTTGTTTACGCCGATGTCAAAGGAAATATCGGTTGGGTAGCGGGCGGACGGATTCCACTCCGTAAAACCGGCGATGGTTCGCTTCCTTATGATGGCTCGACCAACGATGGAGAATGGACAGGTTACATTCCCTTTGAGCAATTACCGCAGCTTTATAATCCGGCAAATGGTTTGATCGTCACTGCCAATCAAAGAATTGTCGGCACTGATTACAAATATCCGCAAATGTCGCGTGATACAGCTTTGCCCTGGCGTGCACGGCGCATTTTGACTTTGCTGGATGTCAAAGAAAAAATCACGATGGATAAAGTTGGAGAAACTCAATTTGATGTTTTCAATTTTCCGCTGGTGGATTTGGCAAAGGATATGTTGAAACTTAATGCTCTAAGTCCTGAAACTACAAGAATTTTGACTGATTGGAATGGACGAATGTCGCCGGATTCACAAGGCGCACTTTGGGTAAATGAAATCCGAAATTGCATTACCAATAAAATTGTAGCCGATAACAAAAATTTACCGGCTTTTGTGGTTCGAGAAAGATTATTGTGGTGGATCGTGAAAGAAAAAACGGCTCGTTGGCTTCCTAAACAATTTGCCGATTATTCGGCATTGATAAAAACCTGTGATGGTGAAACGCAGGAATCTCTCAACAAACGTTACGGAAATGATAAAAGCAAAATGATTTGGGGAAGTGTGTTTCCGGCACGTTTTCCTCATCCATTGGCTGTTGCTCCACTGATCGGCGCACAATTTGCCACACCGAATATTGGAATCAACGGAAGCGGACAAACTCCGAATGTGGGTTCAAATGTTTCCATGCGCCACATTGCCAGCCCGGGAAATTGGGATGCCACCCGTCACGTTATTCCATTAGGCGAGAGCGGAAACCCAAGGTCTTCACATTGGAAAGATCAATTCGAGTTTTGGAGTAGCGGAAAATCTCCGGTTTTTCCATTCACTCCGAAAGCTGTTGAAGCGGCAACGAAAGAAACTTGGGTTTTACAGCCAATGTGATTAGAAGATTAATATTGTCGTAAATCTTTTTTTTCTATAAGTTTAGACTTGTAAAAAAAACTTGACGAGAATGTCTTTTGGTGTTAGCATCTCCAATCATATTGATAAATTTTGGAGATTATCCCAAATGTTGATTTGTTCCCACAATTCACGCCCCCCTTGGAAACTCAATTCCCCCATTGAGAATTCTATTTGTGATTGTGTTATTTGTTATCAATTAAAAAATATTACAAAAATAAATAAGCCGTTAAATTGCTAGCACAATTTAACGGCTCGTTTGTTTTTAAGCGTCTCTGCTGTGTATCGGACAACAGATGCGATTAACTACACTCGTATCATAACGCAAAACACGGCTGAGGCTCAACTAAAACTTGAGAGTTGAGATAGAGTGTGCGTTTAACTTTGCCCCGCTTTTTGATGCTCTCCTAATTTAAATAATCAGGAGATTTTTACGATGAAAAATTCAATTAAAATGTTGTTTGTTGTAGCCCTAATTTTATTAGCAATGTCATTTTCGGCATTTGGCTCAACTAAAAGATTTCAAACTCAGAATAAATCTGATAAGGCTTTAAAAAATTCCCAAATTGCAAGTCTTCAGTCGACTCAATTCAAAAAAGCTCAATTAAATTATGATCTTGCAAAGTCTAAGTGTGTAAAACTATTGAGTATTTCAAAGGCAATTGAGTCGTCGTGGGCGTGTGAGGCTGCAACGATTGCACTTGCTGCGGCTATAACGGCGGTTGGAGTAGCTTGTTCCTCAGGAAATGTTCCTGCTTGTGTAGTCGCTACTGCGGCGATGGGCGCAGCATATTTATTAGTTAAAGAAACTTGTGGTAAGAGTGGAATTGCAATTGAACTTCCTGAAGATGGGCTTGAAGCTAGTAACAGGAAATTTCTCAAATCGAAAAAAAACATTTTTAAGTTTGGAACTTAGGAAATAATAAAGGAAAAAGGGGCTTTTGCTTTAGAGCTTCAAAGTCCCTTTAGAAAGGGGAAATATGAAAATACACATCCCAACTTTGGTAACCGGAATAATAATAATTTTAGTCGGGTTTTTCCAACTGTGTTCATCTAGCCAGAGAAATACCTATATTGGAATTGCACTTATCTTATATGGAATTGGGACAATGTTGGTTGGCACACAGAAGAAAGCTTTAGTAATAGTTGGTCTTGTTCTTAATATTATTACTATTGTTTTGTCTTTGGTAGCTTTAATTTATGAAAGGTTCGGTTATTAAACCGCTAACTTTCAAATTATTTATATTGTGGAGATTAGTATATGAGCAAGAAAATAATGCGAATTCTGTTTTTAGTTTGTTTAATTAGCTTAACAGTTAATTCGCAAACACTTGATAAAGATAGTTCACGCTCTGATAAAGCCAAAACAATTCTCAGACTTGCACAAGAAGCGATTTATCAAAATGCCAAGATGGGAACCATTAAAACAATACAGGTTAAATCAAGCGGAACTTCTGTAATGGATTCAACTAACCGGATTGAGGGTGAATCTCAACCAAGATTGTCTAGTGTCAAACAAACTATTGATGAGAATATTTTATTAGAGTTTGACGATAAAATTAGCCGAACTACAACTAGCTTTAGTGCTAACAAGAATCCCATTGAAAATTTTACGAAAATTGAAGGAGTTTTGAATGGTGACAAATTCTCGTTTAAAACTGATTTAATAAGCGACGGCAAAAGAATTGATATGAACGCAATTTTTAATAGTCCTTTTATGTCTGAAAGTATGAAAAAACAAATGAAAGAGGCTCAAGAGAAGGCAAAACCCACCAAAGAGAGTTTTCAGAAAAGTGTCCTAACCGAATTGTTCCCAATATTACTTAATATGAATTGGATGAAAGATAAAAAATTTATTTATATCGGAAAAGCCGAAGCGGGAGAGAAGCGAGCAGATATTCTCGAAATTGAAACAGATACAGGACGACAAACACGATATTTCTTTGATGAAAAAACACATCTTTTGTTAATGATTACCGATGAAATATCTAAGGACGAAAAGTCATCAAAAACAACAACTTATTTTGATGATTACCAATTGTTTGACGGCTTGTTAGTTGCCAAAAAAGTCAATAGGGAAATCGAGAGTTCCTTAGAGAATATGGAATTGGAAGTCATGGGAAAAAAGAGGAAAATGTCCAGTAAGTCAAAAATGGTTTCCGAAACTTTAATTAAAGAATTCAATATAAATCCAACCTTTAAGCCCGATGCTTTTACAGTAAAAGAAAGTCAATGATTTGTGATTTGAACGCCAAAAATACTATTTTGATTTCGAGTCTTTTATTGATGTTGTTATTCTCGTTGCAAAACTCTTTTGGGCAAACAGGCAGTTCTTTGCAAATTGTCCTGACTGACCAACACTCTGCGCTGATTGGCAATGCGATAATTAAAATCAAAGACGGCAAAGGAAAATCAGTTAAAGAAATCAATGCAAAAAAAAGTCAGGATTTTCTTTTCAATCTTCCCCAAGGTAAATACGTCGTGGAAATTCAGGCAGTTGGATTTAAGCCGATTGTTAAAGAGGTAGAAATAAATCAAGGAAGAAGTGTTTTGAATCAACTGCTTGAAATAGAAGAGATTAAGGTTGATGTCAAAGTTGAGCAAGAATTAATTGAGAAGAGGATCGAAGAAACTCTTAATCGAACTTGGACGGCAGAAGAAATTGAAAATTTGCCAAGTGACCCAAATGAAATTGAGAAAGAACTCAAAAGAAAATACGGTGATGATGTTATTATTCGCGTCAATGGTTTTACGGGCGGACAGCTACCACCTAAAGAACAAATTGCTTCTATCCGAGTCACGCGAAGCAGTTTTGATGCTGAATTTCATCAAATCGGTCAAACTATTGTTGACATCCAAACTAAAGCCGGCGGGAAAAACTTCTTTGGATTTACAAATTTGTTTTATGATAGTTCGCTTTTTAATGCCCGGAATTCATTAGAAAAAAGCAAATTACCTTCCCAAAATCTGAACGGATTTGTTTTTTTGACATTTCCTTCAATCAAAAATAGAACAATGTTTACCGCCGGTTTGATGAATTTTATTACTTCACGGAGACAAAATATTATTGCTGTAACTCCAAACGGAAATGTAAATTCTAAAACCAGCAGCAATTCATTATTCTTATCACCAACAATTAATATTATTCATAACATTAGCAAAGAACATACTTTATTTACCTCGTATTTTTTATTTAACAATAGATTTACTAATTTAGGGGTTGGCGGATTTAATCTCCCCGAAAGTGCTTATTCATCAAATATACAGAGTCACACGCTTCGGCTAAATGAATCAGGACCAATCAGAAGAACAGCTAACCAGTTTCGACTTGAGTTTGTTAAAAAAAATGCCAGGTCAATTCCTAATAATCGGACAGTTGCAATTAATGTAATCGGTGCTTTCAACAGTGGTGGGGCAACTCAAAATAATTCAAGCAGTCAGCAAAAATTGTTTTTGACCGACATTAATTATTTTGACCACAAAAAACACGCTTTTAAAATTGGTGGAGAAGTTGAATATAACCGCTACAAACTCAATTCATTCGATAATTTGAACGGACGATTTACTTTTTCGAACCTTGCGGATTATTTGAATAATAAACCTTACAGCTATACTCAACGCCAACAGTCTTCGATAACTAATCTTTCGCAATTTCAATTGGCGGGATTTTTCCAAGATGATATTCGCTTACGAAAAAACTTTCAGATAGGTTTAGGTTTGCGTTACGAATGGCAGAATAACTTGAGTGATTACAATAATTTCTCACCTCGTTTGAGTTTTACCTGGTCGCCGGATAAAGAAGCCCGGTTGGTTTTACGAAGCGGAGCTGGAGTTTTTTATCATTGGTTTGAGACTTCAAATTTATCTACCATTTTGAGTAATGACGGGCGAAAGGCAAGCGATATTATTATTTTGAATCCAAGTTATCCGAATCTTTTTTTATCCGGCACAACTACTCAAACACTTCCACCGAGCGTGATGCAAAAGGACGAAAAATTAACCAACCCTTATACTTTTATTAGCAAAACAGGTTTTAATTTTCGGATAAACAACATTTTCAATTTAGAAGGATTTTATACCTATCGCCAAGGAATGCATCAATTTCGCAGTAGGGACATCAACGCTCCAATCAACGGGATCAGGGCAAATTCAAATTTTGGTCGTATTGCTCAAGTTGAATCAAGTGGAAAAACTTTGGAAAACAGTTTGGAATTGGAATTGGAAGGAAAATTGAAAAAGGGATTTTCGTTTGATGCTAACTACAAGATTGGGAAAGTTTTATCCGACTTTGAAGATGTTTTTAGTTTGCCTGTGAATAATTACAACACAAAACAAGAATGGGCAGTTTCAAACCTCGACCAACGGCATAAATTGAGCACACGGTTAAATTTTCCTTCGTGGAAAAGTTTTTCATTTAATACTACATTTCGCTTGGAATCGGGGAGACCTTACACGATTTCAACGGGAAAAGATGACAATGGAGATAGTGTGATAAATGATAGACCGTTTGGATTTATGCGGAATAGTGAACGAGGAACTTGGTTTAGGCAAGTTGATGCAAATCTTAGTTGGAAAGTGAAGCTCGGCAAAGAAGACGAGAAAAACCCGCTTTCAAAAATAAAAAATCAGCTGGTTTTAACGGTTAATTTACAAAACTTATTAAATCAGACTAATAAGCAAAACTTTATCGGGATTCAAACTTCGCCATTTTTCCGCCAAGCAATTTCGGCAGCACCAGCCCGAACAATTCAGTTTGGTTTGAGTTGGATATTTTGATTCATAAGTTCCTCTTTATAAGCCAAAAAATCACTCAAAATTACCGCAGCGGCTTCGCTGTCAATTTGTTTGCTTATTTCTTTCATCGAATAGCCTTGGTCATAGAGATTTTGCTGTGCGGATTTGGAGGAAAGTCTTTCATCCTGCAAAAAAACGGGAATTGTTAGCGAAAGAGAAAAATTTCGATGCAGTCGGCGAGCTTCCTGAGACATATCACATTCTGATCCGTCAAAGTTGTATGGCAAACCCAACACGAGGGCAATTGCATCAAACTCCTCGATTAACGAAATTATTTTTTTCAAAAGTTCTTTCCAACTTTTTCTTAAGATTTTTGGCAAAGCCCGAACCGTTATTTGTAATTCGTCGGACACAGCCACGCCAATCTTTGTGGTGCCGAGATCAAGGGCTAAAATCCGACCTTTTGGAGAAAGGTTTGAAATGTTGGATGAATTAGTAATTTCTTTTTCTATCACGCGTAAAATAATTGATAATTGGGTTTGAATATTAGATAATTGCCCAATCAGATATTTGGTATTATCCATTATCCCGAATTCATTATCCACTTAAGGAGAAGTTTTAAATGTCGTTTCGCAGTAAATTAATTATAGTTTTTGTCTCAGTGGCAATTTCGCTTTATGCGATGTTACCGGGAATTTTAGGGAATTTCTTTCCGACGTTTGCCCAACAGCCGATCAATGATGCCGGTGCCCAAATTCGTATTTTTGAAAGTGTTTTGCAGCATATTCAAAACGATTATGTTGACGAACCAAATTTGGAAAAAGTTCGTTCGGGCGCCTTACGCGGGCTGGCTAACGGGCTTGATCCTTATTCATCCTATTTGACTGCCGAACAAGTTAAAGACTTTCAAAACAAAAAACAAAATACTTTGACCGGAGTGGGTGCAGAATTTTCCCAAGTCTCAGGTTATTTGTATGTAATTTCGGTAATCAAAGGTTCACCAGCCGAAAAAGCCGGATTAAAAGCGGGAGATGTCATCGAATATATTGAAAATAAGGCTACCCGGGATATTTCGCTTTACGATGCGCGTCAACTTATTTTGGGAGAAAACGGTTCAAAAATTAAACTGAGAGTATTACGCGCCGGAGTTAGACCGCAAAATATCGAAGTTGTTCGCGGAACTTACAAGATTCCCGAAGCCGAAGCCAAAGTTGAAGAAGGAAAAATTGGTGTCATTCATGTTTACAGTTTGGAAGACGGTGAATCAAATGACATCAAAAACCAGGTTCAGCAATTGATCAAACAAGGCGTGCAAAAAATTGTATTGGATCTGCGCGGGGTTTCTGCCGGAACAATTAACGAAGCCGTTGCGGTTGCAAATTTATTCATTAAAGACGGAAATATCGCCCAGGTAATCGGTCGTGACAATAAAACTTTGAAAACCTTTACCGCAGATCCAAACAAGTTTGTTTTTGATGGCAAAATGGCAGTTTTAATTGACCTCGGCACAGCGGGACCGGGTGAAGTTTTAGCATCCGCTTTCTCAGACAGACAACGCGGGGATGTGGTCGGCGAGAGAAGTTTCGGAGCAGGAACGGAACAACAACTTTTTACTTTGCGCGGCGGTGACGGACTTTTATTAACTACTTCAAAATGGGCTTCGGCTACCGGAAAACCGTTTTTGGGCGACGATCGAGCCAATTCAGGAGTAAAGCCAACAGTGGAGGTCAAACGTCCTGAAAATCCCGATTCGGTTGATCCTGAAGAATTAGCCGGTCAAAATGAAAATGAACCGGCTGAAAAACCAACCCCTAAAAATGAGCAAAAACCTGCCGTTGAAGATGTGCAGTTGAAAAAAGCTCTTGAATTGTTAAAGGCTGTCTAATTTTGAAAATAAAATCAGATAAAGTCGGACTTTTGACCAAGTCCGGCTTTTATTTTTTGAAAAGAGTTGTTGTCTGAGCCTAAGATTGCTAGAATCATTGGCAATGAATGAACAAGCATTTCATATCCGCCCTGTAATTGAAAATGATTTTACTGAGTGGTTTCGTTTGCGAAAGATTCTTTGGGATGAACTTTCAGATGAGGAACATCGTGAAGAAATGCTTGATATAATTGAGCATACAGAAACGCAACTGGTTCTGGTTGCCCAAGGTGAAAACGGTCGTTTAGTCGGCTTTTTAGAAGCAAGTATCCGCCCTTTTGTTGAAGATTGTAACAGTGAAAATGTAGGTTATCTTGAAGGATGGTTCGTTGAAATGCTTTATCGCCAATTCGGCATCGGAGGAAAATTAGTAAAAGCCGCAGAACTTTGGGCAAAAAATAAAGGTTGCGAAGAAATGGCTTCTGATTCTGAAGTTGGAAATGAATTGAGCCTCAAAGCACATTTGGGTCTGGGTTACGAAATTACTTCAAAACTCGTTCATTTAAGAAAAGATTTGGTTTGAAATGAAAAAAGAAAATTTTATCAAAATCTGCTTTGTTTTATTAAGTTTGGTATTTGGAATTGTTTTTGTAAATGGTCAATCAACCAACATTGATTATCCTACACCGATCAGTTCCAGTGAAATAAAAGGCAAAATAAAGGCGCGTGATATCGGCGACCCTCGGCTTACTTCACACTACTACGTTTTTGACGGGAATCAGGGAGATATTTTCATCAGTATCGAAAGCAATAATTTGGAAGGCGACATTGATATTTTTTTAGCAAATGGTTTGAAACCGATGACTAAAGTCAGTTTATTTGCTGAAACAACTCCAACCAAAACCGGTAGGGAAATTTATTTAAGAAAATCAGAGCGGATGATCTTGAGAATTGAAGGACGCACCCCAAATGATGACGAAGCAACTTATTTGATAAAATTTACCGGAAGTTTTCAAACTGTGGCTAAAGGCGCAGTTAAAGAAGAACCAAAATCACCCGAAATTAAAGGAGAAACTGAGGGAGAAGTTAAAGTAAATTCTGTTGGAACAATTATTGAAACCAAAACTGAAAAGCCAGCCACAACTCCAAAAAACCCAATTGGAAGGCAAACAGCTAAAGCAAATACAACTACACCTAAACCTGTTTCAACCGTGAGGCAAAAAGAAACAACCCCCAAAAAGTCAACTCAGCCAAAGCCTGAGAAAAAGCCTGAAGAAGAAACAGAAGCTAAAAGTGAGGTTGTAATAACCAATAAATTACCAAAAACTACAGAGGAAAAAAACAAAACCGAGTCTGTTGCTACCGAACCGAAAACTACAACTCCAAAAAACAACAACGGTAAAACCAATCCAGCAGCTAAAAAGTCAACGACTGCCAAAACTGCCAAATCGGCAACAACAAAACCCGCTGCTAAAGCAAATAATACTCAAAATGAGGAACTGGCAAAAGCCTTGGAAAACGTTAAATTAGTAGTTATGTTCAAGGACGGAGCTAAGATCGAACATCCAATGCCGGATGTTTTAAGATTCGGTGTTGATAAAGGCATTTTAACAATTGTCACAAAAGACGGTTCAATCGGACGATATTCTATAATTGAAATTACTAAAATTTCAGTTGAGTAACTTTAAAAAACCAAAAATCCCCTGAAATTCTTAATTTTTCGATAAGCCAGGGGATTATTTTTTTTGGTTAAAAAGCTGCTTATTTTATTTTTACAACTACTGAGTTTTCGGCTGAATAAACTGCTAACGGAGTTCTTGCGGGTCCGCCTGCATTTTTACCTTCTGCATCAAATTTTGAGCCGTGCGAAGGACATACTATCATCTGAGATTTTTCGTCATAACCCACAATTGCACCTTTATGTGTGCAAACAGCTGAATAGGCTTTGAAACCGGTTGCCGTATTCACAATGATGATCTTTCCCGCTGACGAATCAACCACTTGAGAACCGCCAACTTTATTTAATGGGCTGTTCGCGTCCACTTTAACCGAAACATCGCCTTCCTCATTATTTGCTTTGACGGTTGTTATTCCTGCCAAACTCAAAACCAAACCGCCGGCAGTTGCGGTTGATTTAACTAAAAACTCTCTCCGATTATCACATTTTTTATCCATTTATTTGCTCCTCTTGATTTAAGACGTTCACTTTTAGAAAAAAGTTGGTCTTACAATAAAATGCTACGAAAAATCGTAGCACTTCATCATAAGAAAATTTTGAAAAATTTTCCAATTATTTTTGTTCCCAACTGTTATTAGTTTCATCAGCGTCCATATAAATTCCGCCATCAAGTAAAATTGATTTAACCGGTTTTGTAGTGGAAACCGAAACCGAAGTTTGTTTTTGGTCTTTGCTCCAGATTTCAGGAGTTTGATGGAACTTTTCGGTTGTTCCGTCAGCGTATTTAACTACAACATCAAGCGGAATCGCAAAGCCGCCGATATTTTTGATATTGACCTTGTAATTATTTCCCGAGGCTTCTACACCGTTCACTGCCACATCAATGTAGTTATAGCTGAAATACCAATTTTGGAAAAACCAATTTAGATTTTTGCCCGAAGCATCATTGAATGAATTGAACATATCCCATGGGAGGGGGTGTTTGCCATTCCAACGGTTCATAAATTCGTGCAAGCTCTTTTTGAATAACTCATCGCCCAATAAATCTTTCAGAGCCAAATATGCTACTGCCGCTTTGCCGTATTCGTTATTTCCGAGCGAACGACCACTCAACTCATCTCCCGGTATAATTATCGGTAAATCGGATGAACCGGAAGGACTTTTTGCCCAACTGACCACACGGAATTGTTTGAAAAGGTTATTGGCTTGGGCTTCACCCATATCCACTTTACCGATCAAATTTTCAAAGGCAGTTGTCCAGCCTTCATCCATAAATCCGTAACGTTGTTCGTTAATTCCCATATAAAATGGAAACCAGGTGTGCAGAATTTCGTGTTCGACTACGAAACGGGCAAAATTCGGATCCTCAAATGTGCTGTCATTAACCATCATCGGATATTCCATATCGGCAAATCCGCGAACAATTGTAGTTTTGCTGAATGGATAGGGAACTCCGGGATAATTGTTTGAACACCAATCAAGCGCGTGTTTTCCGTATTCCACCATCTTTTGATAATCTTTGGCTTCGGTGTTGTAAGCGGCTTGAACACTTGCCCGACGGTTGGTAGATTTATCAACCACCACGCTTCCGGCATCCCAAATATAGCGGTCACTAACCGCCACAGCCATATCGGAAATATTGTTTGCCTTCCATTTCCAGGTCAAAATATCCTTTTGCTGCGTTACGGAATTACTTTGCAATTCGGCAAGAGTTGCAACATTAATAACTTTATCGCTAGTAAATGATTCTTTCAGCCGCGAAGCAAAAGTCGGCTGTAGGACTTCGTCAATATTTTGCAGATCGCCGGTTGCCCAAACCACAAAGTTTTTCGGTGCACTAACTTCTAAAACATAGTTGTTAAAGTCGTTATAGAATTCGTGTCCTTCTAAAAAAGGAGTTCGATCCCACCCGTCAATATCATCAAAAACAGCTACACGCGGATAAAAATAGGCAAGAAAATAAGAGTTTTTATAAACTAATCCCTCACGATTGCTTTCCTTGGAAAGTGTGTAATGCCATTTGAAAGACAGTTTAACGGTTTGTCCCGGGGCTAATGTTTTGCTTAATCTGAATTGTTGAAAAGTTTGTCCCCCGTCCTTCCAGCTGCGAACGGCATCATTTTCCTTGAATTCATCAATTGTTACACCGTCAGTCAGATAATCTTCTGAGGTTGGTGTTTCACGCGCAACAGTAGCGCGGTGAATGTTCATCGTTAAACGAATAACAGGATTATCAATCGGATTCGGACTATTATTTTTGTAAACAATATCTTCGGATCCGTTAACCAATCCGGTTTCGGGATTGACATTGATCCTGATTTGATAATCTCCGGTATTTTGCCAATAATTTTTGCCGGGTTTTCCGTCGGCGGAACGGGTTCCTTTGTCATAAGCCGATTTGACATTTCGCGGCATATACAAATCCTGGGCATTTAAATTTACCCAAACCAATAATACAAATAGAGTTGCTAAAATTTTGCTCATAATTTTCCTTTGGTCAAATTTTGACGGGGAAGCAATGATAAAAACGGGAGAAATGGGAGTTTTGTTTCAAAAATTGAGCAAATTTATTTGACATAAGCATTTTTGGGCACTTTATTAGAAATCGGTTTTACGGTTTTCAAATAGGCAAAAATCGCTCCCAAATCCTCACGCGACATTCCGGCATATTTTTGCCAGGGCATAATTGAATTGAATTCAGTTTCTTTAACGGCGTCATTATAGTTAGAATGAGTATTTTTATCGAACATCTTGAAACGTTCAATAAAGGTGTTTTCGTCCCAGGCTCCGATTCCGGTTTCTTTATCAGGTGTTATGTTGGCTGAGGCAACCGTCCCACCCGGCAATGGAAAATATCTTCCGCCGCTATAGGCTAAGTCTTCGATTATTTGACCTTTATTGGCTTGGGTATGACATTCAATGCAAGAAGCTGCATTAGCTAAATATTTACCGTAAGCGACTTTATCGCTGGTTGAAGGTTTGGTTGAAAATTCGGGTTTGGACGGAATCACGTGAATAATGATATTCATCGGAAAGTTCGATTGTGATGCCGGCGGTTGATTTTCAATTGACGGCAGGGAACGAATATAAGCAATGATCGAATAAACATCTTCTTTATCCATTTTCCCGAAAAAAGGATAAGGCATAATCGGGAAAAGCGGACGACCATCTTTGCTGACTCCGGCGGTAATTGCCCGGAAAAGCTCGCCGTCTGACCAATCTTTCAAATGCGCCGGAGTTATATTCGCCGCATAATATTTGCCCGGAAAGCCGATTTTCTCGTCAAAGGCTTCGCCGCCTTTACCTTCAGTTCCGGGGATTGGGGGACCCGAAAATTTTGACCAATCGCGGGTAGAATGGCAATCAATACATTGTGCAACATTGTTAGCCAAATATTTTCCGCGTTCAATTCGTTCCGGTGTGTATTCGATTTTTACTTCTTCAACCGGAATATTCGGTTTGAATTTGACTACATATCCTAAAAGTGCAGCAACAGCAACGACTAAAAGAAAGATTAAAACCGCTAAGATTTTTAAAAACTTTTTCATATTTGGGGGTTGATTTTTGTTAAATTGAAAATCTGAATTGCAGTTTCAAAATATAACACAAAAGTTCTCCTAATTTTTCAAAAAATCGGAAATTATTTGATTAACGGCTTGTTTAGTTTCCGCACTTCCGAAATCGCTTAAATCTCCGTGTTTAGTATTTTTCAAAGTAACGATTTTGATACCGAATTGTTTTTGTTCCGCCTCGTTCGGTAAAACTCCGGCATCGGCTTCAAACTCATCTGCGCGAATGGATAAAATCCCCGGCATATTTAAACGCGGAATTTTCATCCTCCGATGATCAAGCGTTATCGCTTTTTTTACGATTTCTGGAAATTTTTTGACAAAAAGCATTGAAATATCGCCGCCCATCGAATGTCCGATGAGGTTTAAATGCCGATAATCCAGCTTTGGAAAGCGTTTTTTTAGCTCGGAAATGACGAATTGAACATTTTGAACGCCGCGTTCCCACGCCGGCATCCGCAACTCGTAAAGATTTCCGGTCGTGGCAATCGGCTCATCGGTTGCTAAATCGTGTTGAATACTTGCTACAAAGTAGCCCTGATTAGCGAGATTTTCGGCAATGAACGAATATTCCGTATTTGCGCCCTTGTAACCGGGATTGAGCAAAACCAGTTGATTATTGGAAATTTTTGGATTCTTATTTTGATAGATTTCAACCGGAACGCTTCGATTTTTGCGGCTTTCATCAACTAAATACAAACTTTGTGTGAAAATACTTTTATCTTTTTCCAAAAAATAATTCCAAATAATTTTGGTAATTCGGGCGATAATTTCTTCGTTTGTTTCAAGATTATCAGTTGAATTTGAAACAAAAACCGTAATTGCAAAATGTTTTCCGTTTGGCAATTGGACAATGCCGACATCGTTGACCGCCGCCGTGATGCCTTGCTCATTTGTTCCCGATGTTCCCGTTTTGTGAGCGACAATCGTTCCTTCGGGCAACAATCCTTTTAATCTTTTCGGTCCGGTGGAAGTTTCAACCATCGTTTTCCAAAGAAAATCATTGCTTGATTTTGATAAAACTTTGCCTAAAAAAAAGATTTTTAGGAGCTTTGTCATTTCGGAAGGCTTGCTCCAATTTGTATATTGCACCTCCCAAGCTCGACTCATTTCTTCTTCGGTGGCAGCAAAAGCAATATTTTTGATTCCGATCTTAGTGAGATAGTTTTGAACGTTTTTTGTTCCGCCGACCAGTTTTATTAAGTAATCGCAAATGTTATTATCACTTTTAGCAACTGTGTAGCGGAGTAAATCCGCCAAAGATGCTTCTGTCCCGTTTGGAAAATCCTCCCGCATCGGACTCCAGGTATTTGGTTTCAAATCACCTTTCTCAACTTTGAATTTTTGCTCCAAAGTGAATTTTCCTTTATCAACCTGGTCTAAAACCGCCATTGCCAATGGAAATTTATAAACGCTTTGCATCGCAAATTTATAGTTATCGTTAAATTTGAGCGAGAATTTTTCATCCAGACCGAGAACGGAAATGCCGACGATTCCTTTGGAATCTTTGATGATTTTTTCAATTTCGGTTTTAGGCGAAATGTTTTGCGAAAAAGTGTTTTGAAATGCTGCGGAAAGAAAAATGATTACAAAAATGATTTTGGAAAAGTTGAATGAATGCATAACGTTGTAAAAAAAGGAAAGCCGCGAATTGTTAGTTCGCAGCCTTCATTCTAAACAAGTTTTGAGAAGAATTAAACTTCGCCTTTCCAATGATAAACAATTCCGAAATTGCCTTCCATTTCCACCAAATAACGGGATTTTAATAAATTCAGAACTTCGGGCGAAACCTTTTTACCATTAACGATAAGTTCGGAATTACTGAGTTTGAAGGAAAGATTGGTTGAATTTTTAATAACGCCCAAAGCTTTTAGATCGGTAGAAATTTGGTGTAAAACTTTGTCCATTTCATCCATCAGGTCATTTGCTTCCATTTCTTCGCTAAAACTTTCCTGTTTGTTTGATAATGCTTCAATTTGATTGGAATACTCCTCAATCATTTTGGAAAGTTTTCGCCGTTCGGCATCAATGCTTTTACGGCTATCAGTAAAGCCGGATGAATTTTTCTCCATTAGCTCTTCTCTTCGATCAACCTTTTCCATTTCCTTTTCCAAAGCGGCAATTTTGCGTTCAATCGGTTGAATTTGAGCATCAATTTCAGCTGATTCGTTTTCTAATTCCTCTAATCGCCAAATTTTTTCCAAAAAAGGTTTGTATTCCGCAGTATGTTTCCAAATTTGGTCATCAGCGATTTTTTGCCCGTCAATATGCAGCGTGTGAATGTTTTTATCAATCAGCCAAAGTTTATAAACCTTACCGTTTGAGCCGATGAAAACACACCAATTTTTATTTTGAACGGCGTTGGAGTTCTTGCTGTAAAAACCTGTCATTTTGCGGTCGTTCTCAATCGAACCGTGCAAATACAGGTCATCGTTCTTAGTTTGTGCCTCGCTGACTTGCTGCCAGACAAAAAAGGGAACTGAAAGAAAAGCTAAACATAGAATTGTCAAAAATGATCTTTTGCTCATAAAACTCCTGTCAGAAATTGTTTTCAAAATAAAAACACCAGTGACAGAAGTTTTGTGACAAAAAAAATTAATCCAACAATCTTCGATGATAATTTATTTGACCGAGATGATAAGAAAAATGTGTTGCCAAATGAACGATGAAAAAGTCGGTTTTGACAATTTTTTCCTGAAAAGTTTCGGGATAATCACTGGCTAATTCTTCTTCTGTTAGATTTGCAATGGCAGATTTAACGATTTCGATAGCTTCGTCAATTCTTTCGATCAAATTTTCGCGGGGAACGTTTTTGTCGGTAAATTCGGTCGGACGATTTCGCAAATAACCGTTTTTTGCCAAGAGCGCACCAAAAAAATGATTTAAATTTCCCAGCAAATGCAGCGTTAAATTTCCGGCTGAATTGGTAATTTCTTTGTCAGTCAGCCATAGATTTGCTTCATTTGTATAAAGATTGATTTCAGTTTTAAGTTTATTTAGTTCACGTTCGTAAATTTGGATAAGTATCTCTTTTAGCATAAGTAAATTGTAAAATAATTAAAAATTCGGAAATGGGAAGCGGTATGAAATTGCCATCTTTTTGCCATTAATTAAAACAGCCTGCTTTTCTTCCAATGTTTTATAAAACTTCTTGAATTCTTCAAACTGCGAATGGTTTAAAAAAACACTAAACATATCACCGTGAATTTTTGTTGTAGATGATTTTAAATCAGGAAAATTTTTAAGCCAGGGTTTTGATTTTGGGGCATAATTGTAATCCCAGAACATTACTTCAATTATTGGTGGAACCCGCTCTTTCGCGTTTGAATTTTCATAACTTTTAATGTTGTCATAAATTGTTAAAAACTCTTGAGGTGTTTTTTTCCTCGCTTCATTATTTTCTAAACGACCATAAACATTGACTGATTTTTTTTGATGAAGATCCAGATAAATTATATTTTGGGGTTGATCTTCCCAATTGGTAGCTTCAATGTTATCGGAAAGTTGATAAAATTTGTCAGAAATTGAAAGTGAATTGATAGTTTTTTCTAAATCCAATTTGGAAAGTTTTACTTCGTAAATTTTTACCGAATTATTCCCAACTTTTTTGTAAATTATTTGACCATTCTCATAGATCACAAAAGTTGGAGTGTCAGAACCTATGACCATTAGCCAGGGATTGGTTTCTTTTAAATAAACTAAGGGTTTTCCATAAGTTTTATCAATTTGTTGACTCATTATTGGCAAGGAAAAATATATTAAAATGAAGAGAATCAGAGAAGTTTGTTGAATGGTTTTCATAATTTTAACTCTAGAGGTAAAAAATAAAAGAATTTTTGATTTTCAGAATGGGTATAAAATATCTTCTTTTGGAACAACTAATTCTTCCAACTGGTTATTTTTAACTTTCTCATATTCATTTTTCACGAATTCTGTTATATCTTCAACTTTGGAAAGCCACTCGGTAGCAAATTTACGCAAAGTTTCACCTTTTAATCCTAATTGCACAGCACGTCGTTCAATTTTATTTCCAAAAGGATCGTGGTCAGGATCCCATTGAAGCCGAACCTCTGAGTTTTTCATCTTTTCACGCCAGTTTTCTTCAGTTTTGTAAATTGAAGAAATAAAAGTGGAATGAACCGAAGAATTATAGATTTCAACAAACTTAATAAAGGGAAAATAAATAGCCAGAATATGTTGCTGATTTTCTTTCATCGCCCAGCCTGCGCGATACATCATCCAAAGGAAATTAGGCTTTATCCAACTCATTCGTTCAAAATTATAATGACTTCCGCCAAATCTTTGATTTTTACAAACAAAATCTGCAATCTTAGGATTAAATGCTTGATAAACGATTATTTGACCATTTTGAATTTGCCCGATTATTTGCTGCCCTGATTTTGGTAGTCTTGCAGTTTGTTCGGTATAAAGTTCTGTTTCTAAATCCATGATTGTTTACAAAACCGGCTTGATAACACTGGAATAAAAGAAAATATAAATGGAGCAAATAATCAATTCGCCAAACGTAATTGCGGCAATGTATTTCTTAAAATTCATCCTTAAAATGCCCGCGACGTAACAAACCGCATCGGTGGGCAGAGCAGGGAAGAACGACCACAAAAAAACAAAAAAGAAACCGGTCGGTTTTTGTAAATGCGTCTTTATTTTTTCAATTTTGGCTGGATATTTTCTCTCCAAATAGTTTCCAAAACCGAGATAGTCTGAAAAATAATAAATTATCGTCGAAGAGAAAATAATTCCCAAAATCGAAATTCCCAAGACCAAAAAAGGATTTTCGGGCAAAAGAATTGTTCCCGCCAAAACAAACGGTGTGCTCGGAACTAAGGTCAATCCGCGTAAAAGACTGACCAATAAATAGACCAGCAGCACCGTTCCTTTGAATTGTTCGATAAATTCTGCAATTTTTTGCGGTGTAAATTGACTGGGAAAGATTAGGACTAAAGCAACACATCCGACTAAAAATAAAATCCAGAGGAAAGTGAAATGTTTTTTGAATTTTGGTGGATTTTGCATAAAAAAGCTATGAAAACGAATTCACAACTTTTCATTCTAAGGGATTTTTCAACAAACTCAAATAATTTATTTTAGTAAAGAATTAAGTTTTTTATTCCATTTCTTTTGCTGTTCGATGTTTTTATAGTGGTCGGTTTCGCGTTCGTATTGGGCGTTGATCTCTTTATATTTTTCGATGATCTTCCAATAAACCTCATCAATTTGTTTGTGATAATTATTCCGGTCAAAACTCATTGTGTTAATCGTAGATTCGATTTCATCGGCACAAATTCTGCCAATATTGAAGTGACCGCGTTCGTGTTCAAGCAATCGTGGGGTTTGTTTATTTGGTTTGGTCCACGAATCTGATTTTAAGAAAAGTCTGACCGTAATTGTCACCCGTGCTTTATCTCCCTCAAAATTCGGAGCTGCAAATGAATAAAGTGTTGTCCAATTTGTAACCGCATCCCAGGGTGAAGTTTGGTCAATTTTGCCGGAAAAATCAGTCCATTCAATTTCCCGATTTCTAATTTCTTTACCCGGCAGGCTTTGGGAATAAATAAAATTGAATGAAATAAAAAAGACAAATAAAAAGAAGATAATTTTTTTCATAACGCAATTTTTTGGCAATAATAAAGAAAATAGCCTGAAATTGGAAGTAAAATCAGGCTATAAAATTTTAGAAATATTGTTTTTGATTAAATTAAGGCTCCACCGTCGAATTATAAATAAAATGCGGATTTTGCAATTTAAGAATAAAAGCAGGTTTATTGGCATTTCTCGAATTATTTATTGTGATTTTTCCGGTAACCCCGTGTAAATCTTTAGTAATTGCAAGTGCCTCACGCAATTTTGAACTTTCGGTTGTTTTGGCGCGGGAAACCGCATCAGCCAGCAAATAAACGGAATCGTAAGCAAGAGCTGCAAAAGCATCTGCTTCCAAACCGAATAATTTCTTGTAATTTGCGGTAAAACTTTTAGCCTTTTCGTCAGGGGAGGTAATTGTAAAATGATTAGTTATGTATGCGTTATTCAGCGAATTTCCTGCTAAATCCCAAAGGTCGGGGGCATCCCAACCGTCGCCGCCTAAGAAAACTGATTTGATACCCATTTCACGTGCTTGTTTGGCAATAATCCCAACCGAATTGTAATAACCCGAAATATAAATTGCGTCAGGATTAACTCCTTTTATGGCTTTCAATTGCTGTGAATAATCTTCGTCGCCTTGAAAATAGGTTTTTTGACCGACAACTTTTCCGCCGAGATGATTAAAAGTTGTGCCGAATGTGTCGCTCAAACCTTTAGAATAATCAGAGTTAAAATCGGTTAAAATTGCTACCCGCTTAATTTTCAAAGTTTCAATGGCAAATCTTGCCATTGCTTCACCCTGAAAATTATCAATAAAACAGGCTCTAAAAATGTAATCGCCAACCTTTGTAATTTTTTCATTGGTTGAAGAGGGAGTAATCATCGGAATTTTGGCGGCTTGGGCAATTGGTGCGGCTGCCAATGAATTTGTCGAAAGAACTTCACCGATGATTGCATGAACATTTTTCTCAGAAATTAATTTTTGCACGGCTAATTTAGCATTGTCAGGTTTGCCTTGGTCGTCTTCCAGAAAAATCTCGATTTTTTTTCCATCAACTCCCCCTTTTGCATTGATTTCATCAACCGCCATTTTGATCCCGGAAAAAGTGGAAATCCCAAAACTCGCAGTTTGCCCCGTCATATCAAGGAAAACTCCAACCTTGATTGTTTCTTCGGTTTGCGCCGAAATTGTTGAAAACAAAGCAAATGTAACCAGTAAAATATTTAGTAGAAATACTTTCATAAATATATTTTGAATTTAATAAAATGGGAGTTTGGTAGTTTTTCAGATAAAAGTCAAATTGCGGAAAGTGTCAACTCGAATTCACTACCAAAACTGTTTCATTTTTACTTGAGAAACACTGTTTGGTTGATTTTGTGAGTGACTAAAAGTAAAGTTAAATTAGTTTGATTTTGATAATCTGAGGTGTTGTGATGAAAGGTGAAATGATGAACCGAAACGAAGTAAAAAACAGTCCGCTTCCGCCGGTTGAACAAATCGAATTTGGTAGAATTTTTGCGCCAAATTTGGTGATGGCTGATAACAAAACGGGCGATTGGGAAGCTTTACGAGTTGAGCCGCTCCATAATTTGAGTTTGCATCCGGCGGCGGTCGTGCTTCATTACGGACAAGCCATATTTGAAGGAATGAAAGCATTTAGACGGGTTGATGGTTCAATTGGTTTGTTTCGCCCGGAAGATAATGCTCAAAGATTTATTGATTCCGCTAAACGTCTTTTGTTGCCTCCGATGAGTGTTGAACAATTTGTTGAAGCAGTAAATAAAGCAGTGCAATTTAATTTGGATTATGTTCCGCCCAGACCGGGAAGTCTTTATCTCAGACCGGTAATGTTGGGAACAGAAGCCCAAATCGGCGTTCGCGGAAGCAAAGAAGCATTATTTTATCTAATTTCTTTGCCTTCCGGCGCATATTTCAAGAGCAGCACCGGCGTTTCACCAATGATTGATATTTATGTTGACCAAACGACTTCGAGAGCAGCCCGAGGCGGAACCGGAAACGTCAAAGCTGCGGCAAATTATGCCATTACTTTGCAATCAATTGATAACGCAAAGAAAAAAGGCTGTTCGCAAGTGCTTTATTTAGACGCAGTTAATCACGATCTGATCGAAGAAATGGGCGGAATGAACATTTTCTTTTACTTAAACGGGAAATTAGTTACACCAAATTTGAAAGGCACAATTCTTCCGGGTGTGACTCGTGCTTCAGTCATTGAGGCAGCTAAAACACTTGGAATTACGGTTGAGGAAAGACCTGTTACCATTCAGGAAGTTACTGATGCAGCAAATTCTGATAAGGATATGGAAGCCTTCGCCTGTGGAACGGCGGCAACTGTGGTTGGAATTAAATCATTTTTGTTTGAAAATGGAAACACTTTGCATCTGCCTGAAACAAAACAAGATAATGTGACAGGACAATTACTAAAATATGTGCAGGATATTCAATTCGGAGCCGCACCGGATGTTCATAATTGGACGCGAATTGTTCCGATTGATTAATTTTTTATTAACTTAAAAAAAAAAGCCTAAAACTCAAGCAAATGAAGTGTTTAGGCTTTTTTATTACCTAAAATCCTCTGCAAAGCAAATGGAAAACAAAAAGATCATGATTGTGGTGGGCGAGGCTTCGGGGGATGCTCACGCGGCAAAACTCGTCAAAAGATTGCACGAAATTTCACCAAACAT
This sequence comes from Pyrinomonadaceae bacterium, assembly GCA_019694395.1. GTDB lineage: Bacteria > Acidobacteriota > Blastocatellia > Pyrinomonadales > Pyrinomonadaceae > JAIBCC01. The sequence goes on along the minus strand of JAIBCC010000007.1, from coordinate 67,230 downwards.
CAATTTTTTCGGTGCAACAGGCGCGAAAATGCGCGAAGAAGGAGTCGAAACAATCGTTAAGGCGGATGATCTTTCAATTGTTGGATTGCTTGAAATTGGTCGCGCCCTGCCGATGTTTTGGAAAACCTTTCAAAAACTTAAAAAAACAGCTATCGAAAGAAAACCTGATGCAGTAATTTTGGTTGATTTCCCTGATTTTAATTTGAAATTAGCTAAAGCGTTAAAGAAACAGGGAATAAAGGTCATTTATTACATTTCACCGCAACTTTGGGCTTGGCGCAAATATCGCATCAAAACGGTTAAAAACTCAATTGATTTACTGCTTACGATCTTACCATTTGAAAAAGATTGGTATGCCAAGGAAGGTTTTGACCGGGTTGAATATGTAGGAAATCCGCTTGCCGGGGAAATAAAAGTAGAAACCAGCAAAGAGGAATTTTGCCAAAAACATAATCTGGATTTTTCTAAACCGATAATCGCGCTTTTGCCCGGCAGCCGTCACAAAGAAATCGTCCGAATTTTACCAATGATGTTGGAAACTACAAATATTATGTCTAAGCAAAATAAGGATTTGCAGTTTGTGGTGGCAATAGCTTCCAATCGGAAATTGAACGAATTTGAGGAAGCAAAAAATAAAATCGGAGATTTACCAAATAATTTAGTCGTGGTTCAAAACGAAACTTGGGGAGCCTTAAAAGCTTCTGATGCCGCTGCCGTTACCAGCGGAACTGCCACGCTTGAAACGGGAATTATCGGAACTCCGATGGCGATTGTTTATAAAACTTCAGCTTTGAATTATAAACTTTTACGACCTTTGATTGATGTGCCGCATTTTGGCTTGATAAATTTGATTGCACAGGAAAGATTAGCCAAAGAGTTGATTCAAGATGATTTTACTCCCGAAACTCTGGCGGCAGAGCTTTTTCATTTACTTGAAACTGAAAAAAATAAACAATTTCGTCAAAGGTTAAATGAAGTCAATGAAACACTTGGACACGGCGGAACCGCCAAACGTGCCGCTCAAGCCATTTTCAATTTACTGCAAAACTCTTAACTCTTTTTATTCTTCGGTTTAGGATTCTCACCGCATTTCGTAACTTGCCAAACTTTTACATAGATTTCTTTAACTGTAGGTGCGTCAGGAACAAAATAATTGGCATAATCCTCGGTAAATGTTTTGACATCGGGTTTATTCCGGTAAAAAGATAAAGTGTTGTAAATACAATCGTTACAATAAGCCAGACTTTCATTAATGGGTTTGGCTGAAATATTGTCGGTCACCTTATCAATCATTTCTGAAAGCTCTGTGAAAGGCGGTTTGTCAATGGAAACCGTTTTATATTGAGTCTCATTTTCACACAAATATTGACCGTTTGAATTTATCGCCACCAAAAGATTATTGATTCCAATAATTCCTCCCTGTTTATGCAAATTTATCGCCCAGGATTCAGGCGAATTCGGCAACAAAACCACGGAATTAGGAATAGTAATTGGTTTTTTAGGAATTTCGGGGTCGGAAGGAGATTCCTGTGCCAAACAAAAAGTTGGAAAAACGAAAAACAAAATGATGAACGAGAGTTTTGGTAGGTTCATAAATTTTACTCCAATCAAAATTTGGGGGTAATTAAACTGAAAAAGTCCTTTGCGGTTTATACAATTTTGGTGTAAATCTCGCAAAGGGAAATGGTTGATCTTTTATTTCGCAAAAGCTCTAACCTATAAGATTCCAAACTTTTACAAAAGGTTTCAAATTGGAGAAATTATTTTTTTTCGGAAAGTTGTTTTTTTAATTCTTTGACTTCTTCTTTTAATCTGCCCAGCCCTTTGACCATCGCGTTTTGGCGTTTGTATTCGTCCAACGGCTGAACAGGAGTTCCCCACCAAACTCCGGCGCGGACGATTTTTCCGGGCAAAATCCCGGCTTGTGAACCAATAATTGCACCAGTCAAAACACGGGCGTGATCGCCCATTCCGACCTGACCGCCAATAATACAATCATCTTCCAAAATAGTGCTGCCCGAAATTCCGGTTTGGGCGGCAATGACGACTCGTTTACCAACTTGAACGTTATGAGCAATTTGCACCAAATTATCAATTTTTGTGCCTTCACCGATGCGGGTTTCACCTAATGCACCACGATCAATGCAAGAATTTGCGCCAATTTCAACGTCATTTTCAATTACAACCGTGCCGATTTGCGGGAACTTGAGGTAGCCGTTTGCGCCATCGCGGACGTAGCCGAAACCATCTGCGCCAATCACCACGCCTGAATGTAAAATTACATTATCCCCAATCGTGCAGTTATCTTCTACAAAAACGTTTGGATGCAAAACACAGTTTTTGCCGATTTTAACATTATCACCAATTTTTGCTCCGGCTCTGAATTGTGAACCGTCACCGATTTCTGAATTATCACCAACGCAGCAAAACGCACCGATAAAAAGATTTTTACCAAGTTTTGCACTTTCAGAAATAACGGCAGATGGATGAATTATTGATGCGCGTTTTTTCGGCGGGTGCAGAATTTGGGCAATTTTGGCAAATGCCAATTTTGGATTTTTAACCGAAATTGTCGGACAAACTAGAGTTTGGTAAAAGTTTTCAGGAACAATTACGCACGAAGCATTGGTTGATTGAAATTCTTTTTCGGCAAAGGCAATTTCGCCTGTTTGAGCTTTTTCGATTGAGGCAACTTTAGTTATTTCAATATCTCCATCGCCTTTTAAGTTGCCGTTGACAAGTGTTGCAAGTTCTTGGGTTTGCATTATTTTTCGGATTCTGCGACGGCTTTTTGTAGGAAAATCTCTAATCCCTCCAGTTCAAAACCGTGTTCACGTTCGATTCGTTTTAGAATTGGGGCAGACTCACTGTCTAAAAAATCAAGGTCGGCAAGATCAAGCGTAATGTTTTTGCCGAGAGTTTCGCGCAAATCCAAAGCGATCCGTTCGAGTAAAATAGCGTCATCACGCATCATTGTGCCCTCTACCCGCAAAAGTGTTTTTTGGCGTTCAGGATCTTCAACCTGTGTTATCGAAGTTGGCATTGTTGAAATTTTGTTGGTTTATTTTAGAAAAGTCAATCTAAATGTTTGAAGATTGAAATTTTTAATTGGTTGTCTCTGGAAAAAATAAAAAAAAGGAAAAGGCGGAGTTCCTTTTCCAAATTGAGAAAAAAATCCGAAATTATTATTCGGAAGGAGCCGGCTTTTCACCAAATTTACCAAATCTGCCTTTCATTCTTTCGGCAAATTTATCCTGCATTTGTTTTGCTTTTTCACGCTGTTCGGGCGTTAAAATTGCAAAAAGCTGGGCTTTGGTTTTTTCTTTTTCGATGAAAAGCTGTTTCATGGTTTCTGATTGCTGGTTGGCAATTTCATTGACTCTGGCTTCGTCAAAATTGCCGTCAGTTCCCAGATTTTTAGCCGTTTCGTGATTTTGCTTCATTTGATCCATCAAAGGTTTAATTCGCTCTTTGCTTGATTCCAAAATTGCTTTTGCCTGAGTTTTTTGTTCATCACTCAATCCCAGTTCTTTTGAAATCCGTTCAATTAGAAATGGCGAGGGAAAACCTTCCGGTCCAAAGCCACGACGAAAACCTCCGTGACCTTTGCCAAAAGCAAAAATTGTTCCGATTGTCAAAGTTCCCAAAAACAAAACTGCAAATCCGATTTTTTTGCGTTTACTGTAAAACATAATAATTTCTCCAACATTCAAAATACGCGAATTTTTATTCCGCGTTCATATACGATAACGAATTAATGGGCAAATTATTTGTCAAGATTTGTTGGAAAATGTAGAGAAATGTAAATAAAAAAATAAATTTTCATATTCAGGCTTAATTTACTTAAGTAATGATAAAATTTACATTTCTTGACAGTTTAATTAAAAAAGTTAGGTTAAAATAGAGTTCGAGTTATGAATAAAATCCTGCTGATTGACGATGATGAGGAACTTTGCGAATTAGTTTCGGAATATTTATCGGTGGAAGGGTTTGAAGTTGAAGCTGTTCACGATGGGGAAAAAGGGTTAAATTTAGCCAGAGAAGGAAGACACAGTTTAGTTATTTTAGATGTGATGCTGCCGAAAAAAAACGGTTTTGATGTTTTGCGGGAATTGCGCGAAAGTTCAAAAATTCCGGTTTTAATGTTGACGGCAAAAGGCGATGATATGGAAAGGATTGTCGGATTGGAAATCGGAGCCGACGATTATTTGCCAAAACCATTTAATCCCAGAGAATTAGTCGCCAGATTAAGGGCAATTTTACGGCGGGCTCAAAATGAATTAACTGAGGCGAGTAATGAAAAACTAAAAGTTGATGAAATAGAAGTTTCGGTTTCAGCCCGCTCAGCAAAAAGAAATAGTGAAGAAATCCCCTTAACTTCGGTTGAATTTGATTTATTGGTAATTCTCCTCAGGAATGCCGGGAATGTTGTTAAAAAAGAGGATTTAAGTTTGCAGGTGCTTGATCGAAGACTTTCGCCATTTGACCGAAGTCTGGATATGCACGTTAGTAATTTGCGGAAAAAATTAGAAAATGACCGGATCAAAACGATCAGGTCGGTAGGTTATATTTACACAATAGAATGAGTCTTTTTTGGAAAATTTCATTATGGTTTTTGTTGGCGATGGCATTGATTACGGGTGTTTCTGTTTTTGTTTCGTGGACTACCCAAAGCGAACCTTTTAATGAGCGTTGGAAAACAATGGTTGCCAACACGATGAATGTTTATACTCAGACTGCTAAACAAATTTATGATAATGAAGGTGAAAAAGGTGTTCAGCGGTTTTTGAAAATTATCGGGGATTCGCATCAGAACCGCGATGTTTGCCTGGCAACAGAAAAAAATCCAAGCTGTTTTTCTGATTCATCAGAAAAAGTGCAAAATGCGATTGTCAAAGCCTTCCAGAGTGATAAGGTTGAATTTGAATCAGGTAATGCTGACGATAATTATTCAGCAAAAAGTTTTACCAATGCCAAAGGCGAAAGATTTGTTGTAGTCGTAAAAACCGAATTTCCAAGGGTGCCAACTCCTTTCGGAGCAGACTGGAAAGCCAGAATAATCAGAATTTTTGCCCTGCTTTTGACTGCGGCACTGGTTTGTTATGCCCTGGCACGTTACCTGATTAAACCTCTTTTACAACTTCGGCAGGCAACCAAACAATTTGCGGACGGAAATTTGCAAACCCGAAGCGGAATTAAAAGGCGGGATGAAATAGGTCAACTTTCGCGCGATTTTGACGACATGGCAGAACGCATCGAAAATCTGATTATTTCACAAAAAACTCTGACGCGTGATGTCTCGCACGAATTGCGTTCGCCTTTAGCCAGAATGAACGTGGCTTTGGAACTTGCCAAACAAAAGTCTCAGCCGGAATTGGAAAATTTGCTTAATCGAATTGAAAATGAATCATTCAGGCTCAATGAAATGATCTCTAACATTCTGACACTTTCAAAGCTTGAAAGCGGAACGGCTGAGATTGTCAAAAATGACATCAATTTAACCAAAATCTTTAAATCAGTAGTTGATGATTCTAAATTTGAGGCTGATGCAAAAGGAAAACAAGTCGAAATCCTGAATTCAAGTAATTGTAAGGTTTATGGAAACGAGCAGCTTTTGCGAAGCGCAATCGAAAACGTTTTGCGGAATGCCATTCGTTACACTAAAGATAAAGTTGAGGTTTCTTTGACAAACGGCGGAAATACGGCAAAAGTTACCATCCGTGATTACGGGCAGGGAATTCCTGAGCCTGAACTAAAACAGATTTTTCGTCCGTTTCATCGTGTAAGTGAGGCGCGTGATAGAAAATCCGGCGGCATCGGTTTGGGATTAGCCATAACCGAACAGGCAGTTCACGTTCATAATGGAACTGTTTCAGCCCAAAACACAGGAAATGGTTTGAGCGTAGAAATTAGTTTGCCATGTGAAAACAAAAAAAATTAAATTGAGCCTGCTCTCCGTGCATCAATAAATGATTTGACGCACAAAACTACAAAAGCTAAACAAAGCAAAGCCATTGCCAACAGCATAAAGGTTGCAAAGTTAAAACTTCCGCCGAAAGCTCCCATACCAGAACTTCCGTTAATGTCGCTGACGGAATTAATGACAACTTTGGAAATTAGTCTCCAAAGGGGAATTATAAAACCGACAAGACCCACTAAAACAGCAACGTGCATTAAATGTTTGCGGAGATTTTCCTTTGCATTCGAAAGATGTCCGAGAATCATCAAAATCAATCCAAAAATTGCAGGAATCAAAGCTGTCGGGCTGGCATTTCCTGAATAAATTCCATAACCGTATCCGATAATTCCCAAAACGATCAGTAAACGTCCGAATAAAATTGCAGTATTTGGCATAAATTTAATCTAACAAAGTTTCTCCAAAAACAAAATACATCTTCACACAATTTAACCTTTTTAAGTTTTCTGCTACTCTGTTGTCCAAAATCAAAAAATAACAAAAATTATGCGAAAAATTACGTTAGGACAACGGTTACGTTATCACTTTGATAATAGTCTATCGGGCGGAACTGCCAGCTTGATCGGCTGGTTGGCAGTGATTACTTTGGCAATGGTTTTATTGGCAACGAGTGTTTTGGTTGTTATGAAATGGCAACCTGCGGGTGGTGAATCCGAGGATACAGCCAAAGTGGAAGAAGTCAAAAAAGATGAGTCATCAACTGATAAAGAGTCGATTAAATCTGACGAAAAAGTTTCTGATAAGAAATATGAAACAGTTGATGATAAAACAAAATCTTTGAATAAAGATGAAAAAGAACAACCTAAAACCGAGGAAAAAACAGAACCTAAACCTGATGAAAAGAAAGGTTTTAGTTTTATCGAAGGATTTTGGCAGTCATTAATGCGTTCGATGGATGCGGGAACGGTTGCCGGTGATCCGGCTGATGATAATGGAAACGGCTGGGCTTTTCGGATTTGGGGATTATTTGTAACCTTTGGCGGAATTTTTATTTTAAGCAGTTTGATAGGTATTTTGACCAGCGGTTTAGAAGGAAAATTAGAGGAGCTTCGCAAAGGAAAATCATTTGTTTGCGAGGAAAATCATACATTGATTTTGGGCTGGTCACCGCGTATTTTTCGGGTGATTTCGGAACTTTGTGTTGCTAATGCAAACGCCCAAAAGCCTCGGGTAGTTATTTTAGCTGACAAAGACAAAATCGAAATGGAGGACGAAATTCGAGGCAAAATTGAGGACACGGGAAAAACAAAAGTTGTGTGTCGGTCGGGAAGTCCGATCGATTTAGATGACCTCGAAATTGTCAATCCGCATTCAACCAAATCCATTATCATTTTGTCGCCGGAAGAATTTTCCGATCCTGATTCCCAGGTCATTAAAATGATTTTAGCAATCACCAATAATCCCAATCGCCGTCCAGAACCCTATCATATTGTTGCTGAATTGCGTGATGCAAAAAATATTGATGTGGCTAAAATGGTGGGCAGAGATGAGGTTGAAATCGTTTTACCCAGCGAATTGGTTTCGAGAATTACGGTTCAAACATCGCGTCAAACCGGTTTAAGTGTTGTTTATAAAGAATTACTCGATTTTGGCGGGGACGAAATTTATTTCAAAAATGAATCCGGTGTCGTAGGAAAAACTTTTGGCGAATCTATTTCAAAGTTCGATGATTCCTGTTTGATCGGAATTCGTTCAAATGGGGTGACCAAACTTAATCCTGCCATGGACACAAAAATAAATTCCGGGGATTCAATAGTTTGTATAGCTTCGGATGATGACAAAATTCGTTTGAATGGCAATCCAAGTTTTGATGAATTTTCAATTGTTTTGACAAAAAGGGCTAAAGCTGAAAAAGAACGAAATCTGATTCTTGGCTGGAATCATAAAGGGGAAACAATTATTCGTGAAATGGATAATTATGTTGCGACGGGTTCGGAATTAACTGTTGTTTCGGAGCTTGAAGAAACTAAAGAAGTTGTAGAACAGATTTCTTCGGAATTAAAAAATCTGACAGTTAAGTTTCAAAATGGTGATACGACTGACCGTAAATTACTTGACGCAATGGATTTAACTTCATATCAACATATTATTTTATTGTGTTACGGAGATGATATGGAGATTCAGGAGGCTGATTCAAAAACTTTGATGACTTTACTCCATTTACGTGATATTGAGTCTAAAAAAGGCGAAGCTTATAGTGTTGTGTCGGAAATGTTGGATGTTAAAAATCGTGCATTAGCCGAAGTTGCCAAAGCAGATGATTTTATCGTCAGCGATGAATTAGCCGGATTATTGTTAACCCAGGTGGCTGAAAATAAAGAGTTGGGCAAGGTTTTTGATGATTTATTTGACGCAGACGGTGCAGAAATTTATTTAAAACCTGTAACTGATTTTGTTTCGACTGCAAACGCAGTCAATTTTTACACAATTTTGGAGGCTGCAAAACGTCGAAATGAAACCGCAATAGGTTATCGAATCGTAGCAGATGCAAATAGTGCTGAAAAGGCTTATGGGGTGAGGGTCAATCCGCCAAAATCCTCAAATATTACTTTTTCTCCCGATGATAAAATTATCGTTTTAGCTGAATCTTAAAATCAAAAAGGTAAAATAAGTAATTTTTAAGAATATTGAGGGTGAATTTTGGAGAAAAATTTACCCTCGATTTTTCTATTTGAAAAAAAAATCGTAAAATCAAAAGTAATAAGCAGTTCTTATGATGAAATAATATTGGAGAATTTTTTTACAAATGAAAATTGGATTACCAAAAGAGATTAAAGATAATGAATATCGAGTTGGTTTGACTCCCGCAGGGGTTCACTCCTTAGTTACCGCCGGACATACGGTTTATGTGCAAAAATCAGCCGGTGAAGGATCAGGCTTTTCAGACGAACAATATGTCAAAGCCGGTGGTGAAATTTTAGAAACAGCCGATGACATTTGGGGAGTTGGCGATATGATCGTCAAAGTCAAAGAACCGATTGCTCCCGAATACCCGCGAATGCGTGAAAATCAATTACTTTTCACATATTTACATTTGGCTCCTGAATTTGAATTGACCAAACAACTTTTGGAAAGAAAAGTAACCGGTGTTGCATACGAAACGATTGTTGATAAACAAGGCAAATTACCGCTTTTGACTCCGATGTCAGAGGTTGCCGGAAGAATGTCGGTTCAAGTCGGTGCCACCTATTTGGAAAAAATGAACGGGGGCAAAGGAATTTTGCTAGGGGGCGTTCCGGGAGTTCCGGCAGCCAATGTCGTCATTATCGGCGGAGGTGTAGTTGGAACCGAGGCAGCAAAAATGGCAGTTGGACTTGGCGCAAAAGTTACCATAATTGACATCAATTTAGACAGATTGCGTCAATTGGACGATATTTTCCTTTCAAAAGTTCAAACACTTGCTTCATCACGTTATGCCATTCACGAAGCAGTTTCACACGCAGATTTAGTTATTGGCGGTGTTTTGATCCCAGGTGCAGCAGCTCCAAAACTTGTTACCCGTGATATGTTAAAAGACGTGCCCAACGGTTCGGTTTTAGTTGATGTAGCAGTTGATCAGGGCGGTTGTTTTGAAACAACACACGCTACAACTCATTCAAATCCAACTTTTTATGAAGAAGGTGTGCTTCATTATTGTGTTGCAAATATGCCGGGAGCCGTGCCCAGAACTTCAACTTTTGCCCTAACAAATGCCACCTTGCCATATGCTTTGGCTTTGGCTAACAAAGGATTTGAAAAAGCAGTTTCGGATGATGCCGGATTGAAAGAAGGTGTTAATACCTATCAAGGAAAATTGACCTACGAAGCCGTTGCAACTTCTCAGGGTTTGACCTATACACCGTTTGAAATATAAGAAAATAATATGAAATCAATTTCCGCAGGCGTGAAGATCTTAACCGTTTGTTATGTCCTCATACTTGCGGGAATTATTTTTGTGGCAGACAGAAAAAGCACCCAATACTTGCTCAATTTTATCGGTAATATTCCTTACGGAGATAAATTAGGACATTTTTTTCTGATGGGAATGTTTTCCTTTTTACTTAATTTGTCTTTTAATTGTTATAAAGTTTGGGGAATATTGATTGGAAATTTGATTGTTGCAGGAGTTGTGACAATTGAAGAGTTCTCTCAACTTTTTGTCCGTGGGCGGACTTTTGATTGGACTGATTTGATTTCGGATTTTTTAGGGATTTTTATTTTTGGAGAGTTAGCACGGCTGATTTTCCTGAAGTTCCGATCTGGAAATCAAGGTTGACAGAGATTTGATTAAGTTCTCCTTCATGTTATTTTCCTTAAGGAGATACGCATCAGCTAATTGTAGTTCCCCTTTTTGTTCAAAACCGCTCAAAAGTATCATCGGAACATTTCGATAAACCGGATTTTGCCGGAGAATTCTAAAGAGATCAAATCCCGTCAAATTTGGCATTAACGCATCAGCAACTACAGCATCGAAAGTATTCTCTGTGGCAGCTTTCATAGCTTCTAAACCATCAGGAGTTGTTAGGACTTCATAGCCTGCCCGTTGTAAAATAATCTCAATGAATCGTCTGACAGAATTATTGTCTTCAGCGACCAAAACTTTTTTCGGGGGAGATTCTTGGTTTGAGGGTTGGATTTTATCAAACATAGGGTATCTCCGAATGTTAAACCTTGTTGGGTGATTAAAAATATATACTAACACCCTAATTTAGAATAAGGAACTTAATACAAGTTTGTCAATGATTTAAAAAAATGTATGAATTTGCAGTAACTCCGGCAATTACACAACTTCGCCGTCCCGGGGTGCTAATAACAGAAGTTTATCCGCAAAGTTTAGCCGAGGAATTAGAACTTGAGCCGAACGACAGAATTGTTCGTGTAAATGGACGTATGGTCCGTGATTATTTAGACTTTCGGTTTCAAACCGCTGGCGAGACTGAACTTACTCTATTTGTAAAAAAATCAAACGGAGAGTCCTGGGAACTGGAAATTGAACGGGAGGAAGGAGAGGATTTTGGCTTGATGTTTGAGCAAATTGTTCCGCGTCAATGCGCCAACGAATGTCTTTTTTGTTTTTGCAAAGGCAATCCTGAAGCTGCCCGTCCTTCGCTCTTTGTTCGTGATGAAGACATTCGGTTGTCATTTTTATACGGAAATTACACCACATTGACCTCAATTACTGACGATGAAATGAAGCGGATTATTGAGCAGCGTCTTTCCCCGCAATACGTTTCCGTTCATGCAACCGATTTGAAAACCCGTGCTTATTTGTTGGGTATTGATGAAAAGCGGGCGGATATTTCGGATAAAATAAAAACTTTACTCGAAAATGACATCGAAGTTCATGCTCAGGTAGTTTTATGTCCGACTATTAACGATGGCAAAATACTAGAAAAAACATTGCGTGAACTGGCGGCGCATTATCCAAAAATTGTTTCAACCGCTATTGTCCCGGTCGCTTTGACCCGTTATAACACTGACAAAAGGTTGACCAAAGTAACGCCAGAATTTTGTCAAAAAACGATCAAAGAAGTCGAAAAACTACAAAAAGAATTCCGGCAGAAACTTGGCGTAACTTTTGCCTTTTTGGGCGATGAAATTTATCTCAAAGCCGGTTTGCCGATTCCTTCGCGCCGCCATTACGGCAACTATCCCCAAATCGAAGACGGCGTTGGAATGATTCGCTCATTTTTGAATACTTTTGGGAAATTTATAAAACAGGTCTCAAGTCTCAAGTCTCAAGTCTCAAGTCATTCGTTCAATGATGTTAGAACTCATAAATTAGCAATAAAACCAAAACAAAATCAAAGATCAAAGATCAAAGATCAAAAATCCCTCAATGGAACCATTTTAACCGGCGAAATGTTTGCGCCAATTTTGCGGGAACAAATTGAAAAGTTAAATGAAGCGATTACTTCAAAATTACGAGTTTTACCTGTTCCAAACACCTATTTTGGCGGAGATGTTTCAGTTGCCGGACTTTTAACCGGACAAGATTATTTAGCAATCAAAAATCAAATCGAAGGGGATTTTGTAATCATTCCAAAACACACGATCAAATCGGATGAGCCGATTTTACTTGATGGGATGAAATTTGAGGATTTGAAATCACAATTTGCAGTTCCGGTGTATGATTTTGATTTGTCCGAATTGATCGAATTTATTGAAACCAGAGAGGTTTAGGCAATTGTTTCAAACATTTTTCTTAACCGTCGGACTCCTCCAAGAATCTCGGTTGGACTGATTCCGGTGTAGCCCAAAAGTAAACCGGCAGGTAATTTATTTTTGACGCAATAAAATGAAAGAGGCGGTGTATAAACGCCGAATTCTAATGCCTTTTCGGCAATTACCTGATCATCAAGTCCGTTTTTTAGCCAACCTACCAAGTGCATTCCTGCGGCATCTTTTTCAACTTTCAAATATTTACTTAAATCATTTTTTATTGCCTCAATTAAAACTTTTTGCCTTTCCGCATAAAAGTTTCGCATTCGTCGGATGTGTCTTCCAAAATGTCCCTCACGAATAAATTCTGTCAGCACAATTTGTTCAAGAATTGGAGCGTGATTTGAAATAAAAGAAAGCGTTTTAGTAAAAATATCAACCAAATCTATTGGAACAATAAGATAACCTAAACGTAATGAAGGAAATAGCACCTTGCTGAAAGTTCCGCTGTAAATTACTCTTTGATTATTGTCCAAACCCTGCAAAGCCATCAAAGGTTTGCCTTCATAACGAAATTCGCTGTCATAATCATCCTCAACGATCCAGGCAGAATTTTTATTCGCCCATTCCAACAATTCCAAACGGCGGGAAAGACTCATTACTAAACCTAATGGAAATTGGTGCGATGGGGTTACATAGGCGAGCCGGGCGTTTGGAGAAAGCTCATTTCCTTTTTTGACATTTAATCCTTCGAAATCAAGTGGAACGTGAATCAATTTTGCCCCGGCACCTAGAAAAGCAGCTTTTGCTCCGATGTAACTTGGATCTTCCATCCAAACCAAATCATCAACATCCAGTAAAACCCGGGAAATTAGATCAAGCCCCTGCTGTGAACCTGCCACAATTATGACCTGATCAGTTTGGCAATGCACTCCCCGAGCCGAGGCGAGGTATTTGGAAATTTCTTCACGCAATGGTAAATAGCCTTGAGTTGCACAATAATCCAAATGACTTCGCGGGATATTTCTCAATTTTCGTGAGGCAATTCGAGTCCAAATTTCAATGGGGAATTCATCCAATGCAGAAAAACCTGTTTGAAATGCTCTTGGTTTTTTGACAACTGGGGCAAAGCCGGAAGAAATTTTTGAAAAGATTTGACTCCGTTTGGAAACCGTGCGGGTGGTTTTTGAATTACTAAGCGTTTCAATTTTTTTTGTATTTCTAATTTCGGTGGGAAAATCTTTGGCTACGAATGTTCCGGCTCCGGTTTTACCTTCCAAGTATCCTTCAGCAATTAGTTGATCGTAAACCCCCATCACAGTGTTTCGTGAAACATTTATTTCTTTTGCTAACGATCTGGTTGAAGGAAGGCGAAATCCAAACTGCAAGCGATTAGACAAAATTGCCTGACGCAAATTTTCGTAAATTTGTTGAAAAAGTGAAACTTTAGTTTTTTTAGTAAGTGAAACAGCTAAAAAAAGTTCCAGATTAAAATTCTTAGGCAAAATTGGCTCTCCTTTTTTCGTAAAAACTGCAAAAAATACAAACCATTTTGCAATATGAATTGGTTTTACTCAAATTCTTTGGAAGAAAAGCGCGTAATAAAACGTCAAAATTTGTAACCTTTAAGAATCATATTCGGTTAAAATAAGAAAAAAACGGGAGGTTTTCTATGAATCGGCGTGAACTTTTTAAGCAATTTATCGGCGTTAGCGGGATAGCTTTGGCTTCACCTCTTATTGCCGCTTGTCAAAAAATACAAACTCTAAGCAATACCAAAACCCAAATTGCATTAGTTAAAACCAATGACCGGGTCAAGGGAATTTCACAGGCAATTGATTTATTAAGGTTTCCTGATTTTAAGAAAAAAGACCTTTTTATCAAACCGAATTTTAACAGTTCAGACGAAACTCCGGGTTCAACACATCTTGATACTTTGAAAACTTTGATCAGCAAGCTGAGCGAAATGGGTTCGGGTAATTTAACAATTGGCGACCGAAGTGGAATGGGAAATACAAATGACGTTTTTGAAAACAAGAAAATATTTGCGTTAGCGAAGGATTCCGGAGTTAAAACGATTGTTTTTGATGAACTTGGTAAAGATGATTGGGATTTTATAAACTTTGAGGGGAGTCATTGGAAACAGGGTTTTTACATCCCGAAACTATTAAAAAATGCCGGCGCTGTCATTCAAACCTGTTGTTTGAAAACACATCGTTACGGCGGACATTTTACGCTTTCGCTTAAAAATTCAGTTGGTATTGCTGCCAAACGGGTTCCCGAAAATAATTATAATTTTATGAGCGAGCTGCACGGATCCCCAAATCAAAGAACTATGATCGCCGAAATAAATACTGCGTATAAACCGGATTTGATAGTCTTGGATGGAATTGATGCTTTTACCACCGGAGGACCGGATTCGGGCAAACAGGTTAATTCAAGTGTGATTTTGGCGGGAACAGACCGAATTGCAATTGATGCCGTTGGAGTCGCAATTTTGAGGTATTTTGGCACAACGGATGAAGTGAGTGCGGGAAAGATTTTTGATCAGGCGCAAATAGCTCGTGCGGTTGAACTTAACCTGGGTATTGGTTCACCAAATCAAATCGAATTTTTAACGGCTGATACCGAAAGCGCGAAATATGCCAAAGAAATCCAGTCTGTGTTAAATTCTTAAATTTTGGGGAAATAGGAAAAATTGGCTCTCTCAATTTTTGTAAATTGGCTCTTTTTATCAGCCCAATTTATCATATTATTTACATTAATGAGTAGAGAAGAATTTGCACAAACGGAACGAAATCAGGTTCGTCGAATTGCCAAACGCGGTAAATATGACAAAGACACTATCTTTGGAATTTTAGACGAAAGTTTTTTATGCCATATTTCATTTTGTCTGAATGAACAGCCTTTTACCATTCCGACACTTTTTGCACGGGTGGATGACGCAATTTACATTCACGGTTCGCACATTAGCCGAATGCTGAAAACCTTAGCCGAGGGTGTGCAATTATGCTTAACGGTGACTTTGGTTGACGGATTGGTTTTGGCTCGTTCAGCATTTCATCATTCAATAAATTATCGTTCAGCCGTAATTTTTGGAACCGGAAAACTTGTCGAAAGCGAAGCAGAAAAAAATCTTGCGCTCAAAGCAATTTCCGACAATATTTTGCCTGAAAGATGGGAAGATTGCCGTGAACCGAATTCTAAAGAATTAAAGGTCACAACCGTTATCAAAATTGAAATCGAAAATGCTTCGGCAAAGATCAGAGAAGGAATGCCGATTGATGATGATTCGGATTTGGATTTACCTGTTTGGGCTGGAATTTTGCCGATCAAAAAGATTTTCGGACAACCGATTCCTGATGAAAATTTATCCCCGGAAATTCAAATCCCCGAATATTTTCCGAATAATAAATAAAGCCGATTTTCTCACAAACTTCTCCCGCCTTTTTATTTTTGTCTCACTATGGCAAACTTCTTTTTTCGCTTTATGGACAAAGAAGAGCTGATCAGGCGCACTCAGGAAAATGAATTAATTCAATTTCTTGGGGTAAAAATCGAAGTTGTCGAGACAGAGCGCACCGTTTTGACGATGGAAGTCACTCCCAAAGTTCACCAATACATTGGAATAATGAATGGCGGGGTTTCCTTGTTTTTATGTGAAACCGCCGCTTCGATTGCCGCCGTTGCAAACACCGATTTAAGTAAATATGCCCCGGTTGGAATTGAGATAAATGCTAATCATTTACGTGCAGTAAGTAAAGGTAAAATTACAATTGAAGCCAAACCGTTGTATAATGGTTTAACTCTGACAGTTTGGAATGTTGAAATTACCAATGAAAGAGGAAAAATGATTTGCACTTCCCGCTGCACGGTTTTGCATAAAAAAGGCGCAGCCCAAATCAAATAGAAAAATAATAAGATCAAACTAACTAATGACACTAGACACATTATTTGGAAGCATTCCGCAAACTGTTCCGCATTATTGTTTGGAAACCTGGAAATATTTTGATAAAGCAGACGCGCTTGGACATAAAATCAAAGATTCCTGGGAACATTTTTCGGGCAAGGAAATCATCGAAAAAGTCAAAAAATTTGCTTTAGGGTTAAAGCATATAGGCATCAACCCGGGTGATCGTGTGGCTTTGATTTCGGAAAATCGTCCAGAATGGACTTTTGCCGATCTTGCAATTTTGTCGGTTGGCGGAGTCAACGTTCCAATTTATACGACTCAAGCCGTTGAGCAAATCCGTTATATCCTCGAAGATTCCGGGGCAAAAGCTCTTTTTGTTTCGAGCAAAAAGATTTGGAAACACGCCATTGCTGCGATTGAAAGTGTCGAAACTATCGAAAAAATAATCTTTTTTGATGAGGATGCAATTCCCGAAGGAAATCTGCGGGTGATGTCCTTGGCGGATTTGGAAAAACGCGGTGAAGAACTGGAGAAAATCGACGAGAATACTTTTGAAAAATTACTAAGCGAAATCAAAACAGACGATTTAGCCACTATTATTTACACCAGCGGAACAACCGGCGAACCGAAAGGCGTAATGCTAACACACGAAAATTTCGCTTCAAATATTCGGGCAATCACCGCAGGTTTACCAATTCGCTCAACCGACTGCAGCGTTTCAGTTTTGCCCTTATCACACATTTTTGAACGGGTTTGTTTTTATGTTATGTCCTGCAATGGTGTTTCGGTTCATTATTGTTCTGCTTTTGAACAGCTTGCCTCGCATTTGAATGAAGTAAAACCAACCGTAATGACCGCAGTTCCCAGACTTTTTGAACAGGTTTATCACAAAATCGTCAAAAAAGGGATGTCAGCCGGTGGTTGGAAAACAAAATTATTCGCCTGGGCTTTGGACATCGGACAAAAATATTGGGATTACAAAGAAAAACGAATTCCGGTTCCGGCAACACTGGCAACAAAACATGCAATTGCAGATAAATTAATTTTCACCAAATGGCGGGCGGGAGTTGGCGGAAATCTTCGATTTTTTGTTTCAGGGGGTGCCCCTCTTTCCAAAAAATTAAGTTACGCCTTTTGGGCAGCTGGAATTCCGATTTTGCAAGGCTACGGAATGACCGAGGGCTGTGTGGTTTCGGCAAATCGTCCTGATGACAAAAGAATTGATTCCATCGGAACGCCGTTTGAAGGAATCGAAATGAAAATTGCGGAAGACGGCGAATTATTGGTTCGCGGCAAAAATGTGATGAAAGGTTATTTTAATAAACCCGAGATCACAGCTGAAGTTTTGAAAGACGGTTGGTATCACACCGGGGACATTGGTAAAAAAGGCGAAAACGGACATTTCTACATTACTGACCGCAAAAAAGACCTTTTCAAACTTTCTAATGGTAAATATGTTGCGCCTTTGCAAGTTGAAAGTCTATTGAAACAAAGTCCGTTAATTTCCCAGCCCGTGGTTGTTGGTTCGGGAAGAAAACAAGTTGGTGCACTTATTGTTCCCGATTGGGAAACTCTAAAAGCGGTTTTGGAAGAAAAGCGAATTGATGCCAGCGGAACGCGTGAAGAACTTTGTGCAAACCCCGAAGTCGTAAAAGTCGTGCAAAATGAAGCAGTTGCGCTGACCAGAGAATTGAATGATTACGAAAGAGTAAAACGTGTTTATTTGCTCCCGCGAGAGTTTTCGATTGATAAAGGCGAAATGACTCCAACGCTTAAAATTAAACGCGGTGTAATTGATGAAAAATATTCCGAAGCGATTGATGAGATTTGCGGCAGTTAAAATCAATTGAAAGTTAAAAAAATAAAATTATTAAGGGGTATTTGTTTTTTTTATTTTTTAATTTGTGTATTTGATGAGTTTAGAAACTCAAAAAGGTTTATTGATTGGTTTTAAATTACTCCCGATGTCAGAATTATTTTTCCCTTTTCCTTTGAATTTGCTGTTTGAAGAAAGCCTAAAATCTTTTTGCTCAGGGTTTGAAAAACCAATACTTTTTAAGTCTTGTGCCAAAAAGTTATTTGCGGGAATAACAATATCGTTTGACCCTAAATTCCTGATATTGAAAATTACATTGTTCAAAAAAGATGGTTGCCAATCTTTTGCAGTAATATTATCTTCAGAGTGAATCCCGTAATTCCCGTAACCGGCAATGTTATCCCGGAAAACGAAACTTCTTGGCATTTTACCGTAAATTGTTGCCAGATTTCCAAAATTAAAAGAAGTATTATTAGCAATCAAAACGTCTTCGCCATCAGCAATTTGAATAAAATAACCGCCGCCTTCAAATTTTTGTCCGCCAATATTCAAAAATAAATTATTAGTAATTGTTAAACGTTTCAAAGTTTGACTGGGATGAGTATCATCTTTTCCCAAAATATTAATTCCTTCGCCCGCGCCGTTGACTATGTTGTCCTGGATAATAACATCCTCAATAGTGCTATATGGAGCAGAACCGTCCTGATTTCGGACTGTAACTCTAAAGGCAGCGCCAAGCCAATTATTTTCCAAATAGTTACCAATAAACTGAACCCGTTTGGCATTTTTGATTTCAAACAAACATTTGATCGAATTTTTACCTTTCCAAGATTCAGGCTTATTGAAAAAATTATTACTAACCTCTATATCTTGCGGAATCATTTCTGCCGAAACTGGATCAGCTCCGCCAAACATTAAATTTTCCGCGCCTCCTTCAATGTAATTGTTTGTAATTTGAATGTTTTTTGTTCCGTTCCAACCGCAGATTGCCTGAGTTTCTTGTTCAGGAAAAGCGAAACCCTCGAAATAACTATTTTTAATTATTGTATTTGCACTGTTTAAGGCGATAGCGCGACGGGTCACTCCTGCATTTATAGAATGAAAATAGCAGCGGTCAAATTCAAGATGATGCGGAACTTCAGAAGGTTTTTTAGAAGAGATCCCTAAATCCAACAAATTATAAACGTAATCGCTGTTAATCGGTGTAAATTCTATTCCAATAAACCGAAAATGATGCGAAGCTGTTTCGGCAATTATGGCAGAACCTCCTTTCCCACGCGTAACAATTTTTGCCATCTGATTGGATTGATTCGGTTTAACGATTTGATTCGGAACTAAATTGCTTGCGCCGGAGCTTTGAATTGTAATGAAATCGGAAATATTTTTATTAGGTAATTTGATGTCGTAATAAGTTCCCCCGGCTTGTAATTCAATAATATCTCCGCCGTTTGCTTTATTGATCGCTTCCTGTAAATTTCCGCCGGTTGGAACTTTAATGATTTGGTGATTGCCTTCCTTAACAATTTCAATTGAGGCGGAATTAAGGGTGAATTTTTCTGAAAAAATTTGTGAGCAGAAGGTAAAAGTAACCGCTAACGAAAGAATGATACTTAAAAAAATAACTAAATAAACCTTGCTTTGATTGGATTTAACAACTTCTTTTGAGCGAATTTTGTTCAAATTTGACGACATTTGATTACCTCTTTGGGGAATAAAAATTATATCTCAATTTATAAACGACAAAAAGTAAACCAAATCCATATTATTTGAGATAAAACTCTCGCCAAACAACTTTTAAATGTGTAAAATAAATTTAGCCAATAATTTGGCAACTTCATTACTCAATTCTTTACTCACGAAAAATTATGTGCGGAATCAACGGAATTGTTTATTCAACTCGTTCGGGAAAACAAGTTGACGAACTTATTTTAACTAAAATGCGCGATGTTATTTATCATCGCGGACCTGACGGAGCGGGAAATTTTGTCGAGGGACAAATTGGGCTTGGGCATCGTCGTCTATCTATTGTTGATGTCTCTCACGGCGGGCAACCGATGTTTAATGAAGACAAATCGCTGGTCATTATTTATAACGGGGAAGTTTATAATCATGCCGATTATCGCGAAGAGCTGGAAGCCAAAGGTCATATTTATCAAACTCATTGTGACACGGAAACCATTCTTCATCTTTACGAAGAATACGGCGAAAATTGCGTCGAAAAATTGCGGGGAATGTTTGCATTTGCAATTTGGGACAGAAAAAACAAAACCCTTTTTGTAGCCCGCGACCGTTTGGGGGTCAAACCGCTTTATTATCTCCACGATGAGCAGGGAAATTTGTTCTTCGGTTCTGAAATAAAAACCATTTTTGAAGCTTCAGCCGTTAGAGCAGAAATAAATTACAACGCACTGCCGGATCAATTTGCAAATCACGGCACTTCCAAAGATGAAACGCTATTTAATGGTGTAAAAAGACTTTTGCCAGGGCACACACTCACCTGGAAAGATGGAAAACTCGAAATCAGAAAATTTTGGGAAATAAATTACGAACCGAAACACGTTGGAACTGACGCAGAATTTATTGAAGAATGGCGTGATCTTTTCAAACATTCCGTCAAACTTCGCTTGATGGCAGACGTTCCGCTCGGAATGTTTTTGTCCGGCGGAATTGACTCATCAGCAATTGCCGCAATGATGTCAACGATGGTTGATGAGCCAATCAAAACTTTTTCAGTCGGTTTCAAAGAACGCGAAGCAAATGAATTTGAATACGCCCGAATTATTGCAAAAAAATACCAAACCGATCATCACGAAATCACAATTACCCCAGCACAGTTTTTTGAAGCTTTACCAAAATTAATCTGGCATGAAGACGAACCGATCGGTTTTATAGCTTCAGTTCCATTGTATTTTGTTTCTAAACTCGCACAAAAACACGTCAAAGTTGTTTTGACAGGTGAAGGAAGTGACGAAATAATGGCTGGTTACGGTCGTTATCAAAAAGCTTTGCAATTATTGAGTTACGGGGAAAAATACGAAAGTCTTACGCCTAAATTTTTACGTTCGGCAATAAAAGCCGGGGCAAATGCTGTCGGTGGAAAATTAACCCGCACCTTTTTAACCCGTGAAAGCGACATCGAGAGTTTATTTTTTGATAATTTCTCCATTTTTGGCAAAACGATGCAGGAAAAACTATTTTCTGCCGAAACTAAAGCCAGAATTGGCGAAAAGAATCCCTATATTTATCAAAGGGAATGGCTTGAAAATACTGAGGCTAAAGAGATTTTGGACAAACTTTTGTTTGTGGATTCAAAAACGTATCTTCATGAACTCCTAATGAAACAGGATCAAATGTCAATGGCGGCTTCGATTGAATCACGGGTTCCGTTTCTCGACCATAAATTGGTCGAATTTACAGCTCAAATGCCAACCGAAATGAAAATTCGGGGCAAAACAACCAAGTTTTTATTAAAAGAAGCGATGAAAGGTATTTTGCCGGATGAAATACTTTACCGCCAAAAAATGGGTTTTCCCGTTCCGGTTGGAAATTGGTTCCGCAATGAGTTCAAGCATATCATTGATGAATATGTTTTGAGTGATAGAAGCCTTTCACGCGGTATTTTCAATGATGATCTTTTGAATGAAATTGTTGCAAAACACAATGCAGGCGAAAATCACGATGAGAGATTATGGCATTTGGTTAATTTTGAAATCTGGCAGCGTCAATTTATTGATGGCGAGGAAATTGAAAACAATAAAGTTGAGAAAGCAGAACTGGTTGAAGCCTAAATTATGTTGATAGCAGATAAGGAAAATAAAAAAACTGAGCCATCAGGCGTTCTCCTTGGACGTGATATTTTGTGTTTTTCACACGATTGGACTGGTGATCCACTTTCCAAAACTCATTTGATGCGGGTTCTTTCCAAGAATAACCGGATTCTTTGGGTTAATGCCATCGCCAATCGAATGCCGACAACCTCCACTAAAGATTTATCACGCATCTATAAGAAGCTAAAGAGTTTTGCCGAACCCATAAAAGAGGTTGAACCAAATATTTTTGTAATGAATCCATTAGCAATTCCGACTTATGGGAATGAAATGGTTCGCACCTTTAATCAGAAATTCCTGATTTCTCAAGTCAAACGCTCCATGAAAAAACTTGGTTTCAAAAAACCACTTAATATGGTTTTTAATCCGGCTGCCGGACTTTTGGCAGGGAAATTAGGCGAATCGGAATTGATTTATTATTGCGTGGATGAATACACAGCTTTTACTGGTGTTGCGGCGGGTTTAAAAGAAATCGAAGAGGATTTGTTTCGCAAAAGTGATTTAGTGATAGTTTCAGCAGAAAAACTTTTTGAATCGAAAAAAGATTTTAATCCGAATACATATATTATTCGCCACGGAACCGATTGGCGGCATTTTCGCAAAAGTTTAGATCCGGAAACAACAATTCCGGATGAAATTGCCAATCTTCCAAAACCAATTATCGGATTTCACGGTTTGTTGGCGGATTGGGTTGATTTTGAACTTTTGAAAAAAACTGCTGGGCATTTTAAGAATGGCTCAGTTGTCTTGATCGGAAAAATAACCGTGGATGCAGAGAAAAAGATTAAAATTTTGGATGGAGTTTCTAACATTCATTTTCTTGGGCGAAAACCTTATTCAGAACTTCCCAATTACTGCAAAGGATTTGATGTAGCCCTTAACCCGTTTGAAATAAATGAGTTAACTCTAGCTGCCAATCCTTTGAAGGTTCGTGAATATTTAGCTGCGGGGTTGCAGGTTGTTTCAACCGATATTCCGGAAGTTCGGATTTTAGAAAATTGTTTGATTGGCGAAAACCAAGATGATTTTATCGCCAAAATTGAATTTGTCTTAAACAATCCAAAACCCAAAGAAGAGATTTCAGACGGAATTAGACACGAAAGTTGGGATGCCAAAATTGAAGAATTAAGAGATATAATGTCCAAAAGTGAAAAAGTGAAAAGGTGAAAAAGATCAGATTAAAATTTAAGGTTTTAATAATTTTACTTACTTTATTCTTAATTTGGATTTTGCTGGCACCTTTTTTAGCTACCCTTTTAATTGTTGAAAAGCCGCTTGAAAATGCAGAGGCAATCTGGGTTTTGGGCGGTTCGGGAACTTATTTAGAAAGAACCCAATTTGCAGCCGAAATCTACAAAAAAGGTTTGGCAAAAAAAATATTTTTGGTTAATGATGGTGTTTTTGGTGGTTGGGATTCAACAGAAAAAAGGAATTTGCCCTTTTTTGAGCTTTCAAAACGCGAGCTGATCTCACAAGGCGTTCCAAGTGAAGCTATTGAATGTTTACCCGAAAATGTTACAGGAACAAATTATGAAGCCGATTTATTTGCCAAAATTGCGACGGAACGAAATTTGATATCAATTTTGCTGGTTACCTCGGCTTATCATTCACGCCGTGCGTTATGGACCTTCCAGAAATCAATCAATAACAACAATTTATCAGTAGAAATTGGGATTAAATCCCCCCCAGCAGGGATTCAAACACCGCCAAAATTTACCTGGTGGTTAAGCCAAAAAGGTTGGATGATGGTTGGAGGAGAATATGTGAAATTTATCTATTATTGGTCAACCTATTGAAATTATTACTTTTTGATTTTATCGCGCGACCGCACAAGGTCTTTCAATTCATTCATAAATTCCGAAACATCCTCAAACTCAAGGTAAACTGAAGCGAACCGAACATAAGCAACTTTGTCGAGTTTTTTCAATTGTTTCATAATGATTTTTCCAACATCATTGGTGGAAATTTCACGGTCGGGAGCATCCTGAACGGCTTTTTCCACTAAATCAACTATGCCTTCTAGTTGAGTAGCGGAAATCGGACGTTTTTCGCAGGCGCGAAGCAAACCGCTCATTACTTTTTTACGGTCAAAAATTTCCCGGCGTCCGTCTTTTTTTACGACCATGTAGGGAATTTCATCAATCCGTTCATACGAAGTAAAACGGCGACCGCATTCCAAACATTCCCGCCGCCTGCGAATCGAATCGCCTTCTTTTGACTCGCGGGAATCAACAACTTTATCTTCTAAAAAACCACAAAAAGGACATTTCATATTATTGGGGATTTTTGATTTTGCCTTGAATTATTTTTCAAACTGCAGAATTCAAATATTTTGTGTAAAAAGATAAATTACATCTTTTTCGATTATGATTAGGGATTGGGGCTGTCAGATTCAATCTCTTCAACCGCATTTTGAGAAGAAAGCAAACTTCTGAACTTCTCAATTGTAATGTCGCCATGGAAAAAATAATAAACACCAAAGATCACCGCCGGAGCAAAATAAACAAGGTGCATAATAATTGAAACAGCAGCAGCTAGTTCTTTATCAATTCCCAGAAAGGTTAGTCCACCGGCAGTTGCCATGTGGAATGCACCCGCTGCTCCCCCGGGAGTCGGAACTAACGAACCAAGTGCCGCCCACCACATCACAAAAATAGATTGGCTGAAATTCATATCAATTCCAAACGCCAAAATTACTAACCAGGTTGGGAGCGAAATCGCCAGCCACAATAGGAAAGTCCAAAAAGCAACCGCCATAACCTCGCGCCAATCTTTTAAAATAGCCAGCGAGGCAGCAGTTTGGCGAAGGATGCTCAAAAAGATTTGTCCGAGCCGATTTTTTAATAACGATTGTTTTTCAAACCAGGAAATTACTTTTGCCGAATGCTTTTGATAGAAAAAAAGAGCAATCAACCCAAAAATTACCCCAATCAACATTAAAATTGCAATTAATTTGACACGATTAAATTGGGCATCTTCGCCTGCAGGTGCAGTCAACCACATCGAATTAACGGCAAAAAAACAAATCAAAGCGGCTAAATCGAAAATTC
Source organism: Pyrinomonadaceae bacterium (assembly GCA_019694395.1). Lineage (GTDB taxonomy): Bacteria > Acidobacteriota > Blastocatellia > Pyrinomonadales > Pyrinomonadaceae > JAIBCC01. The sequence continues at coordinate 42,506 of JAIBCC010000007.1, read as the reverse complement.
GTTCAAGCCCGAGGGTAACCAACGCGGCACTGGGACGAACCCGGTGGTCACGCATTGGCAACCACATTGGACGAACGATCTCTCCGGCTCTTCCCACAAAAAAAACTGCCGTAAATCCGACGGTTGTAGTGGCAAATAACTCTTTCAAAGATGTTTCAGTAATTGGTTCCAGCAAAACCTGCCAACGCTTTGCCCTTAGTAAATATCCTAAACAAATTATTGAAACTGCTAAAATTAAGTAAAAAAGATTAGCCTTTTGTAAACTTTGGCTGACTTCCGTCCAATTTAAGTTTCTTCCAAAGAACCAAAATATTAAGACTGTAATAATTAATAAAATTAAAAACTTGAGATTCTTTCGCAAAATAGCTTTCCGACCTTAAAAATTATGATATTTTTATAAAAATTGTGTTAATAAACACCAAAGACACAAGATACAGTATTTTGTTGGAAAAGTGAAAAACAGCGAGAGGTGAAAATCTGAAAAAAGTTAATAAATTTGGGCAAACAAGCAAACTTATGGATTTTGGGGTTTATTTTTCATTTTTGGGGGAACTTTTTGAAATTAACTCTCGTAACACTAAATTGACAGGGTTAGATTTATCGCCTTGTTGCTTTGAACGAAAAGCATTGCTTTTTGGAGAACACTTAACTTGGAAGCAGTTAAAGCATTGGCAACTGTGAATGGAGCAGACCTTGTCCGGCGTTGTAGGACTGGTGACGGAACAGCTTGGGAGGAGATTGTTACAACCTTTTCGCGGCGTATCTTTAACCTTGCCTACCGTTTTACTTCAAGTGTAGAGGCAGCGGAGGATTTAACTCAGGAAGTTTTTATCCGCATTTATCGAACGCTTGACCAATATGATGCTAAACAAGGTGATTTATCGAACTGGCTGATGCGGTTGGCGCGAAATTTGATAATTGACGATTACCGTCATCGACAACGCAATCCGCAGGACAGTTATGCCGAAGATGTCGAGGAACATTCGTTTCATTTAAAAGCCATCGGCGGTTCGATGCAAAAGGAAATGGAGCGTCGGGAATTAGCCCGACAAGTCCAAGAGGGAATTGACAAACTACCAACTGATTTACGAACCTGTGTTATTTTGCGTGATATTGAAGAACTGAGCTATTTAGAAATCGTAGAATTATTAAAAATTCCTGAAGGCACAGTTAAATCACGCATTAATCGCGGACGTATCGAATTGGCGAAAATTTTACGTCGAATGCGGGTTGTAAATATGTAGTTTGGATTTTGACCTTTGATTTTGGGAAAATTCCTAAAATCAATAAAGCAAAAAAAATGGAAATTAACTGTCTAGTTGAGAAAGATTTTGAAAAGATTTGATTTTTTGACAATTTTTCAAGTTTAAGGACAACTCAAAGACCAAATTTGTTAACAAATTTCGTTTGAGTAGGTGGTGTTTTATTTTTCTTGAAAAATTGTATTTAAGCGTTATGAATTATGAAAACGAAAAAATTATCAACTGTTCCGAGTTCGAAGATAAACTAACCGATTACTTGGATAATGCACTTGATAGACAAACTCGAAAGTCCATGGCGGAACATGCCCTCAAATGCCCGTTATGTCATTCGTTGCTGAATGAAGTAAAGGAGGCTTTGAAAGTTTGTCACGAAATTGCCGTCCCAAAGGCTCCTTTAACCTCCCTGGAAGCCCGGATTCTGGCTAAAACAATGCCGGAAACTGCAATGCTTTGTTCAGAATTTGAAAATTCTTTAACGGATTATTTGGACGGCTTTTTGCCAGCTTCGTTTTTTCATCGTTGGGAACGTCACGCAGTTTTATGTGAAAAATGCACGGATCTGCCGGGTGAGGTTGTTCGTGCAATCGCTGTTTGTTATACCTACAAAGCTGACGAATTACCTTTGCCGGTTGGTTTGCACGAAAGAATTATGCAAGCCACAAGTGGTGCAGAATTACTTCAACTTCCGAAAATTACGTGGAAAGAACAACTCAATGATTGGGTTCGCGGTTTGAGATTTCCAATTACGATTCCACAACTGGCACCAATGGCAATGATGATCATGCTTGCCTTTTTTGTCTTTAGCCAAACGGTTTCGGCAGACGGAACAATCAGCGGAATCTACCAAAAAGGAGTTGAGTTAGCCCAGCAAACCTACAAGGAAAGTTCGAATATTTGGGAAACAGAAAAGCCCCAAAATAATCAGGAACCAATTACGAGCGAGGGAAATCAATAAATGAATTGTGCTTATCATTCAATCAATACGGCAGTAGTAAATTGTAACGGATGCGGAAAACCGTTATGTCCGGCGTGCGATCATCGCATCAAGGGATTTCCATACTGTCAGGATTGTATTGTTGCCGGAGTTGAAATGCTTCGGAATAGAGGGAACGGTGCTTCTTATGTGCCTTTAGTTAAAAAGCAAACTTCACCTCTTTTAGCCTTAATTCTTTCATTTATTTGTCCGGGATTAGGGGCGGCTTATAATGGACAAACTTCAAAAGCACTCGTTTATTTCGCAATTTTTATCGGTCTTTTCCAACTTGCAATCCTGATAAAAATGCCGATTTTCGTTTTCGGTTTTATGGGGATGTGGGTTTTTGCCGCTGTTGATTCGTGGCGCACTGCACAATTAATACGATCCGGAGTTACACCTGATGGCGCAGAAGATATAATTGTTAAACGATTTTCGGGTAATCCAAAATTGTGGGGATTTGTTTTATTGGGAATCGGGGCTTTATTTTTCCTCCAAATGTTCGTCAATGTCGGACAATTATTGCGTTCAGCTTTGCCGGTTCTTCTAATTTCATTAGGGATTTATTTGTTAAGAGACAAAATTTTTAAAGGGAATTCCGCGAACAAAAATCAGGAACAATCCTTTACAACCCGTTTGGGAGAAACAAGTTTTCGCACTGGTGACTTTGATGTTCGCCAGGATTATCAGGAACAATCATCGTCAAAATCTTGGAAATCAAGATAGCAGCGTGTATAATTTGGTTTGAAGACAGAAAGCAAATCTTCGGATTGAAAATGGAATCGGAGTAGTTTTATCCGTTTTAGATAAATGGAGCTATTTCCTATATTACAATCAAAGTTTTTGGAAGGATTTAAATTATGCCAACTTGGGTTAGAGCCGCCGCCGGATGGGGAAGTATTTTAGTTTTAATAGCTCTTGTGATTGCTTTAGTTAAGCAGTTGATTGCTTTTATCGGTTTTTTAACTTTCGCTATCAAAGCTATTATTGTTTTGGCTTTCATCATAGTTATTGTTGGGGTTGGATTTTTGGCATTTCGTTCATTTACATCGAATCGCCAATCCAAAGATAAGAGTTAAATCTTTATTAAATTTGCAGATGATTCCGACATCGGCTTTTGAAATGTCGATGTTTGCTTGCTTTTTAAGTTTTTTTTAGTTAAACTATCTGCATTCGTAACTAAAACAATCAATATTTAAGTTTGTTACAATTTACCCCCGAAAGAGGATTTTTAGTGTTTTAAAGAGCGTTAAATAATTCTCAAAAAAAGGATTTTGCGTCAGTCGCCCGTATGTTAGGCTGAACTTTCGTAGATTCCGCCTGGTTGGAACTATGTTTTCAACGCGAAATCAAAAAAAGGAGCTTATTAAAGATTAAATGCAAAAGGACGACAAGTTTTACACTTTTCTATTAACCCATTCGTCAAAGTCAAGAATCTATATCCGCCGGATCGAAGTTTCAAAAAAATGGCTGCATAGCTTTGCAGCCAGTGCTGTTTTAACTGTAGGGTTGGCAACTGCCAGTATTGGATTTGCCCTTAATGCAGAAAATTTACAACCAAATAACCAAACCGAAACTTCTCCCGTGATCCAACAAGTTGCCGCAGTTCAACCGGTCAATAATCAACCAAAATCAATTGATTATGATCGTCCAACTGATTCAACAAATAATTTGAATACTGGTGGTCCATCGTCCTTAAATTTTCAGTTAGCAACTGAAGAAAATGAAAGTAACGAAGGTGAACTGGAAGCCCAAATCAAGAAAATCGAAGCGACCAGTAATCCTGATTTTTTCCCAAATGTGTGGGCACATGTAGGTAAAATCAACAATGAATTCGGTTTTCGCCGTAATCCATTTGGGGGAAGAAGTTATGAGTTTCACCCGGGATTAGATATTGACGGTGAACGCGGAGATATTGTGCTGGCTACTGCAAACGGAACCGTTTCAAAAGCAGGTTGGACGGGCGGATACGGTAATTTAATTGAAATTGACCATGGCAACGGCTTGAAGACCCGCTTCGGACACCTTTCCAAAATCGAAATTAAGGAAGGTGATACTATCCAACGCGGGCAAGAAATCGGACTAATTGGTTCAACCGGGCGTTCGACCGGACCGCATTTACATTACGAAGTTCGTTTAGATGACAAGGCAATAAATCCGCGAAGGTTTCTACCCCCGGAAATGCTAAAATAGTTTTACAAATTTATTTAATAAGAAGCGGGCATATTTGCTCGCTTTTTCTTTTTATTGGATTTAAGTAAAATTAAGTTCAGGTTAATTTTATCCAAAAAGGTGGATCGGGAAAAATGATAAAAATAGACAAAAGGTCTTTGGTTTCTTTGCTTCTGGTGTTTTCAGTTATTTTGACATCAGTTTCTTTAACTTTAGCTAAATTTGATGAAGGAATGTATACGCCTGACAAAATTGTCACGCTTCCTTTGCAGCAAAAAGGTTTAAAAATAAAACCATCAGATATTTATAACCCTAAAACGGGTGGTATTTCTGAAGCAATTATTCGTTTGGAAATAGGATGCACAGCTGAATTTATTTCCCCGAACGGTTTAATTTTGACTAATCATCATTGTGGTTTAGATGCGCTAGTGGCTGCCTCAACCCCGGAAAAAAGATATGGGGATGAGGGCTACAAAGCCAATTCGATGAAAGAGGAATTACCCGCCAAAGATTATTCGCTGAACATTCCAATTCGGGTCGAAGATGTAACACAAAAGATTATTACCGGAACTGAGAAGTTAACCGGCGAAGCCCGTGATAATGCAATAAAGGCAAATATCGAGAAACTTGAAAGATCAGAACAATCCAAAGCACCCGAAGGAAATACAGTTCGTGTGCAAGCCGTAAGCAATGGATATTTTTATTATCTTTATGAAAATAAATTAATTAAGGACATTCGCGTCGTTTATGCTCCACCTCAAACCATTGGATTTTTCGGGGGCGACCCGGATAACTTTGAATGGACCCGGCACACCGGCGATTTTACTTATCTTCGTGCTTATGTTGCCCCTGACGGAAAATCAGCAGAATATTCCCCAAATAACGTCCCCTTTAAACCCCGTAAATTTTTAACTATTTCTCTTAATGGTTTGAAAGAAAACGACTTTGTTTTTGTGATGGGAAATCCTGGCGGAACGACCCGATACCGCGAAAGCCAATCAGTTAATTATTCTCAGCAAGTCAATTTTCCATTTCTTTATGAATATCTTCGGGTTTGGGGTGATACCTTACGTGAAATCGGCAGGGAGGATGAAGAAAAAAGAATTGCATTACAGGGTGAAGTTGCTAATTTGGACAACAGCCGCAAACTTTATGAAGGCGGAATCCTGGCGATGCGACGGGCTGATATTGTTTCACAAAAGAAATCTGATGAAGCAAAATTTGCAACTTGGGTTAATGAAAACCCCTCCCGTAAAGCCAAATACGGCAATCTTTTAGCGGATATTGCCCGTGCCTCTGATGAATTTTATAAAACTGCTGCAAGGGACAGACTTGTTCGCACCATTCCCAATCTTGGGAACACCGGAACTTTCAAAGAAGTAATTGATGCATTTGCCGCAGTTGCTCAGGGCAAAACTTTGAATGATAAAAAGAAAGCCGAAATTCAACAGGTAATGCAAGGGCGCGAACCAATGCTCGAAAGTGCAATTCTTAAATTCTTTTTCAGCAAACTTTCGGAATTAGGGGCAGATCAAAAATATTTAGCAGCTGAAAATTTATTTGGCGGGGCAACTGGAAAAGCCAGAAAAGACGCAGAAGAAAAATTTGTCAATTCATTTTTAGAAAATAAAGATTTTTCAACGGCTGATAAAATTATTGGACTTTATTCAAAGTCTGCCAATTCTTTGAAAGAAAAGTATCCAAAATTGTTTGAATTTGCGGCGGCAACCGCCCAAGAACAAGCTGCAATTGCTGGTCGAACCAACAAATTTAATGCTGAAATAAATAATTTGCGTCTCCTTTATATGGAAGGGATCAGCGAAATGAAGGGAATTAAGCCTTATCCGGATGCAAATTTTACACAGAGATTTACCTACGGAACGGTCAAAGGTTATGAACCGCGCGAAGCCGTGATTTACACGCCATTTACAACTTTAAAAGGTGTAATTGATAAGGATACAGGGGTTTTTCCCTTTATCGTTCCGCAAAAATTAAAAGAGCTGCAAGCGGCAAAAGATTTTGGTCGGTTCGGAGTTGGCGATTCTGTTCCCGTCAATTTTTTGGCAACCACCGACATTATCGGAGGAAACAGCGGAAGTCCAATTATGAACGCTTACGGCGAACAAGTGGGGATTGTCTTTGACGGGAATTACGAAGGTTTGGGAAATGACATTTTCTTTAGTCCAAAATATGGTCGGACAATTTCAGTTGATATTCGCTATGTTTTGTTCTTGACTGAAAAATTTGCCGGAGCCGGTTGGATTTTGAATGAAATGAAATTCGCTAGTGCCAAAAGTAAAAAGTAAAAAGTTAAAAGGCAAAATTAAGAAAGTTTGTAGTCATTTAACTCAATGTTTACAAACTTTCAGCCCTCATCCTTTATCCTTCATCCCTTACTTAACCCATTCATCTGCAATCTTCGCGTCTACTTTAATTGGGACTTTCTTAACAATTTCTTCAGCTGCCGAAATCATTGCTTTTTCAAGAGTTTGGGCGGTTTGTTCTGCTTCGTTTTCATCACACTCAACAATAATTTCATCATGAACGATATTGACCAGTTTGGCGGAAGTTCCAGAAATTGCATCGTGTAAAAGCCGCAGGGCACGCTTTAAAATATCGGCGCTCGTTCCTTGAATTGGGAAATTCATGGCGTTGCGTCTTGCGCCTGCTATTTGGGCACGGTCATTTTCATCAAACCTGAAACGATACATCCTGCCCAAAGCTGTTCTTGAGATTCTTTCCCGTAAAGCCTTTTGTCCAGCCTCGCGCAGCCACGCATCTAATTTGCGATAGGTTGCAAAATATCGCCGCATAATGTTTTCGGCTTCAGGTTGACTAACACCCGTCATCATCGCAAAACGAGACGCGCCAATTCCGTAAACTACTCCAAAATTTAACCTTTTAGCAAAAGTCCGTTGATCGACAGTAACATTTTCCGTGGAAACATTGAAAACCTGTGCTGCTGTGGCTGCATGAAAATCTGCGCCGGAAATGAATGAATTGATGAAGTTTTCATCCCCAGAAAAATCCGCCAAAATTCGTAATTCGATTTGGGAATAATCAGCAATTACAAGTTTTTTTCCTTCTGTGGCGATAAATGCGCGCCGATACTCTTCACCGTGCGGAATTTGCTGCAAATTTGGGTTTGAGCAGGAAAAACGTCCGGTTGGTGCTCCAATCAAACGAAAATCAGCGTGAACTCGACCAGTTTGTGGTTTGATAAATTCCAGAATGTTTTCTCCAAAACTGGTTAAGCCTTTTGCAACACTTCGATATTCCAATAATTTGGCAACAACCGGATAATCATTGGCAAGCGGCTGTAATTGCCAACCGCGTGTGCTTTCGGGAATTGGCACGCCAAGATTTTTAAGTGCGTCTGAAACCTGAGCCTGAGAATCAAGATTTATTTCAGCACGACCAAAAAGCGAAGCTTGGGCAACCCCTGCGGACAACATATCTTGCAGCTCATCGGCTAGTTTTGCCTGAATTTTCTTGACTTTTTCCAGTTGTTCCAACCAACGACCCCGATCTAAATAAAATCCGTTTTGCTCCATTTTAGCCACAGGCATTACGCATTCATTTTCTAATATAGCTACACGGTCAAGCTCATCTTGTTTTAACCTTTCCCAAATTTTTTCCCGCAAAGGAATCATTGTCGCGGCATCACGGGCGGCATATTCAACTTGGGAATGAGAAAGTTCAGCAGCGCTCCAATCACTGACTTGTTCGGTTTTATCCAATTCTTGCCCCAAGAAAAAAGATGTAACCTCAGCCAAATTATGTCGGCGGTCTTGATCACCGGCAGCAATCAATTGACTGGCTAAAAGAGTGTCAAATAATCCTCCAACATTTACTCCTAGATGATGACTCACCCATTTGGCATCAAACTTTGCATTGTGTGCTACTTTTTCAATTTCAGGGTTCTCCAAAAGATCGCGCAGTGGTGCAAGTTCGGACATTGTCCTTAAATCGCCTTTTTCGGCAAAAGGTTTGAGGTCAATCACTTTGGTTTCTGCCCCATTACTTAACTGAACAAGCCTAATATTACCCTCAAACGGATCAAGTTCAGTCGTTTCCGTATCAAAGCCTAAAATATTGAAATTACTCAACTTACCACAGGCATCCCGAAGCGTTTCTGCATCAGAAATTACTTGAAAATATACTTCCATAATTTAGATTTATTTTAACTCTCTCTGTGAAAAAATCATAATTAACAATTTACCATTTACCAAAATCATTTTTTTGTTTATACTAGCAAAAGTTTGCTTGGAGATTTCGAGTAAGTTTTACTGAAAGAAAAGATTATTGTGTTGCAAACCACAAGGATTAATAAATTTACAGTAGTTTTTCAAAATTATTTTGAAAGTATTTGGATGAGTTGAGCGCATTTTGAGTAATGCAACGCGCTCCTCATTTGCTAAAAAAAGCGAAACGCATCGCTTTAGTCGAAAAGAGATTTCTGCGTGTTAAAAACAAAAGTTCCTTTCGTCTCGGAAAGTTTTCCGAAGCTAAGAAAATATCAATTATTAAAACGCAAAATCCGCGCTTCTTTTTAAGCGTCGGCTAAAACTGTTTTTAAATCCCGGAAGTTTGCCCTCTCAATAAATTATCCAAGCCCAAAATTAGAAAACTGTTTAGGAGGTTTAGAAAGTTCAGGAAGTTTTGAATTTAAATTCAGACTTGCCAAATTTTCAAAACTTCACTCAACTTCCAAACCAAATAATTTATGTCAAAAGAAATGATAATCAGCGTCAACGGGCGCGAGAAAAAAATTGCCATTTTGGATAATGGTCAAGTCACCGAATTTTATATAGAACGTGGCGAAGAAAATTCGGGTGTTGTAGGAAATATTTATAAAGGAAGGGTGCAAAGGGTTTTGCCCGGGATGCAGTCGGCTTTTGTTGAGATAGGGTTAGAAAGAGATGCGTTTTTGTATGTTTCCGACTTCTTTGATGAAGAAGAGGAAATTGAACGTATTATGTTCGACAAAGGCAAGAAAATGCAGGTGGAAGAGGTTGATGAAGAGGTTACGGATCAATTGCATCGCGCCCGGTTAGAGCGTGAAAAGCAAATGGAGCGGGCACAGGAAATTGCCGAACCATTAGCCGAAACCATAGAACCAATTGAGGTTGAAGAAGTAATTGAACCCGAACAACCTAAAGGAAAACGAAATAAAAACCGTAAAAATAAAAAAGGACGCGATTCGCAAAATGAGGAAGCAATTCAAACAGAAACGGTTTCGGAGAATACTTTATCTGATGAACTAATTAAACCGCCATTTAACTTTGAAATAGAAGATTCTGGATTTGAACGAATAGTTGATGAAGATGATACAACAGGCGAAATGTTCAAGGATGCCTATATGCAGGAGGCAATAGTGGATCAGGTTCGTGCTATCGAATTTGAAATGGAAAGCACCCCAACTGCCGAAGTCGGATCATTTTTTGAAGAAGTTGCTAATACTCAAATGACTTTTGAAAGGATTGCTGATGAAGATGAACCGGTTGCACAGGAAGCAAAATCGTCAAAATCTAAAAAGCAAAGTGGAAAAAGTAGAAGGGGCGGCAAGCCTAAAGTTGAGGCATCAAAATCTGTTGCTGAGGTGCCGGAGGTTGCCCCCGAGCCTGTGGTAGTTGAGGAAGTAAAAGCCGAGCAGCCGCCAATAGAAGTAACGAAAGACGAAAAAAACAAGAAAGGAGCAAAGAAGCCTGCTGCAGAATCGAAAAACGCTAAACCCAATCCTGAATCTCCAACCAAAAAGCCTTCGACAAAGAGCAAATCTAAAACTAAGAAAACCGCCGAAGCCGGAGTAAAAGAGCCTTCGGAAATTTCTGAAATGGCGGTTCGCCGGGGCGGTCGCCGTCGGGGAAATCGCCGCCCAAATCAAAGGCGTAACGAAGGGGAAAATGTTGAAAACCAAGAGTTTGAAGGTAATGAGGTAACAGAAGAATCAAGCAGCGGGTATCAAAATGGAAACAACAAACGACGGGAAAGCCGGGAACGTTCACAGCCGACCATTACTGATTTGCTGCGTGAAGGACAGGAAATTTTAGTTCAAATTGCCAAAGAACCGATTGCCCGCAAAGGGGCGCGGATTACTTCACATATTGCTTTACCGGGAAGATATTTGGTTTATATGCCGACCATTGAACATGTTGGCGTTTCGCGCAAAATCGAATCGGGTAATGAACGCGGAAGATTGAGAACTGCCATTCAACGAATTCGCAACGAGGAAGATGTTCCTTCAGGTGGATTTATTGTCAGAACAGCCGGAATCGGTGTCCCGGAAGAAAGTTTGCGGGATGATGCACGCTATTTGGTTAGAACCTGGAAAGATATTAAGAAAAATGCCGAAAAATCAAAATCTCCTGCTTTGGTTCATCAGGATTTAGATTTGATTCAAAGAATCTTGCGTGATCAGTTATCAAATGAATACACAGCAATTCGGGTAGATTCCGAAGAAGAATATTTGCGAATTGTTGAATTTGTAAATCGAATCCAACCTAAAATGGTGAATCGCGTTAAACTTTACACACGTGATGAGCCAATTTTGGAATCATACGGGGTTCAGGAAGAAGTTGATAAAGCTTTAAAACCCCGTGTTTGGTTAAAATCAGGCGGATATTTGGTAATTAATCAAACTGAGGCTTTGGTTTCGATTGACGTAAATACAGGAAAATTTGTTGGTAAAGGTAATGCTCGTTTAGAAGACACAATTACCAAAACCAATATGGAAGCGGTCGAGGAAATTGCCCGGCAAATTCGTTTGCGTGATCTTGGCGGAATTTTGGTGCTTGACCTGATTGATATGGAAGACAGACGCAATCGGCACAAAGTTATGCAAGCTTTACAAGAAGCACTTTCAACCGATAAATCTCCAACTAAAGTTCTTTCTTTCAATGATTTTGGATTAGTAATTATGACTCGTAAAAGGGTTAAACAATCCCTTGAAAGAACGATGTGCGCTCCGTGTTCATATTGTCAGGGTGCAGGGTTGATCAAATCCCCGCAAACAGTTTGTTACGAAATTCTCGAAGAATCCAGACGTTTGAGTAAAGGAATGGATGATGTCCGTCAAACAACTTTAAGGGTTAATCCTGAAGTTGCCAAGGCATTACGCGGCGTGGAACGTGTCGTTTTAGATGAAATTGAAGAATATCTGGGAGCCGTTGATCTGACTAGTGATGCCTCGATTCATCAGGAACAATTTGATTTTGCTTTTATTTAGTTCGGAATAAAGACAGGAAAAAAGTGGAAAGTTTTTAAAAGAACTTTTCCACTTTTTTTATTTCTGATTTTCAGTCTTAAAACTTCAAATCTTTCTTTAATTGCTTGGGATCGCTCGGTTTATCAAAAATTGAACTTGGAATGTTTTTGTTGAATTCGATTTTTTCGTAGTTAACCCGGCTGGTCTGTTTTCCATTTGTAAAATGGTCAAGAATAAAGGGAACCAAAACTCCCTGAACCTCAACAAATTGGGCAAATCTATCTTCTTCTTTGATTTCCGTTCCGTCATCTTCATTCTTTTTATAAATTGATTTCATCGGCATTCCATCAGATTGAGAAAATTCGTATTCAACTATGAATCCGTCAGAATAAGTGAGTTTAACCACCTCATTTCTTTTGCCAAGTCCTGCTTCGCGTTTGCCGACATAGGTCAGAGTTCCGCCCTGATTGCGCCATTTACCGCGAAAAAGCGCGTCCAGTCCGGTGCGAAGTCCTCGTTTAAAATTATCAATTTCATTTTGCCCTTGCTCACGGATGACCATTGTTGCCCCGTCATAAACCCAGCCTTTATCGCCTGAATTAGTTTGAATTACTTTATTTCCTTGTTGCTTAAATTCGGTGCGCTCTTTATCCGGGAAAGCAATTACATCAATGAATGAACTAGGCAATTGATTGGCACCCTCGACAATTATTGTAAAAAAACCGCTTGAAACTTGAGTTTGGATTTGTAAAAATCTGTCTCCGCCGATTTTTTGGTAGGCAGTTTTGACTATAGTTTCGGCTTTTTCGTCAGTAAATAGTGTATTCCATTTATTTTGACCGACTTTCCAGCCATCATCCCAATTATAAAAATAGGTAATTATTTTATTCACTGTAATTGGATTATTTGCTTTTGTTTCAGGCTCAAATTTTATCTTTTTTGCGGCTTCAACTGTTTTTTCTGTTAGCCCGTAAGGCAAACCGTTAACCGGAAAAACTTTTCCAATTAGTCCATCTGACATAAATTCTACTCTTAAAGTAATAGTTCCCTGGAAACTAAATGTTCCGTTGTTTTTAAGTTTTTCAGGAATTTCAGGTGTTGGTTGAAAAGTAATTTTTAAAGAAGAATCGCTTTGGGCAAATATTCCGATTGAAAATGAAAAAAGAATTGCAAACATGGTAATGATTTTTTTCATAGCAAATTTTACAGACGATTTGACGCAAAAAAACAATCAAAAGTTGGTTTATTAAAAAAAGGCTTCCGTGAAATTTTATCACCGAAGCCTTTTTAAGAAAAGATTTAACGTTTATTTATTCCACCGCTTTACAGGGCTTTGTGCCTGCGGCATCTGCCAGTTTCTGAGCTTCTTCATTTTGCGTTTTTCCCGGCAGAACGACATCGGTCACACAAATTTCTTTGGCAGTAATTTTTGTCACCATCAAATAGGAAGTATTTTTTGTAGAATCTTCGGCATTAGCCACAATGAAACGAACAATTAACCCAATTGGTTTTGCGCCTTTCATTCGCCATTCGGCTTTTTGCCCAACACTGGAAAAACCACCGTAAAAACTCCAAAAATTTAATTCAAAGGTCTTTTTATTTGGCGCAATAACATTGATCGTTTGGCGAATATCGCCTTCGAGCAGATCAAGTTTATATCCGGCAACACCGGGACATCTGCCGCGATATGAGCCTGCACCGGAAGAACTCGATTCCAAAGTTTTACAGCTTTTGTCATCCAGATTCGTATAGGAACTTGTGATTTTCTGTGCCGAAACAACCGTTGAAAATGTTAACAAAATCAAAATAATTAGGAATAGTTTATTTTTCATAGCTGATTTATTATTTCAAAAATTTTGTATCAAAAGCTCTTGGAAGTAATTCACTCATCATCACGGTTTCAGTTTTTCCTTTCAGATTTGCCAAAATGACGGGAATATCATGACAAAATTCCCAAATAATTTGGCGACAAACTCCGCAAGGCGGTGTAAGTTCTTCGGTATCAACTACTACTGCAATAGTTTTGAAATTCTTTTTTCCTTCGGAAACTGCTTTCCAAATTGCAACTCGTTCGGCGCAAACCGTCAGACCATAACTTGCAGATTCGATGTTGCAGCCTATAAAAAAATCCCCGTCGTCGGTTTCCAACGCTGCACCGACCTTAAAATTTGAATACGGCGCAAAAGCTCTCTCGCGGGCTTCCGTTGCCAATTCAATCAATTTTTCTTTATTCATTATTTTTACTAAAATTTTGCCCGCTTTTTTGTAAAAGCTCTTTACTTAATTCTTCGCGGATTTTACTGCATAAAAATTCGATACCGATTTGCTGATCTCTTCCTTCAGGAATAATTATGTCGGCATTCCTTTTTGATGGTTCCACAAACTCAAAATGCATCGGTCGAACCGTTTCATAATATTGGGCAATTACGGATTCAACTGTGCGTCCCCGTTCCACAATATCCCGCCTTAAACGACGAATAAACCGAATATCATCAGGTGTATCCACGAAAATTCGAACATCCAGCAAATCCAAAACCCGGGTTTCTGAAAAAATCAAAATTCCTTCAACAATTATGACAGGTTTGGGCGAAATATGTTCGGTTTCCTCTTTTCGGGTATGAGTCGCAAAATCATAAATCGGCATCTCAATCGAATGTCCGCTTTTAAGTCGTTTAAGATGATTGACCAGCATATCGCTGTCAATTGAGTCAGGATGATCAAAATTTGCCTGGTGACGTTCATCCAAAGGCATATCGGCAAGGTTTCGATAATACGAATCTTGTTCCACTAAAATTACGTTTTCTTTTCCGACAGCTTCAACAATCTTCCGGGCAATTGTGGTTTTTCCCGAACCGGTTCCGCCGCAAATTCCTATAATCATTTAATTTATTTTTGAGATAATTCTTCTTAATAATTCTTTGAAGATTCCGGCAACTTTTGCACCGGTTTCCATTACTTCTTCGTGATTGATGACTTCATCTGTCATACCGGCTGCCATATTAGTCAAACATGAAATACCGATCACTTTCATACCGAAATGGCGGGCAGCAATTGCTTCGGGAACGGTTGACATTCCAACCGCGTCTGCTCCGAGGATTCGATACATCCTGATTTCTGCCGGAGTTTCGTAAGTTGGACCTGAAAGGGCACAATAAACACCCCGTTTGAGAATTAATCGGGAAGTTTTTTCGACTCCTTGTTCTAATCTTTCCTGCATTATTTCGGCAGCAGCCTGAGTAGCGATTTGCTGAAATTCCTTGTCGTAAACTTCAGTCATATCGGGAAAACGAGGACCAAATCTTTCATCATTTGCACCGCGCAAGGGATTGACTCCCATTAAATTGATATGGTCACGGATGAGCATTAGGGTTCCTTGTTTCAAACTGGTGCGGGTGCTTCCGGCGGCATTGGTCAAAATCACGTTTTTGACTCCTAGAACGCCAAATGTTCGCATCGGAAACATTACCTGATTCATATCGTAGCCTTCGTAAAAGTGAAAACGACCTTGCTGAACCGCAATCGAAATTCCGTTCAGTTCGCCCAAAACGAGTTGTCCGGCGTGACCTTCAACCGTAGATTTTTGAAAATGCGGAATTTCTTCATATTTAATTTTGACTGCATTCTCAATATCGTCTGCAAATGCGCCAAGTCCACTGCCTAAAACTACAGCGGTTTGAATTGGTTTTGAATATTTCGATTTGATAAATTCTGCTGCTTCGACAGCGTTTTCGTAATTCATAATCAAATATTAATTGATAAGGTGAAAAGTGAAAAAGTGAATAATTGAAAAAGTTTTAGTTTTCCCTTAGAAATTAATCAAATGAAACTAATTTTGCAACTTTTTTACTTTTTCACTTTCTGTTTATTTTTCTTTTTTATACGGAATTCCCAAGGCTTTGGGAGCGAGTGATTTTCCGATAAATCCGGCTAAAACAATTATTGTCAAGACATACGGAATAATCTGAATGAACTGCACCGGAATATCTTCGCCCGATGGAAGTTTGATTGCGCCCTGGATTTGGATGGTTAAGGCTTCCATTAAACCGAAAAACAGACAAGCAAACAAAACTGGAACGGGTTTCCATTTAGCTAATATCAAAGCCGCCAGAGCGATAAACCCCCGACCTGCACTCATTCCACGTGTGAAAAGGGAACTTTGACCGATTGAAAGATAGGCACCACCTGCAGCTGCTAAAACTCCAGACAAAATTACGGCAGTATACCTTAACCTATTAACATTGATTCCTGCTGCATCTGCTGCTGAAGGATTTTCGCCAACTGCCCGCAAGCGCAAGCCAAACGGAGTTTTATAAACCACATACCAAACAATTGGAATTAACAGAAAAGCTAAAATTGAGGCTAGTGAAATGCTGTTGAAATAGTCGGGAATCAAATATGCTTTATCAATTTGGGGGGTTGAACCCGAAGAATCATAAACTGCGCCGCTGATCAATTGAGGCAGCCCGAGCATTAAAAAATTTATGGCAGTTCCGGCGACCACTTGATTTGCTTCAAATTCAATTACGGCAACCGCATAAACAAAAGCTGTTACTGCGCCTGCAAATAAGCCGCATAAAAAACCCAAATAAGGATTACTTAATTCAAAAGTTGCAACTGCGGCAGTAAAGGCACCAACCAACATCAATCCTTCAAGTGCAATGTTGATAACTCCCGAACGTTCAGAGAAAAGTCCGCCCAAAGCAGTAAAAATTAAAGGCGTAGCCAGCCTGATTGCCGAAAAAATTAATGATAAAGTTAAAAGTTCACTCATAAAAATAGTGGTCAGTGGTTAGTGGTCAGTGGTCAGTAATAAATTCGTAAATACTAACCTCTGCACACCGATCACTTTTTAGAATATTTTTGTAAACAAGCCACAAATAAAATGGTGATTGCTTGTAAAATTGTTGCAATATCCTTGGAAACATATTTGGTGAATGCATCCACAAAAATTTCACCGCGCATCAAGATTGCAAAGAAAATAGCTGTAATGAAAACTCCAAGCGGATGATTTCTGCCCAAGAGTGCAACTGCAATTCCCAAAAAACCAAGTTCGGCTGAAAAACCATCATAATAATTGTGACGAAAGCCCAAAACTTCGTTTACTGCAACCAAACCTGCGAGCGCACCCGAAATCGTCATTGCAATAATAATTTGTTTTTTAGGCGAAATTCCGCCGTATTCAGCAGCATTAGGATTTTCGCCAACCGCCCGTAATTCATAACCCCATTTGGTTTTCCACAAAAATATGTAAACCAAAATGCACATTAAAAGGGCAATCAGAAATGAAAAATTCAACGGAACATCCTTAGGAATAAAAGGCAGAAATTGATTAAGTTGCGGAATATAGGCGGATTCACCAATCGGAGCAGTTTGCAAAATCGGATCGCCGGGAATTTTGTAGTGATATTGGGTAAAATAACTGACCAGAGCAATCCCGACAAAGTTGAGCATAATCGTATTGATAACTTCGCTCGAACCGAATTTTGCCCGTAAGATTCCCGGAATTGCGCCCCACAATCCGCCAACAACCATTGCAGTTAAAATACAAAGCGGAACGAGAATAATGGCGGGCAAACTGACCCAAGACCAATCTTCTTTTTTCCCGAATAAATCAACCACTGTTCCGCCAAACTTTATCCCAACCCAAGCGGTCGCAAACGATGCCACATAAAGCTGACCTTCTGCCCCGATATTAAAAAGTCCGCAGCGGAATGCGACGGCAACAGCTAATCCGGTAAAAATCAAAGGCGTGGCATAAAAAAGTGTGTAACCAATGTCTTTTAACGAGCCAAATGAATTTGAAATCAAAAGACTAAAAGTTTGAAACGGATTGTCTTTAATTAGTAAAACAATTATTCCGCCAACAATAAATGCCGCCAAAACAGCAATTAACGGACTTAAAATTTCGCGTAAAATTTTCATTTTGTTAAATCGAAATTAAATAAAAAATAATAAAATGACAAAAGGGCAACAAACTGAATACTGGACAAAATGTTGTCGGTTTTGACAAAACTTTTTGGGAGGTTAGATTGATAAATATTCAATCTAATAACGAATGCCCAAGCAAAAATAATTGTCATTAAAAACCAAAAAGGAAAAGGAGTAATCCTGCCAAAAATAGGATACAAAGGGAAAATTGCACTAAAAAGGGCAGTTGACAAAAAAGAAAATACTTTTGAATCTTGAAACATTAGTTTTTTTAACAATTCTGTTTCATTTGCTTTGAGTTTTTTCTTGTTTTTATTTCCTAACCAAAAGCACAGCAATAAAACGAAAAAAGGAATTATTAGAAAGTAAAACATTTACATTTACCTGTTTTTATTTTTATTGATTGCGCTCATAAATATACCTTTTTAAGCCCTTTCTGTCACCTAAAATGTTACAAAGTTTAGACTTTTTGAACTTGAATATTTTTTTATCAGCATACTTGACAGTAAGGCACTCAAGTTTTATTATGTTTATTGACTAAGCAAGTTTTAATTTAGTCAAACTTGTCGAAGTTCAAGTTTCTAAGAATTTTTAAGGAGATAAAAACAATGACAATGATTAAATACGATCCATTTAGAGAATTAAGAAGTTTACAGGACGAAGTAAACCGTCTTTTTAATGTTGGCATTACCCGTTCAGGAAACGGTGAGGACATCGTGCGTGGCGCGTGGACTCCGAGCGTGGATATTTTTGAAAATCAGGATAAAATTGTTTTGGAAGCCGAATTAGCCGGAATGAAGCCCGAAGATGTGGACATCTCGATTGAAAACAACATCATCACTCTGAAAGGCGAACGCAAATTTGAAAAGAACGAAGAATCCGAAAATTATCATCGGGTTGAACGCTCTTACGGTTCATTTGTCCGCTCATTCACTCTGCCGAGAACGGTTGTCAGTGACGAAGCCGATGCAAGTTTTGAAAACGGCATTCTAAAAGTTACTTTGCCGAAACGCGAAGAAGCAAAAGCTCGTAAGATAGAAATTAAAGGCGTTGAAGCAAAGCCTTTAAAAGTTGAAAAAGCAAAAGCATAAATTCAATTTGTAGGGGCAGGTCTTGTGCCTGCCCAATGAACAAAGCGAAAATGTGGATTGAAAATCAGTCCACAAAATTTTTAACGGTATTTTCAGCCATCCGGCTGATCGGGCAGGCACAAGACCTGCCCCTACATTTCTAAAATGAGATTCGATAGATTTACATTACGCGGACAGGAAGCGGTTCAGTCAGCGATTGAAGCGGCGGAAAAAAATCAAAACCAACAGGTTGAACCGGAACATCTTCTTTTTTCGATGCTCTCGCAGGAAGAAGGAACGGTCAAACCCGTTTTGGGCAAAATCGGTATTCCGATTGGTGCGGTTTTGCAGGATGTTGAAAAAGCCATCGAGCGTCTGCCGAAAGTTTCGGGCGGACAACAATATTTTTCGACGCGCATCAACAATCTTTTTAATGTCGCTCAGCGCGAAGCCGAAACTTTCAAGGATGAATACATTTCCACCGAGCATCTTTTGCTGGCGATTGCCGATGAGAAAGAAGGCGAAGCGGGAAAAATTCTGCGTTCAAACGGTGTGAAGCGCGATGACCTTTTGAAAGTTATCGAACAAATTCGCGGCGGCGCACGAATTACCGACCAAAACGCCGAAGCAAATTTTCAATCGCTCGAAAAATTCTCGATTGATTTGACCGAACGCGCCCGCAAAGGAAAGCTTGATCCGGTTATTGGTCGTGATGATGAAATTCGGCGCACAATTCAAGTTTTATCCCGCCGAACCAAAAATAATCCGGTTCTAATCGGTGAACCGGGTGTTGGTAAAACTGCAATTGTTGAAGGTTTAGCCCAACGAATTGTGTCAGGGGATGTTCCCGAAACCTTGAAAGGAAAGCGTTTAGTGTCGCTTGATTTAGGTTCAATGCTTGCCGGCGCAAAATATCGCGGCGAATTTGAAGATCGCTTGAAAGCCGTTTTGAAAGAGATTGAAAAGTCGAACGGACAAATAATTTTGTTTATTGACGAGCTTCATACGCTTGTGGGCGCAGGCGCGGGCGAAGGTGCGATTGATGCTTCAAATATGCTCAAACCGGCTCTCGCACGCGGAATTTTGCGCTGTGTCGGTGCGACGACTTTGAACGAATATCAAAAATATATCGAAAAGGACGCGGCATTAGAAAGACGTTTTCAAAATGTTTACGTTGGGGAACCAAACGTCGAAGATACGATTGCTATTTTGCGCGGTTTAAAAGAACGCTACGAAGTTCATCACGGCGTTCGCATCAAAGATTCCGCCATTGTCGCCGCCGCAACTCTTTCAAATCGTTACATCACCGACCGATTTTTGCCGGACAAAGCGATTGATTTAATTGACGAAGCCGCGAGTAAATTGAGAATTGAAATTGATTCATTGCCGCAGGAAATTGACGAATTGGAACGCGAAATTCTGCAATTGGAAATTGAACGTCAGGCACTTTCACGGGAAACTGATGCGAAATCGAAAGAGCGTCTCGCCGACATCGAAAAACGCATTGCCGATTTGAAAGAAAAGTCGAGCGGGATGAAAGCCCAATGGCAAGCCGAAAAAGAAGAAATCGAAAAAATGCGGACTGCCAAAGAGGAATTGGAAAAAGCCAAAATCGAGCTTGAGCAAGCGCAAAACGCTGGAGATTTACAAAAAGCCGCCGAACTTCGTTACGGCAAAATTCCTGATTTGGAAAAACTACTTGATTCAGAACAAGACCGTCTCAGCGAACTCCAAACGGGCGGAGTTTTCCTGAAAGAAGAAGTTTCCGAAGAAGATGTTGCCGAAGTCGTGGCGAAGTGGACGGGGGTTCCGGTTTCCAAAATGCTCGAAGGCGAGATGCAAAAACTTGTCACGATGGAAGACCGCTTACGTTCTCGCGTAATTGGGCAAGACGAAGCCCTAATTGCGGTAGCCAATGCGGTTAGGCGTTCCCGCGCCGGATTGCAAGACCCGAATCGTCCAATCGGTTCATTTATCTTTTTAGGTCCGACCGGCGTTGGTAAAACCGAAACGGCGAAAGCTCTGGCTGAATTTATGTTCGATGATGAACGCGCAATGGTGCGGCTCGATATGTCCGAATATATGGAAAAACACGCCGTTGCCAGAATGATCGGTGCGCCTCCGGGCTACGTCGGTTACGAAGAAGGCGGTCAATTGACCGAAGCCGTTCGTCGTCGTCCATACTCGGTAATTTTGTTTGATGAAATCGAAAAAGCGCATCCTGACGTTTTCAATGTTTTATTGCAAATCCTTGATGACGGACGGCTTACCGATTCCAAAGGTCGCGTGGTTGATTTCAAAAATACAGTTTTGATTATGACCAGCAACCTCGGTTCACGCGAAATTATGGCGGCAAATGCCAATCCGATGGTTGACCGCAACATCCGCGAAGACGTTTTAGGAATCTTGCGCGATTATTTCAAACCCGAATTTTTGAACCGGATTGACGATATTGTGGTCTTTACCCAGCTTGGCAAAGCGGAAATTTCCAACATTATCGAAATCCAACTCGAAAAACTGCGCGGAATGCTTGCAGAACGCGGAATTCATATCGTTTTGGATGATTCAGCCAAAGAATTACTGGTTAAAGAAGGCTACGACCCGACTTTCGGTGCACGACCTTTGAAACGCGCAATTCAATCGCTTGTCCAAAATCCGTTAGCGGTTAAACTGCTGAAAGGCGAGGTTTTATCGGGACAAACGATTAAGGTTTCAGCTGAGGGCGATGAACTAAAATTCACACCAGAAAGCGCAACAGCTAAAGCATAATTTTAGCCGCAGAGGACATATGGAGTGCAGAGACTTTTTAGAAAACTCTGTGTCCTTTGTGTTCTCTGTGGTGAATTTTTCCCAAAAGATAAATGGTTTGCTAAACTATAAAGGCAATTATTTATCAAAATTTATGGCTTGGTTTAAGAAAAAAAAGATGAACGAAGAAATTAACAACGAAGAAGAACTAAAAGTTGAAGACAAAAGACGTTTTAACTCAGAAGGCGACAAAGTAAAGGTTGAGGTCGAAGAAAAGAAGGAACCCGTCAAATCGGCTGAGGTTATCAAACTTGAAAACGAACTAAAGGCGGAAAAAGAAAGGCGTGAAGCGGCTGAATCAAAACTTGTTGGTGTCCAAGCGAAATTTGAGGAAGCTAAAAACAACCTCGAAAAAGAAACACAGGAAATGCGCGAACGAATGAGAAAAACGCTCGAAGACCGTGCCAAGCAGGCTCAATCGAACTTTATCACAACACTTTTGCCTGTTCTCGATAATCTTAATTTAGCCATTGATCACGCTGAAAAAGATTCTTCTCTGGAAAATCTCATCGGTGGAGTCAAAGGAACTGCCCGAAGTTTTGAAAATGCTTTGCGCGAAGTGGGAGTGGAAGCTGTAGCTTCGATTGGAACTGACTTCAATCCCGAATTACATGAAGCGATTGATATGACAACTGTTGATGAAGAACAAGATGGAAAAATCACGGCAGAATATCAGCGCGGTTATAAATTCGGTGAAAAATTACTACGTCCGGCAAAAGTTCAGGTTGGTAAAGCTAAGTAGAGAAAAGAATAATGGAAAAGGGAAGACTCAATTACGCAGTTCAGTAATTGAAAGTGTTCCCCTTTATTTTATCTTTTCTCTAACTTTTACTTGGCAAGATTCGTAATCTCAATGTTACAATAAATGTGGCATAAAATGCCGTAAAAACGGCATCTAAAGTTTCAGGAGTTTTATAAGATTTATGACAGATTTGGAAGCCTACAAAGACAAGTTCAGCGAAAGCGGAAAACGGGTGCTCGAAAACGCCTTAAATGAATCGCGTCGCCGTGACCAGAATTTCGTTTCGATTGAACATATTTTATTTGCTTTGGCAGAAGAAGAAAGCGAACTTTTTAATGAAACAATGCGGGATTTGTCTGTTGATCCGCGTTCCGTTCGTCTTTCAGTTGAAAAACGGCTGGAAAATAGTCGTCAGCATATTGGAAAAGGTTTTCGGATTGCCCCTGAGACTACCGAACTTTTCAAACGCTCAATGGACAGAGCGCGTTCACAAGGTCGCCGTGTTATCGAAGCAAGCGACATTTTTTATGTTCAGGCAAGTGATGAACGCAGTCTCTTAAATGATATTTTACATAATCTTGGGATTTCGCATGAAGAAGTTGCCACTTCCGCCCGCGCACGGATTCGCACTCGTGAGCAGGAAGAAGAACAAACCCGTAAAAAATACGAATTGCCATCTTATTTGAAGCATTTTGGCGTTTCACTTAACAAACTTGCTCGTCAGGATAAAATTCCGCCAACCATTGGACGGGAACAGGAAATCAGACAAATGATTGAAATCCTTTGTCACAAAGAGCGTTCAAATTCGCCGATGTTGGTTGGTGAACCCGGAGTTGGTAAAACCGCTGTGGTTGAAGGTTTGGCACGTATGATCGAGCTTGAACCGAACAAGGTTCCGGCTCGTTTGCGAGATGCACATATCGTTCAATTGCAAATGGGGGGATTGGTTGCCGGAACAATGCTGCGGGGAATGTTCGAGGAAAGAATCAAAGGAATCATTGATGAGATAAAAGAGCATCCAAATATGATTTTGTTCATTGACGAAGCTCACACCATAATTGGTGCCGGCGCCGCAATGGGAACAACTTCCGATGCTGCCAATATGTTCAAGGCATCTTTGGCACGCGGCGAACTGCGGATTATCGGTGCAACCACAATTACCGAATACAAAGAGTTTATCGGTGAAGATGAAGCACTTTCCAGAAGATTTCGTTTAGTAAAAGTAATTGAGCCTTCAATTGCTGAAACCCGTGAAATCCTACTCGGGTTACGTCCCCGTTTAGAAAAAAATTACTCTGTGACAATTTCCGATGAAGCCATTAATATGGCTCTGGAAATGTCGCCTAAATATATTCGCAACTTACATTTACCTGATAAAGCAATTGGCTGGCTTGATACCGCTTCAGTTAAGGTTGAAATCAATGAGCCGAATTCGTTGGTGGTTCGTCCTGAACACATTATTGATGTTATTTCTCAGGAATCAAGAATTCCGAAAGATATGATTTTCCGGGATACGACCGACCGCTTTTCTCTGATGGAAGAAGGTTTGGGCAAACGGGTGATCGGGCAAAAAGACGCAGTCAAGGCTGTTTCTCAAAGACTTCGTTTGAACAAAGGTCCCCTGAAAGAAAATCATTACAAACCGGATGGGATTCTGCTATTTCTTGGTCCGACGGGCGTAGGAAAAACCGAATTAGCCAAAGCTGTTGCCGAATTTATGTTTGGTGACGAAGAAAAAATGGTGCGGATAGATATGTCCGAATATGGCGATGGAACTGTTGGCATTGAAAAACTTATCGGAATGCCGCGCGGTTTTGTCGGGTCGGAACGCGGCGGAATTTTGACCGAACAGTTGCGCGAAAATCCATACACCGTTTTACTTTTGGACGAAGTTGAAAAGGCTTCGCCATATTTGATGAACCTGTTTTTACAAGCCTTCGATGAGGGGTGGTTGACCGATGGACGAGGCAAAAAAGTTTATTTGTCGGATGCCATCGTCATTATGACTTCAAATCTTGGCTCGGATAATTTCAAAAAATATGAAAAACCGCTTGGTTTTGGAACCAAGTCCAAAGGTGAAATTCGTGAAATCAAGAACGATGTGCTGAAAGCCGCCGAACAAAGATTTTCACCCGAATTCCGCAATCGTATTGATGAAATCGTAGTATTTTCACCTTTGACAATGGATGAAGTGCGTGAAATTGCCAAACTTTATATTGGAAAATTGAAACGTCAAATGGAACGTCAAGGTAAACTGATAGAAGTTACTGAAAATGCCATTAACTTATTGACGGAAAAAGGTCATAGCCCCGTTTATGGAGCTAGATTCCTAAAACGTCACATTGACGAAAAGGTCAAATTACCAATAACAAACGCCTGGAAAACCAGCACTCGCTTTTTAGTTGAAGCTGAAGATAACGATATTGTTGTTAAAGCAATTGATGCGTTTAGCTTGAACTAAGAAAGTCCAAAATGATGAAAATTGAAAAAGACTTGTTGAAAAATCAGCAAGTCTTTTTCTTTCAATGACACAAAAAGTAATAAATTTACGTTTAGGTAGATGTGGGATTTTTTTCCAAAGGAGATTTTATGAAACAAATTTTCATTTTATTTTTATTGACTTTTGCTCTTGGTTTTTCAGCTTATTCCCAAAATAGAACCAATAACCAGCCTTTACCAAAAAATATCTCAAAATGGAATGGTTCGGATTCTGACAAGGTATTAAATGATCCTGTAATAAAATCGCGTTTGAAAAAACTTTTAGGTAAAAAGAATTACGCTGATTTTATTGAATCCTGGGAAACTATCAATCCGATTGTAAAAAAGGGTAATTTTCTTTTTTCAAGCGGGTGTATGATCCATTCTTGCGGACATATTGAATCGGCTTTTGCCATTGATTTATTGAACAAAACAATCCACGCGGCAATTTTTAGGGAAACGGAAAAAACAAGATTCTTCAACGAAAAAAATCGCAAAACTCCAAATGTAATCCAAAAATGGGCAAAAAATCTGCAAACTAAATGATACGAAAATGTTAAAATTCTCGTTAATAAGGATAGAAAAATTATTAATTTGTGAGGAAACGAGATGAAACTGTTTTTTGCCTGTATTTTAATTTGCTTGAGCCTTTGTTTTTCTGTCAATGCTCAAGCTAAAAAGCCTGCTTTGCCGGGTAATTTAACCAAATATGTGAACGAATATCCCGATAAATTGATGAAAGTAACTGCGGTAAAAACGCGTTTGAAAACATTGCTCGGAAAAAAATATTCAATTTTTGATCTTTCGATTGCGGTTCAAGAACCAATGACACAAGTTGGCGATTTTATTTTGGCATCCGGTTGTATGGCGCACGCCTGCACAATTAACGAAGCGGCATTTGCAATAGATTTAACCAATAAAAGAATTCACGCCGTAATTTATGAAATAAATAAACCTGCCAAATATTTTAACGAAGATAATGCTGCAACTCCGCAAGTTTTACTGAATTGGGTCAAAGATCATCAAAATAAATAAAAAATCCGAAACAATGCGTAATTTGCAAAATTCTACATTTTTGTAGTAGATTTTTTTATGGAAAAGATAAAAAAATTACGCATTGCTTTATTTACCCTTCTACTTTCTCTTTTTATCCAAACTTCAGTAACAGCCCAAAAAATTGCACATATTAGTTATGATCTGTTAATTGTCGGCGGGACGATCGTCACTATGGACAAAGATTTTCAAGTTATTGAAAATGGTGTTATTGCCGTTCGTGAAGGGAAGATTTCTTACGTTGGTAAAGGTGGCGGATTACCTCCGAATATCAGACCGAAACGATTGATAGATGCTAAAGGAAAAGTAATAATTCCGGGACTTATCAATTCACATACCCATATTCCGATGGGACTTTATCGCGGAATTGCGGACGATTTGGATTTACAGGAATGGCTGACTAAATATATTTTTCCGGCTGAGGCTAAAAATGTAAATGAAGAATTTGTTCGTGCGGGAACGAGATTAGGTTTAGCTGAATTAATAAAAGGCGGAACTACAACTTTCTGCGATATGTATTATTTTGAAGATAATATTGCAGACGAAACCGCTAAAGCGGGAGTTCGCGGAGTTTTGGGACAAACTTTAATTGATTTTCCTGCCCCTGATTTCAAAACCTTTGAAGAGGCACTAATTAACACCGAAAAATTTGTCAAAAAATGGCAATCTAATCCTTTGATAGTTCCGGCAGTTGCACCGCACGCGCCCTACACCGTTTCGCAGGAACATTTGCTGGAAACCCGCAAACTTTCGGATAGATTAAATGCGCCTTTGGTGATTCATTTAGCCGAAGCAAATACCGAAACCGAATTTATTCAACAAAAACATAAAGGATTGCGACCCATTGAATATGTTGAAAAAATCGGGCTTTTGGGCGATAAAACCATTGCCGCCCACGTTATTCAAGCCAATGAAAAAGAAATTGATATTTTGAAAAGTCGCGGAGTCGGCATCGCCCATAATCCGCAATCAAACATGAAAATTGCCGCTGGGGTTGCGCCAATTCCTTTGATGCTCAAAAAAGGTTTGAGAGTCGGATTAGGAACTGACGGCGCGGCTTCAAATAACGACTTAAGTCTCTGGGAAGAAATGGATACCGCCGCCAAACTGCACAAAGTTTTTAGCGGTGATCCAAAAGTTGTAACTGCCAAAGAAGTATTTGCAATGGCGACCATAGGCGGTGCCAGGGCTTTGCACCTAGAAGATAAAATCGGTTCATTGGAAGTGGGAAAGTTAGCCGATATTGTCATTGTGGACATGGATAACCTAAACCAAATTCCAATGTATAACGTCTATTCAGATTTGGTTTATGCGACTAAATCCAATGATGTCAACACAGTAATCATCAATGGTAAGCTTGTAATGAGAGAAAAACAGTTGCTTACTTTGCAGGAAAATGTTATAAAAAGAGACGCAAACGTTTTCCGGGAAAAAATCATCAAAAGTCTAGCGAATTAAAAGCAATTTTGACTTACTTGCATAAAAGTGGTTAAAAATCGCATAATATTTAGATATTTTGCATTTCATTAAACGAGCCTAGACGCTCACTGAGTTTAATTTTTGCGGAAAATAATCAATTCCAAGTAGTATCAAAAAGGAGGAGACTTCAAATGCCGCTAAACGTCAGAAGGTTAGGTGCTTTCGTTGGTTTAGTTTTAATTTTTGTTTTTGGAACATTTGCACAAGCCCCAACATCGGTTGATGTAATGAGGTCGCGGATTTCAAAAGCCAAAGCCTTGGTCGCGGTAAAAAACTATGCCGCTGCCATTTACGAGCTTGAAGGAATCAAGCGCGAGACAAATGATCCGGCAGTAAATAGCGTTGTTCAGGTAATGCTGATGAACTGTTATCTGGAATCCTTGGATTACAAACGCGCTCAGGCACTCCTAACTGAAGTATTTAATTCCCAAAAGAATAATAAACCGGGTTCAAATTATTTCGTGGTTGCCGGACAAGTTGTTAAAGGAGCACGAAATCAAGTTGAACGCTACAAATCTTTAGGATTAAGCGTTTCTGACCGGAATTTACCAACTGAAGCAATTGCTGACGTGGAAAAAATGCGTGAAACGGTTGAATCTGTGGTTGAGCATTCAAAAACCTTGGGTGATAACAAAAAACTACAAGCGGATTCAATGGCACTTTTGGAAGAAGCAACTTCTGCCCGCAGCGGTTTAGCCCGTGATGATTACGATGCAAAACGTTGGAAAGAAGAATTAGCCGATGCCCGTGACCGAATGACAAATTCCCGCACCACGGTTATTAACACCGTTCAGGATGGATTGCCAAGCACTATTGATGCCAATAAAACTTTAGCGACAACTAATGCGCCGATCATTACAATGTCACCTGAACAGAATCAGGCAAGAATAATTCCTGTTTCCAGTCCGAGTCCTTCAACAATTTCAAAAACCGATAATCAACCAACTTCCGGCAATCCCATAATTGAAAAGAAAGACGATACTGCAAAAGTTAGCCAACAAACGGTTGCAAAAAATGAGCCTGTTGAAAACAAAGTTATAGATATTTCAAAGGAAAACAAACCAGCCGAACAACCGAAAATTGAAAAAGTTCAAGACACGCCAAAGGTTGAATCTAATGATCAATCCGCAAAAACTAAAGAGGAAAATTTTGCCCGGGAAAGAACTGTCGGCAAACAGGATAATTCTTTAAAAAATGAAACAGTTTCCCAAAACAATACACCTGTAACTGAGCAACTTTCTATTTCAAACGAAACAGCAAAAAGTAATGATCCTTTACAAGTTGGTTCCTTGATTGATTACGCAACGGCAAGGGTGAGTCCGACTTATCCGCCGGCAGCAAAATCAATGAGAATGACAGGAACCGTAAAAGTTGAAGTTCTGGTTAATGAGGACGGTTCGATTGGCGAAGTTAAAAACACCAGCGGTCCGTCAATGCTCCAAAGAGCAGCCGTTGATGCGCTGAAAAAATGGAAATTCAAACCATTTACTAAAGACGGACAGGCAGTTAAAGCCTCAGGTTTTGTGAGCTTTAATTTCAATTTATAATTTGCAGATTATTTATTAATTTTCGGCGGCAGGCTTTTTTCAAAAAGTTTGCCGCTTTTGCTTTTTGGGGTAATATTTGAAGTTATGAAATTGCTTATTTGGTTTTCCCTAATTGTTTTAATAATGACTACACCAACTTTTTCTCAAAAACCGCCGATTGAATCAGGCGTTCCCAAAGCCTTAGCCGAATGGCGGGCGAAACATTATTCAAACATTCGTTATAAACTGAACATTACCCTTGAAAAAGGTGCGCCGCTTATGAAAGGTGACATTGAAATAAATGTAACATTGGACGAAGAAGGGACGAAATATCCTTTGGTTTTGGATTGGCGGACAACGCAATTTCAAAATGATAAAGATCAGCCATTTGCCAATGTTGTCCGTGTAAATGATGAACTGGATTTTCGCACTCAACTAAATAACGAACATATTTTGATTCCCAATGGCTACCTCAAAAAAGGCGAAAATATTGTCAAAATCCAATTCGCTTCACCGATTAAAACGAGTGGTTCGGCAATCACCCGTTATATTGACAAAGAAGACGGTTCCGAATATATCTACTCGCTTTTTGTCCCCTCAGATGCCAGCACAGCATTTCCGGTTTTTGACCAGCCTGATTTGAAGGCGAGGTTTCAATTAACCATTTGGACAAGTAATTCCCCAAGAAAAGATTGGAGGTTTATTTCAAATAGTAAATTGATTCAACAAGTAAGCGATGATTATTTTCATCCGCCGGATGTTCCGAGAACTCAAATTGCACATTGGTCAGCTACAGTTTCAGTGTTTGAAGAAACTAAACCAATTTCAACTTACGTTTTTGCATTTGCAGCGGGAGATTTTAAGGAGTTTAATGAAGAACTTGAGATTAAACCGTTACCCGAAAAATTAGAAGAAGCCAAAAAATTAATACAAAAATCTGTAAATGGAAACATAGTCTTACCAAAAATCTACGTCCGCAAATCTCAAGCCGAAAAGTTCAAGCCTCACGCGCAGGAAGTTTTTCGCTTAACCCGTGAATGCGTCAAATATCTCGAAAATTATTTTGATTACAAATTTCCGTTCCCGAAATACGACCTCGTTTTGATTCCCGAATTTCCGTTTGGCGGAATGGAACATGCCGGAGCAACTTTTGTCCGTGAAAACTCTATCATTTTTCCGTCCGAGCCGACCAAAAACGATTACATTTCCCGGGCAAGTCTTATCTTTCACGAAACGGCGCACCAATGGTTTGGTGACACGGTGACAATGAAATGGTTTGACGATTTGTGGCTCAAAGAAGGTTTTGCGACATTTATGGGATTTAAGGCGATGGACAAAATTATGCCCGAAATGAATGCTTGGAAAGCCTTTTACGAACGCAACAAAGTCGCTGCTTATCAAACCGATTCGACCAAAGGCACAACACCGATCTATCAGGAAATTCCAAATTTGAGTGCGGCAAAATCAGCTTACGGCGCGATTGTTTACAGCAAAGCCCCTTCGTTTTTGAAACAAGCCGAATTCTATCTGGGTGAAAAAGAATTTCAAGCGGCAGTGCGTTCATTTTTGAAAAAACATGAATATTCTAATGCGACTTGGCAGGATTTGGTGACGGAATTTGAGTTAGCTAAAAAGGAAGATTTGAAGGTTTGGTCAAATGCTTGGGTAACGAAACGTGGAATGCCTGTTATTCGGATTGTGGAAAATGATGTTCATGAATATGAGGAACTTGGTAAACCTCATGATACGGCAGTTATTTATTCGTTTAAACAAAACGATATTTTGAATGAAAATAATGCTTGGCTTTTGAAAACAAAAGTTTACCAACATTTTGAAAAAAATAATAATGAGGTAACTGAAGCCAAAATTAATCGAAAAGAATCAATCAATAGCACGGTGTTTGCCAGATATTGGACTTATTTTTATTCAAATCCAAAATTCAAGCCGAATCTTCCCCAATTTATTTTCCCAAACTACCAAGATTACGGCTACGGCATTTTCCTTTTAAACGAAAAAAGCCGCAATTATATTCTCGCCAATGTCCAAAACGAAAAAGACGATTTTCTGCGGGCGATGATGTATGGAAGTTTGTGGGATTCCGTCCGCGAAGCTGAACTCGATCCGAAAGATTATGTCGAATTGGTCATCAAAAATGTTGCCACGGAAAAGGATGAAACGATAGTTTCCTCGATGCTCGGACGCGCAAATACGGCGATGAATTATTACATTGAAGGCGGAAACGCGACTGTGAAGGAGCGTGCTTCCAACGCGAATAACACACTTGCTAACGCGCGTGTTTCTGCCTCTGAGCGCGATGAACTTGCTCGAAAATTAGAGGAAATTCTCATCAGCAAAATGCAGACCGCCGAAACGCTCGGACAGCGAATTACGTTTTATCGCTCGTTTTTAAATGTTGCAAGTTCCGAAAAAGCACAAGGTGTTTTGAAAGATGTTTTGTCAGGAAAATTCAAAATTGAAGGACTTAATTGTAGGGGCGAATCTTGTGTTCGCCCAATGAGCGGAGCGAAAGATAGGGTTGGCGATAAAACAAAGACTAGCGACATTCGTCGCTTTAGGCAGGCACAAGACCTGCCCCTACAAACGATTCTGAAAACCAAAGATAAATTCGACATCGTTACCAAACTCTTTATTTTGGGCGATAAGGATGCGGAAACTTTGTTGAATGAATTGACCAAAACCGAAACTTCCGACGATGCCAAACGCTACGCATACGCGGCTCGTGCCGGAATCGGAAACGCCGAAACGAAAGCGAAATATTGGAATGATTTTGTAAATAACAAAGAGATTTCCGAAAGTTGGATCGAAGCGGCTTTTGGTCCGTTTAATTCGGTCAGACATTCAAATTTAACTTTGCAATATCTCGAAAAGGCTTTGGCAGAATTACCAAATCACAAACGTAATCGTAAAATCTTCTTTGTTAATGGTTTGCTCGGCGCGTTTATCGGGGGACAAAAAAGTGAAGAAGCATTAAAAATCGTCAATAAATTTTTAGCCGATAATCCGAATTTAGATAAGGATTTACGGCTGAAAATTCTGGAAAATGTTGATGTGATAGAACGTGCTGTTAAGATTCGACAGAAATTTAGTAAGTAAAAGGATTTTGCCTAAATTCAATATTTTACTTTCAATTACCAGATTTTGTTTTATAATCGAACAGCAAAAAGAATTTAGCAAAAGTTAAATAATTCTGATGCACTCCCAATAGTTATCAGCTTGAAAATTATGTCCCCCGAAAGACTGCAAAAAGTCGAGAGAATTTATCATGCTGTTTTGGAAGTTCAATCAGACAAACGTGCCGATTTAATCGAAGATTTATGCGGTGACGATATTGAATTGCGTCAGGAAGTTGATTCACTTCTCAAATTTGAAAAAACTTTTGATAATCTGATTGACTCGCCGCCTTCTTCCTTGATCTCAAAGGTTTTCTCGCAGCCCGAAAAAGATACTCACCTGATTAATCAAAAAATAGGTCATTACTACATTAAAAAACTTTTGGGCAAAGGTGGAATGGGAGAGGTCTATTTGGCTGAAGACACAAGGCTTAACCGACAAGTTGCGTTGAAATTCATCTTTGATAATCTGAGCCAAGACAGAACGCGTTTGCTCCGTTTTGAACGAGAAGCCTTTGCTGCCTCGGCTCTTAATCATCCTAATATTCTGACGATTTACGAATTTAGTTCAGAAAAGGAAATTTCCTTTCTGGCAACTGAATTTGTTGAAGGGGAAACGCTGCGGGATGTTTTGAATCATCGTAAGTTAAATCTCAAAGAAATTCTAAATATTGCCGAACAAATTGCCTCAGCTTTAGCGTTAGCTCATAAGGCGGGAATTGTGCATCGTGACATAAAACCTGAAAATGTGATGCTGCGCGAAGACGGTTTAGTCAAAGTTTTGGATTTTGGTTTGGCTAAATTAACCGAAATTTCAGTTGAGGAAATAAATCAGGTTGAGGAACATTCGAAACCAATTTCGTCAGTTTCAAATAAACCTCAAAAATTAGCTAAGAAAACCCAATTCACTACTTCGGGCATTTTATTGGGAACAGTAATTTATATGTCGCCAGAACAAACTCGCGGGAGAAATATTGACCAGAGGTCAGACATTTGGAGTTTAGGGGTAGTGCTTTATGAAATGCTGACAGGAAAAACGCCTTTTGCCGGAGACACTTCAAATGAAACTATTAGAGCGATTTTGAAAGGTGATTATGAGCCGCTTAAACATTTTCTCCCGAATATTCCTCCCGAATTAGAACAAATCGTTGAAAAATCGATTTGTGTCAGTCTCAAAGACCGTTATCAAAAAATAGATGAATTATCACTTGATCTGAGAAATCTGAAAGATGAATGGGATTTTCAATCAAAACTGGAAAAAGTAAAATCACCATTCAATACAAACGGGGAAACTTTACACAACACAGATCAAGTTGATGTGCAGCGGACTGGGGATTCAAAAGAAAAAAAATCAGAGGAAAATAAATATAAAACAACTTCGAGTGCAGAATATTTTGTTGAATCAATTAAACAAAATAAATACAAATCGGTCGGAGGATTGTTTATTTTGACTCTGCTGTTCATCAGCGGGTTTGTTTACTTACAATATTTTAACGACTATTTTCAAACGAAATTTTTAAATACGGCAACTCAACCAATCAGTCAAATGCGGATTCAAACGGACGGAGATGTGCTTGAAACTGCAATTTCCCTGGATGGAAAACTCCTACTATATACGGAGACGAACAATAAAAAATATTCGTTACGGATCAGGCAATTAGCTGATAATACGACCTGGACAGTAATTACCGATTCTGATTCAGTAATTTATGATCCAACCTTTTCACCCGATGGTAACAGTATTTTTTACCTTGACCATAGTAACCCTAACCTTTCGGGATATAGTCTTTTTAAAGTAGCGGCTCAAGGCGGAAGCTCTGAGAAACTAATAGAGGATATAGATTCAATAGTGAACTTCAGCCCTGATGGAAACGAAATCGCTTTTAGACGTAATATTCCGCAAAAAGATGAATCTTACATCATTATTGCCAAAACCAACGGTGCAGATGAAAGAGTGTTAGCGGTTCGACCAAATAATGACCAGGGATTTGTGAATAATCCTGTTTGGTCACCTGATGGAAAAACTATTGTCACTATGGCTTTGGAAAAAACTAATGATAGTAAGCCATATCTTTTATTCGCCATCAATGTAGAAGATGGTTCAATCAACCGAATCGGCTCAGAACATTGGCGGTCAACGTTAGACCTTCAATGGTTACCGGGCGGTAAAGAAATACTTGTTAACGCAACTGATAAGCCGGGTGGTTTTACGCAGTTTTGGCGGGTTGCTTATCCTGACGGAACTGTCATTAAAGTTACAGATGACTTTAATAAATATCAGGGAGTAAGTTTAAATACTGATGGAACCCTACTGGCAACAATTTTGACCAGACGAAAGGTGGAACTTTATGTAGCACCCTTTAACAAATTGTCTGAGGCTAAAAAAATCAGATCAATTGACGGAGCTGCTTATTACGGGTATGACTGGACTCCCGACGAAAAGATCGTTTTTTCCACCAATGCAGGGGGAAATCGTGATTTATGGATGATGGAAGCCGATGGCAGCAACGCACATCAATTGACCAACGATAATTTTGTTAATTCCGCACCAGTTGTCACCCCTGATGGGCGTTACATTGTCTATGTTTCGGAAAAAGCAGGTAAATCCAATATTTGGCGAATGAATATTGATGGCAGTAATCCTGTGAGGCTCACCAACGGGGACAATGATCTAACTCCGGCGGTTACGCCTGACAGCCGCTGGGTTCTTTATCAAAATACCTCCATTCAAAAAATATCAATTGACGGCGGCGAACCTACTCAAATAACCTCAAGAAATATCGGGATGGTTCAAATCTCGCCTGATGGAAAATTTATCTCGGTTAAATATCTGACCGACCAGAAACTGACCAAATATCGTTTAGCTATTTTGCCGATTACCGGAGGCGAACCGGTCAAAATTTTTGATCGCAGTCTGGAAAGCTGGGTTTGGGTTGGCGATTCAATAATTTATCCTGATTACCAGGGGGAAAATGTCAATCTTTTTAGCCGTTCGATAAAGACTGACCAAATCACTCAATTAACCGATTTTGTCAATGATAAAATTCAGGGCATTGTTTTTTCTAAAGATGGAAAAAAAGTT
This sequence comes from Pyrinomonadaceae bacterium, assembly GCA_019694395.1. Lineage (GTDB taxonomy): Bacteria > Acidobacteriota > Blastocatellia > Pyrinomonadales > Pyrinomonadaceae > JAIBCC01. The sequence goes on along the minus strand of JAIBCC010000007.1, from coordinate 7,595 downwards.
ATTCTGATCCGTGGTTCGGTCACAAATGAAGCAATTATAATTAAAAATTTCCGCTAGATGAAATTGGTAAATATTGCATATTTATTAAAAGAGAAAATTTGGGAAATGGGTCAATCAAACCAAAAATAATTGTAAAAATAGTGAAAATCCTGTTTTGTCGGAAAAAAAATTAGACATTTGAAGATTTTGGAAAATGTTGATGTAATTGAAAGAGCAATAGAAATTAGGGGATGGTTTAAACAATAATGGCAATCTTAGTTACAGGCGGTGCAGGATACATCGGTAGCGCAACGGTAGAAGATTTACGCACCAAAGGGGAAAAAGTAGTAGTTATTGACAATTTGGTTTACGGGCATCGTGAGGCGGTTGATTCGTCAATTCCTTTTTATCAGGGCGATATTGGGGATAAATCGTTGGTCACACAGATTTTAAGCGAACACAAAATCACCGCTTGTATGCACTTTTCGGCGTATGCCTATGTTGGTGAATCTGTCGAAAAACCGAACAAATATTTTGAAAATAATTTTATTCAAACGGTTAAACTGCTTGATGTTTTGATCGAAAATAAGGTCAAGCAATTTGTTTTTTCATCAACCTGTGCAACCTACGGCGAACCACAATACGTCCCGATTGACGAAAAACACCCCCAACATCCGACAAATCCTTACGGCTGGTCAAAATTTATGGTCGAAAGGGTTTTGGAAAGCTACGATCATGCCTACGGTTTGAAATATGTGGCGCTGCGTTATTTTAATGCCTGCGGTGCGACAGAAACTCGCGGTGAAGATCACGAACCTGAAACACATCTAATTCCGTTGATTATTTATGCCGCACAAGGAAAAACTCCACATATTTCAGTTTTTGGCGATGACTATCCGACACCGGACGGAACCGCAATTCGGGATTACATTCACATTTCCGATTTAAGTCAGGCGCATCTGCTGGCGTTAGAATATTTACAAAAGGGAAATCAGTCCAACTTTTTTAATCTCGGGAACGGGCAGGGTTTTTCTGTCAATGAGGTTATAGAAGCAACCAGAAAAGTAACCGGAAAAGATTTTGAAGTTAAAATTGCCCCGCGCCGCGCGGGAGACCCGTCAAAGCTCGTGGCTGATTCTAAAAAAGCAAGGGAAGTTTTAGGCTGGAATCCACAATTTGCCGATCTGGAAACAATAATCCAAAGTGCATGGACCTGGCATCAAAATAAACCGAGCGGTTATTAAGTGGAAAGTGGAGAGAGGAAAGTGGAAAGTGAGGAACTCGTTTAATTTAATCAAGATGGAAAAAAACAATTAGTGTTTTGCAAATTATCGGCATTCGTTGTGAGTAGTCACCAAATAACCTGTGCCGTTTAATTTAATGACATTGTTATCCATTCCTTGAGAAATAGAATATTCGGTTGTTTCTCCTTTTTCTGATTGAAGAATAAGAGTTCCTGATTCCACACCCCAATTTCCCAATTCGACATTTTCGTTTGCCATTGAAAAATCACCGTAGCCCCCACCTGAATAACCTGAAAATTGAGTTTTTCGAGCATATTCGCCAGAACCGCAAAACCAAATATCAATTCTGTCGCTGATTGAACCGCTAGTTTTTGCCATGGTTAATTTCTTTCCGTGTAATTCCTGTTTCCAATCTGAATCGGATTTCAAATTGCAACCCAAACCAATACACAAAATTACTAAAACTGCTAAAACAGCTGATAAATGTTTGCCTAAGATGTTCATATTTATTCCCTCAATTTTATAAAAATTTAACGGCAAAATAATGCCTTCATTGATAACTGACAATTTTGGGAAAAATGTGTCGAAGAATTTCTGAAAAAAAATAAAAAAGGCTTTAATCTTAATCAGAATTTAGATCAAAGCCTTGAAAAGTAATTGATTTAGTGGATTCAACTAAAATATTTCTTTGGTGTTGTAATCGTTCTGAATTTTTAAGTTGAAGTAGCCTTTCGGGTTCCAACCCGTTTGAATCAAACTGAAAGAATAAAATTTGCCCTGTGTTAGCGTCAAACATCCTTCGCCGTAACCCGAATAATCTTTTCCATCAGTAAATCTGGTTTTAGTCCAAACCTTATAACAATGAACGCCGGAACTCGGAAAATTCCAAACGCGTGATTGACTGGAAGTAGAATTGCTTAAACTGAAAAATTGACGAAAACCGCCAACGGTATTACTAAAATCCAAAACAACATTTTCCCACAATTGTCCGGCAGAAGTATCCAAAACATCCTTAACTGTAAATGTTCCCTTGGATTTAACAACTTTTGCGCCGTAAAGTGTTTGAACACCTTTAATATCTTTTGGACTTAGTTTTCCGTCGTTATTCCAGCGGGGATTGCAGTAATTCATTACCGAATCAGTATCATAATCGGTTAATTTCCAACCGCCGCCAGTATTTCGTTCGGCATTACAAGCTGAATCATCACGGTCCTGCTCGTGTGCAAAACCCAAAGCATGACCGAATTCGTGAACGGCAATTGATTTTATACAATACTCTTTTTTATTTTCCGCCTGACAGCTTGGCATAAAATTACGGAAAGTAAAATTAAGTTCCATTCCGTTTTGTCTGCCGTCAAGATGTCTGCCAATTCGGGAATTTGAACGGGTATCGGTAATTAAAATGCGGATTCCTTTACTATTTGTTTGACATTGCGACCATCCGTAAAACGAAAGATTAGCCACACTTTCCCAGGTATTTGTGATTGCATTTTGCACCCACAATCGTTCGGTGGTAAAGTTCTGCGGATTTTCCCAACAAACCGGAATATAGGTAATCCCGTCGCTGCTGCCGACCCATTGCCAACCTGCTTCGGCATTGGCATATTGCGGCGCGTCGCTGTTCTGGGAAAAAACATTTTGACCAATAAAGAAAAAGCAAAATAGAAATGTGGTTGTAATTAATTTTCCAAAAAAGGCTTTCACGAAAATCGAATTTGATGGCATAGGGGCTCCATAAACTTAGATTTCAACTACTTCTTAAAAAACCGCACAGCGAAAATCGTGCCGCAGTAAAAAGACGGTATTTTAATTGTTATTTGCCATTTTGTTTAATTGAACATTCTATTTGGTATATCAAATTCACAAATTTGTGCAATAAATTTTTCAAATCTATTTAAATTTTCGATTACTCAACTATTTCAAATGAAACCCATTGAGTTGCTAAATTTTGCTTTTCCTTAGCTAACCCATCTTTCACAATTACTTGCAGAATATATTCACCCGGCTTTAATTCGTTACCTAATTCCAATTTTCCGCCGAACAATAATCGGCTAAGATCTTTTTGGTCGGAAATTTCCACGGGTTTTAATGGTGTCAACAAAACGGCTTTGCCATCGCGAAAAACTCGGGTTTGGATTTTAATATCGGTTTTTGAATTTTTATCCAATTTGGCATTATAAATTTCTAAAACATAACGCAAAAAAGTGCCTTGTTGAAATTTTCTGAGCGAAGTATCAACTTTCGGATCACCTTTGCCGATTGTAATATCATTAACGGTTAAATGTTGTAGTGGTTCTTGATTTGGATCCTCGGTAAAGTTTTCTAAAATAAGTCCCGAAGTCTCTAATCTACCTTTTTTCAGATCAGGTGTTTCGACAAATTGGCTGGCTGAACCGATTTTTGAAGTAACTGCATCGCGCACGGCAACCCGCATCTGAAATGCGCCGGGTTTTTTGACCGGAAAAACAAAACTATAAACAAAGCCCTCTTCCATCATTTGTTTGTAAGTCTCCGGCGGAACGCTCAACCGATAGGCTCGTCCAACCTGGTCAATGGTCGCTCCGTTTTCACCGAAACTTGAAGCTAAAATATCAAAATTCAGTTTCTTTGAACCATCAGGCTGATCAACAAAAGTTAAATTTTTTGCGTCAATGTGAACATAAGAATTTACAAATGAACCTGTTTCGTTATTGCCGAAAATAGTATTCAAACGCAAGGGAATTTCGCCGGATGTAAATGGCGACATCAAAGCGGCAACAGCCTTGTCCGTTGGATTTTGAGTAACTGGTTCCAAAGGATTTGTGTCAGTATAGCCGTAAAACCCGTTTCGATAGCGGACTTCTAAATCGGGGCGTTTAACTTTGACTTGAATTTTATTGAATTTCAAAGTCTTTGGATCAAAAGAATCAGAATCTGGTTGATAACCAAGCAAATAATAACCATTCTGATCTTCGAGGGCATAATTCACCCCGTTTGAAAGATCGTTCCGATTAAGAAAAGCAAAACCTCCGGTTTGGTCGGCTAACATTCTTAATCCTTCCTGATTTTCGGTATTTTGTTGGGAACGATCTTGCAATGATTGAGCTAGATCAGCCCCGTTTGTGGAATCCGCCGCTGACAACATCGTATTAGCTAAACCTTTTGCATCAAACGAATAAATAGAAACAGATGAACGGTTGCAATAATCCGTCAGTAATTTAACGGCATCCTCCATTCGTTTGCAGCGGTCTAAATCAGTTTCCCCCGTTTGCGAATCCATTGTGCAAACGGGAAATCCATCGGAAAATAACATTAGGGATTTTCTGCCGGGCAATTCACGCATTCCTTTAACTACATAATTTATCGCACCTAATGTTCCGACCGAAAAAATGTCTTCAAGATAGTTTTTATTGTATGTTTGTTGTTCAACTGCCTGCGTATCAATTTCAGTGGTTTCATTGCCGTTGGAATCAGTTGTTGTGGTAGTGGTGGAATCGGAAAGCGATTGATTCATATCAATTTGACCAAGCGGGGCAAAAGGAGTAATCCCTGATCGTCCCTGAGCGTTCCACTTTAGTCTATCAATCGTTTTAAGAAGTTGGTTTTTATCCGAGGTAAATTGTTGAGTCGTCCCCGCGCCGTTCCCAGTCGAAATAATTGCTACCAAATCTCCATCCTGCATTTGCTCATTAACAAATTTTTTGAGAGCAGCCCGAACTGAAATCATACTGGTAAAAGAAAGCCCTAAATCATCAACAATCAATGCCACAGTTCGTTTAACCTGATTTGGTTTGATTTGGGTTGGCGGAACGGGAACAGCTAATTTGTCATTTACGGGATTTGAGTTTTTCGGGTTCTCAACTTTTTTTACGTTTTTCCCAACCGGAATTCCGTTTGAAACAAAAAGGAAATTGGATAAGTCCTGTTTTTTTCCGTTCTCGTAAATTTCAAAATCTTCCTGTTTCAAATCGTTAATGATTTTGCCGTTTTTATCAGTAACAACAACATCCAACTGAATTAAAGTAGTTGAAATCTTAACCACGTCATCATCGGGGGTTGGAGTTGGTTTTTGGGCGAATGAAGAAAAAGTAAAAAGTAACAGTAGAAATAAAAACAAAAGAAATCTTTGCATAAAAACTCCCGAATTAAAACAAATAATTGGGTTATCATATAACGATAATTGTTTGATTTGAAAGGAAATTTTTGTAAGAAATTGTAAAGTGTTTTACGGCAAAAATTACAAAAAGGGAAAAGTTTTTTGTCAGACAATGGTTTTAAGTTTTACAAAATCAAATTAATTTATGAAAAAAATACCGCGCGAATTTTACACCAGGGAAAACACTTTACAGATTGCCCGTGAAATTCTGGGAAAAGTTTTGGTGGTGCCAAATGAAAATGGGGAAAGGGTTTCGGGCAAAATTGTTGAAGTTGAGGCGTATCTGGGTGAAATTGATAAAGCCGCGCATTCTTTTGAGGGAAGACGAACAGAACGAAATAAAATAACTTATGAAATCGGCGGTAAGGTGTATGTTTTCTTTATTTACGGGATGTATTGGCAATTGAATTTTGTTACTAATTCAACCGAAGTCCCCCACGTTTTGTTAATTCGGGCAGTTGAGCCGATTGATGGAATTGAAATTATGCGCGAACGCCGGGGCAAAATGAAAGACCAGAATTTAACTTCAGGACCGGGGAAACTTTGTTTGGCTTTTGGAATTGACCGCAGCTTTAATGGAGAAGACCTGGTAGGAAGCAAAATTTGGGTAGAAAATGCTGAGGAAGTTGCGGCAAATGAAATTGAAACGGGCAAAAGAATCGGTATTGATTATGCTGAAGAATTTGCAGAGATGCCGTGGCGTTTTTGGATAAAAGGAAACAAATTTGTCAGCCGGAAATAAGAATTTAAGAATTTTCAGGAAATCGCGGGAGATTGATAATTTCAATGGAACACCAAGGAAAGTTTAGTCTTCCGCGCTGACCAAACGCGGAACAAAAAGGAAGCAAACGGCTTAATTGAAGAAAAGTCAGTCGGGTGCTTCCTTAGTTTTTTTTATAATTCGCCACGTAAATGCGATCTAAACGTCTCTAATTGTTCGTCAAAACTTGCTAACAACTCTTTTTCCTTTTCTGCCCAACGTGAATCCGAATTTGAAATTGGTTTTCCGTTTTCAAACCAGGAAATTAATTTTGAATTAGTAAAATAATATTTTTCTAAAGTTTTAAGAGGCAAAATAATTCCTTTAGCAAGACTTTTGTATTGATTATGTTTAGCCTCGTATTTAACCAATAAAACCGGTTTTCCGGCATCAAAATAGTAATCATCCACCGTTGCCTGAGAATAATTACTCCAAATCACCCGGATTTTTTTGGTCGAAGTTTTCTGACGATAAACTAAATAATCAAAACCGCTGCTTGCATCTTCACCAACGCTAAAATGTGTTAAAAAAAATGATTTTCTGTTTTTCTCAAAATTTTTTTCAATTGAAGAGTCCTGAGACAGACAATTTAGACTCAGAAATATTGAAAGAATTAAAGTAAATAAAATTTTCATAAAATGTTATGTTTGAATTTAAGAATATTACTACAAAACATAAGACGGAAATTTTTTGAAAATTTGCCAAGTTCGCGATTGAAAAAAGCTGCTCGGAATTGAACAGCTTTATGCTTTTCTTTGATGGATAGAAAAATAATTAATTGAAGGATGGTTAAATTGGAAATCCTTAATCTATTTCTTTTTTATAATGCTCATAAGAATTGCCCAACCTAAAATTGTCAAAACAATAAACCCTACGATTCCGAAGGTTAAACAAATTCCGACCAATCCGCCTTGCCGCTCAAATTTACTTTGAATTAGTAAAAATGTAAACATAAAAGTAAAAATTTGCATAAATTCAAATCCTCCTGCCCCTCGTTAGATAAATGCGAAAAAAGCAACCTAAACCGGACAAAAAAAAATCAAATATTAGATTTTTGGAAAGGGAATTTAACTTTTTAGGGTTTTTGGAAAAAACAAGCGGGTAAAATTTACAATGTTTTATAGTCGTATTTAGTTGAAAAAAAATAGACATCTTTCCAAAATAACTGTTGAGAAGATTGGAATTAACTTAATAAAGTCATTGAAAATGACGAGATATTTGTAGCCCATAGCGCGAGCTATGGGTTTAAGGTCAACCAAATTATTGAAGTTCTCGAAGAGAACGACATAAAATTTATGCCGCCATTTTCAATGGCTCAAACGGTTATGTGCTTAATTTACCCACAATTAGCATCATTAGTTTCTACACAAATAGAAAAGTTCTTTGATAAGATTGTAAAGTATGAAATAAAAGTTCCAAAACTTGAGCCACGATTGCAAAATCGTTATCGAATCTTAGTGCAACAACATTTAAGTCC
>JAIBCC010000099.1 GCA_019694395.1 Pyrinomonadaceae bacterium | reverse complement strand
CGGAATCCATTCCCCGTTTGATCAATTTCAAAGCGACCTTTTGTTCAAATTCACCATCGGCACGAGTGGCATAATAAACCACTCCCATTCCCCCTTTGCCCAGCTCGCTCAGAATCTTGTAATTCCCGATTTGCTTTTCAACCAGATTTTGAGTAGAAATATCATCCTCTAAAACGGCTAAAGCTGCTTCTTTTTCCAACAGATCGCTTTCGGAATCTTCAAACTTGAGTAGTTCTTCAATTTCACGCCTTAAATTTTCATCGCCACTACAGGTTTTATCTAAAAATTCAGAGCGTAACTCGGGAGAGAGTTCTAAAGCATTTTCGAGAATGGCTTTGATTTTTTGCCAATTTTCGGGGGTCATAGATTTAATTGTTCAGCATTTTATAGAGTAAAAGTTTCGCCGTTGACCATTCGCGTTTGACAGTCGCGGGCGAGATGCTCAAAACTTCGGCGATTTCCTCCACGGTCAAGCCGCCAAAAAACTTCATTTCGACGATTTTTGCTTGTCTTTCATCCAAATTTTCAAGTTTTGATAAAGCCTCGTCAACCGCCATTACATCAAGCTCATTTTGTTTATAAAAACTGATATTTTCGTCCAAAGCGATTTGAGTTTTAAACTCTCCGCCACGTTTTTGACGGTTTCTGCCGCGAGCATATTCAATCAAAATCTCTCGCATCAGGCGTGCCGAAACGCCGAAAAAGTGGGCGCGATTCTGCCAATCAATCTCTTTTTGTCCGATCAGACGCAGGTAAGCCTCGTGAACAAGTGCCGTTGGCTGTAAAGTGTGGTTCGTCCTTTCACGGCTCAAGTAGCTTTTTGCCAGCCCCCGAAGCTCCTCATAAACAATCGGAAGAAGCTCGTCCAAGGTTTCGCGCCCGCCGTTTTTTAGCTTTTGCAGCAGTTGTGTGATTGGTTGATCGCTCATTTATGAAACAGAGTAAGAATAAAGATTTTTTTCCTCATCTGCAAGATTTTGTTGGATGACAGAATTATTTTGAGCCATTTTTTTTCGTTTCGCCGCATTAGTAAATAAAACAGTTTTATCAAAAAAAATGATGAAAGTAAGACTGACAACAATATTTTTAATTTTGATCTTGATCGGCGGACTTTTTTCTTGTCGAGAAAAAACTCCAGACCAAGAAGAAATTTTAGAACAGGAAGAAACTCCCAAAAATGTTGGAGGAGTGTGTATCCATGAAAACAATCCGATAACCATTACAGTTAGAGAAATCAAAAAACTACGGCAGCAGGAAAATAAGAACATTTCTGATAATTCGGAAATTTGGTTTATCGGTTATGAAATAACCTACGAAAAAGTTAGTCGAAACGGCGACATCAAAGGCGGAGAGGTCGGAGTAAAATCCGTCGAAGCGAAGGCAAAAGGAGTCAAGCTCGGCAAGAAATTCTCCGCTTCGATTACACAGCTCGTTTCAGGAACTTGCAATCCTCGCCCAATCTATCCTGCATTTCGGGACTGGAAATAAATTTAGCCAACGATTTTGAGCCATTTTTTTTAATTTTGTCACATTACTGAATGAAATAGTTTGAAATACAAACTTTTTCATTTTCAGGATGAGTGGAGTTTGAAACTAAAAATAAAAAATAACCGGACTTTTGCCCGGTATCAAAAAAAAATATGAGTTTAATTTTTATAATAGTAGTTTTTATCGTCGTTATTGTCGCTGCGCTTGTCAAATTTGCCAAAAAAGCTGAGTTAAGCGGAAAGCTCGGACGCGAAGCCCAAGATCACGAACTCGTGTCGCTCAATTCCTGGATAGAAGCCGAAAGAAAAGAAGACGCAAGAAAAGGCATTAAAAGTGAAATTCCTCCGGTTCAAAAAAGCGTGCAAATCAACGACAAAAAGGAGTTCTCCGAACAAAAAGCCGCAACCACAAATAAAGAAGTTTCGGAAAAAGAGTTGAAAACGCCAAATAACTGTCCGAAATGCGGTGCGGTGTTATCAAAAGAAATTGCTTACTGCCAATTTTGCGGAAGTTATTCAAACCGGAAAGCTCTGGAAGAACACACTTCGATCTTTCTGCACGACTTAGACAAAGATTTTGAACAGATAATACCCGGTTCTCACGAACATTTACGTTTTGGATGCTTTTTAATTCCGCTTTTAGCTCTGATTGGAGCAGTAGCCGTTTATTTTTTCTTGCCGCCGATGCGATATACAGGGGCTTTAATAATCGGTCTTCCCATAATTTCGCTGATTGTTGCTTACATCTGGATAAATGCGGTTGACAGTATTCTCACCAAAAAAGAAGGTGTGATTTTTGACCAAAAGCTCGAACCAAGGATCCGGCAATTTATGAAAGGAAATAACTTGCAGGATTTGGAACTTTTGAACATTGCTAAACGAAATCTCAGTGAAAATAACAAACTATTGAAACATATCCATCGTCGTTTTTAATTTCGCAAAAAGATAAGCCGTCTTTTATTACTTTTGTCGCATTAAAGTTTGATTAAATACAAAATCTTGGAAGAATTCTAGTTACAGATTTTTCCGCCGATAAAATGAAATGCAAATGAGCAACAGTATCCCTTTTACCGAAAAAGAATCTGACAAACTAAAAAACGAAAGAAATGCCGATTTCGGATGTTTCCTTATCAGTTTGCCGATTTTCCTTTTCTTATCCGGCTTATTCTTCTGGATGGTCTTCTCAGGTATTTTACGCGGACTTATTTTATTGATTCCGTTCGGCTTTTTTTTCGGCTACTTCATTGTTAAATCGTTTCGGTCGTGGAGAAAAGTGCGTTTCGATTTGCGGACAGGCAGCAAACAAAACGTTATCGCTCCGGTTGAGGGAAAACGGGTTAAATTTGAGCGAAATAAAAAAAGCGGCAAACGCTATCGCCTTTTTTTCCTGCGGGCTGGCGGTTTTACCGTCCGAGTTTCCAATGCTCTTTACGACGAAATTAAGGAAGGAGAGTTTATCGAATTTCAAATCGCTCCACATTCCGAAATTGTTTTTTCTGAACCTAAAAAATTATGAAAA
>JAIBCC010000098.1 GCA_019694395.1 Pyrinomonadaceae bacterium | reverse complement strand
TAAATTAGAATACGACTGAAGATATAAAAGTGGCGTAAAGGGTTTATAAAGATTTCATAAAATTTTTGGACATAAAAAAAGACCAAAGTTTTTTAGCTTTGGTCCGAAATTTTAGTAAATCAAAGGTGATTTTAGCGGTCGATATTGATTGGTTCTGCCCTATACTCTTTTTTGCTATGAACTATTAAACGGGTTGATTCATCAGACGTTTTGACTTTAACTGAGACATGACGAACTTTGCCGTCTGCTGCAAAATCAGCTGGATAATAGCCGATTGAGTAAAGATGACGAATTTCCAAAGAAATTTTGTCAAAAACATCTGCAAGTTGTTCGGAGTTATCAGGAAAATAGGATTTTCCGCCAGATACCGTTGCCAATTCACTTAAAGCAGCTCTGCCGGATAATCCTTTGGTTTGGGAATTGAGATTACTGTCAATTCCGACCGCATAAATAGTGGCATTAGACTCTTTCAGCAAATTTTTTAGTTTTCTAAAACTCAGACGGGAATTGTTGTCCTCGCCATCACTGATTATTAATACAATTTTTTTATAATGAGTGCCTTTGGTTACTCTTTCGATTCCTAATTCAATTGCATCAAAAAGTGCAGTATTTCCCTTCGGCTCAACAAAATTGAATTTTTGTAAAATAGCTTCGCTATCCCTTGTGCGATCTAGCAAAAGACTGGCTTTTGAACCGACATCAATCAAGAAAAACTCGTCCTGCTCTTTACTTGTTTGAATAAAATCGGCAAGAGCCTGTTTAGCCAAATCAATCTTTTTGCCGCTCATTGAACCTGAAGTATCCAGCACGATACTAATTGAAGCAGGCGCATCTTCATTACTGAAAAAGTTGATTTCCTGCGGAATTTTATTTTCTAAAACGGTAAAATTTTCTTTGCTCAATCCTGAAACAGCTAATCCGTTGGGATTGGTAACGCTGACGTTAAAGGTAATTAAATTAGTATTGATAACAATTGGCTGTTCATTAATAGGAAGCGGAGAATTATTTTGTTCCTGCCCGGAAATTTTACAGAATGAAAAAAGGACAAACAAAAATACTAAACAGGCATTCATAAACCTGTTTGTCAGGAAAGAAATTCTATCAACTCTCATACACATACCAAGTTGATCTATTGTTTATTAGTTTGATGACCTAATTTTAATTTAACTTATCTTGTATGAATTTTAAACTGATAATTGTCGCGAATTTGTAAAAAAAAGTGTTTTTTGAGGTGGTTAGGAATTATCCAGAGCTAAACCTGTAACCAACCCAGGGAACGGTCAGAATATATTTCGGTTTATCAGGCTGCGGCTCAATTTTTTTGCGTATTTGTCCGACGAAAACGCGCAAATATTCATTCGATTCGGTAAAATTTCCGCCCCAGATCGCGCCGAGCAAATTGTGATGAGTAATGACTTTTCCGTCATTTTGAAAAAGATAGTGCAGTAATTCAAACTCTTTTGGCGTTAAATGAATTTCTTTTCCCGAAACAAAAACTTTGTGCGCCAAAAGGTCAAATTCAAAATCTCCGCGAATTAAATTTGCAGTAGTTTTTTCTTCAATCTGTGAAGTCCGGCGCAAAGTCGCCCGCACCCGCGCAAGCAGCTCGTCCATACTAAAAGGCTTGGTCACATAATCATCCGCTCCTGCGTCCAGAGCCGTAACTTTGGTTTTTTCTTCGCCTTTGACGGATAAAACGATGATGGGAACGGACGAAATTTTGCGGATTGCACGACATAATTCGATGCCGTCCATTTCGGGCATCGAGAGGTCGGTAATCAATAAATCCGGCGCAAATTCCCGAAAAAGTTCGATAGCGGTTTCGCCATCATTGGCAATCCGCACATCATAATGATGCGCCATCAAGCTCCGCCGCAAAACCCGCGTAATCTGCGGTTCATCATCAACCAGTAAAATTCGCTTTGTTTCCATTTTCGTTTAGTTTGAGAAGTTTAGGAAGGTTAGGAAGTTTGGAAAGTAATTTTTTCTCCCTACTCCTTACTCCTTACTTGTTTCTCTCCGATTGGAATTTGAAAGACAACCCGCGTTTTGTAATGACTGCGCCCGTCTTCGATCCAAATTTTTCCGCCTTGCGATTCAATGATACCGCGAGCAATCGCCAAACCTAAACCCAGACCGCTGGCAGTTGTATGAATGTCTTTTTTATCGGCTTGATAAAATTTGTCGAAAACCAGTTCGCGTTTGTCTTTGGCAATTCCTTTGCCTTGATCCTGAACGGCTATTTCAATCATTTCAGAGTTTGCCAGAAATGCCGTAACTAAAATTTCCGAATTCTGAGGAGAATATTTGGCAGCATTGTCGAGCAAAGTGTAAATGACTTCCGCGATGGAACTTGCATTGACAAAAATGTTTGGTAAATCAGGTTCGATCATCGTTTTGACTTCGTGCAGAGTCAAACGGTTTTTGGCGCGGTCAATCGCATTACTTATTATTTCATCCACCGCACTCAAAGATTTTTGCAAATCCGCCGCACCTGCTTCAATTTTTGCCAATCCGACCATTGATTCAATAAAACTATTCAATCTATCAGTTTCTTCGTTGATGATTTCCAGAAATTCCTGTTTGCTTTCGGAATCCAGATTGACGCTTTCGGACTCGCCTAAAAGCGTAGTAACTGATGCTTTAATTGAAGTTAGCGGCGTTCGTAAATCGTGGGTGACGGCATCTAATAAGGCTGATTTTAACTTTTCGCTTTGTTTGATGGCTTCGGCTTGGCTGGCTTTTTCAAAAGCGGCTTGCAGCTCGGCGTATAATTTTTCGATTTGCCTTTGTTTGTTTTCGGCTTCTTCAGCACGGCGGCGGGCATACGAAGAAAGCTGTCCGGCAATTAATGCTGTGGCTAAAAAGGCAAAAAGCGCGATCCAGTTTTGCGGTTCGGCAATCGTAAAAGTATAAAGCGGAGGCAAAAAGAAAAAGTTGAAACAAACCACAGCCAAAAGCGAAGCCAGTAAAGCGGGACGACTACCGAAAAGAGTGGCGACCAAAA
>JAIBCC010000002.1 GCA_019694395.1 Pyrinomonadaceae bacterium | reverse complement strand
AATTCAGGTCATAAATCGTGCAACATAAACCAACCCCAAACGCAAGCTACAGTTTGACTTTGCGTGTCAAAATTCATAATAAACCAGGAAAATTAGGCGAAATTACAACAGCAATCGGTCGAGTCGGCGGCGACATTGGTGCGATTGATATTGTTTCCGCAGGAAAGGATTTTTTGATTCGTGACATTACCGTTAATGCTTATTCGGAAAAGCACGATGAAGAAATCGTCAAAGAAGTTAGCAGTATTGACGGAGTTGAGGTAATTCAATCCTCAGATAAAACTTTTCTCATTCATATCGGCGGAAAAATCGAAGTTACTTCTAAAATTCCTTTAAAAACACGAGCCGATCTTTCCATGGCTTATACACCGGGAGTTGGTCGTGTTTGCGAGGCAATTCACAAAGATCCCGAAAAAGCCTTTAATTTAACCATTAAGAAAAATACGGTGGCAGTAGTTTCGGACGGAACTGCGGTTTTAGGCTTAGGCGACATCGGACCCGCAGCGGCAATGCCTGTTATGGAAGGAAAAGCGCAATTATTCAAAGAATTCGGGGGAGTTGATGCATTTCCGATTTGTTTGAATACCAAAGACCCTGACGAAATTGTCAGAACGGTTAAAAATATAGCAGTTGCTTTCGGCGGTATCAATTTGGAAGATATTTCTGCACCGCGTTGTTTTGAGATCGAAGACCGTTTGAAAGAGGAACTTGATATTCCGGTTTTCCACGACGATCAACACGGAACTGCGGTTGTGGTTTTGGCTGCGCTCATTAACGCACTAAAAATTGTTGACAAGAAAATGGACGAAATCAAGGTTGTTGTCAACGGTATCGGTGCCGCAGGAGTTGCTTGCAGTAAAATCGTAATGGCAGCCGGAGTTAAAAATTTAATCGGCTGCGATACCAGCGGTGCGCTTTACGAAGGTCGCAAAGAAAATATGAATTGGGTCAAGGATTGGTTTGCCCGTCACACTAACCCGAATAAAGAAAAAGGCACGATTCACGATGTTATCAAAGGTGCAGATGTTTTCTTTGGGTTAAGTGTTCCGGGTGTAATTGACGAAAACGACCTCAAAAATATGGCAAAAGACGCAATTGTTTTTGCTATGGCGAATCCGATTCCTGAAATTATGCCTGAGCAGGCGGTTGATTACGTTGCTGTGATGGCAACAGGACGCTCCGATTACCCAAACCAAATCAATAACGTTCTTTGCTTTCCGGGAATTTTTCGGGGTGCGCTAAACTGCCGTGCTTCAAGGATTAACGAAGAAATGAAGATCGCTGCCGCCAATGCAATTGCCGGAATTATTTCGGATGATGAAAGGCATCCCGATTATATTATCCCTTCAGTTTTCGATAAACGGGTTGGCGAAGCCGTTGCAAAAGAAGTTGAAGAAGCTGCTTATGCCACCGGTGTAGCCCGACGCGAAAGAGCGACCTCAGAAAGCGAATTTTAAAATCATTGATTTGAGTGAGGTAATCCAATTGTTTGCCTACCAATAATTCGTTTGATTGGAATGACTTTTTTCTTATTTTTGTAGTGTTTTGAAACTCTTTTTTTTCGAGGTTTTCCATTTTTAATTTGCATAGCTTGAATTGAGGAAAAACTAAAAATCAGAGCTAAAAATAGGGGAATTATTTTGGCAAAATTGCGCTTGAAAATTCCGGGGTAAGTTTGAGTGATAATCTGTTTTTTTTCATCCAGAAAATAACTGATACAAATCTTTTCATTAGGTTGGTTCAAAACTTTTAATGCGCGGCGTTTCGGCATCTCGGAAATATTATAAATGTTTTGTTGGCATCTGCCGCAAAAACGGATTTCATCATTTCCAGTCATATCCTCCCAATCCATTGAGCAGGGATTTTTGACTTTAATATTTTCTAAGTTATATTTCATCAAATAAACCTCCTTTTACAAAACTATTACATAGATAAGCGGATTTTTGAAAGAAAATCTGTCATATTATTGGCAGGTTGGATTTTATGTTAATATTCGGAAAAATGAAATGTTAATTAAAAACTTCAAAAATTTGTCAATCGAAGAAGTAGCCAATGCTTTGACGCATGGTTTTGGTCTGATTTTGAGTTTATTTGGTTTGGGATTACTAATTTATTTAGCGAGCATCCACGGCGATTTTTGGCACATTTTGAGCAGTGTGGTGTATGGATTGTCTTTGGTTATCTTGTATTCCGCTTCAACTTTTTACCACAGTGCGAGTTCGCCAAATCTTAAAAGGACTCTGCAATTAATAGATCATTGCTGCATATATCTGTTAATTGCAGGAACTTACACTCCTTTTACTTTAGTGGCTCTGCGCGGAACTTTTGGAACCGGTCTTTTCATTTTAGTTTGGTTATTTGCTCTGGGCGGAATAATTTTCAAGGTTTTCTTTCATCACAAATTCCGTGCGGCATCCGTAATTTCCTATTTAGTAATGGGTTGGATCGGGATCGTAGCAGTTGAGCCATTGTTTAGCCGATTAGGGCTAGCTCCATTGATTTTGGTTGTGGCAGGCGGATTAGCCTATTCACTCGGCACAATTTTTTATGGTTGGGAAAGCCTCAAACATCATCACGCCGTTTGGCATTTGTTTGTTTTGGGCGGAAGTATTTTACACTTTTTGGCAATTGCAATTTACGTTTTGCCTTATGCGGTAAATTTGTAGCCAAAACCGTGAACCGTCTGAATATAAACAGGATAGCGCGGATTTTCTTCAAGTTTCTGTCGTAACCAGGCAATGTGAACATCAACCGTTCGGGTGGTTGGCATCGCATCATAGCCCCAAACTTCATCCAACAATTCATCGCGTTTTAGAACTTCTCCACGATGTTCGATAAAATATTGCAGAATTTTGAACTCCATTGCCGAAAGATCAAGCGGAATCCCGCTTTTCTTAACTTCTGCGCGGCGAAAATCTATCTCAATATCCCCAAAACTATAAGATTCCAAAGAGTTTGCGATAGTATTGGTGGAACGCCGCAAAAGCGCTTCGATTCTGGCGAGTAGTTCAATAATTTCAAAAGGTTTAGTTAAATAATCATCCGCCCCAAGTTTGAGTCCTACAACCTTATCAATCGTTTCGCCTTTGGCGGTTAGCATCAAAATGGGGGTAAAAATTCCTTTAGCCCGTAATTCACGGCACACATCAAATCCATTTTTTTTTGGCAGCATTATATCTAGAATAATGACATCAAAGGAGTTATTTAATCCGGCATTTAATCCGGCTTCACCATCACGGGCTGTTGTTACCTTGTAACCTTCGCTAATTAAACGATCAGTTAAGGTAAAGATTAATCCTTCTTCGTCTTCAACTAATAATATTTTCATGGTGGTCGGTGTGCAGTTATCAGTTATCAGTTATCAGTGGTCAGCAATCAATTTATTAATTTGAGAACTGAACGCCTTCAACTGACTACTGACCACTATGCACTGGCAACTGAATACTGAATTTACTTCCTTTTCCAATTTCACTTTCAACTTCGATTTTTCCGTGATGTGCTTCAACGGTTTGTTTAACCAGACTTAGCCCTAATCCGTTGCCGTGAATTTGAGCATCAACTACATCTTTAGCCCGATAAAACGGTGAAAAAATTTGCTTCAAATCTTTTTTACCAATCCCGATTCCTCTGTCTTCGACTACAACCTTGATTGTGCCGTCGCCATTTTTGGCTGAGATTTTGAGCCAATTATTGCCATTGCTGTATTTAATTCCATTGATAATTAAATTTTGGATGGCATGCGAAAGGGAATTTTTATCGGCTTGAATTGAGGGCAAATTTTCTTGAAGTTCTGTTTCGACTTCAAATTGTTTTTCGGCAATCAAAGGGGCGCAATCATTTATCGCGCTTTCGATAATATTTTTGATGTTTGTTTCACGAAAATCATATTTTTTGTGACCTGAACGTGCTCCGGCAAATTCTAAAATTTGTTCTACCATCGCCGAAAGCTTTTTGCCTTCGCCTTTAATTAAATTGCCGTAACGTGAAACCTGTGTGCCCTCGCGTGCTACCCCATCCGCCAGATTTTCACCTGCCGAATAAATAACCGCGATCGGCGTGCGGAATTCGTGAGAAACAGAAGAAACAAAATCCAATTGACGTTGAGCTAACACTTGGGCACGGCGGGCAGATAAAAAAATCAGACCAATACTGCCGCCCAATAATCCTAAAATTCCAAAACTCAGCAATAAATTTTTGCGGCGTGAGCTTCCGACAAATTGTTCCAAAGAACCGTTTTTATGTTGGATATTTAAAGCCCATTGACTATTCGATGAAAAGGCATTTTTTTCAAAATTCCGATTATTATTTCCGCCTAGAATTTGGATTTTAAGAGTTCCCGTAGAATTTTGCGGAATATTTGAAATCCTGCTTTCAAAACGGCGATTAAGGACAAATTGCCCAGTTCCCTTAGAATTATTGAGCGTTGTCATCAAATCTTTATTGACAAAATAAGCCAAATTATCAGGTAAGAGTTCAAAAATCGGCACGCTGGCATCAGGATTATCAAGTTTTTCAGTTTGAAAAAGTCCAACATTTTGATTTCGGCTGTAAACCGATAATTTGTAATCACCTTCGGGAAAATATTTTTTGGTCAAATCTGGTAAAATCTCATTTTTGATGACATCTTCATCCAGTTTTATTTGCAAAAAGGCAATAATATTGGGCATTTGAATCATTGGAGCCGGAATCTCCGAATGTGTTTCCATCTCAGTTATCCTTTGTCGAATTCCCGGCAAACGAGTTGATTGGTCATAAATCGGCATTGTTAAAGTCAATTCCTTTTCGTCAATCGGTTCAAAATGATTTTGCAAATCAATGAAATTGTAATTAGCAGAAATCGGATTGAATTGTTTGGTTTTTTCATCAAACCGGGCGATTTCGTTATTCGACTTAATCAAGTTAAATTCTTTTATTAATTGCGGATACTGAGATTTTTGTTGCCACAAAATATAATGCTCAAGAAAATTTTCATTCCAGTTCTCACTATTGGCTTGAAAGGTAAAATAGGCATTTTGCACAATTCTGTTAAAATCCTCGGCAAAATTTTGCGCATCTACATCAAGCCTTTTTTGCATTCGTTCTTTTTCCGCTTCGCTGATTTGTCCAACCCATTTGTATTGAAAAAACGCCAAAACGCCAAGCAAAAGAGCTAAACCCAAAATCAACAAATTTTGAAACTGCAATTTGTTCATAACTTCCAAATCGTATTATTAGCCATTTAATATTTAACAATCAACAATTACCGGATAATTTTACATTCTTAACAATCTCTTTGCTTTTTCTTAATTATTTTTGCGGCAATAAAATTTAGAATCCAATCTACTATGAAAACATTATTTTTGGTTTTAATTTTTTTTGCTATTTCAACTTTTGCCCAACAAATTGATGTTTCTGAAATTTTAAAAACGGAAGGCGGAAAACGGGTTTTGGGATATTTTGAGGCTTTTAATTCGGGGGATGAGCAAAAATTAAAAGAATTTTTTCAGCAAAACCTTACCCCGGAATCATTGCAACGCAGACCTGTCGAGCCACGTTTGGAATTTCATCGGGAAGTTCGGGCAGATTACCAAACTCTGGAAATTAAAAAAATTGTTTCAGTTAGTGCTGAAGAAATCAGATTATTGGCACAAGGCAAGTCCGGCGGGTGGCTTTCGTATTCATTTTTGATCGAGAAAAATGCGCCATTTAAATTAGATGGTTGGCAGCTTGAGCAAACCGAGGAACCAAAGGAGACTTCAAAAAGTGAAGCTCCAAAAACTAATTCGGAGTTTAATTCGACCGTTGAAAAATATGTAAATGATTTGGTTTCTCAAGATAAATTTTCCGGCGTTGTTTTAGTTGCCAAAGATGATAAACCTATTTTTGAAAAGGCTTACGGATTGGCTGATAGGGAAAAAAACATTCCCAATAACCTGCAAACTAAATTTAATCTTGGGTCAATCAATAAGGTATTTACCCGCATCGCCATTGGGCAATTAGTTCAGCAGGGCAAAATTTCGTTCGATGATAAACTTGGGAAGTATTTGCCTGATTACCCGAATCAGGAAGCCAGAGAAAAAGTTACTATCCGTCATTTGGTGACGATGAAAGGCGGCATCGGGGATTTTTTCGGGGCAAAATTTGATCAAACTCCAAAGGACAAATTCCGTAAAAACTCAGATTTTATCCCGCTTTTTGCCGATAAACCTCTGGCGTTTGAGCCGGGAACAAAGGATCAGTATTCAAACGGCGGTTATATTTTGCTTGGAGCGATTATTGAAAAAGTTACCGGAAAAAGTTATTACGATTATGTCCGCGAAAATATTTTTAAGCCGCTTGGGATGTCCAATACCGATTCCTTTGAAAACGATAAAACTCCATTCAACACTGCTAACGGCTACACCAAACAAATTGGCAAAGGCGATTGGGTAAATAACATTGATACTCGTCCCTATCGCGGAAGTTCGGCTGGCGGAGGATATTCAAATGCAGAAGACCTGATGAAATTTTCGGTCGCACTGAAAACCGGAAAAATTACTATCCCTGATGATGACGGAAACCCGAGAAAAGATGGTGGCTTAGGAATTGCCGGCGGTTCGGTCGGAATAAACGCCATTTTGCTGGTTAATCCCAAAACAGGCTACACGGTCATAGTTTTTTCTAATTACGATCCGCCAAGTGCAGAAAAATTGGGGGAACAAATTCGGGATTGGACAAAATTGGTGAAAGACTAAAGCCAAATAATTCGCAAACAAAAAAGCAAAGCTGAGAATTTCGACCAATTCAAAACTTTGCTTTTAATTTTGTCTGACAACTTTTTTATTCTAAAGTTGCCGTAATATCGGCTGACGTTTCATCTGCTTTCCAAAGCTGTGGTGTTTCCAAAACTTCAGTCGCTTTGACATTTTCCAATGCGATTTCCAAAACCTCGTCAATCATATCAACTGTGAAAATTTGCAGATCTTCGCGGACTTCCTCTGGAATATCGGCTAAATCCTTTTCATTATCTTTCGACATAATGATGGTTTTTAATCCGAACCGATGCGCCGCCAACAATTTTTCTTTAACTCCGCCAATTGGCAAAACTTTGCCACGCAGGGTGATTTCACCGGTCATTGCCACGTCGTGACGGGCGGGTTTTCCGGTTAGAGCCGAAACCATCGCAGTTGCTAAAGTTATTCCGGCACTTGGACCGTCTTTTGGAATTGCGCCTTCGGGAACGTGAATGTGCAAATCTTTTTTACGGAAAGTATCAGGATCAATGCCCAGTTTTTCGGCGCGGGTTCTGACACAAGTTAGCGCCGCACGTGCTGATTCCTGCATCACTTCACCAAGTTTTCCGGTCAATGTAACTTCGCCGCGACCTTTGACGAGCGTAGTTTCAACTTGCAACACGTCGCCGCCAACTTCTGTCCACGCCAGACCATTGACCAAACCAACCTCGCTTTTACGCGAAAGGTCTTGTTTGCGGAAACGAATTTTGCCTAGCAATTCACGCACTTTTTCTGCGTCAACTATTTCTTTGAATTTGTCTTGATGTGCGGAGGCAACATATTTTCGGGCAACTTTTCTTAAACAGGAACCAATTTCTCGCTCTAAGTTACGGACACCGGCTTCACGTGTATAATGCCGGATAATTTCTAAAATTCCATCATCAGTAAATTTTACCTGTTCCAAAGTCAAACCGTTATTTTCAGCCTGTTTAGGTAACAAGTGACGTTTGGCAATTTCAAGTTTTTCGCGTTCGGTATATCCAGATAAATTCAGGATTTCCAAACGATCTTGCAATGGAGCGGGAATTGTGTGTAAAACATTTGCCGTAGCGATAAAAAAGACGTGTGACAAATCGTAATCAACATCCAAATAATGGTCACGGAAAGTGTCATTTTGTTCAGGATCAAGCACTTCGAGTAAAGCTGCACTTGGATCACCGCGAAAATCACGACCAAGTTTGTCAACTTCGTCTAGCAATATTACGGGATTGACGGTTCCGGCGCGTTTCATTAATTGAACGATTTGACCGGGCAAAGCCCCAATGTAAGTGCGGCGATGTCCGCGAATTTCGGCTTCATCGTGAACGCCGCCCAGACTGAGCCGAACGAACTTTCTGCCGGTAGCACGGGCAATTGATTTCCCAAGCGAAGTTTTACCTACACCCGGCGCACCCGCAAAGCATAAAATCGTTCCTTTGGGATTTTTGACCAATTGACGAACGGCTAAAAATTCCAAAATGCGTTCTTTGATTTTTTCCAAACCGTAATGGTCTTCGTTCAAAACTTTTTCGGCTTCGGTTAAATCCTCAATTTCTTCGGAACGCTGTTGCCACGGCACGTTGGTCAGCCAATCAATGTAGGTTCGGGAAACGGTTGATTCGGCGGACATTGGCGGCATTGCTTCAAGGCGCGAAAGTTCCTGTAAGGCTTTGTCTTTAGCTTCCTCAGTCATTCCGACTTCTTCAATTTTCTTTCGGATTTCATCCATTTCGGCTTTGTCGTCTTTGCGTCCAAGCTCCTTATGGATAGCCTTAATTTGTTCATTTAAATAATATTCACGCTGTGTTTTGTCCATTTGACGTTTAACCCGTCCGTGAACAGTGCGGTCAAGTTGTTTTTTCTCAATTTCATTTTCGAGAATTTCCATCAACAAAGTAAGCCGTTCCTGAACCGAAAATGTTTCCAAAAGCTGTTGCTTATCTTCGATGGCAATCCGCAAATGCGAGGACATTGCATCGGAAATTTGAGCCGCCGAGATTCCTCGAAGCGAAGCGTGAAGCGCATCCGTGTAAGCATCCGGCGCCACCCGCATTAACTGTTCGACCAAACCGTGAATTTTTTGCAAAAGTCCGTCGGTGCGATAACCTGATTCGTCAACAGAAGCGACACGGCGAACCAAAGCGTAAAAAAGTCCGCGTGGGTCTTGTTCAACCCGAACCGTAACTCCCCGTTCACGACCCTCAACCACGACTTTGACTTGCCCGTTTTCTTGCTTTTGAGCCTGCAAAATACGACCGATTGTTCCGATCGAAAATATTTCATCAGGTCTCGGTTCATCAATGGACGCATCATGTTGGGTGGCGAGAAAAATATTTTTGTCACCATTCATTGCTTCTTCCAGAGCCTTGACCGAGCTTGGACGACCAATCTTAAAAGCGACTTTGGTAAATGGGAAGATGACTACATCTCGGATTGGAACCATTGGAAGACGTGAAATATCCATTGGCATTTGGTCGGAAAATTCTTGCATAAATTTGAAAATCTCTCTAATAACAAATTTTTTATTGTTACCTTAACTAAGGTTTAATTTTAAACTATTTCCGATTTTTTTGGCTAGTTTTATTTAAAATTTTACCTTTTCGGTCACATTGACTGATTTTTGTTAAGGAACAAAGGAAAATATAAAAAGTGAAAAAGTTTAACCAATTACCGGCAAACTTTTTCACTCTCTCAGTTTAAGGTTTTTTAACTTTCTAATGCGCTTGCTTCATCCTCATAAACATCCAAAATCGGCAGCAAACTGCTCAGAGTCAGAACTTGCTCGACTTTTGGTGAAAGATTGGTGATTTTTAGGCTTCCGCCCGCGTTATCAACCGATTCGGAAACAGATATTAATTCTCCTGTTCCGCTTGAATCAATATAGCGAACCTTTTGAAAATTAAGTAAAACGTTGGTTTTATCGTCTTTTATTAATTCCGAAATGGCTTGACCGAGTTTGGCAGAACCGCCGCCCATAATGACATCGCCCTCTAAATCAAGAATTGTAGTGTTACCACTTTGACGTTTTTGGATATTTAACATACAGACTTATCTAAATGAATTTTAGCGAAAATGTCAATTTGCGAAATCCTCTAAAATTTTCAGTTTTTTGGATAAATGATAATGCCGGTTTGCTTATTTACAAATTTAGGGAATCTGAAGGCAATTTTTTGGCTTCAATTCCTGTAAAAACCCTTGATAAATTAGGTGGTAATTGTTAAATTCTAACCATTGCAGATTTATCGCAATTCAGCACTTATCAGGGTAGTAAAATTAAAATTCGGCTAAACGGTAAATCTCTTTCCCACTTTTACCTTTCAGTATTGGTTCTCCTTTAGAATTGATGAAAAAATTTCTTTTTGCTCATATTAAATTGACTCCGGCACAAATAGTTTTGATCTATCTCCTTTTGGGAACTCTCTGGATCCTGCTTTCTGATCAATTATTAGTCAAATTTGTTAAAGACAGTGATACTCTAAGTCTTCTTCAAACTTACAAAGGTTGGTTTTATGTTTTAATAACCGGGGGATTGCTTTTTGGATTGATCCGAAGCGGGGTGAGAAGAACCCAAAAAATCGAAGCAGCCAAATTAGCTTATATCAAACGCTATGATGAGTTAGTAGAAAATGCCATTGATTGTATTTTTACTCTGGATTCAGAAGGGAATTTTACCTCGGTCAATTTAGCAGTTGAAAAACTAACTGGTTATAGCCGTGAAGAAATCCTAAATTTAAAATTTTCCGATATTTTGGCACCCGAAAACGCAGACTACCTGTCTAAATTACTTGATCCGCAAAATACGGATAACCCAACTGCCATAAATGAAGTCAAAATCATCGGAAAAAACGGTCAAACGAGTTTATTAGAAATCAGCAGTCGTCCTCTTAGTTTAAAGGATAATCGTAAAAGTATTGAAAATATTGCCCGTGACGTTACTCAAAGGCGTTTAATGCAAAAGGAGCTACAAACCGCTAAACAAAAATATGAAAATCTCTTTGAAACAGCAAATGAAGGAATATGGACGGTTGATAAAGATTTTAAGGTGACTTTAGTTAATGCTAAGTTTTGTGAAATTATTGGTTTTCCAGCTGAAGAATTAATCGGCAAATCTCTTATTGATTTTTTCGATGAGGTTTTAATTAAGGATAAAACTAAAAGTGAAATTTTACTGTCAAAAAATAGAAAGGGATCAGTTGATTTTCTTTTTACCCGTCCGGATGGAAAATTAATCTGGTTGTTGGTTTCTTTCAGTCCGATTTCTGACCACGGAGAATTTCAAGGTCTGTTGTATATGGCAGCAGACATCACGGAGCGCAAAAATGCCGAAAATATGTTGCGTGAATCAGAGGAACGTTTTCGTGTTTTGTTTGAACAGTCACCGATTGGCGGAATGATTATTGATAAAAACGCATCAATAATAGACTGTAACGAATCCGCCTCGAAGATGCTTGGTTATACGCAGGATGAGCTAAAACAATTGCGAATTATGGATTTTGAAGTGGTTTTGAAAGAAGAGGAAATTTTAGCAATCCACGAAAAAAGTTCTAGTGCATTTGGGAATTTTCAATTTGAAACTAAACATCGCACAAAATCGGGTGCAATTAAAAATGTTCTGGTTACTACCACAAATCTACAAATAGATGGAAAAGAATTTGGATATGCCTCATTTTTGGACATTACAGAACGTAAAAATGCGGTCGAGGCTTTGAGCAAATCCGAATCCAGATTGCAAAAGCTATATCAGATTATTTCAAATTCCGAGTTGAATTCTAAGGACAGAATTAAGCAATTACTCCAACTTGGGGTTGATGAATTCGCAATTGAAAATGCTTTTTTGGGGGAAATTAAGGGTAATAATTATCGGGTAGTTGAAGTTGTTTCAGTCTCCGATTTTATTTCAGTTGGTTTTGTTTGTAATCTAGGGAATACTTTTTGCGAAGAGGTTTTGAAAAGAAATGATCTGGTGGTTATAGACGATGCTGCAAATACTTCTTGGGTAGAGCATCCCGCTCACAAAATCTTAGGAACCCAGGTTTATTTAGGAATTCCGGTTGAAGTTTCGGGAAAACCTTACGGGACTTTATGTTTTTCGTCCAACAGTCCGCTAAAAACTTCCTTTACCAAAGGTGACTATGAATTTTTAAGGTTGATGGCACAGTGGGTCAATGCCGAATTGACCCGACAAAATGCGGAAGAAGCCTTGCGGTTAAGCGAAGAACAATTATTGCAATCCCAAAAACTGGAATCCGTAGGCAGATTAGCCGGAGGCATTGCTCACGATTTTAATAATATGCTCACTGCCATTAATGGTTACAGCGATTTAACTCTAAATCAAATAGGTAAAAATGACCGTTTTCGTCACAATATAGTCGAAATCAAAAAAGCCGGGGAGCGTTCCGCCGCTTTGACTCAACAACTCCTTGCCTTCAGCCGAAAACAAATTTTGAAACCGGAAATCGTCAATATCAACCAAATTGTTTCCGATATCAGTGCTTTGCTCGGACGGTTAATTGGTGAGGATATTTCATTTATCAAGATTTTAGATTTTGATGTTAATCCTATCGAAGTGGATCCCGGGCAGCTTTCACAGGTTATTGTAAATTTGGCGGTTAATGCAAGAGACGCAATGCCGAAAGGAGGTTCTTTGACTATTGAAACCAAAAATGTTCAGTATGATGAAAAGACCGCGAAGAAAATTTTTGGAGGAAAAGCGGGTGAATATGTATTTATCTCAGTAAGTGATACGGGTATCGGGATGACCAAAGAAATTAAGAGCCGCATATTTGAACCCTTTTTTACAACTAAAGGTGTGGGAGAGGGAACCGGACTTGGTTTAGCAACAATTTATGGATTCATTAAACAATCCGAAGGCTATATAACCGTTGACAGTAAACTTGGAGAAGGCTCCACATTTAAAATCTATCTGCCCTGTGTCAAAGAAAATATTGTGTCGGACAAAAAAGAATCTGCAAAAGTAAAATCAAAAGTAGGTGCCGAAACTATTTTGTTAGTTGAGGACGAAGCAATAGTGAGAAAACTCAGCAAAGATATTCTTTTATCGTGTGGCTATCAGGTGGTTGAGGCAAGTAATGGACTGGAAGCTCTGGAATTATGCGAAAAGGAAAATTTGCAGATTGATTTGCTTTTGACCGACATTGTAATGCCTCAAATGAACGGATATGAACTTTGGGAAAGTTTGAATTCCAAAATTAAAAATCTGAAAGTTTTATTCACCTCAGGTTATACCGGGGATATGATTTTCCGCAGAGGGCTTAAGGATGAGGAAAACAATTTTTTGCAGAAGCCTTTTTCCATAGAAGCCCTTACCAGAAAAATCCGAGAAATTCTGGATGAAGATGCAATAAAAATTTGATTTGAAATAGAAAGCCGACGAAAATAAATTATCATCGGCTTAAGGTTTTAATCAATTTATAAAAATTTATTTTGAAATTCTAACATTCGGTTTCAATAAGGATTTACTGAGGCAAATTGATTTCGGCGTAACCTCTCTATCAATTCATCGTCAGCAATAAATCCCAAAGCCTGTTCGAGCGTTAATTCTCTGACAGGAGCAATCAATTTGTGAAAACAAACTAATCAAGTTTCAGCTTTCTCAATAATTCAATAAATCTTGGGTTATTTCGCAAGTTTGAAAAACGAGGCTCAACTTTTAGCCAAATCATTCTCTCTTCGTGTTGTAAAAAACATTTTTCCAAGGTTGTCATCGCATCATCAATTCTACTCATTTCTGAATAGTTCATTGCCAGGGAATATAAGGCTTTCGTATCAGATTGAGATTGTTTAGTTAATTCATCGAGAAGTTCTTCAGCTTTGGCATTGTTTCCAATTTGAAAGTAAGCTGCGCCAATCAATGAAACCCAGGGAAATGGCTTCCGTTCAGGATTTCGGGCAAAAATCTCATCTTCAAATTCGATAACTTTATCAAATTGTTTTTGATGATAGAGAAAAGTTCCGTAAGCCCGTTTTGCACCGGGATTAGAAGGATTATCACTTAAAAACTCTTTGGCTAAAATTAAGGATTTTTCGTATTCACCGCCGCTTTCCAAAATTGAAAATCGTCCTTGTGAAATTACTTCAGAAACCGGATCAAGTTCATATGCTTTATTTATTTCCGATAATGCTTCACTAAATTTCCCTTGTGGAGCAAGAGTTTGTGAAAGACGGTAATGCGCCAAAGCAAATTCCGGTTTTAATTGGATTGCATGTTTTAAATCTTTTTCTGCTCCTGATAGATCCCAATCTGCATTCCGTTTTAGCCAGCCTCTGATTTCAAATGCTTCAGACAGATTTTTATCCAGAATAAGTGCTTTTTCAGCCGCAGCTTTAGCTTTTGAGTAATTCTCAATTCCATTTTCACCTGATCGGATCACTGCCAACGAGCTAAAGCCTTCAGCTAAACCGGCATGAGCAATTGCAGAGGTTGGATCAAGTGTGACCGCTTTTTGAAACTCCGCAAGTGCCTTTTCTTCACGGTTCTTTACATCACGGTCATCCAAAATTGCCTTTCCCCGATTGTATGCCTGAATTGCTTCAGGATTATCAACGGTGGGTAAAGGTTTGTTTTCCATTCGCACCCAAAAGGCAAAACTTGTGACAAAGAACAAAGTTATCAAAAAAATTGAAGCTAAAATCCAGCGAAAAGTTGATTTCTTTATTTCTTTTTTTATTTCGGGGGGAGGGATTTCTTCTTTGAATCTCCCGACGAAACGGTAGCCGCGACGAGGAATGGTTTGAATCAAATCTTTTTCTCCCAGAGCTTTGCGAATTAGTGAAATTGTATAATTGATGTTGCTTTCTTCAACAAAAGTTTCGCGCCAGACATTTTCCAACAGCTCATTGCGGGAAACAATCTCACCCTGTTTTTTGACCAGTAGAATCAAGATTTCAAGAGCTTTTGGCGGAATAGGGATTAGTTCATTTCCGCGCCAGAGACACGGATTTTCCGTGTCGAGCCGAAAGCCTTCAAATTCGTAAAACTCTTTGAGTTTATTGGACATTAAGTAAACCTAACAAATTCCTAATAACTTCCAAAGGACAATTTTACTGCATCAGAAGTAATTTTCTAACTATAAATTATGGAGTTGGGGAGATTTATGAAAAAAAACATTTTAATGCTGTTTTTTATTTTTTCTTTTGCCGGAACTGTTATTGCACAGGAAAATTTCAAAGTAGGGGATGAAGTGGAATTAAACTGTAATTGTTTTGGTCGGCAGGAATGGGTTCAGGGAAAAATAGAATCAATTAGCGGCAACATTATTAAAGTTAGATACGGTAATTTGAAAAACCAGTTTCAAAATGTGGTCAGCGGAAGCAATTTAATCCGGACAAAAGATCAGACAATACAAAATGCAAATGATACCGAGTTAAGAAATCAATTTCGCACCGAAGCAGGTAAATATTTGGAAACCGTTAAATTTTATGCTCCGTTCTATGACAGAAACTATAAAATATTCGGACTGCCCGCACCGCAGAACTTGCAAAAAAGCATAAGTCTGCTAGCCGAATTGGATGCGCTTTGTCAGGCTAAATATAAGAATATCAAAAACTTTGACCGTCCTTGGAATAAGGACACAATTAGTCTGGATAACCCGCAAACGTGGTGCGCGATTGCCGCCAAACGAAACGAATTGGAGAAACCTTTTCGCACCGAAGTTGCCAAAACTTATTCACAGAGTCTGTTGACAATTACGCTTGATAATTTGAAAAAAGCTATCAAAGACACGAAAAATAGGACGGTTGATGAAACTCAAATATTACTTTTTGAACGTGACCGATGGAAAGCCGAAATGATAGCCAAAGCACAGGCAAAATTTGCAGAGTTCGGAGTAGAAATGCCCACCGATTTTTTAGCACAAGTTGAGCTAAAAGCTGATGAATTACTCAATTTAATTAATCAAAATGCGCCAAATCGCAACTGGGAAAAACCTCCCTACAATGATTCAGCGGTTGAGAGCTTTATCCGAGGAAAATATTTAGCAGATTCTGATTACAAAGGTGTAAAAGTTCTAAAAATTGGATTGGATTACGCGACTTGGAAAAAATATGAAAGTCTTTCATATTTGGGAAGCGACAGCAATTTTCGATATTACAAAGTCGAATACAACGAATACAAGCGCGGCTGGTCACTTATCAAATTACCAAATCAGCCATTTTGTCAGGCGCAGGAATTCATTGTCGGACGTAATGGCGGAAAAATAGTTTTGGTCAGTTTAGGCGGAAGCGGAATTTTTATGAGGTGTCAATAATGAAAAATAAAATAAATTTTTATATTTCGGGCGGTTTGATTTTACTTTGTCTTTTGGGCTGTAACCGGTTTCAAAAAGAGTCAAATAATTCTTCCGCACCAACAAATTCAAATTCGACCACGAATACTCCAACAACTGAAACTCCGAAAAATTTTGAAGCGGGAAATTTATTGATTTCAGTTAAATCTCAAAACTCTGAAGTTGCTAAACTGCTTAAAAATAAAGAGATTTATGTTTCCGGGGAGGTTTGGAGTGGTGGAAACCGTTATAGTGGACCTTTTAGTTTTGAGTTTTGGAATGCCGAAGGTCGAATTTCCTGCAATGGAAATATAACTGCGAGCTCAGATGCCAAAGCTGCTTTGCTCGATAAATTAACCAATGATTATCTGAATAAACGAACGAAACGAATGCCTTTGGTCAAAGCGAAGGGCATTTTTAAAGAAGTATTTCCGCCAGCCGAAAAACCAAATGATTTTTGGAAAATAATAATGGAAAATTGTGAAATTTTAGATGTTCAGCCGTAGTAATTAAAAAAGGGTAAAAAGATCTTACCCTTTACCCTTTATTTTCAGACTTTTTAGCGCGTTCGTTTGGTTTCAAACCACGTTTTCTGAGACGAATAGATTTTGGAGTAACCTCGATCAACTCATCATCGGCGATAAATTCCAAAGCCTGTTCAAGCGTTAATTCTTTTGCCGGAACGAGCCGCATTGCTTCATCAGCCGTTGATGCACGCATATTGGTCAATTTTTTCTCTTTAATTGCATTGACATCCAAATCAACCGCACGGGCATTTTCACCAATAATCATTCCTTCATAAACTTTGATTTGCGGACGGATGAAAAGTGTGCCGCGTTCTTGCAAAGCGTAAAGTGCGTAGGTTGTTGCTTCGCCCATCCGGTCAGCAATGAGTGAACCTGTGCCGCGTCCTTTCATTTCTCCCTGCCATTTGTCAAAACGCAAAAAGATTGTATTGAGTAATCCTGTGCCTTTGGTTTCGGTCAAAAATTCTCCGCGAAAACCGATTAGTCCACGTGACGGAACTTCAAATTCCAAACGAACGCGACCGGTTCCGTTATTGATCATTTTAGTCATTTGACCTTTGCGCCGTCCAAGGGCTTCGGTCACAACTCCAATAAACTCATCAGGAATATCAATTACAACTTGTTCGATTGGCTCTTGTAATTCGCCATTTTCGCCTTTGCGGGTAATAACTTCCGGTTTGGAAACCTGAAGCTCGTAGCCTTCGCGTCTCATCATTTCAATTAAAATTGAAAGCTGCAATTCACCGCGTCCTGAAACTTTAAATTGGTCGGCAGAATCAGTTGCAGTAACACGCAACGCAACATTACCCAAAAGTTCTTTGTCAAGGCGTTCTTTTAATTGGCGGGAAGTCACGAATTTTCCTTCCAAACCTGAAAACGGGGAAGTATTGACCCCAAAAATCATTGAGATAGTTGGTTCATCAACCGCAATTACGGGCAACGGTTTTGGATTATCAATTAAGGTTATTGTTTCACCGATGTTGATACCTTCTACTCCGGCAAGCGCAACAATTTCACCAACTCCTGCATTTTCAGTGGTTTCGCGTTTTAAGCCCT
The DNA here is from genome assembly GCA_019694395.1 of Pyrinomonadaceae bacterium. Taxonomy (GTDB): domain Bacteria; phylum Acidobacteriota; class Blastocatellia; order Pyrinomonadales; family Pyrinomonadaceae; genus JAIBCC01. The sequence continues at coordinate 459,034 of JAIBCC010000002.1, read as the reverse complement.
CAAAAACGTAAAGCTCTTTGACACGGGTTTTTTCGATTGCGCCATCGCGTTTAGTAATTGCAATTTCCTGATTTTTAGCGATTTCGCCCGAGAAAATTCTGCCGATGGCGAGTCTGCCGACAAAAGCATTGTAGTCAATATTTGCCACTAAAACCTGTAATGAATCATCCCGCAAAGCGTGCGGAGCCGGAATTGTTTCAATGATCTGATCGAACAAAGGTTTTAAATTTTTTCCTTCGTCAGCCAAATTCTTTTTAGCAATTCCGTCGCGTGAGATCGCATACAAAACAGGGAAATCAATCTGTTCTTCAGTTGCACCGAGGTCAATAAAAAGGTCGTAAATTTCGTCCAGAACTTCTTCGGGGCGCGAATCCTGACGGTCAATTTTGTTGACTAATGCAATCGCCGGAAGTTTTTGTTCTAACGCTTTACGAAGCACGAAACGGGTTTGCGGCAAACATCCCTCTGCTGCATCCACCAATAAAACGATGCCGTCAACCATTTTCAAAACGCGTTCGACTTCGCCGCCGAAATCGGCGTGACCGGGCGTATCAAGTATGTTGATTTTGTAATCGCCGTAACGCACCGAGGCATTTTTTGCCATAATGGTAATTCCGCGCTCGCGTTCCAAATCCATCGAATCCATCACACGGTCAACCACCGTTTCATTATCCCGATAAACGTGGGATTGTTTGAGCATCGCGTCAACCAGAGTCGTTTTGCCGTGGTCAACGTGGGCGATAATTGCAATATTACGAATTTTAGAAGTTTCAATCATTAGTTATAAATTCCAATAAGAAAATAAACGAAAATGATGACTGATTTGGACAAAAAAGGCAAATTGAGGCGCAAATAAAAAGACCGAACACATCGGCTCGGTCTTTAGTTTTAAGTTTGAATTTGCAGTTATTCGGCTCTTTCATTATCAATGATCAGATTATTGGTAACGCTAAAAGTTCCCGGAATTCCATTTGCCAAAATATTGGCTAAATTATAATCTCCGCGATTGGCAACATAACCTTCGAGCGAAATATGACCATTTTTGACAATGATTCTCATCGAAGGATTTGTGCCCTGCAAATAGCGGTAAAGGCTACCACCGCGACGATCAAATTCATTAACTACTGCAAAACGAATCCGGTCATCAAAGTTTGAAGGCGGCAAAACCTCAATATTATTAACTACATCCGTCACACCTTGAACGCTTTTTACAAAACGTGCTGCCTGACTTTTAGTAATCGGCTGAACTACGCTGCCCGTCAAATAAACGACTCCGTTGTCGAATTTATAGGAAATGGCATCAAAAACCCCGTAGTAGGGAAGTGTCATAATTTCCTTTCTGATCTGTTTATCAATACCCTGAGTCAAATTTTTGCCGTAGGCAGTCGTTTGAGCAGAAACCTGAATCAAAGAAAATCCGAATATTGCAACGGTTAAAAATAAAAATGATTTAAATAATTTCATCTCAGTTTCTCCTTTCAATAAATTAAATTTGCGATTATTTTACGCAAGTTTTGTGATTTTAAGATGAAATTTTTAACCAAAAGGATGTCAAAAGGAAAAAAACTATACAGCGATTTTGAACCGTCACTGCAACTGGAAGCGCCTACTGATTTAGTCTCAAAGCCATCCCATAACGGATTTTACTCATCTGCCCATCGCTGAAAGCAATTCCGCCGTTAACCAAAACATAAGAAATTCCAATCGGATATTGAAAAGGATTGTCGTAAGTTGCTTTGTCGGCAACCGTTTTTTCGTCGAAAATTACCAAATCGGCGGCAAAACCTTCCTTGATCAAACCACGATCACGCAAATTAAAAGTTTGTGCAGGAAGGCTTGTCATTTTGCGGATTGCATCCTCGAGAGTAATTATTTTTAGTTCGCGCACATATTTTCCAAGCACGCGGACATTGTTGCCTGTTCCTCTTGGATGCGGAACTCCTTCTCCCGAACGAACTCCGCTGTCTGAAGCTATCATCGTAAACGGTTCGCGCATAATATTTTGCACATCCGGCTCATCCATTTTGTGATAAACCATTTGTGCTCCGCCGCCTTTATATAATTCAAAAACTTGCTCTAATTGATTATCGAGATTATCTTTACCCCGCACCATTTTGGAAATTTCTTTGATGTTTTTGCCATTAAAATCTTTATTGGCAGCATATGAGGCAACAAAAGCGTAGCTGTAATCTTTGAATTTGCTTTCCTTCAGATTCTTTTTAATTTCTTCAATAATTTTCTTTTTGGTTGGTTCGTCAGCTAAACGTTTTTTGCCTTCTTCTCGCCCGCCAGCTAATGCCCAACTCGGTAAAATCGTATCAAGCGAAGTTGAAGAAGCCGTGTAGGCATATTCATCAACCGTGACAGGTAAACCTTTTTCGCGGGCAGCACGGACTAGTCCAAGTGTATCGTTACTTTTGCCCCAATATTTTCGGCTGGCGATTTTGAAATGCGAAATTTCGACGGGAATTCCGGTTTGTTCACCGATGTTTATCGCTTCGGAAATTGCTTCAAAAACTTTGTTTCCTTCGTCCCGAATGTGACTTGCATAAACTCCGTTGTATTTTTTGGCAACTCGTGCCAATGCCACAACCTCATCGGTTTTGGCGTAGGTTCCGGGAACATAAATCAATCCAGTCGAAAGTCCTACCGCACCATCTTTCATTCCTTTCTCAACAATCGCCTCCATTTTTTGGAGTTCTTCGGGAGTCGGTTCTCTATTTTCCAAACCTAAAACGTCGCGCCTAACTGAACCGTGTGCAATTAAAGTTGCTAAATTTACCGCCAGGGGATTCTTTTGATAACCATTTAGAAACTTTGCCACATCTGTTACTGAACCGCCGCAATTTCCAGTTACCAATGAGGTTACGCCCATTCGGATAAAATTTTCAGCATCGGGATTACTGAAAATATTTTCAACATGGGCGTGAACATCAATAAAACCGGGTGCAACAATTTGATTTTTGGCATCAATAACGGTTTTCCCTTGGGAATCAGGGATAACACCGATTTGGGCGATTTTTCCCGCTCGAATCCCAATATCGGCTTTGAACCATGGGTTTCCGGTGCCGTCAACTACTCTTGCGTTTTTGATAACAAGGTCAAATTGATTGGTTGATTGAGCAAACGAGAAAGTAAAAAGAAAAGCAAAGCAGATTGCTAAAACTATAATTTTTTTCATTGGATTTTCCTTAAAGACGGTTTTAATGATTATAGTTTTAACGAACTTGAGAAGACAAGTTTAACCATTTCCATTATCTGGTTGAATTCCGAAATAAGCATAAACCGCGCCGATTGCCGAACCCAACCAAACCTTGGCAGAGGCACCCAGTGCAGGAACATTTTCGTATAAAATAAATCCGAAAATCACGGTCAAAACGCCGCAAATTATCCAAACAAAAATAAAAACAGAGGGCATAATTTTACCTAGGGTCTGAACCCAACCGGTCAATGTTTTTTCAACCAAAGTAGGAAATGGAAATTTTCCAGGTTTGGTTGCACCTAAAACTCCCAAAACTACTGCTGAAATTAACCCACCAATAGAATTTAAGAGAAATGTCATATTCTGTGAAAGTTCCGGGCAATTTGAGTGGCAACGGGCAATTGTAATTGCATCCATAACCGACCAGACGTAAAACCCTAGCAAAATCAAGGCTAAAAGCCCTCCAAATAAAAGTTGGGGCATAAATTTTTTCTCCTTATTTTTTTTAAAACAAATTTTGAAAAGTCATTCTAAAAACAAAATTGCCCTTTGGCTCGTTTATTTTTCTTGGCAAACTCCACAAATATCCAAATTCTGCTCCGGCGGTAACAGTTATGAGTTTGAAACCGCCTCCGGCTCCAAAGCGATAAAATCCATTTGGCTGAAAGTTATCGTAAATTTTAGCCGCATCCAACATAATTAACGGTTTGACCGCGAAAAGATTGGCTTGGCGGGAAATAAATTTGATAGTTGGGGCGATTTCTTTATTGACAATTTTTTCGGCTTGCTTTTGAACTAACGGAACGGCTTGTCTTTCTGCTTCATCCTCAGTCAAATTCGGATTTTTTTTCATTAAATCCTGAACAATCGAATCCAATAGATCTCCGCCGATTCCGCCAATTGCCGAATTAATTGTGAAAGTCTCTAAAACCTCATTCAATTTTTTTGTGCTTCCGTCACTATAAGTTATTGTTTCATCAGGTATTAATCGTTTTGACCAAAACCGGATCGGAATTGTCAGATTCAAATTTGTATGCCAATAAGAATTTGCACCAGAGTAAGTTGGAGTATTGGCTTTTGTTTTTCCGTAACTTCTCAAAAGCGGTCCAACCGGAAACTCAGCCATAGTCAGAGAATCGGGCGATTCATAAAGAAAATTGGTCGAATTATTTCCGCCAAAAAAAAGTGAATATTGCGGAACTTTCCCCCACGTTTTACCGCCGCCAACCACCGCTTCAAGTCCAAAGGTTTGAGTTCCTTTTCCAAATTCTTTTTGATAAGCAAAAATGGCGGCTAATCTTTGGTAATTGTCGGAGCTATTAGAGATTTTGGCGGATTCAGCCCAAAAACCAAACCGGCTGAAACCCTGCCATAAAATCCCGTCTATTACTGAGCGAAACTTAAATTTATTTTCTTTGTTCGCTAAAATGTTTTGACCTGATTTGTCAAAAACTTTGTGAGTGGAATTGCTATATTTTCCTTCAAAATAAAGAGTGTTGAGTGCACCTAAACGGGGACGTAATTTGATTTTTCCGCCGCCCTCCAGACCAATATCGAAATGACGCATTTCATTTAAGGGCTGGTCATTGGCGATAAAACTTAGACCGAAATCCAGTTTTTCCACTAATTTATCCGGCTGAATCTTTGAGAAAGTTAAATCCGAATTAGTCTGAAAAAATCGTTCGGAAAAGGATTTTCGACCTGAAAAGTTAACTTCCAGACGGTATTTTGAATCCGAAAGTTCTTTTGCTTGCCATAAATCGGATAATTGCAGGAGATTGGTTGAAATATCAAACGAACCCTCAACTCCGGTTTTACGGTCGAAACTAAGATTAAATTGTGGGTTAAAAGTGCGTAAGACGGGGGACATTTTATTGTAAAACGAAGGTTTTACAGACCTTGGCACGGGAAGAATATTTTTGGCTAATTCTTTAAGATTAACCCCTAAAAAGAAAACATTGATGATGAAATCTATGGTTTTGGCGGTATTGTCAATTTCAACGCAAGGTTTAGTGAAAATTACCGCTGGTGCGGCTCCGCCAATGATCCTCATTTGTTTTTCAAAAGTTTGATTGACTTCCTCGCTTAAAGCACCTTCGACTTCATTTTGAGCCTGGTAAAGTAGTTCCCTTGCGTAAGCTTGTCCGCGGAATCTCACGGTTAATTTTTCTTCAATCGAATTATTACCTCTGCGTCCTGAGACTTTAACTGCCCGAATTTTTAATCCGTCTGGAACGAGCCGATGGTCAAAAGGACAAATGGGGGTGGTTTGAGGCGGTTGAGCTTGAAATTTCCCAAAGAGAGGTGTGCTGAATCCAAAAAAAAGGAAAAACAAAATGGAAAAATTGATTGAGATTGGTTTGGGAAATTTCATGAAAGTAAAATGTTTTTAATTGTTTTTGTTAGACTAAACATTCAGCAAAACGGCTTTTGACATTTCCGTATGAATTTTTTTCGTTTCGCTTTCGGTTGGCGGGTCACCGTCTTCCAAAACCTTGACTGCCGGATAAACTTTTTTTCTGAAAGCCTGACTTTGAAGTATATTAACCCCTTCCTGACTCATCTTTTCAGCAGATTTTTGCTGCTCTTTTGTCTCCGTTTCAAACTCTACTCCGACCAATTGAACAAATTCAGTTCCTATTTTTTTATAAAGATTAAAGATCACAATCCATTTGGTTGGAAAGCATTTTCTTTGCACCGTAACATCAAATTTATAGCCGGATTCAGGACTGTAAATCATCACTTTGATCCGAAATTCAGTGCAAACTTCGTTAAGATTTGCAACAGCAACATTTGTTGGCATATTTTTCTCCTATTTGGTTGAATTTTATTGGGTTAAAAATGAATTTATAATAGTTGTATTCTTTTCTGGTTTAACCTCTCTTTTAATCAGTTATGGTTAAAACCGTAAAAATATTACATCATTATTCTCAAAATAATTTTTCTATTAATTTCTTCACTAAAAAAAAAGGAAATATTTCATAACAAAACGTCGCAAAGTTTATAAGCAACCACTAAAGAAAACGAAATTATTTCTAACCATCGAAACAACTTTAGCCAAATCGAGGTTCGGGTTAAACTAAGCTGTAAATTGGGTTTTCTGACTTATTCTTATAAACTTAAAATTAATTTTTAGTGAGGGATTTATAAATGAATAAATTATTATTAGGGGTATTATCCTTAATTTTTGGCATAAACCTTATTGCACAAGATTTATACATACCGCGCAATGTAAAAGAAGCATACCAAAATGAAACCCGTTCGATGGATGGAAAGCCCGGGAAAAAATATTGGCAAAATAGTGCAGATTACGATATCAGAGTAAAAATTGAACCCCAAACAAATCTGGTTTCCGGCACTGAAGATATTCTATACACAAATAACAGTCCAAATGAGCTGCGTTATATTTGTTTTCGGTTGACAATGAACGTTCACAAACCGGGTGCAGAGCGTGACGGCGGAGTTGTTAGTAATGATTATCTTTCTTCGGGGATAATTATTGATGAGATTAAAGAGACTGACAAAATAGCTAAGTGGGAGAATACCGATTACACTTATAACTTTTTAGAGTTATCACAACCGCTTAAACCAAACCAAAAGGTCAAACTTTCTTTTAAATGGCATTACTCTTTATCAAAAGAAAGCAGTAGAGAAGGAATGATTGAGCCGAATACTTTTTTCGTAGCATATTTTTATCCAAGAGTTTCGGTTTATGACGATATTGATGGTTGGGATACAAATAATTTTAATGACCGAACCGAATTTTATAACGATTTTAATAATTATAATCTGGAAATCACTGCTCCAAAAGATTTCGTTGTCTGGGCAACAGGAGATTTACAAAATATTGATGAAGTTTTGCAGCCGGAGATTGCTGCTCGATTTAAAGAATCTCTGACTAGCGATAAAGTTGTGAATATAGCTTCGTTAGATGAATTAAAATCGGGCAAAGTCACGGTTCAGAATGATCTTTTGACTTGGAAATGGAAAGCAGACAACATTTCCGATGTTTCATTTGCAGTCAGTGATCACTACATTTGGGATGGTGGAAGCGTAATTGTTGACCGGAAAACTAAACGTCGGGTTAGTATTCAATCAGCTTTTAATATTGAAGCAGTTGATTTTAAACAGGCTGTTGATTATGGCAAATTTACCGTTGAATGGTCATCTGCTAATCTTCCCGGGGTCGCATATCCATTTAACAAAAATACGATTTTTCGGGGTTTTGGAAATATGGAATATCCAATGATGATTAACATCACCTCAAACAAGGATAGTGCCGAAACTCAAAGGTTGGTCAATCACGAAATTTTGCATAGTTGGTTTCCATTTTATATGGGAATTAATGAACAGCGTTATGGAATTATGGATGAAGGCTGGACAACTGCTTTTGAAAATTTGATTACCAGACAAGTCATTGGTGAGACACAGGCGAATTTAAATTGGACAAAAAGAAGAGTAAGTGGATGGGTAATGAATCCGAAAATTTCTTCTGATATTCCTCTAATTACACCGGGTGATACAATGCGCGGGGATGCTTTGGGCAATAATCAATATGGCAAGGCGGCGGTGGCTTATTTGGCATTAAAAGATTATTTAGGGGACGAATTATTCAAAAAATGTTTATTTGAATTTATGAATCGCTGGAATGGGAAGCATCCGCTTCCTTGGGATATGTTTAATACTTTTAATGATGTTTCAGGGAAAGACCTGAATTGGTTTTTTTACAATTGGTTTTATACGAATAATTACATAGATTTAGCCATTGAGAATGTTTCGGCTAATGGCAACGATTATTCAATGAAGGTTAAAAATATTGGTGGATTTGCCATTCCTATTGAGGTAATCACAGAATATAAGAACGGAAAAAAGGAGGTATTACATTTTACCCCTAAAGTTTGGAGTAAAAACCAGCAATTAGCGACACTTTCACTAAAATTAAGTGATGAACCCTTAACATTAACCATCAAACAATTAATCTTTATCGAATCTAATTATAACGACAATTTTTGGAAATTCTAAAACAGGGTAACAGACAAAATACTAAAAGAATAATTTGTTTCCTTGCACTCAAACTAACTCTTTGTTTCAATTAAATTTTGAAACTATGCACAGTAATCTTCGTTCGTTTTTGGAACAACTTCGGCGGGAAAATGACCTGATTGAGATTGAGGCAGAAGTTGATCCGTATTTGGAAATTGCCGAAATTCATCGGCGGGTTATCGAAAATCAGGGTAAGGCGTTACTTTTTAAAAACGTCAAAGGCTCAAGCTTTCCCGTTGTAACCAACCTTTTTGGCACGATTAAACGGATCGAGTTGGCTTTTACCAAACGCCCGCAGGAATTTGTTAAAACCGCCGTCGAAATGGTGGAGGATTTGCTTCCGCCAAAGTTCGGCAAGCTTTGGGGTTATCGCCAAATGGCTTTTGATGCCCTGAAATTAGGCACGAAGCAAGTAAAAACCGCGCCTGTTTTAGAAGCGAGTCAATCATCCGTCAACCTCGAAAAACTTCCCCTTTTGCAACTTTGGCACGAAGACGGAGGGCATTTTATCACTTTGCCTTTGGTTTATACCGAAAGCCCGACTTCCGGGAAACATAATCTTGGGATGTATCGCATACAACGTTATGACCAGACCAAAACCGGAATTCATTGGCAGATTCACAAAGGCGGCGGGTTTCATTATTTTGAAGCCGAAAAGTTGAATCAATCTTTGCCGGTCACGATTTTTTTAGGCGGCGCGCCAGCCATGATTTTGTCGGCAATTGCGCCTTTACCTGAAGATGTTCCGGAATTAATGTTGGCTTCGCTTTTAGCGGGAGAAAAAATTCGGACTGCAAAAAATCCGATTGAAAATGGACATCGCTTAATTGCCGAAGCTGAGTTTGCAATTTGCGGAAAAGTTGCGCCACATATTCGTAAACCCGAAGGACCATTTGGAGATCATTACGGTTATTATTCGCTCATTCACGATTATCCGGTTTTTGAGGCGAATGCCGTATTTCACAGAAAAGACGCGATTTATCCGGCAACCGTAGTGGGCAAACCACGTCAGGAAGATTTTTTTATCGGCGATTATCTGCAGGAACTTTTGTCCCCATTGTTTCCATTAGTGATGCCGGCAGTTAAAGATTTGTGGAGTTATGGCGAGACAGGTTTTCATTCTTTGGCGGCGGCAGTTGTCAAGGAACGTTACTCGCGGGAGGCTCTTGGAGCAGGGTTCAGAATTTTGGGTGAGGGACAGCTTTCATTAACCAAATTTCTGATGCTGACCGATAAACCGCAGGATTTGCGTGATTTCAAAACGCTATTTGAACATATTTTGGCGCGAGTTAATTGGGAAAGCGACTTCTTTATTTTTGACCGCACTTCTTTTGATACACTCGATTATGCTTCGGGCAAGATCAATCATGGGTCAAAGGCACTTTTAGTGGGAGTTGGGGAACCGATTCGGGAATTAACACGTGAATTTTCAGGTTTATTACCTAGTGGTGTTAAATCGGCAAAGGTCTTTTGCGGCGGTTGTTTGGTCATTGAAACTGAAAGTTACGAAAAAGATAAAACTTTAGCGGAAAGAGTTTCCAAACATCCCGATTTCAGCGATTTCCAAGTCATTGTTTTGCACGATAACATTTCTTTTGCCGATTCAGCCGATAAATTCTTGTGGGCGACTTGGACGAGGTTTAACCCTTCGACAGACATTTATGCGAAAGATTTATCCGTCAAAAATAATCACATTTCTTATCACGCACCGATTGTAATTGATGCTAGAATGAAGCCCTGGTATCCGAAAGAAGTTGAACCGCGCGCAGATATAGTCAAACTGGTTGACGAAAGGTGGCGCGAATATTTCCCGAATGGCGGCGAAAGCTAAATGCTGAAAAAGTTCTTAAAATACAATCTTTTTGTTTTTTTGACAGGTTTTTTTATCGGTCTGTTGCTGCTTGGCTACGCCTATTTTATTGAGCCCAATCGTTTGGTAATAAAGGAAGTTTCGCTTGAAGTTCCGAATTGGGATAAAGAACTGAACGGGTTTAAGATTGTTGCGGTTTCAGACATTCACGGCGGTTCGCACACAATTACAGAAGAACGCATTAGAAATATCACCGAACAAATCAATACCCAAAATCCTGATATTGTGGTGTTACTTGGAGATTTCGTTTCACAGCTTCACGAACAGGGAAAATCAATTAAAGAAAGGGAACTGGCGATGCCAATTGAAACCATTGCGGAAAATTTAAAGGGTTTGAAAACCAAATACGGGGTTTTTGCCGTCATCGGAAATCACGATTGGTGGTATGACGAAAAAAAATGCCGGACTGCTTTGGAATCGGTTGGTTTTACGGTTTTGGTTGATGAAACCAAATCTTTTGAAGTTAAAAATAAAACTGTAACCATTTTGGGGATCGAAGATTTTTGGAAGGATTATAATAAAGGTTTGCAGGAAGTTTTTGCCAATTTACCTAAAAAAAACAATATCATTGGAATTACCCATAATCCTGATACTTTTGACCGAACTCACGATACTTTAGCCATTCTTTTGGCGGGACACACACACGGCGGACAGGTAAATTTCCCTTATTTCGGTGCGCCAAAAATTCCGGGAAACAAGGAATATGCCTCCGGACATGTTGTCAAAAACGGTCGTCATTTATTTGTCACCACCGGGATCGGAACTTCAATTTTACCAGTCAGATTCAGAGTGCCGCCGGAGATTGCTGTAATTAACTTGAATAGTCAAAATTAGTAGCCGCTAATTTCCTTTACAAATTTCTAAATTTAAGGAAATTGATAGTGGTAATCACTTGTCTGTTATAAAAATTACATTTAAAAATAAAAAGACCTGATATTTTTGTTAAGAAAAACAAAAAAGTCATTTTGGTTTTTTGAAGTTCAAAGGACGTTTACATTGATAACGTGACCGAATCAATATATCCTTAACCTATACTTAAAAAAAATGACCCTTAAAACATAAGATTTTAGTTACTAAATAAACTTAAATTCATTTATTTTGCAAAATTCAAAAAGTTGGATTGCGCTCTGTAAAACAGATTGCAGAATTTTAAAATTATTTTTCAAAAATTAATGAGAAACAGCCTAAATAATTGAAATGAATCAAATTTATTACAGCCCCCAACCAGAGTTATCAGAGCCCAAACACTTTCTGAAACTTGCCTTACTTGATTTAAAAATATCAAAACCAATTGCTTGGCAGTTGTTTCGCAAAAATTTCATCTCGCAATATCGACAAAACTTTCTTGGTTATCTATGGATTTTTTTGCCTCCTTTGGCAACTGCACTGATTTGGATTTTTTTATTTTACTCGAAAATAATTTATTTAGGCTCAACCGAAATTCCTTATCCGATTTATGTTTTAACCGGCGTTTTTTTGTGGCAAACCTTTACTGAATCGGTTACTTGTCCATTGCAGCAACTACTTTTTTCTAAACATTTAATTACTAAATTCAAAATCCCGCACGAGGCATTAGTGATTGCCGGACTTGGCGCAATTCTCTTTAATTTATTGGCGAGATTGATTATTTTGTTTCTCGGTTTATTTTATTTTCAGGTTGGATTAGGTTGGAATCTATTACTTGCCCCGATAGGTCTCGCAGTTTTAATTTTAACGGGAATTTCCATTGGAGTTTTGCTGACTCCGTTAGGAATGCTTTATCAAGATATTTTGAACGGTATCGGAATTGTGCTGAATGCGCTATTTTTTCTTACTCCAATTATTTATCCGATTCCTCAAAACGGTGCAATTTCAAGAATGGTTTCCTTAAATCCGTTGACACCAATTATCAACTCAAATCGAAATTGGTTGACGGGTGGAGAGTTGATGCCTGATCTTTCTTTTTTTATAGTGGTTAGTGTTTCAATTATTGTATTTTTCAGTAGTTGGTTATTCTATCGGTTGGCAAAACCTTATATTATTGAAAGAATTTCCAGTTAAGATTTCATATTTAATTAAATGTCCGAAGATAATCAGCCAGTCATTTCAGTAAAAAATGTCTCGAAAAAATATTGCCGCGAGTTTAATCGGTCGTTGCGGTATGCGGTCAAGGATATCATTAGAGAAATTTTACCGAGCAATTTATTTCCTCATAACAAATCCGTTTTGCGTGATGGAGAATTTTGGTCGGTCAAAGATGTTTCATTTGAATTAAATCGGGGCGAATCTTTAGCAATTATTGGCGAAAACGGTGCGGGAAAAAGCACATTGCTTAAAGTTCTTTATGGATTGATCAAACCAGACACCGGAGAAATCCGAATTCGCGGACGAATTGGTGCAATTATCGAACTTGGCGAGGGTTTTGATCCTGTGTTGACAGGACGCGAAAATATATTTATTACGGCTTCGTTGTTGGGTTTTCCGAAAAATCAAATCCAAAAATTATTTGACGAGGTTGTTGCTTTTTCAGAACTTGAAGCAGTTATTGATACACCGGTCCAGTTTTACAGTTCTGGAATGAAGGCTCGTCTTGCATTTTCAGTTGCAGCACATCTGAAACCCGATGTGTTGTTTGTTGACGAGGTTCTGGCGGTCGGCGACCTTGACTTTCAACGCAAATGTGTAAATCGAATGTTGAAATATCGTTCGGAAGGTGGTTCTATTATTTTAGTTTCACACAATCCAAATCATATTCAATCCGTTTGCCAACGCGGAATTTTGCTTGAGAACAACGTATGTAGTTTTGACGGAACATCAATTGAAACACTTGATAGATATTTCAAAAATCAACTAAGTAAAATAAGTTCTTATAATAAAACCTCAAATGAGGAAAGCTTGCCCGTAAGAAAACCTTTAAATATAGAACAAGTAGTTCTTGAGCCAATTCAAGGAGAAACAATTCAAACGGGAGAAGATTGCCGATTAAGAGTTAAATATGTTGCTACAGAATCTTTTGAGAATGTCATTTGGGGTTTAAGTATTTGGACTCACGATAATTTGGTGAATATTTCGGGAAACTATGATCTAACGCCTCAGTCAATTCAATCTGGGAAAGGTGAGTTGAGTTGTCTTATTCCGGCGATGCCCTTATCTCCCGGAACTTATTTACTAAAGATAGCCATTGGGGATATGGCTTCACTCTTACCATTAGCTTCAGTTGGATGGGTGGATATGCCGCTTGAATTTAAAGTTGAGATTGAGCCGAATCTATTGAATAATTTATTACATTTGAATAACCAACTGATGACAATAAGCGTTCGATGGGAGTGAAACATAATAAAGTTGAAATTAATGGTGTAGGTTTTTGTAACAATGGAGAAACAAATGCGTAGGATATTATTTGATGATAAAGCCCAAAAGGAACTCTTGCAGAGGGGATATGTTAAAGTCCCTTTTCTTTCAGCGAAAGAGGTTTCGCTTTTACTGGAGGGGCTTGAACAACTGCATCTAAACAATAAATTTAATATTAAAAATGAGGATGACTCTCAACCGGGCTATTATTATTCAATTTTAGACGAAGATATTGATTATAAACGAAAAGCAACCGAATATATTCAAAAGATTTTTGCCCCCCATGTTGAACGTTTATTTGATGGATATAAAATATTAACTTCGAGTTTTTTTGTGAAACCGCCAAAAGGAGGTTTTCTTGATACCCATCAACATTTCCCGGTTACGACAAATATCAACGATATATCGGTCATAATTTGGTGTCCGTTGGTGGATGTTGATGAATCAAATGGAACTCTCCAGGTAGTTGAAGGAAGTCACAAAATAGTCCCCGGCGTTTTGGCTTACGGTTATCCGCCTTTTTTTTCACAATATTCCGATGTTATCAAAAAATGTTCAAAACCGATCCCGGCTAAAGCAGGTGAAGCGATAATTTTCGACAATAATTTGATTCATTGGTCAACCGAAAATACCACCCATCAATATCGTCATACAGCCCAAGTTTTAGCAATTCCGGCTGAAAAACAGGCTGTTTTTTATTATTTTGATAAAAATTTACCTGATAAATTTGAAGTGTTTGAAATAAACAATGAGTTTTTTATTGAGCAAATATTATTGGAATTGCTTGAGAAACGCCCGGAAAACCTCAATAGTTTGGGATTCATTAAAAATGAAAATCAACCAATTTCCGAAGAGACTTTTATTAGTATGCTTAAAAAAGGTAAAGGATTATTGCCTGAAATTCATTTCATCAAAGAAGAAAAAAAACAAAAAATAAACTGGTTAGCTAAAATCAAAACTATGTTTAGATAAAAATAGAATTTGCAGATTGAAAGAAATTGATGCTTAAAACAATTAAAGAACTATTAAAAAAGCGTTTGGTTGGACCTCAATTAATGAAGAGTCACTATTCATTGGTGGATGAGCCATCTGTTATTGAAACTGAACATTATTACGATAAGTGGACTGACAAATATTTAGATTCTTACGGTGATATTTTTCAAGCGGTAAGACCTGATTCCGATGAAGCCTTTTTAACCTATCTTAAAGAAGGAATCGGGATTACCAACGGAATGAAACTACTTGATGCCGGCTGCGGAATTTGTGGACCGAGTATTTATTTTGCACAGGAAAACGAGGTCACGATTGATGCTTTAACAATTTCAAATGTTCAGGTTGAAATAGCCAAAAAGAAGATTATCAGTGCCGATCTTACAAATAAGGTTAAGGTAAAAAAGGGTGATTTTCATAAACTAGATAATATTTATCAATCCAATAGTTACGACATCGTTTTTTTTCTTGAGTCGCTAGGTTATGCTAATCAATTAGACTCCTTGATTTCAGGAGTATATAAAGTGCTTAAACCGGGCGGTTGTATCTATATTAAGGACTATTTTTTTGTTCCTGCAAAGGAAGAACGTCATTTTGCAGCCCAAACAGAAACTGCGGTCGAGGTCAGACGAGAATATTGTTACAGATTATTGGACATCGAAAATCTGATCTCAATTCTACGTCAAACGGGATTTTATTTAGTCTTTGTTCGCCGAAGAGAATTTACTGATGATTACACAAAAGCGGCGAATTTCGAAAAACGAAATGGTCATGGGAATGTTTGTTTGCGGGCAATGGTCAATCCTTATCCGTTATATGAACCTTTGGAATTAAAATTTCAAAAAATAGGTTAGTGAAAATTGCCTTTTAGAAACAGGACATATGGTTTTATTGTCAAACAGTCATTGAATGGGAAAACTAACTCTACTTGTCTTATAAATATTTTGAAGAATATTATGAGTTTGAAAAATTTACCGAGGAGTTATAATGCTTGCACTACATTTATAGACGAAAACTTACACTCCGGGCGCGGCGAAAATCCAGCAATTTTATATAACGAAAAGACTTTAACCTATTTTGAAGTAGCCGAGTTGATTAATCTGACCGGAAATGCCCTCTTAAAACTTGGAGTCAAGAGGGAACAAAGAATAATGTGTATCTTGTTTGATTCTCCGGAATTCGTAGCAAGTTTCTTTGGTGCGATTCGGATTGGGGCTATTCCGATCCCAATTAACACTTGGCTCAAATCGCCTGATTTTGAATATTTGCTTAATGATTCACAGGCGGTTGTGTTAATTATATGTGAACCTCTTTATAAACTGATTGAACCAATCCGGGCAAATCTGAAATGGCTCAGGCACATAATTGTAGTGGGAGAAAAGGTTCCGCAAACTTTGGATTTTTCGGAATGGGTTAAGGATGAATCAGCAGAACTCGCACCCGCGAACACCTCCCCTGATGATCCGTGTTTTTGGCTTTATAGTTCAGGCACCACGGGTTTTCCCAAAGGAGCGGTTCATCTTCAACACGATATGATTTATTGTGCAGAAAATTATGCTCGCGGTGTCCTCAACATAACCGAACAAGACCGAACCTTTTCGGTCGCCAAATTATTTTTTGCATATGGTCTTGGGAATTCTTTATATTTTCCGTTTTATGTCGGGGCAACTACCATTTTAGAGCCCAACCGTCTTGAGCCAAAATCAATTTACGAAAAAATCACTAAAAACAAACCGACATTATTTTTTGGAGTCCCAACTGCATTTGCAGGTTTGCTCGCAATTGAAGATACCTCAACCTTTAATCTGGATTCGGTTCGTTTAAGTGTAAGTGCCGGAGAAGCACTGCCGAAAGCCTTATACGATAAATGGTTTGCCAAGTGGGATGTGGAAATACTTGATGGTATCGGCTCAACTGAAACATTGCACATTTTTATCTCAAATCGTCCTAATCAAGTTCGTGCCGGTTCGTCAGGAAAACCCGTTTTAGGTTACGAAGCCCGGATTGTGGATGAAAACGATCAGGATTTAGCACCGGAAAAGGTTGGAAATCTTTTGATTTTGGGTGATTCTACTTGTGCATATTATTGGAACAATCCTAAAAAAACAGAGGAAACATTTCTTGATAATTGGATAAGAACAGGAGACAAATATTCGGTTGATGAAGATGGCTATTTTTGGTATCAAGGTCGCTCAGACGATATGCTCAAGGTTGGCGGAATTTGGGTTTCGCCTGTAGAAATTGAAGCAACTTTGATGTTACATCCAAGGGTGTTAGAATGCGCCGTTGTTGGTTTTAAGGATGCAGATGAATTAGTTAAACCAAAAGCTTTTGTTGTCTTGAAGCCCGAATTTACAGGCGGAAACGATTTGGAAACCGAACTAAAAAAATTTGTTAAAGACAAAATTGCTTCTTTTAAATGTCCGAGAATAATAGAATTTGTTCATCAATTACCAAAAACAGCGACCGGTAAAGTTCAGCGATTTCGCTTGCGGGAAGGGGAAATAAAATCTTGAGATATTGGGATTTCTAATTTGCATATTCGGGACAATTTGATTCTAAAAGTCTAAGCAGAGCTTGCCAATCTCTGGTTCCCATATTTTCTTCAAAACTCAAAATATCACGGGCAGCCTGGGCGCAAACTTCATCCTCTGGGATGATAAATTCTTGGTTAGAAGCCAGTATTTTTACTTGGACTTGGCAGGCTTGTTCTAAAAATCTGGTAAAAAAGAATGCTTCCTGAAGATCTTTGCCACAGCTTAAAGTTCCGTGATTTCTCAAAAAAATGTTTTTAAGACTTCCTAAATCTTTTGCGATTTTTGCGCCGTGATTGTCATTCTCCAAAGCTAATGAATTATAGTCGTGATAAGCAATAGCTTGAAAAAACGGCATTGCAAATTGAGAAATTGGTAACAGACCGCATTTCATGGCGGATACGGCAACAGTATCTATCGTATGAAGATGAAAAATAGCATTTATATCCGGTCGGACTTTATAAATTTCTCCGTGAATCACATATCCGGTTTTATTATATTGAAATTCTTGACCCCTAATGATGTTTCCATCAAGATCAACTTCAAGCAGCATTGAAGCATTGATTTCAGAAAATAGTTTACCAAAGGGTAAGATAAAAAAAGAATCAGCATTGGGAAGTCTGGCTGTAATATGTGTATAAGTTAGATCATCCATTCCAAGCAAGGATATGATTCGGTAGGCGGCAGCCAAATCTTTTCTTAGGGCGGAAACTTCATCCTGTTTTAATTTTTCAGCAAACATTTTAATAATTAGAATAGAAAAAAATATCAACCAAATTGGATAAATTGAAATATTTATCAAGTGGTTTAAGGATTTTCAAAACTCTTTGTGTGAGCAAAAATTATAAAATTACTCCATAAATAAATCAAGAATCGTTTTTAGTATTCGTCAAGCGGTAAAGGGGGAGCAGTTAATTATTTAACAGGCTTTGTTACTTGCAAAAGAAATAAAAAAAATTCAATATAACGGCAAGAAAAAATTTAATTTTTGATTCAAAACCTGAGTATTAAATCACTTAAAATGGTCTTTAATTCATTAACCTTTATACTTTTTTTTATCATAATTCTTATCCTTCATAATTTGCCATTTTCGTGGCGCGTCAAGAAGTTTAACCTCCTCATTGCCAGTTATATTTTTTATGCGGCTTGGAGTCCCCCTTTTGTGATTTTGCTATGGGTGGCAACAGTGATTGATTGGTTTGTTGCCCAATGGATGGCAAGGACCGATGATAAAAAGAAAAGAAAGAAAATATTACTAATCAGTCTCATTGCCAATTTGGGGATGTTGGGTTATTTCAAATATGGAAATTTCCTGTTGGCAAACTTTGTTTCATTAGTGAAATTACTTGGGATAGATTATCAACCGCCGGAATCAAGTATTTTATTACCAATCGGGATTTCATTTTATACCTTCGTAACTCTTTCTTACACCATAGATATTTATCGAAAAGAAATAGAACCGGCAAAATCTTTTTTGGACTATTCCTTATTAATAACTTTTTTTCCCCATTTAGTGGCGGGACCAATTTTACGGGCAGCACAATTTTTACCCCAATGTCTTGAGGAACGCAAAGCAACTCTGCAACAACTAGGCTGGGGATTCTCGCTGATAGTTCTAGGACTTTTTGATAAGGTTGTTTTGGCTGATGGAATAGTTGCTCCGGTTTCCGATGCAGTATATTGGATGAAAGGTAATGTCAGTTGGACACAAGGTTGGATCGGATCATTTGCCTTTACTGCTCAACTGTTTTTAGATTTTAATGGCTACTCGTTGTGCGCGATAGGTTCGGCATTATGTTTGGGTTTTGTCTTTCCTGATAACTTTAGATTTCCATATGCAGCAATCGGTTTCTCGGACTTTTGGACTCGAATGCATATTTCGCTTTCCAGTTGGTTACGCGATTATCTTTATATTTCATTAGGTGGAAACAGAAAAGGAACATTTCGCACCTTTTGTAATCTGATGATAACGATGCTGCTCGGAGGGCTTTGGCACGGGGCAACTTGGCATCACGTTATTTTTGGCGGAATCAGTGGGGGGTTATTAGTAATTGAAATTATTTTGGTTAGATATTTTGGGGCAATAGATTTTTTAAAAACTAAATTGGCACAGTTTGGGCTAATGCTCTTAACTTTTTTTGTTTTCAGTGTTTCATTAGTAATGTTTCGTGCGCCGGGAGTAGGAAATGCCTTAAGGATGTATGGATCGATGTTTTCATTTGCGGATTCCGATAAAATTCTTTTTAGTAATCCGCAAGGAATCGCAATAATTGTAGTAATTTTGTGGCTTTTGACCTCACATTGGTTATTGAGGAACTCATCATTGGAAGAAACCTTTTCAAAAATGCCTTGGTGGCTTCATTCATTGATTCTAAGTCTTTTGATAATTGTAATCATCTTAACACCCGGAGAAAACCGGACATTCATCTACTTCCAATTCTAATAAAGGAAGTTACGTTTTGCATTGAGTTTGAAATGTTTTTTTAGAGGGGAATCGGAAAATGTCTATTAATACTGCTAACGACAGACTTTTTAAGTTTCGGATTGGACGAGTCTGGGTGACAACCTTTCTTTTAGTCATTTCATTTTTTATCGTATGGAATGTTTTTTGGTTTACGCACTATGTTGTTCCACTTCCCCAAGATGATGCAAAATTATGGTCGTATCATCGAAGAAGGGTTGAACGTGAAGGAAATAATTCTATTGTTTTAATCGGAACTTCCAAAATGCAAAGGGGGTTTGACCAAAACAAATTTACGGATTTAACCGGTCGAAAATCCATTCAATTAGCGATTGTTGGACAATCTCCCATTCCAATACTTCAAAATTTAGCAGAAGAAGAATCATTCAATGGAATTGTTATCTGCGATTTTAGCGAGTTTATAGTTTATCAATCTGAGATGTATCCAAATTCTTTTAACATACCCAATGAATGGATTAAAGTATATCAAGAAAGTAAAACAAGCGATGATTTTGAATTTCGGTTACGCACCTACTCAACTTATTTGATAGCAAACCCCACGCTTGGCGCAAATCTGCCTGAAGCTTTAAAAAATGTAATCACAGGTAAAGCCTTTGAGAAAAAAACAATTGATAAAATGCAGGGTGGGGTGCAGCCAACATATTTTGACCGGAGTTTGATTTTTAATCTAGATGATTATTTATCTCAAGAGGAAAAAAATGAAATAATAGAAAAAAATAGAATAGTTCCAATTAAAGCAATGGAGGAAATGATAGAAAAATATCCGCCACAACCGACAAAGTTTTTGGAAATAGTTCGTAAAATTGAAGGATATGTGGAAAAAATTCAAGCGAGGGGTGGAAAAATTATCATTGTCAATTTTCCCTTGAGCGGGGAGTTAGAAAAATTGAATGATATTGCATTTCCCAGAAAAGATTTTTGGGACGTTTTTACAAAACAATCATCAGCACGAACAATTCATTACAAAGATTATCCACAATTGCAGTTTGAATGTTCTGACGGCTCGCATTTAGACGCAAAAGATACGCCTCAGTTCACCGAATCATTAGTAGAAATTATTAGAAAAGATTTACCAAAATAAATGCCAAATTCGGTTGAATCAACAAATTCAAATTTACTTTCCCAACGCATTCCCGAAATTGACGGTTTGCGTGGATTGGCAATTTTAGGAGTTTTGTCGATTCATCTTTTTGCGGGAGCAATAGATTATGAGCAAAGTCATTGGCTGATAAATTACCTGGCGAAAATCTCGATATTAGGAGGAACTGGAGTTGCGTTGTTTTTTGTAATTTCAGGTTTTTTGATAGGCGGTATTTTAATTGATAATTGTGATTCACCAAATTACTTTAAAACCTTTTATTTGCGCCGTATTTTTCGCATATTTCCTTTGTATTACGGTTTAATCTTTTCGTTTTATGGATTAACCTTTTTGTCAGCCCATCAAATTTTTGTCTTGCCTGATTGGTTAATCGGATTTACTTTTTCCGGTAAATGGTATCTTACTTTTACCCAAAACTTTGCCATGGCAAGAGATAATAGTATTGGCGTTTCTGCACTGGCTCCAACCTGGTCGCTTGCCGTGGAAGAGCAATTTTACCTTACCCTGCCCTTTATTATTCGTTTTGTTTCCCGAAAATATCTGATATTTGTGATTGTAACGCTGATTTTAATTGCTCCGTTATTTCGTTGGTTTATTTGGTTTCAAACATCCAGCATAATTGTAATTACAAGGTTGACGCCTAGTTGTCTTGATGCTCTAATGATGGGGGTTTTAATTGCCATTTTATTCCGTTCAAAAAGAAGTTTAGAAAAAATTCTTAAATACCGCCACAAGCTAATTTTCCCAATCTTCTTATCGTTATTTTTTGTTTGGAGTGCGGGTATTTTAATTGCTTATTATTATTCGCTGACTTTAACAGATATTGTGGCAACATTGGGGCTTACCATTCTTTGTCTGATTTTTGGTTATATGGTGATTTCTGCTGTAATTGCAAAATCGGGTGGTTGGTTAAGCAGATTTTTGAGTTTCAAACCATTAAGAAAAATTGGCGAAGTTTCGTATTTTATTTACCTGTTCCACATTGGAATATATCTCTTTATTCATTGGAAAATGGGATTAAGTGATAAGCCTCCATTAGGATGGCTTTGGCTTATCGAAATTAGTTTAACTCTATTGATTACATTAGTTTTAGCTCAATTATCATTTAAGTATTTTGAAAAACCACTGATAAATTACGGGCATAGATTTAAGTATTACAACGAAGAAAATGGCAGATGAACATAACCCGTAAGATATTGCTCCTCTTTGTAAATATATATTTGCCGGAAAAGAATAACGAATTTTTAATCAAACTGAATTACTCTGAGATAGTTAAGCATTTAGTAGGAAACAAAAAAATTGTCTGAAAATCTCGAAAAAAATGATTTGATAAGAAGAATTCCCGAAATTGACGGTTTGCGTGGATTGGCAATTCTAGGAGTTCTTGCATTTCATCTCTTTGGTGAAGGAATAGATTATGAGCAAAGTCATTGGCTGATAAATTACCTGGCGGAAATCTCCAAATGGGCATCAAATGGAGTTATCTTGTTTTTTGTAATTTCAGGTTTTTTGATAGGCGGTATTTTAATTGATAATTGTGATTCACCAAATTACTTTAAAACCTTTTATTTGCGCCGTATTTTTCGCATATTTCCTTTGTATTACGGTTTAATCTTTTCGTTTTATGGATTAACCTTTTTGTCAGCCCATCAAATTTTTGTCTTGCCTGATTGGTTAATCGGATTTACTTTTTCCGGTAAATGGTATCTTACTTTTACCCAAAACTTTGCCATGGCAAGAGATAATAGTATTGGCGTTTCTGCACTGGCTCCAACCTGGTCGCTTGCCGTGGAAGAGCAATTTTACCTTACCCTGCCCTTTATTATTCGTTTTGTTTCCCGAAAATATCTGATATTTGTGATTGTAACGCTGATTTTAATTGCTCCGTTATTTCGTTGGTTCATTTTGTATCAAACAGCTAATCTAGCTGCCACAAGATGGTTAATGCCTAGTTGTCTTGATGCTCTAATGATGGGGGTTTTAATTGCTATTTTAGTTCGGTCGAAAAGGTGTTATGAGGTAATTCTTAAATATCGCCACTGGTTGGGTTTACTATCTCTTTTACCATTTTTATTAGTTTTGGCTTTTATAATTGCAACTAATGATAACTTCTTAGTTTTTTCTTCGAAAGCTGTAATATTAGGATTAACCCCGCTCAGTTTTATCTTTGGTTATTTACTGATTTTAGCAGTCATTTCAAAATCCGAAAGCCTTTTGAGTAGAATGCTTTGTGATAGATTTTTAAGAAAAGCTGGAGAATTATCCTACTTCATTTACTTATTTCACGTGGGGATACATCTTTTCGTTCATTGGCAAATGGGAATTACAAACAAACCGCCATTTGGAATAGTTTGGTTTATCGAAATTAGTTTAACTCTATTGATTACATTAGTTTTAGCCCAATTATCATTTAAGTATTTTGAAAAACCTTTGATAAACTACGGACATAAGTTTAAGTATTTAAATTAACCAAATTTCATGATAAGACGTTTATTTAACCGAATTATAAATAAGAAAAAACAACAAGAACCATTGGTTCCAGAAACCTCTTTTAAAGGTTTTATTAAGGAAATCTCACCCAATGATTCGATGTATCAAGCAGACAATCTTTATTATTTCTATTGGGGCAAATGGGCTTTGGATTGTGTCGAAAAAACGCTTGAAAAAGCAGGAAAGCGAGAGATTAATAAAATTTTAGATTTCCCTTGCGGACATGGGCGAGCCTTGAGATTTTTCAAAACGGCATTTCCAGAAGCGACATTAACTGCCTGCGATATAGAAAAAGACGGGGTTGATTTTTGTGCCAAAACATTTGGGGCAAGGGGAGTTTATTCGTCTAAAAATCCCTCTGAATTATCAATAGAAGAGAAATTCGACTTAATCTGGTGCGGAAGTTTGTTAACTCATCTTAATCAGCATAAGTGGCGCGAGTTTCTTAGGTTTTTTGACAAACATCTGAAAAATAATGGGGTTTTGATTATTACTACTCACGGCGATTGTATCGCTAATAGTTTAAGAAAAGGAAATGAAAAATTAGGATTAGAAAAAAGAGCTATAGAAAAGTTACTGCTTGATTATCAAAAAATCGGTTTTGGATACACTGACTATATGGGTCAAAATAATTATGGAGTTTCTTTATCACAATCCGGGTGGGTTATTGAATTTTTAAAGGAATTTTCAAATTTACAACTGATTGAACATAACCCAAAAGGTTGGGGATCAAAAATATTTTCACAGGATTCATTTGCTTTGATCTGGAAGGAATAATCTTAATTAATCAGGTAAGATATACAAAAAAAACAATTGATGACTGAAAAAAGTAAAGTTTTTCAAGCGACTGCGCCTTTGCGGATTTCGGAATGGTGGGAATCAAAATTTGCTCCTCTATTTGGAAATATTTATGCCACCTGTTTACTGCTTCAAATTCCTTTTATCAATCTTTTCCTGTATTTTGCATTTCTGCTGACTGCACTTTTGCCAGGGGCGGTTTTTGTCAGCGTCATTAATGATTTAACCGATTTAGAAGAAGACAAAATCGCGGGAAAAACGAATCGGTTAGAAGGGAAATCGAAATTATTTGCCGGTAGTTTGATTGCGATTTGTTTGGCTTTTGGAATCCTGATTTCTTTTTTTCTTTCAAAAATTACTTTGGCTTTATATTTGTGCGCGTGGTTTGTTTTTGCTTGTTACTCGGTTCCGCCGATTAGATTAAAAAAACGTGGAATTTGGGGTGTTTTTGCCGATACTTTGGGTGCAAATGTTTTTCCGCAATTATTTGCAATATCGCTTTTGTTTGATTGGGTCAATAGGGAAATAGATTTTCGATGGTTTGGGCTGATTGGAGTTTGGTCTTTTTTATTTGGTTTACGCGGAATTATTTCACATCAATTAACCGATAGAAAAAATGATCAAATTGCTAGTGTCCAAACCTTTGTTCAGAATTATAAAAATTCTTCAATTAAACAAATTTTCAATTGGCTAATCTTTCCGCTTGAGTTTTGTGTCCTGCTTTTTTTACTCTATAGCCTCAATAATTGGTGGGGATTAGGCTTTTTGGCAGTTTATGTAATTTGGCTTACACTCATTTATTTTGTTTGGGAAGTAAAATTTGGGGCAGTTATTGAATCAACCAAAAAGCGTATTCTGATGAATGAATACTATTTCATTTTTTATCCGCTTTCTTTGTTATTAAAGGGATTGACGATTTTCCCAAATACTTGGGTAGTAATTATTTTGCATTCTGTTTTTTTTTCATTGAGTTTGCTTAGATTTGTTTCTGACCTGGTTCGGCTATTCTTGGATTGGAAAAAAATTTGGTTAATTATCAGGGAGTTCTTATTTGGATATTAAAATGGAAGCTGAAGCAAAAAAAATAATTATTTTCAGTTCCTGTATGGAAACTTGGGGCGGAAGCGAAGAGTTGTGGGGACAGTCGGCGGAAATTTTGGCTTTAAACGGCTATCAAATTCATATTTACAAATTTAATGTTAATTTTTCACATCCTAAAATTAAAAAACTGTTGGATTTAGGTTGTCAGATTACGGATTTGGATAAATTTCAGATTTCAAAGGGGCGGAGTATTTGGAACAGATTTTTGCCTCATCGAATTTATCGAACACTTCCCGTATATATCCGCAAATATCTGGCTCGGCAACTAAAAAAACTAAATCCTGATTTGTTCATTATTGCACAAGGGGCTAATTTTGATGGTTTCAATTTTTTAGGTTTTTGTGAACTTGAGAAAACTCCTTATGTCATAATTTCTCAAAAAGCCGAAAAAAGTCATTGGGCTAATCCTTGGGAAAGAGAATTTATTATCAAATGCTGGCAGGGTTCAATCCGAAACTTCTTTGTTTCACATGAAAATTTGATTCTTACACAAGAACAGTTCGGTTTGAAGTTGGAAAACGCAGAGGTCATCCGAAATCCTTTTTTAACCAAAGTTGAAGAACCTTTGTTTTGGAATTTTTCTAAATTCGACAAAATCCGTCTCGCGTGTGTCAGCCGTCTTTTTCTTTCGGACAAAGGGCAAGATATTTTGCTTAGAGTTTTGGCGGATAAAAAATGGCGGGAACGTGATTTGGAAGTATCTTTCTTCGGTCGTGGAAAAGATGAAAACGGGCTAAAGGATTTTGCCCGTTATCTTGATTTGGAAAATGTGATTTTTAATGGTCACGTCAATGATATTGTTTCAATTTGGCAGGATCATCAAGCCTTAATTTTGCCATCCCGCAACGAGGGGTTGCCTTTGGCTTTGGTTGAAGCGATGCTTTGTGGAAGAACGGCAATTGTGACTGACGTTGGTGGAAATAAGGAGGTTTTAGAAGATAATGTGACGGGTTTTGTGGCAAAAAGCGTTGATGAGGCTGGGGTTGACGAAGCACTTGAACGAGCTTGGCAGAGAATTGACGAATGGAAAGAAATTGGAAAATTAGCAGCACAAAAGATCCGCCAAATAATTCCGTCAGATCCACCGCAAGTTTTTGCGGAGAAACTAATGACAATCATCAACGAAAGAATAACTGATAATGATTGAACCCGGATTAGTTACTGTTATCATTCCTTGTTACAACCAAGCCCATTATTTGGGCGAAGCAATTGAAAGCATTCTTAATCAAACCTATCAAAATGTTGAAATAATTGTTGTTAATGACGGTTCAACCGACAACACCAGCCAAATAGCAAAAAGTTATCCCAATATTCAACTTATCGAACAATCAAATCAAGGGTTGGCAAAATCCAGAAACAATGGTTTGGAAAAATGTAATGGTGAATTTGTTGTATTTTTGGATTCAGACGATAAATTGTTACCCACCGCTTTGGAAATAAATGTTAAGGCAATCCGGGAAAACCAAGAATTCGCCTTTGTTTGCGGATTTTGTCAAAGGATAGATGAGGATGGAAATCGATTGTCAACAACACAGCCTTTTGTTGATGATTCGGATTACTATTTATCCCTGCTAAAACTAAATTTTATTTGGGCACCTTCAAACGTAATGTATCGCCGGAAAATTTTTGAGAAGGTATCTGCGTTTGATGCCAGGGTTAATCCTGCCGCAGATTATGAAATTTATTTAAGAATTGCCCGGCAATTTCCAATTTACCATCACTCTCAAATCATCACTGAATATAGGCAGCATCAAACAAGTATGTCAAAAAAGTTCGATTTGATGTTGGAAAATGTTTTGGCAGTTCTTTACGCTCAAAACGAATTTGTTAAGGATAATAAGTCATATCAAAATGCCTTAAAAAAAAGTATTTCATCTTATAAATATTACTATTTGGAAGGAACGTGTTATCAGATTATAGGTTTATTAAAAACAAGAGATTGGAAAAAAAGTATTGATCAAAGTTCAATTTTATTTCGTTATCCCACAATGTTGCCCAAAATATTGTTTAACATAATTAAAGATAAGTTGAATAGAATTAATGGTTTTCAAATTTGACAGTAAATAATTTCAAGTTATAATTGGACTAACCCCAATGACAAAAACGACAAATATGTCATTTTATGTCTATCAATAAGTGTGTTTCAATTATTATACCAACCTTCAATCGAGCCAATTTGTTGCCGTTGGCAATTGAAAGCGTTCAAAATCAAACTTATCCAAATATTCAAATTATTGTTGTTGACGACGGTTCAACCGATAATACTGCCCAAATAGTTTCCGAATTTGATAAAGTTGAATATTATTATCAGGAAAATAAAAGGCAAGGTGCAGCCCGTAATTTAGGGTTAAGTAAAGCCACAGGGGATTATATTGCTTCATTAGATTCAGATGATGTGTGGCATCCGAATTTTCTCCAGGAAGCAATTTCTAACCTGGAAAAAAACGATCTTGATTTTGTCTTTTTGAATTGGATTTATCACATTGATTCAGTTGAATTTAAAAGCGACTGGTATCGAAGCAGGATTTGGAAGAAATATCGGAAAAATCCGCTTGGAGATTGGTTTTTATTAAATCCGGCTGAAACCCGGCGTCTTTTTATCGAAACCTGTCCTGCTCCTTCGTCAGGTTTATTAGTTAAAAAAGAATCGTTGTTGAGCAACTGGAATGAACAGATGCTGATTGCAGACGATTGGTGCTTGATTTTAGATATGGTCTTGCAAAAGGAATGCAAAGCAGGATTTACCTTAAAACCTTTTTGGGTAAAAGGTATTCAAGATGAAAATATTTATGATGGCAGAGAGCCAATTGAAACCGTTAAAGAGCTTGGTTTGCATGATGAATTAATGTTGGTTGAAAGGTTTGAGGATCTATTAACCACCAGTGAAAAGAAAATTTTCCGAAAAAGAAGAGCCGGACATCATTTCAATTTAGGTTTTTGGGATTTGAGAAAACGAGGATTGTCTAAAAAGGCGCTTAAATTGATGTTAGAATCCTTTAAGATTTCTCCTTTTGGAATGTTTGCCTTATTGCAAAAACGAGTTCAAAACCGGATTTATAATAATTTTACCGAAAGGCGATTATTAAACCCAACTGAGGAACTTAATCCTGATCTCCCATAATTTTGAAGGATTGGATAATTAATTCTTATCCAATCTCCAGGAAATAATTTTATCTCTAAGCCAATAACGAAAATGAAGAGAAAAGAATTTTCGGTAAAGTTTTTTTAAGAAACTGAATTTTGCCTGAAATTTAATGTTATTTTTGCAGTAGTTAAATGAATCCCAAATATTTTGATTCTTGATGTTCTTTTCTTCCAAATAATTTTGCAGCCAATTTAGAAAAACTTCCCAATTTTCAATTTCCTTATCATTTTTTATCAAAACTGCAACGCTTGAACTATTATGTTGGCGATATTTGGCTAAACATTTCTCCATCACATAAATTTTTCCATTTAAACTTACTTTTGCCCAAAAAACCTGATCTTCGCTGACATATTGAAAATCTCCTTCAAAGGCGCCTATTGAGTTAATAAAATCGTGGGTCATCATTATGCAATTTATACCGGGTTTTCGTCCGTTTGCTCTTAAATTGTGTATTAACAAGGAAAGGGGCGGATAAAGTCTGTTTGTTTCAAGTCCCAGATTAACCACAAAATCCGATTCATTTTTATTACTTTCATTTTCCCAGGAATACCAAAATTGTAACGCTCCACAGACGACATCAGCTTCGGGGTTATTTTTAAAAGCCAAAAGCTCTTTTTCGATGGCATCCGAAATATACACATCATCCGAATCCAAAAAAGTTATGTATTTGCCTTTGGCATTTTTAACACCAATATTCCGGGCACTACTGGCACCAAGATTTTTGTTGTTAGGTTGATAGAAAAGAAAAATTTTGTCTGGAAATTGATTTACAAATTCTTGAGCAATCAAGGGACTATTATCTGTTGATCCATCATTTATGAGCAATAATTCCCAATCTTGAAAGGATTGTTGTATAACGCTTTCAATACATTCCTGTAAAAATAACTCCTGATTAAAGAAGGGAACAATAATTGTTACAAGCGGCGTTGATGGGGATAAAGCTCTAATCATGTTTTGATACTTATTGTGTGATGATCGCGTATTAACAATAATAGAACAATTTCTGCTGTCCATCAAAGAATCCTTTTACTTTCTCGTTTTAAATGTTAATTATATTTTGGAAAATTTAGAAATTTGCATTCAATAATCGGATAAAACCATTTCAATAAAATATCTATTTGAATCCGAAATATTATTTTGGGAATTAATAAGATTTTTACCTCTGAATGTTCAAACTTACTCGAAAAAAGATTTTATTGGGAATCTCACTGGTGGGGTTAGCAATATTTCCTTTCGTAATTTGGAGCTTCCTGATTGAGCCAAACCAATTATTTGTAGTTAATTATCCGATAAAAGTAAACGGTTGGTCACCAAAACTTAATAATTTCAAAATTGTAGCAATTGCTGATATCCACGGTGGAGCAAATTTTATAACTGAAGAAAAAATCAGAGAAATAGTGTCACTGGCAAATGCACAGGATCCCGATCTAATAATTTTGCTTGGGGATTATGTTTCACGCCAGACTTTTGATAAAACCAAAACCCGAATGCCAATTGAAACGGTTTTTGAAAATCTGAAAGGTTTAAAAGCAAAATTAGGCGTTTTTGCTTGTGTGGGAAATCACGATAATAATTTTGGTAATGAATTGATTCGAAAGGGATTAGAAAATATCGGTTATAAAGTTTTGGAATCGGAAGCCGACAGCGTTGAAAAAAACGGCGAAAAACTCAGATTGGTAGGCTTACCGGATACCTTAAGAAACGGAGACTATTTATCCTACCGAAATAGAATTAATAATGCCTTGGATTCGTTGGAAAACAAAGAGGGAAAGATAATTCTGTTTTCCCATAACCCTGATTTGTTATGGACTATTACCGGACGTTATAAAGCCTCGGAAGATGTTGTATTGTTTTTAGGCGGACATACTCACGGAGGTCAAATAAATTTACCGATAATTGGACCGCCATTTGTCTCATCGGTTTACGGCAGCAAATATGCCAAAGGATATTTCCAGGATTTGGGCATCGGCATTTTTGTTTCCAGCGGAATCGGCACAAGTGTTATTCCCGCCCGTTTCAGAGTTCCGCCGGAAATATCGGTGTTGGAAATTTCTGCGGAAAATTAGCTTCCGATATTAAAATTAAATCCGCCGCCCCCGCTGCCGCTCTGATTTGGGAAAAATGGTTTCAATAAACCGGCAAACGCAGCCAAATTTCTGGTTTGAATTAAAACCTCTCCCGGACCTTGAAATTCGGCAACCATTCCTTCACCGCTTAACATACTACGGAAAAAACCGGCTTTAGAGGCTTTGCGAAGGTTGTATTGCATATGTCCTTCCCAGGCAACTAAATGTCCCGTATCAATGACATATCTTTCACCGGGACGAATATTTTTTCGATGAATTGCACCGAAGGAGGAAACAAGTAAAAGTCCTGAACCACTTACCTGCAAAACAAAAAGACCCTCACCGCCAAAGAACGATTTTGCACCTCCGAATTTTGTTTCCACCTGCAAACTGGTGTCACCCGCCAAATAGGAGCTTGATTGCACCATAAAAGTTTGGTTCTGCATTTCAATTCCGGCAATATCCCCGGGCATTCCCGGCGCAAAAGTTACTTCGCCCGCTCCTCCGCGAGCCGTAAAGGTCGAAACAAAAGCAGATTCACCGCCAACTGCTCGTTTTAAGGCACCGAAAATTCCGCCTTTCATTTCAGCATAAAGCTCAACGTTTCCCGACATTGAAACCATCGCTCCGGCTTCCGCGCAAATCGCTTGTTCAGCCTGTAAATTGATAACTGCTAAAGCAAATGCTCCGGCGTGTTGGATTTCCCAGTCATAACCACGCCCCTGACCTCTTCCGTCAGCATCAAAACGAAATGCACCTTGTTGTTGGTTTTGCTGTTGATAAGTTGGCGGCACTTGTGGTGGGGGAGGCATCTGTTGCTGTTGATAAGGTGGAGTTGGTGGTGCTTGTTGTAAAGTAAAACCGCAATTTCCACAAAATCTGGCTTCGGGAGAAAGTTGAGTAGCACATTTTGGACAATTCATAATTTTATTGATAACTGATAATTGATAATGTTTGGAAATTTTTTTCTTTATCCATTATCAATTAACTTTCACTCCTTTTGATTTTTCAACAATTATTTGACAGGCTTCCTCGGCTGTATCCGAAAAATTCAATAATGATAACTCTTCCGCACCGACAACTAAATTTTCCTCCCACGATTTAACTACCGGCTTCCAACATTCTCCAAGTAAAACCAAAGGACGCGGGTCAATAACCTGAGTCATCAGTTTATTCCAAACCAGTGAAATCTCGGTTACGGTTCCCATTCCGCCCTTGAGGGCGATAAAACCAACAGAGCGTTGAATTAGTCCCTGCAAACGATCGTAAAAGTGATTGGTTGCAACCTTGTCGGTTAAATAGCGATTTGGTTCCGCTCTGAACTGATTCATTACAATTCCCAAAACCCGACCCCCCTTTTCCCTTGCGCCGCGTGAAGCAGCCTCCATTACGCCCAAATAGCCGCCCGTGCAAATAGTGAATCCTGCTTCAGCCAGTAATCTTCCAACCATTAATGCTTGTTCATATTCGGGATAGCCTTCGCTACATTTTGAGCCACCGAAGATAGTTACGATTTTTTCTTCTGTCATATCTTTGATAATTTTAACCTAATATTGCTTTTTTGGACTACAAAATTTTGTAAATTTTTACCTTGAAAATCATAGCTTTAAAGTTGCAAATTGAGTTATGATAATTCCACTTTCTTTTAATCTAAAACTATAAAAGGAGAAATTTCAATAGGTGAAAAGGCAAAACCCCTTTTTTACGCATTTCATTGCAATTACAGTTTTTATTGCACTTGCTCTTGCCTGTAAAAGTTCAAAACAGGAACCAATCAAACCAGCTGAAAATACGAATGTTTCACCAACCCCAACAGCAACTAGCTCTCCGACAACCCAAACCCTTTCGGCAAAAGACATTTCAGGAGAATACGAATCTACAGGAACAAATCCTAACGGACAGGGAACTTATGTTGCGGATCTGAAAGTTACCAAACACGGTGAGGTTTATCAATTCAGTTGGGATACCGGGGGCAATAAATATGACGGGGTGGGAGTTCAAACAGACAATTTTGTTTCAGTTGCTTTTACCGAAGGCACAAACGGAAAAGGTTGCGGAGTTAAACTTTATAAAATCAATTCCGACGGTTCCTTAGATGGAAAATTAGGTTATTGGGGAAAGGATTCCATTGAAACTGAAAAAGCTGTCCGAACCAGCGGAACTGATTTAGCGGGTGAATACCAAATTACCGGTAAAAATCAAAATGACGAAGAATATAAATCAAAATTAACTATTTCACCGTCTGGTCCCGGATTTACGTTTAAATGGAAAGGAGCAAATTCGTTTAATGGGGGAGGTGTTCGTCTGGAAAATATGGTGACAGCCGGATTTGGGGCAGATCAATGTGGTTTTGTTGCCTACGAAATTAAACCGGATGGCTCATTAGTGGGGAAATGGGGTGCTGGTGGGGTTGATCAATTTGGAACTGAAAAAGCTATTAAGAAATGAAAATTTCAAAATCAAATAAAAAATGGCGAGTTTTTGAGTCTCGCCATTTTTTTACCTTAAACTGTCATTAATTCCTTGCAAAACATCACTTCCGGGACATAATTCTTTCTCGGTCAATTTATTCAAAGGTGTGTCAGAAGTATTTAACAATTGATGTAATTCTTTATGGTCACCGTTTAGATAAAGCAAACCAGTTAGGATTTCGCCCTCAGATTTGGCTTTTTGCATCGCATTGATTGCCGAAAATCTGTCCAGCGGATTCCAGTCTGGCGAAACTTTATTGAGACGAATTACAGTTCCATCGTGCATCGTCAAATCCATTGTCGTGCCTTCTTCATAAGCAGTATTGATCGTTTTTGCAATCGGCACGAAATCGAAGGTTGAAGTGGCTTCCATATGTTCGCGGACGTAATCGTAAGATTTGGTCGAACCGACATTGTTATTGAAAGTCACACAAGGCGAAATAACATTCAAAAAAGCAAATCCTTGATGTGACATTGCCGCTTTGATGAGAGGGATTAATTGATCTTTGTCACCCGAAAAACTTTGCCCGACAAAAGTTGCTCCTAGTTCCATCGCCAAACCGCAAAGGTCAATTGATTCAAACAAATTAACGTTGCCGGATTTATTCTTTGAACCTGCGTCCGCAGTCGCAGAGTCCTGTCCTTTGGTCAAACCGTAACAACCGTTATTCATAACGATATAGACCATATTCAGATTGCGCCTAACAACGTGAACAAACTGCCCCATTCCGATCGAAGCCGTATCACCGTCACCCGAAACGCCGAGATAAATCAGGTCTTTATTCGCCAGATTCGCGCCCGTTGCCACCGACGGCATCCGCCCGTGAACCGAGTTAAATCCGTGCGAATTATTTAGAAAATACGCTGGAGTTTTCGAACTGCAACCGATTCCCGAAAGCTTCGCAACCTTATGCGGCTCAATGTTCAGTTCAAAACAAGCCTGTGCAACCGCCGCCGAAATCGAATCGTGTCCGCAACCCGCACAAAGTGTCGAAAGTGAACCTTCATAGTAATCAACCGTGTAACCCAAATCGTTTTTGGGTAACGCCGGATGACGAAATTTAGAACGTAAATAAGACATAAATAATGGTTAATGGTTAATTATTATTTGTTAATTTTTGCAAAGAATTAACATTAAAACTTAACCTCTGAAAACTATATTTTCAATCCTTGTCCGCCGACTGGTTCAATGATTGTTTGTTCACCAAAACCGGCAATCATTGGTCTGCCCTTGGCAATTGCTTGTTTAACAGTCGGCAATGAAAGCGAATCTTTGTGACTCTTTTCATCTTTCCAAGCCTCGGTTATCCAAATTGCGTTTGAATCTTTACTATCTTTTGCCACAATGTAGCTCAAACAACCTGGCATTTCGTTTGTGCCTTCAAGTAGAATTTCAATTAGCTCATCTCTTTTTCCTTCTGCCGCAATCAGTTTTCCGATCAATCCAAACATTTTTCCTTCACCTGAAACAGTCAAAGTTCCTAAATTACCAGCAAACCATAAAGTAATAGGCAACCCTACGATAAATTTTCGCCTATCAATTTTCATAAAGGATTTAGGCTAAATTTCCCTTGATTTGATTAAAAATAAAATCAGCAGTTATGGGCATTCCGTCATAATTTAAGATTGAAACGAGTTTATTGGGATTCGTGTTTAGTTCAATCATCATTAAACTTTTGAACTGGGCATCACGGTTTTGTTCGATAACAAAAACTTTTGAATGCGATTCCACAAAATCAACAAATTCCTTACCGAATGGAAATGATTTAACCCGCATTGCGTCCAGGTTAATTCCTTCATCTTTTAGCAATTCAATAGCTTCTTCTGCGGCAAATCTTGAAGTTCCAAAGAATAGAACACCGTTTTCCGATGCGTTTGCTTTTTGATAAAAATGCGGTTTCGGAACGACTGTCGCTGCAGTTTCAAACTTTTTCGCCAACCTGTCCATATTCTTTTGGTATTCGCCGCTGTCTTCCGTGTAAGCCGCGTAAGCATTGCGGGAAGAACCGCGAGTCACAAAAGCCCCTTTGGTCGGATGCGTAGCGGGAATTGTTCGGTAAGGAATTCCGTCGCCGTCAACGTCTAAATATCTTCCCCATTTTTCAACCGAATTCAATCCTGCTTCGTCCAAAACCTTGCCGCGATCATATTTACGATTACTATCCCAAGTTAAAGGCTCGGAGATATGGTCGTTCATCCCTAAATCAAGGTCAGTCATCACGATCACGGGAGTTTGCAATCTTTCAGTTAGATCAAAAGCATCCGCCGTCATTTCAAAACATTCTTTCGGGGATGAAGGGAAAAGTAAAACGTGTTTCGTGTCGCCGTGTGATGCGTATGCGGCTTCGAGAATGTCAGATTGCTGTGTCCGAGTCGGCATTCCGGTTGAAGGTCCTGTGCGTTGAACATCAATTAAAACGGTTGGAATTTCGCTGAAATAAGCCAGTCCCAAAAACTCGTTCATCAGTGAAACGCCGGGACCGCTCGTTGCCGTGAATGACCTTGCTCCGTTCCAATTCGCTCCGATAACCATTCCAATCGCAGCTAATTCATCTTCCGCCTGCACAATCGCAAAATTCTTTTTGCCTGTTTCTTTGTCAACCCGATATTTCTCGGCGTATTTTGTAAATGCGTCAACAACAGAGGTTGAAGGCGTGATCGGATACCAGGCGGCTACCGTTGCCCCTGCGTAAATCGCACCCAAAGCACACGCAGAATTGCCCGTCATAATAATCGAATCGCCAACCAGATCGCGTCTTTCAACCCGTAAATTTAATGGATAGGAGAAATTTTGTTGAACGTAACTTTCGCCCAGTTTTAACGCTTTGATATTCGGCTCAATTAGTTTTTCCTTACCTTTAAACTGAACTGCCAAAAGACTTTCCAAGACCGAAAACTCAATATCGAACAACGCCGCCAAAGCTCCGACGTAAATGATGTTTTTGAACAATTGCCGTTGACGCGGATCGGTGTAATTTGAATTGGAAAGCTCCATCAGCGGAATTCCAAGATAATTTATATCGTTGCGGACGTATTCGGCGTGAAGCGGTTTGGTCGAATCGTAAAGAAAATATCCGCCGGATTTGGTGTCCGCAACGTCTTTTTTCATACTTTGCGGATTGACGCAAACCATAAAATCAACACCTTCGCGTCTTCCCTTAAATCCTCTTTCGCTGACACGGACTTCATACCAGGTCGGCAAACCTTGAATGTTGGACGGAAAAATATTTTTCGACGTGGCAGGCACGCCCATCTTGAAAATTGCTTTGGTGAACAAAGCATTAGCACTTGCCGAACCCGTCCCGTTGACGTTGGCAAATCTGACTACAAAATCGTTTACTTTAGTTTCGCTCATTTAGAGTTATTTTATTTTTGCCACCAATTAACACGAATTTCCACAAATGAAAATTAAAAATATTCTCGTTAATTCGCGTTATTCGTGGGCTAAATCTTTTATTTACTGCAACCTGTATAAGTTTTAGTGACGTTGTAAAAGAACTTTTGCATATCCCAAGCCGAAGTCGGGCAACGTTCGGCACAAAGTCCGCAGTGCAGACAAACGTCTTCGTCTTTAACCATCACCCGTTTGGTCGGAAGAGTCTCAGAAACATACAAATCCTGTTTCAAATTCATCGCGGGAACTTTCAATTTTTCTCGCAACTCCTTTTCATCTTCCTCGTTTTTGGTAAAGGTAATGCAAGCCGTTGGGCAAACGTCCACACAAGCATCACATTCGATACATTTAACTTCAGTGAAAACCGTCTGGACATCGCAATTCAAACACCGTTCAGCTTCTTTGAATGCAGTTGCGGCATCAAATCCGAGTTCAACTTCTTTTTTGCGGTCTTTCAAAGTCAAAGATTTATCGGCTTGGGGAACGATGTAGCGTTTGTCGTGCCAAATATCATTATCGTAAGACCATTCGTGTATGCCCATTTTGGCACTGTGTAAATTTACCATTGGCGGCAAACGGTCATTGACATCCTCGCCGTGGCAAAGCCGATGAATTGAAACTGCCGCCTGATGTCCGTGAGCAACTGCAGTAATGATATTTTCAGGACCAAAAGCAGCATCTCCGCCAAAGAAAACTTTAGGATGAGTTGACTGAAACGTTACGCGGTTAACCACCGGCATATCCCACTCGCCGAATTCAAGACCAATATCACGTTCTATCCACGGAAACGCATTGTCTTGTCCGATAGCCAAAATCACGTCGTCGGCTTCGAAGAAAACATCAGGTTCGCCGGTTGGAACAAGCGAACGCTTGCCGTTTTCATCGTATTTCGCCTCGACTTTTTCAAACGTCATTCCTTTCAGTTTACCGTCTTCAACAACAAAAGATTTCGGCACGTGATTATCGAAAATGGGAATATCTTCGTGCATTGCATCTTCTTTTTCCCAGGGCGACGCTTTCATATCGGCAAAAGGTGAACGAACGACGACCTTGACATCATCACCGCCTAAACGTCTCGAAGTGCGGCAGCAATCCATTGCCGTATTTCCGCCGCCGATGACCAAAACTTTTTTACCAATTGATTTAACGTGTTCAAAAGCAACCGAAGCCAGCCAATTGATCCCGATGTGAATATTTTTGCCGTCAGTATCCCAACGTCCGGGTAATTTTGGCAAATCTTTTCCGCGTGGTGCACCCGTTCCAACGAAAACCGCGTCGTAGTCTTGTTCTAAAACACCCTTCAAACTGTCAACATATTGTTTGAAATGCGTGTGAATTCCTAAATCAAGAATATAATTAACTTCTTCATCCAGAACGGTTTCGGGTAAACGGAACGAAGGAATTTGGCTCAACATAAATCCGCCGGCTTTGACCTGTTCGTCAAAGAGGTGAATTTCATAGCCAAGGGGAGCCAGGTCACGAGCAACCGTTAAGGAAGCAGGTCCCGCACCGATCAGGGCAATTTTTTTGCCGTTCGCTTGAAACGGAGTTTTAGGCATTAAATCCTTAGCACCATTTTTATTATCGGCGGCAACACGCTTTAAACGGCAAATTGCGACGGGTTCTTTTTCTACCCGCCCGCGCCGGCAAGCAGGTTCGCACGGACGGTCGCAGGTTCTGCCCAAAATTCCCGGGAAGACATTGGAATCCCAGTTGATCATATAGGCTTCGGTATATTTTTCCTGTGCGATCAGCCGAATGTATTCTGGAACGGGAGTATGCGCCGGACAGGCATATTGGCAGTCAACTACCTTATGAAAATATTCAGGGTCTTTTATATCAGTCGGTTTCAATTGATTTAATTCCTTGGTCGTATGAATCTTAACTTTTTTATTTGATAGATTTTGGTAAAAGTTATCAAAGGTATAATAATTCTGTCTAAAAATAATACGTTTTTAGGATTACTTCAAATACTCAAAACAATTTATTTTAATTTTCAGAAACAGTCTCTCAACTTTTATCCAAATCAAATAAAACTAGATATTTATTAAATCTCGCTGATGAAAATAACTCTCGTTTAAGCCCAAAAATCTCAAAATGGCATACCTGTTGCCTAGTTTGGGTTAAAGAGAGGTGTTTTGTTATGAAAAGTGTAAAAAATTATTACAATTTATTCATAAGTTCAATCATCAGCATTACGATTTTACCGATGTTTATTTTAGCGCAAAATGCGCCTTCGGCTCAAGATAAGAAGGTTTCTGCTGATTTTGAAAAGCAGGCGAAGGAATATATCAAAATCCGTGAAAAAGCTGCTTCATCAATCACAAAAATTCCTGACAAAGCAACAGCAGAACAAATTGAAGAACATAAATTAAATTTGCAAAAAGCAGTGCAAACGGTTCGAACCAATGCGAAACAGGGTGATATTTTTACCCCTGAGGCTACAGAAATGTTTCGGCGGATCATTAAATTTGAGTTTGAACCTCAAGAAAGGGCAGATTTGAGAAAGAAAATTTTAACAGCCGAAGTAAAAACCATTCCTCTAAAGGTGAATTTTCCGTATCCCTCGGAAAAAGAGCAATTAGAAATGCCTCCAACGCTTCTTTTGGCACTCCCGCAGTTACCGAAAGAACTTTGGTATCGTTTCGTTGGGAGCAACTTTTTATTGGTTGACAAGGAAAACGGATTGATCATTGATTTTATAACCAATACTCTTCCTTAAAACATTCAAATTGAGGTGATAATGAGAAAAATAAGCAATTTTTTAATGTCTTTTATAATTTTTGTTTTTGGCTTTCAGGTTCAAATCTCCAATGCACAGGGACCTTCTGGTCAAGCAGCTCAAAAAAATCTAACTCTGACCTTACCGTTACAACAAGGTTCATTACGTTTTTTGGCAATCGGAGATACTGGGAGCGGAACTAAAGAGCAGAACCAGTTGGCTCAGGTAATGGTTAATTACCGGCAGGTTTTTCCATATCAGTTTGTAATAATGATGGGTGACAATATCTATGGCAGCGAAAAGGAAGCTGATATGAAATTAAAATTTGAACAGCCATATAAACCATTGTTGGATGGCGGTGTCCAATTTTATGCCTCGCTCGGGAATCATGATGAAGCAAACCAACGTTTTTACGAAAAATTCAATATGAAAGGTGATGAATATTACCGTTTTAATAAAGATGGAATTTCATTTTATGCCCTCAACAGCAATTATATGGACAAACGTCAAATTCAATGGCTGGAAAATGAATTAGGGAAAGATACGGCAAAATGGAAAATTGCTTTTATGCACCATCCGCCGTATTCATCGGGAGCGCAGCATGGTTCTTCTAAAGATATTAGACAAATTGTTGAGCCATTATTTCTAAAATATGGAGTTGACGTTGTTTTTACCGGACACGAACATTTTTACGAACGGATCAAGCCGCAAAACGGAATCTACTATTTTATTACCGGAGCGGGTGGAAAACTTCGTGATGGAAATATCAGAAAAAATTCGGAATTAACTGATAAAGGTTTTGACCAAGATTTATCCTTTATGCTGATTGAAATTTGGAAAGATGATATGTATTTTCAAGTGATTTCAAGAACCGGAAATACAGTAGATTCTGGGGTAATTAAAAGACGCGACTAAGTTGTTTCGTCTTTTCTCGTTATTTCAGTAATTCTTTGGCTAAGTCCCGCTTTCCGTCATTAGTGGCGGGTTTAAGTCCCAAAATCTTACACATCAAATTATAAACTTCAACATTTTCAAAGGGTTCTGCCACATAGCCTTTCTTGAAGTCTCCACCGTGAGCAATAAAAGTTGCCTGCATTTCCTGATATTTGTTGTCATATCCGTGTGCACCGCGCGGTCTGGTCAAATCGTCTAAATCTTTATACCAGTCATCGTATTTTTTGTGATTGGTTGTAATCCAGCCTTTTTCTGATGAGCAAACAATTGGGGCAATTCGATTACTGTCAGAATAGTTCAAACGAGTGGGGATTTCGGCTTTCCGCCAACAGGTCGTATGCGGCAAGTTGTTTATTTTGCTGTAAATCTCTTCGGTTTTCCCTTGCTTGGGGAAAATCTGGATTATTTCATTTGTCCATAAAATCTTTTCGGTCATTTCATCCAAATTAAAATAATCGTCTAAAAAAGTAACCTGATTCGGATAATAGGTTGCCATTCCGTGATCGGAAACAATGATGACATTAACTTTTTTATCAATTTTTCGTTGTTTTAATCCGTTAAATAAACGTTGTAGATAACGGTCAACATTCCAAACTGCATATTTTGTTTCTTCTGCTTCGGGCGAAAATTCGTGTCCGGTATCATCAGTATCAGAAAAATACAAAGTTATCATGGTTGGACGTTCTTTGTTGGGTAAATCAAAATATGATAAAACCTTATCAACTCGCATTTCATTTGGGACTTTGCCGTTATAGGCTCGCCATATCTTCGGCTGTTCATCTTCAATTCTGGTTTCGGTTCCCGGAAAAAAATATGAAGAAGCAATTTGTCCTTGTTTTTGTGCGGTTACCCAAATTGGTTCCCCCAACCACCATCGCGGGTCACGAACTTTTTCACGATCTGACATCGAAAAAACCTCGCCGTAATCATAAACATTATTCTCGACAATGCCGTTATGTTCGGGGTAAAGCCCAGTTGCAATCGCGTAATGATTCGGAAAAGTTTTGGTCGGAAACGAAGGAATCATCCATTTGGCACGAACGCCTTCTTTGGCTAATTTGTTGAGAAAAGGCGGCTGATATTTATCAAGATAATCATAGCGAAAACCGTCAAGGGAAATTAAAATGACGGTTGGCTTTAGGTCTTTAACAGGGTTTTGGGCAAAAGAATCTACCAAATAACATAAAAAAAACAAACTTAGAATTGAAAAATAAAAAAATGAAAACTTTTTCCGCATTTTTTATGAATTAATCCTTGCCAACCTGTATTTTAGAATATTTACGAACCTCGGGAAATTTACCTTCTTCCCAATCTATTAAAGCCTGTTTAGCCTCGCCCATGGTATCGGTAATAAAATTCCAATAAATTACCGTCGGTTCCGGCAATTTTTCACCGCCGAACAAAACAAATCTCGCTCCGTTTGGACTGGAAAAAATGAAATCCACTTCATTATCGGACAATTTTACCAGAGAAAATCGTTCGACAGTTTGATCTCCAATTTCAATCGAGCCTTCGCAAAGATAAACCGCCAGTTCGTGTTGGGAATTGGTTTTAATGCCCAATTTACAATTTGCCTGAACTTCAAAATCCAGATAAGTTAACTCCTGAAAAGTCGGAATTGGCGAACTGTATTCTGCCAAGTTTCCCGCGAGAACACGAATTTTAGAATTTTCAAATTCAACTACGGGCAAATTTTCCTTATCAAAATGTTCAAACGACGGTTCAATTTTTCGTTTATTTTGCGGCAAACCTACCCAACTTTGAATTCCGTGCATTCTTTTTTGCAGTTCCAAAACCTGTTCCGAGTGAGTAATTCCTTTTCCGGCGGTCATCCAATTTACTGCTCCCGGTTCAATTTTTTGCTGAAAATCAAGCGAGTCGGTATGAAGAATTTCGCCGTCAAAAAGGTAAGTTACCGTTTGAAGTCCGATGTGCGGATGCGGAGGAACATCAAACATTTCGGGAGTTACGTTTTCAGAATCAAAATGATCCAAAAAAACGAATCCCCCAACCCGCCTTAGCTCACGTCGCGGTAAAGCCCTGTAAACCGTGAAATTTCCGGGCAAAAGCGATTCTTTGGCTTTTATTTGAAATAAAATTGTTCGCGGCATCATTTTGGAAGATTATAACTTTGAAAAGTAAATTTGGGAAAATCTAAATTTGTAAATTTTAGTCAAACTATTAGAAATTAAGTGTTTAAAATCGGATTAAGTTTTCCGTTTGCCAACTCGCCAACGGCAATCGAATCGAGCCATCTTTCGTGATCGGCTTTTTGAAAATTATTGATCGGTTTTGTAATTCTTGCCCCGTCGGCAAAATAAATAATGGTGAAAACTTCGCGGGTTATTTCGCTTTGATTTGAATCGGCGCAATGGATCGTGTGTCCGTAATGAAAAGTTGCATCGCCCGCTCTCATCAAACAAGGCGTGGAAATTTCAAACTGATTATTTTCAATGATTTGAGAATAAACTTCTGCTGATTTATCCGAAATCGTAATCGTTTCAAACAGTCCGTTTTGATGCGATTTTCTAGCAAATTTCATCAAACCCATTTCCGGCGAAACATCAACCAACGGCATCCACATTGTAATTGTGTTTGCCGTGTCCAAATTCCAATAAAATTGGTCTTGATGCCAAGGTGTGTAACCGCCGCCGCCTTCTTTGAAAAGAGCTTGGTCGTGATAAAGCCGCACTTTTTCAACTCCCAACAAAACGGCGGCAATTTGGGCAAATTTTCGGGCAAAAACAAAACTTTTAACTTGTTCATCAATTTCCCAGAGATTCGTGATTTGCAAAAATGCTTTGCCGTAAGTGTCACGTTCAGATAATTTACGGGTTTCTTTGGAATGTTGATAAGTAGCTTTTGAAATAATCGGACGATAAAAATCAATTTCTTTGTTGGTGGCAACTTCACGCAACAAAATATGCCCATTGGTTTGAAAATCCGCGATCTGTTCAGCCGAAATTTTGTGATTTCCTGAAAGTTGCATTCCAGAATTTTAACTTGATAACTAAAAAATGTGCAAAAATCATTTGTTACGTGGGCGATATTTTGCTTCGTGCCAATCCAATAATTTCCAGCCGCAAACAAGTGCCCAAATTACTGAAAAGATAATGTAACCAATATGAATTGATTCAGGTAAACTGATTTTTTGCCAAATATTTTTGTGAGCCAAAATTGCAGGAAAGCCGAGTAATAAAGGGTAAATAAGCCAACCAAATAGATAGGTTTTAAAAATTTCACTCAAATCCAATTTTTCGTCTGAAATGAATTCAAAGGAAAATCCAGAACCCTGATGTGGAAGAAAACGCACTCTTTTTCGTCTGATCGGAAAAATTGGCAGATATGCAAAAGTAAACCAGGTTGTGGCAAAAGAAATGCCGTTTTCGTCGGGTGTAGAAACACTTAAAAAAGTTAAGCCAATACCATTTATTCTCATAATGGCAGAACGGGGGGTGAGAAAAATCTTGCTTCAATTTATTCGCGGTCAACAATTGAACGGGCAATTAATCCCAAACCACCCGCAAAAAGAATTATCATAATTATTGTGTTAAAAAGGCTTGTCGGAGCAAAGTAGATTTGCAGATTCATAATTATTCCGGTAATTATGATAACCGAACTGAGAAAAACCAGAATCCAACCAATGATTGATTTGCCGTTGAAAAAAACAAACCCGATTCCGAAAATCAAGGGAATCAGCGACGCGCCAAAAGTATTGTAGCCGTTCCAATACCAAAATCCGCTAGACACAGTCACCCGGCTGATAAGCATATATGCACCCGCGACAGCCATCGCCAAACCAATAAGAAATTGTGCAACTCCGCCCGATGTTCCGCCTGCGCCCTTAAAATTTTCTAAATCCATAGTTTCACCTCGTTCTAAAAATGGTAACACCAACTAAAACGAAATTTCTATAAATTTGTTCGTTAATTGCCAAATCCGCCAACTTCGGTAAATTTTTTGCGCCAGCGTTCATCGTGTCCGGCTTGGATTCCTTGGCGGCAAAAGTAGGCGTGGGTCAATTCGTGTTTGAGGATATTGGTCAGCATTTTGGGATTAGCTTTTTGATAAAACTCTTTTTTGACATAAATTGTTGGCACGTTTTTTCGGTCACACTCGGCATAAGCAACTCCCGGTTCTGCACCTGCTCTGGAATGATTGACCGGTTCATCAACCACAAAAACGGGAACTGATTGAAAATTCCCGAACAGAGGCACTAACGCATCTGTTTGACGTTGAAGTTTTTCATCTTTAATCCCTTTTATTTGAGGAGTTGGAGAAAGTTTATTTGAAACATTTTCAATGGTTTTATTAGTGGAATTATCTGAATTCGGTTGAGGCGTTGGTTCGGATTTCCAAAACCAAAACACCACAACCAAAATCAAAGTAATTAGGGGGGCAAAAATAAAAAGTAACAATTTGAAAATTTTATTTTTATCCATTTTGTGAATTTTATTACGGTTTTAACCTGTAAAGCATTCTTGGGAAAGGAATTGTCTCGCGCACATGCTCGATGCCGCACATCCAGGCGGTGCAGCGTTCGATTCCCATTCCGAAACCGGCGTGGGGAACTGTGCCGAATCTGCGTAAATCAAGATACCATTCAAAAGCTTCTTTCGGCAGATTATGATGTTCGATTTGTTGTTCTAAAAATTCCAAATCCATCGCCCGTTCACCTCCGCCGATGATTTCGCCGTAGCCTTCGGGGGCGAGCAAATCTGCTCCAAGCGCACATTCGGGACGATCTTTATCTCTTTCAAAATAAAAGGCTTTAATGACAGCCGGGAAATGATGAACGAAAACTGGCGCGTCAAATTGTTTGGAAAGATAGGTTTCATCAGGTGCGCCAAAATCTCCGCCCCATTCAAAATCATTATCAAGCTCGCCTTTGGCAAAACCTTCTTTCAGCAATTTTACAGCTTCGTCGTAATGCACACGCGGAAAACCTTTTTCCAAAATGGCTTCCAACTT
Source organism: Pyrinomonadaceae bacterium (assembly GCA_019694395.1). Taxonomy (GTDB): domain Bacteria; phylum Acidobacteriota; class Blastocatellia; order Pyrinomonadales; family Pyrinomonadaceae; genus JAIBCC01. The sequence continues at coordinate 414,372 of JAIBCC010000002.1, read as the reverse complement.
GGTCACATCTCGTTCCAAAACAGCTAATTCGTCTCGTCTGTCAGCTAAAACTCTTTCGACGATGAATTTAATCAAACCTTCGCCGAGCGTCATTACATCATCCAATTGGGCATAAGCCATTTCGGGTTCGACCATCCAAAATTCGGTTAAATGTCTGCGAGTCTTGGATTTTTCGGCGCGGAAAACGGGTCCGAAAGCATAACTTTTACCAAATGCGGCAGCGGTTGCTTCATTGTAAAGTTGTCCGGATTGAGTCAAATACGCTTTGTCGTCGTCAAAATAATCAACTTCAAAAAGCGTGGTTGTTCCTTCGCAAGCAGCGGGCGTGAAAATTGGGGTATCTGCCAAAATAAATCCGTTGTTGTCAAAGAAATCTCGTGTGGCTTTGATAACTGTGTGGCGGACTTTCAAAACGGCGTGCTGCTTTTTGGAACGAATCCACAAATGGCGGTTGTCCATCAAAAATTCTGTTCCGTGTTCCTTGGGGGTAATTGGATATTCACTGGCGTTTTGGATAACTTCCAAGCCAGTTACGTCTAATTCGACTCCGATTGCGGAACGCGTATCTTCTTTTACCTTTCCCGTAACAATGATTGAAGATTCCTGACCGAGCGATTTTGCCTTTTCAAAAACTTCTTCGTTATTTGGTCTAAAGCAAACGCATTGCACAATGCCCGTGCCGTCACGCAGCTGCAAAAAGACCAATTTCCCGCTGGAACGCGAGTTATAAAGCCAACCTTTTAGCGTGACTTCTTCGCCAATGTGATTTTTTAATTCGTTAATATATGTTTGATTCATCTTTGATATTTACAATGTTTTCAATAATTTTTTTCAGTTTATCACTCAATTTCATTGGATAAAACCGGTTAACTGTTTAAATACATAGCTTCTCCGTAAACAGCCATCCCATAACCGGTAATTCCGACTACAAACGCAAGATAATAAAGCCATTTAATCCTTCTTTTGGTAATGATATAAAGGCAATTTATTGCACAACCGATACCGCCGAGCATTGCGCCAAAACTAACTAGAAACAAAAATGTTTCAGCTTTATCCGGCTCCATTAATAATCCGAAAAACATACTGCCGCCGATCAAAATTGAAACCCCGGCAACCAAGACGCAAGCGAGAAAGTTTAGAATCCCGCTTCCTGTAATTTCTGACTCAACACTCATAAGTAATTTGGCTTAAAATCTTTACATATTTTACCCAAAAAAATTAATAAATTCTATTTGGGACTTGACTAAACAAAAGTATGTAACTAATCTGGTTACATAGTGGCAGGGAATTGTGGGGATACACGATAATGAACCCATTTCAAACACGATATTCTTCGGAAACTTATGATAAGTTTGTGAATTGATGCCCCGGAACTTTTTGCCATAGTCAAAAAATCATTTCCCTCATTTATCTTGTTTGCCCTAAATCAAACATCTAATAATCACGGTCTATTGTTTCCATTGTTACTTGCATTTTAGTAATCGTATAAATGTGGCTTGGATCAGTTGCAACCGTAAAATTCTCTACTGAATCTCCAATTCGATATATTTCATTTTCCAAAGCTGGACGTTTATAATTACCAATTAGGAAGTCTTGGTGATTAAGAATTTGGTAAGATTCTCTAAATGGATTTGGCTCACTCCACTCTTTGCTTGTAATTCGTTTCTTGAAAGTATTACTCAAAACGTAACCAAAGTGATGTCCAATTTTCACTATATCTTTAATTATTTCGCTCCTAAATGGTTTTTCTTTTGTTAAAACCCAATAAGAAAGAACATAGATTACTTCGCCTTTTGCAAATCTTGCTCGTTTGGGTGGCTGTTTCTCACATTCATAACATTCAACGGCACTATCAAATTGAGATTCACAAATTTCACAGACGTATTTTATATTCATAAAAACTACAAATCATCTTCAAAAGGTTCATAAACCAATTCATTTATATCATAAACAATAGTCTCTGGATTATCAGATTTCTCAATTTTCAGAAAGCCTTTTTCAACCGAAAGCACTAAATTTGTTTTTTCAGTCCAACCCATTTTTTGCAAAAGTTCAACTGGAAAATAAACTCCAACAAATGGCTTGATGGAGTTATTTTCCCGGTCTTTAATTGCACCAAGATGGACTGGCAAGGGCAACACGCTGTAAATGTCTGAAGACATAATGTTTCTCAACTCCGAAGGTCAGTAACAAAAGTTATAAAACAAAGCCTTTCTAATGGATAATCAAGACGAGAAACCACCAAGTTTATGGTTTTATCTTTAGTAACTAATTTACATTTATCCTGCAATTCTAATGAAGGTTTCTCTTCAAGAGTTAAATGAAACTCATAAGCTGTTTTACCCAATCTTGATTTTTTTTGATTATATGAAAATTGGGCACTTTGGTCAGTTAATATTATCTCACCATCTTTTACTATATTGCCTGTTAATATGACTCCTTCCAATTCTTCCATAATTTCTTTCATTCACCTCGTTCTAACCTTTGCGCAAGGCTTTGAATGATTTTATTTCGGACAGAATCAAGATTTGCAAACTCGTGTTCCCAAATTCTTAATATTTTATATCCGCATTTTGATAAGTATTTGTCTTGAGATTTATCAAGATTTTGGCGACGTTTTTGGCGAGAATCTAAAACAGGATATTTTTCAGAATTGCCGTGCCAATAATCACCATCGAATTGGACAACTAATTTATTATTAACGAGTGCATCAACACAAAACTTTTCAGCAATTAAATATTGAGGTTTATAATTTAAATTAAGTTCATCAAGAATTTGATAGCCAATAGTTTCAATTTTAGTCTGCTTTCCTTTTTGCAGATTTACATTGTTATTTATTAAATGATTGCGGAAATCAGGATTTGAACGATAGCATTTTTGAGAACAATATTTGACGTTTCCAAACTTTTCAAAGGATTTTGATTTAGAGAAAGATTTGCCACAAGTTTTGCAAATATATTCAGCTTTATTTCTTTTTTGAAATTCGTTGGCGTGATTTTGAGAACAAAAATAATTTTTTGCAGATTCAAGCCTAGTTTTATCACGATAAATTTCCTTACCACAAAAATCACAAGTGCAAACCTTTCCTTTCGTGCGTTTTTGAGCATTTCCAACATAGACACACGAGCGAGAACAGTAAATTCTTTTTTGTGGAAAATGCCCTGAAAAATCATTCTTACAAATTGGGCAAGTCTTTGTTCTAAAGGCAAATTTCTTGTTTCGCATAGGTAATATTATACCATAAAACACAACAAAAAAGAGGCTAAATCGTGCCTCTGAAATGTAATCAATTCTGTGATTTAAGCGTTAAAAAAGGCTGAATTTTCAGCCTCTATAATCTTTTTTCAACGGTGCAAATTGTGTCATTATGGCATCTACCGTGAGCAACCAATAAAACTTCAACAATTTCAAAGCCTCTTTTTTTTCCAAGTCCATTAGAATGCCAACCAAAATGCAAAAAGTAGCCGTTTTGTTGTAACAAATCCGCACAAATATTTTTTTCTTTTGACCAATGTCCAGCGTTTATTGAATCGGCATAAGTAAAATCTTTGCCTACACCTTGATAAACTTCTTTGACTTGTCGCAAGCTATAAGGCGGGTCGAAAATTATCAAATCAGCTTTTATTTGTTTTGTTTTCAAATCTTCTAAAAACTCCAACGCAAATTTATGTGATTTAGCAATAGTTTTCGGATTTAAGTCGTTTGTAAAAGTTGCCCAACTGTTGTTTCTTGCGAAAGGGTCAATAGAAACTTTTGAATATTGAAGATACTTTTTAACGAGGTTTCCAATTGGTTTAATTGAAAATGTAGCAGCATTAGGCATTGCCCAACTTCTTTGTATTTTCATTCAAATTTACCTCGGACGATTAACGCGAATCCATTGATTATTTCGCGGATTGATAATGTGACCTGCATCAATAACGCGGTCAAACAGTTTCTTGGTTAAGCGCACATCAGCCATACAATAATTAAATAGAGAGCCAAAGTTTTTTGTCTGATAGAGTTTCGGTGCATCTGCGCCATCGCCTGTCTTACCTGATTTGAAATTTGCTTCACAAATGGCATTGAGAGAAAGACCTTTGAAGTCATTTGGCGTTCCGGCAGCTCGTGCAATTTCGGCTAACAGATCGTAGCATTTTGAGTCTTGAATCTTGATGTCATAAGCCCGGAGGATATTGTTATCAAATTTCAAAATATTGAATCCAACTATCAAATCCGTTTTATCAAAACGCTTTTGAATTTGATCTAAATTGAACTCATCAAAAACGTGATATTCCTGACGGACGCAATCATACAAAGCCAAGCAAGCCAAGCCCATTCCGACATAATCAGTCCAACCTGCACAATAATTAAAATCAGGCAGAATTTTACCGTCTCGCGGCGGCACTAATTTTTGAATTTCGAGGTCGTAGATAATCATTTTATTCTTCCTTTATTTCACCATGATCAACAAGTTCAGCACGGAAATTCTTCTTCTTAATGGGCTTTTCAATAACTAAATCTCTTACAAATAAAATCGCTTGATTTTGGTTATATGCTGAAATTTGCCTAATAAATTTGCCATCGTAAAAAACGTTATAAAGGTTTACTTTCTTTTTCATAACTAAATAAAAGGTAGTTTCTTTTCGTCATTCCAACGCTCTGCTGTTGATTCAGCCATAGACTTGTTCATTGATGAGCCATTGCCTCCGTAATGTGCTGCATACCAAAAACCGTTAGCAGTTGGTTTAGACCATCGAACGCGATAAAACTCATCATTTGAACCTTCAGTATCTTTATCAATTACAACTTCCCAATGAGGTTGAATTTCTTGAATTGAAATAAGCCTTTGAATATCTTCGTCGTTACGAAAATCCATTAAGGCAGATTGAACCGCTGCCGAAGACAAATCCTTTTCTGCCAAAACACGAGCGATGAAAATAATTGAATCAATTAAACCAATTATTTTTCCTTCTTCTGTTCTACAATCTGTAATGACTTCGTTCATAATCACCCCCAAAACTTATTAAAATCTTGCGTCCCAATCAGCCAACCAAGGTTGACCGACTTTCTTAGCTCGGCTCCTTCGAGAATTGAATTTATGGCGTTCGGTGTCATAAGTTAAATGGCATTTTTGGCATAAGGCTAAAACGTGTTCTTCGATAGAACATTTTTTTCCTGTTTTTTCCTCGCAATTACAAATGTCTCCAATGGAGTCAAGATGAGCAACTGTTAAAACAATGATGATTGGAAGGGTTTCACCCTCCTCTAAAATATGAAAAATATAATCATTTACAAGTGCTTTCGATTCTGAGTAGCCATTTTCTCCGCGAATAGTCATTGCCACATAAAGACTCATTTCTTCAATGTCTTCAAACAACTGAAACTTTCCCTCAATGCGATAACCGATAGCGTGATTATGAACACCACATTTTTCACAACAATTATTGGCACGTTCAAACCGGATTTTCCGGCTGAATTCGTGCCAATTTTCGGGATAGCGTGTGTAATCAATCGGCATAATATTCGTCAAGTAAATTAATAATTTTTTGTCCCAAATCGTTCGGAAGAAGTTTTAGAGCAATAACTGCTTCATCGTCTTTATTTCTTCCCAACGAACCAATAACAAGTCCCATTGATTCTTGATGCTGCTGTCTTAAATCAGCGGTTTGATCTAACTGTTCAGGTGTTAATTTAACAGCCAATGCGCATTTAACTTTTGAATGTTCTTTCATAAATTACTCCGTATTTCTCCTCGCAAATTCCAACATTCCTTCAAGGATTTCTCCGGCTGATTTGGGCGATGACTCAAGTTGTTTGAGGAAAAGTCCGCAATGGGCGCAAATGATTGAATTTTCCTGAGTCGGACTCATTTGAAAATCAAAACTTTTACATCCTTTGCAGGACTCTAAATTCTCGTTTTTATCAACGCATTGAAAAGAGTTTTCAGACATTTCTACTCCTCCAATCAACTAATTCTCTATCGTGTTTTGTGGCTTCCTCGAAAGAATTTTTTAATGCTTGAAATTCTTTATTTTGAGCCGCAAATTTTTCAATGAAATCCAAATCTTTGGTAACCGGATCGCCGTTTAATCCAACGAATTGATATAGCCCGCAATCGTCGTGATCGTTAGAAACAACGATCAAACCGCGTCCGTGAACATTCCAAAGATTGACCTCCATATTTGCTTCAAGATCATCCGTTACATTGGTAATTGTCTCGACTAGCTCGGCTCCAACATAAACCAATGTCTGATAAATCAACTCGTATTTACTTGCCATTATCTTGAACCTCCGTGTAATGCCAATCATCAGCATCAAGACGAACATTACTACCAACTCGGTTACTAACTTCGTTGAATTTTTGGATTGTTGCTCTGCCTAAATCAATGCCTGTCGGATGGATGAAATCATCTTTATCAAGCGCACGGAGAGCCAATAGATCAAGATAGGTCTGAATATCTGCCAACTCTTTTGTTGCTAAAACCTCGTATTCTTCGCGTGATAAATCACCTCGCTCAAATTTTTTGCGAATGTTTGCATACTCTCCAACTTCACCGATAAAGGCTTGCAGCCATTGAGCCGGAGACCAATCTGAACCATCCAGTTTTGAGTGTGCCAGATTACCGTGTTTGTCTTTGAACTGTGGTAAACGTGCAATATTTGCACCGCGTAAAGCATCAAAATTTAATCCATAATTATAAATTCCCATCATTTCCTCCTTACGCTGCTTTCCTAATCGTGCGGAATTGCGGTTGTGTATCCTTGATTTTGAGCATTGATTCCAGAACCTGAGTTTCTTCTTCAGCAAAAGCAGTCATCAAAGCAAGGTTGGCAAGATTACCCAATTGGAGCGGAGTTTGAGCAACGCTGCAAATTTTCTCAATTGCTTTTGGCTCAAAAAGTTCAGCCATATTGCCTTCGGCAAGTTCGAGTTTGTGCTGTAAATATTCCTCGGCACATTCACGGATTGAAGGCATTTCAATATGAATAATGCGCTCTGAAATTTCTTGAAAACGGGCATCCCGCAAGGTAGATTGGATAAATTTTGGTTGACCGAACAGGACGATTGAGAGCAAGCGGTTATATTCTTTGTCCTTCATTTCCCAAAAATTTTTGAGCGAAATAAGCACTTTATCGTTGAGGTGGTGACATTCATCGAAGATTAAACCAACACTGATTTCATCTATCCGTAAAGAGGTTAAAAGATTCCTGATCTTGCGGACGCGGGATGTCTTATCGTGCGGGACTGATACTTCAAATTCTTCTAAAAGTGACCGGGCAATCGAATGCACTTGAACCTCGGACATTTCAAAGAATTCAGGATAAATAAGACGACAATTGCCTTCCTCAAGCAGCTCCCGTTCGATGCGGAATTTCATTGCGGATTTACCAACTCCGACTCCTCCGGTAATCACTACCCAACGGCGGTCACGAACCGCATCTTTAATTCGTTTGGCAACCTCATCAAGATTGTCAGTGGTAAAGAACTCCATCGGGATCATATCAACGTCAAAGGGGTCTTTTGATAATCCGAAAAACTTAATTGCTGCACTCGTTAATTCTTGTCTGTTTATTTTTTCCATTTCGTCTTTGTTCTCCTTCCATAGCGGAAATAAATTAACTAAAATCTCTTCTTTTTCTTCGATTGATAAATCTTGCTGAAACACCCAAGTTTCGATAGTTGGGGAAATTCGTGATAATGCTTCACGGTAACTTTGCGGAGCCATTGAGTTCGCACAGAGGCGATAACAACTTGAACGACTTGTCCAGCGTGAATTACCGCAGATTTTATTCAGGTCAGAATAAGACAGTCCAAACCTTTCCCGAAAAGCCTCAAACCTTTCGGCAAAAATCTTGCTTGGTAGCCATTTGTCTTGTTTAATTGCCATAACTTCTCCTTTTCTAATTTGCGATTCGCAGTTGTGAAATTTCGATAAAATGCGCCTCAATAATTTCACGAACTTGCGTTTCGGATTGTTTGTCGTTTTTGTCTTTAAAGCATTTCAAAAGCAAAAACTCTTTGCACTCAGCTTTGCTGGCAAACTTTTCTTGAAACTGGTTGACTGCATCCCAAAAAGTAATCAACTTCCCGGAATAAGCCATCTTTCTAACCTCACTGATCGGGTTGGTGACTTCCTTTTTCTGTTCTGTTCTCTGCTCGGCAAGGTTCTTAATAATCCGTTCGGTAACATCAACCTTCGGTTTAGGAAAGCCCAAAACATTGGTCTTTTGAAATTCAGTCGGTGTATCAATAATTGCAATCGGTTTTGGTTGCTGACCTTCTTTAAGGGCTGCCTTTTCTGCCTTGGCATTTTCCTTGGCAAATTTGATAAGTTCTTTTCGATTTCTAACTGATTGCTCTTCGGGTAAACTTTTGAAATCACCAAAGGCATCCGACGTGGCAATGGCTTTATCAATCTCATACTCGTTGCCGTCGAAATCTATCAGGATCAGGAAATCCGCGTCATCCGGCAAAATGATTTTGACCTTATTTTTCTTGCTTTGAGCCGCAACTAAATTGATAAATATTTCATCGCTCGGAAGTTGATAGGTTTCGCCTTTGTGCCGAATAGTTAAATCCCCGTTAATCAGCACTTCAAATTCATCAACGAGGAAGGCAGACTTTAATAATTGGGCATCAATGGTGCGGACTAAATGCCGTTTAGAATTCCAACGGTCAATCGGTTTTTCTCCGGTAGCCCGGTGAATGACATTATTTAATTGTTCGATCAGGTTTTTGGCAAATCGGTCAAGGACTTCTAAAGTGATGATTCTGCCTTGGTCAATATATAAACCTAAATATTTTTCATATTCTTCAACGGTTTGATGCAGACGTTCGATTTTTCCGGTAGCTCTTGAATTACCGGGTTCGTGAAAAACTTGCTCGTATCCGGTTTCATCGTCTTTTATTTGTTCGTAACCACCGCTTTCAGCAAGGGCTTTGTTAAGAATCTGGCAAGCTCGTTTGGTGCGTCCGTGTTTAATGATGGCATCGTTATCCGTATAAAGTTTTTTCGGCACTCCAAGCTCCTGATAGGCTTCGAGGAAAAATTCAATAAAATGACTGGAACTTGGTTTATCAACGGCAAAATATTTCAAATAAACACGGCGGGAAAAATCATCAATCAGGGCAAAACGCCAAACATTAATCCGGTTTTTATTTTCGTTCGGATGGTTTTTGGACTCTTCTAAAACTGTAACTTTGACGATCTTGCGAGTAGTAACATCATAGGAAAATCTTTCTTTAAGTCCCGAAATATCGGCTTGGTAAACATCGCCCGGTAATTCTGCCTGAAATCGTCGGTAGTTTGTTTTACCTTTGCGGCGGGTTTTGCGATTCAGACCGCTTTCGGCTAAATATCTGACAAAAGTTTCGTCTGCTACCGGAATTTCGTAACCCTCCAATCTTACTTGTGCCAAGGCTTTATAAGGATCAAGATTATTTTTGAGAACAATTGAAGCAGCCTTTTTTAATCCCTCATTTTCCATAATACTGGCAACCCGCTTACCTTTATCGCTCCGGGTTTTACGTTCTGATTTGTCGTCTCTTTCTTTTCTGAAAATCGCGTAAACACGGTCTTTGGAAATTTTGAAATGATTTGCCAAACGCTCAGCCTCGGCACTTCGCTCTCTTGGCGTGGTGCAGCGTCCTAGACAATCCTTTATTTCTTGTTTGGCTAATTTGCCAACTTTACTGTTCATTGTTTTCTTGTTTTCCTTTTGAAGAAATCAGGCGGAGGTTGGGCTGATAAGACCTCCGCCAGTTGGGAGTTATGCTGCCAATACTTGACCTTGCGGAACAAGTGTTTTCAAAACTGCGACAAAATCAGTCAACGCAGCTTCAGATAATTCGTTGCTGTGATTTTTACCGTAACGGTTTCTGATCAAACGATGCCAAGCCGTTTTATCTACCTGTTTGGTGACAGGATCAAGAATAATAAGTTCAGCCTCTTTGCCAAGAATATGAGCCTGTGCAAGAAGAGTAGTAATTGCATTTTTAGTTGGACTATAAATCAATTCGTTTTCCCCATTTTTCATTTGATTATGAAGTCTGATGAGATCAATTCCTGCGGCTCGAAGTGCATTCCGAATGGCTTTTGAACTCGCGGACTGAAAGATTTGAGACTCGGACAATGTTGCACCATCAACTATTTCATTCTTGTTAGTGACACCCCACGATTCACGTTTGTCTCCATTGTTAAGAGTCAAAATGCAGCGAACCGTAAAGGAGTCCTGAAAAGGACTGGCAACTGGTTCAATTTGAATACCTTTCAAATTGGTTAATTGATTGCACAAGACACAAGTTGCTTCGTAACTTAATAATGGTTTTGGATTATCCCCGAAGAAAATTATTTCTTCCTCGTCAATCCCATAGGTCAGACACAAATCAGCGGCGATTTGTGCTTGGATGTTTGTCCAGTTTTTTTGTTTTTCGCTCATAATTATTCTCCTTAAAAAATGGTTATTTATTGAAAGAATCGGCTAGTGCCTCTTCATTTAGCTTGTTTGAAAGTTCGGCAAGTTCGGCAAAATCATTTTCCTCGCCAACGTCTTTCAACTTTTCAGCGAGATATTTTTCGCGTTCCTTTGCGCTCATTTCCATCACACTTTTACTGGCAGCCTTAAAACTGAAAAGTTTTCGGTCATAGGCTGATTGAACCCGAAACACGGAATTTGCCAGCGATTTAAGAAACAGGTCTGAGAATTTATCCTTTTGCTCTGGCTTAAAGGATTTAACAATCTCAGCCCACGCATCAATAGCAGCTGTGGCTCTCTGATAGGCTTCAAATTCGATTGCTTCAACCGACTTTTCGCCCGGTCGTGATTTGGCTTCCTCCAAGTCTTTTTTGAGCCGTTTGATTTGGTCTTGATCCTGTTTGCTTTTAATGGAAAGATTGATGTTCTTTTGCTCAAGCACTAAGTTCTTATCGGCTAACGTGGAAAGTGAAGCAATCAGTCTTTTGCGGTCGCTGACAGGAATTTCTTCCGTGATAGGTTCACCATCCTTTTCAGATACAATAATGACCTTTTCCCCTTCCACCTGAACCTGTCCGGCTGTCAGTAATTTGCGGCGGGAAATCTTTATATCAACTGATTCCAAAAGGTTGTAAACAGCCACGCCGTGTTCTTTTAATAAAACTTCACGCTCGTTAAATCGCTTGTAATTAAAGGTAATTAATCCCTGATCGTGAAGCTCATTGAGACAGGTTACGAAATCGGAATAACCCAAAGATTTATAAATTTGTTCATCCCGAATTAATTGAATTCCTTTGATTGTTTCGCTAGCCAATTTCTCACTAAGAGAATGGGTGACCATAATTCCGCCAATGAGCCTGTTCGCATTGTCCCGGCGTTGCTGTGCATCGGCGGAAGCAAGGGCGGAAACAGCACTTTGTCCGGCATCGTCTTTTAACTTTTCAAGTTTGTCATTCTTCATTTTTTTTCCTTCCTATTTTTTGCTTAGAACATTCATAACTGTTTCGTTGTATCGGGCAGAAAAACTCAACAATTTACGTCCAGCTATCCAAGTTGTTTTAGTCGGTTGATCAGCAAAGCCATTGAGTTTGAACGTGATTAAAGCCTCGTTGCAAAAGCTGCGCGGAAATCCGGTTTTTTCCATAATTTCCGTGATATGAAGCGGCACAAATTCCTCACTTTGCAGTGCCATTAAAACCTGCAAGGCTTTGCTGACCGTTTTAATTTCGTAGGTTGTTTCTGATCGTTTAGCCATTATTCTTCCTCTTCAAACAAATACTCATTGAGAGCGTGCAAACCACAAATCAATAGATAAGCGCAAACCACAAACAAAAATGTAAACATTAGGTTTTCTCCTTTTGGTTGACATCAATCCAATAACCTTTCGGTTCATTTTCCCGGCAACCGATTGGCAGTATCCAAACCTCTTTGAGTTCGGCAAAAAGTCCTTCTAATTTTCGTTGTTTTTCATCTTGGGTTAGATTGGTATCCGCATAAAAGCAATCTATAAGTGCCGTATGCGGACAAGGATTTTCGGCTGAATATTGAGTTAAGATTCGTGCTAACTCGAAACAAAAAGGGCTAACCCACACGGAAATTTCATTAAGCTGATGAGCTGCACGAGAAAATAAAAAGGATGCTATGTTTGGACTTTGATGGTTCAACCCAAGTTGTAAGTTTGGACAAATCTCAACTTTGTTTCGCGGAGTCAGCCAAACACCTGAATCGAAACAGCGTTCACATTTGGAGTCAGGCAAAATCTTTTTCAAGGGATTTTCAATTTCAGCAAATTTGCCATCAATTGCTGCCAAATTATTATTGTCTTCAATGATTCGGGCTTGGGTTGTGTCCTTCATCTGGCAAGGAGGGCAAAAATCATAATTGATACTTGAATGCCATTCCGCCTCGAATTGTTTGAATTCTTCGTTGCTTTTGACGGTTGTGACCTTTTGGCATTCGTCGCATTGGTAAACCGTGACAGTTTTTAAAATTGACATATTATTCTCAAAAAAGGCGGAGCGGTTTAGACTCCGCCGAGTCTCGAAACTTCGGGAGGCTACCTCCGTTAGTTTTTATTTAATCCGCTTTCGCGGTTTTGGGTTTTTAGTCCCAAACTTTTTAAGTTGTTCAATGGCTGACTCAAACATTTTGAGTAATGCGGCTTTAGTTTCGGCACTCATATTCGGATCGCCTTTGACCATACAACCCGGAGCAAGTTCAAAATGTTGATGAGTTTTACCTTTCAAGTTAAGCAGCCTCCTGCTTTGCTTTTTGCTTTGAAATTTCACGGCTGTTCATTGATTTGATAGCCTCAATTACTTTTGAACATTCCTTGGTCGTTCTCGGTTTTTTGACCTTGATAATGTTGAGACTTAATTGCTCCAAACCTTCGTCAGTCCGACCTTCAACCATTCGCCACCGGCTCCGCATCAAGTCCATCATTGTTGGAGTAACCAGTGTTTCAACTCCATTTTTTTGACGTTCGTGCTGCATTGTCCGGCGTGATTTGCTCGGACGAGTGAAAGCCGTGCCGCCAAGTTGAGTGATGACGTGGTTTTTCATTTCAAAGGTCAAAGCTGCCGAGCTTTCCGACTCACCATTGGTTAAGGTAAAAATCCAGTCCCTAAATTGGTCTTCTGTCATATTTCGCTTAACCAAATCCCACATTGCACCGTGTTGTAGCTGCTCCAACGTTTTCTTCTTTTTCACTTTTGATTTAGGCATTCTTTTTACCTCCAACAAGTTGCTTTTCAACTTCGTTCAATGCTGATTGAGCAATAATTTTCATTTCCACACCTTCGGAACTTGGCAGGTTGGAAATTTCCGTTAAGGCACTATGAAGAACAGTCATCCCGTCAAACATCGTTTGCTGTAATTCAAAGACACGAGTTATATCAATTGGTTGTGATTTAGTTTGAACTGACATAGAGAGACTCCTTATTTTTTCCAAGCATCTTGGGTTAATTTGTTGATCAGCATTGCTCGAAAGGTTTCTTTTTGTGCGCCGTTACACTTGCGGTAAAGTGCTACGATTTCACCCCAATTGTCTGGAAGTTCAAAACCATTTTTGTATTTCTTTTCAAGTTGCCGTTGTCGTAAATCTTCATTGAAGATTCTTTGTTTGAGTTGGAGTTCATTCAGCAAATCCCTGTCTGAAATCATTCCTTTAAATTTGGCTTCACTGATGCGTGTGGTAACACCGTCATCGGAAGTTCGTTTGACAGGAAGTTCATACAATCCTCCAGATGCAAATGAAACTTTTTTTGCAGGAGTGAAATACATTGGATTTCCCGTTGGTGTGCCATCCTCGCCAATTGTTTTAAATGTGACACCTACTTTGTCTTTATCTAAATGGTTGCCAATAAACAACCAAATTTCATTTTTGAACTCATTATTTTCATTTTGGGCTGACATAAATTTTCTCCTTTAGTAACAATCAATAAATTCCTGACATAGTTGAATCGTTCCAATGCCGTCCATCTCGGCAGTGCGAAAACCTTCACCCATTGACCATTCATCTTGAAAAAACACTGCATAGAATCCTGATTCTTTCTCCAAGGCGATAACAAAACCTTTATAAACTTTGATTTTTTTCATTTTCGTTAATCCTTTATCCTCAAAGTTTTTTCAACTTGAGCAATAGCAGAATCTGTTTTGGCGCGAAGCTGCACGAGTTCGATATAGGTCTGATCGTCACACGCCTCAAGATTTAATTGGTTGACCGCTTCAACTGCTTCCTGCAAAAGTTCGGCAGCGGTTTTGGCTTGGCAATGTTGCGTTTCAAAAGCAACTGAATGAGTCTGGACAAGATTGTTGTAATGGTTGTTGATATGCCGAATTACCAAATAAACATCTTTGGGGTTGACCAAAAAACAAACATCAATCAAATCGCAAATACGATCTAAGATTGACCGTTGACCGCTTGCCTTGGGTGAATCTTCACTTTCAGGTTCACGTCTCCAACGCCGAACATAATCAGCCGTAACACCCAACAAGAGTGCGACTTTCTCACTTGCCTTGCGTGGGATAACGATTTCTAAAACTTCCCAACTTTCCATTTCAGACTTTCCTCTATCTTGTTTCTTGAAAAAAAAGACCTTGCCGATTTTGGGCAAAAAAATTTAGGCTTTAACCGGGCGGTTAAAAACCTAAAGAAATTCAGGCAAATTGCCCTGAGCGAAGTTTGACGAAATAATTAAAAGAATCAGTATAGATGCACCATTGGCGATCATCTTTGAAGCCTTTCAGTTTTCCGTTTTTTATTAATGAAATAATTTGGTTACGGGAAATGGGCGGAATCATTAAGCCGAGTTCGGTCAAACGCCCGAGTGCGTAAGTAATGGTCATCGACGGATAAGTGCCGTGCAGAGTTTCGGCAACTTCAGGAAAACGCAAAGTTAATTGCTCCCAATTATGAGATTGCATTGCCTTTTGATTAAGCTGGAATTCCATCTCGTTAAAGGCGTTGATGTAGGCTTCTTTCCATTTGGTGGCTTCTTTGCCTGTAAAAGACATTGCAACTATTGCAAATCCGTCACGAGTAAGATTAAAAACTGGAAGCCATCGTCCGCGAGAATCTCGGCGGGTAATCTCCGTAAAATTGCGGAGATTGAATTCTTCAGAACAGTCCGTCAATGTTTTGCGGATTGCCCTTAAAACATCATCGTGTCTTTTATGAAAGTGCATAGCCAAATCCAATGAATTGGCGTAAGCGTGGTTATTGATAACTTTTAATTTTGGGCTGATAGTAATCATTGTTTTTCTCCCTATTTTTGAATTAAGCGACAAGTTTTTTTAACTCGACCCCTTGCATTCTTTTTGAAGTTGGCGGCGGAATAATGATTCCGTAGCGATCTTCAATTGCTTTGGCAATAAGTGGAAAATAAGCAAATCCGTTAATAAGGCGGGATAATGTATCAGGTCGCGTTCCAATTTCTTCTGCCATTTGCTTTTGAGTCAGACCGCGTTTAGCAATTTCCACCTTGATTTCGATTGGGTTCATAGTTATATTTCCTTATAGAATTGGTTAAAGTTGTTTGGTTAAATAAACAACTTGTTTGGATGGTAAACGAATTGTTAGATAATGTCAAATAGCAACAAACAAACTGTTAGGATTTCTGGTTTTGGTAGAAGATTTCTTGATGCTTTTAAAAAGAAATTCGGCTATACAAAAAACATTGAAATTGCAAAAGAATTAGACTTAACCGATGTGGCAATTGGTAACTACGCTGGTGATAGAGTTCCTCAACTCCCAATACTTTTAAAGACCGTTGAACTAACAGATTGTTCGCTTGATTGGCTTTTGCTTGATAAGGAAGTAGAAGAAAATAAATTTGACATTGAGAAGTTTGGGGGACGAAATAAATTCTCAAAGGCTCAGATAGAATCATTAAAAGAAATTGCGGAAAGATACAAAGAGACTTTAGAGGAGGCAGTTGCCGGAGCAGCAAAAAACGCTTTAGTTAATGCTGGGTTAATTGATGATGAGAATGAAATTGAATTAATAAAAGCGATGATGCCTAGGTCTTCGCGTTCTAATGAACAACGGGCAAAAGTTAGATTAACAAAGGATTTTTTAAAAGATGAGGAAGTAAGAAAGGAAATTTGGGAAATGCTTGAAGGTGATGTTCGTAGAATTTTTAATGAAATGTCTGAACAAAATAATGAAATTGACCCATTTGAAAAAGGAGTCGAGTTAGCTCCTAAATCAAACAAATTAATAAAACAGGATAATGAAAACGAAAAACTAAAAAAGGCAGGATAAAAAATATGTATAACTTCCACAATGGCAGCGAAATTGCTCCGAATTCTAACAAAAAAATGCCGATAGCGTTATCGGCATTAGCAGCAGGCGATCCGGCAGAAGTTTTCGAGGATTATGATTTAGTTGATCTCAATGAACTCATAACGGGCGGACGGGAAGGATTTATGGCTTATCGCGTAACCGGAGATTCTATGCTCGAATATATTAAGCCCGGTTATATTGTTTTTGCCGATACCTATTGCGCTCCATCTCACGGCGATGTGATTGTTTCTAGAATTAACGGTAAAAACTGCGTCAAAATTTTCGAGCAAACTTGCAATGGTTTATATTTAGTTTCAGCCAATAAATCTTACGAACCCATCAAAATCAGAAAGTCTGATGACTTTTATATTTTGGGAGTTGTTAGAGGTCATTTGGCAGTTTATCGAAAATAACTCAGCATTCTAAATTCAAAATCAATTCTAAATACTCTTTAAAACCAAGATGAGTTTCCAAATTTGGAAACTCATTGCATTTTCTGTTCTTGTAAGTCCTTTATTTTCAATAAAGATTTTTTTTGAGTTTCCAAATTTGGAAACTCATTGCTTTTTTAAGCCGCCTTTTTCATTTGCCCTTGATTTAAACTCTCAACCCAACTCCAAAACGAATCCTGAAAGATGAGTAAACATCCTTTTTGTTCGACATAATCAAACGTCCCGTCTTCGCACATTGCAATTATTGTCGGCTTTGAATAAGGCTCAATCCCGACAATTTGATGTTTTCGCATTATGTCCTGAATATCGGAGACACGATATTTTGGACGCGGTGCAAAGGGGAAAAGATTTTGTCCGTTTTGGTAATTTATCGTATTCATAAAGCGTAAAAATCGTAAAAGATAGAAACATTGTAAGAATCGAAAAAATCAATATCTCAATCGTTCTGCCATTTATTTATCCTCAATTCGATGGCAAGTGTCAAGCAAAAATTAATTAAAGAAAAAATTGAAGAGTGGGCAGCACTGCAAACAAAGATTGGTAAGTTCGCGTCCAAACGAGACAAACAACTAACCCCATTAATTGCGGAACATAACGAAAAAACCAAGCCCATTTTAGAGGAATTTGACTCAAAGGTTGCTCCATTCCTAAGTCAAGCCGAAGCGATTGAAAAAGAAATATCTGCAATTTTGACGGCAAATATTGACGACTCAGGCAAACCGATTCCGGTCATTATTTCCAGTGAAACTGCCACCGTAACTTTAACGAAATCCGATGGCGCACGAATCGTCTCGGTGCAAAAGTTCTTTGATTTGGTAAAAACCAAAACATCAGCATTTTGGGATTGCTTATCGGTTGGAGTCGCCAAAGCGGACAAACTGCTTGGCAAAGACAAAATTGATGAGATCAGCGAGAAACGGACAACTTACCCGGTCACATTCAAACTGAATAAATAGCGAAATTCTTGGTCGCCGCGTAACGCACTGACCGAATGCCTGATTAGGGCTACGGATGAGAAATACTAATCGCACTATTACACAACCGCAAGGACGAGAAGGCTGTCAGTTTTCCTGTGATGTTACAGGTGAAAGCCGGAACATGACGAGGGAATTAGTAAAGCATCTTGCTGATTCCCGAACAAAAAGGGAGAGGTAATTGACCTCTCCCATTGAAAATTTTTTGGTTGCCATAACCAACACCAAAAGAGGTTAGTCGGAGCCAGACGATTAACCTCGTCCCCAAATAATATGAACCTTAAAATTCCAAATCTTTCAAGAAACGAGATTGAATCAATTATTAACCATCATTTAGAACATTATGGAAATTCTTTTAAGTCTGATTTGAAAGTTACCGGAATTGGAATTCGCGGTTATTTCCTTGATTCAATCGGTTTAGCCAATCGGAACGAGCTAAATGTTTGGGACGATGTTATTGCTTGGCATTCGCCGCGTGATAATGGCGCATTTGCGGGAAATACTGATCCATCTTTTGAGGTCAAAGACGGACGCGGCTTGGCAAAACTCAACCTCGGCGTTTATCAATTCGCAATCGGACATCACAAAAAAGTTGCTAAAGCATTTCGTGCTTATCCTGAAGGAGTTAAATTACCTTGCACCCGCAACGGCAAACCTTCGACGTGTTCATTTATTGACATCCATCCGGGCGGAATCGGCACTTGGTCTGAAGGCTGCCAAACGTTGCCTCCGGTCAATTGGGAAAAATTTCAACCGCAAGTTTATGGCGAGTTGGCTTTTTACAATCAGAAGCTCATCAATTACATCCTGATTGAAAATCGACGCGATGAACACGGCAAACAGCAATTCTTCGACCAAGGCGGTCGAGTCATTCAGTTATGAACAGAGGCAAAGAAATCCTGATCGGAGTTGTTGGTTACCTGATTGGCGCAATCATTTTTTACGGAGTTATTTACTTTATTTACCAAGCACTTTTTAGAAATTGAGGAGAAAACAATGGGAGAAATTTTAAAGCATTTACCGGTTTCAGTTTTGATTCAGTTTTTACCATTCCTTTTTATTAAGGTTGGAAACTATTTCAAAGGTAAAGATGCCAACAGCACCGGAACGGATGACGTTGTTGGAGATATTTTTATTGCCGCAGCTCCGGCTGTTGAAGCTGCAACGAGTAACACCACGAACGAAACGGCTCTCCGCAAATCATTAAAAATTGTGCGTGACATTATTGACGGATATTTGGCACAGGGAGATTCAAAATAATGCTCCTCCAAATGATTCCGCCAGTTTTGGCTTCCATCGGAATAATGTGCCTCGGTTTTTTGCAAGGAGCGACAGCAGGCGGCGATATTGTTGATATTTTAGGCAAATTCAACACGCCGATTTCCGTTGCCATTACTCTTTGGTTTTGCAAAGTAATCTTTTCAGCTTGGCGTGAAGATGCACAACAGGCTCAGCAAAACTCACAAAAATACTTTGACACGCTGAATGGTTTAATCACGAGTCTTGAGAATGAACGCAAACAAGAACTGCGTGAGATGACCGAAAGTTTTAATAATTTAGCTTCGTCAATCCGTGAATTAGTGGTCAGGAAATAGTTTTGCTTCCTCCGGGCTGAAGGGAGTAATCGCGGTGAGAGAATTATCCAAGCAAATGGCAAAACGATAGAGAAGCCGACACTCCACCGCGCAATTTGAAAGAAGAAAATGCCAAGTCAATATCCGCCAGAAGCAATTGAAAAATGCCGCAAATTATATTGCAAATTTGGCGGCAAGGATTTTGATGCCATTCAGCGGGAAATGCGAAAGGAATATCCGACTTGGCGTAAGCAAAATCTAAAACCGCGTGGGAAAGGTGCTGATTCCCGGTTGGGTTGGATTGTTGAGCATAACTTTGATAAGTCGCTTCACGAATATTTGAAAACACAGGTTATTTCGGTCACCAACGATGTTGAAAAACTTTACCTCGGCATAAAGAAGATGCGGGAAACGTTGGAAGATAAAGCGACTTCGGAAAAAGCAACTCGTGACGATGTTTACGCATATCGTGACTTTTGCAAATTGGAAATGGAAGCCAGAGACAAATTGGATTTGACCAAAGATAACTATGAAAGTTTTGTCTCTTGTTTTGAAAAGATGTTGACGTGGTTGCCGGAGATTGACGAAACGGCTGCAACGGCTTTTTTGAGTGGTGAGGTAGCCGAGCAGGTTTTACAGAGGGCAAGAATCGAATATGGCGAAGAAACACAATCCCCTGCGTGAGGACGTTGACAACCGAGCCAAATCTGCGATTGAAAATGCCCGTCAACGATTAAAAGGTTCTGAAGACGATTACTCCGGTAAGCCATTAAGTTGGTGGAGAGAACGTTGGAAAGATAAGGCTATCCGCCGCAAGTTCATTGAAACCCATATCAAGATCAGCGATGCCTTAGATGAGAATGAATTAGTTGATTTCAAATTCAACGATATTCAGGACGATCTTTGGAATAAGCTCACCGGAAAAGATGCCGTTTTGAAAATGCGTCGAGGTGGTTTATCTACTTTGTTTCAAGCTATTTGTTTGGCTGAAACAATTATCAAGCCACGTTTGAAAGCTCGTTCAGTGCCGCACGATGCCGATACTGAACAGGAATTTCGGGATAACTTCAAGGTAATGTTTGAAGGGTTGAAACCTTCGATGAAACCACCCACGAAGTATTACAACGAGCAGCGCGTTCGGTTCAAACATAATTCCGAATATCTCACTCAAACCGTTCAGCCTCGACGAGAAACCAAAGGACGCGGTTTGGCAATTCAAATTCTTCATTTAACCGAAGTCGCTTTCTGGATCGGCAATCAACTTAAAGCCCTGATTGCGTTGCTGACCGCTGCCGAGGGCGGACAAGTATTTGTTGAATCAACTGCTAATGGGATGGAGCAGTTCAACAAAATCTACGAAGACGGAAAAGAGGGGAAAGGTGGATGGACTTCTCATTTTTACCAATGGTGGTGGAGAAGAAATTGCCGTGTTACCGGAGCCACGATTGAACCGCTTGGTTTTGGCGAAGTCTTTTATTTGGTCAAACCAAGTGAAAGATTTTCTGATTTGTCAGGTCAACGTCTCGAAGATGCCAAATTGACACGCCGCGAAATGGCAGTTGCCTTGCGGATTTACAAGCATTTAATCCGACGCGGCTATATCCAAAAGCGTGGTGCATTTCGTGATGATTGGTTCAGACCTGAAGTAGCTGAATACATCGCTTGGCGGAGAGCCAAAATTGAAGATATTGGCGAAAGGGATTTCTTGGTTGATTACCCGGAAAGCGACAGTGAATGTTTTGAAAATACAGGTCGTCCGGTTATTGCCAATAAGGATTTGAAAGTCACCTGTAACTTTAGCGAACCGCAAGATGGTCACGAGTATTTAGTCAGTGTTGATACCAGTGGCGGAACTGAAAAAGGAAATCCGGCAGCCATTCAAGTAATTGATATTTGCTGCGGAGCGCAGGTCTTTGAAGAAAAACTAAAACTCAAACCTGATCTGTTAGGGATTCGAGTTGCTGAGGTTTGTGACCTTTATTTCAGAGCATTGATTGTGGTGGAAAGTAATAACACCGGAATTGCCACTATCAACAAACTTCGTGAATTAGGTTACGACGATGTTCTTTACAGACATTTATCTGCTCCGCTTCGTCGTGCTGTTGACCGTGGAGACAAAACGATTGAAGAAGCAATGGAACAGGCGGAGTTTGGCTTTCCAACTGATGCAGTCAATAAACCATTAGCGGGAATGGCAATTGAAAAAGGAGTCCGCACCGGAGAATTGGCGTTAGCGAGTGAAGCATTCGTTAAACAAGCCCGAAAGGTTGTTTGGAAAGATAACGGAAGTTTCAGCGGTCAATCTTCTACCGATGAAGACGACTTGTTTATGGCTTTGGCAATCGGTTGGTTTGTTATTACGACAATGTATGGATTCTTCGCCAGAAGCGTTGGAGTTTTACCTGAAGTGGGTGATGCACGTTAAAAACGTGTTTCAAATCAGAGAAGCAAAGGGCAACAAACCCGTTCCTAAGCGTTTCTGAAAGTTTTTTAAGAGTGAAAACGAATCATTTACCCAACAGGCATTTTGTTGAGAAAGGAAAGCAATTAATTAAATGGGCTATTTATCACAAATCAAACTTAGTTTAGTCAATTATCTGCTGACACAGCTCGGCGCGGTCAACGGGCTGGACTTACCGGATAATGGACGCTCATCGCAAGAGAAGAATTTTAGCAATTTGCTTTCAAAATTTTCGCAGCATTATGAAAATGTTTCTCCTGTTTTCGATTTGAACCTTTTGAAAACAATTAGACTGCTCTGGTTATTCAATCCTGATTTTTCCCAATACGAGCAAAATATTGTCAACCTTGGCAATCCGGGACATAAATTGATCGTCAATACTGCCAGTGATGCTTTGACCGAAACAATCACAACTAGGCTCAATGAATCCGCCACGCGGCTTTACCAAAACGGCGGAGTTGACGGATTGATGAACCAATATCTTTCACAGACGGCAGTCTTCGGCGCAGTTTCGTCTGAGGATGTAGTCAACATCCCAGCCCGGAGAGTGGAAAAAGTCGTCATCGTCCCGGTAGAAGACATCCGGTTTATGTATGACGAGGCGGAGAATCGCTACAAACCTTATCAACGTGCCTATCGTTTTGGGGATAACACCAATCCTTATGGACGCATTCCATTAAACGAAAATACTTATCAATATTACGCACTCAAATTGGTGGAAAATTCGCCTTATGCCAAACCTCCGGCACTGGCAGCCGTCGAAGCAATTTTGACGATGCAGAAAGATGCAGTTGATAACGTCAAATATGTTGCCAAAAAACTCGGACTGCTCGGAATCGTGCTGGCAAAAGTCAGAAGACTAAGCAAACTTGGAAGTGAAAGTGAGGGAGAATTCAAAGACCGTTCCGGGAAATATCTGGGAATGCTTCGTGACCGTTTGCAGGACAGTATGAGTCGCGGACTGGTTGCTCATTTTGACGATCAGACAATTGATTTCAAATCTCCAACCAATGATTCACGCGGATTTTATGATTTGTTCCGGGTAATTGAGGAACAAGTAATGTCGGGTTTTGCAATGCAGCCTGCTTTTTTCGGACGCACCGACTCAACCACCGAAACTTACGCAGATGTGGTTTACAACCTTTTACTTGCTCAGGTTGGCAATATGCAAAGGTTGGCAAAACGACGACAGGAACAAACCTATCGGTTGGATTTGCGATTAGCAGGAATTGATTTTGATAGTTTGATCATTCAATTTAATAAGGCACACGCCAGAAAGCCTTTGGAAGAGGCGCAAGCTAAACAAGCTGAACAATCAATCATTTTAGAAAAAGCACGATCCGGGATTATTTCACCTGATCAGGCAGCCAATGAACTCGGTTATGACTCGGCATTTGATCCGCAGCTGCTGACCGATAAACCAAGCGCAGCCAGTCTGCTCCGGCAAATGTGGGTTGAGCAAGGTGCAAATAAAACTATCACGCTTTCATTTAATCAGGATTTACAACGGTATGAATTCAAGCCTGAAACAATCGTTGTGGATGAACCAAAACAATTAGCGGCAAAAAATGTCGTGGATTTTGAAAAAAAAAAGGCTACGAAAGCCTAAAACTAACAGAGGAGCAAATTGATGAAATACTTTCAAAATTTATCAGTAAATATTTTGGGATGCTTGGCACTTATCTTGATCGTGCTGTGCGTCTCATCATTGACAAGCTACGCGGATTCTTCAAAGACAACAAATACACCGATTTCAATTCAGCCGAAGACTTTGCCGACAAATTACTTGACGCGCTCGAAAACGTGCAAAACGCAGTTTTCTCGTCAAGTTCCGTCAGAGATGTCATTAAACGGACAACTAAAAGTATCTACGAATTCTATCGGCTCAAAGATGCCAGTCCTTTCGGAGAAACCAGTCCAATTAAATTACGGCTCGGCGGAGCGGACATCAACTCAATCAAATTTATCGAAAAACTTGACCATTTCTATTTATCAAAGTTTGCCGATAACACGAGTCAACCGCTTAGAAAATTCTTCATTGAACGATATTTGGCAAACGGTGCAGTCCTTTTTGAAAGCGAACGATCCGCCGAATTTGATTTATTCCGGGAGCAGCTTGGCGAAAAGTATCAGAGACTTAACGACCGACAAATCCAGACCATTATTCAAACCAGTGTTCAGCGGATTCGGAATTGGGCGCATATCGGAAGTCTCTCGCAAGCCGAATTGGAAAAAGCCAAGATCGTGGCAGTCCTCGACTCGCGGACAACCGAAATTTGCCGGGAGCTAGACGGAAAGATTTTCAGAATTGGGGTTGCCCAAAAGAGTATAGAAAGACTGAACCAACTTGAACCCGGAGCCTTTGCTAAAGAGATGTATGAATCAAACATCGGCAAGGCAATTTCAAAAGAACCTGTCAAAACGGTTCAGTCTTTTTTAGAAAAGGATGGCAAAACAATCAGTGATGATTTGGTTAAGACCGGACGTGGTTTTCCGCCACTGCATCCCAACTGTCGTTCTAGGATTCAAGGGTTGATACCCGGTATAGACGATGACGCTTGAATTCATCTGGAAGTTTAGCGTGTTTATGGAGATTGCAAGATTCACATAAGCATTGCAGATTGGATGCCCAATTACTACCACCTTTTGATAAAGGGATTATATGGTCGAGATGAAAATTATTATTCAAATCTATTTGGCAATAAGCACATTTACCATTTTGTTGTGCATAAATTCGCTTAACGTCTTCGGTTGTATGATTGCCTTCGGCTTGACGTTCTCTAGCTCTACGGCGTTGTTTATTGGCTTTATTTTGCGCTTTGTAATGCAAAGTTTCTCGTCTTATTTTTGCACAAGTATTGCATTCGTATTTTCTGCCATCAGCGGTATGAAGGCTTTTAGGGAATTCGGTCAATGGTTGAACAATTTTACATTTATGACATTTCTTTTCAGTTCTATCAATGTAGTTTCCTTCGACTATTCGCTTCAATACTTGGTTTTTAACACGAGATTTAATTTTGTCTTTATCACGAGCGTATCTTTTTGCCCATTTTCTTTGGGCTGTTTCAGGATGACGTTTAGCAGATTCTTTGATGGCTTGTCGCAAGCAAGGTTTGCATCTTGGATTGAGATTATCAAAACGGGAATTATCAACACCAAAATCAGAAACAGGTTTTGTTTGTTCACATTTCCAACATCGTTTCATTGCATCCATAACTCTTTAATTATATCAGGTTTAGCGAGGTAAAACTATGAAGGAACTAGAAATAAAAAATTCGAGCAATCTGAAAAAAGCAACCTTTGACGATCAAACCAATGAGTTAGTTGTCGAATTCAGGAACGGCACAAAATACAAATATTTTGATGTGCCAAACGAAATCTTTAATGAATTTGCCAAAACCGTCAATGAAGATGGTTCAGCAGGTAAATTCTTTAACGCCAATATCAAATCTTACCGCTTTGAAAAAGTCGAGGATTAATCAATGAAAAACGGAATCCAGATAGTCAATTTGGAAAAACGGATTGCCAAAACGCAAATGCTGGCAAATATTCCGGCGCAAAAATTAAATGAAAACACGGAAAAGTTTTTGTCTAATGCTTCGCTTTACGTTTGGAATAATGCTTCCCGCAATCATTCAAATATCAATGTTGAGGCAAATACCGAAAATATTATTCCGGTTGAAAGTCAGTTTGTTAATGCGACTTTTCGCGCACTTTCGCAAATTCATTTAGTTAATCGCGGACTGGATTTTTCCAAAAAGGGAGTTTTAGAAGCGGCAGTTGAAATGCTGCAAGGCAAAACAGTCTATCCGAATCACGATTACCGGGACATTAATAATGCGCTTGGCTCGGTTTCAAACGCTTATTGGGATGCCAAAGGTGAAAACTCGGACGGCATTCCGGGCATTAATGCGGAAATCAAGATTGATGCTCTTTGTAATTTTAAGATCGCTCGCGGTTTGTTAATGCAGCCTCCTTCGATTAACGCAGCGAGCTTGACGTTATTTTTTGAATTTGAATATTCGCATCCTGATCTGGTTGAAAAAGGCAGATTCTGGGACTTGCTTGGTGAAGAGGTTGAGGGACAAATTGTCCGGCTGATCGTCATCAAGATAATTGAAATTTTGGAGATGAGTTTGGTCTTTCTCGGTGAAGACCGCACAGCTCGTCATCATACTGCCGACATTGGAAACGATGGAGAATCCACTGACGGCGCAGATGAGACGCAAGACGAAAATTTGAGCGCGTCTGAAAAAAACACAGGAGAAAAACTAATGAAACTAACTACGGAACAAAAACAAACCCTCGGCATAACAACTGAAGGTGAAGATGTGCCGGAGCAAACAGTTTTGGACGCTGCTCTGGTATTGGCTGAAGAAAAGTCTAAAACAGGTTTATCGGCAAAGGAAATTGCTGCTCTGTCAGAGAAAGCCCAACTAGGCGAAAAACTGCTAACCCAAAAACGTCAGGAAGTAACCCGCTTGGCGAAAGTGGTGGAACTCGGCAAAGAAGATGGTGACTTGAGTCCAATTATGAAAAAGGTCATCGAAAACGCAAGTGCGGATGATTTGGAAGAACTTGAAGCAGACTATCGCAAAAAAGTAGATGCGAAATTTGCCAAACCGAGTTCACTGGAAAATCACGAAGAAGTGGATAACGCAGGCGGAGATAAGCCTTCAACTGCCAAAAAAATTGATACTTCAGGAATGCACTAAAGTATCAGGGTTCTAATTTTATCAAAGGAGAATGAAGAGAAATGTTAAGAGTAAAACAGGGCATAGTTCTTTCCGTCGTTGCAATTTTTGCAGCTGTGCTGAAGAAAGATCAAATCGTTTCGATCACGGCAAATAAAACAGTCAATAAATCCGGTGCAGGAAGTATTGCGTTTGGTCGTGTTTTAGTTCCGGCTAAAGCAGCCGGCGAAGAAGGCACAATCGAAGTCTTTTATCGTGAATATCACGACATTAAAACGACTACCAATATTGCTGCCAATGATTTCTTCAAAATGGCTGCGCCAGACGGCACGACCGGAGAAAATACTATTGCCAAATGGGTTTCCGGCACGGATGCTGAGGAACTGAAAGCGGGTATTTGTTTTAACGGCGCATCTGCGAACGGAACTGCTTCGGTCTTTTTCAGATAAGCAGTTCAGATAAGCAGTTTGGAAAGGTCATAAAAAGAGTTAATAAAGGAGAAAAAAACGATGTCATTAGGACTCAAAGGAAAAATCAAACCAACAGTTTTGGAATTGCAGGAGCGGCGTGAAAAAGGCGAAAACATTACGCTCCGGGAATTTATGCAGGAACGGTTTCCTGCTGCTACTGTCAACCATCTTTACGCTGAGAATGATATTGATCCTCGTCGGACGACGGTTGAACAGTTGATGAAGGATGAAGAAAACGCTTATTTGATGGTGGAAATTGCCCGTGACGGAGTTTGTCGTGGTGCAGGACTTACTCAACGTGAAATCTTGCGTCAAGCTCGTGCCGCAAATTTGGCAGCCATCACGACCGATCCGACAAATCGTGCAATTACACCGGAGCAATATCTTGATCCGGTCACAGTCGGAATGGCGGAAGCTGCATTTTTTAATGATCTGATTTTGGATGAAGTTCCGGTGGATAGTTTACAACCGGTAATGCCGAAGATTGATTTAAGCGATGCTAAACCGAAGAAAACACGCGAAGGTTCAAAGATCGAATTGGGAACTGTGACCTATGGTTCAAAAACAGTTCCGGTTTACACCTACGCGCTCGGTATTGAATTCACCTATGAATCAATCAAATTTAATCGGTTGAATTTGGTTTCCCGCTATTTTGAAGATTTGGGAATGCGAATGGCTGCGCTTAAAAATGATGAGCTTTCAGCCGTTGCTCTTAATGGCGATCAGGCTGATCTGTCAGAGTCTTCAGCCGTCATCGGGGTTGATACGGTCAACAGCTTTTTGTGGAAAGATGTCGTTCGAGTCTTTAATCGGATGAAGAGAATGGGCAGAAATATCAATGCGGTTCTGGCATCGGAAGATTCGGCTAACGATTGGGAAAATATGGCGGAAGTCAAAAACCGCGTTCTTGGAACGCCGCGCTTGGCAAACCGTAGAACTTCAATTCCTTCGGATTTGGATGTCTATATCGGCGGATCAATTCCTTCAACTCAATTGCAATTTATTTCAACAATGTTGGCATTTCTTCAATTAACTGCACAGGGAGTTTTGTTTGAAACTGACAAAATTATCAGCAAACGAATGGAAGAAGCCTACGTTTCGGAATCGTGCGGATTTATGGTCTTCCAGCGTGATGCACGGATTACGGTTGATAAATCAATTGCTTACTCCGGTAATCAATTCCCGTCGTGGTTTAACGTCAAATAGTGAATTTAACTATTTAACAAACTAAATTTTTAACTTTTACAAGGAGCAAATTATGGCTAAAAGAGGATATGCCTTATCAACCGGAGCAGGATTGTTCGTTGATGAGGAAACCGGACTCAAGGTAGTTCCGGGTGAAGTAGTTGAGATTGACTTGAACGAAGCCGGACATCGAACTCAACAGGCAATTAGATTTGGTGGTTTGATTGAAGCTGATCTGCCAAAGAAAGGTAAGGAAAAAGGCGATTCAGAGCCGCCGAAGGAATAAGTAAATGTCAATGTTAGCCTCAGCCACAATAATGCGCGAACTGTTTGATATTGCACCGGAGACTGAAATTCCGAACACAAGATTAAACAGATATGTCGGAGCAGCTTCCCGTCGAATAAAAAAATGGGTGGGAAATGACGCTTATACCGATGCGCTTTCAAATGCTCCAACCGATGCAGATCGAAAGGAAGATTTGATTGTGGCTGAAGCTAACTTGGCAATGCACTTTGCAATTTTGGGTTTGAATGCACCAATCACTTCAAAAGGTGTGGTCAAAACAGCGGGCAAACTTGATGCAAGTTTAAGAACTTATTTGACTCCGGCTGAAACGGAACAATTAAGAACTCAGTTCTTAGAAAATGCTGAAAGTTTGGTTAAAGATTATTTGGTTATTGGTGGCGAAACGGTCTTTGAATTTGTTGGTTGTGAATAATGTCAGAGGTCAAAGTTGATATTTCCGAAGTTGAAAAACTTGGAGCCGATTTTCAGAAGATCGGCAAATGGTCATTAGTTGCTTTGGCTCAACGCGGTTTGAATCTTTTAAGGGCAGAAGTTCCGGTCAGAAGCGGAAACTTAAAACAAAAAGGTATCAAAGAACCGGAATACGATTTTGAAAAGTTGCAAGCCATTTTGACTGTTTCCGCAACGAGCGAAGCATTAAAAGAAGGCGAAGGAACTCTTCATTTACCAAGTGGAAACACAAAAAAGGTTCGCTTGAGACCGCAGCCTCCATTTAATTACACAACTGCAGTTGCCAGAGGTCGAGCAAAAGCCAGACCACGAACGGCAAAAGTTTTATTAATTCCGGTGTCGTCAGTGCCAAGTGATGAAAGTTATATCACAGCCGGAAATCAAATTTATATTTTGCGGATGAGTGCCAAAGCCACGAAACCCAATCCGTTTGATGAACGAGCAGCCAAACGTTTGAAAGAAGAAAGCCCGGCTATTGTCCAAAAAGTCGTGGACGCAGTTTTGAAATGAGCGACAAAGCAATCGAAGTTAAATTATTTGAGTTTTTTACCGAGCAGATTCAGGCAGCAACGCCTGATTCTCCTATTTATCAGGCTGCTTTGTTGGATACGATCCACCGTGAAATTCGTGATAATCAGTTAAACGGAATTGCTATTGGCGATGTAACTTCAA
Source organism: Pyrinomonadaceae bacterium (assembly GCA_019694395.1). Taxonomy (GTDB): domain Bacteria; phylum Acidobacteriota; class Blastocatellia; order Pyrinomonadales; family Pyrinomonadaceae; genus JAIBCC01. The sequence continues at coordinate 384,890 of JAIBCC010000002.1, read as the reverse complement.
CCTTTGCGCCTTATGGAGATTCGGTCAAAGAATTTGACGGATTTACGTTGTTAGTTTGTTTTGCAAAAGTCATCGGCTCGGACAAAACCAATCGTCAGCCAGCCGTGCAAAAGGTGTTTGAGATTCAGCAGGAAGTAATTCGACTGCTGTTCAAGTTTCCAAGTTTGAACAATCGTAATTGTGACGTTCACATTTTGCGATCAGCCCGGACAGCGCAAGGATTTGACGCTGAAGATTATGCCGTTGCCAATATTCCAGTCGTAGTTGATGAAAGCGGTGAATATGATTTTAGTCGTCAAGGCTATTAAAAAAGGAGAAAAAGAGAATGTCGGAAGAAATTAGTTTAAAAGTTCCAGACGAAATAGAGGTCGAATTTGTCAGTCAAGGAAATTTTGAAGCGGAATTAAAGCCCGGTGAAATTGTAAAAACAAAATCCCGGAAATTTGCAGACTGGTTGATCAGTAATCACAACCTTGAGGAAGTGCCAACTTCGGCTGAAAGTTTAGCCAATGAACTCGGCAAAATAAAAGTTGGTGAATTGGTTCAAAAAGCAGAGCAATTAAAGATAGAAAATCCGAAATCGCTCAAGAAAGACGAATTGGTTCAGGCAATCGTCAAGGCTTCATTCCCTGAAAATAACGTTGGAGGTGCAGAATAATGTCAGATACAGCAACAAATCGCGGTTATGCTTGGGCATTGCAGACCGATTTTCAGACTCAAAAAACTATTGCTGCCGCTGCTTTGAAGCAACTATTAGCAACCGATCAGAATTTCATTGATTATCAAGGCAAAGATGCCAATGATGAAGATTGGGCGCACGGAGTAAATTCTGCGACTGATGAATGGAAAGAAGCTCACGATTGCCAAGTGGCTCACAGTATTCCGGGACATTCTCAAGAGTTAGGAAAAGTTTTTCTGCTTAATTGCGGTGATTATTCGATCTCCACTCCGGTAGGGGGAACACTTTCCAGAAAGCATTTATTCAAACCGACTGATCCGAATGTTACCCGGCAGGATAAAGCAGTAACATACGCCGAAAAACTTGGCGCAGGATGGAATGCGGTAATGCCTCGTGCGGTTTCCGATGGATTTAGTTTAAAAGGTGACGGGCTTGGTGTTTTGATCTGTGATTTTAATCTGCTTGGTGCAGGTTGGATTATTCCAAATTCAAGTGTGACCTGGTATCCAACTGCTACTCCTACCGTAAGTCGTCTTTCCGGTTTACATAAACTTTTCAACACACAGGTTGGATTGGTAGTAACAGATAATGGAACTCCAACAACCTATGGATGCCGCTATCGTTCATTTTCTGTCAATTTTAAGAAAACAATGTTAAGCGATGCCGGATACAAACCGGGTTGTGCTGATTTCTTGGTTGCTAATGATCCAACATCAGGAGTCATCCGTTCAGCTCACGAATTTGATAAGCAAATGCTTGATTTTAGTTTTGATGTTGATATGGCGAGTGGTTCACCTGAGTTTGCTGCCGTGTTAGCCAAGAAGCCTTTGCTGTGGCAGCTTACGGCAACAGGTGGATTAATCGAAGGCACGATCCGTCATAAGTTGGAAGTTGATATTCCGGTCGCAAATTACTCGAATTCAAAACCAACAATCAAAAATGGAATTGCTTCATTTTCGATTACAGGCAAAGCTTTGTTTGATTTTGTAACCAATAAATTATTTTCATTGGGTTTAACCAATGACGTTTTAAACTACGCAACCGCATTTTAATTTTAAGGAGTTAATTAGAAAATGAATGAACAATCAGCCCAAACAAAAGAAACAAATACACCGGAGGCAGAGCAATTTGCCTCAATTATTTACGATGGACAGACAATGCAGGAATGGAAATATTCACTTCCAGTTGGCGATAAATTTATTGATGGAGTAATAAGGTTTCATCCGTTTAAAGATGATCGCTACTTAGAGTTTGTTTCTGAAGTATCAAAGTTCAACTCGGACATCGAACTCGAAAATGTCAAAAAAGCGTGGGAAACCAATCAAAAATTGTGGGATGATTTACGCATCTCCGGTGAATTTGATGGGATTCAAAATTGGGAAGATTATCTTGAATTTGAGGATATTTCAAACATACTTGCAAAACTTACTGTCGTAGTTATCAAGTCTGTAATCAAAAACCCGGATAAAACAATTACAGTAACTACCCAAGCATATTTCAATGGCAAGCCGTGTGAACAAATTCATCATTTAAAGGCGAAAACGATTGATACATCTTCTAAATACAGTTTACTTGAATCAAAAGAATATACCCGCGAAGAAGGTAAAGGATTAGACGCAAAACCAATCATTCAGTTTCACCCCCAAGATACAGCAAAGAGTGAGATTTATGAGGAAATGCTAATTGAATCGAAAGGTTTTGGTTCGTGGACTCCGGTGCGCTTTAAGACATTGGTTATAGATCGGATTCATTCCAGCAAAGTAAAAATAAAAAAGTAACTGAAGCCAAAGAACAAATTTGGAAAAAGGTCTTTGAAGATAATGAAGAAGATGGCGGAATTGGGGAAAGATGTCCCGGCGATGGTCTTTGTGAGATTTGGGATGCCACAGCCGGAGGATTTGCAGAAAAATCGAAGGTTTGTCTTGATTGTCAAAACTGCAAAGGAAAAACTCCGATTCCGCCAAGAGAAGTTCTTGAACTTTCGGAACTTTCGCAAGAAGTCGAAAAATTAATTGAAGAAATTGAACGATTGATTTGGTTGGATAATTGCCGAATAAAAATTGATTGGGAAAATAAACCTTTTCATTTTTATGAATTATTTGAGTTTTGGAGAAAAGCTGAATTCGAGGTCAAAAACTTGAGAGAAATACGAATGCAGCATTTTATCCAAACTTTCAAATTATTTTAATCCTGCTTTTCTTCGAGCAAATCAATAATTTTCTCGTTTTGGAGAATAATGATCTTTAATAATTCGATTTGAGTATTGGGAAGAGTTCGACTCATTTCTTTAGTGAGCAACATTTTACGCTGTTCATAAAGAGTTGCAAGGTTTTTTTCGTAGGAGGAGATATTTTTTCTGATTTGATCTCTTTGAGATTCAGAGTAAATATCACTACTCATACGTTTAAGCTCTTTATTCTCAAACTCAAGTAAACTTTCCTGATTTTTAATCAGTCTTTCGACTTTTTTTAATTGTCGAGCTTCTTCAGTTTTAATGGATTGAGCAGAGGCAAAAGATACTAATACCAAGGTTATCAACAAAACAAAAGTTAATTTAAGTTTCATAATTCCTCCGGGATATAAACGATAAATTTTAATTTAAGTTTCATCAGTTTCTCGGAAATATAACATAAATGGCAGACGATAAGAAAATTCGAGTAATCATTGAATACTCTTCAAATGATAAGGAAGCGGTAGCAGCCGCTAAACGCTTACAATCTGCACTTCAAAACACTGGAAAAAAAGGATCAGAAGCCATTGATGGAATGTCAACCTCTACTTTGGCATTTGCCGAAGCTGCCGGAAACTTTATCGGCGGAGTCGCAAAAGGTGCTTTCGATGTGTTGACCTCAAAAATTGAGCAAGGAACAGCAGCATTATTCAATTACACCTCGCAGCTTGAAGTTACCCGAAAGCAATTTGATCAATTGACTGGCTCATCTTCATCTACGAAACAAGTTTTGGACGACATCAGAAAATTTGCTACGGACAAAGGTTTGGACGTTGGTTTTGTTTCCGATACCGAAAAGGAAATGATGCGTCTTCAAGTGTCGAGTAAAGATACGCTCAAAACCCTTGACACAATGGCGGATACCGTTGCCTCAATCGGGGGCGATGAGAAAATGACACAGCGACTTACTTCAATCTCAACCGAAATCATCAAATCAGGTCGTTTGTCATTAGATGCCATCAATCAGATCACCGATGTTGGAGTTCCGGCTGAACGGGTTTGGTCAGCCCTCGAAAAACAAACCGGAAAAACAAGAATTGAATTGATGTATTTGGCACGAGATTCCAAATTATCAAGTCAGGTGATTTTCGACTCGCTGGAGAATTTTAACAAAGCTAATAATTTTGGCGACGCGGCAGAAAAGCAAACTCAGACTTTTTCCGGTGCGCTCAATAAGCTATCAAATATTTTATTGACCGAAGGCGAAAAAGCGTTTGAGCCTTATTTCAATAAGATTTCGGAATTTACTCAAAAAACTGCCGAATCAATTCAGGAAAAAGGAATCTGGGCAACAACTGGCGAGCTAATCGGTCAAGGAATTGCTGCCGGAATTATGATTCCGTTAAAAGATCTGCCTCAGCAGCTCGCTGAGTATATGGTCAATGAGACATCATCGGCAATTGAGAAACTCAAACGCGGAGATTATGCTGGAGCTGGGGAGCAGTTACCGGGTTCAGGCATTGCCTCGTTTGCCAGAAATATTTCAAATGGGATTCTGAAGTATTTTGGATATGACGATCCAATGAAGTCATACCAGGACAGCCTCAAACTCCAAAAAGCAGTTCCGACCGAGAACGGATTAAAATTGCCGAATCCTTTTAATCCTGAATACTTTCAAAAGCAATTAGAGCAGCAAAAGAAAATTTTTGAGCAGGGATACAGGGAAAGACTGGATGTTATTAGTCAATTTCAGCGCATTGAAGAGGCACAGATCAATGCTCATTTAAGACTTACTTCGCAGGATGAGATCAAATATGCGAATGATATGAAGTTCGTTCGTCAAAGTGCAATCAAGCAAAGAATTGAGGTTGAAGCCCGTTATTATGATAAACAGATCGCGTTAGCAAAAGATGATACGAAAACCATAACTCAATTAACAATTGATAAAAATAAAGTTTTGCGCGGACTTTCGACCGATTATGCTTTAGCGGAAATTTCATCCCAACAGCAAATTCAGCAAATTGAAAGAAAAATTTTAGAGCAACGCAGACAAACGCAAATCCAGTTCAAAAATTTGCAAATCCGCGAATTGTCGTTGTCGGCTGATTCAAAGTCATTTGACATCAATCGTTCAATCTCGCTCGGCGTAAATGTGCAAGGGAGTTTTGAACAGCTCAAGAATTTGACTCAGACCAATTATCAGCAAATTGCCGAAATCACGAAACAAAGTTATGAAATTCAGCTCAAAAATGAACGCTTAACCTCCGAAGAAAGGATTAATTTGAATAAACAAATGTATCTTGAGCTTCAAAATCTGGCTGAACAGAACCGGGAAAAACAAATCGAAATTCAAGATAATCAGTTCAAGCAAATTGTCAGCCGGATCGAACAGCAACGCTCATTTATTCAGGATGCGTATCAAGGTCAAGCGGATATTTATAGTGGAATAAACCGGATTTTTAGTCCAGAAAGTTTCAATTCTAACACTTCCCAAAAATTGAAAGACATTTTTATTACTCCAATAGTGGAAGCTGAAAAGAAATACCGTGAATTACAACAGCGACAAATGTCAATTTCAGATGACGGTAAAGGAGAATTTTCAACAAAAATCCCTCAAGAAAGTTTTAACAAACTTGTAGCTAATGCTAACGAGGCTTTCCAAATTTGGGAAAAATTGCGAAAAAGCACTACTGGAGTTACAGAAGAAATATTGAAACTAGCGGATGGTCTTTCAACAGGGACGTTGGGCATTAAAACCTTCGATGAAGCAAACAAAAGACTATTAGATTCACAACATCGTTTGCAAATGGCAAATTTGCAAAGCGAAATTGATACTGTAAAAACACTAATTGATTTAGAGCAAAAAAGACTAAAAGCTGAGTTTGATAGTAATCCAGCAAACAAAGGTTTGAAATTTGTTTTGGACAGTGCCGCTTCACCTCAAATAACTGAATTACAAAATCGGTTGAAAAAAACTGAATCAGCAGAAACTTCATTACGACTTACACAAGCGGCTGAATCATTGGATCAATATAATAACTCGCTGGAAGGGATGCGACAGAACCTAGAAAAACTATTAAATGGAGATGCAGATGCTTGGCTTGGATTTTATTACAATTTAGAAAAGACAAATATAAATAACCAAATTTCACAAATAAAAGAATTAGCGACAGCACAGGATAGATTAACCAAATCCACACAGATAAATACTTTAACAATTCGCGCCCAAATTTATGAGCATATTGCCCAAGCCAAAACCTATTCTGAGGCAATTGCTGATGGAATTAATCAGACTTATGATGCTGTAGCTAAAAAAGCTACATCAACTCTTGATAAACTCAATGAAAAAACAAAAGGGTTTCTATCGTTTTTCATTGAGCCATTGAAAGCAGTTGAAGAAAAGAAAGTTTCTAATATTTTTACAAATATTGTTGACAAAGTTTTTCCGGGCTTTGGTGATTTATCCAAAACTCAAACTTCTAATCCGATTGCTAAACCTATTGTAAGCGAAATTAGTCAAAGCAATAATTATCTCAAAAGAATTGCAGATGCTGTGACGAGACCAAGTTCAGTTTCCAATGGGCGCAGTTCAACTAGCGCGGGAATTAATAGTATTGGCGATATTATTAATTTGGCAAGTGGTGGAAATTTAGGCAGTAGAAGCGGAATTAATTCGCCTGCAATCTTTAATGCCCAACCCCTTTCTACTTCAGGGGATATTACACGCACTTTAACTTTACCAAACGGTCAAAGTTACACGGCAGGTTCAACATGGACACAAATTAAATCAATTTTTGGAAAAGGTGGAATCTTTGGTGAGCAAGGTTTTGGATTTAACTCAGGCACAATTCAAGGCATTGGTGGAATTGCGGGTATGGCAGGCGGAATGATTGGTGGTGGCGCAGGCGATATTTTGAGCGGAGTATCAATGGGAATTGGAACTGCCAGCAGCCTTGCTACGATTTTGGGGATTTCGGCTTTAGGTGGTCCCGTTGGATTGGCAATCGGAGCAGCTATCGGTGGAACTATTGGTTTAGTGAAATGGCTATTTGGAAGGAGCAAACAACGAAAAGCCGATGAAGCCACCAGAGACAAATTAGTTGGAGATGCCCTAACACAATTAACCAAAATTAAATCAGAGATGGATGAAGCCAAATCAGGCATAAATATTCAATCATTGATTGATAATGCGCTTCAAATTCAAACTGATTATTATACCCAAGCCAATGCTTTGAAGGATAAAAAGACTCGGCAAAACGCTGTGATAATTGGTCACGACCGAATTGATCCAATGGTTAGCGCAATTCAAGAATCCGCAAAAACTGCAAAAATTAAAGAATCAATGAGAGCCAGTGCAGATGAAAAAGATAGACGAATCTTACCTGAATTTAAAACTGGCGGATTTATTCCACATTTAGCAACCGGAGATTATTTCAAACCGAATGGACTGATTCCTGGAATGTTTGATCGTAAAGATGACATTTTGGCAATGCTTTCGCGTGGTGAAATGGTATTAAATCCGGTTCAACAAGAAAGGATTAGAAGAATGTCTGGTTTTGATGTTTTTGCTCACGCAGATATTCCGAATTATCGGCAATCGAAAACTACAATGCCGAAATTTGCTGATGGTGTAAATTTCGGTTCAGCTTCGGTTGGATCAACTTCATTAACTCCCCAAATTATTTTTTCACCAAATATTAACATTTGGATTGAAAAAAATGATGTAACAGGCGAGATTGAGGCTTGGATGGACTCACCGAAAGGTAAAAGAAAACTCAATGTAAACGTAACTGAAGGTTTCAAAAACGACCAAATAAAAACTGATCGCAGATAATGCCAAGACCGACTGACACATTTTTAACTGACTTTCTCGCTGCTCCGTCCGGCGAAACGCAGACGACTGTTCAATTCAATTGCAAAAATGGCTCGGTCAAACGATATGCAACCGACATTTTAACCATTTCGGGAAATAGTTTTTCTGATGACCTGATTTTAGCTGACGACATTGAAGAAACCGAGGATTCAGGAACTGACCGCGAAGTCATTACCATTGATAATTTTGATAAACAAATCGGCTTGGATATTCAGAATGGAATAATCAATTTTGCCTCAGTTTCGCTTGGCAGATTTTTCAGAACAAAATCTGGCTCGACCGGATGGCGGGAGATTTTCTTTGGCGAGGCAATTCCGATTTCGTTCAACGAGCGCGAAGCGAAAATTGAGATTTTGGATGATATGGTGGCAGCGGGATATTGCTTGGCAAATTGGACGCTTGCTCCAAATTGTCAACTCATTTTCAAATCTGCTTATTGCACTCATTCGGGAAGCGAGACAAGCTGCAATCACCTCTTAAAAGGGGACTGCACAAAATACGGAAATACTGCTCATAACGTCAGTGAAACTTTTCCAATTATCCAAAATTCAACAACTCCAACCAATCCATCGGATGGCGGAATACAAACCGGAGGCGGAGGCGGTTGGTCAGACACAGGCGGAAAAATCTACACCTGTTTTGCTCCTGACACCTTGATTTTAATGGAAAATCACGGTTGGAAACGAATTGCGGACATTCAGCCGGGCGAAACTGTTTTGGCATTTGATGAGTTTGGAAAAATTCATCCGGCAAAGGTAAAGGAAGTTTTTGTCAATGAAAAGGTCGAGGAATTTCATCAGCTTGATTTTACATTCGGAAGTCTGCAAATAACCGGAGAGCATCCGCTGTTGGATGATAAGTTCAATTTTCGTCCAGCGCGATATTGGACAAAGAATCATAATTCTTTGTTTTTGAAAAAATCTGACTGGACAGTCAATCCAGTCAGAAAAAATATTTTGCAGCAAAACTCTGAAAAATTGGTTTTTCATAATTTGTCAGTCGAAAAATATCAGACCTATATTGCTGGAGGCATACCGGTTCACAATTTGTCATCAGTGGACGATTTTAACGATTTGTATTTGTCTTAATATGAGTAAATTGATCAATCATCTGAGAAATAAAGATGTGCAAAATCTTTTCCTTGATGTGGCGTATGGTCGTCATATTGTCGAGGGCGATTTGTGCAAATCTTTGACTGATGATTCAGGTAATATTTACGTTCAACACAAGCTCGGCAAACGTGAATGGAACGCCTGTAAAAAATTATGGTGGCGTGGTTTTAATATTGCTGCTTCTGATTACAAATTTCATCCCGGAACTCTCTCGACCGGAAATGAAGACACGGTGCAAGGCGTGGACGCAATTTTTTCGATGGATATTCCTCACAGCCTTCAGGCTTGGATTCGTGCTAAAGTTCCTTTGGCGGATGCCGGAATTACACTGAATACCTCAACCGAAGAGCCAAGCGGATTAGCGGGAATTTTTGAGTGTCTCAAAGTTAATAATTACAACTCAGCAGGAACGGTGACAGATTTCAGTTATTCGGAAAACCCGGCTCGGCAGATTTTGGATGCTTTTTTGATTGAGGGCGGACGTTCAGCTTCAAGAATTGATTTTGGCGCATTTTGTGAATGGCGGGATTGTTTGGCTGAACAAATCCTGTGCGACTACACAGCCTTACCAGATTTTGAAGGCTTTGGATTAACTGCCAATTATTATAATGGGGCATCGTTTGACACTTTTATTGAGGAAAGAGTTGATGCGGTAGTTGAGTTTGATTCGGATAATGGTCGTCCGGCGTATGGATTAAACGAAGTTTTTTCTGCTCGTTATGAAGGCAAAATTAAACCGCGTTTTACCGAAACTTATACTTTTTATCTTTACCACGATGACGGCGCAAAGTTGTGGGTTAATGGTTCGCTGATAATTGACCAATGGGGAACTGCCGGAAGTCATTCGGCAACGATTGCCTTAACTGCTGATACGTTTTACGACATCAAGATTGAATGGGAAAATACCGGAGGTCATAGCGGCATTAAACTCGAATGGCAAAGCACCTCGCAACCGCGTGAAGTAGCTCCTTCTGATCGGCTTTATCCAAAACCGAAATATGTTGACCGCTGGCTTGGCAATACATTTTTTTCGCGTCCGACCCGCCTTGATGACGGAATTCGGACGATGTTGAGACTCTGTAATTCAGCCTTCCAACGAATCAACGGAAAATACAGATTTTTTTGCTATGACCAAATCACAAGTTCAAGTTTTACTTTTGATGAAGCCGTCAATTATTACCCAAATTCGTTGGAAATAAAACGGCGCGATCCGACTCGGACACGCAATGTTTGGCAGGCAACGTGCCGGGATTTAGACTCGCAGTTTTTTGACCAACTAATCAAACCAATCGTGATTTTGCGAGAAAATTTGATTGCCGAAGCCGGACAAAGAATTGATGGAGATTTATTTGATTTTTACAACTCAACCAGATTTCAGACTTATCGCCTTTTGACTGAAATCGTCAAACGTGAAGCCGGTGCGCCAAGTGCCATCAGCCTCACCGGAAACGCCGAAAGTTATCCGGTCTTAAAAGGCGATAGAGTGAAGATCAATCTTGAGTTATTGAATTTAACTAATTACGAATGCAGGGTAACTCGCTCGGTTGATAAGTCATCCGAAACGACTGCTGATGACAGAGAATTTTCATTGAAGGAGTGGATTTAATAATGAGTGAAGAGACAACCAAAACACGCGATTTGAATAACTATCTGCATAAAACCTGTCTAATTCGAGATGGATTTTCAGGAAATGAAGATGAATATGTTGCCGTCCCGATGGGCTTGAATTTGAATAATGGCGCAGGCAGTTTAATTGTCGAAGTTTGGCGAAGTGAAAAGGGTTTCAATAATTTCGATTATTCCGAAAAATCGCCCGGAATGACCAAAACTTTACCAATTACTCAAGAAATAATTAAAAACTATGCTGATTTATTTAATTTGGTTGAATCGGAAAGCTTGAAATTTTTAGAGGTTGATTCAAACAATTTCAGCCTTGAAAAAATCAATATTGATCTCAATCTTTTGTCTGTTGATTTCTTGGCTCGGCATAAAGAAAAAATCAATCGTTTCAGCCAAGACACCACCGCAAATTTAGAAGAGTTTGAATTTTTGAAAGAAAAATATTCAAAAATAGTTGAATCTTTTTATGCTTTTGCCTTTGAGTATATGGCAACTAATCAGCAGTTATCTAAATTTAAATAAAAATGGCAGATGAAATTTGCACAAAAGTTCGGGCGTATCCGCGTCCGGTTACACCTGAGCGACTAGAAAACGTAAAAATTTACGGTTCAAATACCTCTCCAACGAGCGGTTTGACCTTGCTTGGCACGTTTCCAAGCACAATCACTAATAATGCGTGGAATGAAGTTACTTTCTCAAATTCTACAATTTATAAATACCTTATTATCCGAAATGAAGCTACTTGGTTAGATTGTGCAGAATTAGAGTTTTACGCGGGTTCGAGCAAAATTACTCCGCTTAGTTATGGCGGCACACCTGAATATGGTTATCCTGACCCAACGCTCCAAACCTCAAATGCTTTTGATGGAAGCACAAGCACTTATTTTGGTGGAAATACTCCAAGTAACCCTTATCTTTATATTGAAATCGCAATTACCGATACCACTAAGCCGAGCGATGTTACTAATTTAACTGCAACTAAAGTTTCAAATTCACGAATTGATATTGATTCAGATGCGGCAACCGATAACATCGCGGTTGCAGGTTATCAAACACAAGTCAGTAGTGACGGGGGAACTACTTGGAATACACTTTCTTCAACTGCTAAAAGTTTCTCTTTTGTTTCAGGTAATGCCTATTTCCCAAATGTTCCCGGTGTTTATTCCCTGACTTTCAGGCGCAAAGCGTTTGACACTGCGTCAACACCTAATTACTCCAATAATTGGTCAAATATTCCAACAGCAGTTTCGATTACAGTTCCGGTTACTCCGCCAGTTGCTAATTTCACGATTGAACCAAACACGATTGTTACAGGTGGAACAGTGGTTTTGACTGATACCTCAACTAATTCTCCAACCTCAAAACAATGGAAATTAGATGGAACTAACATTTCAACTGCTAGTCCATATAGTCTGAATACAACAGGATTATCTCTCGGAACTCATACAATTAGATTAGAGGTTTCCAATGCAGGCGGAAGTGATTATAAGGAACTAACCTTCACGGTAGTTGCCGCAATTGTCGTTCCAACTTCGCGTTGGTCAAAAATAGATTTAATTCCTCGTGCCAATTTGCTGAAGTGGGGGAATTTAGATAATGCGGTTGACGGAACAGAAGTTGGTGATTATTCGGGAAATGACCGGAAAATGGTTTGCGCTTCAAGTTTACCTGTTTTGCAAAGCAACGTCATCAACGGCAAACCAGCTTTATATTTTGATGGAACTAAGAATCCAATTAAATTTACCGGAAGTTTTACAGCTAAGCATATATTCTTAGTTGCTGCGTTTGATGGCGCATCGTTTACTGGAAATGAAGGCTTACTTTCAGGAGTTGCTGCAACTTCCATTCTTCGCGGTAATGGTGCAACGACTACTAAATTTGCAAATTTGAGTATTGGCTCAGGATTTTCTTACCGCAAAAGTTATGTGACTTTAGCCGAATCAAACGAGCTTGCGCCAATGGCAGGATCATTTTCAATTCTTGAGCTAACTTTTCCTACTGGCATTAGTTTGGATGGATTTCAAATTGGTCAAGATACCAGTAATACCGGGCGCAAATGGAAAGGATGGTATGTCGAAGACCTTGTTTATGGTGTAGTTAAAAATTATGCCGAGCGAATGAGAATCTACCGATATTTCGCAATGAAGTTTTTTTTGTGGCGTGAACTCGCAGACGGCACAAAAATCTTTCCGTTTCCCAATAATCATCAATCGCCATTTTCGCCGAGTCGTTACAAAATCCAATCTGCACCACTCCCAAACGGTAAAACTAAGACTCGTGTTAAAGGCTCAAAACTCCAAAACTTTGAGTTCGGCTACACAACTCGCAGACAAGAAGAATCTGATGCGATTGATAAATTTGAGACAGATTTCTTTGATGGGCGAACAATCGCGGTTGAAAACAATTCTTTTTATCCACCACGAATGTATAATGTAGTTCCAACGAGCGACATTTCAGTTGAACCGCAAGGTATAAACCTATTTGGTTATAAATGGACTGGCAGACAGGCTGATGCAAATGTAACTGAGATTGATGTTTCATAAATTCAAATTTAGGGCTATTATTTTTTGAGTGAGTCAAATTTAAATTCCGCGCATTATCGTGTTTGAAAGGTGTCAATTATCGTGTTTGCCCGCAAATTCAAGATTAGCAACAGCAATACACGTCGCCGGAATGCTTTCGTTCGCGGAACAAATTCCAATGACCTCCGAGGCAATTGCCCAAAGCTGTAACACAAATCCCGTAGTTATTCGCAGAATTATCGGATTATTAACCCGTTTTGGTTTAGTAACTGTCAAAATGGGAACTGGGGGCGGAGCGCGTTTGACCAAAAAGCCCGAGGAAATAAATTTAGCGGAAATTTACGAGGCGTTGGATGAAGGTGCGGTTTTTGAAGTTCCGCAATTTGACGAAAATTTTCATTGCGAAGTTGGAAAAATCGTTCGCCCCGTTTTGGCGGATGTTTTACGGGAAGCAGAAGACGGTTTAAAAGAAAAATTAAAGCAAATAAAGCTCTCAAACGTTATAGAAAGAGTAAAAGAAAAATTGCAGGAAAATTGTGTGAGGTAAAAAATGGCTGACGAAAAAAAGAAAAAGAAAATTGATTATTCGCGGGCGTGGGCAGAAGCCAGATTATTGATTTGGAGTTATCGCTGGCGTTTGATTCTCGGTTTAGTTTTGATGTTGATCAGCCGCGGAGCAGGAATGGTTTTGCCTTATTCGACCAAGTTTTTAGTGGACAATGTTTTCGGGCAAAAACAATATGAATTGCTGGGAATGATTGCCCTGGCAGTTGGAGTTGCAACCGTAATCCAAGCCCTTACTTCATTTACACTTTCACAAGTTTTGGGAGTTGCGGCACAAAGGGCGATTACTGAAATGCGGAAAAGAATTCAGGGGCACATTGAAAGATTACCGACATCCTATTTTGATTCCACACAAACGGGACAATTGATTTCGCGCATTATGCGTGATGCAGAGGGAATTCGTAATTTAGTCGGAACGGGGCTGGGACAGATTGTCGGCGGATTGTTATCTGCCTTGATTTCGATGGGAATTTTGTTCTATTTGAACTGGAAAATCACTCTCATTATTTTAGCTGTTCTTGCCGTTTTCGGTTTTGTTTTGAGTTACGCCTTTAATCGTCTTCGTCCATTATTTCGGGAGCGCGGAGCAATTGAGGCAGAAGTGATAGGTCGTTTGAACGAAGGATTGGGTGGAATTCGGATTGTTAAAGCTTATACGGCGGAAAAGCGTGAAGATCTGAGTTTTGCCAGGAATGTTCACAAACTTTTTCGCAATATTGCCCAATCTTTAACGGGTGTTTCTGCAACCGGTGCTTTTGCTTCGGTAATTATCGGCGCAATTTCAGTGGTCATGATTTATTTTGGCGGAAGCGCAGTAGTCGCCAATATTAAAGATTCAACTCAGGGAATGTCTTCAGGCGATTTTACAATGTATATTGCCTTTACGATTTTTATGGTAATGCCGATTGTTGATCTGGCAAATATCGGAACGCAAATTACCGAAGCATTTGCAGGATTGGATAGAATTTCGGAAATTTTCGGGATGAAAACCGAGATTGATGAGGATGCACAAAAGCAGCCTTTACCCAAAGTTGAAGGCACGATTGATTTTGAAAATGTTCGCTTTGAATATGAAAAAGATGTTCCGGTTCTCAAAGGTGTTACGTTTCATGCCCAAGCCGGAACTACAACAGCTTTGGTTGGCTCCAGCGGCTCAGGAAAATCTACGATTTTGAGTTTGATTCTGAACTTTATTCAGCCAATTTCGGGAATGGTAAAGATTGACGGTAAAGATTTACAGTCGGTCAAATTACGTGATTATCGTCAACATCTCGGGGTAGTTCTCCAGGATAATTTTTTATTCGATGGCACAATTCTGAGCAATATCAGATTTGCAAATCCGCACGCTGATTTTGAAGAAATCAAAGAGGTTTGCCGCATTGCCAACGCTGACGAATTTATCGAAAAGTTTCCCGATAAATACGATACAGTGGTCGGAGAACGCGGTGTAAAGCTTTCCGGCGGACAAAAACAACGAATCGCCATTGCCCGCGCTCTTTTGGCAAATCCTCGAATTTTGATTTTGGACGAGGCAACATCAAGTTTGGACAGTGAATCCGAAGCCTTAATTCAAGAAGGTTTGTATCGTTTACGCGAAGGTCGCACGACTTTTGTTATTGCCCACAGGCTTTCAACCATTCGTTCAGCAGATCAAATTTTGGTAGTTGAATCCGGCGAAATTTTAGAGCGTGGAACTCACGATGAATTGATTGCGATGAACGGACGCTACAAACAGCTTTACGACAAACAATACAAATTTGAGCAAAATCTTTTCGTCAATCCCGGCGAAGAAATAAATACACAGGAGAAATTTTCAGCAACAAAACTATAAAAATTATGGCAGAAACACAAACTTATCAAAACCACGTCCGTTGGTATCCGTTAGTTCATTTTGTTATTTTTCCGCTTTTGCTTTTCAATTTGATTTGGCAAATTGTGATGTTTTATCAGGAGCGAACTTGGGACAGAGCCGAATGGGTTTTAATGGCTTTGGTTTTTGCGGCAATGAATGTGGCAGCCCGTTTACAGGCTTTAAAAGCACAAGACCGGGTTATTAGATTAGAGGAAAGTCTTCGGTTCAAGGATGTTTTGTCTAAAGATTTAGCCCAAAAAGTTGAGCAATTAAGAACAAGTCAGTTAATTGCTTTACGTTTTGCATCCGATGAAGAATTGCCGGATTTGGTGCAAAAAGTTTTGAATGGAGAATTGAAAGAAACAAAAGAAATTAAATTGGCTATAAAAAATTGGCGGGGCGATTACCTAAGGGTGTAATTCTTTTTTTGCACCAAAAGTCTGAAAAAATGCAGAAACACTCATGTAGTAAGTGTGTTCACGATTGCACCCTTACTATGTGCAGGCTTCTGCATTTTCAGCAAGTTTTGTCTCATACTATAAGTTTAAGAGCAAGGGCTTGAAAATTTAATGGTAAAACTTACTTTTCCATCCGAAAAATTGATAAATCGAACATTTGGATTATTTTCTTCGGCGGGAAATTCTTTCAGATTTTTCAATTTCAAATCTGCGTTCAAATCTTTTTTTGCGCCGAATTGTAATACTCCTTCGCTGAAAACCATTAAAACCAAATCATTCAATTCGGGCTCATTTAAGCCCAAATAAATAACATTTCCATCGTAGGAAATTGAAAGCGGAGTTGTGCGAAAGGGAATTTTCCAACGTTTGATGACAGTGGTTAAATCTTTATTATCAACGGATTGAACTTCGTGAACGGTGAAATTCGGTGGAAAGTTGAGTTTGATATTTTGATTCATCACCGAAGTTACAAAATCATTTGCCGTAATTTCAAAAACGGGAATTTGCATAAAACAAGGCAAACATTCGGCTTTTTCAAACTTAGCTTCGGGCAGAATCAAACTCGCTTTTTCTCCGGTCACCGACATAAAAGTTCCGCGCAAATTTAACGGCACAGATTTATCTTGCTGATTTGCCTTAGCTTGCTCGATCTTTTGGCAGGTAGCTGCATCAAAACCAAAAACAAAATTAAACCCTTGAGTTTGCAAGAGGTCATTAGCATTTTTGACCAATTCTTCGATTGTTTGATTTGGATTATTGGCTTTTGCCGCTTTGATTTGTTCTAAGACGGGCGAAAGTTTTACTTGAAAAGGATTGATGGCGACCCGTTGTCCGAAAATCGAAAAATCCAGAGAAAAAATAAATAAAACTGTGAAAAGTAAATTTAATGAGAATTTTGACATAAAGTTAAAAGTTAAAAAGGAGCAAATTGCCTCAATAAATTAACATATTTGCTCCAACTTTTTGAATTTTTTCTTAAACAAAAATCACAATTCTCAAATTTAATCGGCTTCGTGTTTTGATTTATAGGTTAAAACTCCGTTTTCATCAGGTTTAAGTTCATAAAAATCCCATTCGCCGCGTGGGGCAGCCTGTTCGAGTTTTTGCGCGAGAACTACTTTTTTCCCATCCGTTCGTAAATTTATCATTCCATAAACGGCAACAGTTCTCCCTAATTGTTCCTTAGTCGGGTTGGCGGAAATGATTAAATCTCTGGTTGAGCGGGCGATTTCCGTGCTGAAAATTAATGGTCTGTCACCCCGTCCGAATTTTCCTAAAGCACCCACCGCGTCAGGTCGCGGATGAGCGTGAGGTTCTTCGTCACCGCTGGAAATAATAGTTGCCGCCGAGTTCAAAGATTGCAGAAAAACATTGGTAAAATCCGCGCTTCCGTGATGACAAGCCTTGGCAACATCAACCTGAAAGATCTTCCGGGCTTCCGTGATCAGATTTTGTAATTGGGCAGGATTGGCGGTTTCGGGATTTATTCCGGTATAAGACTGCAAAATATGATTTTCCGCCGGAATGTTCAGATCGCCGCCAAGCAGGATTTTTACTTGATCGTATTCCAATTTTAAAACGACCGAATGTCCGTTTTTCGTTTTGCCGTCATCGCCGAACCATTGCATAACTCTTTTATTTGCCGCATCTTTGTTCGGAACAGGAGCTAATGCATGAATTTTTAGGGTTTGATTATTTTGATCGTAACCCGGTAAAAATTTGTCCTCGCTGCAAAGCATTTTGATAGTGGCTCCGTTTGCGCGGAATTTTTGCAATAATTTCGGATAATTTTTTGCGCCAACTTTTGCCGGATCATTGAGAATTTGATCAAGTGCGGCATCATCAGTAATTACATCGGTGCAAAAATTACCGTTTCTTGCGCCAAGTAAATCTTTTCCGACACGTTCGATTAAACCGTTATGCCAGACATTTTTGAACTTGATTTTCGGCTCTTTGACCAATTCGAGAAATCCTTTGTAATGATCTGAATCAGAGTGAGAAATAATCGTATTTTCAAAAGTAATATTTCCGTTAAATTGTTTCAAATTAAATTTCCAACGGATAAAAGCCGCCATATTTTTGCCTTCCCCGGCATCGATCAGATGAAATTTGTCATCGGGTGTAATTATCAAGCAGCCGTCGCCTTGTGCGACATCAACAAAATAAACCTCAAGCACCCGATTTTCCTGCAAATCGCTTTTTCGCATCCAGCCAATTTTCTTTTGCCGGTTGACATCCCATCCGCGAATTCGGACTTTTGCCCAATCACCCTGTTCTTCTTCCTGATGCTCGATCCAGGTTCCCCACAAAAGATGACCGATTTTCTTTGAATTCGATTTTGGTTCGGCAAATACAAATGCGGTTGGATAACCTGCATAAACGGCTTTTGTCATATTTTTGTTCTCCTGAAAATAATTTTTGTCGCAGAGGAATTGATTTCCGTCAAAGTTTAAGCCCTCAAATTGTTTGAAATTGCCCTGCTTATAGGTTCGTGCTAAACAGTAAAGAAAATAAAAATTCCCAGACTGACAAAACTGCCCCATGTTCTGAAATTTGTCGATTGTTGTAAACGGTTTGATTACCGATTCTACGAACAAAACTTGCTTTGCCGGATTCTACCTCAATAAAATTATTAAATCCTGATTCTGGAGTTTTTCGTTGAGTGAACTATTATAAAACGTAGATAAATTATTATCGTTTTAATAAATCCAAATTACGGCAGTTTTAAGCAATCGGCGGGCGTGAAAACAAACTGTAGCAAAATCTGTCCACGCCTCTCTTTCAGCCTTTAGGGCAGCATTATAAATTTACTGCCATTCGTTTTTTGGAACAGTTAAATTTGACATAATCATTTTTGAGGACAAATGAAAATAGGGCATATTGTCAAAATAGATTAAAATAGTTGCTCTATTTGCATAAATAACTTTGTCTCGGTAATTTCAATTTTCCGGTTTTTTTAGTTCTGGTTTTGTTTTAGCAGGTGTATTTTTTTTATTATCGTTTGTTTCTGCTTCCGGGTCTTGATTTGGGGTGGTTACATTTGTATTTGTTGCCGATACATCTTGGCAAATTGCAAACCCATTTGGATTGGCATTTTTAATTTTTTCGGCTTTTTGATAAGATTCATAGCCCGTGCAAATTCCTGACATTAATACTTTGCCGTTAAAATCATAGTATTTATATTCCACAATTGCCCCGCCACTATGAGTGATATCTGCTCCCGTAATAGCCATTGTCAGTAAATTTTTTTTCACCCGGTTATTGCCGCCGACATCTACAACTTTCAGAACTAAAGCACTCGCATCGCTACAATCTCCATTCTGTTTATTACAACCGAAAGCATCCATTATATTTTCCGTTTGCAGATGTTTAGTTAAGGGATTAACCCCGGCTGTATCGGATTTTGTTAAATCTTCGTAGTATTTATCAAACTGTTTGTTCAGAGATTTTAATTTGATTATTTTGTTTCCTCTGCTTTTTTCTACTTTGCTCTTAGTAAATAAAAATGAAGCGTCATCTAAATATGCAAGTTTTAACTGCTCAAGATCAGAAAGGAAAAGATAGGGTTCTAATTGGGTGGGCAACGTTTGATTTTTTCTCATCTGTTGTGCAATTTTGACAAAAATTTTCAGCCGGTCCATCTCATAAGGATTCAACAGTTCGTCTTTATCAACTTCCGTAAGAGGTTTGCCCAGTTTTTTTTCTGCTTCTTCTATTAAAACCTTAAAAACGGCTTTGTCTCCTTTGGTCAAGCCAACAATTTCTTCTAAAGCATATACTCTTTTGATTAAAAATTTGGTCGAAATTTCTTCAAGGGTTTGGGCAATTTCAAGAAACCCGTTGACTACCTCGCCGTCAGAAGCGACAGGTTCAATTTTTCTGTATAGTTGGGAAAGTTTTAGTGCCAATTTTTCTATATTGTCCGCATTTTTAGCCAGTTTTTTTGGTAATCCCGTTTTTTCTTGGTTTAATTTATCAACAACATCTTGCTGCTCACTGATTTTGATATTCAAATTATCTCCTTTATTAGTTGGTTCCTTGAGTGACGTTAGTTTTTTTTCTGCTTCTTCGATAAGTTTCGGAAGTTCCTCTCCTCTTGATTCCAACACATCCTTGGCACTATTCAGCTCTTTTAGAGCTTTTTCTGTATCCTCAATATTTGACAAAATATTATCCGATTGGTCTTTAAGGTCTGAAACCGCTTGGATTTCCGATATAATAACCGATGGCTTTTGTAAATTAAGGTTCGGAGAAAATTCGACAGGATAATATTTATTCTGTGAATTTATTTTTGCATAAACACTGGAAACAAGTGCTGATTCCTGGGGTGTAAAAGTGAAGCCGGTAATTTTTGTATCCGTGCGGGCAAGAGCCATTAAATCAATTGCTGCTCCCACCACACTTCCGACTGCTCCAAAAGTGCTACTGACAGCCGCCACTTTGGTAGCAAATGAGCTTCCTTCGTTAGTAATTTTTGAAAAATCCGTATTGCCGTTGGACATGGAATCAATCATTTCATTACCGGATGAAGAATTATGTTTTTTAATTCTGTTTGTCAAAAAATTTTTACGACGGGTGTTTTCTAATTTAGCTATTTGCTCAGGTTTTGGCAGCGGGGGAATTATTTTAACAGGTCCGTGAATGAATTGACCTATTTGCTCCTGATTTGCGTAAGGGTTTTTGATAGGGACAGTAGGAAATTTAACATTTAGAATAGCCTGGTAACCGCTATCCAATAATTTAAATTTATTCTTTGTTCCCCAATAATCTCTTAAACCGGTTAGCCAGTTTTCGTTCAAAATAGCAATTTTAGTTTTATTGTTAGCCGTGATTTGTTGATTTATCAACTCGGCGATTTTAGCCGAAAGATTATTTAAAGCCCGGTAGGAGATCATTTCGGTTTCGATTTTTACTCCTTCCAGTTCGGTTTTACCTTCCAGAGGAGTTGCTGTGGGTTTGGGTAAATCAGGATTATTAGCATCTGAAACAGCTTTATTAGCATCGAAAATGGCTTTTTGAGCCTCCACAATAGCTTTTTGAGCTTCTGCCGCTTTTTTCTGTTCAGCAAGAATTTCGTTTTGTTCTTTTAGTTTTTTCAGTTCTTCATTTTCAGGTGTTGGAGATGGTGTAGCATCTTGTGCTTTGATAATATGACCACCGATTAATAAAAGTAGTAAACAGGTTGCAAAAGACACAAAAAGTGATTTTGATCTAAAAAGGGGACACATTTTTTTTCTCCTGATTATTGGGATTTCTGAATAGTAATGGTAATTTTGTAGAAACCTTACACGAATTAAACTAAAAACTCCAGAAAATATATTTTCTTTGAAGATTTTTTTTCAGATTTTGGAAAAATATGGGGCAAAAATGCTTTCAAATATGTCCGGCTTTTACAAAGTTGCGGCGAATTTGTAAAATTTTTGCTCAACTTTTAATGCTTTTTTGTTCAAAGTCGTTCAAAAATGCTCCGCAAAAAGAGGCAAAAATGGACCACATATTTATTAATTTTTCTGCTAAACAAAACTCCTTTCTCTTTTTTTAACAATATTTAGCTTCTTATTAGGTGTGTGTTTTTGCGGCAAATATGCTCACCAAAATAGAGCAAAAATGCACAACAAGAGAGAGAGAAGGGTAGAGAAAAGAAGAATTGTAAGAAAGAAATTGTGTTGTGTTTCTGCTATCGCACACACACAACACAACAGAGAAAGAAATTTTGTGAATAGTGTGTGAGAATTTAAGGTATTTGGAATACATTTTCCATTTTTAAATAATTAGTTTGGTTTTCCACTTTCCATTTATTTCTTTTAAATCTCCTAAATTTTTAAACTTTGACCAACACAAATCCTGCTGAACAGCTAAAAAAGTTGGATTGCAATTCCTTTAAAGGAAACTCAAAACGTTATCTTTATCTTGGTCAACTAACTAAATCGCTGGTTCAGGGAAAAAGAATTCCAAAGATAAAAGCTAACGCAAGAAAAATAGCCCCTAACCACAAAAAAGTCCCTGAAATAAAAAGTGAAATTCCTGATAATGCAAAAAGCCAATCTCTTTTATTTTTTTCTTTTCTATATTCTTTTTTGTCTTTGTTGTTTTTGCGAATCCCTCGGCGCAAAAGAACTAAATGACAGGAAAGGCTGTCTGTAGAAAAGTAACGATGCAGGATTGCGGCTGCACTTGATATGCCTAAACAAATCAGTGAAATTGCAACGAAGATTTTGAAATATTTATTAATAGACTCTGGGGGAGGACTTTTCAATAAAACATTGGTAATTAAAAAGGAAATTCCGGCAAATCCCAAGAGTGCAAGCCTTAATAGCTCCTCGGAAAATTTCTGATACCTGTCGCCAACTTGTAAATCCTCGCTAAAAGTCCTTTCATCAATTGGTGTAAGTCCAAGCGATTTTGAGGTAAATTCTTCATCTGACTCAGTTGTGGCATTAACTTCTTCACTCATTTATTTGCGCCCCAAGAATTTTTTGCAAGTTCGGAAAACGATTCAAATTTTCACAGGCTCGAAGCACAATTTGAAACATCGGTTTAATATATTGAATAAAATAAGTTTTTTGCCGAAAAGTTGATTGGAAGGAAAAAGTTCCGATTGCTTTCAGACAGCGTTGAATCGTTTGCAAGCGAAATTCATTGGAAAAATCCTGCTCATCCAATGTTTCCAATCCTAATGATTCTCTTTCATCTAAAAAGAAACGCCGTTTTTCGGCTAACCATTCAGGAGTTGGTAAAATAGTAACGCGGTCAAGAAGGAGCGAAACCAAATCGTAAGTTGTTGAACCTAAACGTGCATCCTGATGGTCTATAATTTTGATTTCGCCGTGTTCCAGCATCAAATTGGCAGCGTGAAAATCTCGATGTGTCAAAACTTTGGCATGTGATTCAAGTTCCCAAGCAATTTCAATAAATTCTTTTTCAATCGCCTCATTTTCAATTTCGGAAAGCGGAGTTTTCATCAAACTTTCAAAATAATGAGTTTTGAAAAAGTTGAGTTCCCACAATAATTTTTCTTCGTCAAATTTTAATTTTGAGGAAATAGAGTTTAATTCAAATGCTGTTTTGGTCGCGGCTTGGATTTTAGCAATCATCGTAATTGCTTCATTTAATAGTCTTTCGCGTTCAGTTTCGTCTGATTTTAGTAAAACATCGCGCAAAATCGTGTCGCCGAAATCTTCGTGAATGATGATGGCTTTTTCCGCATCCGAAGCAAAAATTTTGGCTACCGGAAGATTAGCGGTCAGGAAAACATTGGTCACATCTAAACAAGCATCAAATTGTCCTTTGCACAAATCATTGAAAGGATAAACGCAGCCAATTGCAGGTTTTTCAAACCAACGGACGCGAAAATATTCCCGCGTTGAAGCATCCGGGGTAAGTTGTGAAATGACCGGCGGCTGATTATTTTCAGCTAAAAATTCCTCAAGTCTCTGGCGTAAATTATTTTCCATTTTCCACTTTCCACCAATCAAATATATTCAATTAAAGGAACAATATAATTTTCGCCTTGAATGTAGCCTTTCAAAGCCTTTTCGGGAATTTCTTCGCAATTTCTGACCATATCTGCGCGAACTATTGCTGCATTTTCAAAATGTTCGCCGGGTTCGATCCGAACATTATCGGCAATAATAGTTCGATACAAATGTGCATCATCGCCAATTGTGACATTATCCCACATTATCGAATCCTTGACCGTAGCTCGCCCCGAAACCAAACAATTATTTCCTGCTTGAACACGGGGACCCATCGCGAGGGAAATATCTAAATAACGCGGAATGGTTGAAAGCTCATACCAGTTTGCATCCGTAATATGAACCGCGATTTTCTCGCCTTTTCGCAAAGCCGGATTATAAAAGGTCGGCACAATATCCGAGTAAACGTGACGCGGAATATATTCAAAAACCTGAGGTTCGAGAATATGAATTCCTGTAAACATTAACGGAGCTGCCAGCTTTCCGGTCGTGTCTTTAATTTCCTCTTCAGTAAAAGGATGGGCAAAATCTCCAAATCCTGTCAAAAATCCGTTTTTCGCGTAAACTTCGGTAAATTTCTCGCGTTTGATATTCGGTTTCAAAACCATAGTGGCAATTGCACCCGATTTTTTATGGGTTTCTACCGCTTCGGAAATATCAATATCGGTTATCAATTTACCGTTGACAATGACAAAAGTATCGTCTTCGAGTAAATGACGGGCATTGTCAAGCGCACCCGCCGTGCCTAAAATCTTCGGATTTTCTTCTGTATAGTGAATTTTAACACCGTATTCCGCACCGTCTCCAAGTGCTTCTTTGACCGATTCGGGTTGGTGATGAAGATTGACAACTACATCTTTAAAACCAAATTTGGCAACATATTCGGCAACATAACCAACCAGAGGTTTGCCTAAAAAAGGAATCGCGGGTTTGGTGCGGTCAATTGTTAATGGAAAGAGCCTTGTGCCGAATCCGGCGGCTAAAATCATTGCTTTCATAGCTTCTCAATCAAATTATCATTTTAAAATGAAAAAGTGAAAAGGTGAAATAGGGAAAAAGTTTTGGAGGTTGTTGCCGGATAATCGATAGTTTAAACAAAAAAAATTAAACAATCATAATTTTCACTTTTAGGCTTTTACCAATTATCATTAAAACTTTATGCAAAACTTTTCGGCAGAAAAAACTTACGCACTTTTTGCGAATCCTTTTAATAAAAAAACAATTTCGGATTTAGCGGAAAAAAATGTTGAAACCGTTATTTTTCCCGGAATTATGACCGAAGAAATTGAGTTTGAGGCAACAATAATTGAAAGTTTATCAAATTTTGATTGGCTGGTCTTTACGGATGTTTATACAGTTGAATATTTTGTTAATGCTTTGGAAAAAAAAGGAATTGAATTGTTTGAATTAGATGCTTTGCGGGTTTTAGCGTTCGGGGAATCAGTAGCCGACAGATTGCGTTTTTCACAGCTACACGCAGATGTAATTCCCTCGACCGTCAAAACATCCGATGTTTTGCAATCGCTTCAAGATTATATTTTTGAAGATTTTTCCGAACTTAAATTTTTAATTTTGAAAGAAGAGAAATCTCAGCCCGAAATTGCCGAAGAACTCAAAAGATTAAATTCAACCGTTACGGAATTGGGAATTTATTTTGCCAAAGTTGAGGACGAAAATGAAATTCCTAAGCTCAAAGCTTTGCTAAAAGGCGGAGCCATTGACGAATTCATTTTCTCCACACATTTTGACGTGCTGAATTTGGCGCAAATGTTTCAGGCAGAAAATCTGAAAGATATTTTGGATGATGTAACTTTGACCGCAATTGATAATTTGACCTTACAATCGCTGAAAGAATTTAGATTGACTTAAATGTTCGATAACCTATAATTCAAAAATAAAACTTCCAAAGAATACGAGGGCAAATGCTGATGTCTGTTTTGACGACGACTGCTTTTGAACAACTTTTAAGCCATTTGGATCCGGATTTGACGCAAGCCTCCGAAAAATACGAGACTTTGCGCCGAAAGTTGGTCAAATCATTGTTGTGGAAACAATGTCCTGAAACCGAAGCTGATACATTGGCGGATACTGCGCTTGATAGGGTTGCCCTCAAATTAAATCAAGGTGAAGAAGTCCGCAATGTGCAGGCATTCGCAGGAGAAGTTCTGCGTTTTGTCTGGCTGGAATATTTACGCCGGCATAAAGAGGATGCAGCCGGGGATTTACTTCCCGAAACTCCGGTTCAACCCAATATCGAAATCCTTAAGGATCCCGATTTGCGATTACGTTGTTTGCGTCAATGCTTGACCGAAGTAGTTCCCGAAAATAAAGACAGAATGCTGATAATCGGTTATTACGACACGGAAACGGGCGAGAAAAATAAAGAACACCGCAAAAATCTGGCGGATAAATTAAACCTGACAATGATAACTTTGAAGGTAAAAGCCTGCCGAATTCGCGATCGTTTGGAAAAATGTATCAATGAATGTGTCAATCGGCTTGGAACTGTAACCAAATCTGGAATCTAGTCACTAATAACAGAGAATGATTTAAATGTCCGGCATGACTTCACAAATTAATGAAAAAGAATTAAAACGCTATCTTTACGGCGAGATGACGGAGTCTGAAATCGAACAGATCGAGGACAAAATTTTCGCAGACGATAATTTCTTTTATGACATTTTGAATCTGGAAAATGAATTGGTTGATTTGTATGTTCGCCGGAAACTTGAGCCGGAGGAAATCAGCCGATTTGAAAACAGCCTCAAAAATCAACCCGAAAGACAGGCAAAGGTTGCCAATGCAATTGCGCTGCAAACAATTATCGAAGAGTCCAAACCAATTGAAAAAAAGGCAGAAGAAAATAAATTAACATTTTGGGATTCGCTTAAAAATTTCTTTACCTTACATACTTTGGCAGTTAGTTCGGCAATGACAGCTTTGCTTTTAATGTTTTTGTTAGTTCCAATCGTGGTTCTGGTAATCCTAAATTTGCAAAGTAAATCATCCTATCAGGCTAGAAATACTTATAATGGAAACTCAAATATTTTTCCAATGAGTGGGAATTCAAATAATAATGCTGGAAATACTTCTCCCGGCAATTATGGAAACGGTGCTAAACCCACTGAATCTGCAACGGCGACACCAGTTCCAATTAAAACTATAATTCTGCAACCTGACACAAATTCTGAAATAATAATCGAAGATAATTCTAAACAAATAAATGTGAAGCTGATTTTACCTGAATCAGTAAATCAACAAACTTTCACTGTTAAGCTGGACAATCTGGGAGACCCGTTTTATGCCAGTTCACAAACCGAAGATAATAAAAAAGTTATAAATCTTAAATTAACTTTGAATAATCTGGTTTCGGCAAAGCATAAAATAACCGTCCAAAATTCTCAGGCAAATGTAAATTTGGAATATAATTTCACCATCCGAAAAAAATAATTCAAAATTCTTAAATTGCTAAACCTCTGTCTTCTTTAGTTTTACAGTCCAGCAAAAATAATTTTCAAAAAAAACTAAAAAAAATAATTTTTGCCTGTAACCTTTTTTCGCTTTTCTGCACTTAGTGGCGTAAGGGCTGAACAAGCCCCTTAAATTGAAAAAAGAAAAAAAGAAAAAGGGAGAGAAAAACGATGAAAAATTTATTAACAAAAACTTTATTAACTTTGGCAATTTTCGGAACTTTGGCAAACGCAGCATTCGCAAACGATTCATTCGGCGGCTTCTTTAATTGGTTTGAAAATTCATCTGAAGCAATCAATACCAAATATCGGGTTGAAGGTTATCAATCCCGCACCCATCAATATTTTTTGAAAGCCGGATCAACAGTTGATATTGAATTAACCGGGGACGGCTACACCAATCTGGATTTTTATGTTTATGATAATTACGGCAATTTTATTATGAAAAGAGTTGGCGGATCAGATTTTGAATACGGAACAATGACAGTTAGCCGCTCGGAATATTTTACCGTCAAAGTTGTTAATCTGAGCAATGATTTTAATGTTTATGATTTGAAAGTTTGGGAAAGATAAACCTGACACAAATTAACTACTGCTGCCATAAAAAAAGCCGTCCGACTTGAGATTCAAGAAAGGCGGCTTTAATTTATTTTGAACCACAAAAAATAATTCGGCATCAAACTATTGCAATTTTTGTAAAATAAAACGTTCAAACGGCGGAGGTTTTTATCCAAAATGCTGCAAAAAATATTTTTCATTTCAATCGTTTTATTTAGTTTTACTCAGATTTTTGCCAAACATAGCGATGCAGAATTCCAAAAACACGCCGAAGAATTAAAAATAAAACTGAAAAATCGCGGTTTTACAGTAGTTGTGGAAAAACCTTTTGTAGTGATCGGCGACGAATCGGCAGAAGTTGTCAAAAGACGCAGCCTCAACACCGTAAAATGGGCAGTTGATAAATTGAAACAGGATTTTTTTACTAAAGACCCCGAAAATATTTTAAATATTTGGCTGTTTAAAGACGAAATTTCCTACCGTAAACACGCTAAAGAATTTTTTGGTGAAGAACCTGACACCCCTTACGGCTATTATTCTTCTGCAAATAAAGCATTGGTGATGAATATTGCAACAGGTGGGGGAACTTTGGTTCACGAGATCGTTCATCCGTTTGTCGAAGCAAATTTTCCTGATTGTCCGGCGTGGTTTAACGAAGGGTTAGGCTCATTGTTTGAACAATCCGGCGAAGAGGACGGACACATTGTCGGCTACACAAACTGGCGTTTAGCCGGATTACAGAGGGCAATTCGACAAAAAAACGTGCCGGAATTTCAGACTTTACTTTCGACCAGTGATCGCCAATTTTACACCGCAGATCGTGGGACGAATTATTCGCAATCGCGTTATTTGCTTTTTTATCTGCAACAAAAAGGACTTTTAGTAAAATTTTATAAGGATTTCTACGAAAATCGAAAAACTGATCCGACAGGCTACAAAACTTTGCAGAAAACTTTAGATGAAAAAAATATGACGGAATTTCAAAAGCGTTGGGAAGAATTTGTGCTGAATTTAGTTTTTTAAAGGAACGCCACGCTTCTAGCTGGCATTGAGCGCAAAGCGCGAACAACTGATTGTCAACACCTAAGTAAATTAAACAAATGAAATCGTTTGCACGATGTTTGCCGCCAAGATGGACGGCGTTCTATCAGTTCAAAATCAGTTTATTTTGTCCGACTGCTTTCAGGTCAAGAAATTTAGGAATAAATTTCTAATTCTGCTAAAATCCTTTTATTTCAAAATAGCAAAAATATGAACTAAATTTTACCCGAATGATAAAAATAAACTCATTGAATCCAAAATATAAAATTCTCATTCTTTTACTTTTGATAATTTCATTTTCCGGTGTTGTTTCAACTTTCGCTCAAGAAAACGAAACCAAAAAAAATAAACCTATAGAGGATGTTTTTCCTGAATTATTTGATAATAGCCGATTGCGTTCCATTCAGTTACAAAATTTAATTGAAAGACTACGTGAAAACCCACAAAAAGTTCTTCATTTTGTTATATATAATCGAAAAGGAAGTAATAAAAGAAAGGTTTTTCAAATACTGAAAGAGTCAAGAGACTATCTTATCAAAAAGGGAATGATTGAAAGTAATCGGATTTTTACTTTTTATGGTGGTGAATATAATTATCTGGGAATAGATTTTTATATTGTTGACAAAAAAAGTAATTATGATGATTTGATTAAAGAAAATTGGCAAAAGATAAATTTCAAAAAAAAGAATAAAACTAAACTGAGAAAACTCCGCGAAAATATTCAAAATTAACCCATAAAATCTTTTTATTTCCACGAGAAAATCTTAAAAATTCTGATAAAATCCTTTCAATGCAAAATCCAAAAGTTATTCTATATTTCATTGACGGACTTGGGATTGGAACGAGAAATGAAAATAATCCGCTGGCAAATATTGAAAACATTGAACCTCTTGCACATTTTCAAAATGAAAAATCCAACCTAATTTACGATGGAGTTTTAGTTCCGACGGATGCCTGTTTGGGGGTCGAAGGTCGTCCGCAAAGTGCCTCGGGACAAACTACGATTTTAACCGGAATTAACGCACCGCAAATACTCGGACATCACAAACAGGGATTTCCCAATCAAAAATTGCGCGATGTAATTGCGGAAAATTCAATCTTTTTACAACTAAAAAATCTTAAAATTGAACCTAATCTTTTTGCCAACGCCTATACCAAGCAATATTTTGAAACGCATTATTTACGCTGGAAATCTGCAACAACTTGTGCAGTTGAAGCCGCCGAAATGTCTTTTCGGATGATTCCAGATTTGCTGGGAGGCTTTGCGGTTTTTCACGATTTTACCAATGAATTTTTACGTGAACGGGGAATTGATGTTCCGATTCTTTCGGCGGCTGAAGCCGGAAAAAATTTGGCAAAATTAGTTGAATCCAATCGTTTTACTTTATACGAACATTTTTTGACGGATAAAATTGGTCACGAACAGGATTTTGAATGGGCAAAAAGACATTTACCCGATTTAGCGGAAATGATTCGGACGGTTTTACAAAATATTAATCTGGAAACGACAACTTTTATCTTGACAAGTGACCACGGAAACATAGAAGATTTGTCAGTTCGTAATCACACTTTAAATAAAGTTCCAACTATAATCTGGGGAAGGAAAAGACACGAAATCGCCAAGAATATCAATGATTTATCCGATATAACACCTGCGATCATCAGTCTGCTGAAAAAATGAACGAAGAAAATATTATTCCAAAAAATGACCGAAAAGAGATTTTCGGCTGGATGATGTATGACTGGGCAAATTCTGCTTTCTTTACCACCGTTATCGGGGTTTTGGTAGGTCCATATTTGCTAAGTTTGGCGCAAAAAGCAGTGGGTGAGGATGGAGTTGTTTTTGATCTTTATTTTTTCAATGTTACGGCAAAAGGGTTATTTTCCTTTTGCACGGCGGTTTCCACAATTTCGATGGTCATCTTTTTGCCGATTTTAGGGGCAATTGCTGATTATACTCATTTGAAAAAGCGTTTGATGGCAATCTTTTGCTATATCGGAGTAATTGCCGGTTGTGCTTTATTTTTGATAACCGAATCATATTTATGGTGCAGCCTTTTAATAATCATCTCAAATATGGCATTTGCTGCCGCAAATGTTTTTTACAATGCGTTTTTAATTGATATTACAACTGAAGATAAGCGGGATAAAATTTCCAGCTATGGATATGGGCTTGGTTACATCGGCGGGGTTGTAATGCTGATTATCAACATTTTAACCATTCAAAATGCAGATAGTTTAGGCATTTCAACCGGGTTGGCGGCAAGGATTTCGTTTTTGGCAGCCTCATTATGGTGGGGAATTTTTGGTGCAATCAGTTTTTATTTGCTCAAAACCCGTCAGGCTGAAAAAGATGTTCCGAAAGAAAAACACATAATTACTATTGGGTTTAGCGAACTTTGGCAAACCTTGAAAGAACTGCGACGCTTACGTTACACGATGCTTTTTTTGGTGGCTTATCTTTTTTATAATGACGGGATCCAAACCGTAATCCTGCAATCTTCCATTTTTATGTCTTATGAAATTTATACTTCAAAAGGTTTGCCCGTTGATAATTCATTTCTGCTGGTGATTTTTTTGATCGCACAAATTTCAGCTTTTATTGGTGCTTTGGGTTTTGAAAGAATTGCCCGATTTATCGGAACAAAACAAACAATTATTTTATCTTTGATAATTTGGTGCACGATTGTTATTTACGCCTATGCTTTTTTTCAAACAAAAACACAAGCCTATTTTATCGGGGGCTTTATTGGAATGGTATTAGGCAGTGCTCAGGCACTCTCCCGGTCCCTTTATTCCCAAATGATACCTGTTGGACGGGAATCATCTTTTTTTGGTTTGTATGAAATCAGTGAAAAAGGCACCTCGTGGATGGGACAATTACTTTTTACGATTATTGTTGGGGCTACCGGATCCTTTCGGCAGGCAATTCTTGGGTTAATAGTATTTTTCTTGGTTGGAAGTATCATTTTGCTTTTCACGGATACATCTCGTGCAATACATGAAGCCGGAAATTTAACGCCGGAAGAAGCAGGTAAATTAAATGGTTGAAAAAAAGCGTAAATTTTTTCTTGTGATTTAGGCTTAATAAAGGATAAAGTAATTAAAAGCCCTATTTACTCTCCACAAATTTCAAGGAAATTTTTGGTGAAAATGACAACCAAAAAAAACGAAATAAAACTCAAAGCGCGGTCGGTTTCAAGAGGAATTGCAATTGGCAAAATCGTCTGTCTGCATGGGAAAAAACGCCAGTTTTACAGAGTAAATTTGAAAAAAAATCAAATTGAAAAAGAATTGCGCCGTTTTCGCGCTTCAATTCGCCTTGCCCGTCGGCAGCTCAAAAAACTTAGCCAAAGCGAATCAAAAGCTATCAGTCAAACCCAAACCAACATTTTTGAAGCCCATTTAATGATTTTGGAAGACAATTCACTTTTGACCAAGATCGAAAATACGATTCTTGAACAAAAAATTAACGCAGAATGGGCAGTAAAATTCGTCACGGATCGCTATATTTCGATTTACAAAGATATTCAGGATGAGCATTTGCGGGAACGGCACATTGATCTACAGGATGTGACTGAAAGAATCTTAACTGCGCTTGGCGGCATTGAAAAAACTCCTTATAAACTTGAAAAAGATTCGATCATCGTAGCCAGCGAGGTCAAACCTTCTACTTTGATCGAACTTGCTAAAACCGATCTATGCGGAATTATTACCGAAAGCGGCGGCTGGACTTCGCATACTTTTATTTTGGCGCGTGAAATGCGGATTCCGGCGATTACCGGAATAAAGGGAATCTTGCGGCGGGTTAAAAATGGCGATTTGGCAATTGTTGACGGTTATCACGGAACCGTTCTGGTAAATCCGGATGAAAAAACAGTAAGTCAATATAAACACGAAGCCAAGCGTTTTCAAAAGCTTAACTCCGACACACTAGCTAAATCTAAAGGAACATTCCAAACACTTGACGGTAAAACGATTACGGTTCGTGCAAATTTAGATATTGGGATTGGATACAATCAGGCTAAAAAACTTGGGGCAAAGGGAATCGGACTTTTCCGTTCTGAATATCTTTTTAACCAGTTTCAAGGAATTCCGAATGAAAAACAACAATTTGACGCGTATCGTGAAATTGCCGAATATGCAGGTGAGGACGGTGTTAGAATCCGAACTTTTGATCTGAGTTTGGAACAGATGAACGAAGATTTTGCGGACGTTCAGCACAATCCGGCAATGGGATTACGGGCAATTCGTCTTAGTTTAGCCCACGAAAAAATGTTTGCGGCTCAGATTCGTGCTTTGCTTCGAGCTTCTTTTGAGAGAAATTTGGATATTGTTTTGCCGATGATTTCTGATGTTTCGGAAATTTTTCGAGCAAAAGAAATTGTCGAACAAGAAAAAGAACGACTGAAAAATCGTAAAATTAAAATAGGAAATCCGAAAATCGGTGCCATGATCGAAGTTCCTTCGGCAGTTTTGATGATCGAAGAAATTGCACAGGAAGTTGATTTTATGAGCGTCGGCACAAATGATCTGGTGCAATACACATTGGGGGTTGACCGTGATAATGAATTAGTTGCTGAATGGTTTCGCACCCTCCATCCGGCGGTTTTGCGTTCGTTGAAAAAGGTTTTTGCAGCGTCGGAAAAATATGAAACTCCGACAATTATTTGCGGTGAAATGGCGGGTTCTCCTGTTTATTCACCTATTTTGATTGGATTGGGTGCAACCGAATTGAGTATGAATGTTAATTCGATGGAGCGGGTTCAACAGATCATTTCAAATATTGCATTAGAGGAAGCCCAAGAAATTGCCAACTCTTTGGAAAAATGCCGAACTGCCAACGAAGTTGAAGATTTGGTTTATCAATTCCTTGGAACTAAATGGAAACATCTATTTCCTCCCGAATTGCTTTCCCAGCCTAAAAAAAGTGAAAAAGTGAAAAAGTGAAAAAGTTGGTTTATTTGTAGTAAGTTTAGTTTTTTTGGACTAAATATAAAAAAAACCAAATATAATTCTAATGGTTTGTCACATTTTACTCCTTTAACTTTTCACTTTCTAAACCAACTTTTTTACACAAAATATAATCTGATAAACAATTTTTTTCTAAAAGACTAGAATTGCAGGGCTTTTAGTTTTTTATAATAAATGTGACACGAAAAAACGTGTTGAGATTGAAAAAAATAACTTGCTCAAGGTTTAAGACTGTTCTATCTTTAAACATTCAAAACAGTCTGAATTTGCCCAAGAATTTTGAGCCCTAAGTTTGCCCTTAGGTGTTATTGTTTGGCAAAAATATGAGGAACAATTTGCTGAAAAAAACTTTTTGTAGTGCCGTTTTTGTGTGGATATTAGCGATGGGAGCAGTGTTTGCCCAAACACCCAATCCTCCCGTGATTCCCAAGCGAAATTCGCCGTATTCACCAAATCCCAAAAAGAAAATAGAGATAGCCACCAAAACTACACCGACAGATTTACCCAAAAATGTTGAGTCCAATAATGAAGTGCAGATCGTAAAAGTTGCAGCAAATGTTTCAACTCAGGACGAAAAAGCCCAAAATTTGCCGGAACCAACTCCGCAAACAAAAATCGAAGAAAAGGTTGGAGAAACAAAAAGTCAGGGTGTGGAAACAAAACCGGCTGAAATTCTAAAAAAAGTGAATGTTACAAATGCTTCGCCAATGGAGATTTATAAGGTCGGAGCGGGTGATGTTTTATTCATTGGTATTCAAAATGCACCGGCAAAGAAATCAACTTATTTTACGGTTTTGAAGGACGGAACCATTGATTATCCTTTAGCCGGTGAAATGGTGCAGGTGCTAGGCTTAACTCCTGATCAGATTGAAGAAATCCTTGAGACAAAAATAAAAATTTATGATAATCCGCAGGTCTCGGTAAAAGTTCGTGAAGCAAATTCACATAAATTTACCGTCACCGGTTTGGTTGAAAACTCGGGCGATAAATTTATGCCGCGTGAGGCATTGCCTCTATTTACAGTTCGAGCGGAAGCAAATGTGCAGCCAAAAGCTAATCGTGCCAATATCAAAAGAGGTAATGAAACTCAATCAATTGATTTGCGTGAAGCGAAATCCGGTGATACTCTAATTTTCCCCAATGACATCGTAGAATTTACTTCTGATGAAATAGAATTTGCTAAATCACCCCAGTTTTATTATATCGGCGGTGAAATAATTTCCGGCGGCAAAAAAGATTTTACGAGCGGTATCACTTTAACCCAAGCAATTATTGAATCAGGCGGCTTAAAAAGAACCAATGTTCGAAAAGTAGTGATCCGCCGTAAAAACGAAGCCGGGTTGCTAATTCCAAGTGAATTTGACCTCAAATCCATCAAGGACGGAAAAATCGCCGATCCCATTCTGCAAATTGGAGACACTATCGAGGTTGGAAATTAATAAAACTGTATAAACTGAGATTGTAATTGTTAAACAGTTCTGTTAGTATGTTTTTGCCTTGTGATAAAAGCAAATCGGGCAGTCGCTGTTGAATTTTTCAAGAGAGGAAAGTCCGAACACCGTAGGACAGCGAGCCGGATAACGTCCGGGAATTCCGTCAAGGAATGACGACAAGTGCAACAGAAAACAAAACAGCCCTTGGGTGATGTGTGAAATGTTGGGGTAAGAGCCTGACAGCGTGTCTGGTAACAGATGCGGCTGGGTAAACTCCTCGCGGTGCAAGACCAAATAGGGAAACGTTAAAAAGGGTTGTCCGCCCAATAAATGACGTTTTCGGGTAGGTTGCTTGAGCTTTTCGGTAACGTAAAGCCTAGATGAATGATTGCCGATTCGCATTTGCGGATTACAAAATTCGGCTTACAGATTTGTTTTTGTTTGCAGGGCAAATTTTTTCAAAAAAAAAGCAATAATAATTTCTTAAAAAATAAGGAGAAAAATTAAAATGGTAAATCGTAAAGGAGTTTTCATTGGAGCTTATGTTCCGAATGAATTAAAAGAATCACTACGCCGCCGTGCCGCAGCAGAACATCGCACGCTTTCTCAAGAAATTACCAGAATTTTGGTCGAAGCCGTTCACGGAAAGGGATTGCCGACCGGAAGTGTTGATCGTCGTAATAATACGACTGTTCCGCGTCGTCGTGCTACCGATCCGTTGCCGCGTCGCCGTGCCGAAGATTTACCTTTTGTTGGAAACGAAGGTTCGAAAAACGATTAATTTTTAATACAAATTTTTAAAGGAAAGCGTGGTCAGTATTGATTACGCTTTTTTATTTTGCAAAGACTTTTAGCTTTTCATTTGCTGTTTTGCTAAACTTGAGGCGGATGAAAGGGAAGTCTTTAATAATTTTAATTATTGCCATTTTAATAAGTTTTGCCGGCGGTTTCTTTTTGGCAAATTCGCTCAATCGAAACGAAATAACAGGTTTGCAATCCGAAGTCAGCCGTTTGAAAAATCTTCAGCCGAAAGCTTCGGAAAATACCACTGAAAACACCTTAACCGACGAAGAGATTCAGCAAAAAATCCGTGACGCAGACGAAAAGCCCGATAATATTGATTACCAAAAGGATTTAGCCATTGGGCTTTACCGTTATTCGACGATGAAACAGGATCCAAAATGGCTTCCTGATGTGGCTCGGATGATGACTCGTGTTTATGAGAAAAACCCGAAAGATTTTGACACAATCATTGTTCTGGCAAGTCTCTATTTTGATATTGGCGAAAATAAAGGTGACAACGAAAATCTCAAAAAAGCCCGCGAATTTTATCAAAAAGCTTTGGAAATAAAACCAAAAGAAATAGAAGTCCAAACAGATTTAGGTTTAACCTATTTATTAACTGATCCGCCCGAGCCGGAAAAAGCCATTGCGGAATTTCAAAAATCATTGCAAATTAATCCGAAACATGAAAAAACTTTGCAAAATATGATTCAAGCAGAAATTGGTGCCGGAAAGGTTTCCGAAGCAGAAAAATATTTGCAAAAATTAAAAGAAGTTAATCCCAAGAACGAGGAAATTTCCGATTTAGTCTCAAAAGTTGAACAGGCAAAGACAAAAAAATGACAGAGTGGTTAGTAGTAATTTTAGTGATTTTGATAATGGCAGCAGCGGGAATGATCCTTCGTTATCGCCGTCAATTGCAAATGGGTTGGCAAATGTGGCGGATGTTCCGAATGATGCGCCAAGCCGGAAAACCAACCGAAACAAAAACAAAGAAACAGGAAAGTTTAAAAGATACACAACTCGTCCGCTGCGAAAAATGCGGAACCTGGATTTCACCTGAAAATGCACTCAAACTTGGAAACGGCAAATTCTTTTGCTCCTCAAAATGTATGGAAAGAGCCGCCAAACTGCAATCATTGGTTGATTAAAATACGTGTTCCCACGTAGTTGAAATTAAGTGTTCTCACGGATGTTATTGAAAATTAGTATTTGCTAAATTTCTTGACATTATGAAACATTTGCCCCAAGCCAGAACAGGAAATCTTGTCGTCCAGAACCTTGAGAATGAAGTTCTAATTTTTGATTTAACCGAAAATAAAGCGTTTTGTTTGAATGAAACATCGGGTTTGGTTTATCACGCCTGTGATGGTCAAACCGATTTTGAAGATTTCAA
Organism: Pyrinomonadaceae bacterium; assembly: GCA_019694395.1. Taxonomy (GTDB): domain Bacteria; phylum Acidobacteriota; class Blastocatellia; order Pyrinomonadales; family Pyrinomonadaceae; genus JAIBCC01. The sequence goes on along the minus strand of JAIBCC010000002.1, from coordinate 347,910 downwards.
AAACAAATATAAATTTACGGATGAAGTAATTTTTCTCGCGCTTGACCTTTTGAAAAAGGAGAGTTTACTTGAAGAAAGTTTTGTTTCGCCATTGGCAGGATTGAAAAGGCGCGAAGTTATCAAAAAAATCGGCTTAACTTCAGTCATCGCCCTTCCGATTATTTCATCTTTACTAGCTCCGACTTCAGCAATGGCAGCCGCAAGTTGTGGTGGAACACTTCCTCCCAATACGGTTCTCGGTTGTGTTCCAACGGAGCAGAATTGCCTCAATATGTTTCAAATGTGTGCGAGCTGTGCAACTACTGCAGTAATAGACATAGTTGGACCTGGTAATCCTGGTTGTAATCCTGCAACCCCATTTTCATGCTCTTGTCTGTAAAAGATTCTTTTGGAAAATTCCGCTTGGGAACTTTCATTTTCGGTCAAGGAAATTTATAAGTGGATTTTTCCTTGACCTTTTTTTTGATAATTTCTAAGATTCAGAGACTTTAACTAATCGGTTAGCTGAACTTTGTTTTTCCAAACAAATATAACTTTTTATCTCGCTATTTTTTTATTTTCGGCTGTCGTTGCCGTGAATGGGCAAACTGCGTCAAATCCGAATGATGAATATTTGGAAACCGTCTGGACTACTGAACAAGGCTTACCGCAAAATTCGGTCAACGCCATTATTCAGAGCCGCGATGGTTATTTATGGCTCGGAACATTCGGAGGATTGGCACGTTTTGACGGCATTAAATTTACTACTTACAACAGCGGCAACACGCCAGGATTGAAAAATAATCGAATTCTTTCCCTTTTTGAAGCGCGTGACGGAACTATTTGGATCGGAACTCAATCTGGTGAAGTTATGACCTTTAAAGACGGAATAGGCAAAACTTACACGACAGCGGACGGTTTGGTGAATGGATTTGTCTGGGCAATCGGTGAAGATTCGGACGGAACGGTTTGGGTTGGGAATGATTTTGGCATTTCACGTTTTGAAAACGGTCATTTCAAAACTTTTACCAAAGATGATGGTTTACCAAATGGACAAACTTGGGTTATCAATCACAATGCCGAGAATCAACTGCAAATTGCAATAGGTCCCAACATTGTAAATTTTGCGGATGAAAAGTTAAAGATAGATTCTTTAGCTCCCATCGGAAATCCTAATTTCAGGGATTTCCTTAATCAGCCGCAACAGGCAACCGACTGGATAAACTCTATAAAACAGCAAACTATCTATCGGAAAGCTAATCCAAGTTTACAGCGTTCGCCTGTGTCTTCGCTTAATCAAGCAATCTGGTTTATGGAAGATTCCGTCGGAGCCTTTTGGGCGGGTTATTTATGGAAAACAGGGATGTATCGTTTTGAGGATGGAAAGATTTTAGATTATCCAACCAAATTTTCATCCCGAACAATGATCGAAGACCGGGAACATAATTACTGGGTTGGTCTAAATGGCGGCGGTTTGATGCGTCTTAGAAGGCGTGCTTTAAAAACCTTAACAACCGAAAACGGTTTGCCGAATGATTATGTCGGAACTGTAGTAGATGATGGAACAGGGGGAGTTTGGATTGGAACTTCAGAGGGGTTGGTTCATTGGCAGGATGGACAAAAAATTAGAACCTATACTACCAAAGATGGTTTAATTGCCAACCCGGTTAAAGCCCTTTGTCTTGATCGAAACGGAGGTTTATGGATTGGTTCAGGTCCTGCGGGTTTGACCTACTTCAAAGACGGTAAGTTCAAAATTATTAATCAAGAAGGTTTAATAATAGGTGAAACCACGGCTTTATTAGAAGATAAGGATGGAAATATATGGATTGGAACCGAATATGGTTTGCATATTTTAGGGGATGGAGGAAAACAAACATTTCAAAAGAAAGACGGTTTGGTAAATGAAGCTGTTCGGATGTTAAAACAAACCTCTGACGGGGCAATTTGGATTGGAACCACTAATGGTCTAAGTCGTTGGAAAGATGGTGTTTTTACTAATTTCACGACCGAACAAGGTCTTTCAAACGATTATGTCCGCGACCTTTTTGAAGATGCAGACAGCGGTTTATGGTTGGCGACCTACGGGGGCGGTTTGAATTACTTAAAAGACAATAAAATTACTTCAATTACAAGCCGCAACGGTTTATTTGATGATTTTCTTTCCCGGCTTTTACCTGATGATGACGGAAATTTTTGGTTATTGAGCAACCGTGGAATTTTCAAAACTGATCGAAATGAATTAAAAGATTTTGTTGAAGGAAAAACCAAATCGGTCAGTCAAATTTCTTTTGGTGTTGCAGACGGGATGAAATCAAGCGAGGGTGCGGGAGGCATTCAGCCCGCCGGTTGGCGCACTAAGGACGGTAAATTCTGGTTTCCGACTATTAAAGGATTGGTTATTGTAGATCCAAAATCATCAAATGCAGCGTTTGCACCGCCTGTTGTTATTGAACAAATTATGGTTGACCGGACAGTAACGCCATGGCAGGAAAAAATCGAAATCTATCCGGGGCAGGAAAATATCGAAATCGCCTACACCGGATTGAGTTTGTCCCGTCCGGAACAAATCAGATTTCAATACAAAATGGAAAACCTGAATGATGACTGGATCAACGCCGGAACACGCCGAACTGCTTATTATTCCTACATCCCGCCGGGTGAATATATTTTCAAAGTAAAAGCAAACAATGACGGCATTTGGAGTGAGGAAACAACCCTAAAAATTATTGTCAAACCCCCGTTTTATCGAACCTGGTGGTTTTATGTGCTCACTATTTTGACAATTGTATTGATCATTTTTGGTTTGGTGAGATTACGTTTTATTCAATTAAAACGGCGAAACGATGCACAGGAAGAATTCTCCAGACGTTTAATTAACGCCCACGAAGCGGAACGAAATCGGATTGCCGCCGAATTACACGATTCAATTGGTCAAAGTTTAGCAATGATCAAAAACAGCGCAATTTTTGCCGTTCATTCGGTAAAAGATTTAGATGGCGCGAAAGAACAATTTGAAGAAATTACAAATGAATCCGCCCATGCGATTTCCGAAGTGCGGGAAATTGCCTACAACTTGCGTCCCTATTTGCTTGATCGTTTGGGTTTGACCAAAGCTGTCAATGCCATGCTCAATAAAATTGCAGACAAACTTCCGCTTAGAATAATTTCAAGTATTGATGATATTGACGGTTTGTTTGAAAACGAAGCGGAAATAAGTATTTACCGAATTATTCAGGAAAGTTTGAGTAATATCATCAAACATGCGGAAGCCACCCAGATCAAAATGGTTATAGAGCAAAATGAAACTCAAGTTTTAATAAAAGTTGAAGATAATGGAAAAGGGTTTGACGTTAAAGCAAAATCTGAAAACAAAACGCAAGGAGGTTTTGGATTAATGGGAATTTCTGAACGAGTCCGAATGCTAAATGGAACTATTTCTATTGAATCAAAGATTGGAACCGGAACTACCACCAAAATAGAATTATGGAAAAAACAATCAAAATAATTATGGCAGACGATCATCCGATTGTCCGTCAGGGTTTACGCAGGATGATTGAAACCGACTCATTACTAAAAATCGTTGCTGAGGCTGATGATGGGGATTCTGCACTCAAATTAATTTCTGAATTTCAGCCTGACGTTGCTGTTTTGGATATTGATATGCCGAAAAAAGACGGTTTTGCTGTAGTCCGCGAATTACAGAGAATAAAATCCGGGGTTGAAACTATCTTTTTAACTATGCACAGCGAGGAAGAATTGTTCCAAGCCGCGATGGACCTGGGTGTAAAAGGCTATATTCTCAAAGACGGCGCGGTCAGCGATATTATTTTGGCAATTAAAACAGTTGCTGCTGGTCGTCCTTTTATCAGTCCTGCCCTTTCTGCTTTATTGCTGCAACGCCGCCGTCGGATGGAGGAGTTGGAACGGGAGCAGCCGGGTCTTCATTTATTGACCCCAACCGAAAAACGAATTCTCAAATTAATTGCCGAAGATAAATCCAGTAAAGAAATCGGCGAAGAATTATTTATCAGTCATCGCACGGTTGAAACTCATCGGGCAAATATTTGCCGCAAACTTAATTTACAAGGCTCGCTTTCACTTTTGAAGTTTGCCATTGCGCATAAATCCGAACTCTAAAATACTTGTTAAATTGAAAAATACCTGGAAACACTTAGGATATTTTAAGTGTTGTCACGGATTTTCAATCATACTCATTTTGCTTAAATTTGATTCACTGTTTTTGAAATCAAAACTAAGGAGAAAATTTGATGATTTATATAAGTGTTTTTGATGAGGGCGTAAGTTTAAGATTTGACAGTGATGCAAGTCCGATTAAACACAATTGGTATAGTGGTGGGATTATTGATAACAAAATTTTAAAGAAGTTGAAGGTTAAATTTACAGATAAACTAAAAGGCACAAATAAAGAAAAATTTACCTTAGCCGGGCTCAATGAAGAAGCAATGAAAAGACATGTTAAATTAGCAGATACATGGAGTGATAAGGACTCAGAAGAAATTGCAACATCGTTAAAAATGGAAAGTATCTTTAAGGGAACTGCTTTTGGGCGTGATTATAATGCTTTTAGTGCATACGCCATGCTGCTCAAAGTCGGTTTACCAAGCGGCACTAAGATTCATAATCACGTAATCGCAAAATGGACTCCATCTGCCTTAAAAAGATATATCCGCAAAATTAAACATCAAATTGGCTAAAGGGAAAATTAACAAGTTTAGAAAGAGTAAAAATTAAAGAAAGAAACGCCAATTTATAATTTTAGGTCAGGTGAAGAACCCAGCCTCAAACACCTCACTATTTTATTGCGGCATAAAGTTTTGAAGATACCAGGTTACAATTTTTTCTCCGAAAAGCAACGAAATAATTGAGCCGATTCCAAGAAAAATTCCAAAGGGAATCTGAGTCTGCATATTTTTATCTTTTTGTTTAGCAATCATAATAATTCCGCCGATTGCTCCAGTTAAGGCTCCGATAAAAATTGTCAGCATTGTTAACCGCCAGCCTAATAAAGCTCCGACTCCCAAAAGCATTTTGACATCGCCTAAGCCCATTGCATCAACTCCGCGCAAGCGTTTCCAGATTTCGCCGACCAACCAGAGCGAGCCTCCACCCACTAATGCCCCAAGAATTGCTCCGAATAAAGAAACCATCCAGGCAGGTTGAGTTAATCCAACCAACGGCGAATAACCCATATCTGAGAAAAAATCAGTCTGAAAGATTATCGGAAAAGCGATTCGCACTACCAAAGCGAAAATAAAAAGCGGGTAAGTAATAACATTGGGCAGGATCATATGTTCCGAATCAATAAAAATCAACGAAACCATAGTCGCCACGAAGATCAAACAAACCGGTAAATACCAATTAAAACCAATTGCCCAATAGGTTAGCAAAAATAAAAGTCCGTTTAATAACTCAACGGCAGGGTAACGGAATGAAATCGGATTTTTGCAATTACGGCATTTTCCACCCAAGATCAACCAACTGAAAACCGGAATATTATCGTATGATTTGATGGGATTTTTGCATTTTGGACAGGCAGAATTCGGAAAAACAATTGATTCTTCCAAGGGAACGCGGTGAATTACCACATTCAAAAAACTTCCGACAATTGTCCCAAAAAGAAAAGTCGAAATATAACCGAAAATTTCTGGCAAACCTGTTGCGCTTTCAAAAGAGAAAAGAAATGTTGTCATTGATAGAAACTGTAGTTGGATTTATTGTGGAAAAACGAAGCCGAGCGACTTTTAAGAACGTCACTTTATAAATGATACATTTTGGATGTAAAAAGGAAAAGAAAAAAATTATTAAAAGGTGGTGGGTCGTGCAGGGATCGAACCTGCGACCCGATGATTAAGAGTCATCTGCTCTACCGACTGAGCTAACGACCCACACAAAAAATAATTTTTTCCCCACGAAAAGAGATGAAAACTTGAATGGTTTTCACCCTGATTGGCAGTATAGCAAGATTAAAAAATATTGTCCAAATAGAAAATTTAAAGCAAAATAAAAAAAGATTATGCACAAACCGCATCTTAGATATAAAAATCAAAACGCCAAAGAAAGAAGCTGGACAATTCATTTTTTGTCTATCTTTAAGTTTGTCAAAGGTTTATTATTGCTGATAGTTGCCTTTAAATTGTTGACTTTGATCAATAAGGATGTGGATCAGGTTTTTGCCGATTTCATCGCCAGACACAGCATTGACCCGCAAAATTCAATTGTTCAAAAGATTGCAGAGAGAATTGAGGGAATTAACCGAAACCAAATGATGATGTTTAGTTTTGGCTCGTTTTCCTATTCGGCATTACTTTTGACCGAAGGTGTTGGGTTATGGCTGCAAAAACGCTGGGCGGAATATTTAACTGCGATTGCCACTTCACTTTTAATTCCCCTCGAAATATATGAGATTTACGAAAAATTCACCTGGGTGCGGGTAGTGATACTTATTTTGAATTTATTTGTTGTTTGGTATTTGGTAACTAGACTTAAAGATGAAAAAGTAGAAGAGATTGTTTCCGAAGGATGACAAACAACTCATTGAACATTAGAAATAAAAATGATTATTTTTAATGTTAAATCTTTGTTACATCGGCAACCGAATTTTGTAGTAAATCGTAATAAATAACGGATAGAATTTATTTGGAGGAAATTTCAGATGAACTTTCTGTTTGATAATCCGCTAGCCAATATGCCGGGACCAATGTTTTTGGTGCTTTATGGAGCTATAATTTTCTTCTCGGCAATTGTCTTCTACCTATATAAATCAAAACTTGATTGGACCGCCAATCAACCTGTTCCATTAATCCCGCCATCTCCCGACCCTTTTGAAATTGCTTATTTACGAGGCGGCGAAAACGAATTTGCCCGAACTTTAGTTTTTTCACTAACCCAAAAAGGGTTTTTAAAAATTACTAATGAAGGCAAAAAATCCTATATAGTTCTAACCGAAAACCAACCAAATTGGACAACCCTTACTCAGGTTGAACGGAATGCTTTGAGGTGGTTTCAACAAACAAGGGAAACCAAAGATGTTTTTGAAAGCTGGGGGTTGATCGAAATTCTCAAACCCTATTCAACAACCTACGAGCAAAAAGCAACTCAGAATAATCTCTTGATGCCGGAGGAGGTCTCAAATAAAATCCGGCTTTCAAGTCTTTCAGTTTTTGGTTTGATTGCTCTCTTTGGCGGTTATAAATTAGTATCAGCACTACTTCACGGACATTGGAATATAATTTTCCTGATAATTTTCATTTTCGCTGCTTTTCTAATCTTTTGGTTTTTAGGCAAATCAAAAAGATTGTCACAAAGAGGTGAAAAATATCTCGAAGGTTTGCAAAATACTTTTGAAAAATTGCGGGTTAATCCGAAAATTGCCAAAGAATATTATTCACAGAGCCTTCCTGCCCTAAATGCGGTTGACCCGCTGTTGTTGGCAATGGGAATTTACGGCACAAGTGTTCTGGTCGGGAATGGTTTCAGCGAATTTGAACAAGCATTTCATCGTGCTCATAATGATTATGGTGGGATTGGTTATTACTCTCATACAAGCTGCAGTTCGGGCTGCGGATCTTCTTGTAGTTCAGGTGACGGAGGAAGTAGCTGCAGCGGAGGAAGTAGTTGCGGTGGCGGTGGCGGCTGCGGTGGCTGTGGAGGTGGCGGTTGCGGAGGATAAAAAAGGATGCGGGATGTATTAGAAAAACCGGAGTTCGCAAATCAACTATCAAAAACCAAAATAGGATTAGGTTTTCGCCCGCAACTGAAATCCGATATTTTCTTATATCGGAATGAGATTGATTTTTTGGAAATCACTGCAGATCATTACTTTGATGCTACCCCGCAAAAGCTTGCGGAATTGGACTTACTTAAAAAACATTTTCAATTAACACCGCACGGATTAAATCTTTCGTTGGGAAGTGCCGAAGGAATTGACGAGAATTACCTTGAAAAGTTTGCTGAATTGGTAGAAAAGATTCAGCCGGAATGGTTTAGCGATCATATTTGTTGGACAAAATCCGGCGGAGTTGAAATCGGACATCTTTCACCTGTTCCATTTACAAATGAGGCATTAAAAGTTCTGATCCGTAATATTACAACCGTCAAGAATCGAATCAAAACCCCTTTAATTCTGGAAAATATAACTTATATGTTTCGTTATCCGTTTGCTGAAATGGACGAAGCCGAATTTTTAACCAAAATACTGGAAGAAACTGATAGCGGGCTATTGTTAGATGTGACCAATCTTTATATAAATTCAATAAATCATCAATACGATTGGCGTAAATTTTTGGATAAATTACCTTTAGAACGAGTTGTCCAACTTCATTTTGTTGGCGGGCATCAATTTAAAAACTATTTAATTGATTCTCATTCCTACCAAACGCCAAACGAAATTTGGGAAGTTTATCGGGAGGTTTGTTCGCGTGCGGACGTAAAAGGCGCAATTTTGGAACGAGATGGGAATTTCCCGCATTTTTCGGAGATTTTGAAGGAATTGAACACAGCCCGAGCTTTAAGCGAAAAAGCAAACTTTTCAAAATCAGTAACCGTATAAATTTTTGAGATTTTAGAAATCCAAAATTAAGCTATGTTTTGTCCAAAATGTGGAAAGGAAAATTCAACCGAACAAAAGTTTTGCCGTGCTTGCGGGTTAAATTTAGAAAAAACTGCTGAAAATTTGCAAGAACAATTAGCCATCTCGGATGTGATTTCGCCTTCCAAAATTTCAAAGTTCTTTGAAAAAATCGGAAAAATCGGTTTCGGTGGCTTAATTGGAGCAGGTTTAGTTGGAATATTTCTGATAATTATAAGTTTGTTCAATAAATTTATCTTTTCAGGTCAAACGGATAAAATTTTTCTTGGTGTTTTCTTAATTATTTTCTTTGTTTGCGGCATTTTGGGTTTGGCTTATGTCATCTTTCAAGAATATTTGAAGGAAAAACAGAAGAACTCAAACTTGATAATGCAAAAAGAATTTGAATCTAAGATTACGGCAAAACTTTTGGAAGAAAAAGATTTTGAACCAATTCCAAGCATAACCGAAAATTCAACTGAATTATTTTTAGTGGAAAATAAAACGAACAAATTTCAATGAGCCTTTTGGAACAGCAAAACTTTTTGGCACGAATCTTTACTGATGAAACCTTGCGTCAAACGTTTTGGGAAAATCCTCAAATTGTTGGAATAGAAAACGGTTTGGATGAGGTTGAAATCGTTCAAATTAAATCAATCATTCCCGAAGACCTAAACTTTTTTGCGGATTCTCTCCTACACAAACGCTTGAACGAAGTTGAAAAACTTTTGCCGTTGACAAAAAAGATACTTGAAAAAGATTTTGGCAAATATTTCCGCGAGTTTTCACAAATTTTTCAGCCTATTACAGTAAAAAAACATCTGGAAGATGCAATTGAATTCTGTAAATATTTGCAATTAAATAAGATCAAGCCTTCACCTGCTCAGTCCACAGCTAAATTTGAGCAAACAAAGCACGAATTTTTCGGTTACGGAAAATCTTTTGCTTATTGTTTCTTGCAACATAATGTTTTTAATGGACAAAAGAAATTAGGTTTTGCCTTTTGGTATCGCTTCGGAAATCAAACCCGCCATTTTATTTTGTAGAAAACTGCCTCCAAATTGTGTTAATCTAAATCATTATTTTTTTGTATGGCTTTATTGAAGATTGTTCATTACCCGGAACCTGTTTTACTTTCTGTCGGGAAACCTGTCGAGAATTTTGACGAAAACTTAAAAAAATTAGTTGATGATATGTTTGAAACAATGTATTCCGCCAAAGGAGTCGGGCTTGCCGCACCGCAAGTGGCTGTTTCGAATAGACTTTTTGTGATGGATTGTTCAGGCGGTCAAGATGAATCAGAGAAAATCGCACTGATAAATCCTGAAATTATTCACGTTGAAGGTGAACAATATGGTGACGAAGGATGTTTATCCTTTCCCGGATTATATCAAAAAGTGCAGCGTAGTTTACGGGCAGTTGTCAGAGCACAAGATGTTGACGGAAATGAGTTTGAATTGGATGTTGAAGATTTGGCAGCACGTTGCGTTTTACATGAAACCGATCACTGCGACGGAATAGTTTTTTTGGATAGAATGACCACTTTAAAGCGCCAATTAGCCAAACAAAAAATCAAAAGATTACAAAAAACCGGTAAATGGGAGTGAAAAAATGAAAATTGAAGACACGAAAATAACCGCCGAAGTTCGTTCAGTCAGAGAGTTGAATCTTTATTTACTTGCCGGTTGGGTATTGATCTTAGGCTACGTTAAACATACTCACGACACTCAGGAACCGCGTTTTGTAATTGGCTGGCAAACCAATGACGAACCCATCATGCCCGAATTACTGGACGAATGGGAACTGAAAGAAATGCAAAAATATCAAAACAGATAAACTCTCTTTCCTTTAAAAATATAATTAAAAAAAAACTGGAAATCTCCGCAGATTAATTCTTTTTAGGGCTAAGCGGAGAAATTGTATTGCTCAAACAGCAGTTGTAACAACAATTGCGGTTTTTCCGTATTTGAAAATTATTTTTTTGGAGAAGAAGAATTATGTTCCGAATTTGCTTGGTTAGTTTTTTGTTTTTAATGATTTGTAGTTTTCAGGGGTTGGCTCAAACCACTGTTTTTAATGCTCCTTCAACAGATGTGGTAGCCAAAAGACAAGTTTATCTCGAAGCAGATTTTACAGCGCATTTTGATAAGTTAAGCAACGGCGGTTTTCAAAATTACGGATACAAAACCGTTTATGGGCTCACCCGAAAAATTGAAATAGGAACAAATTTTTATTTCAACCGAAGCGGAGAACCTTCTTACAAAGAGTTTCAGGCAAATGCAAAATGGCAAGTTTATCAAAATGAAAAACGAGGATTTGCGGTTGCTTCAGGAACTCAGGTCTATGTTCCTCTCAGAGACAAATCAGGTCAAAAACCAGTCACTATGGTTTATTCCAATGCCAGTAAAATTATGCCAAAAACAAACGGCTTACGGTTAACCGGAGGCTATTACACGATGGTTGGTGCAAAAAGCGATTTCGGCACCCGACATGGAGCAATAGTTGCCGTTGAACAGCCGATTTTTAGCCGTTTAAATTTTATTGCAGATTGGTATAGCGGTAAAAACCGTTTTGGAAATAGCTTTGGCGGATTCAGTCTATCCGTAACCAAAAAACAAACTCTGTTTGCCGGATATAACTTTGGCAACTTTGGCAGAGCAAATAATTCCTTTGGTTTTGCCTACGGAGTTAATTACTAAAAACAAGCAAAAATTTGTCTGATATTGTAAAATAGAAATTATTTGAAAGTAATTTTTATTTAAGGTTGAACTATGCAAACAAAACAGATTTTAGACGAATTTAAGAACGAACCATTTACTGATTATTCAAAAACCGAGAATGCTGAGGCTATGAAAGCGGCGATTGCAGAAGTGCAAAATGAGCTTGGGAAAGAATATCCAATAGTAATTAACGGTGAAAAAATTGAACTTGCCGAAAAATTTATCAGTATCAATCCGGCAAAAAAAACTGAGGTTGTAGGAAGTTTCTCAGATGCTGATGCCGATGCCGAAAATTTAGTAGGAAAAGCCATTGATGCAGCTGCCGAAGCCTTTGAAACGTGGCGTTATGTTCCAGCACAGGAACGGGCGGAATATCTTTTCAAAGCTGCGAAAAAAATCCGTGACCGCAAACATTATTACTCAGCCTGGATGTGTTTTGAGACCGGCAAAACCTGGGCAGAAGCAGACGGTGATACTGCCGAGGCTATTGATTTTCTTGAATTTTACGGGCGCGAAATGCTGCGTTGGGCAGACGAACAACCGATCACACCTTCACCATTACCTGAAAGAAATTCATTTGAATATGTTCCGCTCGGAGTTGGTGCAATCATTCCGCCGTGGAATTTTCCTTTAGCAATTATGGCGGGAATGACGATGAGCGCGGTTGTGACTGGCAACACCACGGTTTTAAAACCTTCGCCCGATGCTCCGACCATTGCTTATAAATTTATGGAAGTTTTGGAAGAAATCGGTCTGCCAAAAGGTGTTGTAAATTTTGTAGCAGGAAGCGGCACAAAAGTTGGGGAATTAATGGTAAATTCTCCAAAAACCAGATTTATTTCTTTCACGGGCTCAAAAGCAGTTGGTTTGCATATTTATGAACAAGCCGCTAAAACTCAGCCCGGACAACGTTGGATGAAACGAGTCGTTGCAGAAATGGGGGGAAAAGACGCGATAGTTGTTTGTGAAGATGCCGATTTGGATGCAGCTGCGCTCGGAACCGTGCAAGCCGCATTTGGCTTCCAGGGACAAAAATGTTCAGCCTGCTCACGATTAATTGTTGACGAAAAAGTTCACGATGAATTGGTAGAAAAGATCGCGGCTTTAACCGAAAAATTGAAAATCGGAGAGGCTATCGAAGGCGATACAAATTTAACTGCCGTTATTAATGAAAAATCTTTCAGTAAAGCAACTTCAATGATTGCAAAGGGATTAGAAGAAGGCGGAGAAGTGGTCGCAGGAGGAAAGGGGGATGATTCTAAAGGATTTTACGTTGAACCCACCATTATCAAAAACGTTAAACCCGGCGATACTATCGAACAAAACGAGATTTTTGCTCCGGTTCTCGCAGTTATTAAAGTTGCAAATTACGATGAAGCCTTAAAAGTTGCAAATGATACTGAATACGGTTTGACCGGATCGGTTTATTCAGCCAACGAGGAAAATTTGGAACGAGCCAGACGCGAATTTCACGTTGGAAACCTCTATTTGAATCGAAAATGCACCGGCGCATTGGTTGGTGTTCATCCTTTTGGCGGGTTCAATATGTCAGGAACCGATTCAAAAGCCGGGGGACGCGAATATCTTTTACAATTTATGCAGGGAAAATCTATCGCTCAAAAAATATGAGGAAGACCTTCTCATTTATTGTATTGGTTTGTGTTTTCTCAAATATTTTATTCTCCCAACAAACCAATACAAAAGATCCGATAATATTTGCTTTAGTTTTTGATGGCACTTGGTTAGACCCGATTGCTTTTGTGAAGAAAGGAAAACTTGTCCATATCGAGTCCTCGGTAGCTATGAAAGATACTCGGGAGATCTTAGTTAGCAAATATTATAAAATGCAAACACCGTATAATTTAATTTTTGGTGGTGGTAAAAATGGAACGGTAATTGTTGAGGACAACCATTGGGGAGATTGTTCGGGTTATTCGGCAATTGTTAAGGTAAAGTCAAAAGTAAAACCCGACCAAGCTTCTCCAGCCTTGGCAAGTAATTTGAAGATTCCCAAAACTCAAAATAATTTCAGGCGAGAGCTCACTTTCTCAGAAAAAAAAATAGTGGAAAAACTTGTTAAAGCGGAATTCAAAAAACACAGGATTGAAAATAAAAAGTTAAATTCGATTAACTTAAACGCCATTGATTTCAACAATGACAAAGTGCCCGAGTTTGTTGGCTCGTTTTATGTTATTACCGGCAAGAAATCCCGTGGACTTTTATTTTTTATTGCAGAAAAGACTAAAGGCGGAAGTTATAGCTTTAGTTTTAAGAGTTTTGAAATGATTGTTGAAAAAGACGTAATGAGTGGAAATATCAAGGATTTAGATGAAGGTATTTACCACGAAATATTGCTCGATGCTTTTGATTTTAATAATGACGGACAAAAAGAAATTTTTACAGTTGGATATGCTTTTGAAGGTAATAACTATTTTGTTTATAGAAAAGTAGCCGGTAAATGGAAGAAGGTTTTTGATACTTATAGTTATCGTTGCGGTTACTGATTTTTGAAGATTTTTAGACAAAAAAATTAACGCGCAAAAGATTTAATTCAATAAATTGGTGTTATACTGAAACCAAAACGGATTCGCCCGCGAAAAATGTGTGAAACGCTAAGAAAATTCCAAATATAATTTCTTTAGTGTTTCAACCAAGTTCGTGGGCTAACTCATTTGATTTCAAACTTTATGACATCCGAAAAGTGGCAAGAAATCAGTAAGATATTCAATTCTGCACTTGAGAAAAATCCTTTTGAGCGAATAGCTTATTTGGACGAAATTTGCGGTGATGATGCTGAATTTCGCCATGAAATTGAACAATTACTTGCCGCAAATGATGAAAAAGACAGTTTTATTGACTCACCGAAAGTTGGTTTTGCCAGTTCAGAAGAAGGTTTTGGTTTTGAAAAGGATGAAAAGATCGGCTCGTTTCAAATCGTTAAATTAATCGGTTCCGGCGGAATGGGCGAGGTTTACTTGGCTCGAGATTTACGCCTAAATCGGAGTGTTGCATTAAAATTTCTTACACTTGAAGATGAAAACTCAAATAAAAGGTTCTTGCGCGAAGCCCAAGCCGCCGCAGCATTAGAGCATCCACACATTTGCACTATTCACGAAATTGCTAACGAAAATAGCCGTTCATTTATCGTTATGCAATATGTTGAGGGTGAAACACTTTCAGCTTTATTAAAACGCAGAAAATTAACTTATTCGGAGGCTTTAGATATTGCCATCCAGATTGCCGATGCCCTTTCCGAAGCGCATTCGAGAGGCATCGTTCACCGTGATATAAAACCCGCAAACGTCATTATTTCAGCAAATAATCAGGTAAAAGTTTTGGATTTCGGGTTGGCAAAACGAGTTTCCTTCGACTCGACTGAACCTGAATCCAGTTTCAAAACTTTGCTCAGCACTCCCGGGATGATTTTGGGAACAGTCTCATATATGTCCCCTGAACAGGTTCGTGGACAGGAGGTGGACGGACGAACTGATTTGTGGAGTTTAGGAGTTCTTTTATATGAAATGGCGATCGGAAAAACTCCTTTTATCGGGGAAAATACCGTCGAAAAACTTGCTTCAATTTTGTATCAAGAACCTCAGCAAAAAATTGAAAACCCTGTTGCATTAGGAAAAATAATTGAAAAAGCCTTACAAAAAGATGTCCAAAACCGCTATCAAAATGCTAATGAAATTCTGGAAGATCTACGTCGTCTAAAACAGGAATTGGATTTTGAAGAACAACTTTTGGTTCACGTTACCGGGGCTTCAAACGATAAGCAATTTAACGAAAAAATCAATTTATTTTTGTCTGAACATCCCACCATAGAAATTTCAATGCAGCCTAATTTTCCGAAGAAGAAAAAGAAAAATGGTTGGCTGATTTTGCTGCTAAGCGGTTTCGGTCTTTTGGCTTTAATGCTTTTCGGAAATTATTTTTGGAGCAATTACCAACTTTTTCAAGCCAAAGAAAATTTGAAAAAAGCGAAGGATTTGGCAGTTCAGGAAAGAAATTTTGAGGCATTTGACCTGGCAATTAAGGCTGAAAAGATAATTCCAAATGAGGAAAATTTGGCAAAATTAATGCCGACAATTTCAGATAATTTAACTGTTAACTCTGAACCAAACAGCGCAAAAGTTTATCTTCGAAGATACTATAAGGATGCAACCGGCAACTATGCTGAAAGGGAATTTATTGGCGAAACTCCCATCAAAGATTTAAGAATTGCCCGCGGACAATATGTCTTAGAAATTGAAAAAGATGGATTTTCAAATTTTGAGCGGACAATATCCGGCATTATTCCCCGAGTCGGAGGTTCGTTTATAGCTTCACCGCCATTGCAAATTGAAGCAAAATTAATTGAAAAGAACAAAGTTCCTGACAAAATGGTCTTTGTTCCGGGCGGCGAATACAGTCTGGTAAATTGGTCACGACCAACCGAAAAAAAAGTAAATCTGGATGATTTTTTTATTGATAAGTTTGAAGTAAGCAATGCTGAATTCAAAGAATTTATTGTTGCGGGTGGTTACGTCAAAAAAGAATTTTGGAAAATTCCTTTTATCAAAGACGGCAAACCAATTTCGATGGAGGATGCCTTAAAGGAATTGAAAGACAAAACCGGATTGCCTGCTCCCCGAAATTGGACCAATCAAAATTTCCCAGAAGGGAATGCGAATTTTCCGGTAACTGACATAACTTGGTATGAAGCCGCGGCTTATGCAGAATTTCGCGGGAAAAGATTGCCGACCGTTTTTCAGTGGGAAAAAGCTGCGCGAAACGGAATTTCCGATCCGCGTTATAATGCCATGCCCTGGGGATTTATCCGTCAAGGTGAAACTACAGAAAACCGAGCAAATTTTCGTGGAATAGGAACGGTTGAAGTTAATTCTAATCCATTTGGAATGAGTCCTTTCGGTGCTTATAACATGGCTGGGAACGTATCTGAGTGGAATTTGAACCAAAGTCCTGATGGGTTTGTTACCAGCGGCGGTGCGTGGAATGATTTGGCTTATTTATTCGGATATTACGGCGAATATCCAGGCTTTTACACCTCCAATAAAATCGGTTTTCGCTGTGTTTTGATACCTTCCGAATCGAAAAATGATGAAGGCGGACAAATGCTTCCGCCGGCTGAAACTCCGACTTACAATCCGCCAAATGAGACGGAATTCAAAGGTTGGCTTTCTCATTATGAATATGATAAAAAACCGCTAAACGCTCAAATCATTGAAAATAAAGACGAGGGAGATTGGACTCGGGAAAAGATTTCTTTTTCAGGCGAAGGTGGAGAGCAAGCGTTTGCATATCTTTATTTGCCAAAAAATGCCGCCAAACCATTGCAGGTCATTCATTATGTTCCGCCGGGTGACGTAGTTCGCGGAATTCGTAGTTTGCCGGATTCGGTTGAGATGTTCGCCGCTCCTTTTATTAAATCGGGACGAGCTGTTTTTGCAGTAGTTTTGAAAGGATATGTTGACCGAACTTTTCCGAATAATTATGTTCCGCCTGAAAATTCATCAGTTGAGTTCCGTAAGCAAATGGTAAATTGGATTACCGATTTGCGGATCGGTTTGGATTATTTAGGAACACGTCAGGAAATAGATAAGCAAAAGATCGGATTCTTAGGCATTTCTAACGGAGCAAATGTTGGAATTGTTTTAACCGCAATCGAAACCCGATATAAAACCTTAACGTTTATCAGTGCTGGATTGGAAAAAGATTTCCGCAGCCGTTTGCCGGAAACAAGCCCGATCAAGTTTGCTTCTCAAATCAAAACGCAAAAGTTTTTTATAAACGGACGTTACGACGAGAATTTTCCTTTTAACACTGATGCTAAACCGCTTTTTAAACTGTTGCGCGAGCCGAGAAAAATCGTGACCTACGATGGTGGACACATTCCAAATGTCGAGTTTTATGTTCCTGTAGTGAACGAATGGTTGGATGAAACCCTTGGAAAGGTCGCCAGATAAAAAATTTATCCGTGATGTTCGATTTTTAATCGTTCAATACTGTTGGCTTTTCCGGTTTTTTCATCTATGTCAATTAAAACTGCACATATCCAAATATTACTGGTTGAATGTTCGGCGCGACGAGCAGGGAATTTGGTAAATCGTTCAATAACGTGATCTTTGTTCATTCCAATTACACCGGAATAACTTCCGGTCATTCCAATGTCGGTAATGTAGGCGGTTCCACCCTCTAAAATCCTTTCATCTGCTGTTTGAACGTGAGTGTGCGAGCCGACAACCGCAGAAACCCGACCGCTAAGAAACCAACCCATTGCGTATTTTTCAGAAGTTGCTTCGCAGTGCATATCCACCAGCCGAATTTTTACATCTTCTGGAATAACCCGAATACATTCATTTGCCACCCGAAACGGATCATCAACTGGAGGCATAAAAACTCTACCAAGTAAATTCAAAACTGCGATTTTGAAACCTTTAATTTCCCCAATAAATAAACCGGCGCCGGGAGTTGTGGGTGGATAATTTGCCGGACGTAAGAGTTTATGATTTTTTTCGATGTAAGGAATGACTTCGGCTTTATCGAAAATATGGTTGCCCGAAGTCATCAGATCAATTCCGCCGGAAAAAAGTTCTTCGGCAATTGTGGGTGTGATGGAAAAACCGCCAGCCACATTTTCTGCGTTCATTGTAACGATGTCAGCCTGATATTTGCGCCGCAAATCGTTGATTCTTTGTAATACAGCCTGTCTGCCTGGACGCGCCACCACATCGGCTAACATTAAAACCTTCATAAAAAACTAAAATCGCAAACAGTTAATCGCCTTAGGGATTGACCATTTACGATTGATGGCTAAGAAGACCGCGATAGCCGTGTTTTCAATTTGAATTGAACCTGTATCTCAACAGGTGGGTGACCTTTTACCCTTGCGGGTAAGTAAGCCCTTTGCTCCGGTAAATCTTTTACTGTGAAAGATTACACTGCAAAGAACATTAGTCTCCCGGAAATTCAAATGTTGGCTCAATTATTATTTTGAAAATCACTAACTAAGCAGAAATTTTCTTAACCGTAGATAAATCTTAGCACACGCAAGGGAGTTTTTGGAAGTGAAAATTATTAAGTGTTGGGGGAATTTTTGTCAGTAAAAAATCAGTTAATAAAAACAAAGAATGGAATTATTGTTCAGTTTCAACTTCGTGTTGAAAATGGTCTTTTTGTTTTAACAGAGAATCAAGTAATTCTGTGCATTCCGCGCTTCTGGAGGCAAGCTGAGCATCGGATTGTTCAGAGGATTTTTTCAATTGGTGATATTCATCCGCAATGTGTAGAGCGGCTAAAATCGCCACTTTTAACGAGTCAACGGTTAAAGTTCCCGATGAAATTTCACGCATTTTGCCGTCAACAAATTCCGCCAGACGGAGAATGTATTCGTTATCCCCATCAGAACGGATGTTGTAGGTTTGATTATAAATTTCAACTCGGATTGATTGTGCAGCTTCGTTTTTTACTCGGTTTCCAGTCATAACTATCTGTGGAGAACTTCGGCAACCTCCGGCTCAATAACAGTAATTGCATCAAGCATCGCTTCAATTTTTAGTTGAATGGCATCACGTTCGCTCATCAAACGTTCAATTTTTTCCTCTAAACGAACTTTTTCGTCCAAAAGTGAATTGACCTCGTGTCTGAGCGAATTAGTTTCGCGCTCAAGTTTTTCTTTTTCTTCACGCATCTTTTTGGCAAATTCTATTGTGAGATAGATTTTGTCCTCAAGATGTGAAAATTTTTCCATACCGGATAGGTTAGACATTTTTTTCTCCGCACGCAAATTTTTTTGTGAAACAAATTGATTATGTTCAGAAAATCCGAAAACTTCAAGTAATTTCTAAACTTTTAGTTAAAATCTTTGTTTTGCACCTAGTTTAGTCTCAATTTCGGCTAAAATTTGGCGGTGAATTTCTTCAACTTCCGCTTCGATCAGTGTTCTTTCATCTGACCTATATTCAAGCCGAATTGTCACTGAACGTTCATCGTCCGCCATTCCTTTTCCTTCGTAAACATCTACAAAGGAAACATTTTTACAAAGATCAAAGCCCTGATCTTGAACGGTTTGAATGATTTCCGTGTAACTCGTCGTGCGTTTGACCAAGAATGAAACGTCGCGGGTGACGGCAGGGAATTTTGATAAAGGTTTGTAGAAAACTGCATTTTCTTTTTCGGCTAACAGCGTTTGCAGATCAATTTCGGCAACGTAAACCGGTTGGCGGAATTTGTAAGTTGCGGAAATCTCATCATTTATTCGTCCGATTGAACCGACTGTTCTACCGTTAAATAAAATTTCAGCAGCTTGACCTTTGCGTAAATGTTTAATTTCTTTGGGTTTGTATTGTAGTGAGGGTAAGTTTATCGCATCCATCGCTACTTCCAAAGCACCTTTGGTATCGAAAAAATCCAGCTCGCGTCCGGTCATTGATTTGCCTTCAAAAGTTTCTCCACCGGTCAAAACCAGTCCAAAAAGTTCTTGTTCTTTCGGCAAATCCATTTCGTTCGAAGCCGTTGCAAAAACTTTGCCGAGTTCAAAAAGTTTGACATCTTTGCGCTGATGATTGAAATTTGTGCGAACTGCATCGAGCAATCCCGAAAGCAAACTTGGACGCATCCGAACCGCGCCTTCGATGATCGAATCCTGCAAAGTGACAAATTTTTCTTCCAGTTCTTCGTCAACTAAATCGGGGATAAGCTCAAACGTATCATCATTTTTGGTGTCAATAAAACTATAAGAAATTGCTTCGTCAAAGCCCAAATTAGCTAATGCCTGACGCAAATGGAACTTGCGAACTTCGTTTGGTTGATACTCGCCCGCACCAACTGACGGCGGAAGTTCAACGCCGATTTTGTCGTAGCCGACGTGCCGCGCAACTTCTTCGACCAAATCCTGCTCAATTGAAATGTCGTGCCGCCAAGTTGGAACAGTGAAAATTGCGGGTTGTGGATTGCGAATTGCGGATTTGAAACCTAATTTGGTCAGAATTCTGGCGGCTTCTTCATTTGAAACGTCCAATCCGGTCAGTGCTTTGATTTTTTCATAGCGTAATTCAACCGAAATTTCTTCGCGTTTGGTTGGGTAAATATCAACAAAATCTCCTGCGACGCCACTGGCAAGTTCAATTATTAATTCAGTTGCGCGATTTGAGGCGCGAATCAGATTTTCAATATCAACGCCGCGTTCAAAACGGTAAGCCGCCTCGGTTGCCAAACCCAATTTTCGCGAAGTTTGGCGAATCGAATCGCGTTTGAAATAGGCGACTTCGAGCAAAACATCGGTTGTTTCATCGGAAATCGAAGAATGTAATCCGCCCATCACGCCGCCGACTGCAACCGGTTTTTCGGAATCGCAAATTAACAGCATATCTTCGGAAAAACTTCGTTCAACTTCATCCAAAGTCTGCATTTTTTCCCCTACACGAGCCCGGCGAACTACGATTCTTTTTTCGGCTAACTTATTAAGATCAAAAGCGTGCATTGGGTTGCCAAGTTCGTGCATTACATAATTTGTGATGTCTGCTACGTTATTGACGGCACGTTGTCCGATGGCTTCCAAACGCTTCACTAACCATTCCGGCGATGGTTTGATTTTGACGTTTTTAATAATTCGGGCAGTAAAACGATGGCAAAGGTCAGCGTCTTGAATTGTAACTAAATCCGGATTGGCTGAATTCCTTTCCAAATTGGAATCCGCAATCCGCAATCCGCAATCCGCAATTGCCGAAATTTCCCGCGCTACACCCCAATGCGAAAGGCAATCTCCGCGATTTGAGGTCAAATCTATATCAAAAACAAAATCATTTGCAAATGGATGAATTCCTTCAACAGCTAAACCGATTTTTGTTAAATTTTCTGCTATTTCTTGTGGTGTTAAATCCGTTTCAATTAAATCTTTTAACCAATTGTAACTAATGTTCATAATTCAGTGGAAAACGGACAATGGATAGTGGAAAGTGAAATAATCATAAAAAAAATCCACTTTCCGTTTTCCCCTGTCCACTATTTTAACATTCGCTGAGTCCAACTGTGACTGCTAATCCTCCGTCGGATGTTTCTTTATATTTTGAGTTCATATCGAGGGCGGTTTGCCACATCGTTTCAACTACTGCATCTAAAGGCACTTTAGCTTCGGAGGGATTGCTTTGCAGAGCAAGCTGGGCTGCCATAATTGCTTTGATCGCGCCCATCGTGTTGCGTTCGATGCAGGGAACCTGAACGAGTCCGCCAATCGGATCACAAGTCATTCCCAAATGATGTTCCATCGCAATTTCCGCCGCCATAGTGACGTGCCGATAATCTCCTCCTAAACTTTCGGCTAATGCACCAGCCGCCATTGCCGACGAAACGCCGATCTCAGCCTGACATCCGCCCATTGCTGCTGAAATGGTTGCGCCTTTCTTAAAAATGCTACCAATTTCCGAAGCCGTGAGCAAAAAGTTAAAGATTTTTGTTTCATCGTCGCCATCGCAAAAAGTTATGAAATATTGCAAAACTGCGGGAATCACTCCCGCTGCGCCATTGGTCGGAGCAGTCACAACGCGCCCAAACGCAGCATTTTCTTCATTTACGGCAAGCGCAAAACAACTTACCCAATCGGAAACGTAACGAAAACTGTTTCCTCCGGCGCGAATGGCTTCCACCCAACTTTTATAGCCTTCGTATTCACGTCCGTTGAGTAATTTTTTGTTCAAATCAAAGGCACGACGGGCAACATTTAACCCACCAGGCAAAAATCCGTCGGTGTGACAACCCCGAAAAATACAGTGACGCATGGTGCGGAAAATTTTCATTACACCTTCAAAAGTGTCTTCGTCGCTCCGCCAAGCCCTTTCATTTATTTTGACCACATCCGAAACATTTCCGTTTATTTCTTCGCAAGCCTCAATTAAATCTTTTCCCGTTTCAATCGGATAGGGAAGTCTGACATGTTCGCGCAATCCCAAGGATTCACCTTCACGAACGATAAAGCCCCCACCGATTGAAAAATAAGTTTCCTGATGTTTGGCGGAATCTGTTTCGGCAATCAGTGTCATTCCGTTTGGATGAAAAGGCAATGAACGCAGCATTTTGAATTCAATATCAGTTTCGGGGTCGAAATGAATCAATCGTTTTCCGGCTAGATTCAATTGTTTTTTTGAGGCGATTTCGTTAAGCGTCGGCAATATAGAATCAACGGGAACTGTTTCGGGATTAGCGGCAATTAAACCCATTTGCACCGCAATATCAGTTCCGTGACCTTTTCCGGTTTTGGCTAATGAGCCGTAAAGTTTGACTTTAATGGATTTGACTGAATCAAGCAGGCATTCCTCGCCCAATCGGTTCAAAAAATCAAGTGCAGCTTTCCACGGTCCAAGCGTGTGCGAACTTGAAGGTCCGACACCGATTTTGAACATATCGAAAACTGAAATTGATTCTGCGATTCTATCCATCTTCTATGCTTCAATTTTAACACATTTGCCGAAAATCTGATTTGCCGTTACCCAACCATTGATTCGTCCGCGATTGTTGCCGATTTGAAAGCGTTTGCCTTGAATTGCTTTGATCAAATGCAGGTATTCATTGCCATTGACTTTGCACAACACAATGTCTTCTTTTTCAAGTGAATCAAAATCTTCGATAGGTTCAACCGTGCAAAGCTGACCAGATTCGATTTTGCCTTTCATCGAATGCCCACGCGGACGGAAAGTGACGGTTTCGCCAAGTTTGAGTTTTGTGATGTAAGGTGTTGCCCAGCCCATATTTATTCTTGCTTGTTTAATTCAGAGATTTTATCCTTGAGTTCTTGTAAATTTTCTCCTCCACCTCCGCCATAACGGAATCTTCCCTCCCCATCAATCAAAACATAAAACGGAAGTCCTCCGTAAAACCTTTGATAGGATTTATAAAAATTGTCTGCATTTGGAGAAATTTTAAGGACTGAGTTTTCGGCAATATTTAATTTGTCAATTAGTTTGAGAGCATCCGGTTTTCGTTGTATTGTGTCTGTGTTGAAATAAATAATTGGCAATGTTCCTTCTAATTGTTTGATTTCCGGCATTTTTGCAATACAAATTCCACACCAAGTTGCCCAAAAATCTATTAAATATGGTTTACCTTTTAGGTTTTCAGAGGACAGAGTTTTGTTATCAACAAAAGTAAACTTAAATTTAGGAGATTCTTGAAATAGTTTTACATTTTGAAGATTTGTCTGTTTTAAAGTAAGTGAACTGCCATCTTGTGCGATTTGTGAAATTAAATAATTCTTGCTGCAAAAATCAATTATCATATCAGAGTAAAGCCATTCACCTTTCCCATAAAATTTTCCATCATTATTTCTGTCTATTCCAAGATTTGAACCTTTTAACTTATCATTTGTAAAATCTCCATCAGGAATTAATTCAAATAAACCAACAGGAATTTTACAACCTTTAAATAAAAATAATCCCTGAGCTGAAAAGTTTGACTTGAAATGAAAAACATCCGTTTTTCTCTCTGTATTTCTGCTTGAGATTAACTCAAATTCACGCAATACAGATTTTCCATTTCTAAAATAAATTCGTCGAGTGAAAGTTTTTTTCTCATTAACTCCAATCTCAAACATTACATCATTTAATGATTTACCATCCAAATCTTTAGCAATGGTAATAATAAAAATGTCATTATTATTGGATGAACGCTCTATTTTCAAAACGTCACCCATTGGAGATTTTGTAACTAATTTTTGTTTATCAAAAGTTAATGCTTCTCCCCATGGAAAAGATGGTAATTGTTTTCCTATCTCAATTTTAAGTGGGACTTTAATGGCTTGAGGTTGGGCGACTACAAAAATTGATAGTGTTAACAACAACTTCAAAAACAATAATATATTTTTCATAATTTTCCCCTTACCTAAACTGTTCTAAAAACCTCACATCGTTATCGAACATATAGCGAATATCATCCAAGGCATACATCAAGGCGCACATTCTTTCTAGACCGAAACCGAAAGCGAAACCTGAGTAAATTTCGGGGTCAACATTGCAGTTTTTCAGCACATTAGGATGCACCATTCCACAGCCGCCAAGCTCGATCCAGCCTGAGCCTTTGCAGGGACGGCAGCGTTCGCCTTCAAAAGTTCCCGTTCCATCGCATTTGAAGCAGGAAAAATCGAATTCCGCGCTTGGTTCAGTGAAAGGAAAGTAGCTTGGACGCATTCGAATTTTCGTGTCTTTTCCAAACAAACGTCGTAACCATTCGGCAACCGTGCCTTTCAAATGCGCCATCGTAATTCCTTTATCCACACATAAACCTTCGATTTGGTGGAACATTGGAACGTGCGTCATATCGGGCGTATCTCGGCGGAAAACTCTACCAGGCGCAATTACGCGCAAAGGTGCGCCGCGACGTTCCATTGCGCGGATTTGAACGGTTGAAGTCTGTGAACGCAAAGCCAAACCTGTTGTCGTGTAAAAAGTGTCTTGAGATTCACGCGCCGGATGACCTTCGGGAATGTTGAGAGCATCGAAATTGTAATAATCCGTTTCAATTTCACGGTCGTCTTCAATTGCATAACCCATTGAAACAAAAATATCTTCAATGCGCTGTCGTAAAAGTGTCAAAGGATGTAAATGTCCGACACGTGGACGGCGAGCAGGCAGAGTAACATCAATTGCTTCTCTCGCAGTTTTTACTTCATTGATGTAAGTTTTAAGTTTTTCCTCAAGCCCGTCAATTGCCGTAACAATTTCTTTTTCAACCGATTGGACAAATTGCCCGAAAGTGCCCCGTTCCTCGGGCGCAACCCGACCGATCAACTTTTTTGCCTCAGCAATCAGAGATTTTTTACCCGTATGCTTGATTTTGAATTCACTAATCTCGTGTCGCAGATTTTCTGCAACTGACAAACTCAAATTATTAATTGTGTTTCGGACATCAGCAAATCGTGAAAATTCCTGCTCGAAAATATTTTTGATTTCTAAAACTTGTTGTTTTTGCTCACTCATAAAATATAGTGTAAATTCAGTTAAGTCTAAATTATCTATTTGTTTATATCAATTGTTGTTTAATGATCCGGATATTTTGCTGATTTAAGACTCTTAAGAATCAACATTAACTTTAATAGCGTTCAATAAATTTTGAACGCTATTGTTTATATAAACTTGCTTACTTGTTACTTTTTATGTAATTATTATGCCGTTAGTTTCAATTAAACATTTGAAATTTTACCATAATCTGATTTTTAATTGAAAACTACGCTTTTTTCTACCCCCAAAACAACAAACTTTCGTCCAAAGAAAAGTCTTTATTTTTCTTGCTTTATTCTTTTATTTATAATAGAATACCTTGAAACTTGTAGTTTAACTTGTAGTTTTGTCTTAAACACTAATCCCTGCGGATGTTTTTGTCCAAATGAGGGTTTAAATTGAAGGAGAATCCACTGATATGAATTTGAATAGTTATCCCCTGAGCCGAAAAGATAATTTGGTTGTCCAAGAATCTGCTGATGAAGTTTTATTGTATGATTTTAACTCTAACAGAGCATATTGCTTAAACGAGACTTCCGCTGTTGTTTGGGAATTGTGCGATGGAAAAAGTTCTGTTGCTGACATTAACCAAAAATTAAGCCAAAAACTAAACCAACAAACCAGCGAGGAATTGGTTTGGTTGGCTTTGGACCAATTGAAAAAAGAAAAATTGTTGAGCAATCATGAAGAAATTAAGATTGATTATAAAGGTTTATCACGTCGTGATGCCATCCGCAAAGTTGGGATTGCTTCATTGGTAGCATTGCCCTTGATTCTTTCTTTGCATACCCCTGTAGCCGCAACTGCCTCTTCTGTGTGCGGTGTTAATTTTATGAATCCTTGTCAGTGCTTTGATCCTGCATGTGGCATAGCTGGATTAGGAACAACTAATGTTACTACCTGCACAGATTCTTGCGACACTCAAAGCCCTGGCGGTGGTGCTTGTCTATGTCGAGTTGTGGGCTGTATGGCTGGAGTTTCAAACAATGCGGTAGGAACTTGTGGATAATAAATCCCTGCTTGTATTGGGTTTTAAGAAATGCTACCAGAGGATATTATCTTCGGTAGCATTTTTTTGCTTACTTTTGAATGTCATATTTTACAACTTCACTCTGTCACTATCCTAATGCTTTTCAAAAGATTGAAAAATTATTTTTATTGTATAAAACTGATTCTGCATTTGTTTCCTGACATTTATTATTTGGAGCTAAAAAAAATTAAATTTGCAGAAGCTATAAAAAAATTTACTGAACAATCAATAAAAATAAAGGAGAGGGCTTGAAAAAAAATCATCTTGGAATTGGTGTAGGGATATTTATGGCTCTTTTGAGCCTTTTTCCTCAGTTTTATTTTCAAATCAAACGAGGGGATGCATTCAATGGGGCTACTTTTTATTATGACTACGATGAATCAGCATATGCCTCATATTTGCAATCGTTGATTGATGGAAGCCCTCGAAAAAATAATATTTATGAAAATTCAAATCAATCTCAGACGGGTGAAAGTTTTTTAACAATTCAATTTGTGGCTGCTTATGTAGTTGCAATTCCTGCCCGCATTCTTGGTCTGTCATCCGATACTGCATTTTTGGTGGTCTCAGTAGTTTTTTCATTTTTGTCAAGTTTAGCGATTTTTTGGCTTCTATTGTTGATAACAGAAAACCCTTATTTATCCACGGTTGGAACACTTTTTGTTCTTTTGTTCGGCACAAATGTCAGCGGAGCGAGTATCATCAATGAACTATTAGGATTTGGTTCGACTTTTTTCTACTTAACGTTTTTGCGCCGTTTTACACCTGCCGTGTCGTTTCCGTTTATTTTCTTTTTGATTGGGTTTGTCTGGCTTGGTCTAAAATCGGTCAACCCCTTGGCAAGATATTTTTTTGCATTCCTTGTTTCTTTATGTTTTGCAATTTTAACCTTTTCGTATTTCTTTCATTGGACGGGAATGTTTGCCTGGATTGTTTGTTTGGCAGGGTTGCATTTAATTTTTCAAAAAGAAAATCGAAGGAATGGCTTTTGGATAACTATTTTCTCAAGTATCGCATTGATTCTATTGGGTTATTTTTCAATGCTTTCCAATAGAAATCCTTCAACTGATAATTCTCAAATTTTAGAACAAACCCGCAAAGCCATTTTCTCCCAACCAAGTTTATGGTTGGGGCTGTTCAATTGTGTGCTAATTCTTTTGGCAATCAAAACTAAACGGCTTGAACTTAAAAATCAACTAACAATTTTTTTGCTTTCGCTTTCCATTTTGCCGATTTTGGTGTTTAACCAACAAATTGTTACAGGTCACTCTCTGCAACCTATCCACTATGGAATGTATCTCGTCAATTATTTGGGTTTGTTGTGTTTAGTATTAATTTTGGGACAATGTTTTAAGGAAAACTTGGCAAATTTTAATTTCAAAATTTGGATTGTTGCGGGGATTATTTTCTGTAGTTGGGGAGTCTTGGAAACCTATTTTTCAGCCAAATATAGATTTTTTTATAATGTAAAGCGCGATGAGTCCTATTTGGTAAATCAACGTTTAGCGGAACTAGGGAAATCTGATAAAGTCCAAGCTAAATCTCAATTTGTTTTAGGGGTTGATGTAGTTCAGCGGGATAATCAGCGGACAATTGCCCCTCAAGGAGTTTTGTGGGCGGAACATTTGTATTTAAGTGTAGATACTTCGACGGAGGAGAATCAAAGACGGTTTTTTCTTTACTACTACTTTCAAAACCAGTCCCCTAAGCAACTTCGCCAATATTTACAAAATTGCCCAAATGAAGCCTGTCGCGTTTTAATCGGATGGAAAATAAACCCTAAACTTTCAATTGATTCCAGCAAAATTGAACAGTCAGAGATAGATTTTTGGGTGGATAAATATTCCGAGTATATTAACAACTTTTCCGGTCTTGAGGCATACAAACCGCCTATCTCTTATCTTATTGTTAGAAATGGAGTAAGGTATGATTTCGCAAATTTTGAAAAATGGTATCAGAAGGATGACGGTGAGAATTTAGGTGATTTTATTCTTTACCAGGTGAAACCAGTAAACAAATGATTTTTTTAGAGTGCGATTGCTATTGATAAAAAAGACTTTTGTCATAACCAATGTGTAAAAGGTTTCTTCCAAAAAGAAAAAAGCAAAAGGCAAATTTAAAAAATACCTTTTGCTTTCCAAAATTATTGATTGAAATTTAAGCCGCTTTTTGTGCCATAGCTTCTTTAACCTGTCCGGCTAAATGGGCAAATGATTCTGGTTGTTTTGCTGCTAAATCTGCCAAAACTTTTCTATCTAAATCAATTCCCGCAACTTTTAACCCGTGCATAAATTGTGAATAGTTTAATCCGTTCAAACGAGCCGCTGCACCGATACGGACAATCCACAGTGAACGATAGTCACGTTTTTTCAATTTTCTACCGGTGTAGGCAAAATTTAATGCTCTTTCTACCGATTCTTTGGCTGAACGGTAAAGTTTCGATTTAGTTCCACGATACCCTTTAGCAAGGGCTAATATTTTTTTACGTCTGTCTTTGCGCTTAAAACCGCGTTTTGCTCTTGGCATTTCTTCACTCCTTCCTCGTGAAATTAAAAATTAAAAATGCAAAATGAAAAAATTCGGATAATTTTTAATTTTTAATTCAAAATTTTTAATTCCTTTAATCTCTTCCGTATGGCAACATTTTTTCAACCCGCTTTTGATCGCCCTCGGAAACATACGTGTCAATATCCAAATTACGTTTACGTTTATGGGTTTTCTTAGTCAAAATATGACGTGCGTGCGAATGTCCACGCTTAAATTTGCCGCTTGAAGTCGAACGAAATCGCTTTGCCGCGCCTTTATGTGTTTTTAATTTTGGCATAATTACTCCGTTATGACCTGTGATTTTGGATTTTTAATCTTAGTTTGGTCGTTTTGAAGATTAAATATCAAAGGTCAGATTTTAATTAATTTCTATTCAGTTTTATCTGCAGATTTTTCCGATTTTGGTTTGGCACTTTTCTTGGGAATCAGAATCATAAACATCTGATAACCTTCCATCTTCGGCATTACTTCAACATCCGCCACATCGGCTAAATCCTCACGCATTTTGGCGAGAATTTTTGAACCTAATTCACGGTGCGACATTTCACGTCCGCGAAAAGCGATGGCAGCCCGAACTTTGTCACCTTCCAAAATCCATTCTTTTGCCCGCTTAACGCGATAATCATAGTCATGATCATCCGTTCCCGGGCGGAATTTTAATTCCTTAACCGTTACTTTTGCCTGTTTTTTCTTTTGCTCGTGTTGTTTCTTTTTTTGTTCGTAAAGAAACTTTCCATAGTCAATGATTTTACAAACAGGCGGCTGAGCATTAGGGGCAATTTCAACCAAATCCAAGCCCATTTCACGGGCTTTTTGGATAGCATCACGGGTATCCATTACTCCAAGCGCTTCTCCGTCTTCGGTTACAACACGCACCGCAGGTATGCGAATTCGCTCGTTTGTGCGGTGCAACGGTTCTCTTTTAAATGGCGGGCGATTTCCTCGTCCTCTAAAAACTGCGATAAATACCTCCTTTGGTAATTTTCGATTTTAGATTTGCGATTGTTTTAGTAATCCAAAATCAAAAATCTAAAATTCAATTGCTCTGGAATCTTTCATTTTTTGAGCAATTTCCTTAAATTCAGCCAAAGTCATTTGTCCGATGTCGCCTTTGCGGCGTTCACGAACCGCGACTTTGCCTTCTTCCAACTCCTTGTCGCCAAGGATTAGCATAAATGGAACTTTTTGTAATTGGGCTTGACGGATTTTTGCGCCGATTTTTTCTGAACGCAAATCAGCCTCAACCCGAAAACCTAAATCTTTCAACTCTTTATAAATACTTTCGGCGTATTCGTTAATTCTATCAGTAATTGGTAAAATCGCCACTTGCACCGGCGCAAGCCAGAACGGAAAGGCACCCGCATAATGCTCGATCAAGACCCCGAAGAATCTTTCAACCGAACCGAATAAGGCACGATGAACCATTACCGGACGATGTTTTTGATTATCGTCGCCAATATATTCTAATTGGAATCTTTCGGGCAAATTAAAATCGAATTGCACCGTCGAAAGCTGCCACATTCTACCAATTGAATCTTCAACTTTAATGTCAATTTTGGGACCGTAAAAAGCCGCTTCCCCTTCGATTCTTTCGTAGGGAATTGAACGGCGATTTAAAGCGTTTATCAAAGCCTTTTCCGCATCCGCCCAATTTTCATCCGAACCCAAATAGCCTTTGTTTTCTGCGCCGCCGCGAACCGAAAGTTCTACTTTGAATTTCTCAAAACCGAAAGTTTTGAAAACATCATAAGCAAAATCAACGCAGTTTCCTACTTCGTCTTCAACTTGGTCGGGACGGCAGAAAATATGTGCATCGTCCTGGGTGAAGCCGCGAACCCGCATCAATCCGTGCAAAGTTCCGGTCAATTCAGCCCGATAAACAGTGCCAAGTTCGGCGTAACGCAACGGCAATTCACGATACGAACGCGGATGAGTTTTGTAAATTCCAATGTGTCCGGGACAGTTCATCGGTTTCAAACGAAACTCAATGTCTTCACCGAATTTTTCGGGCATTCCGACCGGCTCGAAAAGGGAATCAGCGTAATTTTCTTCGTGACCGCTGGTCTGCCAAAGCTGACGTTTGGCAATATGCGGAGTGAAAACCATTCCGTAGCCGCGTTTTTGTAATTCTTCGCGCAGATAATTTTCCATATCGGTGCGAATTGCGCCGCCTTTCGGATGCCAAAAAATAAATCCTTGACCGTAATCGTCTAAAATCGAAAATAAGTCCAATTCTTTGCCGAGCTTTCGGTGGTCGCGTTTTTCAGCTTCTTCGCGCTGTTTAACCCAATTATCAAGTTCTTCCTGCGAAGCAAAAGCAGTTCCGTAAATGCGCTGCATTTGCGGGTTATCTGCATCGCCTTTCCAATATGCACCGGATAAAGCCAATAATTTGAAGGCTTTAAGTTTGCCGGTATGACCAACGTGCGGACCTAAACAAAAATCAACGAACGGAGTTCCGTCAATGTAATAAGCAGTTGCAGTCGAATCGGCTTTTTCGTCAATTAACTCACATTTTAAAGGCTCGTCGCGCCCTTCAAAAATTTTGACCAATTCTTCTTTGGCGATAACTTCACGACGATAAACCAAATTGCGTTTAGCCATTTCCTTCATCTTTTTTTCGATGACGGGCAAATCTGCTTCGGTTAATTGGCGTGGGGCAATCACATCGTAATAAAAGCCGTAACGCGGGTCGTCCAACAAGGCTGGACCGACTCCAAGTTTAGTTCCGGGAAATAAATCAAGAATTGCAGCAGCCAAAAGATGGGCGGTTGAATGCCGAATGACTTCCAGACCGTCACGGGTGTTGGTTTGAATGGGTTCAATTGACAAAACTTCATCGGTTTCATCCAATTTCAAGGACAAATCAACTTCTTCGCCGTTTACTTTTGCCGCGACGGTGTTCTTTAAAACATCACGGTCAAACGCCTTAATCGCATCCAAAACGGAAACCGCTTCGGAAAAATCCTGAACTTTTTCGCCAAATTTTATTTGCATAACTTCGTTAATTGTTAATTGTTAATTGTTAATTGTTAATGCTTTTGGGAAGCTCTTATCAATTATCAATTGCCAACTATCAACTAACTCACTACTACTTAGTTTGATTTGATTCGATAAGAGCGACTTTGCTGTGCGCTTAAATTGCAAACGCTATTTCCACGCCATTAGAAGCGTGTGGTAGTAGTTATTAAAAAAGCAAAGTTCTTCGTTAGCATCTTATCAAAAAAAAGATTGATAGGGTTTGCCTACCAAATTAAAACCTAGATATTAGCATTTGCCCGATTTTATTGCAAGTCAATTGGTTTTATACCTTCCGCCTTTTTTAGATTTTATTTTATTAGATTTTCTTGGATTGGTTTCATTAGGTTTTAATTTTACCCGCGTTTTCTTCCTTTTTGCATTAGAGCGATTATTCCTGAAGTCGCGTTCCTGTTTGGGTTTCAGTGAATTTCTTTCTGAATTATCAGTGTTTTCTGTGGCAAGGCGAATATTTGCCGATTGGCTTCGGATTTGAGTATCGCTCATCTTGCTTAAAACTTGGGAAACAAACTCTTTTGGCACATCAACTAAGGTAAATCTTTCATTAACATCAATTGCGCCGATGGCTTTGCCGGGAATCCCGGCTTCATTGGCGATTGCTCCAACAAAATCTGCAGGCGAGACACGATGTTTGCGTCCGACATTGAAAAATAATTTAACCATATTTGATTCGGGGTAATACGATTTTTCAATGATTACCGGTTCGGCTGAAACTTCTAAAGGTTTATCTCCAACTGCCAAAAACATCGCTGCCGCTGCGATTTCAACAATGTCGCAGCCGTTTTCTTCGGCAAAATCTTCAACTAAAGCTAAATATAAGTCCAAATCTTTTTCAGTTAAGGCAGAGATCAGTTTTTCTTTCAAACCGGAAACGCGGCGGGCAACAATATCGGTTGGTGAGGGCAAACGAAGCGGTTCAATTTGTTGTTTGGTGAAAATCTCAATATCACGTTTCATCCTAACTTGTTTAGGCGTAACAAATAGAATTGATTTCCCCTTTCGCCCGGCTCTACCTGTGCGTCCGATGCGGTGAACATATGATTCCGTATCTCCCGGCATATCATAATTTATGACGATGCCGATTCTTTCAACATCAATTCCGCGAGCGGCAACATCAGTTGCGACCAAAATTTCAACTTTTCCGGTCTTTAATTTTTTGAGAACGGCTTCACGCTGGTTTTGATTCATATCACCGTGCATGGCTTCTACCGTGTAACCGCGAGCGGTAAGTTTTTCGTTTAACAGATCACAGCCGCGTTTGGTTCGGCAAAAAATAAGAATTGATTCATCTTCAGTTGATTCCGCTTCAAGAATCTTGGTTAGTAGGTCAGTTTTCTGGCTCTCGGAAACGTTTGAATAAAATTGTTTGATAGCCGGAACGGTTAGGGTTTTGTGTTCAATCTCAATATTTACGGGGTTATTAAGATGACGTTCGGCGATCCGGCGGATTTCCTTTGGCATTGTTGCAGAAAATAACGCGGTTTGTCTTTCTTTCGGAGTATGACTAAGAATCCATTCAACATCATCAATAAATCCCATCCTCAACATTTCATCCGCTTCATCTAAAACAACCATTTTTAGGTCGGAAAATTCAATAGTTTCGCGCCGGATATGATCCATTACACGACCGGGTGTTCCAACAATAATTTGCACCCCGTTTCTAAGATGTTTCACTTGCTGAAAAATAGATTGACCACCGTAAACCGGTAAAACCCTGATGTTTTTAATGTATTTTGCATAACTATGAATTGCTTCAGCCACTTGGATAGCTAATTCACGAGTTGGGGTTAAAATTATTGCTTGTAAATCTCGATTAGAAGCATCAATATTTTGTAAAACCGGGATCGAAAAGGCAGCGGTTTTTCCGGTGCCGGTCTGGGCTTGTCCGATAATGTCACTTCCTTCGAGCAAATGCGGAATTGTTTTTAGTTGGATAGGAGACGGTATTTCATAACCGATTTCTTTAATAGCTTTTGTTATTTCGGGATTCAATTCAAATTGGTTGAATGATTCAAAGTTTTCTTTAATAGATGTCATAATAATTTCTTTTTTAAGCGAATTTTGCGCGGATACAAGCAGTTTTAATTATTTGAAAGCAAGGAAAACAAAATTTTTTGTATTGAGCAATAAAAAATCGCCATCCGAAGATGACGACAAATCGGGTTTACTTAAAAAAATAGTCAGTAGCAGACTTGAACTGCTGACCCCTACCGTGTCAAGGTAGTGCTCTACCACTGAGCTAACTGACTAAATCGCCTAAACGAAAGCGAACCTAAAGAATACCCAAATTTATTTTAAACTGTCAAGGTTGGATGACTGTCCGGTAAAATTTGGCATAAAAAATCCATTTTATTTGTATTGGCGAATTCAAATACAGAAAAAACATTTGGAATAAATTTTGAGTGCAAAAGCATATTTCGTTGAATGAAGAAAAGATTTTTGATTCAATTGGCAATAATGAGATTTTGAGGTTACTGATGCTAAAAAAGTATTTTTTATTTGGAGTTCTATTAGGAATTATTAGTTGGGGAAATATAAATTTATTTGCTCAAAGCATTGATGATATGAGTTTTGCAAAAGTGCGTGCGCCGGAATTGGTTGGGGGAACAAGTTGGCTTAATACAGATAAGCCTCTGTCTTTACAGGCGTTGCGGGGAAAAGTCGTTTTGCTTGATTTTTGGACTTACGGTTGTGTTAATTGCATACACATTATTCCTGACCTCAAAAAACTTGAAGCAAAATATCCAAATAATTTGGTTGTCATTGGTGTTCATTCAGCCAAATTTGATAACGAAGCGAAAACTGAAAACATTCGCAAAATCATTTTGCGCTATGAAATAGAGCATCCGGTAGTCAATGATGCCGATTTTAAAATCTGGAATTCTTATGCTGTTCGTGCGTGGCCAACTCGGGTTTTAATTGACCCCAAAGGCTATATTATTGGACAAATTTCAGGCGAAGGAAGCTATAACGAAATTGATGGTGCAATTGCCAAATCAATTTCTGAATCCCGTAAAAAGGGCGAGCTAAACGAAAAGCCTCTGAGTTTAGTTTTAGAAAAAGCTAAGGTTGGAAATCTTCCGCTTTCATTTCCGGGAAAAGTTTTAGCCGACGAAAAATCGAATCGTTTATTTATTTCCGATTCGAACCATAACCGCATTGTTATTACAGATTTACAAGGAAAACTTTTACAGACAATCGGCAGCGGCGAAGCAAGTTTGAAGGACGGAAATTTTCAAACTGCAACTTTTAATCGTCCCCAAGGTTTGGCATTAGATGGTGAAAATCTTTTTGTGGCGGACACGGAAAATCACGCAATTCGGCGTGTAAATCTTCAAACTAACCAGGTTGAAACACTTTCGGGCGATGGAAAACAGGCAGATTGGCGGGCGAATGGCGGTGATGCCAAAACTTCGAGGCTTAGCACACCCTGGGATTTGGTAAAGGTTGGAAGTGCCCTGTATATTGCTATGGCTGGCACTCATCAGATTTGGAAACTTGATTTTATAACAAATACAGTTGCGCCTTATGCGGGAACAGGAGCAGAAGCACGCCGCGATGGTTCAATTGATGAAGCCGCTTTTGCCCAACCATCCGGGATCACAACGGACGGCAAAAAACTTTGGATCGCTGATAGTGAATCAAACATTATTCGTCAAATTGATCTGCAAAAAGAAAATGTCGAAACCCTGGCGGGAGGTGATTTATTTGATTTTGGGGATAAGGATGGTTTTGGTGACAATGTTCGTCTACAACATCCGCTGGGAGTTTTTGCCTATAACGGAAATCTTTTAGTCGCAGATACTTACAATCACAAAATCAAACAGCTTGATCCTGAAAGACAAACGGTTAAAACATTTCTGGGGAATGGTAAATCGGGACAAATTGATGGTGATAAGCCGCAATTTTATGAACCAGGCGGATTAAGTATTGCGAATGGAAAACTTTTCGTGGCGGATACAAATAATCAGGCAATCCGGGTTGTTGATTTGCAAACCAAACAAGTTTCAACTCTAAAAATTGAAGGGCTAACTTCACCAAAACAAATCGAAGTGACTAATTTCTCACCAAATTTAAAGGAATTAAAAATAGATGCTCAGGAAATTGGTTTAGGCTCAGCAATTTCATTAAATCTAAATCTGACCTTACCGAACGGTTACCATTTAAATAAAGATGCACCAAATCGGTTTGAAGTAATGGCGGACGAAAAAATTATCAAAATAGAAAAGGCAAAAGGGAAATTGGATAAATTACCTTTTTCGATTCCGATTCAAACGCTTCAAAATGGCGAAACGAAGCTACAAACAAAATTTTCAATTTACTATTGTCGGGACGATAATACGGGCGAATGTATGATAAAAACTCTTTCTTGGAGTATCCCGATTAAAATCTCAAGTTCTGTTAAAAATGAGATAAATTTAAATTCAATTATCGAATGATTTACCATTCATTGGCGTAAAACTACCATTCATTGAAAAAAAATATTGTAATTAATAGGAAAATGAGAGTATTACCCTTTAGTTTTATACAGTTCAACACGGGGTAACATGACAACAATAAGTAAACTACTATCAATTTGCAGTTTTTTATTTTTATTTTCATTTTCTGTATTTGCACAAGGCGGAAAAATCAGTGGTAAAGTTACCATTGGAAGCGATAATTCCGTTTTACACCAAGTATCAGTCAGAATTTCAGAATTAAAACTTTCAACAGTTACTGATGATAACGGACATTATGAGTTTGCAAATGTTCCGCCCGGTCGCTATACCATTATCAGCCATCAGGAAGGCTTTTCCGATTTAGCCAAAACGGTCGTTTTAACCGCAGGTGGAAATGAAGTTATAGATTTTCAATTGCAATTATCCGGAGTCAGGGAACAAGTAACTGTTTCTGCAACGGGTGATGAACAATCAACTTTTCAATCAATCGCATCGGTCAATACAGTAGATTCAAACGTTATTTTAGAAAGAGCCGCAGTTGGTTTAGGTGATGTTTTAGATAATCAACCAGGAGTTTCTAAACGATCTTTTGGACCGGGTAATTCGCGCCCCGTTTTGCGTGGATTTGACGGCGATAGAGTTTTGGTTTCCACTGACGGTGTAAGAGTTGGTTCGTTAGGTTCACAATCCGGAGATCACGGTGAGCCGGTTGATACACTTTCGGTTGAAAGAATTGAGGTGGTTAAAGGTCCTGCCACTTTGCTTTATGGAAGTAATGCAATTGGAGGTGTTGTAAATGCAATTAGCGGACATGACGAAGGCGCACATCCGGGGTTACGCGGGTATGTTTCGGGAATTACAGCCAGTAACAGCAATCAATTTTCTGGCAGCGGTGGCGTTGAATACGGCACGAAAAACTGGATGTTTTGGGGAAATGGCAGCGGTCAAAGAACCAATGATTACAATGCCGGAGGAAACTTTGGCAAGGTAGAAAATTCATTTACCAGAAGCGCAACCGGAACTGGCGGCTTTGGCTACTATCGGGATAAAGGCTTTTTTACCACTGACTACAACTATTTTCAAAGTCGTTACGGAATTCCGCTTGATTTTAATGATCCGGCAGCAGAACTCCGCAGTTTGAAAATGCACCGGAATAATTTGAAATTTACCGGAGGTTTTAACGATCTGGATTCATTTATTACAGGTGCAAAATTTACAGTTGATTACAGCAAATATCAACATCAGGAAATTGTTGATAATTTAGTTGGAACTACTTTTAAGAACAATGTTTTCTCTTATCGGGGTGTTTTTGACCAAAAGAAATACGGCGATTTAACCGGACGTTTTGGTTTTGAAGGTTTTACCCGTGATTATTCAACAGTTGGGGCTGAGGTTTTAATTAATGGAAAGGTCCGGCAAAATTCCTTTTCTGTCTTTGGTTTACAGGAAATAAAATTGAATCGGGTGACTTTTCAGTTTGGCGGACGAATTGAAAATAACCGTTATAATCCGACCGATACATCACTAATCAAACGAGATTTTACCGGTTTTTCAGGAGCAGCCGGGATAAGAGTTGCACTTTGGGATGGGGGAGCTTTTGTTGCCAACTATACCCATGCTTACCGTGCGCCAGCGTTGGAAGAACTCTACAATAACGGTCCTCACGATGGAACTTTATCATTTGAGGTTGGCAATCCGAACTTAAAGGCAGAGACAAACAACGGGTTGGATTTTTCTATCCGGCAGCAAAGTAATCGGGTTCGGGCAGAAGCCAATTTCTTCTATTATGATTTGAAAAATTATGTTTTTCTTGCTCCAACCGGAATTACTGATGCTAATAGCGGATTAGTAATAGCCAGGTATTTGCAGGGAAATAGCCGTTATATGGGAACTGAACTAAGTTTGGATGTTACAGCAAACCAATACTTAAATTTTTTAGCAGGTTTGGATTATGTCAGTGCCGAATTAAAGACAGGACAACCATTACCCCGAATTTCCCCTTTGCGGGGAAGGGTTGGTTTGGATGCTCATTACAAAAATTTGAGCGTTCGCCCTGAGTTTTTAATGGTTGATAAACAGGATCGCGTGTTTACAAATGAAACTGCAACCGCAGGTTACGGAACGATAAATCTTACCGGAACTTATATTATTCCCGGTAAACATACTGCTAATATTTTCAGCGTAAATGCTTTTAATTTGAACAATAAATTGTATTTCAATCATATTTCATTTATTAAAGATATTTTGCCTGAAATTGGTCGGGGAGTTAGATTTTCATACACTGTTCGGTTCTTTTAGAGATAAAAAAAACAAAATAAAAAGAGGCTTTCAAACTTTGAAAGCCTCTTTTTTGCTGGGGTCGGGGGAATCTTAGGGTAAAAAGTTGAAAGTTGAAATCAAAATCAAAAACTTTCTTTTGCAAGTAACAGACTTTGGAGACAGACTAAAATCTCGTTATTAATTCCGGTTCTTAAATGAATTATTTCCTGATTAGCTAAATTTGAAATTAAGGATTCGGTTATTTCGAAGATTTGGATGGCAATTGGAATAGAAATAAATTCAGCAGTTGTTTGACAGCCCGAACATCTGCTTTTAGTTTTTTTGAGGTTTGAAACTACCCGAACGCGCTCATACTCAATATTTATTTCTTTAATTTTCTTGGTTTCGGTCATAACAATAATCTATAATGCCTGGTGAAATTAGATGAATGATTTTAATAAACACAAAAAAGGCAATATTTAAGAATCTAAAATATTAAAACCCAAATTTAGAAAATTATCTTTAGAAAGTTCTGAAAGTTTTCTGAAAAAAATCTGAGATGAACGAAAAACCAAACCAAATTTACAGTTTCGGGAAATTTCGGCTTGATGCCAATGAAAGGTTGCTTTTTGACGGAACTGACACAGTTTCTTTGACACCTAAAGCCTTTGATACTTTATTATTGCTAATCGAAAACAGCGGTCGGATAGTAACCAAGGAAAAAATAATGCAAACCGTCTGGGAGGATAGTTTTGTCGAAGAAAATAATTTGGCGCAAAATATTTCATTTTTACGCAAGGTTCTAGGCGAAGGAATATCCGGAATGAAATTTATCGAAACGGTTTCAAAACGGGGTTATCGTTTTATTATGCCGGTCGAAACAATGGAAACTGAAAATTCCGAGTTGGTTATAGTTGAACGGACACGCGCCAAAATTTCAATAACTGAGGCTATTATTTCCGATGAAGAAATCCACCAAACCCACCCGGCTCAATTAAATAATGCAATTTCTGCTCTTCCGGCTCACACTCCTGAAACACATTATGCTCAAAGTGGCGAAGTAAATATTGCTTATCAAGTAGTTGGAAGCGGTGATATTGATATTGTTTTTGTAATGGGTTGGATTTCTCATTTGGAATATTTTTGGAAAGAACAACAATTTGCAGCATTTTTGAATCGTTTAGCCTCCTTTTCCCGCCTGATTTTGTTTGATAAAAGAGGCACCGGACTTTCTGACCGTGTGCCGGTTCATGAATTACCGACGCTTGAACAACGAATGGATGACGTCCGTGCCGTAATGGATGCGGTTGGTTCTGAAAAGGCTGTTCTGGTTGGAGTCTCAGAAGGCGGTCCGATGTGCAGTTTGTTTGCCGCGACCTATCCCGAAAAAACCACAGCTTTGGTAATGATCGGAACTTACGCCAAACGAATTAAGGATGAAGATTATCCTTGGGGAGTTTCAGCCGAAGACCGCGAGGAATTTTTTGAAATGATGCGGCGTGATTGGGGAAAGCCTGTCGGAATCGAAGAACGTGCACCAACAATGGCTTATGATGAAGAATTCCGTAACTGGTGGGCAACATATCTGCGAATGGGAGCAAGTCCCGGTGCGGCAGTTGCCCTAACTAAGATGAATGCGGAGATAGATGTCCGTAATGTTTTGCCGACAATTAGAGTTCCGACATTGGTAATTCACCGAAGCGGGGATCTTTGTTTGAAAGTCGAGGAAGGTCGTTATGTAGCTTCACGGATTCCAGCCTGTAAATATTTGGAGTTACAGGGAATAGACCATCTTCCTTTTGTCGGAAATCAAAATGAGATTTTAGACGAAATTGAAGAATTCCTGACCGGAGTTCGCCATTCTGAAGACCACGACCGGGTATTGGCAACCGTAATGTGCGTCAAAATCATTGATTCGGAAACTCAGACATTGGAAATTACCAATTGGGAACAGTTGATGGAGCGTTCAGGAGTTTATATGCACCGGCAAATTGAACTTTTTAAGGGGAACGAG
The DNA here is from genome assembly GCA_019694395.1 of Pyrinomonadaceae bacterium. GTDB lineage: Bacteria > Acidobacteriota > Blastocatellia > Pyrinomonadales > Pyrinomonadaceae > JAIBCC01. The sequence continues at coordinate 307,308 of JAIBCC010000002.1, read as the reverse complement.
GTTTCATTTGAAGAAAACGGCATTTTGGCAACTTTTGACGGTCCGGCAAGGGCGATCAGATGTGCTTTGGCAATTACTGAATCGTCAGATCGTTTAGGTTTACAGGTAAAAACCGGAGTTCATACCGGCGAATGTGATGTTATTGGCAGCAAATATAGCGGTTTTGCCATTGATTTGGCTGAGAGAATTGCCAATGAAGCGGGTTTGGGAGAAGTGTTGGTTTCACGAACCGTGAAAGACCTTGTGGCAGGTTCAGGATTGTTATTTGTTGAACATAGCAAAAAGTCATTCTCGGAAATTCAAGGAGAATGGAGACTTTTTAGGGTGAAAAAGTAAAACCTGCATTTTGGTTTACAAAATAAATTATTGTGGCAAAACAGCTTTGGTGATAAATTTAGAAAAAAATCTCAAATTAGGAGTTTGAAATGAAAAAAATAATTGCAATTACAGTGATCTTACTTGCCGGATTTAATCTTTGGGCTCAGGAAACCAAGATCGAAAAATCTGAATTCGATTTAATTATGGGAGATTCATTTAAAGCCATAAGGAATCAACCTTATCGAACCATCGAAATTTCTGAAAGTCAAAATTTTGCCGGCACAACTAAAACAAAAATCATCACTGAGAGATTGGGTGCAAATTCCCGAACTATCTATGAATTTGACTCTCCCGGAATGTCTTCAAAAAATGAAGCGATTTTCTTTAATGGGAGACGATTTAAGAGAAATTTGGAAAAATCCTGGATTGAGGAAACAACAGAAATCAAACCGTCTGCCCCAAGTATTTATGAAACTTTATCCAATGAGATCCTTTACTATTCGTTAGGGGACAAAATTTCAGATGAAAAAAACTTCAAAGTTTACAAAACGGTTGAAAATAGAAAACAACTTAATAAAGAAAGAGGGGATGAATCTGAATGGCACATTGTTACTACATTTTGGTTTGATCAAAGTGGTTTGTTGGTTAAGAAAGAGCGATTAATGGAATTAACAATGAAACCAAAAAAATTAGAAACAGATACCTTTGTAAGAAAGGAAACCAAGGTAATCACTAAAAGTCTTTCGACCACCGAAATTGATCCAAGTATTAAAATTGAAGCTCCTCAAATTGGTTAAATTTACGAAGAATACAACTTAAAAAAGCGGTGAAGAAATTTCATCGCTTTTTAATTTGTTTAGTGAGTGAAAAAAAAGGGAACTTGTGGTAACGTAATTCGTTATGTCGTGGTTAGATAACGGAGAAATTGTAGCCAAAATAAGTGAATTTTTGAGCGAAGACCTTGGGCGCGGTGATATTACAACTCAGGCAACTGTTCCACCTGAGGCTCGGGGATTCGGAAAATTTTTAGCAAAAGAGGATTTGGTTTTGTGTGGTCTTGAGATCGCCGAATCCGTTTTTTTACATCTTGATCCTGAGTCATCCCCTTTGGAAACGAATGCAGTAGATGGTGATGAAATAAAAGCCGGAACAGTTTTTGCCACTCAAAAAGGATTTGCTGATGTATTGTTGGCAGGCGAGCGAACTGCATTAAATTTAATTCAACGATTGAGCGGAATTTCCACACTGACCCGTCAATATGTTCGTGCCATCGAAGGGACAAATGCTCATATCGTGGATACCCGAAAAACTGTGCCGGGATTAAGGATGTTGGAAAAATATGCCGTAACTATTGGCGGGGCAAAAAATCACCGGTTAGGTTTGGATGATGGTGTTTTGATCAAGGATAACCATATTGCTTTGGCTGGCGGCGTCAAAGAAGCTGTTTTTGCAGCCAAAAATAAAGTTGGTCATTTACATAAAATTGAAGTCGAGGTAACAAATTGGGGACAGCTCCGGGAAGCAATTCAAGCGGGTGCTGATATTGTGATGTTAGATAACCAAACGCCTGAAGAAGCCGCAAAATTAGTGGAAATGTCACGGAATATGAATCCAAATGTTTTGATCGAAGCCTCGGGCGGAATGGATTTAAAAACGGTTCGTTCTTATGCCGAAGCCGGAGTTGATTTAATCAGCGTTGGTAAAATAACACATTCGGCTTGGGCAGTTGATATAAGTTTTAAAATTCAAACTCTGTAAAGTTTTAAGCTAACTTAAGTTCTTTTGGATTTTCCTGATTCGTCAAAGCCAACATATCTTCGGTTGGTTTTAGAATTGGTAAAAACCAGATCACAATGGTTGAAATAATTAGAGCAACTGTGCAAACGGCTCCCGCTTCTACGCCATAATGTCCGCCTGTGAGCCAGGTTGGACCTTGGTCAACCGCTCTGAAAATAGGATTTGGGGCAATTTGTGAAATCCCACTGACATTTATCCCGAAAATTGCTCCCTGAAACCAGTTCCAAGCTAAATGCAATCCAAACGGAAACCATAAACTTCGGGTTTTCAAATAAGCAACACCAAACCAAATCCCTGCCAGCGCTGTATTTATTGTTGAAAATAAATTAGCATCAGGATTTCCTAAATGAACCAAGGCAAAGGGAATTGAAGTCAATAAAATTCCAAGCCAGGCTAATTTTGCCCTAATCATTGTTTGTAAAATATAGCCTCGAAACATTACTTCTTCGGATGCAGCGGCAATAAAGAAAACTCCAAAAGAGCTTACAACTGTGAAAATGATTGAATTTAGGTCGCTAGTTTGATTCTTAATTAAACTGATTCCATCCATTGGCATTGCCAAAAGAACTGCGAACGCAATTGAAATCGCACCTAAAATTAATCCGATAATAAAATCTTTGGCGAAGGTTCGGTTAAACACCCATCCTAGAGTTTTTAATGGCAAATCTTCAAAAAACTTTCCAAAAAAACAACCTAAAATAGTTGAAATTATAGTCGAAAAAAATGCGTTTAACGCGAGTCCAAACGGCGTGTAGAGCAAAGAGGCTTTTTCATCCCGAGTGAGAATTTGAAAGATGAAAAAAATAATAACCTGGCAAACTAACAAAAAAAAGAAAATCGTAAAAGCGGCAATAATAAAACGCCAACCGCTTCTGAGCCTGCCAACCGAATTAAAAAGGAGTTCGTTCATAATGTTTCCTGATGAGTTTAAAGAGTTTATAGAGTAAAATGCAAATTATGGATGAAAACGGTCTGAATACGCCAAAACGACGTTCGCCGCCCTGGATTATCGGCGGCTTAGTGCTTCTTTCCTTAATCACTTTAGTAATGCTTCAATCCTCAAATCTTTGGAAAAGTTTTTCAATTGAAACCGCCAATGACACTCTTATTTTATATGGACTTTCATCCCTAAATTTTATTGCTTTTACAATTTTTGCCTTTATTTTACTGCGAAGTCTGATCAAACTTTCGCGTGAAAGGCGGGCATCAATTTTAGGCGCAAAGATCAAAACACGTCTCCTAACTTACTTTATCGGTCTCAGTATTTTACCGATTATTGCTCAAGCAGGATTTTCTTATCTTTTTATGAATCGGGCAGTTGATCGTTGGATGGCGCAAATTCCGCGAAATATTAATGACGAAGCCCGAAATGTTGACAATCTCAGACGAACGGAAATGGCGCAAATGCTTTATGTTTTGTTGGATGAGGAAGAAGTTGACAATAAAACCATGACCGAACTAGCAGATAAAGGAAACCTGTTATTTATCGAAGTTTTATCAGCAAAAGATGAGGTTTTGGCACATAGTCAACGAGACTTGCAACCAACTTTGCAAGCCGAGCTTGACCAAAGAATTAAAAATTCGAATGTTATTTCTACAAGTTTCTCTGATGGAAGACGTTTAATTATGGTGCCTGATTTCCGTTCCGAGGTTTTCTTTGGTTTGAATTCGGAGGAATCAACTCGATTAAAACAGGCTGAGTCGAATATCCGTCAATTAGGTCTGACAACCCTTGGGTTGCTGACTTTTCTGCTGATTTTTGCTTCAACCTGGGTTGCGTTTACTTTGTCCCGAAACTTAACTACTCCAATTAAAGCACTTGCTGAAGGGGCGGATGAAATCAAAAGCGGTAATTTTTCTTATCAGGTTGATGTTTTAGCCGAGGATGAGTTGGGTTTATTGGTTGATGCTTTTAATCGAATGTCCACGACTTTAGAAGTAAATTCAATCAAATTAAATGAAGGTCGCAAATATATTGAAACGGTCTTGGAATCTCTTTCAACCGGTGTAATCTCCTTTGATGCAACAGATAGGGTTACAACTATTAACAAAGCCGCAATTCAAATGCTGAAACTCGAAAATGCTGATTTCAAGCAATTTTCATTGGCAGAGTTGGTGGGAGTAGAAAATCGAACTATTTTGGAAAAACTGATTAATCGTGCAAAAAGAATTGGACAATCATCAGAACAGACGGTTTTAATTCGGGAAAATACAAATGGAAACACGGTAATAGGTGAGAATTTGCCAGTAGCTTTAACTGCGACGGCTTTGCCGGATAACAACGGCGTGGTTTTGGTAATTGAGGATTTAACAGAACTTTTACAAGCTCAAAGAGCCTCGGCGTGGCAGGAAGTCGCCCGGCGGATGGCTCACGAAATTAAGAATCCATTGACTCCGATTCAACTCTCGGCAGAAAGAATTGCCAAAAAAATTGTCCAAAATCCCCCTGAAAATTTGTTGAATCAAAACGGTGAAAATCAATGTATAAAAATCGTAAAAGAAGGAACGGATACAATTTTGCGTGAAGTTTCTTCATTAAAATCAATGGTTGATGAATTCTCACGCTTTGCCCGCTTGCCGAAAGTAAAACTTGAAAACGGAAGCTTGAACCAAATTATCGCCCAATCTGTTCATCTTTATGAAGAAAGAGGGGTTATAATAAAAGTTGATTTATCAGAAGAACTTCCCAAAATAATGATGGATGAAGAGCAATTAAAACGTGTTTTTGTTAATTTAATAGAAAACGCGGTTGAGGCATTTGATAAATCTCAGGAAGATAAACAGATCCACATCAAAACCTGGCATAATTTGGCTCGTGATTTAGTAATTGCCGAAGTTTCGGATAATGGAAACGGTATTCCGCCATCGGACTTTCAAAAACTTTTCCAACCCTATTTTTCGACCAAAGGACGGGGAACAGGACTTGGTTTGGCAATTGTTCAGCGGATTATGGTTGAGCACGGCGGTAAAATCAAAGCAGTTTCAAATACACCCAAGGGAGCAAAATTCATAATCGAGTTGCCAACAGTTGCCTGAAAATTCTTTATGAAAATATTGATCGAATCATTTGAAAAAAAATTTTTGAATTTGCACCAGCGATCTTTTGAAATTATCCAAAAAACGCCTTTAGAAAAACTTTTTTGGCAGCCGCTGGAAAAAAATGCTTTATTTCCAATAAATTCCTGCGGCGAGTATATTTTGCGTAGTGCCGGAAAAATTGAGCAAAATTTTGGCGGATTGACAACTAAACTTTGGGATGATCCGTTTGAATGGACTTTGCCGGAAGCACTTTCGACTAATGAATTGATTTTGCAATACTTAAATGAAGTAGAAGAAACTCGCAAAAAAGGCTTTTCTTTTATTCAAAATGACGAAGATTTGAAAAAAACATTGCCCGCACCGATCAAAATAATTTCGCTTTTTGATTTATTACTTGATACGCTAATTATTGCAGAAAATTTTCAGGGACGGGCGATTGCGATTTTTCGGCTTTTTTCCGAAGAAAAATTGTCTTAAAAATTTGCATCTCCGAACTTTTAAGGGCAAAATTTCGTTACCATAGATTCCGACTGGTTTATCAATTGCCGGAAATCAGATTTTCAAAAATTATTGTAGATTAAATAATTGGTTTACTGGTTTGAAACCGATTTATTTGGAGAAAAAAATGCACTGTCCAAGTTGTGGTCAACAACAAGTTTCAGCCGAAATTAAATTTTGCTCACGGTGCGGCTTTCCGTTGGGCTTAGTTTCGGAAATTCTTGCGCACGGAGGCTTTTTACCGCAATTAGCTGATTTGCACAAAACAAAAACCAAATTTACCAAGAAAAATGGCGTAGTTTTTAGTGTGATGTGGTTTTTGTTCTTTTTGCTGATCATGGCTCCGTTTTGGGGAATTCTGGGGGTTGAAAAAATGGCTGGAATTTCTGCAGTCACCGGAATTTTCGGCGGATTAATGTGGCTGATTGCATCCCTTGTTTTATTTAAAAGTTCTAAAGAAGTTAATCCAAATCAAATGCTTACAAATCAACCCCCAATGAATTTTGTCGGTAATCAGCAAAATCTATATGGAACTGCTCAATATCAGGCTTTGCCGCCGCAACAAAGTATTCCAACATCTGCGTATGTCCCGCCAAAACCCGGAAGCTGGCGGGAAACAAATGATTTGGTTCAACCCGGAAGTGTAACGGATGATACGACCAAAATTCTTCAAAATCTGAAATAGAGGAGAAAAGATGCATTGTCCTGTTTGTGGTCAAAAACAAGTTGCTGAAAATACCAGATTTTGTTCTCGCTGCGGTTTCTTATTGACTGGCGTGAGTGAAGTCATGGCGAATAATGGTCTGTTGCCGAATCAAAATGACCAAACTCAAGTTGAGTTTAAGGACTCGCCCCGCAAACGTGGGATTAAACAAGGTGTGATGATCATGTTAGTTGGGATGCTCCTGATTGTTCCGATTATTGCCATGATTCACGTTGCAACTGATACTGAACCAATTTTTATGGCAATTGCCGGCATTATCAGTTTTTGGGGGGGGATTTTACGGATGATTTATGCTTGGATGTTTGAATCAAAATTTCCCGGCGGCAAAACTTTGGAACAGAATATCATAGCCAATACCCAAAATTTTATTGGCGGTAACCCGTCTCAGCAGTCACTGCCTCCGTCTCAATCAATTCCGGTAAATAATTATGTTGCTCCAAATGCCGGAAGCTGGCGGGAAACAAACGATTTGGTTGAAGTTGGAAGTGTAACAGATAACACCACCAAATTATTGGAAAAAGATTCGTAGGGATTTGAGCGAATTGTTTGTTAGAATAACGATTAACCTATATGTATTGCCCAACCTGCGGACAACAACAAATTAGTGACCAAACCCGATTTTGCTCGCGTTGTGGGTTTTTATTGTCCGATATTGCCGAAGTTGTAGCCAATAAAGGAATTTCTCCTTATAAAACTCCCGGCAGAGTCATTAAAAAAGATTACCCAAGAAAAAGTGGAATAAAGAAAGGTGTGATGCTAATGTTGATCGGTTGTTTTTTGATCGGTCCAATTGTTTCGATTTTGTTTCCATTTACCCATCTTCCGGTTTTTGTAGTTCCAATTACATTTGTAACCGGTTTTATGGTTGGAGTATTACGAATTATATATGCCCTAATGTTTGAAGATACAGAGTTTGCACATTATTTACCTGAATCGAACGGAACTCAACAAAATGTTTTGAACAACCCAGCGGGGCAAAAATCCCTCCCGATGGAACAATCAATTCCGACCTCAGTTTATGTTCCCCCAAGTCAGGGAAGTTGGATGACAACCAACGATGTAGCCGCACCGCCAAGTGTTACGGAAGGCACAACTAAATTATTGGAAAAAGACAAGTAAATTAATGTCCCTGATTATTTTTCCTTTTTGGTTTAAGAAAAAAAACAACCGGAATTATTAAGATAATAGCCAAAATAAATATCTTAAATACGTCTAAAATTGCCAACATTGAGGCTTGTTGAACAAGCGTTTCCCAAACAATATTTTTCGCCTTAGAGAGTGCTTGAGTCGCTGTAAAGCCTTGATGCTGAAGTGCCTGACTTAGGTTTTTTACCGTTTCTGTGTAATTTTGGTTGTATTGAGTTGTGTGATAGCCCAGGTTATTTATATAAAATTGAGTGTAACGTGTAATCAGCATAGTTGAAATTGCCACTCCCAAACTTGCCCCTAAATTTGAACAAAGGGTAATCATTGAGGAGGCGCTATCATTTTTTTCCGGCGGAACGTAATAGAAACCAACTGCCATCATTGTTGCTGACAGAAATGACAATCCAAAAATCTGTAACATTCTGAATTTTGCCAAATCATTAAATCCAATTTCCAGGTTCATTGAAGTTAAATTCCAAAGGGAAAAAGCAAAAATTATCAGCCCAAAAAAGATGATTTTTCGGGCATCAAATTTATCTGTTAAAAAGCCTACAATCGGCATCATTATCACTAAAGTTACAGCACCGGGAAGCAATAGTAATCCTGCATTTGTGGCATTGTAACCAAGTAGAATTTGGGCAAAATAGGGAACTAAAAAGGTGGATCCAAACATTACAAACCGAACTGTGAACAATAGAATACAGGAAATTGCAAAGTTACGATTTTTGAACATCGAAATATCAACTGCCGGTTTATCCTGATAATATTCCCAGGTAATTCCAAGAAGAAGGGAAAAAATTGCAATGATAATTGTGAAGACAATAAAATTTGATTCGAGCCAATCCTGTTTATTTCCTTCTTCCAAAACCAACTCAAATGCACCAAACCCAATAGCTACTAAAATAATGCCGATCCAATCAATTTGAGGATTTGTTTTTAACAGTTCGAGACGGCTTTGTTTTGATCTTTCCGATTCATGAATCAATTCGCTAACTAAAAAATACGATACAAAACCAATTGGAACATTGATAAAAAATATCCAATGCCAACTTAAAGCGTCCGTGATCCAACCACCCAGGGTAGGACCGATAACGGGAGCCAAAACGAGTCCAAAGGCGTAAATAGAAAATGCGCGACCTAATTTTTCGGGTGGAAAAAGGTCAGCAATCATCGCTTGTTCACTGGTTGCCAGTCCGCTTCCGCTTAAACCTTGGATTATCCGAAAGAAAATAAGCATTCCCAAATTTGTCGAAATGCCGCATAAAAAAGAACTTGCAGTAAAAATAACCACGCAAATCTGGTAATAATTCTTTCGCCCGAAATAAATCGCCAGCCATCCACTGATCGGCAAAATCATTGCATTGGCTATTAAATATGAACCGATCACCCAGGAAGTTTCGGTGGGAGTTGAGTTTAAATCCGCTGCCATTCGGGGAAGTGAGACATTGACAATATTTGCGTCCAAGACTTCCATAAATGTTGCAATCGTTAAGATTATGATTGCAATGTATGGGTTTAAAGACGGTTTTACGGCTTCGGTGGATCGAATTTCGTCAAGTTCCTGAGACATTTATTTGACCTTTACTTTGGGAATGACTGACATCCCCGGAACTAAAAGTTTAAGGCGTTCGTCTGATTCGTCAAATCGGATTTTGACCGGAATTCTCTGGACGACTTTGACAAAATTGCCACTGGCATTTTCGGGCGGAAAAACGTTGAAACGAGAGCCTGTTCCTGCTTGAAAACTCTCAACAGTTCCGTTCAGAATCAAATTTGGATACGCATCAATATAGATCAAAACCGTTTGACCGGGTTTGATCTTTTCGATTTGGGTTTCTTTGAAGTTGGCAACAACCCAAATTTCCCGTTGGGAAACTGCCATTAAAGCCTGATCGGATTGGACAAGTTGACCTTCCTGAACACTTTTATTGGCAATAAAACCATCCTCGGGCGCGTAAATTTTCGTGTAGGACAATTCCAGCTCAGCTTGAGTCAGATTTGCTTCAGCCTGGGCAATTTGTGCTTCCGCATTGCTAACTCCGGATTCCTCGATCTGAACTTTTTCGGGAAATGCTTTTGCTTCTTCCACCCGACCAAGTGATTCATTTGATTGGGATTGCGCCGAATTTATTTCAGTTTGGGACTTTTGGAAATCATTTTCGGCATTTTTGACGTTTGTTTTTGCCTCATTCAATCGGGCGGTTGCAACATTTATTTGCTGTCGAATAGAATTCAAGTTTGATTGCACGATTTCAACCTGTTTTTTTGCCGATTCAAAATCGCTTTTGGCTTGGCTCAGTAAGGCTTTGGCTCTATCAACGGTTTGTTTGGAAACATCCCCAGCTTCAAAGAGCGACAAATACCGATTAAATTCGGATTGAGCCATTTCCAAATTTGCTTCGCTGGCAGGAATCTGGGCTTTTACTTGTTCCAAATTTGCTTCGCTGGCGGGAATCTGGGCTTGAATTTGCCGCAAATTTGCCTCGGCGGTCTTTACTTGATTAAGCGCAATTTCAATCCCATTTTCCTTAGAATTGGAAGTGATTTTGGCTTGATCAATTGAGGTTTTGGTTGTTTCAAAATTAGAGACCGCTTGATTTAAATCTGCTTTTCCGGTTTTTCGGGTTAATTCAACATTTGCCAAAGACTTTTCACGGGTGGATTGAGCTGCTTTTAATTCGGCTTTGGCTTTTTCAACTTTGACCTCAAACTCTTTAGATTCAAGCTCAATCAGCAAATCACCTTTTTTTACAAACTGGTTTTCCTTAACATGTATTTTGGCAATATGAGCACTGATTTTAGGACTGATTTGAACTATATTACCTTCGATAAAGGCATCATCGGTAGTTTCAAATTGGCGGGTGTAAAGCCAATAAATCAAACCGCCAATTACCGAAATAATAATTAGAAAACTAACAACATAAATCGGGATTCTGGATCGCTTTTTTTCAGTTTTTTGATCAACATCTTCCATTTTGAGAGACATCTGTGTTTACCTCGATAAGCATTGTAATGTGGGGGCTTGACAGAAAATTCTCAATAAATTCAATATTTTGTCAAATTACAAAATGGATTAGGAAATTGAAAAAAGAACCTTCCTTACAATTTCCTAAAACCTTTGAAATTAGTAGCCGATTGCCTCGCCGTCGCCTCTGGCATCGATTGCGCCGAGTCGAACTCCGGTCTTTTCTTCAATGGCAATTCCGGTTGCCTGGGCTACATAATTCGGACGTTCTGTGAACTTATGCCCTAATGATTCCAATGCTTTACGCGTATCATCGGAAATCCCAAAAGGCTCCCACATAATTTCATCCGGCAACCATTGATGATGAATTCTTGGGGCATCTATGGCTTGTTGAATGTTCATATCGTGATCAATCATATTTATTACGGTTTGCAGAACGGCATTAATGATTCTTGGACCACCTCTTGCACCAAGGGCAAACCACGGCGTGCCGTCTTTTCGTAAAACAATGGTCGGTGTCATCGAGGAAAGCGGACGTTTACCGGGTTCAACTTTATTTTTTTCGCCTTGGATTAATCCGAATAAATTTGGTTTCCCGGGACGCGCGGCAAAATCATCCATCTCATCATTTAATAGAACTCCGGTTCCTTTTGCCGTTACGCCGGAACCGTATAAGTCATTAATAGTATAGGTATTAGTGACGATCGTTCCGTTTTTGTCAATAACGGTAAAATGGGTGGTTTCCATTCCTTCTTTTATTTGAACTTCGCCGGCGCGAACTTCTTGACTGGAGGAGGCTTTGCTTAAATTTATGGTTGCAGCCCGTTTTTCCAAATAGGTTTTGTCTAATAATTGAGTCAGGGGAACAGTGGTAAAATCAGGATCGCCCATATATTCGGCACGGTCGGCAAAAGAACGGCGTAAGGCTTCGACTAGAACATGGTATTTTTCGGAAGATGCCCAACCCATTTTACGAATATCGAATTTTTCGAGCATCGCCAAGGTTTGCAGCATTACAATTCCGCCCGAACTTGGCGGCGGCATTGTAATAATCGGATAACCGCGATAGGTTCCTTTCAGCGGTTCGCGCTCCCGGACTTTGTAATTTTTCAAATCTTCAAGGGTAATCAAACCATTGTGGGCTTTCATATCATCGGCAATCATTTGGGCTGTTTTTCCTTCGTAAAAGCCTTTTGCTCCAAATTGCTGAATCCGGGCAAGTGTTTGAGCAAGCTCAGGTTGTTTAAGTGAATCACCCTCTTTGAAATAATTCCCGTTATTTAAAAAAATCTTTTTACTGTCCTCGTATTTTTCTAAATTGCCTTTGTAGGAAATAAAAAGATTTGCCAAACGATTGGTTAGCACAAATCCGTTTTGGGCAATTAAACGGGAAGGTTCAATTAAATCAGTCCATTTGATTTTGCCCGAACCATATTTTTTGAAAGCATATTCCAAACCAGCGGGAGTCCCCGGAACACCTGAAGCTCGATAACCCACCGTTGAACTGCCTTCGCCTTTGATCAAATTACCGTCTTTATCTACAAAAACATCACGATTAGCTGCTTTTGGAGCCATTTCGCGGTAGTCAATCGAGGTGGTTCTTCCGTCCGAAAAACGAATCAGCATAAAACCGCCGCCGCCTAAATTACCCGCTTCAGGATAGGTGACAGCCATTGCAATAGCTACGGCAACCGCTGCATCAATTGCATTTCCGCCTTTTTTCATTACATCAGAACCGATTTTTGCGGCAAATGGGCTTTGAGAAGCCACAATCGCGTGTTGAGCCCGAACCGGATCACGCCACGCGGCTTTCGCAGTAACCGGCGAAAAAAGTAAAAAGCAAAAAGTAAAAAGTAAAAAAAGACTAAGTAATTTTTTAAGTTGATTCATAGATTTGAATTTAGAATTGCGGTTGTTTAGATAATACACAAAATTCTAGTTTCATAAAAACAAAAAAGACGAGTTTTCTCGTCTCCAATAATTAAAAAACTGTGGGTAAAATTTAAAAGACAAAACAAAATCAATTTTATTGAAATTTATTTTTTTCTCCAAAACAAAAATATTTGAACAACTAAACTTACAAAAATTTGTATTCCGGTTAGAAACAAAATAAACAATGCAAACATTCCCGAACCTGTTCCACACATTTGTTCGTTTGATTGATTTAATGGTAAGAAAACTGAGCAAAGTAACAAAAAGGATAAGACTGTGGTCATCAAAAATCCTATTAAACTTGTTATTTTAGGAAATTTTGATGTTCTAAAATGAACCAACACGCCTAAAAATTGGGGTAAAAACAAAATCCAAACAAAAAATAGCAAACGAAAAATTGGATAAATAGTTTCCATACAACACCTTTCAAAATGAAATATAATTTATTTGTTAATTTTTCACAATAAAAAAGACGAGTTTTTGAAGCTCGTCTTGTCAAAACTATTTACCAAAAATTAAATTATTCGGTTGAATAATCCGTGGTGCCAGCATCGTAAGATGAAGAGTAATCCGCCCCGCCTGAGTCGTAAGATGAAGAATAATCTGCACCTCCCGCATCATACGAAGAATAATCTGCGCCACCTGAATCGTAGGATGAATAATCCGCGCCGGAATCATAAGAAGAAGAATAGTCCGTTGCCTCATAACTTCCACCCGTTTCAACTTGGGATGATTGGTCGTAGGTTGAACCGTCAAGTGTCGAATCTGCGTGGTAATCCGCTTGGGCTTGATGTTCACCTGCGCTTTCCGCAGCTTGTTCAGCAGCGTCATACATTCCCCGGTCAGCATACCATTCGGCATTGTTTGCCTCATAATTGGCATTTCCTTCTTCCCAATTGGCATTTCCTAATTGATATTCTTCATTTCTGGCTTGAGTCGAATGGTCTTCACCGCCGCCATAATAATCGGCATCGGTTGTATGATCAACAACTTTTCCGGCGGCTTCCTGTGCGTGTTCATAATCGCCCTGAGCAGTGTATTCGTCCTGTTGCTGTTTGTAATATTCAGCCTGATCCTGCTGCCAATCGGCATTTTCAAGTTCAGTTGAATTACTTCCGTGTAAAACTGAATTGTCGCCTGATTCCCACGCTTCGTTTTCAGCCACTTCACGGGCTTGGGCTGCTGCTTCATAATCACCTTTGGCGGTAAATTCATCAGCTTGAGCCTGTGCATCTTGGGCGGCTTGAGAGTGCGCTTGTTGTTCAGCTTGTTCAGTTGCTTCCGTATTGTCTGTAGATTCGGTAGTAGTTGAATCTGAAGAATCTGAAACCGAATAACCGTCGCCAGGTGTTGCAACAAAGGGAGTTTGCTCGGTTGAATTGCTATAATCCACAGGAAACTCTACACCACTGCCAACTGATTCAGGCTCAGTTTCGGTAAATGAAACCGGTTCTTCGTTTGATGTGCCGTCAGAAACAGGTTCTTCCGTTGTTGCGGGCTCGGTTTCAGTAAATGAAACAGGCTCTGATTCAGTTGGATCAGAAACTTCAGGTTCTGTTCCTGATTCCGGCTCTTGATTTTCATCCACCGAAACAGGCTCTTGATTTTGGTCAAAAGAAACAGGTTCCGTAGAATCCGAGTCTGTAGAATCTCCATCAGTTACAGAATAATCCGAATCGGTTGGTTCTGATGAAGTTTCATAGCCGTCATTTGGAGTATCTAATCCATCCACATCAATATCATTATCATCAGCATCACCGTCAAAAATTGCATCAATAACTTCTTCGATAATGTTTTGATCCCCATCAGCACCTTCAGGAGCAGTTTGGGTAATTTCGATGGTGGTAACTGTTCCATCAGGTTCTGTTTGGGTAATGGTTACGCTTTCAGTTTCATTCGTCATATGTCAAATTCCTCTCTAATTCGCGCTGCTCTTTTTTGGAAACCTCATTTCCTTTGGGGGCAGGGTTGCTTTTCTTTTTCAAATACGTTGGCTTGCCGCATTTCGGATCGGGGCAACGTATTGCCATTTGGGTTTTTCCTTCCAATACTTTAGAAGGAATTCGCATTGGCGTTCCGCAAGTTGAACACTTCATTCGGATAACATCATTATTGGATAATTGCGTTTTTTCGTTCGATTGCGGTTGAGCCTTTGCCTTTTCAACATATTGTTTGATAACTTGCTGCCAACGCTGAAGTTCAGGACTGCTTGCGAATTGGGCAATAAGTTTCATTCTTCGAGTTATATATGGAGTCGAAGAAGTCATTAATTCTGATAATTTGGTCATATCGTCATCTTCGGCAGATTGTTGTTCCAACCAGGCTTTGATATTGATTTGACGATATAACATGGGTGATTTTAGTGACCACGAGAGCAAAACTTTGCGGACAATTTCCTCATTTCCGACCGCCAGCATTCCGGCTCTGTCAGCAGTGATTTCAGCTTGTCTAGCCCACGCCATTAAAGGAATTTCGAGAGTTCCTTCGATTAGTGCGGTTGGGCTCAAAAATTTACCAATCTCGGCAAACAAACCGCCGCGCATCAATCCACGTCTTTGCCCCTGTTCACCAACCAAAAATTGAATAACTGTTTTCCAAAGTGCATGACCCGACCGGCAATGCCCCATTTCACGGGCAAAAAGGAAAAGCAGTTCGGGTCCACGAAAGTTGGTTGCCATCGCTGTTCCCATAATGACAAATGAATCTTTGTCAGTGCCATAGGTTCTGCAATCCCACATCATATCGCCCGAAACGTAAATATCGGGCATATAGGACATTCCCATAATTTGGGCTGCCCGAACAGCTTGAAAATAAATGTCTGGTAATTGTTTTTCGCTAAGTAAAATGCCATTAAAAGTGGTTTCGATCCAGCGTCTGCCTACTTTTTGTGAAACTGCCTCAGCCGCCATCATTAGCGGTTTCATTGACCTAAGGACAGACATTGCCCGACCATCTTCCGCCCATTGAAATGCTTCTGGTGCAATTCCGTAACCCGGAGAAAGGGGGCACAGCCATTTACATTCCTTACAAACAGGGATTTTGGGATCTAAATTTTTGCCTTCTCCTCCGCAGGTTCCACATAGCTCTATTTGGTTTACAGGTTGAACAGGATAGAAGACAGGAGCTTGCGGAACCTGCAAATTTTGATAAACCTGGGCTTGATTATTTGTGTTTACAGGTTGGGGCTGCTGAACAGGCTGAACCTGTTTTGGCGGCGGAACAGGCGGCGTTGGAGTTTGAGGAATAAAAGATTGCAAATTCAAGGGTGTTCCGCAATAGATACAAAATTTTGAAATTGTATTTCTTTGCGGATGCCCGTTTTTGCAAACTATCTGGTTTTTATTTTGTTCACTCATCGCTTTTGTATTTCCTCAAGGCTATTTTGCCTGCTCAATTAGTAACGCAATATTTTTAATCATTACAGCTCAAAATATTTTTAACGAGCCATTGCACTAAATAATAAGAAAATGACATTTATCACAACATTAATAACAAATCCGATGATTCCGCCCCATAAACCGATTTGTGCCATTGTCATTCCGGCAGAAGATGATTTTCCTTCTCTGATTGCTTGAATTTCTAACCAGCCCAAAACTGCAGCCACAATTCCGGCGGGAGCACAGCAAATCAAACCGACACCTGCTAAAATTGCTGCCGCAGTTGCTCTTCCGCTGGTTCCGCCGCTGACGGGTTGCCCAAAGTTTTGCATTCCCTGATTCCCGTAATTAGGTTGATTCCATTGTTGTTGGTTTACAAACGGATTTTGTTGTTGCGGATTGCCGTATTGTTGCTGTTGTTGGGCTTGACCCAAGGGGCTGGCGCATTTCTTACAAAACATTGCCTCGGCTGGATTTACCTGTTGGCAGTTGTTACAGATTTTCATAAAATGTTTTCTCCAAATAAATGATAAAAATTGCAAAAGAGCAACAAAATCTCGCTCACTTATATAACGCAAGATTTTTCAAAACTGGGGCTCAAAATTTCAAAAAAAAATTTGCTATTATTTTAACTCTATTAAGTTGGAATATTGTAACCCCGGTAGATTGGAAAACAAAGATTAATTAATAAGTTACATTTATTTTTCAAAAAAAGGATAAAAATTCAATGAAATTGACCACAAAGCAAAAAAGTTTGTTAGAAAAGGTTGTAAACGTTTTTGAAACAGGCACAACTACAGGAAATTATTCGGCTATTGCAATTTACAGCGATGGTCCGAATGACATCAAGCAAATTACCTACGGACGTTCGCAGACCACCGAATACGGGAATTTGCGTGAATTGGTAAACAAATATGTGGCGGCAAACGGACTTTATTCAAAAAAACTAAAACCCTTTTCCGAAAAAGTGGGCACAATTCCACTGACAGATGATGCAACTTTCAAAGATTTGCTCAAAAAAGCCGGAAAAGAAGATGCAATTATGCGAAAAGTTCAGGATGAATTTTTTGATAACCGTTATTATAAACCTGCCCTTAAATGGGCAACCGATAACGATTTTATTCTGCCTCTATCTGCTCTGATAATTTATGATTCCTATATTCACAGCGGCGGAATTTTGTGGGTAATTCGCGGAATGTTCCCTGAAAATCCTCCAAATTCAGGCGGAAATGAAATCGAATGGACAACGGCTTATGTCAATGCGCGACACAACTGGCTTTCAAATCATCCGCGCGAATCTGTCCGCAAAACAATTTATCGAACCCAATGTTTCAAAAACGAAATTGCCAAAGGGAATTGGACATTAGAGCAACTTCCCATCAATGCAAATGGCGTAAAAGTAAGTTAGTCGAAGGTTGGAAGAATCGCTTTAGCAGTTGGTTAGAATTTGTAAAACTTTATCAGTATTTCGCAAATCTTCCAGTAAAATATCGGGATTGTGCTTTGCTAATTCTTCCGTTGAATGAATTCTGCCTGTTCCGACAGCTACGGCTTTTGCGCCGAACGCCCGCGCACAGGCAATGTCGTTGGGCGTGTCACCGATAACGATAAATTGTTCAGGTTTGAGTTCGGTTTGGTAAAATTCGCAAAACTGTTTTCCGGCAAATTTAGCCAAATCACTCCGTTGATGCGAAATTTCGCCAAAAGAATGCGGCGTGCCGGTAAAATAATCCCATAAATTCACATAACGCAATTTTGCTTCGGCAACGGTTGAAAATTTCCAGTCAAAAGGGAATTGACAAAAATTGAGTGTTTTTGAGTTTCGGTTAGAATTTCCGAAACTCCCGGAAAAACACCGAAAAGGTTTTTGGACTGAGCAGAGAATTGTTTCATCTCACTTCCCAAAACTTCTATAAACTCTCCAACTTTGGCAAAAATATCGGCAACCGTAAAACCTTCGCTTTGCAAAGCCTCATATGCAATTTGGGTATCGGTCATTCCCGAAACCTGCATTTCCGCCAATCTTCCTGCCGTCCCGTAAACTTTTTCGAGTGTCGGAATAAAATAATTTTTGAACATTCCGGAACGGTTTGAATAAATCAAAGTTCCGTCAATATCCCACAACAAAATGCGGATTTCGGAAGGCGGAATGCTGATTTTATTTTGGGTTTCGGTTTTTGAGTCAAACATTTATTCGATAATTACTAAAATGTCTCCGGCGTTGACGGTTGCACCTTCTTCAACTTTTATGGTTTTGACAATTCCATCTTTCGGAGATTTCATTTCGTTTTGCATTTTCATTGCTTCAACAACGATAACTCCTTGCCCGTGAGTAACTTCTGTGCCTTCCTCGACCATAATCCGCACAATTTTTCCGGGCATTGCGGTTTTAATTTCGGCAATTCCATCTGCATTTGCCTCCGAACCTTTTGAACCGCGAAGTTTTTTTGGATCAAAAATTTTTACATCAAACTGATTATTCCCAACATTTACAATCCCGTTCGGTGCGGCGTAAATTTGGTGAATTTGGTTATCGTTTTTGAAAAGAAAAACATTTGGTTCAACGTCAGAAGATTCCAGTTCATATTCTCGCCCGTCAATTTTGGCAAAAATCTTTTCTCCATCAAGGTTGAATTCAACTTCGTGTTTTTCGTTGTTTAGTTCGGCTATCAATTTCATAAATTTAATATTTTTGGCTACGCATCAATCTTGAATCTCCATCGGAGGCGATTTGTTCAAAACAAGAATCCATTTCGACAAAAACTTGCCAACGATCCTGATTTAGCAATTTAGCAACTTTATCAATGACAATATTTTCGAGTTGATTTTCGCGTTTTCCTTTCCAAAGTTTATCTGAAAGTGCAATTAAATATTCTTCAAAAGAGCAATCCATTGTTTCCCATTTTCCGTGAGATTGACAAACCCGCGCAAAATTTTTATCCACCCCGTTCACAATTAAAAGTTTCTCACCCGCTACCTCGTGCAGATTACCTTTATTGGAAAGTTCTTTCTCGTAAATAACTTTCCCCGCATCGTGTAAAGCAACCCCAAACCTCACAAAATCGGCATCAAAGGGAACTTTTAATTCGGCAAGGGTTTGGATTAAAATTTCAGCCGCTTCGCCAACTAACTTGAGGTGAAGCAAAAGTTTTGGAGATGCTCCCAATTTTTGCAAAAATCTGTAGGCATCTTCCAAATTTTCAAAAGTTTTGGTCATTACCGTCTTGTAGATTTGTCATACTCAGTTTTTAACAAATCCATAAATTCATTGCGTCTGTCATAAAGCCGTTTTGGCTGCCGTGGTTCGTGACGGGCGAGAGCATAAGCCGTGATGATGGGCAAAGCAACGGTTGAATCAACGTAAGCAACGACTGTTCCGGGTAATTGGTCAGGGTCAATTTTCCCCCAACTTACTGCCTCAGAAGGAGTTGCGCCACTCAATCCCCCTGTGTCGGGACGTGCGTCAGTGACTTGCAAAAAGTAATCGTGACCTTTTTCGTCAATTCCTAAAACTTCCTGGATTTGCGGTTCAGTTTGCAAAGCAAAATTTTTGGGGCTGCCGCCGCCGAGAATGAAAACGGCTGATTTTCCGCTTTCGGTGTGGGAAATTGTGCCGCGTTTTGCCGCCAACACAATCGAAGCAGTTTCATTAACATCCAGATTCGGGTTTAAGACTAACTTGCTTCCTTGTAGTTCTTTAGCGGCAATGTTCATTCCGATTGAAGAATCGCCGGGGCTTGAAGTATAGACGGGAACACCGTATTCGTAACAAGTGGCAAGGAGGGATTTGTCCTGAATTCCAAGTTTTTTACTGCGCTCCAAAACGTATTTCCCGCACAGATAATGAAATTCGGCGGACGACATTGTTTTTTGGAACTCATCCGCTTCGATCACACGGCGGAAAAAATCATCTGTATCAAGCAAAACGCTGTAATCAAAAAAAATATCAAAAATACGGACGACTTCTTCTTCGCGCAAAACTCGGTCATCCAATTTAGCATCGCCCTGATGAAGCGCAAGACCAATGCCAAAATGCGTATCGTGATAAAGATTTGCGCCGGTGGAAATTATCCAATCGATGAATCCGGCTTTGATTAACGGAACTAAAGCAGAAATTCCCAAACCCGCTGGGGTAAGTGCACCTGTCAGTGTGACCCCAATCGTCACATCAGGTTCAAGCATTTTTCGCGTAAAAAGTTGACACGCTTCACGAATCCGCGCCGCGTTATACGCCATAAACGATTCATCAACCAAATCTGCCAGTGCAGTATTTTTATCAATCGGAGTAGGATCAATCCGTTTTCCACTCAAAAATTTACTTTTTTTCTTTGCCATAAATTAAAATTTTGTTGCGAAATATAAAGACTTATACAAATTAAAATTGAGGAGTTTGAAGATATAGTTGAAATTTTCTTTCATAACGCCACCAATCGAAGATTTGTCCAATTAAAAGTCCAAATGAAGGAGCAGTAATTGTCAGAAACCATAAAACCAAGGAGGGTGGGTTAAGAAAGAAAAAGTAACTAGCTATAAAAACTAAAAAAAAGAAAATGACATAAAAAACTCCAGTTTTTATGTAGGAGAAAAAGCCATTTGTTCTTATTTTTTTCCACCAAATTGCTTGTTTTTCAGTCAGGGGTTTCATAAATCCACTCAAGGCTTTCGGAAATATAAAAAAATCAAAAAAATAAGCCGCAATAATTACACAAAATTTGTGAATAAGATTTAAGTTAAAACCATAAATCCTTTTGTGTCAATTTGTGCAAAATCGCGGCTTATTTTTTTGCTAAAACAATTTAGTTGATTTTCTTTTGTTCCAAATATTCGGCTTCCATTTTTGTCCATTCAATAAGAGAACTGACCATAAAACCGCCGAACATTCCGAAAAGGATATAAAACTGAAATGGATTAAATTGGAGAATATTTGGTAATAATAAAAGTGCGGATCCATAAAGAAAAAGCATAGAGGCGAGCCAGGCTGCTCCGCGTTTGAAAATCCAAAACCATTTTCCTTCTGCGCTAAGTTTTTCCCAACGGGCGATAACCATTTGTCTTTGGGAATAGGTATCCCCAAAATCGGATTCATTCAATTTTTTCATTGATTTTTTAACCTTTTGAAGTATTTTCAGGTATGAAAGGTTTTTTCAGGCATTCCTGACAGAGGCAGTTTTGAAACTGCTCTTTTAATTGTGCCAAATTTTGAGGAGTAATTTCAAGAGAAAAACACCAGCAATTTCCGGTATCTGCGCCGCATTGAAAGGATTTTCCGCACGATTCGCAGGTGATTTTATTCGGTTGGTTCGGGGTTTTTGTCACTAGCTTTCTTTAACCTTAATAAATGAAGTCGTTTATCATCAGCTTTTAGGATTTCGATTTCAATTCCTTGAATTTTCAATTTTTCACCTTTTTTGGGAACATAACCGACTTCACTGATAACCAAGCCGGCAATTGTAGTGTATTCATCGTCTTCGAGATCAAAATCAAATATCCGCTCGATTTTGTGAATTTCGGTTGAGCCCAAAACATCAAAATAATTGCCACCGTCACCTTCGATAATTTCGATTACCTCTTCCTGTTCAGTATCTTCGTCCTCAATTTCACCAACGATTTCTTCTATAATATCTTCAACGGTGATTAAACCTGCAACTCCGCCATATTCATCAACTACAATTGCAATTTGGACGTGATTGGATTGCATTGATTTGAGCAACTCGGCGGCAGATTTAGTTTCAGGAATAAAATAAGCCTCCCGCATCAATGATTCAATTTTTTGATTTTCTTTTCCATCCGCCCAGGCTTGTAAGAGGTCGCGCACATAAATAACCCCTTCAATATTTTCGATTTTGTCACGATAAACGGGAATCCGTGAATATTTTTCTTCGATAATCAGATCGCGGGCAGCAGTAATTGTGGCATCAATCGGCAAAGCGCAAATTTCCGTGCGCGGAGTCATAATTTCGCCCACTTTGGTATCGGCAAATTCAAAAACGGATTCAATCAGTTCACGGTCATCTTCTTCAATGATTCCTTCGGCTTCACCAACCTCAATCAATGCCTGAATATTATCCGAATCAGTTTCTTCCTCATCGTCTTTTCGGTTTGGAATCAATGTATTTTCAATATTTTCGGCTTTGACAAAAAATTGCAAGGGGTCAGACAAAAACGACATCGCTCCGTAAACAGGACGGATAAACGGAAGTAAAAACAAAAGTTTTGATTCAGGATTTTTCCAGGTTAAAACTCTGGGAATAAATTGGCGAAAAATAAAGACAAAAAACAAACTTAGAAAGAGAGAGAGAACCAGTAACCTTCCTTGTTCAAAGAAAAAATTGGAGATCACTAAAGTGGCAAGAATTGAAAAAATTATCAGCAAAATTTGAATCGTAGCCGAAAGGGCAAACCGGAAGCGAGGACGATTGACCAGAATTTCACGCAAAAAAAGATTTTGAGTTTCTTCGGAATCGGAGGAAAGTTTGCGTAAAGAGAGATCGCTCAGTTGAGTGAACGCCATATCAATTGTGGCTAAAAAAACAAGTAACAAGAGAATGATAACAGCAATGGCTATCTCAATTTCCATATTTGCGTTTGATTTTAATGTCTCAAGTCTCAAGTCTCAAGTCTTAAAGTCTCAAATTTAAAGTCTTTTATGAGAAATGAAAAAGACGAGTCATTGTAACTCGTCTTAAATATCATAAATTAAATGATTTGAGACTCTTGAGACCTGAACCCATTAAAGAACCTTATCTATGGCAAGGGAAACTTGCATGAAGATTTCAGGTTCATTTTCAGGATCAAGACCGCCAAAGGGTTCGCCAATGGCTTTTCCGGTTTTATCCAAAACCACAAACGAAGGAAGCTGGTCAACGGCAAATCTTTTCAAAGTAAATGCGCCATCTGAATCACGCAAAATTGTGGCAGCTAATTTATTTTTGGTGGCAAATAATTGAATTTGCTCGTTTGAAGCAAAATTCTTTGATTTTGAATTACTTGATTCGGTTGTAACCCAATAAACTACCACATTGTTATTGGCATATTTTTTTACCAATTTGTTGGTTGTAATTGCTTGTTGTTTAGACAGCGGCAACCAACTTGCACCGATTGCTAAAACAACAACCTTACCTTTTTGCGAATCTAAGGAAATATTTTCTCCGCTCAGAGTTTGTAACGAAGCAGTTTGATTTGCCGAAACAAAAGTATTTCTTTGGGCGAAAACGTTTCCTGACATCACAAAAATTATTGTTAAAACTAAAATTGAAATTTTGTTTTTAATCATATTTTCTGCCATTGGCATCGGTAAGTAAGATGCAAGTTTGATGCCAAATTACTGCCTTCGATTGATAATTGTGTTATCGATCAAACGGACTTCGCCAAAATAAACCGCAACTGCAATTAATACTTCATTATCTTCAACACTTTCAATAGGTTCGAGGGTGGAATTATCGACCACGGCAATGTAATCAATTCTAGCTAACGGTTCAGTCTCGATTTTATCCCGCACTATTTGCTCCAAAACCGTAGCATTTCGTTCACCATTTTTGAAAGCTAATTTTGCTTCCTTTAACCCCTGAAAAATAATTGAGGCTTTTTCCCGTTCATCAATTGTCAAACGTGTATTGCGTGAGGACATTGCCAATCCGTTTTCTTCCCGAACAGTAGGAACAACGATGATCTCAGTATCAAAACCTAAGTCTAAAGTAAGTCTTTTAACTACAGAGCATTGCTGAGCATCTTTTTGCCCAAAAAAAGCAAAATCGGGGCGGATATTGTTGAATAAAATGGTGATTACCGTAGCAACTCCCCGAAAATGTCCGGGACGTGATGCACCTTCCAGACCTTCCGCAATACCCTCAACGTAAACATAAGTTGAAAAACCATCAGGATAGATCTCGTTTGCTTCGGGAGCGAAAATGTAATCAACTTGATATTCCGCTAAAAGCGAAGCATCGGTGGTTAGATCACGCGGATATTTTTCGAGGTCTTTTTTATCATTAAATTGGGTAGGATTGACGAAAATCGAAACAATGACGATGTCGCACATTTGCCGGGCTTCGTTGACCAGCCTCAAGTGTCCTTCGTGTAAAGCACCCATGGTCGGAACAAATCCAATGGTTTTATTTTCACGGCGTAATTTTCGTGCCAATGAAGCCATTCTTTGTCTGCGATTGATTATTTCCATATCAGACTATTTTAACAGATTTTCCAACTCTGCTTTAGCTTCGTCAGTTAATCCGTAGCTTTCAGATTCATTTGGGTAATTTCCATTTTTGACATCATTGGTCCAGGTTTGAATACTCTCGGTCATAATTTGTCGCAAATCAGCATATTTGCGCACAAAACGAGGTTGTCTGCCGAATGTCATTCCCAACAAATCATGCAGAACCAAAACCTGAATGTCACAACCGGCACCAGCACCGATTCCGATGGTGGAGATTTTTACTTCTTTGGTGATAATTTCGGCAACTTCACGCGGAACCAGTTCTAAAACAATGGCAAATGCACCAGCTTCTTCTAATGACTGTGCATCTTCGATCAGTCGTTTAGCTTGTTCGGCTGTCCGTCCTTGAACGCGATAACCTCCTAATTTATAAACACTTTGGGGAGTTAATCCAATGTGAGCAACTACCGGAATTTCCTCATCAACCAGACGTTTTACCAATTTAACGCGATTTTTCCCGCCTTCCAATTTAATGGCTTCCGCGCCGCCGTGTTTCATTAATTGAAGTGCATTTTTTACAGTTTCCTTTTGGGAAAGATGATAAGTTCCGTAGGGTAAATCGGAAATAACCATTGCCCTTTCGGTAGCTCGTTTAACGGCGACGGTGGCACTTTCAATTTCTTCAAGCGAAACGGGAATTGTATTCCCGTAACCATAAATTACGTTGCCGATACTGTCTCCGACCAAAATCAGATCTACACCAGCCTCATCAACAATCCGGGCTGTCGGGTAATCATAAGCAGTCAAACAAACTAATTTTTCGCCTTTTTCTTTTGCCGCACGGATTGCGGGTAAATATATTTTGTCGGGTTTATCCGGTTGTAAATAAGCCATTTCTATTTTTGGTTTGTAATATTAGATTTTAGAATAGTTTAGCCACTTTTTGAGAAATTCCAAATTCTAAATTAACTCAGTGAACTGAAATTTAAAATTATTTAGCTAACTCTGTAGAAATTTTGCTCCGCAATTCGGACATTCAACCATATTTTTTACTCCGCTTAATGGAATTGTCGGAATAATAAAAAACAAGGTCAAAAAGCGCATTCCTTTTAAAATTTTGAAAGGGGCAACTACATTACATTGACTACAACGCATTGGCTGGATCGTCAGATCCGAACCCCAGGAAAAGAATTTTGTGCCAATAATTAGAAACATAATGTAAATGATTTTACTGCAATTTGTTCTGATTCAAAACATAAATTCATTCCATTAATTTTTCAAACAGTAAAGGCATATCTTTTGCGTTAATCAGGATATAGCTTGTTTGATCAGGTGAAAATCGCCGGATTTGCTGAATTTCCCCCATTTCAGAACTAAATAGGTAAAAATTACCTGAAATTGCAAGTGTTCAGAATTTAGTTTGAAAGGAGTTTTACGGTTATGAACACATCCCGATTTCTTTTAGGTGCGATAATTATATCAATATTTTTAACGGGAATTTCTTTTGCCCAAAACTACAAAATTCGTCAAACCGTTTCGATGAACGGTCAAAAAAGCGAAACGACAGTTTATATAAAAGGAGCCCGAAAACGAACCGAAGGCGGGGCGTTTATTGGAATTGGCGCAGATGTTGCCAATATCGAACAATGTGATTTGAAACGTAATGTTCAAGTTAACGATAAGAAAAAAATGTATGTTATCGAACCCTTTGATGATGGAACTGAAACGACTGGGCAATCTGACCAATCGAAACCCCAAAATCCAAAACCCAAAACTGAGAAGGGAGGGACAATTACCTATATTTCAAATATCAACGATACAGGCGAACGCCAACAAATGTTTGGAATGACAGCGCGTCATATCAAAACTACAATGACGATGGAATCTTCGCCGGATGCGTGTATGAAAACGAATATGAGAATGGAAACCGATGGTTGGTATGTTGATCTGCCGGAATTTTCCTGTCCTGTTTCACGTCCGCAAACTCCGAGAATGCCTGCAATGCAAGGCGCGGAAGGAGGCTGCCGCGACCGTGTCGTAAGTAAATCTACGGGCAGCGGAAAACTCGGTTTTGCTTTGCAGGAAACACGGACAATGACTAACGGGGGAATGACCTTCAGCCAAACGACGGAAACGTTGGAATTCTCAAAAGCAACGCTTGATAATGCACTTTTTGAAATTCCAAACGGCTATGCTTTAGCTAAAAATTCCGGCGATTTATATGAAACACCGGATTATTCAAAAATAATTCAGAAACAGCCAAATAAGCCTGAAACACAAGAAAATCCGATTTCTGATCAAACTGGAAATATGATTTCGGCGGTCAAACCGAAAGGAGCCGGAATAATCCGCATCGGCGTTTACCTTCCCACAAATAAATCAAGTGAAAATCTGACGCTCGTGAATCTGCAAAGTGTTCTGGTGCAGTCTTTAACCAACGGGAAAATTGAAGCAGTTAAAATTTTCGGGGAAGATGAAGCAAAGACTCTGAACTGTGATTATTTGCTGGCAAGTGACATTTCCAAACTCAAACAATCAGTAGCGGGTAAGATCGGCGGAATATTTGGAAAAGTTACCAATACCAATACATCAGCAGTTCAAGATTATGAGGCACAGGTTGATTTTAAATTGATTTCACTAAAAGATGGAAAAACAATCCAGAGCAAAGTTACTGATAAATTCAAAGGAAACCCCGATAAAGCGGCTGAGGGAATTTTAATCCTGGAATCCCAGCAAATTATTAACACCATTAAAAATTAATTAAATGAGGTGAGAGAAATAAAACACTCTCACCTTTTTAGTTTTCCGTGATCGGCTCATTTTTCGGATCAATCATTGTTTGTTCCGCCATTAAAAACTGTTCGCCGTCCACTAGAATTTTTTCATCTTTTTTAGTTTGTTTAGGCAACAAAAAAGCCATGCCCAATGCCATTAGAGAAAGAATAGTGCCAATCCAAAAGACTTTGTGAATTGATTTTGCCATTGCGTCTTGAAGAATATTCAAGACTTCGGGGGAAAGGCTGGCTTTGGCAGTCGGTTCGATCAGCGCATTTGGATTTTCGGCTAACTGAGCCGCCCTTTCAACCGTTAAAACACTGCTGTTATTTTTGGCAAAATCGTTTAATTGAGTCGCCAAACCCGCCGTTAAAAACGCGCCCATTATTGCCACACCGAAAGCACCGCCGATAGAACGCGAAAATTGATTGAGCGAAGTTGCAATCCCAAGTTGGTTACGTTCAACAGTTTGCTGAACGGCGATCAAGAGCGTCAGCATTGTCAAGCCCAAGCCCGCGCCAACTAAAACCAAATCAAAATACAACCAACCCCGAGCCGTCTCGCGCTGAAACATTGAAAGAAAGGTAAAACCTGTAGTCAGAATAATAAAGCCGGAAATTGCAACTGCCCGATAACTTGTTTTTAACAGCAATCGTCCGCCGAGAATTGACATCGAAACCCAACTGAGCATCAGCGGAGTCATTAACGAACCCGCTTGAGTGGCTGTCATTTCCAATGCACCTTGGGCAAATAACGGCACAAAAGAAATTGCACCGAACATTGCCACGCCAGCCAAAAATACTGCTCCAACCGAGACTGAAACCGTTTTATTCTGAAAAAGCTCAAACGGAATAATCGGGTCTTTTACTTTCTTTTCGACGATGAAGAAAATTATCAGCAGAAAAACGGAAAGTGCAAGCAACGCAATATTTAGCGGCGAAAAAAGCGTTGCCAACGAAGTTCCGCCCTCGACCATTACCAGCATCATCAAACTGATCGCCACCATCAAAAGTCCCGCACCAACGTAATCAACTGAAGGTTTTTCAGTCAATTTCGGTTCTTTGAGCGCAAAACCGATAATGATTGCAGCCACAATTCCAATGGGCAAATTGACAAAAAACACCCATCGCCACGAAAGCTGATCGGTAATAAATCCGCCGAGCAACGGACCGATAATGCTGGATAAACCCCAGACTCCGCCGAAAAAGGCTTGCATTCGTGAGCGTTCCTTCAAAGTGAAAATATCGCCGATAATTGTTACTCCAAGTGGAACGAGTGCGCCTGCTCCAAGTCCTTGGATTGCCCGAAAAATTATCAACTGCGTCATCGAATTTGAAAATCCCGAAAGCAATGTTCCGATTAAAAAGACTAGAATTCCGGCTTGGTAAAGTAAACGGCGACCATATAAATCGGAGAGCTTTCCCCAAACGGGAACAGTCACGGTTGAGGTCACGATATAAGCCGAAAAGACCCAACTGTAACGGTTGATACCGCCCAGCGAAGCAATAACTGTCGGCATTGCCGTTCCTACGACGGTTGTTTCAAAAGCCGCAATAAACATTCCCGTCATTACGCCAATTGTCACGAACCAACGCCGCTTGGACGACATTTCCAGGAGAGGTTTGTCTTTAATTTCTAAATTTCCTTCCATAAATCTTGTAAATATTTTAACAGATTTGAAAGGCTGTAAATAATTCGGTTTTTAGTTTTACGAGTTATGCGCTGGAAAAATAAATTCACAGGGATAGATAGGTTAGACAGGGATTTTCTGTCCTTTTTAGTTTATTTGAATTATCCCTTTCACCCCCTAAATCTCTGTGAATAAAACTATTGTTATTGTTTTAATTTTTGTTCGGCTTCAGTAAGATTTTTGACTTGATTCAGATAAAGCCTTCCATTCGTTTGCAGGTTTTTCCAAGTTTCCACTGCTTTGGCAAAATTGGCTTTAGCTTTTTCCTGATTGCCTAAAAATTGATACGTTTCACCCAACGCCACGAAATTATTTGAATAGAGATTCTGGACTTCGCCTGTGGTTTTTTCAATTTGGAAATTTAAATTCTCGGCTTTTTGCACATAAATTCCTGCTAATTCCTTTTTGCCAAGTCGTGCAGCAATACGGGCAAATTTGCAATAAAACTCAAAAAAATCAGCGGTATAGAGATCGGGATTATCCTCGTTTTTTTCAAGCGGCAAAATTGCTTCTAATACTTTTTGACGATGCTTAAAAGCCTCTTGCAATCGGTTATTATCCTCTAAAAAATCGGAGAAAGTATTATGTAAAGAGGCTACGTCATAATTTGCTTCGAGATTTTCAGGATCATCTTTGGAAACTTTTTCCATGATTTGTATGCCTTCAAGTCCATTAGTTTCAGCCAAATCGTTATTACCGATTGCCGAAGCATATTTTGTGATCGCTTCGCACGTAACTCCATTACCACGAAATGTATAAGTATTGCTTGGGTCAACAGCTAGAGCTTTTTCACCGATGTCTTTAGCAATCAGGATATATTCAAGGGCTTTTTTCTTATCTTCGTGTTGAAATAATCCGCGCGCATAGCTGCCATAAACGACGGCAATAAATCGTTGGAGTCTTACATCAGAGGGAAACTCGCGTGTAGCGGCAATTGTATCGTTTAAGATTTGATCGTAAAGAGGCAAAGATTTTTCTAACTCACCTGATTCGCGCAAAACCTCCGTATATCCGTTTCTGGCTACCAGCCACCGGCGACGTATGTCTGGATCGGAAGGATTTTCTTTGACAAGCGGTTCGTAAAGCTGTGCGGCACGATTTTCAAGTGCCAAGGTTTCAGTTAGATCATTCCCGCCGCGTTGAAACTCCGCAAAACGATAACAGATCAAAGCCAAATCGCGCCTAAACTCAAAATTACCGGAATCGTTGGAAATAGCTTTTTCCGCTAATTCCAATGCTTTACGATAATTTTTTGCAGCGTTGTCAGTTTCTAACAAACTTTGTTCAAATATTTGCCCTTGGACATCAGCGATTTTTGTATACGCCATCGCCAATTCGTGTTGCAATCCGGCATCGTTTCCTGCATCCTGTTCAAGTTTGTTGAGATATTCCAAAGCCTTTTCGACCAACAATTTCCGGGCTTTGGTCGAGCCGGGTAAATTTTGAATCTCATCATGCAAATCGAAAATTACCGAATTTGCCAAACCGCGAACATCGGCAAAACGCTGTTCCGCAAGTTTTCTTTCGGTTTGCGCCCTTTGAAATTGCCAAAGTGTTGCGGCAATTCCGCCGAGTAAAGTAAGAAAAACCAAACCCGCCGCGAAAACTCCGAAACGATGCCGTAACACAAATTTTTGGGTTCGGTAACCAAAGCTGTCAGGTTGAGCCAGAATTGGTAAACCCATTTCGTAACGGCGCAAATCTTCGGAAAATTGTTCAACCGAAACATAACGGCGTGACGTCGTTTCGTGAACGGCTTTATTGATGATCGTCTTTAATTCACTCGAAGTTTTCGTGTTTTGAGTCGCAGTCTTTGATTTTTGTGTATCAGGTTTCGGGAGGTCGAGTTCTTCCAAAATTTCGCGCAACAGAACACCTAAACTGAAAACATCCGATTGGGTATCCACAATTTCGCCGCGAATTTGCTCAGGAGAAGCGTATTTCGGAGTCAAAAGCCGAAATTCCGTTGTAGTTTTTTCAGTATTTTCCGTATCATTATCCAAAACTTTGGCAATTCCAAAATCAAGCAGTTTTGGTGTGCCGTCTTCGGTAATTATTATGTTTGAAGGCTTTAAGTCGCGGTGAATGACCAGATTTCGATGAGCATATTGAACCGCTTCACAAATTTGACGGAAAAGTTTGAGTTTTTCAGTAGCTGAAAGCCGTTGATTTTTGCAAAATTCCTTGAGATTTTCGCCCTCAATAAATTCCATCACGAAATAGGGCAAACCGTCCCCAGTCGTGCCGCCGTCAAGCAATTTGGCAATAAAAGGATGGTTTAATTTCGACAAAATGCGGCGTTCGGTTTGAAAACGTTGAATAATAAAATCCGTATCCATCCCACGTTTTATCAATTTCAAAGCGGCTTTTTGGGTAAAATCTGCGCCGATTCTTTCCGCCAGATAAACCGCACCCATTCCGCCGCGCCCAATTTCCTTGATGATTTTGAATTGCCCGATAACCTTGCCGATGAGATTTTCTCCATCGTTTTCAAGCAAAGTTCGCGCACTGATTTCAACCGCGCTTTTGTTAAGAAATTTATTTGAATCATCGTGCGATTTGAGTAACGATTCAAGCTCGGCGCGAATCTCCCTATCTTCAATCGAATCAATAAATACAGCTCTCTCATCCGGCGCAATTTCTATTGCTTCGCTGAAAAGTTCGTTTAATTTTTGCCAGTTTTCTTTGTTCAATATGGTCTTTGGTTTTTGGTCTTTGGTCTTTGGTCTGCCAAAACCAAAAACCGAAGTCCCAAAACCGTTTTAATTCAATTCCCGATAAAGCCACGCTTTAGCAAACGCCCATTCGCGTTCGATGGTAGCGTGTGATTTTCCCAAAACTTCGGCAGTTTCTTCAATCGTCAATCCCCCGAAAAACCGCATTTCGACGATTTTACTTTTTTGTTCGTCAAATTCAGCAAACTTTTTCAAAGCATTGTCCAAATCTATCAAATCCAAATTTTCTTCAAATGATACATCAACCGTTTCGTCTAATTGCAATTTTTGCCCCGACCCGCGTTTTTGTGCCTTGTAATTTTCAGCATGATTGACCAGAATCCGCCGCATCATTTGCGAAGCCAGCCCGAAAAACTGCGAACGGTTTTTCCAATCAACCTGGCGTTGGTCAATCAGCCGCAAATATGCCTCGTGGACAAGCGCGGTCGCTTGCAGAGTGTGATCGCCGCGCTCACGATTAAGATAATTTTGGGCGATTTTTCGCAATTCATCATAAACAAGCGGCAGAATTTCATCCAGTGAATCTTTGTCGCCGTTGCTTGCTTTGATTAAAAGTTGGGTCAAGTTCTTGGAGTCTTGCGGCATTTTTTGAGAGATTATAAACGATTTATACAAATTAAGAAAAATTTTGAGGGAATATTTTTACGGTTTCTGCGTTAGTGGTCGGAGAGAAATTTTATGGGAAAAAGATTTTTAATTTTAGCTGCTATTTGTTTAGTTATAACAGTTTCAATTTTAGGGCAGAAAAAAACTGAACCGCAATTATTTAGTGTTAATTTAATCAAAAACGGCGGTGCGGAAACAGGCGAAAGTCGCGATTGGACAAATTCTACTGAACTAAAAACATTCCGCTACGACGGTGGTTGGGGGGATGCTTGGCAAGTAACACCGACTAGCCATGGCGACAGCTATTTTCATGCAAGCGTTTCTAAAGCCATTCCCAAATTAGAGTTTTCGCAAAATTTTGATCTTTCAAAAATTGCCGCCGAAATTGATGCCAATAAAGTCGATTATTATTTAAGCGGTTGGTTTGGTGTGCGCGATTTTTCAGGTGCTAGATTGAAAACTGCCTTTTACGGAATTGACGGAAAACAAATCCAGGAAGATTCGACTGAGAAATTTTCATCTGAAAATCGTCCTGATGACGTTACATTTGTCCAAAAATCACGAGGCGGAATTGTCCCCGCCGGAACTCGAAAAGTAAAAGTTACGCTCGAATTTTACATTTTTGAAAACGCTGATAAAGAAGAAGGGTTGGCAGCCTTTGCCGATAATCTTTCATTGGTTTTAACCGAAAAGGAGAAATAAAAAATGAAGAAAATACTTGCCATTTCAGTTATTATCGTTTTGTATCTACTGCCCTTGGCTGTTTTCGCACAAAAAAGCCGAAAGGCTTCAAGCACTAAAACAGGTCGTTTGACCATCAATGTTTCGTTTGAAGCTGAGCAGGTTTGGAAAATTGACAAAAAAGACGCCGATTATTCGGAAACCGGTCAATACACGAGCAAATTTACGGCTAAATATCAATATTCAGAATCAAATAAAGCGATCAGCCACGACGGTTTTGTTTCTATAACCGAACCGACCGCCAAATCTACAACGGGAAAGTTTACCTACGAACATGAAGGCAAAGTAGTCAACAAAGCTCCGATGGGAGGCGATACCGTCACCGAAGAAAAAGCAATTTATACGGGAACAATTTCCGAAGTGGGAACGGGAAATATTGGAATGGCGGACAGCGGCGACCAGATCGTTTCAATCGGAATTTCAGCTTTTGCTAATGCAAACGGTAATTCAATCAAATCCGTTACGGACAAAAATGGAACGCAAACTGATAAAAGTTGCTCGACCGGAATAAGTTCGATCACTTTTATTACGATTTCCGAAATCGAACCGAATTCAAGTAAACCGCCCGTATCGGCTTGCACCGCCCGAATGGAACAAAATGCCGACATCACTAAAAGCGTCCCCGCCACACCCGATGAAAAAACTGTCGAAATGCTGGGTAGTAATTGGAGTCCATTATCGGCAAGCGGAAATTTTGCGGGCGGAAATTATAACTTTTCGTTTAAAGGGTCCCGTTTCCCCGAATTGCGTCAAAAAAACGAGGACGGCGAAGTTCAAACTTATCGAGAAACTTTGATTGTCGAAGGCGTTTACAGTTTGACGACCGGAAGTGTGAAAACATCGAGCTTAAATAATCCGAAAAATTTTGAGTTTGAAACGGCAGTTTTGGCGAGAAAAAGTCGGTTGGAAGCGTAGAAATATGAAACGAATTTCTTTTTTACTGATTCTGTTTTTATCAATCGCCGTTTCCGCTCAAACGATTGATAAAGCGTATCTTAACTACGACTTTCAAGCCGGAGAAAAAACACTTTTTGAGGATAAATTCAATTATTCAGCGAACGAAAAAGTAGCAACTTTTTGGGAGTTTTTGGACGGCGGTGGTGCGGCGACGATTCAGCAATTTGAAGGCGAAAATGTTTTAAGTTTCGACGCTTTTTACACGCGTCTAAGACCAAAATTGTTCGCCAATAAACTGCTTCCCGAAGATTTTTCCGTCGAATACGATGCTTGGCTTTCCGAAGAATACGATGCCAGCGCAGGAATTACGGTCGTTTTTTACACGACCAACGACAAAGAATTGCACATTGACCCGACCAAAGAGCGGATTTCCGTATTTTTGCCATCGAGCGACAACAAAAACGTCGGTAAAGATAATCCCCCGCCGTATTTGGACGACGGATTTTTCAATCGTTGGTTGCATTTTTCGATCGCTGTTCACAAACGGCAGATGAAAATTTATCTTGACCAATATAAAATGCTCGAAATCCAAAACATTTTTGAAACTCCAAAAACGATGGCTTTATGGGGCGACAGACAAAGTGGAAAACCTTCGATTAAACTGAAAAATTTTCGCCTTGCAACAGGTTTTCCGACCGCAATTTTTGAAAACGGAAAATTCGTCACGCGAAATATCAAATTCGATGTAAATAAGGCTGTCTTAAAGCCCGAAAGCATCGTCACGATCAAACAAGTCAAGGATTATCTGGACAAAAATCCGACCATTAAGCTAGAAATCGGGGGGCACACAGACAACGACGGAAGCGGTGCAGACAATCAGAAACTCTCAGAGCAAAGAGCCGAAGCTGTGAAAAATCAGCTCGTGAATTTGGGAATCAAATCTGACAGAATAACCGCAAAAGGTTATGGCGAAGCCGTTCCTATTGACAAGAACACGACCGCCGAAGCCAAGGCAAATAACCGACGAGTAGAATTTATCGTCATCAAATAAATTATGCGAAAACTACTGAATTTATTGATTTTAACTTTTGTTTTGTTGCAAGTTTCGTTTGCTCAAAAAGGACTCGACAAGGCGATTACCGATAAAGCCGCCGATTTGTTTTTAGAAGCAGATAAAACTTTGCTCGAACCCGGCGAATCTGCTAAATTGAGCATCATTGCAGTTCTCCGCAACGATCCGAACGATGAAAATCCGAACGGAAAACCTTATTCGGAAACGGTTTTGCCGCCGAATAATTCAATCTACAAAGCGTCGAATTGGCGAATCGTGCAAGGTGGCGGAAATCTGTTTGGAGTTGATGAAACAACGCAAACCTTTACTGCGCCAGCAAAATTTTCGACGGAAAAATATGCCCTCATTTCGGTCGAATTAGCACCTCTTCGTCCGAATTTGCCGAAAATTACATTGCTTCAAACGATCTATTTTTCGGAAAACGAAACGTCTTTTGTGTTGAATATGCCCGCGATTGGAATTATCAACAGCAAATATATTTCCAAGCTCGACAAAGGCGCGACAATGCCAAAAATCGTCGATGTCCCGAAAAATATACCACCCGAAATCCGGGCAAAACTCGAAGCCGCGCAAAAAGAAAACAAAGCCAATCCAATTGATTTAAATGCGATTTCGAGCAATGCGGTGGCAATTTACGACAAAGATCAAGATTTCACGGCGATTCGTTTTTCCGAACTCGGCGCACAAATGCGGGACGGTAAAATCAATCAAACTATTGAAAAAGAAGCAGTTTTGGCTTTCAATTTTAACGGAAAAGAAGTTGGAAACTATCAAATCGGCGAAGAAAAAACAGGTTTGGGATTTTTTGTTACCCAGGCTCAACAAGGTTTCGGCTGCGGTGACACACAATCAGATACTGAAAAATATCCTTGTTCAGGAACCATCAAAATTACCCAAGTTGACCCAAAATTCATCAAAGGAACTGTTCGCGTTACCGTTTTCACATCGGTTGAGGATAAGATTTTTCGCGGAAATTTTTATGGGAAATTCAAAGTAAAACGGGCGAATTAGATTGAATTAGTTTCCAAATAAAGTTTCTAACTATTTCCTGTAACAAGATTATTTTCTTCGATCACAGGTTTCCAACGTTCGACTTTGGAAATGTCCTTGGAGTTTTGGCAAATTTCTTGAATAGTTTGATTTAAGACAGGATGAACAATTTGGGGAGCAATTTCATTGAACGGAACCAGAACAAAATTTCTCAAGTGCATACGCGGGTGCGGGATGGTTAAAAAATCAGTTTCAATAATTTGATTTTCATAAAGCAATAAATCTAAATCAACTGTTCGCGGGGCTTTTGGCTCAATTCTTCGCCTGCCCAAAAGATATTCAATTCTCAACATTCTAGCCATCATTTGTGATGGGGAAATGTTAGAAAGATGAATCTCTGCAACCATATTGAGATAATTTGGCTGATCGTTTGGAACTCCGACGGGCTCGGTTTCATAGACAGCAGAAAGTCGGTGAATAATAAAACTGGCTTCTGTAAGTCCACGAACTGCCAACAACAGATTTCCGGCTCTGTTTCCCAGATTTGAGCCAATTCCAACGTAAGCGGTGATAATTTCTGATTCCATTTATTTTTAGATAACCGCCGATGCACACAAAATTACACAAAAACAACTTTTAAAGGTTTTTAGATTTTGCGGCTTAAAATTTTATTTTGAACTGATAACTTAGAAACATTAAACCAAATGGGTTGAAAAATACAAATCGAGTCGTTGAAATTTAACTTTATCTTGAAGTTATAGTCGTGAATACTCTATTCTAAAAAGGTGAACTTACGCGCACTCAGCCAACTTTTTTCATTTCGTGACATCCGTAACAGTTTAATGGGACTTATCGTCGTTTTAGGCGGTTTGGTTTTGGCGGGAGTCACACTTTGGGCGCATCAAACCAATAATTTCAGATTAGCGGGAATTGCGGCGACCGCTTCGCTTGGATTTGTGTTGTTAATTCTGATTTTTGTTGTTCCGCCGCTTGCCCGTTCTGCCAGTGCAGAAGCTTCACAGTTGGATCTGCCATTTGAATTTACAACCGGCGGAGCTGTTTATTTGGGTTTATTGGTAATTGTTGGATTTGCCGCGTGGAATACCGGAAATAATTTATTGTTTATTGTGTTGGCATTTTTGACCTCAGCTTTTATCGTCGGATTTTTTATCGGGAATTTTTGTCTGAAAAAATTAGAAGTCAAAATGCGTTTTCCAGAGGCTATTTTTGCGGAAGAGCCAACCCCTTTAATAGTTAGTTTATTCAATAAAAAAAGGTTATTTCCAACCTATTCGATAACCACCGAAGTTCGTGGAAAAGAACGGGAAAAATCCTTAATGCTTAATGAAATAAAAAAGATTTTGCCCGCGCCGATTGCCGAAAAAATTGTCCGTCCGCCTTTGCTTAAACACACTTTGGATTATTTTTATTATCTGCCGCATTTTGAAACGATCGAAAATAAAACCGAGCATATTTTCAAATATCGGGGACGCTTTATTATCAAAGATTTTGAACTTTCAACCCGATTTCCTTTCGGTTTTTTCCGTCATCGCCGCCGTCTTTCCGCACAGGAGGCAGAAATTATTGTATTTCCGAAAATTGAACCGATTGAGTCCGAAATTTTGCATTTACCTTTTGAGATCGGGAAACGGGTTTTACCGAAAAAAGGAGCTGGACAAGACCTTTTGACCTTACGGGAGTATCAGCCACAGGACGACTTGCGTCATGTTGATTGGAAAGCAACCGCACGTTCTCAAAAAGTAATTGTCAGAGATTTTGCTGCCGAAGATGAACGCCGTGTGACCGTAATATTTGACACCCGAATTCAACAGACTTCCGAAGAAAAAAATAAAACTTTACGCGCCCGGATCGAGGAAGAGCAAAAAGGCGAAAAGTTAACCAAAATTTCGCAGAAGTTTGATAAAGGAGTCAGCGTCACAGCTTCAATTTTGGCATATTTTACCGATGAACAGGCGGAAATTCGTTTAATTATTGATGATGAAATTGGTGAATTCGGATTTGGAAAAACTCATTTGCACGATTGTCTGAAAAGATTGGCTTTGATCGAACCCAAGATTTGCGAAGATAATGAAGAAAAATTCCCGGATAAAACTCTTGAAGAAGTCTTTTTGGTGAGGCAAAACAGCTACACTTTTTTCATTACAACCCAAAATGATAAAAACATCGCTCCTGAGATAAATCAACGGGCAAAAGTATTGAAATATTAATCTTTTCCAAGTTTCCCGAAACTCAAAAGAAAATAAATCCGTATTTTGTTAATGTTTTGCAGCAAAAGTGAATCCTTTAGGTTGAAAACTGGAACACATCCAAAGAAAAATTTGTAAAAATAATAAAAGGAATTTCACAAATTTTGTTCGTTTTTCCGCATTAATAAAGGGGATATAATTTCCAAAAATATTCATCCCGATAATTTCTGTGAAAAAATCTTGTCACAAAAAACGGCGTGATGGTGTTTTACCATTGAGAGCAGTTTTGATGCTGAGATGAACGAAGGCGTGAAAATGTTAATGGACTCGATGTCCGAAGTAACCGCAACCACCAAACAAGAGATTGGGTTCGATGAGGCTTTTACGCTTCACCATAGGACTGTCTTTAGATGTGCGCGGTCGGTGACAAATGACTCTGCATTGGCGGAAGACATCACGCAGGAAGTTTTTTTGAAATTATACAATCATTTGGAAAGCATCAAAGATGAAGAAATGCTCCGTCCGTGGCTGATTCGTGTTACTATGAATCTTTCCCGAAATGCAATCCGGGGAAACTTTAGAGCGAACGTCCGCGAGGAAAACTACGTCAAAGAATCAGAAGAGAATGCGGTTTTTGAGCCTGAATTAGATTATGAAAAACGCGAACAGGCAAAGGAAGTGAGGCGCGCATTGGATAAAGTTAAAGAACCGCTAAGGAGTTGTTTGATGTTGAAACAACAGGGATTAAGTTACAAGGAAATTGCGGAAACGCTTTCTTTAACTGAAACAAGTATCGGACAATATGTGGCACGCGCCCGTAAGGAATTTGTCCGGTTTTATGGTAAAATCGGGAGGGAAGTATGAGAGAACAATGCTTGGATGAAGGCACAATTCAATCATTTTTAGATGGCGAATTAGCTCCTGAATTACTTGAAAACGTAGCTCGTCACACGGCACTCTGCGATAGCTGTGCCCGTTTTTTGATTGAGGCGGAAGAAGAATCTGCTTTTGCGTTCAGTATTTTGGATGAAGAATTTAATTTACCTGTTCCGACTGAACGAATTCGCGCTAATGTCTTTCAGGCAATTGCCCAAATTGAAGAACCCAAGGTTTCGCTTTGGGAAAAATTTTGGCGTTTTGCTTCAATTTTATCCAATCCGAATGTTGCAGCTTTTGCTTCATTGGTAATTGTAGTTGGTATTTTTGCGATTGTTTTAACTTCAAATAAACAAAACGGACAATTGTTATTGGCAGTAAATTCTACTCAAACTACAAATCAAATCAGTTCTAAAAATTTACCTGATAAAAAAGTAGTTGATTTGGCAATTCCATCTAATAACGGAGTTGAAAAAGTAAATTACAAACCTGAAAAAAATAAGGTTCAGCGACCAAGAGTTGAAGACCAAAACCCGAATATTCTTCCTTTGGTTTATCACCCAAAAGAATCAGTTGACGGTGAAGATACTTACTTAAAAACAATTGCTACTTTAGAAAATACGATCAAGGATAAAAAGGACAGCGTTTTGCGCGCTTCTTCGAGAGTTTCTTTTGAACGCGATTTGGCGGTGGTAAATGATTCGATCAAACGGATGAAAGATGAAGTTCGCAAACATCCGAAAAATGAAGCCGCTAAACAAATTTTACGTAATTCTTATCAAAATAAAATCGAACTTCTCAATTCTGTTTCGGAGAGAAGCGAGTTCATTGCTCGAATGGACTAAATTATGAATAATGGGATGAAAGCATTGAAAACATTAAAAATTTTAAGACTTGGACAAGTTTTCATCCTTTTAACAATTTTCTCAGGATGGATTTTTGCCCAAATCTCGGGAACTGCACCGACTCCAAAGCCGAAACCAAGACCTGCCCCCAAAACTGAATGTCCGGGTTGCCCGGTTTCTGCTCCAAAAGTGGAAACACCGCCACCAAGAAATTCACGGATCGTCGGGGTTGATGAGGTTGCACCGCCTTCAACAGGCGTTAATGGCAGACGTGTGCAAAACGAAAATGATACACCTTTTGAGAAATCAATTGATGTTGATGAAAAAGTGAATTTTAACCTTTGCGTTTCGGAGGGTAATATTCGCATCAATGGTTGGGATCGTAATGAAATCAGAGTTTTCGTGCGGGGCGGAAGTAAAGCGGGTTTTATCCCACGGGGCAAAAATGATGAGGGCAATCCAACCAGCCTAAAAATTTTGGGTTACGATCCCAAAAAGGATAAAGGAAGAAATTTAAGCGATTGTCTTTTTGGGGAAGAAATTGAACTGGATGTTCCAAAAGAAGCTAATCTTTCAAAATTAGAGGGTTGGGAAGATAGGGTTACGATCAAGGTTGAATCTATCAATAAAGTAACAATCAATATAAATGAAGGTGATATACAGTTGGAAGGTATTCAAGAGGGAGTTTCTGCTTCAACCAATGACGGAGATATTACAGTCGAAAATTCTTTTGGTCCAATCCAGTTAAAGTCAACAAATGGCAATATTTTAGCCTATAATACCGATCCGCTTGAAGATAGTGACACTTTTAAGGTTGGAACCAACAACGGAATGATTATCTTACAATCTGTCACTCATTTATCGGTTGAAGCAAAAAGTATTTCTGGAGTAATAAAATACACCGGCGAAATCCAAATGGATGGAGATTATAAATTTACTAATACCAGCGGAGAAATAAATTTGGCAGTCCCCAGAGATTCCTCATTTAATTTCGTGATAATTGCCGAAAAAAATAAAATTCAGTCCGAACTTCCCATCAAAATCATCAATGATAATGTTAGTCCTTCGGTCAGAACATTAAGGGGCACTTTGGGCGAAGGCGAAGCTTCACTTTACATCCAAAACGATAGCGGAAGAATTAGAATCCGAAAACTCAATTAATCATCAAATTCAAAGATAAAAATTATTTTCAAAGGAAAAGAAATGATTTATTCATAATTTATTTCCTTGAATATTCGTGACAATTATTTGGTTTTTTGGCTGGTGGTTTAATAAGTTTTTATGATCTGTTAAATAACTACAAATAATTTGGGAAGAAAATACAATTTTGAATCGTCTAAAGTGAGAATTATTCAAAAAAACGAATAATTTTCATTTTTTTTATTCGTTAACAAAAAAAGTTGTCACAAAGTCTAAATGAGTGGTGTTTTCAATTTAGTTATTGGGAAACATATCAAATTCCAAATCAGGAGAAAACATTTATGTCTTGGGTATTATCTTTTATTATTACCAGTTTACTATTTTCAAACCCCGGAAGTTTTTCTATTTATTCAAATGAAAATTTGATTGCCGGAAATACTCCTCAACTTGTGGTTTTAACTCCGCAGACCGTTTTGCAGGGTGATGAAACGGAAAGATTTGAACAAACTTATCCGCTTAGCGCGAACGGAAAATTAAGCATTAAC
Source organism: Pyrinomonadaceae bacterium (assembly GCA_019694395.1). Lineage (GTDB taxonomy): Bacteria > Acidobacteriota > Blastocatellia > Pyrinomonadales > Pyrinomonadaceae > JAIBCC01. The sequence continues at coordinate 266,238 of JAIBCC010000002.1, read as the reverse complement.
AACGTCAATGGTTCGATTACAATTGATACTTGGGACAGAAATGAAGTCAAACTCGAAGCGGTAAAAATTGCTGACAGCAAAGAAAGACTTTCTCAGGTAGAAATTAAAGTTGATTCCAAACCGGATTCCTTAAAGATCGAAACCGAGTATGGAAGCTGGAAAAACGGAAACCGAAGTTGGAATTGCTCAGGATATTGCCGTCTCGAAGTCCAATATAAACTGACCGTTCCGCGTAATGCAGTTCTCAATGAAATCGAAACGGTCAATGGATCGGTTACTATTACAAATGCCAGCAATTACACCAAAGCCTCAGCCGTAAATGGCACGGTCAAAGCCTCAAATCTCCGTGGAACAGCTTATATAGATACGGTCAACGGAGTTTCGGAGGTTGATTTTGACAGTCTGAATTCAGACAGCAAAATCAAACTTTCAACTGTCAACGGAAAAGTTAATCTGGTTATTCCATCCGATGCCGACGCCACCATTAAAGCCGATACCGTCAACGGCAGTATCAGCAACGAATTTGGTCTGCCGGTTAGAAAAGGTAAATATATTGGACGTGATTTGTTCGGAAAATTAGGAAACGGAACGGTAAAAATTGATTTGGACAGTGTCAATGGTGGGCTTAATATTCGCCGCAAATCGGATGGCAAAAATATTAAACCCGTGACCAATCTTTTGAATATGAAAGAAGATGCCGACGATGAGGATGATGAAGATAGTGTTGATGATGTTTCAACCGTTACCGTCCAAAAAATGAATAAAGACATTGCCAAAGCGGTCAAAGAATCTACCAAGGTTTCAATTGCTGAATCGGTAAAAATTGCTGAACAAGCACCCAAGATGGCGGCTGATGCAATGAGAGAAACAAACCGGGTAATGATGGAAAATCAAAAAGAAATTCAACGTGCCCAAAGAGACGCTATTCGTGTGAACCGCGATGCGATGAGAGCCACCCAGGACGCTTTGAGAGCTACGCAAAGTGCTTTTCGTTGGAATTTCTCAAATAATTTTGATTTCGGGGACTCAAGAATTGAAGAAAAGACCGATACTTTTCAGGTAAAAGGAACTCCAAAAGTTACAGTTAATTCAAAATATTGTCCTGTAACAGTAAAGGGATGGGATCGCCCGGAAGTTAAATACCGTATTACCAAATTTGTTCGCGGCGGTTTCCAACCAAACGTCAATGTTTCGGTTAGTCATACTGAATCAGAAGTGATGATTAATGCCGATCTCGAGGTTCAGAAAATAAAAACCACGGGTGAAAGTGCTGCTGCTAATGTAGATTTTGATATCAAAATGCTTCCTGCCAATGTAGTTAAGGTGGAGGTTTTTGTCCCAAAAAAGTCGAATCTGCGGATTCTTTCCGATAAAGAAATCCGCATTGACGGCGTAACCGGAAATATTGATTTAACCGGAAACGACGGACCGATCAATGTTCGTGATTCGGAAGGCAGACTTAAAATTACGGCTGACGAAGCTTTGATTCGCGTAATCGGCTTTAACGGAGAAGTTGATTCAAGAACAACCAACGGTGAAAACTTCTTTGAAGGCGATTTCACCAAATTCTTTGCCAGAAATGAGGTTGGAAAACTGGTTTTGACCTTGCCTGAAGATGCCAATGTAAATATCCAAGCCAACACCAAGATCAACACCGAAGGCTTTGACCTGAAAGAGTTTAATGGTGATGAAAGAAATCGAAAAATCGGCGAAGGCGGAACCGTCTATACTCTTCAAGTTACTGAAGGTGAAATTCTGGTTCGCAATGCAAATTTGTTAAAAACTACTAACTAAAAATCAAAAATGCGGGGCGAAAAATCTCCGCATTTTTTTTGAAACAATTTTTTTAGTTTTTAAAACGCAAAGTTTCTACATTTTGCTTTCAAACCTAATTACCCGGGCAGTCAAGTTTTTTTCTAAATTTAATAAATTTTTTATCCACTCTTGTGTGTCAAAAATCACGCATTTTTTGACATTAAAGATTTCTATTGACTTGACTTGCCCGATTTATAATTTTTTTTCATAACAGAGAGGTTCCAATGCAAAGCCTAAAAGCAATTTTATTTTTATTATTATTTGTTTTTATTACATCCGCCCAAACCAATGAACAAAAAACTACCGCTACCGTTGAGCCGAAAGATGGCGAAATTAAAACGGAAACGGTTGCTAAAAAAGACAATTCAATTCCTAAGGATGATCCCAAGCCGGGTCCAAATGGAAATGTAATTGCGGCAAAAAAGACACCGTTTAATATTCCGAAATTTACGGCTTCGCCCGTCATTGACGGTAAATTAGATGATGATATTTGGAAATCGGCAGTTGAACTGAAAGAATTTATTCAATTTCAGCCGGGTGATGGTGTAGAAGCTTCGAAACAAACTGAAGTGTTTTTGGGTTATGACGAAAAGTATCTTTACATAGGAATACACGCCTTAGATGAGCCTGACAAAGTTCGGGCTACAGTTGCCCAACGGGATCAGATTTTTGGTGAGGACAATGTCAGGATTTTGTTGGATACATTTAATGACCAAAGGCGCGGGTATCTTTTGGGCTTTAACCCGTATGGCATCCAAGCTGATGGTATTTATACCGAAGGTAATAATAACGGAAACGACACTGATCTGAATGTTGATATTTTGATGGAATCAAAAGGTGTAATGCTTCCTGACGGATGGTCGGTTGAGGCAAAAATTCCTTTCAAATCTTTACGTTATACTGCCGGAAAAGGAAAACAGTGGGGAATACACGTTCTTCGCCGAATCAGCCGTTTTACCAACGAACAGGATTCATGGATGCCGATCAACCGTAATATCAACGGGTTGTTAATCCAGGCAGGAAAACTTACCGGTCTAGACGAAATAAAAGCTGAAAAAACTTTGGAATTTGTTCCGACATTGACTTTTAAACAAACAGGTCATCGAGTCAGTCCGAATAAATTTTCAAATCCTGCCATCCAACCTGATTTCGGTTTTACAGTAAAATATTCGTTAAGTTCAAATGTTACTTTGGATGCGGCTTATAATCCTGATTTTGCCGATGTCGAGGCAGATGCTCCGGTAGTTGAAGCAAATCAGCGGTTTCCAATATTTTTTGAAGAAAAACGCCCGTTTTTCCTGGAAGGAGTAGACATTTTCAAAACTCCGATCTTTGCAGTAAACACCCGGCAAATCCAAAACCCCGACATGGCTGTCAAATTAACCGGAAAAGTTGGGAAAAACTCTTTCGGAATTTTAGCGGCGCAGGATGATCCCATCAGCGGAAACCCCGACAATAAAAAAGCAATGGTCGGAGTTGCACGGTTCAAGCGTGATTTTGGTAAGGAATCTCATTACGGTTTTTTGGCAACTTCATACAATTTTCCCGAAAAACATAATCAGCTTGGAGGTTTTGATGTTCGGTGGAAGATCAATGACACAATGACTTTCAATGGACAAGTTCTCGGAACCCATTCCAGAAATTACTTTTACAATCCCGTTTTAGATCAAAGCCAATACCGAACTGGTAATGCCCTGATTTATAACTACGAGTTTAATAACAACAAAAAACTTGGCGGATGGGGATTCGGCGGAGTCGGAAGAACCCGCGATTATCGTGCAGATGTCGGTTTTACCCGTCGCACCAATACCAATGAAATATATGCTTATAAATTCTTTTCATCCGATCCGAAACCAAAAAACTTTTTGATCCGCCGCAATCTTAATTTTAACTTTAATTTGGCTCATGATTTTCAAGGTCGTTTTCAAAACACAAACAATAATTTTAATGGAAATGTCTCATTGCGCGGAAATATGTGGATGGGAGGCGGAGTTTATTTCGGGGCAGAAAAGCTCATCGAACAAGAGTTCGGACCGATGAGAACAGCAACCCGCAAGGTTGGAGCCTTTTACGGTGCCCCTGATCGAATGGCTAAGCAACTGGGCGGTTGGGCATGGATTGAAAAGACTTTTAACAAAAGATTAAGTGCTAATTTCAATTATAATTTCGATTTCAACACTTTTGATTATGACTTTGGCGCGGGCGACAAATATCCGCGAGTGAGTCCGGCGGCGTTACTTAACCCGAATAACCCGCTTGATCCCGGAACCGGTAAACAATGGAATATTAATGGCGGGGCAGAAATCAAACCTTTGGATAGTTTAAGTTTTAACCTGAATTTTAATAAAACAAAACTAACCCGTAATGACACTGGATTGGTCGCTTTTGACTCCAACATTATCCAACTTAAAACAGTTTACCAATTCTCCCGTTTTGTATTCTTAAAAGCACGGATTGATTACAACACTTTAAGCAGCCGTTTGTTTGGTCAATATACTTTTGGTTGGACACCCAGTCCCGGCAAAGCTCTGTATGTTGGCTATAACGATAAATGGAGCTATAACGGATACGATTTTAATCCCCGTGTTCCGGGAATGGTTCAGATGGACAGAACCTTTTTCATTAAATTCTCATATCTTTTTAGAAAAAGTTTCTAAATTTTTGAAAATTTGATACAAAATTGAAACTTTTGCTTGAATTTAACGTCTTATTGTTAGCAAGGCAATTCAACTTTGTATCAAATTCAAAAACTCGCTTTCCCCCTTATTTTCGAGGAAATAATGAAAAATTTATTTGCAGTTATTATTATTTTATTTTTATCTATTTTTGTTTTTTCACAACCTCCGGCGATTCCATCAGGTGATACCACAGGAGAACAAAATAAATCAGTTTCAGAAAGCCTGGTAAATGTAGTTCGAAAGCCGGCAACTGTTCCAAAATTTTCTGCGTCGCCTGTCATTGACGGTAAATTGGATGATGAAATATGGAAATCTGCAGTTGTTTTAAAGGATTTAATCCAAACCGGTCCCGGGGATAACATTACCGCTTCAAAACCCACCGAAGTATATTTGGGTTATGACGAAAAGAATCTTTATATAGCTTTCAAATGTTGGGACGAAAAAGATAAAATCCGGGCAACTGTGGCACAGCGCGACAGTGTTTTTGGCGAAGATAATGTTCGTTTTTGGTTAGATACCTACGACGATAAGCGTCGGGCATATGTTTTTGGCGTAAATCCGCTTGGAATTCAGCAAGATGGACTTTATACCGAAGGTCAGGGCGCAGATTTTAACGTTGATATTTTGTTTGAATCCAAAGGTGTAATAGAGGATTGGGGCTGGTCGGTAGAAATTAAAATCCCTTTTAAATCTTTACGGTATGTTGCCGGAAAAGGTAAGTTTTGGGGATTCAATGCCGCCCGAAATATTGACCGTCTTAATGATGAATTCGATTCGTGGGTTCCGCTTCCCCGAAATGTTCCCGGTTTTTTGAATCAATTCGGCAAAATTACCGGACTGGATGAAATAAAAGCAGAAAGAACTTTGGAAATCATCCCTACTTTAACAGTAAAGGAAACGGGTAAAAGAGTTTCTCAAAATAAATTTTCAAATCCACCGATTGAACCTGATTTCGGTTTTACGGCAAAATATAGCATCACTCCAAATGTGACTTTGGATGCGGCGTATAATCCTGATTTTGCCGATACAGAGGCAGATGCTCCGGTGGTTGAAGCAAATCAGCGGTTTCCAATTTTCTTTTCTGAGAAAAGACCTTTTTTCCTTGAGGGGATTGATATTTTTAACACCCGAATTCAGGCAGTTTATACCCGCCGAATTGAAAATCCTGATGTTGCCGTCAAATTGAGCGGTAAAATTGGAAAGAACACCTTCGGTATTTTGGCGGCGCAAGACGATCCGCTTTCTAATCCACTGCAAAAGAAAGCTTTAGCGGGAATCGTCCGCTTTAAAAGGGATTTTGGTGAGGAATCAAATATCGGCTTTTTAGCAACACATTATAGTTATCCCCAAAAACATAATACCGTCGGCGGGTTTGATTATCGTTGGAAAATCAATAAACATTCGGAATTTCGCGGACAAATACTGGGTTCAAATTCAAGAAATTATTTTTATAATCCCAATATTGATGATTCGGAATACAAAACCGGAAATGCCATTACCTATGATTACAATTATTTCAATATCCAAGGAAACTTTACCTTAGGATTCGGCGGGAGAGGTGCAACCAGTAAATATCGAGCGGATTTGGGCTTTACCCAAAGAACAAATACCAATCAAATTTACACATTTTTGGAATACAACTCGAAACCGAAACCGAAAAGTTTTATTATCCAAAGATTTATCAACACCAGTTTTGGGATCAGAAATGACTTTAGCGGAAGATTACAAAATTACGGCAGTGATTTTAACTTCAATGCAACTTTAAAAGGAAATACCCAAGCCGGATTTGGCGGCTATCTGAACAAAGAAATTTTGGTTGAAGATGAATTTGGTCCAAAACGGAATTCCAAAGAAAAACCGAATCAAGTTGGAGCGTTTTTCGGTCAGCCAACCCGGGAAGCCTTTCAAGGCGGTATGTTTGGCTTTATTTACAAGCGATTTAATAAAAGAATTGAAGCCTCAATTAATTTAAATTACGACATAAATGCCTTTGATTATGATTTCGGCTCAGGAAGAAAGTTTCCACGGGTTAGCCCCGGATATTTGTTAAATCAAAATAATCCGGCGCTTTCGTGGCAAATTGATCCCGGAACCGGAAAACAATTTGGGATGGAGGCTGAAGTTGAGTTTAAACCAACCGATACCTTAAATCTCAGTTTAAGTTATAACAAAAGCAGATTGACCAGAGATGATACAGGTTTAGTAGCCTATGATTCAAATATTTTCTCAGTCCGTTCAACTTATCAATTTTCTCGTTTTGTTTCGCTTAAAGCTCGTCTTGATTACAATACTTTGAGCAGCCGTGTTTTTGGACAATATACTTTTGCCTGGACACCAAGCCCCGGCAAAGCCCTGTATGTGGGTTATAACGATAATTGGAATTACAAGGGTTATGCTTATGGGCAAAATCAGCCCGGTTTTCTTCAATTAAACAGGACATTTTTTATTAAAATGTCTTACCTTTTCCGCAAGAGTTTGTAGTCCCCCTTTAACTCTTGCAAATAAAAGGAAATTTGGATACGTCCGGATTTCCTTTTATTTTGTTCGGGTAATACTTGGCGGCTGATTCAAAAATTCTTGTTAATTTGGTTTAGAAGGTATATTTTATTTTCAAATAAATTATTGGATTTCATAATTAAAATTGTTTTTTTCCAATCGTAAATAAATTTTTAGTTTATCAGGAGGATTAGTTATGGGGTCGTATGATGCCTACAAAAAGCTGACCAAGGCAGAACAGGATTTTGTAAAAAGTCATCCGTTAGCTGCAATGACTTTTAAAGAAGATGCAGCAAAAGCTTTATTGGAAGCCCAAAACAGATTTCCTAAGGAAACATTGCATAACGGACAGGGAGATGCTTTTCGTCACGCATATTGGAATGCGTTGATGGTTAAGCATGAAAATTATGCTTTAGCCAAAGAGTTTGCTGATGCCCATGAAACTGCTCCGGGGCAACCGGCTGCCGAGATGGATATGGATTTATACAATAATCGTGAAGGTCGTTTAATTGCCTATAACAATCCAAACGCAACAGAAGAAGAATTGGCAAAATTGGTTGAGAAAGCAGTTCAAGATGGAAAATTAAGAACTTTGAAATAATTGTATCAGGACTTAAATCACCAATCGTTCATTTTTATCAAACGAACTAAACAAACACGATTTTAACAGGATAAAGTTATGAATTTAGATTTTAAAAACAGATTGGAAGATGTTATCCAGCAAAAAGTGGATAATCAAGACAATTCGCCTCTTGAAATTAAAAAACTGACGGATTTTAGTTGGGACAAACTCTATATTTTTACACCCTATACACCAACTAAGGTGATAAACGAAACACTTGGCTTTGAGTCAAAAATAATAAAAGATATTGAGATGGATTCTCAGGAAGAAATAAATTTGCTAGTCTTTGTAAAAGACAATAAATTAACAACTTTGGTGGAATTTCCAAGAAGAAGCGGAGATTTTGATAAAATCTCAAATCCGAATGGTTTTACGCAGGAAAATGCAAAATTTAATGTAACTATTGAAGATAGGGGAGAACCCTGGATCACATTAGTTGAGGCAAATTGATAAAAGGGTAGTTTTTCTACCCTTTTTCAATAAGTTTCACACTTTCAATTAATCTATCAATTTCATCCCGGGTTGAGTAACACGCGCAACCGATTCGCACTAATCCTTGTTCAGTTAAACCCAGTTTTTCAATCACCGTCATTGCATAAAAATCGCCATGAGAAGTGAAAATTCCGCGTTCAGCCAGTTTTTTGCTGACTTCTTTGGAAGGAATATCTCTTAGGGTAAAACCAACGGTTGGAGTTCGATTCCCATCTGGCGGCTGACCGTAAAGCCTGATACCGTTAATTGAACTTAACCCGTTCCACAAAATTTCAGTTAAATCCATTTTGCGGGAATGAATATTTTTAAAGGTATAACCTAGTTTTTCACGGCGGGAACTGCCTTCGGAAAGCGAAGCCAGAAAATTAACGGCTGCTGCTGCACCGGCGATTGATTCGTGACTTTGGGTGCCGGTTTCTACTCTGTCAGGGGAATTATCCGGAGCTGGACGCAATTTTGGAAAATCGGTTTTTTCTAAAAGTTCTTTTCGACCAAAAAGAATTCCGATGTGCGGACCGTAAAATTTGTAAGCCGAACAAGCCAGAAAATCACAGCCGAAATCCCTGACATCAACCAAATTGTGTGCGGCATAATGCACTGCATCTACGAAACTTAGCGTCCCATTTGCTTTGGCTAAAGCACAAGCCTTTTTGACATCTGAAATCGTCCCGATTGCGTTGGAAGCCGCGCCAATTGCCAGAATTTTGGTTTTAGAATTCAAATAACTTTCCAAAGCTTCAAATTCCAGTGTTCCGCTTTCAATATCAAACGGAACCGCCCGAATAATTATCCCACGGTCTTTTTCCAATGAACGCCAGGTATCACTGTTGGCATGATGATCTAATTCCGTCACGATTATTTCATCACCTGCCGAAAGATCACGTCCAAGTGCTCGCGCAAGATGAAATGTCAATGAAGACATATTCTGTCCAAAAGCAATTTCATCGGGCGCGGCATTTAGAAAATCAGCCAGAGTTTGGCGTGAATCCTCAATAATTGCATCCGTTTCATTACTGGTTGGATATTCCCAATGCGTATTGGCGTTGTGGTTGAAAAGATAATCTGTCATTGCTTCAACCACTTCCCGGGGCACTTGAGTTCCGCCCGGACCATCAAAATAGGCAACCGGAAATCCGTTGTGCATTCGATTTAAAGCGGGGAATCGAGAACGGATTTCTTCAACATTCAGCGTTTTGTTTTGAATTTCAACCATTTTCTATCTTGGGATCTGATTTCGATCAATGAAAACATCCTTTCTCACACATTCCGGACAAGATTGAATCATATCACTTACTCTGGAAATATTTCCTCTAAATAAATCAAGTGAAATTTTTCCACCCGGAGTAAAAATAACCGTGGCATTACTAATTCGATTGGTTTCATCTTTGGAAAGGGAATATTTGAACTTATCTTCACGATTGGCGCGAGATTGATTTGGTTGATTCCCGTCAACACAAAGTTGATCCCCGCCAAAAGCCTTTACGATATTATTATATGAATCAGAAAAGATAAGATACGAGACTAGGCAGCTTCCAATATATCTGTCCTGGTTTCGTAAGGCAACGGTGTAGTCAACTCTTCCATTACTTGAAAATGCTACCTTTGCCGAAACATTTGAACGCTGAATATTTCCATTAAAAGTTAAATCACCAATACCATTATTAGAATCATTGACATAATTCGCCGTCCAAAAGTCGTTATTATCGCGTCCGCTATAACCTGTTACTTCCTGTTGCTTGTCAAACAGGAATAAAGGATGGGAGTGCAAGGCAACACCGGTTTGGACGTGAATTAATCGAAACCTTTTTCCTACCGACCAGTTTCCCCGATCTTCAACTTCAACTCTCCAAATATCATTATTATCTTTTCCCACCCAACCGGTTACTTCCTGTTGATCTCTGGTAATCGGCGGAAGAAAATTTCTATGGCTATGCAGATACTTTCCAGTGTTGACATGCCGCAGTCTAAATTCGGTTCCGTTCTTTAAATTATTTGACGTGCAGTCTTCGAGAACCCAATAATCATTACTATCGGAACCCTGATAACCAGTAATTTGTTGTTGTCCCGAAGTATTAGAATGGGTGTAATTTATGTTGTGTGAATGTAGGTTTGCACCCGTTGCCGAATGGGTAATTCGTAATTTGTCCCCACATTTAAAGTTCTGAGCATAAACATTTAAGAGATTTAAACACAAAACAATGGTTAAAAAAAATATTGATCTGGAAAAACTTTTCATTGAAATTTAACTCCTTTGGAATTCAGCCAACAAAAATTTAATTAAAAAGCTCTTAACTTTTTGGGCAAATATTTAAAATATGTTTTTGAAAATTCAAGATTAATCGTGTCTGAATATACTGGATACCAATTTCAAAGGCAAGAGGCGTAATAATTAGTTTTATTTAATAAAAACGATAATAGTTTTGATTAAAGTCTGAAGGTTTGAAACTCTATTTCAAATTGAGATTAAGTTTTGTTAAATGAATAAGTGACAATTTCCAACTTTAAAGTTTATTTGGTGCAAATCTCATCTCCAAAAACAATCCATTTTCCCTCAGAATTTTCCATTTCCCAAAGCGCGTTAAATTCGCGTTCGCTTACTTTGGTAATTGTTTCCCTGATTTTATTCTCGCCGGATTTATCACTCATCGAACCTTTTAGAATTAATTTATCCGCTTCCCATCCCTCACTTTCGATTTTGACAAAAACACTGTTGCCGGTGAAAGCAAAACGCTCGATCTTTTTGCCATTTTGCCGCCAAAAATCAGTGGAAATTTTGTTTCCGTTTTGTTCAACCACGCCGTGAAGCCAGCTTTGATTTAAATCCTCGCTGACCTTCCAGCTAAATGATTGATTCGGGTTATTTCGTAATTTGACCGTCCAATTTCCTTTGAAACAGTCAATATCAGTGGGATTTTGAGACGAAACGACATTCGCATTAAAATAAAAAGCACAAAAAGCGAAACAAAAAATCACAAAAAATTTAACTAGAAAAACAGTTGGTTTCATGGGAATTACTCTTTACAGAAAAAAAATTTCAATCTAATTGAAATATGCCCGTAAACCTACAAAAAATTCCTTCAATAGACAATTTTAAATTCGCCATCAATAATGAGGCTGGATTCACTTCTATTGACAAATACCAGGACATATTTTTCCTTGATAAGTCTTTGTTTTACTTCGGCTTTTTTTTCGCCTTCAATACTAAAAGTTTTGTAAATTACATCAGGAAAATGTTCATCAAATTGCTGCTGGGTATAAACATAACCTTCAATCGGTGAGCCTTGTAATGCGGTCACGGTTCCGACAATATCTCCTTCGGAAGACATTTCAAAGGGAACTGCATAATGTGAACCGGGAGCAATTTCGATTCGTTCTTTCCAAATATTTGAAGCCAATTGCTGAGGCGTGGCGGCATTAATATTTGAGTTTGATGGATTAATATTTGAGTTTGCGTTACTTGAATTTATATTTGAATTTGTATTTTGGTTGGCGTTTGTATTTGATTTTGGAGAAGTCGAAGGCGTTAGTGTTTTAGTGGGTTTATTAATATTGGTAACAACCGGATTTTTTCGTAAATTCAACAACAAATAAACGCCAAAAATCGAAATCGGAAGCGCAATAAATGCAGCTAACAAAACAAACCATTTTAAGTTTGATTTCGGAGGATTTACGGACTGTTTAGTAATTACAGAATCGCTCATCAAAACGGTAGGTGTTTGCGAAATCGTTTCGTGGAGACGCGCGCCACATTCCGTGCAAAACACTAAATCGTTATCAACTTCTTTTTTACAATTCTGGCAAATCATAAACTGTTAAGAATGTTAGGTTAGTCTTTTCGTTGCGTCAAATATTGGTTATCAAAAGTTGCTGTGGTATTTTATCTTTAGGCATTTATGGCAACGCTTTTACAAGAATTACTTGAAATAACCTCCGCTTTTGAAAAAAATGGAATTGAAGTAGGGAGACCGCAGTATTTAGCTGATATTGCAAGGTTACAAAACGATGAAACAAGTTGATATGTCTGACAAGGCATTAACAAGACGATTAAAACAAACCGACCAGCTTCGTGAAATTTCGCTTTCGTTGATGAAAGCCAAACGATTGCAAGATGAAAAGCTGGGTAAAGGGGAAAATTCTAAAGAAACTCCAAAAACTGTAAAATAATGAAAATCCGCAAATTACATCTCAAAAATATCGGAGTTTTCGATGATGAAGAAATCGAATTCAAAGAATGTGATTTCAATAAAGGAAAAGAAATAAAAGACCGAAAAGCCGAAATTCATATTTTGACTGGGGAAAATGGAACGGGGAAAACTACGATTTTGCAGGCATTGGCAAGCACATTCGATTCAATTGATAGAATAAAGTCTTCTCCACTAATGAATGAATTTCACAAAAGAATTAGATTTACGCCATATAGTTCAGGTAGATTTACCACTTTATTAACTGAAAAAAATATTAATTATAAGATTGAAATTTGTGGCGATACTAAAACTAAATTGGCTAATATTCCTAGTAATGGAAAACTTTTTGGTTATGGAAAATGGGTAAATTCTTTTCAAAGAGACGAGGAGATGGATTCAAAAGGATTAAAATTTGCTGTATTTGCATTTTCTGGTTATCGGCAGGTAAAAAGTGAAGATGTTGAGGCAATAAAAGAGCCTATAAAGTTTAATCCATTGTTTCAATCACTTGAATTCGTAAAAAATTATTCCAATTTTAACCAATTAACTATCAACCAATTAATTGCAAACAATATTTCAAAAAATGCAATTGAAAAGGGGCGAAATGATGAAAAGGCGAAAAGGTTTGAGATTGTAATAAAATCAATAGAAAATGCAATTTTTGAAATTACAGATTTGAAAGTTGAATTTGATTTAGAAACGGAACCGACGAGACTTATAACTAAAATCAACAATCAAGAATTGGATTTTGACGTTTTGCCTGATGGTTTACGTTCTTTAATTAGTTGGATTGCTGATTTGCTTGGCAGAGTTGATTTGTTGAAATGGCAAGATGATTTACCAATAACTGAAAAAAATCTGATTTTATTGCTCGACGAAATCGAAGTTCATCTCCATCCCGCCTGGCAGAGAAAAGTTTTGCCTGTCGTCCAAAAACTCTTCAAAAATGCTCAGATTTTTGTTTCGACACATTCGCCGTTTGTGGTTAATTCGGTTGATGATGCTTGGGTCTATAAGTTGAAATTGGATGAAAATGGAAAGGCAAAGGTTGAAGAAGTAGTTGAATCTGAAAACAGCGATACGATTACACAGGTTTTGCGCGAAGTCTTTGGGATTGAACAGTTATTTGGTTTAGAAGTCCAAAATAATTTTGAAGAATTCAAAAAGCTGAAAAATAAAATCATCTCAAATGGAGCGGATAAATCTACCGAAGAAAAATTGCTTGAAAAAGCCAGAAGTTTAGCTGATGAGCCAAACGACCAGTTAAAACAATTAGTTAGAAAAGAACTCCAAGAATTAAGTGAGATTAAGAAGAAACCTTATAAATTATGATGAAATCTGAAAGAATTGAATCTCCTAATTGTTTGATTGAAAATTACAAAAAATGGGGAAAACAACTCAAAACAAATTGGGAAAATAATCCAAATTATTCATTTCATTGGCATAGCAGTTACGAAGAAATTGCAGAAAAACTATACATTATGACAGCTAATCATTGTTCTTTTTGCGATATTCAGCCATTAAAACAATCTGGAGCTACTATTGAGCATTTTAAGCCAAAAAGAAAGTTTCCTCTTCTTGCATATACTTGGATAAATCTTTTTTACTGTTGCCCAAATTGTCAGAAAAAACTTGATGAATTTAACGATAATTGCAAACCATTAAAGCCGGACCAAGTAATTTATTCCTTTCAACACTATTTTAGGTTAGATGAAACACTTGAAGGGATTTTTATCCGCCCAAATCTTGAGCGAACAATTGAAGAACAACAAAGAGCTGAAGAAACAATTAGACTTTACGGTTTGAATAAATTTGCCAGACCGGAAGCTAGAAAAGCTGTGCTTGATGATTTTCGAGAAGATAAAAGATTAGGTAAAACAAAAGACATTAACCAATATTCATACAGATTTATTTTGCAGTAATGAAAACCCAAGAACAACAAACCAGACTTAAAGAATTAGCCGAAGAATACATCCGTCTTGAGCGCAAATTGAAGCTCGGCGGCGGCGTGGAAAAAATCGAAAAAATCCATTCGCAAGGTAAATTGACGGCGCGTGAACGGATTGATTTATTGTTTGATAAAGATTCTTATCAACAGGAAATCGGTTTGTTGGTCGCTTATGACGAATACAAAGGTCAAGCTCCGGCGGCGGCGGTTGTGACTTCGATTGGACGGATTCACGGGCGCGAGTGTGTGGTCATTGCCAATGATGCGACCATCAAAGCCGGTGCGTGGTATCCCGAAACCATAAAAAAAATTCTTCGCGCACAGGAAATTGCGATGCGGAATAATGTTCCGATAATTTATCTGGTTGATTCCGCAGGGGTTAATTTGCCTTACCAAGGCGGAGTTTTCCCCGGTCAATACGGTGCGGCGCGGATTTTTTATTACAACTCGTTGATGCGCCGATATTTGAAAACTCCGCAAATTGCCGCTGTGATGGGAATGTGCGTGGCGGGCGGCGCGTATCTTCCGGCACTTTCGGATGTGATTTTGATGGTCGAAGGAACTTCGTTTATGGGTTTAGGCGGAGCAAATCTGGTCAAAGGTGCTACCGGGCAAAGTATTGATAATGAAACGCTTGGCGGTGCAATGACTCATAATGCAATTTCCGGCGTGGCGCATTATCGAACCAAAGACGAACAGGAATGTCTGGAAAAAATCCGCAAACTTGTTTCCGAATTGCCAAACAAACATCAGACCAAAGTCTCGATTACCGAGCCGCAAAAGCCGAAAAGTTCGCCCGAAAAACTCTACGAGGTTTTACCCCAAGAACATAAATCCCCCTACGATATGCGCGAGGTTTTAGACTGCATTTTGGATGAAGGCGAATTGGACGAATTTCAAGCTGATTTTGCCAAAGAAATGATTTGCGGAACGGCGCGGATTTGTGGAATTCAAGTCGGAATCATTGCCAATGCTCGCGGAATGGTCAAAAATTCGGCTGGCAAACCTCCGAAATTCGGTGGAATCATTTACAAAGATTCGGCGGAAAAATGCGCGTATTTTATTGAAAATTGTAATCGTCATTCGACTCCAATTGTTTATATCCAAGACGTTTCCGGCTTTATGGTTGGCGCGGAAGCCGAACATTCGGGCATCATTCGTTCGGGCGCGATGTTTGTCGAAGCGATGGCAACGGCGACCAGTCCGAAAATTGTTTTGACCATCAATCACGCTTCCGGCGCGGGCTATTACGCGATGGCTGGACAAGGTTTTGATCCCGATTTTATTTTTTCGCTCCCGACAGGTAGAATGGGCGTAATGGAAGGGGATTCGGCTGTCCAAGCGATTTTCGGAACGCAGTTGGAAAAACTTAAAAAAGCGGAACAAGCACCCGATGAGGCTCTAATTGCTGAAATGGATAAAGTTAGAGCGACTTATGAAAAGGAATTGGATGCCAAACACGCTGCGGCTCGAGGATTGGTTGACGCGATTGTTATTCCTGAAGATTTGCGAAATGCTGTAGAAATTGCTTTGCAAACTTGTTTAAATACTGACAAACCACATCTTGGAGCATTTGTTTTGCCAAATATTTAAAATATTTCCAATTTAAAAAGAATTGGATTATGATGTTTTTGAATTTTGCTAAACTCAAAAATCGTTTTACCAAAACCTTAAAAAAACAGGAGAAATTTTATGCTTTTAATTTGGAGAGGATGGGGAATCGTAGTTCCAATTATTTGGTTTGTTACTCTGTGGGTTGTCCAACTGATCACCAATGGGATTTTTGGTTACGGAACTTACGAAAGCTACGGTTTATTTAAAATCATTGGTTCTTTGCCCGCCGGATTTGCTGTTTGGATCGTCGGAAATTTGATGAACGAAAATATCGAATTAACAAGTAATAAACACGCGTTTTTCTTTATTCCGGCTGAATATTGGGGCTTTATTATTCCTTCCTTGACTGTAGTGATGACCATAATTTTTTAGATGAAATTTACCATCGAAGAAATGTTGGCAAAACTACCTTTGCCGGCAAATGAGAAATGGAAAGAAGGCGTGTGGGACATTGAACCTTTTAAAAAAGGCAAAGTTTCACTCGTCTTTTTCGCGCCCCGCGGAACCGATTACCAAACCTTTCACGAAGAAGATGAATTTTACTTTATTGTTCGGGGAAGCGGGGAAATAGTTATTGAAGATAAAAGATTTTCCTGTGAAATTGGGGATACTTTTTTCGTTCCCGCCAAAATCCCGCACCATTTTGAAAACTTTTCCGAAGACTTCGCAACCTGGGCGATCTTTTTTTAATAATAAATAAAAATAAACAACTTTGTAAGGCAAAAGTTAAATTCAATTCCGTCAAAAGTTTAGATGTTTTTAGAGAATTTGGAGGAAATGAAATGGCAATTATCTTAGTTCCGAATGTAACATTGTTGCCTCAGGATAAATCAAATGCCTGTTGGTATTTTAGTGCAAAAATGATGCACAAATGGGCAGAAGATAATAATAAAACTGCAATTAAAGACCCGGAATTTGTGACGGATGCACCATCAAACTTATTTCAGCTTTACGACACAAATGCGGGTTATGCAACAACTACTTGTGTCGAGCTTGCAGGACGGCTCGGGATGAAAGCCTTACCAAGACAAAAACGCGGTTTTGATGATTTCAAAATTCTGTTAGCAAGGGGACCGATTTGGGCGGCAGGAGCAAAAGGCGGATATACGGGAACTTATCACGTAACCGTAATTGCCGGAGTTGCCGATACGGGATTGTTGCTTTATGACCCATTACCAATGAAGGTGGGCAAAAAGATTTGGAGAACTTGGGATTGGTTAGATACTTATTTTGCGCTTGATGACGGTAGTATAGATGCAAATTTATTGGTTCCTAAATAAGATATTTTTTATTTTTGACTTTTCAGTTTTTTGAAAAACACAAATAAATGCCGGATTTTATCAAAAAATCCAAACTGGCACGTTGTTTGCCCTGTTTACCTTTGGCTTAGTTTTTATGAACTAATTCAAGACATCAATTAATTAAAATGAGGTAAAAATGGGAAAGTTAACAGGGAAAAAAATTGCAATTTTAGCCACGGACGGTTTTGAGCAAAGTGAATTATTGGAGCCCAAAAAAGCCCTACAGGATGAGGGAGCAGAGGTAAAAATAGTTTCATTAAAAAGTGGTGAAATTAAAGGTTGGAAAGACAAAGATTGGGGTGATTCAGTTGAAGTTGATTTAACTTTAGATGAAGCTGAGGTGAATGATTTTGATGCGCTTCATTTACCGGGCGGCGTGATTAACCCCGACCTTTTGAGGACAAAAGATGAAGCAGTAAATTTTGTTAAGAGTTTTTTGGAAGCAAATAAACCTATTTCTGCAATTTGTCACGGTCCATGGCTTTTAATTAATGCGAAGGCAGTTGAAGGAAAAACCGTAACCTCCTGGCAGTCAGTGAAAACGGATTTGGAAAATGCCGGAGCCAAATGGGTAGATCAAGAGGTTGTCATTGACGGGCTTTTGGTGACAAGTCGAAAACCTGCGGATTTGCCTGCTTTTAATCAAAAAATAGTTGAGATTTTTTCAAACTCAAAAACTATGGCTGAAAAAGGAAAATAACGAAAATTGATTAATATTTTAAAGGTTCTGTTAGGTTCTGTTGACATAAGGAAATTAGCTCCAGAGGAGCGCAATATTTATAGCTCAATTGCCAAAATAATCTTTGAGTTGCAGAGCAACGGCATAAAAAATATGTCGTTCCGCTGGAACTTCGGATTATGTATCCCAAATTCGGCTATAAATATCTCGTCCCTCACGGGACTTTTAATGAAAATTGCTTATGTCAACAGAACCTAGACCAAAACTCTAACGGAACTTTTTTTATTTAAGTTTTGCCAACAAATTTTGATAATCATTGATTGATTGTTCAATTACTTTGTAGGCTTCTTCTTTGCCATAACTATATGCAATTTCGCATTTATTTGGTTGATCCGGCAAACTTTTATAAGTTAAAAAATAATGTTCAAATCGTTCCAAAATACCTTTTGGCAATTCGGAAATATTCTGATATTCACTGTAAACCTTGTCGCCGGTCAAAACCGCAATGATTTTATCATCAGCCTCGCCCCCGTCAATCAGACAAAAGCCGCCGATTGGTTTGGCTTTTAAAATAATGTCGCCGCGTGGAATGTGGTGTTCGCTCAAGACCAAAATATCCAAGGGATCGCCATCACCTTTATTAATTTCTTTGCCTGATTTTTCACGGGCGATTGATGCAACTCCTTCGGCACAATAGGTTTGCGGGATAAAACCATAATTTGCCGGAACAACATTTGAATATTGTTGCGGACGGTCAATTTTTAAATAACCTGTTTCTTTGTCAACCTCGTATTTGACTGTATCACTTGGCACGATTTCAATAAAAACCGTTACTTCGTGCGGAGCTTTTTCGCCGATTCTGATTCCATGCCAGGGATGTGCTTTGTTTATTCTCAACATAGCTTCAACTATAACTTAGGAGAATTTTTTTGCAATCGGAAGAATTATTTTCGGGCAGTTTCTTTTAATTTTCGGCGGAATTCATTGGCAAAAGGTTCTTCGCCAAAACCGATAAAAGCTTGCACCCTTTCCTTAAAATGACCAATTGAGCCAAAAACATTCAAACCTTTATCCTCAATCAATTTGGAGTCAAAATCAGTAATTTCAACTTCGGAAAATTTAGCAGATAAAACTACAACGTGATTTTTTTGATCGGTATTAGCCCAAAAAAGTCTTTCCGGCGTGAAGAAAACTGCTGTGTAATGAACAAAATTTCCGCCGCCAAAAAGTTTGCCGAAAAAGCCTTGTTTCAATTTGGAAGAAGTCGTTTCGCAACACAACAAAATATTTGATTCGATTTTTTCCAATTCGTGGTCTTCAAAATATTTTCGGCACGCTTGAACTGTTTCAGGCGGTAAATTATTGAAATTAGACTGTTTCGTATTTCGCTGATACTCTTTCATTGATTTTCAGGTTGTTCAAAATTTCATTTCGCAAAGTCAGTGCGTCAAATTCGATACTTTTAATTCCTGCAACATTTTCAACTCCGCAGGCTTTGGAGGCAATAACGGGAATTCCCATCGCCGCTGCTTTCAATAGCGGACGCGGTTTATGTTCGACAAAAGCGGGCAAAACTACTAAATCAGCTTTTTTCAAACCTTCATCCAAAGTAGTTTTTTCAATGTCAAAACCTTGCCAAAAATCTTCTTTTTCGATGATTGAACCAAGCAATAAGAGTTTAATATCCAACCCTTGAATTGCCTCGCGTAACGCATAAACCCCTTTGCGTCCAACAGTTGAAGCGGGGAAAAGAATGGTTGGTTTTGGATCTTGGACTTTGGACTTTGGACTTTGGACAGTAGGAATTTTCCAATCCAACAAAACGGCTTTTTCGGGGAATAATGATGCGATTTCCGAATGCGGCGTAATTATTTTTCGGGCATAGCGCAAGGCTTTCATTTCGGCTTCGACCAACCATTCATCGGCACGAAAATCCCCCAGAGTGGTGCTTTCGGGATGTGAATTTCGTGCAAAATCCAAACGTTTTTGTAAATCGCGCATTGGCAAAGCGGTCATCAAAACATCAAAAGTTCGTCCGCCTAAATCACCGTTATTCCATAAAAAAGGCAATAAATTTTGCTGAACAACCAGATGTAAAGCATCATATTTCAACTGTTTAGCGTAAGTTAGAGCCAAAACTTCATACATCCCCAAAAGATTGTTTTGCCGTGACGCGCCTTGGGTGGCGAGCTGACGCGATTTGTAAGAACGGATTGCCGTAACCAAAAGGCTTTGATTGATTTTTGAAAACCCTTTCAAAGTCCAGGCGTAATTGGCTTTTTTGAAAAAATTGCCGTCCAACGGAATAAACAAAACGTCTTTATCACACCGATTTTTTTGAATATATTCGTCAAATTCGGGCGAAAACTCATCAACTAAAAATGCAGTCCGCCCAAAATTTATAAGTTCTTCGTTTGGTTTAACCATCAAATGGCAGTCGCTGACTCCGCAAGTTGCACAGCTTCCGATTTCGGCAGGTTTAATAGTTTTGTTTCTCGAAATCGAAATCAACGATTTATTTTGTTGTTTTTCGCCGCGAAAACGAACCGTCAGATTTTCGGAATCCATTGAAATATCAAGGTAAAAATCATTTTGGGATTTGAACCGAAGATCAACGTAATTCCAAAAAACCGTAGCATCCCGATTTTGTTCGGCTAAAGAGCCTCGCACCACCTGTGTGTGTGCGTGACGCTCGACGATTTCAAAATTCGCTTTCAAGGCAGTATCGTAAAGCGCGTTGGACAATTGGCACAAACCTCCGCCGATATTGGGAATTATGCAGCCTTCGCGCAGCTCGCGCCCTGCTTCGTAACCTTTGCGCCGCGTGGTTTTTCCGACGTGCTGCCAAAAACTAAAGACTTGATTCGCAGGAACTCGCAACCCGTTCAATTTTCTGATCGCCTGGCGCAAATTTTGAATTTTTCCGGCTTGTAAAAATTGTTCTTCGAGTTCTTTTTCCGTCCATAAAGGCGTGATAGATTCTGCCAAAGAAGGTTTTTCTTTGAAATTTTGGTCAACTGAAAATTTTTTGAGATTTTTGTCAAAATAATTTTCAAATCCGCGTTTGATTTGGAGCAGAGACGCTTTGGCTCGGAAAACTAAAACCTGCGAGCGCGTCGGAAAATCGTCTTTTTTCATAGTTCGCAGAAATGGTATAAACTAAAACGCATTTAGAATCAATAATAAGACGTATGAAAGTGGAAAACTTGCCGAATCTTTTGTTGGAAACGAAGGAAAAGACCTTAATAATTCGCTTTAACCGTCCCGAAATTCGCAGTCCGCTTTCGATTGTGGTTTTAGATGAGTTAAATCGGATTACAGAAGATTTGGCAACCCGCCAAGATATTGAAAAGATTATTTTTACCGGCGTTGACAATGTTTTTGCCTCAGGCGCAAATCTCAACGAAATTGCCCAAGTGACCAGTGAAACAGCCCGCGAATATGCGTTACGCGGACAAAATTTGATGAAAAAAATCTCGGAATTGCCGCAGGAAACAATCGCTTTGGTCAATGGATTTTGTTTTGGCGGTGCGTTGGATTTGGCTTTAAGTTGCAAAAAGAGAATTGCCACGCCAAAAGCGATTTTTTGTCATCCCGGCGCGAATCTGGGAATCATGACGGGTTGGGGCGGAACTCAAAGATTACCGCGTTTGATTGGGCAGGCAAAAGCTTTGGAAATGTTTTTAACAGCAAAACAGGTTGGCGCAGATGAAGCGTTGAATATCGGATTAGTGGACGAATTAATTTAAGCAGAAATGGAAAAGACGAAATGGAAAAATGAAATAAACCTCCGCACTATGGCGTTGGATTTGTTCAGTAGAGTTTTTTTGACCATTGATGCTGAAAAATCAGTAAAAGAAAATGTAAAAGTAGAAAATTCAACACTTTATATTTGTTATGAATCATTTCAACTATCGGATTTTACAGAAATTTGTGTTGTGGCATTAGGAAAAGCGGCGATTCCAATGGCGGTTGGTTTGAACTCAATTTTGGGAAATAAAATTACCAAAGGCATTGTTTCTGCACCGAAAAAGACAACTAAACTACCTTCAAATTGGCAGCTTTTCAAAGGCGGGCATCCGGTTCCAAACCGTTCAAGTTTATTGGCTGCGAGAGCCGCCATTGAATTATTGAAAAAAACTAATCATGAAAAAGCCTTGGTTATTTTTCTGATTTCCGGCGGCGGATCAGCAATGTTGGAACTGCCAAAAGATGAAAAGATTTCACTCAAAGATTTACAAAAGACAAATCAAGTTTTGGTTAATTGCGGAGCGAAAATCAATGAAATGAATATTATACGGCGATCAATTTCCGAGATAAAAGGCGGCGGATTAAGTCGGATTGCTCCACAAGCCCGCCAAATTTCTTTGATAATTTCCGATACAAATCAGGGAGATGAGAAAAGTGTCGCTTCGGGACCTACATTTCCGGTTAATAACTCAAGAAAAGAAGCGTTGGAGATTGCAGAAAAGTATCAAATCAAGGATTTACTACCAAAATCGGTGGCAGACTTTTTGGAAAAAGGAACCGAAACTGAAAACAAATTTCCTCTAATTAAACACACTTTTCATACTTTGCTGGACAATCGAACGGCGGTTGAAAGTATTGCAAACATTCTTAATAGCTCGAATATAATCGTGGAAACCGTTGATGATTTGGTTGAAAATCCAATTGAAGAAGGCTGTCGGGAATTGGTCAAACGTGCATTAAAATTAAAATCAAAACATAAAAACAAACTCGTCGCTTTGATTTCCGGGGGCGAGTTTGTTTGTCCTGTGCGCAGAAAGGGAATTGGCGGACGAAATTTGGAAACGGTGCTTCGATGTCTGCTGGAATTTGAGAAACAAACCGATGAAAAATTTGATTTTGCCGTTTTGAGTGGCGGAACGGATGGCATTGATGGAAATTCCCCGGTTGCCGGAGCGGTTGCCGATCAAACGACGCTGGAACGAGCAAAAAAATTAAATTTGAACCCAATTCAATTTTTAGAAAACAGCGATTCTTATAATTTTTTTAGAGAATTGGGCGATGTGATTGTGACCGGCGCAACCGGAACAAATGTTCGGGATGTGCGGATTTTATTGGTTAATTGAAAATGTTTTATGGAAGAAAATTCAATTTACACTGTTTTGAGGAATTCCTTTGATAAACGCCTCAATGTTGTCAATTACCTGATCGGCAAGGACTTGCATTGCTTCCAGACTTGCCCAGGCAATGTGCGGAGTGACAATCAAATTTGGCAAATTGGCATCCAACAGCGGATTTCCATTGATTGGCGGCTCATTGCTCAAAACATCAACTCCTGCGCCCGCAATTTCCCCGTTTTTTATGGCTTCGACCAGGGCATTTTCGTCAACTAATCCGCCGCGACCGCAGTTTATCAACAAAGAATTATGTTTCATTTGGCGGAATTCCGGTTTTCCTACCAAACTACGAGTTTCATCGGTCAAAGGACAATGCAGCGAAATAATGTCGCTATTTTGGATTACTTCTTCAAAAGCTATTCGATTTTCTCGTGCCGTTGTAATTCCTTTGTGTTCTGCAATTAAAACTTTCATTCCAAAGGCTAATGCAAGTTTTTCAACGGCTTTTCCCAAAACTCCATAGCCGATAATTCCGAGTGTGGAGTTATGCAAATTGTGAATCGGAAAATCAAGGGAGCAAAAAATGTCGGACAGTTGCCACTTTTGAGATTTTGTATAATTATTGTATTCAATCAATTTACGGCGTAATGCCAGAATCAAAGAAAAAACATGTTCAGGAACTGAAAACGAGGCGTAATTTCTGACATTTGAAACGACAATTCCTTTTTCGCGGCAATATTGGACATCAATGCAATCCGTTCCGGTGGCGGCAACTGCAATCATTCGTAAATTCGGAAGCTGGTCAATTTCTTCTTTTCTAATCTGAACTTTGTTGGTAACGGCAATTGTAGCATTTTGTAAACGCTCCACCACTTCAGATTTTTGAGTAATTTCAAAATCAATCCATTTATGCAGAAAATTTGGGGCTCTGAAATTTGCGTTGACGGTTTTGCGGTCGAGAAAAACAATTTGATCCATAAATATTGAGCAATATTTTATGAGAATTGTGGGCAAAAACAAAATTCAAGGGATAAAGGGGATTTGAAAGAATATTTTGTTTATTCTATTTTATCCCCTAAATCTCTGTGAATAATTTATTTGACTTCGATATTTACACCTTTGTTGATTGCTTCAACTGATTTTGGCAGGGTAATTATCAAAACTTCGTTTTCGCTGCGGGCGGAAATATTTTCAGTATCAACTTTTCCGTTCAGAGCTAAAATTCTTTCAAAGTTTTTGATTGGAAATTCCTGTAAAACAAAACTTGGGGCGTTTTCTTCGTCAATTTCTTTTTTGCCGCTGACATATAACAAATCGTCCACCACTTTGACCGTAATTTCTTCTTTGCTGAAATCGGTCGCGTAAACTTTTACTTCATAATCACTTTCGTTCTCAATTACATTGATCGGAACATTGTATTTCGGGCGGCGAAAACCTCCCGCAAATGGCGGTGGAAATCCGAACTTTCCAAACGGCATTTCAAATTTCATTCTTCTTCCTCTAGGATGGCAATGACCAAACATATTATTCTATCTCCTTGATTTGTATAAATTTAACGACCTTAATCAGTCATTACATTTATGAAGACGTTTGAAATTTGGATTTACTTTAAGTTATGTGAAAATTATTTTTGACAGCGTTCTTTCCATTGTTGGCGGAGTTTTTCCTTCTCATCGGGAGTCATATTCATAAATTTTTCGCGGAATGGAGGTTTGGGGAATGGTTTGTTTCTAAAGGCAAATTTACCGAAAGGGAAGTTCCCGAAAAGAAGTTTGCAAAGTAAAAATAAGCCTAATGATTGCCAATAATTGATAATTGGAAAATGAAAAAGGTCGGGCAAAATTGCGTTCCAAAGGAACATGATCAACGCACTTTTGATAAATGGAACCAGCAGCATTAAGCCGATAAATATTAATCGCTTCCTTTTCCAAGTAGATTTTGTTTCGTTTTCCATTTTTATCCGGCTAATTCATCATACAAATATTTCAATTTTTTGCGAAGATGTTTTACTGCATAACCTTTGCGGCTGATGATCGTTTTCAGGTTTTCGTTATATTTATCGGCAATTTCCTGCAAAGTCAAATCTTCAAACTCATTCAAAACAAAGACTTGCCGTTGATTTTCTGGTAATTCGTTAAGTGCTTTTATCAATTCTTCCCAAAATAAATCTTTGAGCATTTGCAATTCGGGGCTTTCGCTTTCATCAATCAGCAGGATTTCTTTGAAATCAAATTCGCCGTCCTCGGTTTCGTAACTGTAATCTTCCAAATAATCGGGTTTTTTCTTGCGGTAAAGGTCAATAATTTTGTTTCGGGCAACCTGATAAAGCCAACCGCTGACGTTTTCTAATTCTTCTGCATCATCCAAACCGCTGTATTGTGACCAAACATCCTGTAAAATGTCCTCGGCATCTTCCTGTGTGTTGACCTTGCCGCGAATGAAGCCGAATAACTTTTTGCCAAATTGATTGACGGTTTTTGTAATGCTGTTATTTGTTTCGTTTGACATTCCAATATCAACCATTGAGTCCATATTTTCTATAGACGAATGATTTTGGAAATTACTTTAAGCTGCATACATTTTATCTAATGGCATTATTTATTCAAATGAAAGTATTGCAAAACCGTAAATTTACCTCGTTATATTGTAAAGTTCTTCTTCACTTGCAAACCTGCAAATGTTAGAATGATTTTACAAAGCGCAAGTGATATGCCGAAGAAAAAAGCAAAATTTGAAGAGGAAAAGAGAATATTTTTGGAGCATATTCAGAAATCAGGTCTTCGCAAAACAGGTCAGCGTGATTTGATTCTGGAAGTTTTTTTGCGAACCGAAGAACATCTTTCCATCGAAGATTTATATTGGCTGGTTCAGAAAGAGGATGAAACGGTTGGGCAAACTACGGTTTATCGCACGCTTAAATTATTGACAGAAGCAGGTTTAGCGCGAGAGGTTAGGTTGGGTGACGGCAGAACTTATTATGAGCACCATCACGATCACGAACATCACGACCATATGATCTGCACCGAATGCGGAAAAGTAATTGAATTTTTTTCACCTGAGCTGGAAGCAATGCAGGATGCCATGGCGGAAAAATATAATTTCAAACCGACACATCATAGTTTACGGATTTTGGGGCTTTGTCAGGAATGCCAACAAAAAGAAACCAATAGTTTGTCATCAGGCGCACAACCTCGTGTGCGGGTAGTGGCAGGTGTCAGCAAAAGATAATTTTGTAAATAAACTCAGAAGATTTTATGGAAACAGAAATAAAATTTGAACCATCAGGGCGGCACGGAATCACACCGGTTGGCGCATATTTAATTGATGTAGCACTTAGATTCGGCATTAGGATCGAAGATAGTTGCGGCAGAACCGGACAATGTGACGACTGTGCGGTGAAAATTATTAAGGGGGCGGAATTTCTTTCACAGCCAACCCAAGCAGAATTGGAACATCTAAGCG
The DNA here is from genome assembly GCA_019694395.1 of Pyrinomonadaceae bacterium. Classification (GTDB taxonomy): domain Bacteria; phylum Acidobacteriota; class Blastocatellia; order Pyrinomonadales; family Pyrinomonadaceae; genus JAIBCC01. The sequence continues at coordinate 239,863 of JAIBCC010000002.1, read as the reverse complement.
CACAAAGACGTAATAACGGTGAACGCCTTTCATGTCAGGCTAAAATCGAAAAAGCAGGAGAAATTTGTGTGATGACTACAGAAAAGAAAAAACCGGTTGAAACTACCTTTGAAGCATTTGAAAAAGAATTTTCAAAACTTCCTTTGGAGGAAAAAATCCAACAATTATTGGAATTAGAAAAAACTACACTCGGCGAAACTCTAAATTATATTTTGAATTTGCCTTTTACAGTCGGAGAAAAAATCCGTGATGGTATTGCCCATTTCGGCTTTAAGATGGAAGAGGAAGAAAAAAAAGCAAAACGTCCGACTGAACATCAGGAAGAAGTAAAAGAAGAAAAAACTGAGGTCAAACCCGAAGAACCAAAAGTTAAAAAAACTACAGCCACCCGAACGGCAAAACCAAAAACTGAAGCAAAGAAACCAAACACCCGCCGCAAGACGACCAAAAGCGAGGAGAAACCGGCAGAATAAACTTCAATCGTGAGCGAAAATAACAAACTTCAAAAAAAATTACCTGATTCGATCAAGGAAAAAACGCAATATTTTTTAGCCTTTGGCGTAATTGCGACGATGTTGCTGGTAACGGGTTTTCCTTTGTTTGTGATTACATTTTTTGGTATTTTCGCTTATTTTGTCTGGAAGACTTTTTTAAGTCCTTCGCACAATGGTGTGCGTGATGTTTTTGAATTTTATTTAACTGCCAATGAAATTTTGCGCGATGATGACCGTCGCTGGTTTGGCTTTGAAATTCAAGAGGTTATCACGAATGGTGAACTGATTTTGCAAAGAATGAGCGGTGCACCTCCGCTCGTTTATTTTACCTTGGGTGCGCTTTATCATCGAATCGGCAATTATAAATCGGCAGTCAATCATTTGACCTATGTTTTAGAAAATAACACTTCTGACGAAGCTCAATATCTTTACGCCACCCCGGAATTGAAAGAATATGTAAAAGTTTTGCGGAAAATTGAACGGGAACCGGCTGAAGCACCACAAACCTCAGCAGCAATTCGGGCGCTGGAAAGAACCAGACGCAATCGCGGACAAGTTATTTTGGACGAAAGTAAAAAGGCTCTCGAAGTTTTAGAGGAAAAGAAACTAGCTACTCAAATTAGCCAAGGCGAACAACGAAAAAGCGTTGAAAGCGGGATAATTGCACATTTGGAGGGTGAAAGACATATTCCAAATTACGATCAAATCCAACAGACCGAAGCCGAAAAATCGGAAACAAAATTCAACTTTACAACCTTTGCAACTTTAATCAATGAAAAGGTTGATGATTCGCCTAAACCTGAAAATTCAAAACCAAAGAAAAAAGAACCCAAAATTCCACAAAACCGCAAAACAATTTCCGAAGTTTTGCATGACATTTACGACAAATAAATAAAAAGTAAAAAGTAAAAGAAAGGACTTGAGACTTTGGACTTGAGACCTTAGACTAGGTAAATGTTAACTGCAGAAATTATCGCAATCGGTTCGGAACTTTTAACACCAACAAAAACAGATACTAACAGTCTCTGGCTAACGGAAAAACTAAACGAAATCGGCATTGAAGTTAAACTCAAAACGATTGTCGGTGACGATAAATCGCGTCTTGAAGAGACAATCCGTGACGCTCTGAAACGCTCGGATATTGTGCTTTCAACGGGCGGTTTGGGTCCTACCGAAGATGACATTACGCGCACCGTTTCCGCTCAGGCAGTCGGACGGGAACTTGTTTATTTGGATGAATTAGAACAGGATCTGCGCGAACGGTTCAAGCGTTGGGGGCGGGAAATGCCAGAAATCAACAAACGTCAAGCTTTTATCGTTGACGGAGCGGAAGTCTTGCCTAATCCGAACGGTTCAGCGGTTGGAATGTTGATTGAAATTGACAATAAAATCTTTGGAATTTTACCGGGTCCGCCCCGCGAAAATCAGCCGATGTTCACCAACTTTATTTTGCCGAAACTGCGTGAAAAAGCCGGAGAAATTTATGTCAGACGCAAACTTTTGCGGGTTTCGGGAATTGGTGAATCGGCAGTTGATGAAGCCATCGCCCCAATTTACAAATCCTATTCAAATGTTGAAACCTCAATTCTATTTAACAAAAGTGAAATCGAACTTCATCTTTCCGCTCAAAGCAAATCAGAATCCGAAGCAGATGCAATTTTGGATGAATTAGCCAATAAAATTGTAGATAAACTAGGAGTTGCAGTTTTTGCAATGAATGGTGAAAAAATGGAGGAGGTTATCGGTAATTTATTGAAGGAAAACAAGAAAACGCTTTCAATTGCCGAAAGCTGCACGGGCGGTTTGGTTGCCCGGAGAGTTACTGAAGTTTCAGGTTCATCCGAATATTTTATCGAAGGGGCAATTTGTTATGCGAATGAAGCTAAAATCCGTAGTTTGTCAGTTCCAAAAGAATTAATTGAAGAACACGGTGCAGTTTCTGCCGAGGTAGCCGAGGCAATGGCTCGTGGAATGCGCGAAAAAGCTCAAACGGATTATGCGATTTCGGTCACGGGAATCGCAGGACCGACCGGCGGAACGGAGGAAAAACCTGTCGGTTTGGTTTTTGTGGGTTACGCTGATGAATTTCAGGCAAAGTCTTTCAAAATTTTACTTCCCGGAGACAGATATTTAATTCGTTGGCGGGCTTCACAAGCGGCTTTGGACTATTTACGCCGACAAATATTGAAAAAAATGCAATAAAAATTAAACAATTCGTTCAAATATTGATTTAACAGATTAATAACTGTGAGGAAAATTTGTGATTCAAGGAAACCTTTTAGGATTGTTAATGTTTGTTTTTGCGGGCATTTTTGTAGCTATTGGCGGATTTCTTTTAAAATTTCCCGATTGGATGGTAATGATAATGGCGGGTATTATCCTAACCATTACCGATTTGATTTTTAGAATATTACAACGGCAGCAAAAAAGTTGGTTGATGGCGCAAAACCTTGGCGGATACCTTTTTTTTATTCCGGTTTGGATTTTTGGGTTTGTAGTTGTTTTGATAAATTTGATTTCGCATTTTACCAAAAAATAAAAATGAAAAGAATTATATTTTTATTGATTTTATTAGTTTCTCCAATTTTTGCTCAATTAGAGGGAAACCCTGAAAACTGGTGTCGAAATGGGGCATTTCCACGCGAAAGTAAAAATTATTCGTTGGGAAATGTAAAAGCCAAAAAAGGAGAGCGAATTTATTTTTACGGCGATGATGAAAACTGTCCCAACGGAAAAAATTGTCGGCAAAAAAGTTATTTAATTGCCGGAAATGAAGTTATTATTTCCCGAAAATTTGGCGAATGGGCTTGTGTTTGGTATCAACCCAAAAAGGGTTATGAAACGGTTGGATGGATTTCTCTAAAGAATTTGGAATTTCTGAATTTAGATAAATCAACGGATTCTTTGGCTGGAAGTTGGAAGTTTTACGATAACGAAATCCAAATCAAAAAGAGCAAAAATCTAAATACTTTTGAAGTTAAAGGAAATGCCTTTTGGAAAGGTTCGGCAAACAATGTTCACGTTGGCGAATTGGACGGAAAAGCTGTTTGGAATTCGGAAACCTTGAAATATGGCGAAGATGATAAGGATGAATTTGCCTGTAAAGTTACTTTTAATCTGGTCGGAAATTATCTGATCGTTTCTGATAATATGAATTGCGGCGGGGCAAATGTAACTTTTTCAGGCGTTTATCTCAAAAAATTAACCCGCTAAAATTTTTCGGTAAACTTCCGTATCAACGTTTCCGCCACTGACGATAAGACAAACTTTTTTATCTTTAAATGGGTCACGATTTTCCAAAATTGCGCCGAAACTTAAAGCGCCGGTAGGTTCGCATTTCAGATTTGCCAAACCGAAATAAAGCCGCATTGCCTCAGCAATTTTTTCGTCTGAAACTTCGATTATTCCTGCTATTCCGTCTTTAATAATCGCCCAATTTTGCTTACCTAAACTCAAAGTCCTTGCCCCGTCGGCAATTGTCATCGGTTCAATCTCATTGGCAACAATTTCGCCCGCTTGTAACGAGCGCGAGGCATCATTGCCCAAAAGTGGTTCTGCGCCATAAACTTTAATTGAACTGCCGATTTCGCATAAACCTTTGATAATTCCCGAACTCAATCCGCCACCGCCAACAGGAACAATTATGGCATCAAAATCTTTATAATTTGCTATTTCCTTTCCCAAAGTTGAATTGCCATCAATAACAAAAGAATCGTCATAGGCACTTGCACGATAAGCATTCGGCATTGTATCTAAAATTTGCTGAACCCGATCTTCGCGTCTAACTTGTTTGGTATCAACCAAATCAACGGTTGCTCCATAACCTTTTACTGCATTGATCTTAACTTGAGCGGAAGTTTCCGGCATTACTACGACACCTTTCTTTCCTAAAATTTCGCACGCACACGCGAGAGCCTGTCCAAAATTTCCCGATGATGCCGTTACGATCTCATCATTTGGAACATTTAATGCCAAATTATATGCCGCTCGGAATTTGAAGCTGCCCGTGATTTGGAAAGTTTCTGAGGCAATTGTCAGGTCAATTCCTAACTGTTTTTTCAGTTTGTCGGATTCAATAAAAGTTGTTGGTCGAATGGCTTCAAGCAAAGTTTTCATACCAAAATTTTAAGCGTGTTTTTGAGGATTTTGCAAAGGTTGAAAAAAAATAAAATTTTTGGCGTTACGTTTTGTTATCAAAAATCACACCAAAACGAAGCACGAATTTGTAGCTAAGAAAAATAAAAATTTTGGAGTGAAAGAAAATGAAAAAAATGAATTTAATTGTCGGAACAATGTTTGTTATTTTTACTGTTGCATCAGCATTGTTTGCTCAACTCAATCCTTCGGGCTTAGGAAAAGTAAAAGACCCGATTGATGTAAAAGCAGAAAGAGAAAAATTACCAACTTTGGGATGTTGCAAATGTCTGGAAGGAAGTAACACTTTGGATTTAAGCACAATTCAAGGCAATAATTGGACAGTAAACGGAAGTCCAGTTGCTTTTCCAACTTCAATACATGGAGCTTGGAATCTAAATATTGGAAGTGCAAAGTGGGTTTCAACAAATATTAATGGTTCTATAGGTAATGTTCCCCAAGGAGATTATGAATATAAACTTCAATTTTTTATTCCCAACTGCACAATTGGGCAAGAAGTAAAATTAGCCGGAAATTTAGGAGCTGACGATGATGTTAAGTTCTATTTGGATAACACATCCTCTACTCCTCTCTCGCAATGCGGTGGAGGTTGGTGTTTTAATACGCAAAACTCGCCTCCAGCTTTCTCCACAACAATTACAACTCCTGGAATACATACTTTAATTGTCCAAGTCCACAATAGCGGATTAACTCCATCAGGTATGTTTATGAATGCAAAACTTGTCAGCAAATGTTCCACAAAATTAACCAAAGGCGAAAAATAACCCCTTTGCGAATTAAACACTTTAGCCAAGCCCCCCACAGGCTTGGTTTTTTCTTTTCCCAAAAAACATCTTGCTCAAACTTTCAAATTAAGTTACATTAACCTTGATTTCTCAAACAATACTTTTTTAGAGCATTAAATTTGCCAAAAGATACAGCAAAAAAAGAGCTTACAGCGGAGCGGTTTGCAAAATTTCTGGCTTGGCTGAGTCCAAATGCGGACAAAGCGGGCGAGGAATATGAGCGGTTGCGTTTCCGGTTAATTACTTTTTTTGCGGGGCGAAATTGTCGTTTTCCCGAAGAATTGGCGGATGAAACCATTAATCGTGTTTGTTTGAAAATCGGCGATGCCTCAATCGAAAACAAGCTGGCTTTTTGTTACGGCGTAGCAAAAAATGTTTTTCTTGAATCATTGAGAAAGGAAAAAGATTTTCTCAATGTTGAAGAATTACAAATCGCAGTTGCTGAAAAAGTTCCTGATATTACAAATGATTGTTTGGAGAGTTGTTTGGGTGAACTTTCGATAGAAAACAGAACCTTGATTCTGGATTATTTCAGCGAAAATAAGTCGGCAAAAATTACATTGCGCGAGAAATTATCGGAAACTTTGTCGTTGAGCAAAACTGCTTTACGGATGCGTGTCTTGCGAATCAAACAGACTTTAAGGATTTGTTTGGAAAAATGCGCGGCTTAAATAAAGTGATGTTTCAACGCAAAAAGACACTTAATTTTAGGAGTAAATGAACGAAAATCCGAACAATTTGGAAACTATTCGCCAATACCTTTTGGGATGTATTTCGGATGAAAAAACGCTCGAAGGTATTGAGGAATTATTGTTTTCAGACGAAGATTTTTGCACTAAAGCCGAAATTGTCGAAGATGATCTGATCAACGATTTTGTTTTTGGGAAATTAAATGCTGAGGATAATTTGAGTTTTGCCAAAACGCTCGAAAATAATACAGACCGTCGCGCTAAAGTCAAAGTTACACAATTACTTAAAGCAAAAACTACACTTGAATTTATTAAAGAAAAACCAACCATTTTTGAATCAATCAAAGGCTTTTTACGGCAACCAATTTACATTGGCGGTCTCGCCTTGCTGTTAATCGTGATTCTATTTGGAGCATTCATTATTTTTCGTTCAAATAACAACCCGGAACTTGCTCAACTCAAAAATATTTATCAAAAAAATCGTCCAACGGAATCAAGAGTTTCCGAATTTGATTATGCCCCTTATCAGGTTACTCGGGGAGAAAATGATTTAACCGATGCTGAAATAAGAAAGTTGAAAATCATCGAAAATGATTTATTGAAAAAAGTTGACAGCAATCCAAATGCCAATAACCACAATGCTTTAGGGATATTTTATTTATCACAGCGGAAATATTCGGAAGCCATAAAAGAACTCGAAGAATCAGTCAAACTTGAACCGAATAATGCCAAATTTCATAACGATTTAGGTTCGGCATATTTTGAATTAGGCAAATTTGATAAGGAAAAGGCTTTGGAAAATTTTGCCCGCGCTAACGAATCATTTTCCAAATCGTGGGAGCTAAATTCAAACTTACTCGAAGCATTGTTTAATAAGGCTTTAGTCTTACAATCCTTAAACTTACAAAAAACCGCAAAAGAAAATTGGGAATTATATTTGCAAAAAGATTCCACCTCAAAATGGGCGGATGAGGCAAGGAAGTATTTAGAAAAACTAGCCAAAGCGCAAAGTAGGTTCAAAACAAAAGAGCAGGTTTTAGAAGATTTTTTGGCAGCTTATCAAAATGGTAATGAGAAGTTAGCTTGGGAAATAAGTTGTCAAACTAAAGAAATGTTGACCGGGGTTTGGCTTCCTCAGCAATTAAGTCAAAGGTATCTGCTTAATCTAAAAAATAAAGGTGAACCTATCGCAAAAAACTCAATTGAAGCATTAAAATATCTCGGCAATCTAGAAAAAAACAGAAACGATGATTATTTTGTTAATGAGTTGGCTGGTTTTTATCAGAAAATCGAATTTCGGCAAATTGATGAGATGTTACAAGCCAAAAATTTGCTCCGTGAAGGTTATGAACTAGCTCCACAAGCAAACTTTCAAGACGCATTGAAAAAATTTGAAACTGCCAAAAATCTTTTCAACCGGAACGGCAATCATTTAGAGGCAAAAATAGCTGAATATTGGATAGCTTTTTGTTTGGCTGATATGGCTCAACTCAGAGAAAGCGAGTTGAAACTTGGGCAACTTAAAACATCCTCGGAAAACCAAAAGTTTAAATGGTTGGAAGTTTTATCCTTAATGCGGTTAAGTGATATAGCTTTTAGAAAAAATGAACTTTCTAAAGCCATCGTTTTGGCAAAAAATGTTCTAAAAATGGCAGAGGAAACAAATGACACAATATACATCCAACGTGGAATCGGGAGCCTTGCTTTTTTTTATGATATTTTCGGTGAATCAAAAAAATCTGTGGCTTATTTATCAAAATTATTGACAGCCGATGAGTTGTATTTTCAGGGATATTTCCAGCATTTGCGTAACCTAGGGAGTTTATTTGAAAAAAATAAAGCCTCAAACTTTAGACAAAGTTCGGTTGATTATGCAATTGAATTAAACAAAATTACGAACGAAAATCCCACTAATCTTGCTTTAATTTTTGATTCGGAAAGCGTTCTTGCAGAAATGTTTTTGAAAAATAATGAATTTCAAAAGGCTGAACAATCAATTCAAACTGCACATCAAACTGCTGAACAAATTGATGATAAAGAATCGAAATCAATAAAAATGGGTTATTTGGATTTGTTGCAGGCAAGTCTGAAGTTGAAAATGGGTAAAAACGAAGCAGCACTCGGAAAATATCAAGAAATTATTGACCGATTTTCAGGAATCAGCGAATATATTCCCGATCTCTTTTCGGCACATAAGGGAAAGCTAATTTGTTTAAGAAATTTAAGCCGTTATGAAAACTTTGAATCGGAGTTAAATATTGTTTCGGAATTAATACAAAAATATCGAGACAAAATCCTTGAAGAAGAAAACAGAAACTCATTTTTTGACCGTGAGCAAAGTGTGGTTAACTTGGCAATAGATTTTTACCTACAAAAAAACGATACTCGCCAATCTTTTGAATTTGCGGAAAAATCAAAATCTCGTTCACTTTTGGATTTAATAGAAAATAAAGGCATTTATAGTGAAACCGAAAAACAAATAGTGTTCCAAAAATCTGAAAACGCATTTAATATTGAACAGATTCAGTCACAACTAGCCAATAATGTTCAAATTGTTCAATATGCAGTTTTGGATAATAAAGTAGTAGTTTGGCTAATTGAAAATGATAAGTTTGAAATGGTTGCAACTACAGTTTTATCAGAATTACTTGAGCAAAAAGTCAAAAATTATCTTGAATTAATGAAGACTAAATCGCCCGAACTGAAACCTGTTTCAAAAGAACTTTACGAAATCCTTATTAAACCGATTTTGGGAAAATTGAATCCATCAAAACAAATTTGTATAGTTCCTGATGGTATTTTATATTATTTGCCATTTATTTCGTTGGTTTCTCCTGAAAGCGAAAAATATTTGATTGAAGGCTTCACAGTTTTTTACGCCCCAAGTGCCACCACTTTCATACTTTTAAGCAAAAAAGCTCAAAACAAACCTTCAACAGAAAATCTATTCGCCATTGGAAATCCTAATTTTAATAAAGAAAATAATAATTCTCTGCCACTTTTGCCGGAGGCGGAAAATGAGGTTAAAGAAATTTCCTATTTTTATCCAACCGTAAAGGTTTTGTTAGGAAATGAAGCCATAAAATCAAAGGTCTTAAAGAATTTAGAAGAAGCAGATATTTTTCATTTTGCCGGACATTACGTTGTTAATCAGGAATCTGCATTAAATTCAAAATTATTACTGGCACAACCAAAATATATGACAGATGAATTTGAGGGTGAACTGAGAGCCTCAGAAATTCTGGAAAGGAAATTATCAAATTTGAAATTAGCAATTTTATCGGCTTGTGATACCGGGATAGAGCGATTTTATTTTGGTGAAGGTGCGATTGGAATTGGAAGAATGTTTTTAGCAAAAGGAATTCCGTTAGTTGTTGTTAGTCAATGGAAAGTTGAATCGGAGTCAACTTCCGAATTGATGAAAGTGTTTCACAGAAACCGAAAACAAAAACAAATGAAAACAGTCGAATCATTGCGCCAAGCACAACTTGAAATGCTTGCCAATAAAACATTTAGCGCACCATATTATTGGTCATCCTTTGCGGTAGTCGGTGGAAATGCAGATTATTAAAAAGATTTGTTACATTTCAAGTTAATTTGACACATTAGTTGAGCAAAAGATTTTATTGTAAATCGAAAATTAAGGAGAATAGTAAAATGCCAATAGACCCAACAAAATTAGGAAAAGCAGAAAATATAAAGAAACATAAACCCGAATTCGCCCAAACTGAAACAATTGAAACAAGACCTGATTTGGTTACGTTAGGATTTGAAGGACTTGGAATTGTCTGTTTTTCAGAACCAAAACCTTTAGATTTTTCACCTGCTTCGGGCAAAAAGATGACACCAATTAAAGAAACAAAAAAGCCAATTTTAGAGGTTCCGGCAAGAGGTGAAGTTGCAATAATTAGAAGAAAAAAAGAAAACCAAATCCATTATTTGAGAATTGCTATTTTTCAAAGTAACGACAATGGTGGGTGGGAGAGATTAGAACTGCTTAATAATGACGGCAAAGATAATAACAAGCCATTGCCTAACGACGTTGAAATAACCATCAAAGCGATTGAGAACCCCGAAATCGCCGGTTTTGTAAAATATTCAAACAATCAACCGTTTAATCGGAACTCTTTTTCAAATCAAAACCAATATGATATTAGATGGTTAGTTGATATTGAAGGAGAGTTACACAAAAAAACACTAATCCCCAAAAAGGGGCAAACCAAATTGTCTCCTTTGTATATTGAAAATGCTGAATTTTATTCAAGGTCTTTTTTGCTCCGAGGCGAAAATAAAGACCCCCAACCACAAGTCATTGATAATTCAAATCAGAAAATATTTATTGGACACGAACTCGGTGCAAAAATTCAAGCAAGTAAAGTTCAGTTTTTGATGAAAAGTAATTCATTTCCCGAAATAAATTCTGATATTACATTTCCACTATCCGAGACAAATGGAAAAAGATATGTAATTAAAATTACAAACACTTGTGATGGAGCAACTGAACAAGGCGATTTTGATGCAATTTATGAGTTTCTCAAGGATCCGTCAGCAAAAACATTTACTCTTGAAGCTACTGATGTAGAAGTTAATAAACCAAGACTTAATCAGGCAACTAATATTGCAAATGATAAGGCAATAGCCAAACCAAGTATTCCAACAATTCCACCTATTGGACCGGGGGCATTTACCTACGTTAGGTTTTGCGGTTCATATTTGGCGAGTAAACAAAATGGAATAAAAGATATATTAAATGCTCAAGTGGATGGTTTTGATTTACAATCTTCAAATTCAACAAAGTAAGATACTTATACACTATCAATAAGTTATGCTCCCACAATTATTACACAATATCAAAAGGCTCTATTTATATGAGTTAAAATACCAACAATATGAGAATTATTCTTGTTTTTTTTGAAGTTGCTACCACGATGAATCGATGAATCCGATAAAAATTTTGACCTCAGCAATCAAAAAATAAATGCAGAAGTCAGCGATTTAATCCAATCCTTCGGCGGACAAATCTCAAATTTCGGCGTAGCCAATCACATCAGCGAGGTTCTGAAAAAATTAAACGTGGAATTGGTTTAATTTTTCCGTTGATGCCGTCGCAATTTCGTTGTTTAGAACTTTCAGGACAACTTAAACTATTGTCCGAAATTTGGCACAATTTTCATCAATTGCCATATAATCCAAGTATCCGATAGCTACAACTCTAACCTTTCCTTTGATTATGATTTGGAAAATAACGGTTCATTTATAGACCTGGGGTTCACCAACTATTTCAACTTTTACCAGTTTGCGAAAACTATAAAACAACATTTCAACCCAGGTTTCAGCTTCATCCCATTCATATTTATTAGTCCGGCGAATTGAAACATTCTTTAATTCGTCAGGATTTAACTGCCAATTTGGATTATAAAAGTTGGTTTTGTGTGCAAAGTTGTTGAAGAGAAACTCAACGGTTTTCTCACATTGAATATTTAGCATTAATTAGGTAAGGGGTAGGTTCGAAAATTTGGAGGAATTAAAGTTTACCTAAAGTAAAACTTCCGGGGCAAGAAAAATATTTTTAATTTACAAGTCCAAGTTAATTTTCTTATTGCTGTGTCCGTTAGTTTTAGCGACTTTGTTAATGGAGGCACTCGCTTCAGCTTGTTCGACTGCTTGCACCAAAATCTCCCGTAATTTATTCAAACGTTCAAAGGTTGACCGCGATTTCAATAAATTTTGTTTGATCTCAATTGGTAAATTAAAAGCAGTTGCGACTAAAAAGGAAAGCATTTGCGGCTCAGCCTGGGGAATATCAGGTAGTTTTCCGCGTTGTCCGGTTAATTCATGAGCTGCTTCGGCAATGCGTTTGAAAAGTGTAAAAACCTCAGAAGCCAAAGGCTTCAACACTTCCGTATCTTCTTCAAAATCTTCAAAATAGGAAACTTCCGCCATTAAATAGGGAGTTTCTCTATCTACATAATTTTCAATTACATAACGGATTATTCCGATAGTCAGAATGTTTGACCGACCGTCTTCTAATTCTTGAACTTCACGGACTTCTGCGACACAACCGATACTTCCTTTTTCGGGTTCATCAGCAATACTTTCCTGAGAATCAAAAAACGAGATGCCGAATAAATTATTTCCTAACTGAACATCTTTGAGCATTTGGCGGTAACGAGGCTCAAAAATATGAAGCGGTAACAATTCGTTTGGAAATAAAACGATAGGTAAGGGAAAAATGGGTAAATATTTTGCCCCTAAAACTCTTTCGGTTGCATCAGACATTTTTTGCTAATTTGGTTGAATCTTCTAATTTTACAGCTATAAAATCAACGATCTTTTCAGGCGATTCATCACCTAATGCCATTTTTTTCGCACCAACCACGGCTTCTGCCATTTCAATAGCGCGGAGTTTATAACGATTATCCCGGACAATTAAATCCTCAATTACTCTACGTTCCAACTTTTCCCGACTCACGTCTTCTTCTAAATCCGCCGCCACCGCATATTCGACCGGAGCCGTATGATTTTTGATCCGAACGTGCAACGCATTGGTTGATTTTTGTGTTTCTTCACGGATTTTGTTCATTTCGAGCAGGGAGTTCGGAAAACCGAGATGTCCGCGCAAAGTGATTTCAATGATCGGCTGAGGTTTTTCGGGATCATATTCGTCAATCTGATTTCGCACTTTCGCCAAAACTCCGGTTGTAATTTCTTGTGCATCAATTTTTCCGTCAACGTCATATTGAATGCGGGCGAAAGGACGTTGCTGATAATCTCTGACGTGCTGCGCCATTATCTCTAAATCCTCTGAAATTTCAACTAAATATGCGCCTCTGATTTCCCGAAATTCGTCAATATTTGTGACTTCCAACGAACCCGGATTAAAAGCCCAGTTATCAATTTCATAAGATTTATGCGTATGACCAAGAGCAACATATTGGGTAACAGATTTTAATTCTTTCAAATTGGCAATTGAAAGCGCGGGAATCGGATGTGTTTGATGCCCTTCAACGTCAGTATGCAAAAGGAGGATATGAAATGCACCGTCACGTTGATTTTCTTTGATTGATTCGGTTAATTTCGGAATCGCAACGTTTGCCGAAGCACCATACCACTGTGAACCAAAAATTCTGGCGTTTCCGATGTCAATAAACGAACCGTCTTTCTCATCTTTATCCCAAGCGCGATAATTGATTTTACCGTCTTCGGCTTTTGGTTCGAGTAAAACCAATAATCCCCAACTTGCCAGAGAACGAAGCCAACTATGGTCGCTTTCGTTTGAATGTTGATCGTGATTTCCTTCGATTGCAACAGCGGGAATTCCGTGTTTCTTTAATAAATCAAGCACATAATAAGCGTGATTCATTCCTTGAGGATCAACATTGCGTTTGTGAAAGAAATCTCCTCCAATAATAACGAAATCAACTTTTTCACCAATGGCATATTTTGTAATCACATCGTGCCAGGCGCGAAAAAAATCTTTCGGACTTTCAGCCAGCTGATAGCGTGTGCAGCCCAGATGGACATCGGAAATGTGCAGGAATTTCATAGTTTAATTCTAAAACAATTTTTCCAAAATGGTTAATATGATTTACAATTTCGTGTAAAAATTGCGGAAAACGTAAAGTTGAATTGTAGAATCAAAGCCTAGGTTTGCCAAAAAAGGGCATATTTTTTGATAATAAAGAGATTTGATAAAGTTTGGCATTATTTTTGCCTTATAAAAAAACGGCGCAAGTTTTGTTCTTTCCCCCTGTGCCGAGTTTAGTTGGGAAAAGGATGAAATTAAGTAAGATGAAGATGTTAAAGAAAATTTTATTTACCACGATTTTAGTTGTTGGATGTTCGTTGTTCGCCTTTGGTCAATCATCGGATGATAAGAAACAAACGCCTCCAAAACCTGAGCCACCAAAAGTTGACCCTGGAAAAAAACCAGCTCCAACTCCAACCCCTACGCCAAAAAAACCAAATTTGGTGGAAGTGGGCTCAGAAGTTAAGTTTATTATTAAAGATTAGATTCTTCTTAAAGATAATATTAAAGGCAACCTGATAAATTCAGATTGCCTCTTTTTTTGTCTAAGTTTTTTCCTGAATTTAGTTTTCAGGAGTCGGAGTTGGAAGCGGAGTCGCCTCGGTTTTACGTTTTAACTGCGGCGGACCTTCCTGTTTATCCGAACTGGTAGACGTTCCCGTTCCGGTTCCGTTTGAATTAGGATCATCACTGTCAGGTGTGCGGCGTTTTAAGGTCGGTTTTCCCGGTGTGCCTTCATCAAAGTCAATGGTAGTAGAAGCCCGTGCGTTAGTGGTTTTCATCAGCCGTGCTTTGATTCTTTGAAATTCGGAAGTGCTGATGACATACTCTTCTTTTTCTGGAAAGCGGGCAACTAAAGCCAAACTGGAATCACGGCGATCAGTTGCTTGCGGATGTGTTGTGAAGAGTTTGGCAAATGAACCCGGTTTCTTTTTATTTTGCGAAGCAAGTTTTTCAAACATTGTTGCCATTGCAGTTGGGTCATAACCCGAAGCATAAAGATATTGAACACCTAATCTGTCGGCTTCTTCTTCGGCGCCGCGGGTAAATTTCAATCCGGCTAATAATTGACCAAAACCGCCAGCATTCTGCAAAACAGTTGAAGCAATTCCTCCACCGAAAATAATTCCGCCCAGAATTCCCCAGTTAATAAGTTGTCCTTTCCCTTGATTTTCCATGGCGTGGCGAGCGGCAACGTGGGCGATTTCGTGCGCCATAACGCCCGCTAATTCAGATTCGTTGTCAGCAGCCAAAATCAAACCTCGGTTGACATAAAAATAACCGCCGGGCAATGCAAAAGCATTAACTTCGTCGGTATCAATAACTTTGATCGTAAAAGGAACTTTAGCATCAGAATGAAGAACAATATTTTGTCCAACTCGATTTACATATTCGGTAATTATCGGATCTTCAACCAATTTGGATTGCTGCTCAACTTCCATAGCAAGTTGTCTGCCGATGGCAGCTTCTTTTTCTTTTGAACCGCCAAGCCAACCGAAAAATCTATCCGTTCCGCTATTGATATTCCGTTTTCCAATCATTGACGGATCTTCCTTAGCCGATAATCCGTTATTATTTTGCGTGGTTTTGGTTTGTTTATTGTTTTTATCATCCTTTTGGTTGTCGGTTGTTTGAGCGGAAAGACTTGCCGGAAAGACTGCAACTAAACTCATCCAAACCGAAAGTAATAAAAACAAAGCACCAAATCGTCGGGAAAAACTCTTAAACATTTATTTCCTCCAAAAATCCCTTTTACCGAAAAAATAATTTTATCGCTATTATTAGCAAATTAGCAATGATTTTATGATGCGCGAGAATTATTAATAGTTGTAAAATCAGCAATATTTTTTCTGAAAAATGAAAAAAAAGTGATAAAACTATTTAATCAAAGTTAAAAAACTGATAAAGTATTAGTGGGTTGTTAAGTTTTAACCTACCGCCAACTATTTTTTAGTTCAAAATCTCCCGAAACATCAAAAATTCTCTTATTTCAAATGAGACGCATCCAAGAAAAAGTAAAAGATTTAGTTGAAGTCCGTGCTTATAAAAGCATTACGGATTTTACGGCTGATCCCGCTCAAACACTGAGTAATTACCATTTTACCGATTTTACTGCAGAGTTAATGGCAAAATGGTTAGATAAAGTGGTCGAAGCCGATTACCAAAGCGGGGTAACTAAAGCACTTGCCGGTTATCGAGGCGTTGGTAAAAGCCACTTTTTGGCAACCATCGGTGCAATAGTTTCTCATCCTGAATTACGTTCACGAATTACGGATGGTTATGTTTCCACCAGTGCTCAACGCCTCAAACGCCGCCGTTACCCGGTGGGTTATGCCAAACGCGGAACAAAAGAAACACTTTTTGACGAAATAAAAGAGGCAGTTTCTATTGCTTTTGAAATTGATATAAATTCCTTACCTAATTCCTTGCGGGATTTAATGCAATTTGCCTCAACCAGTGCGGGTGAATCTCCTTTTGTTTTAATGGTTGATACCTATTTTGACCGTTCTTCAAAAGTTGCCCGTGATGATGGTGATTTATTAGGCGAATTGGCGGAAATCGCCAAAGGAATGAATATTTTTGTCGGGGTCGCTTTGGACGATGATATTGCGGGAGCAGATGGGGTTAATGCTTCAATCGCCAGAAATTATGCAATTGATTATTTAGATCAGGAACATCTTTACAAGATCATCGAAACAAATCTTTTCCCCAAATACCGGCAAACCCAACATCTTTTACACGAAATTTATTCTGGTTTCAGGGAAGTAATGCCCAATTTTCGTTGGAGCGAGCAACGGTTTACTTCCTTGTATCCGATGCACCCGGTAATTTTGGAGGTTGCGCCATTCGTGCGGCTCTATGATCAGAATTTTGTTTTATTGGAATTTGCCTCAAATTCAGCTGCCAAAATGGTTGGTCGCCCGGCAAATTCTCTGGTTGCTTTAGATGAACTTTTTGATTTCGTCGAGCATAGCTTACGGAAATCCAAAGATTTGCAGGAAGCCTTTGAAACTTTTGACAAAATCAATTCGGAAATTATTGCCAACATTCCGGTTTTGCAGCGGCTGCAAGCCAAACTTATTTTGAAAGCACTTTTGATCCTTTCCTTGGATAGTGACGGAACAACTGCCCAAGAAATAAGTGCCGCTATGTTGATTTATAACGAAACTGATTTTAACGGCTCGATCAGAAATGTTGAAGATGTTCTGGAAAGTTTTGCCAATGCCTTCCCTAACCAAATCCACCGAATTTCTGAAACCGGAAGAGAAACTCGTTTTGGCTTGAAAGTTCGCGGTAAAGACAATTTAAATGTGGCTTTGACCGAGGTTTCGGCAAATGTTCCAAAAGAAGTTTTTGAAAAGATTTTACGCAGATTTTCCAAAGAGAGATTTACCGATTGGGGATTACAAATTGACAATGAAATGCCGGTGATTGATTTCAGTGAATGTCAAATCACTTGGCGCGGAGGTTTTAGACGAGGCAGAATCGTTTGGAATTGGGAACGGCGAGGCGGAATTGAAACTCTGATAAATACGGAAAAACCCTCTGAATTACAGGATTGGGAGATTATCGTTTGTCATCCCGAATTCAAAGAAATTTTTGATGTATCCAAGTCGGAAATTCCAACTGCAATCTGGCAACCCGCTTTGCTTAAACCCGAAGAAGAGGATATTCTCCGTAAATATTACACCCTTTTAACCAATACCAGTTTAAGGTCAACATTCGGAGAACAAGTTCGGGCTGCCGGACATACTTATCAATTGGCGGTTGAGAAAATCTGGAAGCGCGTTTTTATTGATGAAAGTCAATTAACAATAGACGGCTTTCAATACACTTTTAATGAAGACGTCAAACATCTGTCGACGGTCAGCGAATTGTTTTCGCAAATGCTGACCCCGCTTTTTGAATTACGTTACCAACAGCATCCTTTCTTTACTAAAAATCTTGGGGTCAGTGAAGTTTCTCAAATTATCAGCGAACATTTCAGCGGTGCAAAACAAACTCAAAGAGATGTTCAGGAGATGGCGGAGGTTTTTGCCTTACCGCTCGGGTTGGTCACACAACACGGAAATACTTTAATTCTGGAATCCGATGAAAAGCTGAAAAAACAACCTTTTGCCAATCAGGTAATGGCTTTGGTGCAGAGTAGAACAGAAACAGTTTCACTCAAAAAGGTTTATCAGGCTTTGAAACGTGAACCATTCGGATTGGGACGGGAAGCCCAGCATCTTGTTTTGGCAGCATTGGTCGCTCAAAGGTGCATCGAATTCGTAACCTCAAAAGGTGATCGCATTAACCGGCGTTCGTTGGATTTGAAGATAATCTGGGACGATGTCATTGGAATTGCGATGCCTGCGACCAATCTTTATAGCAGCATTCAGCTAACCAATTGGGCAAAACTTTTAACCGGAATTGATACGGTTCAAACCATTGATAACCCGACTGAT
Organism: Pyrinomonadaceae bacterium; assembly: GCA_019694395.1. Taxonomy (GTDB): domain Bacteria; phylum Acidobacteriota; class Blastocatellia; order Pyrinomonadales; family Pyrinomonadaceae; genus JAIBCC01. Next base: position 221,764 of record JAIBCC010000002.1, on the reverse strand, counting down.
TGCGAAAATATTTATATCGCCCTGCAAAATTGGCTCAATGATTGGCGCAGTGCCCGTGTTCTGGAGAGGTTTGATGAATTGCCGGATGAAATGCTCAATACAAAAGTCTGGAAATTAACTCGCAATGCTCAAAAGACCTTTGGAGTCGTAGCGGCAACGGTCGAATCAATTTTGGATCGGGCAATTACCCTTGAAGAAGGTTTACAACGGATTGCAGATTCCTTTTCCGATTCACACGAAGAATTTTTCATCAGCACAAATGATTTGGTGGTGTTGGAGGATTTCATAAATGGGTTAGGAAAAAGAAAAAGCGTTTGGGAATACTTAGCAGTTTGTGAATCAACAGATGATAAAAATATAGAAGCTATCCGACAAAAACTTTTGCAGACCATTGAGGAAGTTAAAGACACTCCAAGCGAAACATTGAACCGTGAGCTGGAAAATCTTTGGGAAGCATTTTTTGCCAGATATTCGGAATATTTTGCAATAAAACACGATACCATTATGAAATCGCATCTCCTACAGGAAAAATTTGATGAAGTGATGCGAAGCGATGAATGGTGGGAATTTGAAAATCTTTCTCATTTGCCAATCTTTCATAACGGATATTGGCGCGAAGCACAAAAACTCTGTTGGCAATTCCGGGAATTAGATTGTGGTTTTGATGTTCGTGAAATGCTTAAAGTTCATCCTTTCTGTGCTTGTTCTTTTCGTTTATCTCAAATGATAGAGTGGGAAAAATTACCGAACAAACTTTTGGAAGTTGTGGAAACGGGCAGACGAAGTTATCGGCAAACATTATCTATCATCAGAGATATGCTAACTCCGTTATTAGATAATTTCAGTAAAAACGAACAATCGGCTGAGTTTAAGGAATCAGCCAACAAGCTATTACAAAACCTTGAAAATCAAAATGAGCTGAAGTTATTAACAAATACAGAATTAATAATTTTAGGAAAAATCATTCAATCAATGCCGGCATCCTCCCTAATGCAGGTCGAAATTCCGCAGGAAATCGGTTTTCAAACCAGAGAGGAATTGCGTCAACATTTAACTGCTTGGGTTAATCAATTGCCCAGTGAACCTTGTCTTTTAAAAGTCTAAGGTTTTCGGGTAGAATAGCCATTAATATTTTCAGACTACCCCGCCAAAAAGACTATTATGAGTTTTTTAAGTATATCAATTGTTGGTGCGGGTAAATTGGGCGGAGCTTTAGCCATTGCTTTATCAAGAAAGGGCTACAAAATTCGCCAATTAGTTTCAAGAGATTTTGAAAAGGCTAATAAAATTGCAAATTTAATTGATTCTTCGCCTCGAATCCTGAATGAAAATCAGTTGGAAAAAGTTGATTCGGATGTGGTTCTGATAACTGTCCAGGATTCCGAAATAAGATCAGTTTCGGATAATTTAGCCGAACGGCTTGATCACCTGCCCTTTGTTTTTCATACCAGCGGTGCAATTTCTTCAAAAGAATTATTTAGATTAAGTGATGAAGGATGCGATGTTGCTTCGCTACATCCTTTAATTTCCGTCAGCGATCCGGTTGTGGGAGCAAACAAATTTAAAGGAGCATATTTTTGTTTAGAAGGCGATAGCGAGGCTGTTTCAACCGGCAGGCAAATCGTTTCGGATTTAGAGGGGAATTCTTTTTCTATCTTGACAAAGAATAAAACTCTATATCACGCCGCTGCTGTTACTGCTTGCGGTCATTTGGTGGCTCTGATTTCCACAGCAATTGAAATGTTGTCGCATTGCGGTTTAGAGCCGGAAATTGCTAAAACGATCCTGTTACCTTTAATAAAAAGCACAGTTGATAATTTGGAAAAACAGACACCTGCCGGGGCACTAACCGGAACTTTTGCAAGGGCTGATTTTGGAACAATGCAAAAACATTTAGCGGCAATTCATGAAATGGAATCCGAAGAAATCAACAAAATTTATTCACATTTAGGACTGCGCTCTCTCAAATTAGCCGAAGCACAAGGCGCAAATCCCGAAAAGTTAAAACTGATGCAGGAGATTCTGGAAAAAGAATTGTTGGAGAAGGCATTTTTACAATCATCAATTTAATTTAGAAAAAAATTATTTCTGCAAAAATCTGGAAATGCCTTTTTGACAATCTTTAGTCATTCGGGCAATGGCATTTACATCAACACCGGATTGCAGCGCCGTTTCAAAATCCATTCCGTCCATTTGGTAAAGTAATCGTTTAGAGAGAATTACTGCCGAGCGTGAAATCTTTTGATAACCGGAAACGTAATTTTGAACATTTTCTTCAAAAGTCTCATCATCAAAGATTTCGTTGATGAGCCCGAAAATTTCGGCAGTTGTTGTATCAAATTCAAATCCACGGGTAATTAATTCAAAAGCACGTTTTTCCGAAACATTTCGCCTTAGAATTGCCATTACCATTGCCGGAACAAACCCGATTTTTACTTCAGGATACCCGAATATTGCCGATTTTGAAGCTAAAACCAGGTCGCAAGCCGTTGCTAATCCGCAGCCTCCTGCTAAGGCTCGACCGTGAACTGCCGCAATAACTGGAATTTTTACCTTTCTTATCAAAGTGAAAAGCTCCATCAGGTTATAAGCATCATCCCAATTTTCCAAAACATCGCTTTCGGCAATTTTTTGCAAAGCTGAAAGATCGGCTCCCGAACAAAAATCTTTACCGGAACCCTTGATTATTACCGCCCGCAGACTTTCATCGGCATTTGCCTGATGAAGTGATTCTTTTAACAAATTAACTAACGCATCGTTCAAAGCATTGCGTTTTTCAGGACGGTTTAGGGTAATAGTAGCGATTGAATTTTCGACATTATAAATAATTTCCGACATATTTTTTCGAATGAATAAAGGTAAATTATTCACAGATTAACACAGATTGGCAGTGATAAATAATGAACTCGGCGGCTTTGTCGGGTGAAGTTGCCGCCGCTTTTATTTCGGCGTTTCCAAACTCATTAAAACCGCGCTGGAAGTTGTTTTACCACGCGTAAAGTATAAAGTTTTGCCATCCTTGGAAAAATTTGCCCAATAGATTTTTTCATTGTTCATTTTGATAAAGATTTTTGATGCACCGCCTTCGAGGGCTTGAAGCCAAAGATCCCCGCCGTCACGAAACATATCGGAAACGTTATAAAGAAATGATTTACCATCGGGAGTAAATCTGATAAGGGCGTTGCTGTTTATATCAAAATCCTTAACTATCGAATTATCCGAAACATTTCTCAGGCGGATTTTCCACTTTTTGGATTGCTTATCCAAAAATTGATAAGCCAAAAATTTTCCATCCGGTGAAAAATCATAATAATTGACTGCATCATCGGAAATAGGTGTAGCCTCGCCCCCATCTTTGGGTATTTTTACCAATTGCCAGGCAGTGTCCGAATATCTTTCAAAATAGAGAGTTTGACCGTCGGGAGAGATCCGGGGATAAAAAACAAAGGTAGTTCCGTCAGTCAATTGTTTGGGGTTTCTGCCATTTGCCTCAACCCGCCAAATTTGATCTGAACCGCTCAACCGGGAAACATAATAAATAAAATTTCCATCAGGAGAAAAACTTGGGGCGCGATCCGCGCTGGGTTGGGTCAAAAACTGTTGAGAATCAGATACATTCGGATTAATTAGTGTAATAGTTTGAACAGCATTTTCAATATTTTCAGCAATAATTTCGCCATTTGGAGAAATATCGAAACGGTTCGGCAAATTTATATTTTTAGTGATCTGCTCCATTTCGGTTGGTTTGGCAAAATTTGCTTTCCAGAGGTCAGCTTTCCGCTCTTCTTGAACGGTTAAAATTGATTTTCCGTCATTACTTAAATTGACATTGATATAATCCAGCAGATCATTGGTCAATCTTTGAATTTCTCCATTATTAACATTGATTTTCCAAAGCTGAGATTGTCTGCTGTCATTTAGATCCGCCGCCATTACTATTCCGCTTCCGTCAGCTAGCCAGCGAAAATCATATATTTTACCTTTTCTTGGTGTAATAATTGGATGCGGTTTGCCTCCGTTTGATGAAATACTGTTCAAAAACCAGATTCTTCCTTCTGAATTCTTTTCGCTGGTAATAAAGACGAATTGTTTTCCATCGGGAGAAAGGCGGGGTGAAATTATCCCATGATTATCCCCTTTGACCTGATAAACTTCGCCTTCTTCTTGATTTGTTTCCAGATTATAAATGATTAAACTTCGTCCAATATTCGGATTATCTCTGAGAAAACCAAGTTTTTTACCATTTGCAGTGAAAGTTGGAGACGAAGTAACATCATCCAGAATTTTCTTGGAACTACCGCCCAGAATTGGAACCTGAAACAAAACATCCTTTGAGTTTTCCACCGTCACGCCGTAAAAAACCGAATCATTATCAGGTGAAACGGTGATCGAACGGATGTCGAAGTTGGTTGAGGGAACAAGATTAATGGCATTCATTGCCCCGATTCGGCGCAGCCATAAACTTTGTTTGTTATCGTTTTCCTGAAGAGCGTAAACAAAAAATTTGCCATCGCCTGAAAGTGTAGCTTCGATTACTTCACCGTTCGTAATCAGCCGCTGCGGTTTAAGCTTGTCGAGCTTCAGTTCAGAAAATTGAGTCTGTTTTGGAGAAGAAAGAAAATACCAGATTGTCAGACCGGCTAAAACCAATAAAATTATTCCAGCCAAAACAGGAATCAAAGAAATAGATTTATTTTTAGTCCTTCCGGCTAATTTTTTAACCGGTTGAACAGAAATTTCCGTATCGTCAACCTCGATCACTTCTTCTTCGATAATTATTTCAGTGGCTGAAATCTGAGAAATTAGATTTTGGTTTTGCTCATCAAAGGAATGAACCGGAGAAACAAAAGCGTAACCTTTGCGGGGAATGGTTTTAATATAATTGGAAGATTCCGGTGTTTCCCCGAGGATTTGACGAAGCGCGGAGATTCCTTTTTTGAGATTGGATTGTTCAACAAAAGTTCCTTCCCAAACCGAATCCAGTAATTCATCGTGAGAGAGAATCCGACCTTCGTTTTTAACTAATTCCAATAATAGATCGAAGTTTTTAGCAGAAATCGCAACGGATTGATTTTCTTTGGATAAAGTTCGCCGCCGCGTGTCAACTTTGAACTCGCCAAATTGGTAAAACCGAGGATTTTCTTTTTCCATAAACTATTTGCTTTCGTCAATTTTTATTGTAACAGCATCGGTTATATATTTTCCGCGAATAACTACAAAGTGTTTACCATCCTGCAAAATTTCAAAACTTGGAACTCTGTCGTTTCCTGTTTCGGTGTATTCAAAAATTAGTTTTGCCGGATTACGGTCAAGCGTTTGTTTGTAAACAAGGTATTTGTCTTCCTTTTTTGTCTCATAAATAAATGAATTCGCATCATTCCATTTCAAAATATCAATAACCTGGACGGGAATGGATTGAAGAATTTGATTGTTTTCGATTGATTGAACCACAATTTCGGACAGTTTGGTAGATTCATTATATTTGTCATAGACAATTAATTTATCGTCCGGTGAAACATCCCATCCTACTCCCACTTTTTCCGCCAACAAAACTTTCTCTCCAGATGGGTTCTGTTTCCAGAGATTATAATAACCTTTGAGACTTGAATGTAAAATTAAGGTCTGGTTATCCGATAAAAGTTTGCCGCCCCACATAATTTCTTCGTTTGATTTAGTTAATTGAGTCAAACCTGAGCCATCGATGTTAATTCGCCAAAGGTCTTTTGCACCATTCCGCATGGAGGAGTAAACAATGGAATTCCCATCGTTTGAAACTTTAGGTCCTAAGGAAATTCCGTCCTTTCCATCGGTTATTTGTCTTTTGTTACCGCCATTGGAATCCATTATCCAAGCCGATTCACTACCACCTTCATAACTGCTATAAAGCAGCCCATCTTTGGTTTTTATTATTTCGCCAAAGGTCGCATTGGTATTGGTCAACGGGGTAAGTTTGTCATTTCCAATTTCACCTAAAAAGACTTCACTTGGAGTTGTTTCCTGAGAAACGGAAATGATTGTTCCAGCTTGGTTCAAAACGGGAAAGCGGTAAATATTGTTGTCATTTGTAACCCTTATTAACTCTTTGGAACCGGGAAAAAATTGCCAAATTTGCCTAACTTCGCTGTTTGGCTCTCGCATTCCTAAAATAATGCTGGTTTTATCAGGCATCCAGGTTGCACTGACGATCATCCTGTCATTTTCAAACAATTTATTTTTAGCACCGTTACTCAGTGAGATCTCATCCACATATCCGACAAACTTTTCATTTATCATTTGTCGGGCGGAACAAAGCAGAGATTTACCGTCAGGCGACCAATTTAATCCCCAAATTCGTGAACCATCCCCGTATTCGGTTAAAACCTGTTCGTCACTTCCATCTAAATTAGCAGTCAGAATTTGATTTAAAACGGGAGTTATCCGCACAAAACCCATCCTTTTTCCATCTGGCGAAAAAGTTAAATGAAGCGCACTGTTATTGATCTTTCGCGGCATCCCGCCTAAAAAAGGAATCTGGTATAAACCATCCCGGGATGGATCGGTCAAACTATGGAGCATAAAATAAACCGAATTTCCGTCAGGAGTGATCTTATACGCCCAAAAGTTGATGTCCTTTTGCGGTGGAAGCAATTGAACCTGACTTTTAGCTGAAACCTGTCTGGTTATCAGGGTTGAACCTTCTTTAGTTTTTACTCCACATAAAATAAAATTACCGTCGGCGGAAATTGAGGCATCGGAACAGTTTCCATCATTGGTCAATTTAGTGATTTTTACGTTTTCCGCCGAAAATCGCTTGCCTTGTTTGCTAAAATATCCACGAAATCCGAAAGCCAAAATGCCTAACAGCAAAATCGAAATACCAACCATGAGGAATTTTTTGTAATTTTTCCTAAAATTGTTTTGAGGTATCGCGGTTAAACTCTTTGGCTCATTTTTAGATTCCGATTCTTCGATAATTTCTTCTTCAATGATTACTTCAGAAGTTGTCACGTGAATGATTTCAGGCTCGTTGGTAAAAGCTTCGACGGAAGAAACAAAAGCGTAACCTTTGCGGGGAATGGTTTTAATATAATTGGAAGATTCTGGCGTTTCTCCGAGGATTTGACGAAGCGCGGAGATTCCTTTTTTGAGATTGGACTGTTCAACAAAAGTTCCTTCCCAAACCGAATCCAGCAATTCATCGTGAGAGAGAATCCGCCCTTCGTTTTTAACTAATTCCAATAATAGATCAAAGTTTTTTGCAGAAATTGAAGCTGGGGCATCGTTTTTTGTTAAGACACGACGACGCGAATCTAATTTGAATTCTCCAAAACAATAGTAACGGAAATCTTCTTTTTGCATAAACCCTTTAGGGGATGGGGTTACGGTTTTTTCGGGGGTCACCCCTAATAACCGTTTTTGTTTATTCTAATTTACCAAAAAAAACACTTTTTGAGAACGATTTAATGTTGAAAGGTTTAGGCGATGAAATCTTTATCGTGAGGATCAATTTTCGGCTTTTACCAGAATAGAATCTGAAACAAAATGTCCCCGAATGAGAGCTATTTTTTTTCCATCCGGGGAAAAATCAAAACTGAAAATCTTTTCATTAGGCAAACTGTAAAGAGTTCTTGGCTTATCGGAATTAATTGGCTGGTAAATCAATTCGCTAATCCCTTTGTCTGTATTAACATAGATCAAAGCTTTGTTATCCGGCGACCATCTCACACAAGAACTGTTGAAATCAAATACTTTAATTAACTCATTGGTGACAAAATTCCTGACGTAATAATGATATTTTTTAGTTTTTTCATCCCGCGTTCTATTAAAAATCAATTTTTCATCGTTTGAAATCCCAAAAGCAGAAGTGTCGGATTCCGTTAACCGTGTAAGAACCCCGTTAGCATCTTGTTTAAAAATCAGCCAGCCATTAGGGTCAACCCAACCCAATGAAATCAACGTTTTACCGTCGGACAAAAGTTTGGATTCCACCATTCCTAGTTTTTGGTTTTGAGTTAATTGGGTTAGTCCTTTGCCATCTAAACCGATTTTCCAAATTTGGTCTGTTCCATCGCGCGAAGAACTATAGGTGATTGATTTTCCGTCATTTGAATTGTTTTGAAATAAACCGATCCCATCTTTACCGTCCGTAATTACCTGATGATCGGAACCGGCTTCGTTAATCAGGTTGATCCTTTCTTCAAAATTGTCGGTAATCATAAAGGTCAAGCGATTATCATTAGTCCAGAGAACATTTAGAACCGGAATAGTTTGACTGGTGATGGGCTTTAACTCAAATTTTTCAGTATCTCCAACCCAAATACCTGCCTGAACCTGTTCCTGAGAAGAAACTAATGATTTACCGTCTCGGGTTAAACTGGAAAAACGATAAACAAAATTATCGTTTGTTACGCGTTTTCTTTCTCCGGTTGACGGAAAATATTGCCAAATTTGAACAATATCGGCATTGGGTTCTCTCATATTCAAAATCATGCTCGATTTAACGGGAAGCCAAACGGCATTTGAAATTATGTTTGGTTGCTTAGGAAAAATAATTTTCTCGGATAAAAGTTCGCTGTTCTCCTGGATTGGAAATTCTGAAACATAATTTAACGATTTATTATCAGCCGTTTCCCGAAAGCTGCATAAAAGACTTTTTCCGTCTGGCGAAATGTTCAAAGAGGTGATGGCTCTGTTTGTCGGAAGTGTGAAGATTTTCTTGAGGTCCGAGCCGTCCGGTTTAATGGAAACAATTTCACCAAATTGACTGTCCTCACGCCTTCTGACGTAAAATAGCCGGCTTCCATCAGGCGTAAAAGCCAAACCAATATTTGCCAAATCCTGTAATTTTTGAGGTTTTCCGCCAAGCGAGGGGATGCGGTAAAGCCCGCTTTTATTCGGTTCTTTAAAATGATTCAAGACATAATAAACATAGTTTCCATCAGGTGAAAATGTAATTCCCCAAAAATTAACCGGTTCGGGAGGAATTAATTGTGTTATGCTGCCGGTAACCAGCTGTTTAACCCTCAAACTCCCGCCGGAGAGATCAAAAAAGGCAAAAGCAATATAATTTCCGTCCGGCGAAATAGTAGTGATATTACCATTTGTCCCTTCATTGGTAAGTCGTTGGATTCGATTATTTTCGATTGAAAAATTAATAGTCGTTTTGGGTGAAAAATAGCGATAAAGAAAAAAAAACGATCCAAGGAAAATAAAAAAAGTAGTAATAAAAACAATTTTAACCTTTGATTTTGAGAAAAAAGAGGTTGAGTTAGATTTTGTAAGACTTTTAGTTTCGATGGTTGATTGTGGTTCTTCTTCGACTATCTGTTCCTCAATAACAATTTGTTCCTGCCTGAAAAAAAAATGTTCTTCCTCTAATTCTTCAATTTTCTTAACCGGAGCAACAAATAAATAGCCGCGTTTGGGAATAGTGCGAATGTAAATACTTGAGTTTGGAGTTTCACCCAAAATTTGACGAAGTGCAGAAATTCCTTTTTTGAGGTTAGATTGTTCGACAAAAGTTCCATCCCAAACTGTTTCTAAAAGCTTTTCGTGAGTTAAAACCTCTCCTTCGTGACGGACCAAAACAAATAAAAGATCGAAATGTTTGGTGGATATTGAGATTTGTTCGCCATTTTTTTCCAATAATCGGCGCTTTATATCCAAACGAAACTCATTAAATTCATAAAATCGGGGGGCTTCGTTTTCCATATCTCTGTGTAAATGCTTGATTTATGAGACTTTCACCGTTTTTCACCTAAATTCACCCAATTTTACCAAAACTTTCACCTTTTGAGAACGATTTTCACTCTCTTTTTTGAGAAATTAGTTGACGTTGAAGCGAACCTACGCTGAAGAAAATGAGATCAGCGAAAAGTTAAAAAATCAGGTTCACTGAAACAAAACAAATTTGAGGTAATTAAATGAAAAAAATAAAACGGACAATCACCATCAGAAAGGTCGAGTTTTTCAGCAACAAAGAACACAATCACCAATCAAATATTGAGGTTTGTCCGTTATGCCATTCCCCAATCCACGTTTTAAACCCCGCGACGGATTCAGCCGTTGAAATTTCGACGGCTGATATTCCCCACCAATTGATTGGAAAAACCGAAATTGAAGGAGAGAAAAATGACTAACAATTTATTTATTAATGAATTATTTACATCTTCAATTCAACAAAATGCGGATTTTGAAGCAAAAGTATTTATCGAAGTAGCCAGCAAAGTAATTGGAGAGGCGGAAACAGAATTAGCTTTTGGGACAGAGACCAAAAAAGCAATTGCAGTTAACAAAAATAAAAACCTGGCGCAAATCGTGATCTGGCATCTGCAAAAGGGAATTGAGAAATATCAAATTGCCATCAGTCATTTGAAACAGGCAAAGCACTTGGCACATTCGGCTCAATACCTAAAACACATTGATGCAAAGTTAAAAAAATGCCTGGGAAAAATAGAAAAGATTTTTACTGTAAAAGGAAAAACCGAGAAATTATTAAACAGATAATCAGGAGAAAGAATGAAAAATAAACTTAATTTATTAGTAATTTTAGCTTTAATTATTGGAATTGGACTGGCTTGCGGAGGCGGCAATCAGCAGGAAGAAGCTAACAAAGTAGTAGATGAAGCCAACAAAAAACTCGAAGAAGCTAAAGAATTAATGGCTAAAACTGATGCGCGTTCCACTACACTTTTTAGCGTTCCGGTTCAAACGGTTGCTCAATTAAATGATTACAAAGCAAAAATGAAAGGCGAAGCCAAAAGCATTGCTGATGATTACGAAAAAGTATCGAATATGCTGAAAGATGTTTCCAAAAAATTCGACGATATTTCGCGAATGAATTTAGTGGATAAATACAAAGAATACGCAAAAATAAAAGCTGATGAGTTCGCCAAGCGTTCCGAAGCAATCAACATCCACAAGGGTAACGCACAAGCTTTTGTCGAAATTTCCGAACCAAAGGAAATGTTCAGCAAATTTAACGAAAACAATAAAAAATCTGATTCTTTGATGAAAGAAGCTGATGATCTGAGCTCAAAAGCCAAAAAAATCGAAGAAGAAAATAAGGATATTTTTAGAAAGTTATAGGAAAAACTTCCCCCAAAGTTCAGTTGCTCTTACCCCCGAATTGAGTAATTGGAAATTGCTTAATACAAGAGCAACTGAACCCCCAAGAAGGTTTTATGAGTGGAATCCAAAAGTTTTTTAAGAAGATTTTACCCGTAAATTGGGCAGAATCAATGGAAAAAGAATCAAGCGAATGGAATTTCCGGTGTTCCGAATGCGGTTTTGAAAGGTCGGTTTGGGAATCAGGCGGAATCCGTTGGAAAGCAACCGGTGAAACAAAAACCAAAGCTAATTGTGCAAGTTGTGAAAAAAACACCTGGCACAAAATTTATCGAAAGAATTAATAGTAGGAGAGCAATTTATGAGAAGAGCAGCATTTTTATTTGTTACTTTTATATTTTTTTCAGTTTCTGCTTTGGCAGGTGAAATGACTTTATTAAAAAGAACGGTTTACATTACCCCGCAAAAATTTCTACGTTACTGGAAAAATCCAAAGGCGGCGGAACCCGTTTATAACACAAATTCGTGGTATCCCAATATCAGATTTGAAGTTTTAGGTCCGGTTGAGGCAGGCAGCAAACTTTATGTGGAATTTGACCGCGCCAACGGAACTCCCTGGATGAAGGTCAATATGGTCACTCCAAATCTGGAGGATGACGTTTGGGAAACGATTAAACCGGATTCAATTAGTTCTGATGAAGAAGAAAAATTGGCTTCTATTGAAACCGGAACCTTTAATTTCCGAATCAAATTGAAAAATGCACTTGCCGGCGTTGATAAGGTAATTTTCAGCGGAAAATACAAAGTTAATCAATTAACGCTTGACCAAAATATTCCTGAAAATAAAGGGAAAAAAGAATTTATGGTTGATTACGACTGGCATCTTCCGATTGGTTATGTTTGGGTAAATCCCGAATCGGATGAAAATGTTCCATATATTTCAACTCAGGTTTGCTTAAAAGGGAATTTGGAATCAGGGAAACAGGAAGCGTATCTTTTCTATAACGGGAAACAAATCTCAAAGGATTCTGCAACCGGAAACTCAACCAGAGAAGAACTGACCAGCGGAGCAAATGAACCTCATCATCGTTATTCAATCTTGCAGTTCAATTTTGTCAATGTTCGTGCTTTTAATCATAGTTCAAGTGCTAATGATTACTCATCAAACTTTTTCATAGATAAAAACCCGGGAAATTATCAGATCAAAGTCTTAAGGGATAATCAGCTCGTTCGGACAATTGATTTTACGGTCGGAAAAGATGGAAAAATTGTGGATAACGGGATTGCCAAAAGTGTCAATCTTGGCGGCGTTAGAATGATTTTTCCAGCCAAAATTACGGGAATTTTGGATGGACAATTTAGTGCCATTGCTTGGCAAACTGACGCAATCTGGGGCAATTCCTTAACCGGGTTTGTAATCCAATAAAGGAGTTCAAATCAATGGCAAGTAATGACAAAAAAATAATATTCATCATTGTTGGGATAATTGGAGTAATAATCGCCATTCCGGTCTTATTGGTAATAATCGGGATGATCGGAGGTTTTGTTTATTATCAATCAGGAGCAAGATAAAATGTATAAGTTCAGTAAATCCATTGTTATAGCCGTTTTCATAACACTTTTGTTTTCTACTTTTTCCTTTGCCCAGGGAAAAGTTTATGCCTGGGCTAGAATTTATACGGCAACCAAGGCAAGCAGTAGTAACGTGACAGAAAGCGCATTTTTTACCAGTATTAATGCCATTAATCCGGCAGAAGCAGAAAAAGCCAAGCAAAATGCGCTTAACTATTTCAATGCCAAAGTAGTTCCATATTTTGCCAATGATTTGAAATTAACCGTAAAGGATATACAGATAAAAACTTTTCCCACTTTGGAAGAAGCAGACGAAGCCCGTTATGCAGTTTTCCAAAATGATAAAAAAAGCCTCAATCCGAAAGCCGATGACGATTATTGGTCAACATTTTTCTTTAATTGTTCACTGGCGGATGGTTCGGGACGGGCGGAATGGATGTCGGACGTTGCAGAGGTTCACGTTGCGGGAATCCCGATTTGGAAATATTTCAAAATTGAAGTAACCACCTATAAAAAAAGTGCCGGTGATGAAAGTGACGGAATTGACCAAAGATTCTATTATTCGGAACCATTTGAGGTCTATGTTGTTGGTTCAGATTCACGCAAAATGGACAGCATTTTCAGTAAATATTTTGAAACGACTGTCGAACAGCCAATGATCCAGAAAAACGGGATTGGGATTCGTTGGTATAGCGATCAAAAAGAAATTTTACCTAGTTATGTCCGCAATGACACCGGAAATACTTATAAAGAAGCGAAAGCGGATTTGGATGAACTGATTGAAAATCGAAAGGATTACGGGATGCCGATGTTTATGTTCAAATTTTCTGATCGAGGAACAAATCAGGGCGAGGCAACCAGTCAACCCAAATGCTTTGCCAATTGTGAAAAAGCCAAAGCTCCATTAACCGCAACAAAAAGATAAAAACAGGATTGATCAAGATGAAAAAAATAATTGCAGCTTTATTGATTTTATTAAGTTTAGGCGTGATTTTATTTGGACAGGACAAATATGTAAACACCTTTAACCCTTCCAGTTTGCTAAAACCGACCTTGAAAGTTAAGACGGTTCGGGATTTAAATTACTGGAAACAGCCTAATTTGAAAAACTTTTGGTCGTGGATGCCGAAATTACAATTCGCTGTGTCAGGTCCGATTGCCGATGCCAGTTATTTTACTTATGAATTTTTTACGCCGGAAGGAACACTATGGTTCAGCCAGGATTCTGCACCGTTTTCTATTGAAGAAGGAAGATATTTGGGTTTTGAATCGGAAGCCGTTCCGCGTTGGACTGATAAACGTTCAAGTATTCAAACCGGAATCTTTTCATTCAAAATTACACTAAAAAATTCATTACAGGGAACATCAAAATTGTTTTACCAAGGCAAATTCAAAGTAGGAAAAGAGTTTGTCGGAACGCCGCATCCTGATTTTAAGAATGAATATGCTTATTACGTGGAGCAGGATTGGATGCTGCCAATGGCTTATTTGAATTTTAATACTCAATCGGACGAGGATGCACCCGTTTTCTATGCAAATATGTGGTTTCGCGGACAGAACTCGGGAAAAGTAAAGGGTTTTTTATTTTACAACGGAAAATTGATTGCCAACACCGACCCGGATGACGTTGGCTTGCAGGAATCAATTTTTTCGGAAGGAGACAGCGATCATAAATATCAATGGGAGCTTTGGAAAGTGCCGTTTATCAAAGTCCGTTATTTTGAAAATAACCCAAATGGTGTTAACCGCTTTGTCTTAAAAAATAATCCGGGAAATTATGAATTAAAAGTAATGTTGGATGACGAAGTTGCGCGGGTAATTCCCTTTACGGTCGGAAAGGACGGCAAAATCGTTGATTCCGGTGTTGCTAAAACCAATAATATCAGCGGATTTGGGATTATTGTGCCGACAAAAATTAATCCGGTAAAAGAAGGAACTGTAGATTTGATGTCTTATAAAACCGATGCTTTTTACGGAAATCCTTTAACGGGTTTCTAATTTGATAACCACTCGTATCAATGGTGGTTTTGTAAAGAGAAACCGCCATTGATTTCTTTCAGAAAATTGCAATGAAAAAACTTTTATCATTTTTACTTTTGTTCACTTTTGCCTGTTCGGGTGAAGGGCAAACAAAACTCCCATGCACGGCGGGACGATATGAAAAAGATCAATTTACAATTTCTCCGACGAAAACGGTTCAATATGGCACAAATAAAGGTTGGAACGGCGAAACGGTTAATTTGCAGCTTGATATTTTTGAACCGAAAGGGGATACGGCAACCCTTCGACCTTTGATAATATTTGCTCACGGCGGTGGTTATGTGCAGGGAACAAAAGAAGATATGACTTATTTTGCCCAGCAATTCACCAAAAAAGGTTATGTGACAGCAAGTATCAGCTATCGCCTGATTCCGATGGACAAAATTTATGACCCGAATAATATGAAACGCGAAATTGTAAAGGCAATGAGCGATTTTAAATCTGCCATCAGATTTTTTCGCCAATCTGCCTCAAATGGAAATCCTTACAAAATTGATGCGAATAATATTTTTATCGGTGGCGCTTCAGCCGGTGCAATTACGGCTTTGCATATTGGATTATTGGACGAAAAAGATCAAATGCCGGCAGATTTTGCAAAATTTGTAGCAGACGAAGGCGGATTAGAAGGAAATACGGGAACTCCCGAAAGCTTCAAGTTTTCCAGCAAAATAAAGGGGGTGATTAATTATTCCGGCAGCATCCTGGAAGAAAATTGGATTGATAAAGATGATGCCCCGATTTTCAGTTATCATGGAACCGCCGACGATGTTGTTCCGATTGGTTATGGGATAACGGGAAAAAGTTTCAATATGTATGGCAGCGAATCTATCAAAAAGAAAGCGGATGAGGTCGGACTTTTCAGCATATTAGTCAAAGCTCCGAACGGCGGTCATACAAATATTTATCTTGACGCAAATTTTGCCAATTATTACATTGATTTTCACAATCAGGTTTATTCCAAAATGCGTTCAATGATGTGCGGTGCAAAATGAAAATATTATTTTTATTAACGGTATTTATTTTCTTTTCAACAGCTTTTAGTAACGAAGTAGTTACTTTTGAATCTTTTACTTTGAAAAAAAATGAATCCAAACAAATTGAGGATTTTACGGTCAAAATGGTAAGTGTTGGTCATACTTTTAGCAGAAAAAAAACAAAGATTTATGCCAATCTTGAAATTTCACGAAACGGAAAAACCGACAAAATTACATTGAATGTAGGCGAAACGACCCCTTTAGGTGACAAAAAACTAAAATTAGATTCAGTTAATGAAAAAGCCGACCCAAAATTATCCGATCCATTTTTGGCAACTTCCTGCACTTTGACCGTGAGTTGAAATCTCGATTTTACAAAGCCTTTTTGCAAGGCAATTTTAAAATTGCGTTCTCTACTTTGAAATTCGTCCGTTTGGATGAATTATAAAAAACAAAGTTTGAGGTGTTTTTGAGATGAAAGTTTTGATTCTTTTTTTAATGATATTTTTTACGAGCTGTGAAGCCCAATCGAAATTGCCGAAACAAATGCCTGCTGATTTAAGAATTTCTTTTAGTGAAAACGGTGGAATGTCGCCTTATTACAAAAATATTTTAATTGAGGGTGAAACCATCAAATACAAGGCGAAAATGCCCCCGGACGGGCAAAAAATAATCGAATGGATGGCAAAAATTTCCAATGAAGATAAGGCTAAACTTTACCAGTTTTTTGTTGAAAATAAATTTGACACTATTAAAAACGAAAAGAGAAACGGAATTGTTTATGATGCCGGTTCTGAGGGGGTAAGTATTTCGTTCGGAAGGGATTCATTTCAGGTTTCATCAGGAGCAAATTCGCCGCTTTCTCAAATAAATCAAAAACGTTATCAGGCAGTCGCTAATGAAATTGAAAATCTGGCAAAAAAATATGAATCAATGCAGGAAAAACCTTTAGAAACAACTCTGGAAGAAGCGCGAAAGCAAGCAGCAGCCTTCTTTGACAAAATCTATCAGCCGGTTCCCGAAAAGACCATGTTTCGGATTAAATTTTCTCCTTTTTTCCCAACCGAATGGGAAAACGGAAAACAAACTGATTGGATTAGTTATGTTTATGCCCAAGGACAGGAGATTTCACTCAATGATGGCGAAAGAATAGGAAGAATCTTTGGCAAAATTACCTATAACCCAACAACTCAAACAAGCTATTTTAAAACTATTAACGATAAAATCGAAAACGGCAACATTCAGGGGGTAAAACCTGTCAGCCAAGAGGTTATCGACATTTTAAGTCAGGGACCGGAAATCGAAAAAGTTATTCTCGGAATAAAAAACAAGGAAGAATTTAACGAAAATGACGCGAGAAAAATAACAAAGTTTTATGAGTTTTGGAAACAATTTAATGGGGTAATTTACACCGATATTTCTCAAAGTCACGGTGCCTTTAATAAATGGATTTTTGACGAAGCGGCAAAAAAAAACAATAACTAATGTTCAAAATTAACCTAATTTCAGCCATCTTAATTGTGTTTTTTTTTAGCGGATCTGTTTTTTCACAAAAAACATTTGCTAAGTCACAATTTAACGGAACTTGGCAATATCAAAGTGATATTTTCAAAATTCAGGTTGTTGGCAAAAACAAGTTAAAGATTGAATATCAAGGACTTTGGGAATACAAATTCGAGGGTGAACCGATTGCCAATGTGGGAGAAGCAAAAGGTTTTGCAGTTCTTCAAAATAACAAAGCCATTTTTAAGTTTAAGGAAAAGCCCGAATGTCGAATGGTTTTGAAATTTACCTCAAACCGTTTGATTGTCAAAGATAATGGAAAATGCGAATTTGGCAGACACGTTAATCCGGGTGGAAATTACCGGCATATCAATTCCCAAAAACCAAAATTCAACTGGTAGAAATTATGAAACAAATCATTCTAATCATTGCATTTACTTTATTAATTGGCATAGTTCAGGCTTTTGCGGCAACAGATTACTGTTTTGAAAATGAAGGCTTAAAAGGGACAACCTTAATTACTTTTTCCATTTCCGGTAATAAAGTTACGGATGGCGAATTTTCTTTCAGCGAATACGATAGTAAAACTTCGTCGGAAACCTATGATTTTAAGGGGATAAAAACCGGAAATACTCTAACCATCAAATTTGACCGGACAGTTCCACAAACTTTTTCTCATATAACCAAGTTAATTTGGACACTTGGCACGAAAACTTTAAAGGTTCAAATGTATGGAAAAAATTATGAAACCAATAAATGGAGCGTTTATTCGGCAACTTTAAGCAAATGCAAAGGTTAAGTGAAAATTATGTATCAAGTAACTCCAGAAGAAATTCAAAAGGCAATGGCAGAAGTGATGTCAAAAAAACTGGCACTGCCAAATGTTGCAGCCGATTCGATCATGATCGAAACAAAACAGACCGGACAATTTTACCGGATCGCTGTTCGCCTTAATTCAACTTATAAAGTTTTGCCGACACCAGATCAGGTTATTAAAACCTATAACCAAACAGGGCAAAAGGGAGAAGGGGCAAAATTATTAATGTTTGGTGCTGTTCAAGTTGTCGGAAATCAATTAAGAGCCAGCACACGAATTGTTAGAACAGAAACCAGTGAAATTTTAAAAGCATCGGTTGGGGATGCAGAAACTAGTTACGAAGGATTAGTCAAGGCGTTTGAAATCGCCCTTTTGAGATTGAACATTGCTTACGTTTGTTAGGTGAAAAGATGTTAGGAAAACTTTTAGTTTGCTTATTTGTAACTGTTTTTTTCTCTGTGAAATGTTTTGCCTGTGCCTGTTGTGCGGATGCAGGAACCTATTCGATCTTTACCAAAAAGCCTGACAGTTATTTGCTTGGGGTTTTCAGGGAGATGAAATTTGCAAAGGAAGCAACTCTATTTACCTCAGACGCAGGGGTTGATCCAATCAATGTTAAGGGATTGCCAAAGGATTACAATGACGATAATTATCAGGCAGGATTTGATAATTTAACCTTGGGCGGCGGATTTTCAACCAATAAATGGACAATGGATTTTACCGATTACAAAGGCAGAAAAGGAAGTTTGGTTTTGCCTTTGCAAAATCAAATGTTGAAATTTGCAGTTGATCTGGAACCGCAAAGAAATGCTCCAAACACCACGCTTTACAAAGAATTTCGCTTTCAGGGAATTGCCAAAGGAACCGGCTTTTTGCAGCCAACTATTACACCCAATACAAAATATTTCCTTGTTTTTCGCGGAAAGGGAAATTCCTGCGACAATGCACAGGATTTTAATTATTGGCGTTTGGAAATTACAGGCACAAAAGCCAGTTACGCGTTTTGGGGAAGGCTGGAGCAATAAAGGATTTTAATAAAATGTTAGAACTATTGATCGAATTATTGGCTAACCGTTTGGGGCTTTTCATTTTGGGCGTTATTTTTGCCATTTGCGGGGTTTATGGTTGGATGGATTTTCGCCATGATGTTCGTTTATACGACGCTGCCACCGGGAAGGATGGAAAAACTGCGGAAGCCAAAATTGTTTGGAAAAATACTGAGCAAAGCAGATCGGATACTTATCGGAATGATGGCGGTTCAACTTTAGTTGGATATATAAATGTGGAATTTGAAACGGAAAACGGTAGTCAAAGCGTTAAGGTTTACTTAGATTCAGCCGAATACGATTCCGTCAAAGAGGGCGACACGATCAAAATAAAATATCATCCCGATAATCCTGAATTCGTTGTAACTCCGAAAATGAAACGCGGTTCTGTTCTATTTGCTTCAATAGTTACGGGATTTTGCACAATTTTGGGTATTTTGTTGTGCATTGCCGTCATCATTAGTTTTTTGTGAAACAAATTATTTAGAAATGAACATTAATATTCAAAATTCGATGATTCTTTTCGTTCTTATTTCCCTTTTAGTTTTAGGATGCTCGTCAAGCGGTTCTCCTCCCAACTATGGAGTGGAACGTGGACGTTTAAAATACGATTCAGGTTTTTATGTCAATGGGAAGTTGTGGTTGCCAAAGGATGATCCGAAATTATCAAGCCGAATTAACTGGTGTGACACTTCGCCCAATCCAAAGGTTGAGATTTTACGTTGTTTTAGCGATTCCAGTGAAAATTATGCCTTTACTTATCTCATCAGAATGAAAGGGGATGAACCTGAATTGCAAAAAATTGATGAACCTTTGGGCAGTATTTGGGTAAATGACGAAGGAAAGTGGCTTTTGGGTAAAAAAATACTGATCAATGTGGAAACTGGTGAACAAAAACCAGTTAAAGGAATGCCGTGGGCAGATAGAACCGATTCCTCGGCTCCGGTTCAATACATCATTGCCGTCTCGCCGGATATGAAAACGGCGGTTAGAACCTACCGTGAATCGTTGCCCTCGAAAAAAGGTGAAGATGATTTTCGTGTTTTGCAATTAATAGATTTGGAAACCGGAAATCTGGAAAACCGCAAAGTTAATTTGACTAAATACAGCTGGCTCAAAGATTACGAACAACCGCATGATGATTTTCTACCCCCTCCCGCACCGGGCAAAAAATTTGTTTGGGAAAAAGGCGAGGACGGCAGGGATAAAGTGAAAGTCCCCGAACTTTTAGAAAAATTTGTTGAGGTGAAGGAAAAACAAAATGACAAATGATGTAATTTTGCCGATCAATCAAAAAGTTATTTTTCCATCAATTTGCGTTGTTTGTGAAAAGCCCAATCCTGATGGGGAAATCGAACTTAATATTCTGGGAGCAAACACTCAATCATTAGCTGTAGAAGTTACTGACTTGGCTTTGATGGGTAGAACTTACGGAACGAATACAAATAATGAAATTAAAGGCATACCGGCGTGCAAATCCTGTTCAAACGGTCTCAAATGGTATCACCGAATCTTGAAAATTGCGACCTACACTGCTTGGATTCCTGGTTTGATTTTAGCAATCATAATGCCGGGACCAACTTTTCTGAAAGTTATAGTAATGTTGGGTTTTGTAATTGCCCCGCCGATTTTGTCAATTATTTTTCCTCCTTCTTTTGGCGCAACTTTTTACAATGGGAAGGCAACATTTGAATTCAAATCTGCGAATATTGCAGAACAATTCAAAAAATTAAATGAGGCGAATTAAAAAATGACAAATTTACAAAATTTAACATTAATGGTGAGCCTTTGGATTATTTTTTTCGGAATTGGTTGCTCTTCTCAAACTGAGTATGAAACCGCTCAAAGCGGTAGATTAAAATTTGTTAAGACGCTTAAATACGGAAGTGTAGGGACGCATGGGAGTCAGGGTTGGTATGTCTCAGACCGAAATTTTTATGTCAACGACCGTAAATGGAAACCAGAAGGAATAGATGTCAATGAAAATTTAATCAGTTGTGAAAGCAGCCCAAATAGGGCAGTTGAATCCTTGAAGTGTGAAAGTCCGGCGAACCTGAAAGAATGGGCTTATGTTCTCCGTATGAAAGACGACAAGCCCGAATGGATGGTGGCATCTGAATCGCCTTACGATAAGGGAAGAAATTACGGGGAATGGACAAACGACGGAAAATGGCTCTTATTTTTTGACAGCCTTTTTAATGTAGAAACATTTGAAAAAAGAGAAGTAAAAGGATTACCGAGTGCACCTGAAGAACATTTTCGCGCTGTTTCGCCGGATTTGGAGAAAATAATTTATCAAGGCGATTGTTTTAGCGGAGGTAATTTAATCGAAGATGTTGAACGCCGACGGAAAAGGACTTGCGACAATCATGATGATTATTTGAAAAATAAAATTGAGGTTTTGTGGATAATCGAAGCCAAAACCGGCGAAACAAAATTGTTGGAATTAAGTCGTGAAAAATATGATTGGTTGGTATGGGATAAAAATAAGTTCCCCGATAATCAAAAATGGAAGGATTTTTATCAGCAGCAGCTAATTTGGGAAAAAGATAAGGACGGAAAATATCAACTGGTTTCGCCAAAATAAAATTAAACAGTTTAAGAATAACTTTTAAAATTCAATTTCTGAATCGATAGTTTGTGAGGATTTTATGAAAACAAAATTATTTCTATTTTTTGCTGTATTCGTCATTTGTGTTTTAACAGCCTGTAATTCCAATACTTCGCCAATCGTCGGTAGCTGGGAAAGGGTTGATGTAAAAACCGATGCAGTTCAAATATTTTCAGCAAACAACAACTATCAAATAAAAAACAATAATGTTTCAATCAACGGAAAATATGAGCTGAAAGATAATGTTCTAAAAATAGTTTTGATTGATGAAAAAACGGGCAAAGAAAATCCATTTGACTCAAAATACAAAGTCGTTGAACTAAACGAAAGCACAATGGTTTTGGAACAAACGGACGGAGTGAAGCAAACTTACAAGAAAATAACAAAGTAATGGCAAACAAACATTCAAGATTTGGGATTGCATCAACAATTTTAGCCCTTTGTATTTGGCTTTATTTGGCAATTTCCTTGCTTTTATTTTTTGAAACCAATCTATTTACCAGTTTTTATGATAAGTTTTTGAGCAGTAATCAGGGCGGAATGATAAAAGGTATGGGTGATTTCGGCTTGTTTATTTTATTGATGCTCTTTTTATTTCTGGTTGTCCCAATACTTGGTCATTTGTGCGGAATTGTTTTAGGCTTGATCGGCAGTTTTTCCAAAACGAAGATCAGAGTTTTTGGAGTAATCGGTTTGTTTTTGAATATTTTACCCTTTGTTTTACTTGGCATTTTGTATTTGGTCGGGAGTAGCTAAACTATGAAAATTCAAAAAATTGCCTTAATTGTGGGGTTAATTTCAATTTTTGGAAATATCGGATGCAGTCAAACTACAAAAAATTCAAATATTGTTGAAATTAATAAAAATGCAAATGTAAATCAAAAGGTTTCAACCCCAAACGAGCAGTTGAATGAAATTGAGGAAACTGAAAAATTCAATAAATTTTTTAGCGGTTCGATTGGTGATGAAGTTGACGAGAAATCAAAGGTTTATCCATTCCAAATGCGGCTTCAACGAAACGGTAATCAGCTGGCGGGAAAATACCGGTATGCAAATTCCAAAACGGATATTTTACTCAAAGGAACAATTCAGGACGATAATAATTTTCTTTTGAATGAATCGGCGGATGGTAAAAATACAGGAAAATTTGAAGGTAAACTTGAACCCGATAGCGATGAATTATTTAAAATGTCCGGCACCTGGACAAAAGCCGGAAGTGAGGATTTTGTCGGATTTTCAGCGGAAGAAATTCAAATTGAAATGACGGGCGATGTTTATGTGCAGGATGTAACCATCAAAGATAAATCTAAAGGTTTTGATATTTCGATAAATTATCCGCAATTTTCCGGTAAAGATTTTTCCGCTTTGAATTTGTCGCTAAAAAATATTGGAACCAAATATTTGCAGGACTTCAAAAAATATAAACCTGTAAACGGTGGAGAAAATTATCTTGAGGCAGGTTACAGAATTGAATTTGCCAACGATAATCTGGTTGCGATTTCATTTAGTGACGAATCCTACACCGGCGGCGCACATCCGAACCATTACACTCAAACATTTAATTTTGATTTAAAAAATAAAAAGCGAATTTTACTGAACGATATTTTTAATCCCAATACAAAATACCTGCAAAAATTATCACAACTTTCAAAAGCAGAGCTTGGGGAAAATCTCGAATTTGAAGATGGAATTAAGCCAATCGCCAAGAATTTTTCAAATTTTTCACTTATCAAAAAAGGTTTATTGATTTATTTTAACGAATATCAAGTCGCTCCTTATGTTTCAGGAAGGCAGGAAATTATAATTTCTTTTGATGATTTAAAAGATTTTATGAAAAAAACTGACCTGCTTAAATTTTGATAAGTTCAATTTAATCAATAGTTTCACCAGTATTCACCAATTTTCACCAAAGATTTCACCAAATTTGAACGACTTTTCACGCAATTAAGTGCGAGGATGTGGTCATTGAAAACGAACACAAAAGTTTTCAGAGAAAAAATGAAGAGGTGAAATGAAATGTCAAAAGTAAAAATCGGAAGTGGATCATCATTGGAATCATATTTAAGAGGTTCGAGTTATCATGGATTGGAAAGATGCGATTGTGGCGGAACCGAAGTCAGCGCAATTTTATCATCATTAACAATGGCAGGTTCTAATCTTTATTATTTTTACAGCGGAATGCGCTGTGCTCACGGCGAACCGATCAAGGCTGCCGCTGTAGCCTATGTTGTCGAAAATTATTACGAACCGGCGATCAAAATCAAAGGCAGAACGAATATCAAATCCTGGCTCAGCCAAATGATGAAAGGTTCCGTTGCATTGGTCTTTTTCCGTTCAAATGGCGTGCACGGCGGAACCGCATTGGATTTATATTTAGGTGACAGACTCTGGGTTAATTCGGGAGTTGACGAAATGGCGGACGAAATGTGGGTTTGGTGCATGGGAAGTCCGATAAAATCACTTAAAAAGCACGGACATAAAGGTCATAAAAAAACAATCCATATGTTTTAATTTTGGCGGGACGCTTTTGTCATAATCCGAGCGTCCGCTTTTTTTTTGTTTAAGCAGCGTTTTGAAAAAAAACTTGCAATGATTTTGAAAATTTCCGTTCCGAATTCGGAGGTTTTAAAGAATGCGAATACTTTTTTTAATTATATTGGCAGGGATTTTTTCGATTTCGATTTTTTCTCAAACGAATGAAGAAAAAATCCTTGGAATTTGGCGATTAGCCGGAAATAACGGGAAAATAAGCTGGTTTTTGGAATGGACTTTTAAGGATGGTAATTTTACCCAGATCGGCTATCCGCCAATTTCACAAAAGGGAAAATTTAGAGTCATTGAGGAAAAAGGTGTTCAACTGAAATTAGAATTATTCGATCAGGACGGAACTTTCGGCAAAGAAAAACGGCAAATAATTATTTTGATTGACGAAAAAAGAAAAGAACTTACGATTGATCGAAAATCAGGATTTGTAAGGAAAAATAGCGATTCGATAAATGAAACCTCGGCAGAGTTTCTAAAAAAGTTTGGCTTAACCATTGATGAAAAAGTTCAAGTCACAGTAATTGATGTTGAATTTCCCAAAGAATTTATCAATTTGCCTTGGGTTCATTATGCTTCCGCCTCATCAGGTTCCGGTTTCAATTTGGAATCGGTAAAGGGAAGTTCAGCCAAAATTTACAAATTTACATTGGTTGAGAAAAACAAAAATCAGAAAGGCGAGTTTACAAAATTTGCATTTTTGGTTTTCAAACAAAATGAGCTTGTCGGAGCGTGGTGGTCGGATTCTTCTCCGTCTGCCCCGAATATTAATTCATTTAGGAAATAATTAAAAATGCAGCAATATTCAATTAATAATTTAACGGTTAGAATTTCGGAAAATATCAATTATGTTTGGGTGCTGCTGCCTGAACAGGTTACCCGCGAAGATTTTGCGGCAATGCTTGGTAATTCTGAATTTCACCGGCTTTTACAACAAAATAATGTTCAAAATGTTTTGGTTGATTGCGGCAATATGTGGAACTTTGGAATTCCCGAAATGTCAGATTATTTAGATAAAGATTTTACTGTTTCGATGCGGCAGATCGGGGTGAAAAAGATTTCGGTCGTTATCAATCAGGAAGTTTATTCGTTATTGACCTTGGTTTTTCAAACTATTGAAAACAGTCATAGTCAGAGCTCACCCCAAATCCGGTTTTTCGACAGTTTGCAGTTTTATAATTCATTTGAATCCGTATCTTGGTTCTAAAATATGGAAACTGATAATTTTATTGTGGAAAAAAGTCAGAATCCAAGCAGATTGTTGTATTTGAAAACAGGTCTTATTTTGTCGGGAATTTTATTGCTTATTCATTTGGGCGGACAAGTTCGAGTTCCACCTTTGATCGATTATCGAATTTCTTTGGCGGTTTGTATTCCTTTGGGGATTCTATTGTTTTTTGGTTTAATACGTGCTCCAATTACCCGCTCACTCAAAATTGATTATCAATCCCAAAAAATTATCGTGAATTATTTCAGTTTTTGGAAAAAAGAGAATCTTATCGAAATTCCTTTCAATAATTTTAAGGCAAAAGTTGACAAATCATTTGGAGTGCAAAGTTACGGGGTCAAATGGAAACTTTATCTAATTGACCAGGACAAACAAGTTTATTCACTAAATGCAAATGAAGATGGTTTTAGGGAAGAGCAAATGAATACACTCCGGGAAAAAGTTCAAAAAATTGGAAAATCAAGGTAAAAGTATGCTTAAGAAAATTATTTGGATAAATCTATTACTTTTTGTTTTCGGAATAAATTTTATTTTTGGACAGGAAGAAGCCAATTGCGGAATTCATGGGTGGATAATTGATAAAGACCCAAAAGGTTTAAATGTTCGTAATCAGCCGAATGTCAACGGCAAATTTATTGCCAAATTACCGCATAAAAGCGATCAGGATGATGACATTGTAATGGTTTATATCACCGGCTATTCCAACGGATGGTTAAAAATCGCGCAAGCCGAGCCAATTTCCGGTGAGTTGGTTTTTGATGACATTGGTTGGATTTCAGCAAAAATGGTTGAAACGGGAACCCAATCAAATAATAACTCTCCAATACCTCTGTATTCTACGGCAAAAAACTCAAGCAAAAAAATTGGCACAATTCCGGGCGATGTCAATGTTAAAATCGCAGGCTATCAATGCGGTTGGGTAAAAGTAACGTATAAAAATAAAACAGGCTGGGTGCAGGAAAAATATATTTGCGGAAATCCGGTAACCACTTGTGTGTAATTGAAAGCAGAAATTTCTTTTTGTCAATAAAAATAATTTCAAAAAAAAGGAGCATTATGTAAGGGATTTATATTGGTTTAGCGGCTTGCGCCGGGGTGGCGATAGTTTTAATTTTGGTTAATATTCCCCTATATCAAGGAAAAATCAAAAGAAATAATTGGTATGGCTTTCGGACTCCGCGAACACTTGCCAGCGATGAAGTTTGGTATCCGGTAAATAAGGAAGCGGGTTTAAATTTTATTATTGCCAGCGTAATTACTTTAATTACATCAATAGTGTTATTTTTCCTGAGAGAGATAATTCCCCAATACGTTTTAGTTGTAATTTTGGTGGTGGTAACAATGTTTACTATGATTGGGGCGGTAGTTAAAAGTTTTATCTTCCTTCGTAAACTAGCTTAAGTAAAAATATGACTGGTTACATTGGTTGTGCAGGACTTGTTCTAATTTTGCTTTTCATTGTTTTGCTGTTCGTTCGGCGAAAAAAAATTGAAAAGGGAGTTGAGGAATTTTACAAAAAAAATCAATTTTTTGGTGTCAAAGAATTACCGGAAAGCATCAGCCAAGCCATCGGAAATGGAAATTGGATTTATTTAAAGTCAAGTTTGGTTGTTGAGCATAAACCCTTTGAATTTTATTGGCTGGAGAGCTCGACAACCAGCACCACATTTGTCAATAATTCTGCCCAAACTACGATCAATTGTTTTCTGACAATTGCGTTTCCTCCTAATACTGTTAGTTTCGAGTTTATGCAAAAAGCCGAGAAATTAAAGGAAACCGAGGCGCGAAAGTTAGATTTCTTTTCTCTAAATACCGATAAACCATATCGGGTTGAGAAATTAAACGATGGTAGTTTTATAATTTCGTGGCAGGTTCTGAACCGGGCTGATATTTTCCAGAAAAAAATAGACTGGCTACAGCAGAATTTAACCTGAAAGATCAAAATGACTTTATGACGTTTTTAAAGGGAATATTAATTTATGTTGTTTTTGGTTTAATCGGGTTGTTTATTTTGAAGGTTATCATTTCTTATTTTTGGGAAAAAAGAAGAGAACAAAAGTATTGGGAGTTTTATGAAAAAAATCAGATGGTTATTGTCCAAGAAATCCCGATCAACATAAACAATGCTATTAATGAAAAAAATGGTATATTCCGTAAGAAAGAGTTAATTGTAGGTGGTAAACCGTTTGAATTTTTTTGGATAGAAACATTTGAAACAGTGCAAATGATAAATACCCGTCAAACTTTGTATTACTACTATCTGACCGTTGCTTTTCTGCCGAATACAGTTAGTCAGGAATTTATGAGAATTGCGGAAAATTTACAAATTAGTGGAACCAGTGCAAAAGCTTTTTTGACCATAAATACAGAAAAACCGAAAAAAGTTCAAAGGTTATTTGACGGTAGTTTTACAATAACTTGGCAGGTTCTGAACCGAGCCGAAATTTTTCAGAAAAAGATTGATTGGCTGCAAGCGAATTTAAGTTAAAAATGAACAAAATAAATTTGATAATGGTATTAACTGCATTGTTGACAATGATTTTTGGATGTGGTGAATCCAAACCCAAAGAATGGCATCAGGCAAAACCTTTGACCGAAAAACTTGATCATCCCCGAGCCTTGGCAGCAGATGAAAAAAATATCTATTTTGTATTAGGGAATGGCACAGTTTCAGGACAAAAAGACGGAAACAATAATGTGGCGAAAATCCCACTTGGAGGGGGAAATCCGGCGATAATTTTCAAAGGCGGCGAATTGATCCCGGATGCAGAGGCGATTGCTCTGGATGAAGAAAACGTATATTTTTCCGCCAACGGTTTGCGAAAAGTTTCAAAAAACGGGGGTGAAGCAAAACTCTTAACAAGTGCCTTTTTAACCTCCGAAATTGTTTTAGATAAGGAAAATATTTATTGGCTGCCGTATGTGGGCGAGGGAATGCAGCCTACACCAATTTATACAGTTTCAAAAAATGGCGGTGAAGCAAAAGCCGTAACTGACCCGCGTCCATCCGCCAACGGTTTGGCAATTGACGAAAAAAACCTTTATTGGGTGCAAACGGACGGAATTTATAAAATGGTGAAAAACGGCGGTAATATCGAAAAGATTTATACAATTCCGAATGGTCAAAATACTACAGATTTAAAAATGGATTCTGAAAATTTTTATTTTCGGCAGGGAACTTCATACCGCGAACTTTATAAATTGGCAAAAACAGGCGGAGAGGCAAAACAAATTTCCAAAGATGTCAGTCAATTTTGGCTGGGGGAAAACGAAATTGTTTTACTTAGATATTTTTACAGTTTTCAACCGCATTTGATCAAAACCGACAAAAATGGGCAGAATGAGATCGAGATCGACCAAGATGGTTATTTATCAGATTTAGTGGTAGGTAAAAATAAAATTTATCTCAGCGATGTTGTTAAAATCTATGAGTTAGCAAAATAAGATACGCGAAGTTTCAACAAAATAGCACGAAGTATTAAAGAAATCTTCGTGCTATTTTCGATTTATTTTGTGGATTAATCTATTGAGCTTTTACCAACTTGGTTGCTTTTTCAATCTCGGCAGCAAAATTTTCTATTGTTTCCGAGACTAATTTGATTTGCCTACCAACTTCATCCCATTCGCGTTGTTCAATTGATTCTCGAATTGCCGGAAGAGTTTTAACTCCGTAGCCCGTATAAAACCCAGGAGCATAAATTTGATGTTTGAACCAATCACGTTTGGGCAAGCCGGAATCTCTGGTTAAAAATCTTTCCGATTTCATTAAAATTTGATCCAAAGCTTTTTGAGTTGAGACGGATAACTTTTTATCCTTGGTTGCATTTTGAAAATTATTTGCACTTTCTTTTAATTTTGCTAAGGCTTTTTGTAAGGGGGCAAAATCAAAATTCGGCACAGCACTTTGAATTTTCGGTGCAATCAGATTCTCTGTCGAATCTTGAACTGCCTGCCACATTCCGCTGGAAATCAAATCGTTCATTCGTTTGGTTTCATCACGCATTGAATCAGCCAATCTGGTAACTTCATTAACATAATTGCCAACCGTATCCGCAAAATTGGTAAATTCAAAAGGCAAAACGTCAGCATTGGCTAATCGAAGTGTCGTGTGACCGCCAACCTTAGAAAGGGCAAGACCATAATTAAAATTCGGATCACCAAAGCGGGTAAAATGATCGTAAGAATCGTAAATTGAATGATAGGAGCCACCCCCGTCTTCGCCCCCAAAACCGATGTTAAGTGAAGAAATACCAAGATGTTGGAGAAATGGAGTGTAATCAGAACCTGAGCCAAGGGCACCGATTCTAAGATCGGTCCTGTTGTTTAATTCGTTTCTGGTAGCCGGACTCCCGTTTACAATTTGATTGGCACGGGAACGTTCCCAAACATTTAAATTTGTTTGTGGGTCGGAAACGCTTTTACCGACTTGATTAATGAATTTTTCGAGGGTATGCGAACCTGACATCCCCAGAAAACCGCGTCCGTTTGAATCGGAATTAATATAAACGGCAGCTTTGTTTTTCAATTCTTCGGCGTGAAGTTCTGCCCATTCTGTTGAACCTAAAAGTCCGGGTTCTTCACCATCCCAGGCGCAATAAACGATGGTTCGTTTGGGTTTCCAACCTGTTTTGGCTAATTCCCCAACACCGCGTGCTTCTTCGAGAAGTGCAACCATTCCACTTAACGGATCATCAGCCCCATTTACCCAGGCGTCGTGGTGATTTCCGCGAATGATCCATTCATCCGGCAATTCAGTCCCTTTCATTTTGGCAACGACATCATAAATCGGTTTAATATCCCAATTAAATGCCAATTTGAAATGAACCTTAACAGAATTTACACCGCCTAAATGATAGGTGATTGGTAATGCGCCGCGCCAGGCGGTTGGTGCAACTGCGCCGCCTAAATTTCGCAAAAGCGGCAGGGCATCGGCGTAAGAAATCGGCATTACGGGAATTTTAGTCAAAGTTGGTGCAGTTTTCCGGTCAAGTCTTTTGGCATCTTTAGTTGCTCCGATATTAGGGGTCAAAGGATCACCGGGGAAAAGCGGCATATCTGCAACCGAACCCCTTTGCGCTCCATTTTCATTTCGATAAGCACCCTTTGGATAAACATCGCCCTGAAAATATCCGTCATCGCGTGGATCGGAATAAATCAAGCAGCCAATTGCTCCATGTTCAGCCGCAACTTTCGGTTTGATTCCGCGCCAGCTTCCGCCGTAACGGGCAATAGCAATTTTCCCCTTTACGCTGATTCCTCGTTTTTCCAATTCTTCATAATCAGCCGGGGTTCCATAATTGACATAAACCAGATCACCCGTTACGTCGCCATCAACGGAATAAGCATTGTAAGTGGGTAATTGTTCGGTCTTTTGCCCGGAGGTCGCATCTTCTTTCAGTGTGGGTTCGGAAATTTTGGCAACAAATTTTTGCGGAGATACCATTTCTAAAACTCGGATTTTCGGGGTCGGAAAAAGAACATCGAATTGCTCGATTTGAGCATCATAACCCCAGGATTTGAAAAGGGAAAGCATAAACTCGGCATTTTCTTTGCCATAGGCGGAACCAACGTGATGCGGACGGGCGGAAAGTCGTTTGAGCCAGGTTTGTAAATTGTCCTTTTTTAACGAAGCATCAAATTTTGCTTCTAAATCTGTTTGTTTGGTTGAATTTTCTGTGGAAAACCCCAGCAATTTTTTTTCAGTTTGAATTGTTTGGGCGATGACAGAAAACGATAGAATAAAAACAATAATTATCCGTAGAATTGTATTTTTCATTAAAAAACTCCGGTTGGCGGATTTGAATTTTGGAAAAAGCATTTTTATTGTAAAGCAGTTCTTTTGAAAGATAAAACCAAAGAGTATTCAAAAAGGGGGAAGTTGAAAAGTGAAAAAAATTAGTTCAGTTGTTATAACATTTTTGGTTTTGATAATAGGAGTTTTTGGGCAAAATTCACAGAATTTGGATGAAGTTCTGGAAAAAACTTCAACCCAAACCACAAATTATCAAGAGGCTTTCAAAAACCTTCTGGCTTTAGAAACCAAAACCTTTGAGACCTTTGATAAAAACGGGCAATTAAAAAAACAAAACAAAGTGGAGTCAGATTTTTTGGTTTATCAATCTTCAAAAAACAATAAGATCTCTTTTGAACTTCGCAATGTGAAAAGTGTTGATGGCAAACCAATTCCATCGGCGGATCAAAATGCCGAGCAGTTTTTTGCCGAATTGAATAAAGCCACAACCCTCAAAAGTCAATTGGAAAAAATCCAAAAGACAAGTTCAAAATATGACAAAACTCTCGATGTTTCGGGTTTAACGCTTTATGAAGGAATAATTTTATCAAACAATTTACGTCCTTTTTTTGATTTCAGTTTAGAGCCAATGCAGGATTTTCAGGGCAGACAGGTTTTTGTCCTGAATTACCAGCAAACAAAATCAAGTCCTTTTATTTCAATAAATGGGAAAGGTGTTGATATAAATAATCCGGGTTTGGAATTCGATGTGGAAATTCCAGGTGAATTTAAGAAAAACGAAATTTTGCTGCGGGGAAAATTTTATATTGATGCCCAAACTTTTCAAATCCTGCGGGAGGAAAGAGAATTAACTGTTCAATCAAATGAGCCTTTAGTTTTGCTCAGAACTGAATTTGATTATCAACCGAGTGCTTATGAAATTTTGGTGCCAAAACAAATAAGTCTGATTTTGAACGATATAAAGAAAAATGACGGCAAGTTTTCTGCCGTCAAAAATACTAAAATCACTTTTGATTATACAAATTTCAGAAAAACTGAAACTGATGTCAAAATTTTGGACGATACGGAAAATTAATAGACTGCGCGTTTAATTTTACGACCGACATATTTGGTTCCGCGCCAGGTTTTTTTACCAATGTATTTAGAACCGCGATAGGCGTGAACTCCAACCCATTTGGTTCCAGTCCAGACTTTTCTGCCAACGTATTTTCCGCCGCGATATATCTTGCGGATTGCGCCAACCTTTCGCTTTTTGACTGTCACGGTTTGGGCATTAGCTGAAAATGGATTGTGGCTGGAGGTCATTTCTCCAACAAATGCGACTGAAAGCACCATGGCGGCGGCAAAAAACAAATTTAATAATAATTTCTTCATAACAATCTCCCTATTTGATCTTTTTTCAGACTTTTGTATTGTTTCAATACAAAAACTGTCTGCTAAAATGAATTTTGGCAATTGGTGTGCCATTAAATTAAAGTTTGCTCATTTTCATTTAGTTCAACTTGCATTCGCAGAAGGGCGGTTGAAAATGTTTTACCCTGAGCATCTGTCATTAAACTTAAAGTGCCTCCTCCCCCGAGCGATTCGTGAAGAAGAAAATTTAGGGCATTCAAATTAGGCAATTCAAACCGTTCAACCGAGCCTTTAACCATTTCGCCAAAATGGGATTTTACTTTTTCAGCTGTCAACTCACGCAATAAAATCGGATAAAAATCATCTTTCAGAGCAATGATACCAACATTTGCCGTGTCGCCTTTGTCGCCGCTGCGGGAATGTGCGAGCTTTGTTAATTCAACCTTCATAATTTATTTTTCCAAATTCTTTTGTAAATGCAATTGTGATTTTAAAAATGCCACCAAAACTGCTGAATGAGTAATTTGTTCTGTGGCAATTAAATCACTAAACTCAACAAAATCAATTAATTTTGTCACCACGCTTTCAGTTGAATCAAACTCGACCTCGTGCGTTTTTTCGCAATCTATCGCCAAAAAATGATAAAGCCAATTATCCTGAATGGCAGGATTAGGGCGGCATTTTCCCAATGGAATCATTTCACGAGGAGTAAAACCGGTTTCTTCAACCAGTTCACGTTGAGCGGCGTCAACTGCTTCTTCTCCTTCATCAACCATCCCGCCCGGAATTTCGATGGTTATTTCGCCTGTGCCGTGCCTAAAC
The DNA here is from genome assembly GCA_019694395.1 of Pyrinomonadaceae bacterium. Taxonomy (GTDB): domain Bacteria; phylum Acidobacteriota; class Blastocatellia; order Pyrinomonadales; family Pyrinomonadaceae; genus JAIBCC01. The sequence goes on along the minus strand of JAIBCC010000002.1, from coordinate 188,459 downwards.
TGTTCAATGATAATGACTTTTTGGTCTTTGGTCATTGCCAGAACATTTACCCAGTTGGGATTTTCAATCACATAAAAATTACTTTCTTTACCACTGGTGTTTTCCGATAAATCGCGGCGAACTTTAAATATTTTGCAATCGGCAATGTGATCTGATTGCTTTATTTTCCAAATATCAGGGGAATTTGTCATAAAAAATTGAAATTAGTCTTAATTAGGAATATTTTACAATATAAATCAAAAATCAAACGAAAGCGAGAAAGGAAAATTAGTGTTTTCAAAATTTTACTGCATAATTTTTTTAAGTTTAATTGTTTTAACGTTAAGAGGTTATGCTCAAATGCCGCTTTCTCAAATTTTGGAAAAAGCTGACCAACAACGTCAAATTTACGAAGAAACTTTCAAAAACATTTTTGCCGAGGAAAGGAAAACCTTTCAAACTTTTGATAAAAATGGCGGTTTGAAACAAATGCAGCAAGTGGAATCGAACTTTTTGGTTTATCAATCAAACAAAAATGCCGAAGTCATCACCGAATATCGAAATGTAACGAAGTTTGACGGAAAAAAATTACTACCAGATGAAACGAATTCGGAAAAATTTTTCAAGGATTTATTGCAATCAAATTCCGTCAATGAAGAATTGACGAAAATCAAATTTCAAAGTTCAAAATATGACGGCGATTTGATGGTTTCGGATTTAACTTTGCGTCAAACTCCTGTTTTAGCTGAACACATTCGACCTTATTTTGATTTTAAGATAATTGGCTTTGAAAATAATCAATATCTCATTCAGTATCAACAGATTAGAAAAAGTCCGTTTGTTCTGGTAAATGATTCCGAATCAACTGAAACACGTTTAACAATGGATTTTGGAGTTGCTTTGCCAAAATCTTTTCGTGAAACGAACGCCCGCGTGCGTGGGAAACTTTGGATTGATGCCAAAACTTTTCAAATTTGCCGTGAAGAGCGCGAATTAACTATTCAGCCGGAAAATACGCCGAATCCTTTGGTGGTTTTTCAAGTTGATTTTGAATTTGGAAAGGAAAATTTAGCAATAATGGTTCCGAAGAAAATTACTTTGGTCAGTTATTTGTTAAAGCTGCAAAAGAAAAATTTAATAGCGGTTAAGGATGCAGAGTTAAATTTTGAATATTCGGATTTTTCAAGTTTGGATGTCAATGTAAAATCAAGCGGAATGTTAGAACCTGTGATAATAAAAAAGAAACCGAAAAATTAATCGTAAATTGAATCGGAAAAGTCTGAATCCCTGTCTAAAGAACAGCTTAGGCACATTCCATAGCTCCATTCCTGACTGGTTGCCTTGCGCCATTTTTGACAAGAGCTGCAAAAATACTCACCAATTCTAATTTCATTTTCGTCAAAGGAAATAACTTCTCGAATTCTTTGCCGCAAATCCATTTCATCAAAAAAATCTAACGGAACGGCTCTGTCCCAGCTAAATTCGTCAAGAATTATTTTTTCAGTTTCATCATCAAAGATAAACGGACGAACTTTTTGATTTTCGATTATACTTCCTACAATTTTCATAATTCAAAGGTCGCTAAAACCGCTTTAATTTCACCATAGCTGTAATTATCACCTAAAAATTCCTTGATGGGGGATAACGCATTTGTTTCGTTTAGTTCCAAAATCGCCTGACGAATCGGTTCGATTTTATGTTTTGGCACTATTTCTTCGAGTTTGAGTTCACCGGTTGAAATAAATTTAGCAAGATGGTTTTCGATAGTATTTCTGGTCAATTCACGAATTTTGGCAATTTCACTGATGTTTTTCCCTGCCTTGAACAGTCGCAAAGATTCGGTATAAGTGCCGTTGAGATTGGACGGACGAGTTTTTTTCCTTTCTCTTTTCGGGATTTTGAAGTCAATTCGAGATTCTAAATCGTTCTCTACACAATATTTTACAATTTGGTGCAAAAATTCTTGTCCGTAACGGTTTAATTTGGATTCACCGACACCGGAAATTTTTTGCATTTCGGTCAAATCGTGGGGCAAAAAAGTTGCCATTTCAACCAACGAAGCATCGGAAAAAATAATGTAGGGCGGAACATTTTCGCGTTTGGCAAAAGCGGTTCGCACTTTTTTCAGTTCTTCAAACAAATCGGCAAAATATGGATGCGAAACATCGCGCACAAGGGAATACTTTTTCGGCTCTTTAGCTTTCAAATCCATCAGCGCGACTTTTTCTTCTCCGCGCAAAACTTTGTTGCTTTTTTCGGTTAAAACAATGGTCGGATAATCCCCTTCGGTTTTTTTCAAAAGTCCTTGGGAGATCAAATCTTTGAAATAATCAAACCAATCATCTTTGGAAATATCCGCGCCAATCCCAAATGTTTTCAATTGTTTATGTTCTTCCCGAATCGTTTTTGCTTGAGAACCCCGCAGAAAATCAATCAGATAATTAACCCCAAATTTTTGATTAGTGCGATATACTGCACTCAAAGCTTTTTGGGCAATGATCGTGCCATCAATGCGTTCAAAAACAGTATTGCAGTTGTCGCAATTCCCGCAATGTCCATCAGAATCCTCGCCAAAATATTGCAGTAAAAACTGGCGGCGGCAGGTTCTTAATTCGCCGAAATTGCCCATTGTTTCAAGTTTTTTGAGCATAATTTCGCTTTGGTTTGCATTTCCCTCGACCGTTGCGAAATCGCGTAATTTAGTCACATCTCCCCAACTGAAAAAAAGTAGGGCTTCGGATTGTAAACCATCCCGACCGGCACGCCCCGTTTCCTGATAATAACTCTCAATATTTTTCGGTAAATCGCAATGGACAACATAACGGACATTTGATTTATCAATTCCCATTCCAAAAGCAATTGTTGCAACAATTATGTTTACTTCATCCTGCAAAAATAAATCCTGATTCTTATCGCGGGTTTCTTTGTCCAGTCCGGCGTGATACGGCAATGCTTTAAAACCTTCGGAACGTAGATCTTCCGCCAAATTTTCAACTGATTTCCGGCTCAGACAATAAATAATTCCGCTGTCATTTTGTCGTTTTTCAAGATAAGTCAACAGACGTGAATAGGAATTTCTTTTTGGTTCAACCGAGTAAAAAATGTTTGGGCGATTAAAACTCGAAACAAAAACAGCCGCATTTTTGATTTCCAATTTTTCAACAATATCTTGTCTAACCAATTTGTCGGCGGTGGCTGTCAAAGCAATAATTGGAATTCGTGGGAAATTACGTTTTAATTTGGCAAGCTGTAAATACTCAGGACGAAAATCGTGCCCCCAACTTGAAATACAGTGCGCCTCATCTATTGCAAAAAGAGAAACTTTGACGCTTTTAAGAAACTCAATAAATAGATCGCCCGATTGTAAAAGTCTTTCAGGAGCAACATATAACAGTTTTAATTTGCCATTGCGAATATCCTGAAAAATCTCAACTTGCTCACGCGAAGTCTGAGTTGAATTCAAAAAAGCCGCTTCGATTCCATAACTTTTCAATGAATCAACCTGATCTTTCATTAGGGCAATTAAAGGTGAAATAACTACCGTCAAGCCATCGGAAATTAAAGCGGGAATTTGATAACACAAAGATTTTCCCCCGCCCGTGGGCATTAAAACCAGACAATCCTTTTGAGATAAAATGGTTTCGATTATTTGTTGCTGGTTAAGGCGAAATTCATCGTAACCGAATTGAGTTTTTAATATTTCTTTAGCTTTGGTCAGGCTCATAAAGGAAAAATTATAAGCGTAAAATTTTAAAATTCAAAGATTAGGAACCTTTCCGGACTTGTTTATTTTTGGTATCCGTATAGAATCAAATTAAAATTACTATGCCGTAAAAAGAGAGGTTAAAAATGAACAAAAAAGTAATGATAATGACAATTTTAGCGTTTGGATTATTTTTCGTGGGCGTATTCCAAGCAAACGCACAAACAAAAACCATTGCCGGAGAATGGGATGCGTCAATGAATACTCCGGGTGGAGTTCGTCACTTCAAAATTATTTTTAAAGTTGATGGCGAAAAGTTAACCGGAACTGTCAAACGCGCATCGGGTGATGTTCCGCTTGAGGGAACAATTAAGGGTAATGATGTTCAATTTGTCTATACTGTCAGGTATAACGAAAACGATTTGTCAATCGGGATGACGGGAAAAGTTGAAGGCGACACCATCAAAGGCACTGTTTCTTTTGGTGAATCAGGTCAACAAGACGAATGGAGTGCAAAACGCGCACCTGAAACAAAACCTTCAAACTAATATTTTGATGTTTTCCAATTTCAGAAAAAAAGGTGTAATTCACTTCAATTGAGTTACCCCTTTTTCCTTTAAAAAGGCAATTCAGGATTCAATGATTTCAACTTTAGTTTCAATTAAAGTTTTAGGAATCAAAGCCGGAAAATAAGCCATAATTTCTTCGACCTTGGGGCGACCTCCCGCGAATCCGGTGACGGCGGGCGGTCCGGTCAAAATCAAAGGGGCAAGCTCCTTGGTAAATCTTTCAACCGCTGATTTGTCTTTTCCCCGAACGCCGAAACGTAATTGAACTTCGGGAATGTTTTTATCGGGTTCACCCGCCAAATGACCGTGTGTGGCATTTACGCCTACAAATTCAGTATGAATCAAATCAAATTCCAAACCAAGATTTTGTAGCCTTTTTCGTAAAATTTGGTCAGCGGCTTTGGCTTTTTCGTAGGCATCAGGATATGCGTAAACCAAAGTTCCTACTGCTTTCCATCCATAAGAAAAAGCAATTGAAACCTTATAAAATTCAGTCTTGGGATGACCTTTGATTCCAAAAACTTGAACCCGATTTTCTCCGTCAGCAGCTAAATTAATTGTCGTAAAATCCGCCACAACATCCGGGGTAATATACGATTTCGGATCGCCCATTTCATACAAAAGCTGTTCTTTAACCGATTGAATATTGACTCTGCCGCCGGTGTTTTCGTGTTTGGTAACTACGAAAGTTCCATCAGGTGAGGCTTCAATAATTGGAAAACCGAGGTTGGCTAAATCGGGAATATTTTGCCAATCATACTGACAATTTCCACCTGAAACCTGTCCGCCGCACTCGATAATATGCCCGGCAATCGTTCCGGCAGAAATTTTATCCCAATCTTCAAAGTCCCAGCCAAATTCGTGAACTAATGGCGCAAGAGTTAATCCGGTATCGGTTAATCTGCCGCCGATAATAATTTGTGCCCCTTGTTCCAGAGCCTCAACTAACGGTTTTGCCCCAATATACACATTGGCTGATTGAACTTTATCACGAATTGCCTCCAGAGATTCACCTGTATCCATATTGATAAATTGAACGCCGTTCGCCATCCAATCATCTAATTTGGGCATTATATCATCGCCTTCGATAATACCGATTTTGACCTTCAGACCTAGTTCCTGAGCTACTTTTTTTACAGCTTCGGCGCAACCGCGAACATTTACTCCACCTGCGTTTGCCATAACTTTGATATTTTTTTCAACAATGTCAGGTAAAATTTCGCGCATCAAGTCAACAAAATCCCGGGCATAACCTGCTTCGGGGTTTCTGGCACGTTGTTTTTGCAAAATAGACATTGTGACCTCTGCCAAATAGTCCAACATCAAATAATCAATCTGTCCCCCACGCACCTGCTGCACTGGAGCAGTCAATAAATCGCCCCAAAAACCTTGCCCGCCCGCTACTCTAACTTTATTTTTCATTTTGTTCGTAAAAGAAATTCTTATGATTTGATAACTTACAATACACACTACGATTTTTGCAGAAAATTTTCAAATTTGATTGATTCTCAATATCTTTTAAATTTTTTTGAAGACACTTAACCCAAATTGAGATTTCAGCAGAAACTTTTGCTAATTTAATTCAAAAGCGGGAAAGGGTTTAATAAAAAAGAATTTGTAGTATAATTTCACAATAAAAAAGTTAAGTTTTTTGTTTTTTTATGCAAAAAGGTATTATTTTCGTAATTTTGTTTTTAAGTATTTTTATTTGTTTTCCACAAATCCAACTAAGTCAAAATAAAACTCCTACCCCTAGCCCAACGCCCATTAACACTGAGGGAAACAATGACAATGAGATTTTAAAAATTGAATCCAGTCTGATTCAGACAGGGGTTACAGTTTTAGATAAAAAAGGGCAATTTGTTCAAAATCTTAAACAAGACGATTTTGAGGTGAAAGTAGATGGAAAGCCTGTTGTTCTTTCTTTTTTTGAATCGGTAATTGAGAATCAAATTATTGCGGAAAGTAAAAGCCAAAACAAAAACAACAAGCAAAATATTTCTCAACTAACTTATAATGGAAGGGGAAGAACCATCATTTTCGTGGTTGATGATTTGCATTTGTCGTTTGAAAGTCATGCACGAACCAGGGATTTAATTCTTAAATTTATTGATAATGACTTTGAGTTAAATGACATCTTGGCAATTGTTTCAACTAGTGGGAAGATCGGATTTTTACAACAATTTACTAACGACAAAATAGTTCTCAAAAAAGCGGTTGACCGACTTATTTATAATCGAAATTTTTCGGGTTCCGACCGTTTGATACCACCGATGTCAGATTATGAAGCCCTCTTAATTGATAGAAGAGATCCGGAAGTTACAAATGTTTTTGCTCAATTAATGGCAAAGGAATACCCTGGTTCTGATTATGAAAGCAATGTTGCTCAGGTTAGAACGAGGGCTAGTTCGATTTTGGTTCAGGCTAGAATCCTTAGTGAAAACACTCTTAAAGTTTTAGACGAAGCTATTCGTCGTGCGGCTCAGCGTGAGGGACGTAAGATCGTATTTTTTCTCTCAGATGGTTTTTTGACTGATCCTGTAAGTTCCGATAGTGTTTATCTTTTGCACCGAATTACAGATGCTGCCGCTCGAACAAATACAGTTGTTTATTCATTTGATGTAAAAGGCTTAGAAGCCGGATTGCCCGAAGGAACGACCGCAGCAAACGCCGGCGGGCAAACAGGTTATCGGATTCAGTCGGGTGAAAGATTTGAAGTCCAAGACGGGCTCAGCACCATTGCTGATACTACCGGAGGGCGGTTTATCACCAATTCAAATGACCTTAAAACTGAGGTGGGAAAAGCTTTAGTTGAAGCCTCTGGTTATTACCTACTTGCCTGGGAACCTGATATTGAGATTATAAGTAAAGAAAAACTGAAAAAAGTCGAAGTTTTTGTTAAAGGTCATCCCGACCTAAAAGTTCGTCTGCAAAATGGTTATTTGGGGGAAGTAGCTGAAAAGGGATTAAAAAAAGATGCGGAAACTGAGTCAGCCCCTTCACAGTTGTCAGAGGAAACCCAGTTAAGAAATGCCTTAAACTCACAATTTTTACAAAATGATTTGCCGACTTCGATGGTTCTCAATTATCTTGATCTGCCAAACGAGGGCGGAGTCGTAAAAGCAGCAATCCAAATAAAAAATGAATTCCTTGAATTTACCAAAGATGCCGAAGAAAACTCGGCAAAGGTTGACTTTTTGGGCTCATTATACAATTCAGATGGAAAAAAAGAAGGATATTTTAAAGATCGAATAACCGTTAGTTCTAAAAACAAATCGGAAAAACCTGATTTGTTTTACAATCTCCAAACGATTCTGAAACCGGGATTATATCAAATCAGAATAGCCACCCGTGATGTTAAAAGTGGAAAACTCGGAAATGCAGTTCAATGGATAAACATTCCTGATTTAACTAAGCATAAACTCGCACTCAGTAGTCTGTTATTAAGCGAAAACTCAAAAGACAATTTTCAAAAATCGGTAAATTATCCTAATGATTCATCCTTAAGTTCATCCGAAATCAGCGTTAATCGCATTTTCCAAAGATCTTCAAATTTGCGCTATGTAATTTTTATCTACAACACCAAACTTGGAAAAAATAATTTGCCGGACATTACAGTTCAAACCCAATTATTCCGAAAGGGTAAATTGATCTTGGATGGTCAACCTCGGCAGCTTTCATTAGAGGGGCAAGATTTGGAAAGACTATACTATGCAGCTGAATTGCCATTAAATTCATTTCCATCCGGTCAATATGAAATTAAGCTTACTATTCAAGATAAAAATATCAATTCCAGTTTAGAGCAGATGGTTAGTTTTGAAATCAGATAAGTTTTGGATTTGAAGTTTATTTTTCTGTCCCTAACAATAAATTTTTGCCAATTAAATAGATTTTTTTGTTATTTGTTATTTTTGATTTCGATTTTTAACCCTCAAATCTTAAAAATCGGGATGCAGTTTCTTACCTGCCTGCTGCACCCGAGCAGTCAATAAATCGCCCCAAAAACCTTGCCCGCCCGCTACTCTAACTTTATTTTTCATTTTTTTTGTAAAAGAAATTTTTATGATTTGATAACTATCTTTTACAAACTATTTTTTTGCGGAAAATTTTTGAATTGCGGAAAAACTGGGGAATTTCCCCCAGTTATTAGAGAAACTTTACACAAATGGAAAATTAAACGACCCGCAAACCCTTTATTTTGTGAAAAAAGTGAAAGGCATATCTTTTGCTATAAGGTTAATTGGTTTTAAGTAAATTTGCTATAAATTTTAAGTAAATAGGTAATTATGCAAGTTCTAAATCGGTTTAATATCCAAAATAAATGTTCGGATTGTAAGTTTAGGGGAAAAAATTTCTTTTGTAATTTAAAGGAGGATAATTTAAAGACCTTTGAATCATTTAAAATTACAAATGCCTATCCGAAAGGTTCCACCTTATATATGCAGGGGCAAAATTCCAATGGAGTTTATATTCTTTGTCAGGGAAGAGTAAAACTTTCAACCTGTTCCAAAGACGGTAAAGTAATAATCTTACATATTGCTGAACCCGGCGAAATCCTTGGGTTAAGCTCTGCAATTTCAAATTCCGTTCATTTGGCAACTGCTGAAGTATTAGAACCTTGTCAGGTGAATTTTGTGAAAAATCAGGATTTTTTTGAATTTATCAAGAACAATCCGGAAGCCGGTTTGAGTGCCATTAAACAACTTGGCAATAACTATCAAACGGCATATTTTCAAATTTGTTCGCTAGGGTTATCAAATTCTGTAGCTGATAGATTAGCGTCGCTTTTTTTAGGCTGGTGCAAGGAAGTTTGTAACGGACAGGAAAAAGTTCATTTAAAGATTTCATACACACATGAAGAAATCGCTCAAATGATCGGAACTTCCCGTGAGACCGTAACCCGCTTATTGAAAGATTTTAAGAGTAGAAATTTAATAAGTTTGAAAGGTTCTGATCTGATTATTCACGACAAACGGACATTAGAAAATTATGTCTGGAATTAAATAAAATTTCAGAGGTAATTAACAAATTTCAAATTGTTTAGGGAGTTTATAGAACTCCCGAACAACTTTCTTACAAAATATTCTCTGTTAAACTCAATGGCAGAGCGGTGATTTAACTATCCCACCCAAAGTTTACCCTTAATACAAAACTCAATATCAAAGCCAACCTCAGTTTTTCAAAAAAAATCACAATTATTGAAAAAATACCTGCATTTTGTGATGCTCATCACATTTCCTTGTGACAAAAATCCTACTTTTGCCTCAATCAAACTGTAAGAATCAGAGTTGATAAGGAGAAAGGTTTATGATTCTTGATAGTCACAAATTTTATGGGAGATTTATCGGTAACCCGATTTCTGCGAAATCCTTGTTTTGTGATCTGGCACCGGAAACGGAAAAGAAAATAAACGCTTTGAAATCACAGAAAATTCTTCCCACCGGTAAAATAATTGGAGAAAATAACGATTTAAATAAAAATATCTTTATTTTGCAGGAAGGGAAATCCGAATTGACTTTTTTCAATGCACTGACTCAAAAGAAATACCATCGTGAGATTGAAAATAAAGAAATAATTGGGTTTACCCAAATTATTTCAAATTCTCCGACCGACCTAAAAGTTTTAACCCTTACGCCTTGTCATTTTGATGTTTTTCCGGGAGAAGAATTTCTCCAATTACTTGAAAACGAACCTCAATTAAGTTATCGGCTTTTGCGGCTGCTAAGCTCAGATATTCAAACAAATTACAAGACTTTTACCTCAATGCTATTTGGTTAACCATAACTTCAGAAATTAGATTGTGATGGGTATCACAATTGACCGTGATAATGCTCACCGAACCAAATTCTTTATTCACATATAATAAAAACCGAAGAGTAGAGAAGTTACTTTACTCAGACCTATTTACTTAAAAACACAAAAGCAAAAGGGAGGTAAATATGAGTTCAATCAATAAAGTTAAACTCGTTTTGCTGAGTGGATTTGCCCTTTGTTTGATGATCTGGGGAATTTCAGGTTCATTTTCACAACTAGGTGTAACTACAAAGGCTGAAAACATGGAAATTCCAAACGTCAATCCTGATGATTACGTTGGAAGCGAAACCTGTAAGGCTTGTCACGAAGATCAATTCAAAAGTTTTTCAGATACCAAACACGCAAAACTCGCACAACTTGCAGACTGGAAAGGTAAAGCGCAAGGGTGCGAAGGCTGTCATGGTCCCGGTAAAGCTCATACAGAAGATGCCACAGACAAAACAAAAATAATTTCATTCAAAGATAAAAATTCAAAACAAATTTCAGAAACATGCCTGAGTTGTCACGCAGGTAAAGAAAGTCATAATAATTTCAGACGCGGTGAACACTGGCGCAATGATGTTGGTTGCACGGATTGTCATACTGCACACGGTCCAAATCATGGTGATTCAAAAACAGATTCAATTGCTTATATTGGTGATGTTTCAAATCAAAAACCAAATGAAGCGACCGAATTAATGCTTAAAGCGAGTGAACCGCAACTTTGTATTAAATGTCACTCGGAAACGAAATCGCAATTTGGCAAACCATTCCATCACAAGGTTTTGGAAGGAACAATGAAATGTAGTGATTGCCACAATGCACACGGCGGGTTTGAATCTAAACAAACAAAATTGGCAGCGGGTGTTGATGCGGCTTGTATCAAATGTCACACCGATAAACAAGGTCCTTTTGTTTTTGAACATGCACCTTTGAAAGTTGAAGGTTGTTCGGCTTGTCATACTCCGCACGGATCTTCTAATCCAAAATTGCTCAAACGTCCACAAGTAAGACAGCTCTGTTTAGAATGCCACAGCGGTATTACAGAACAACTTTCAGAAGGACCAACTGGCGGACCGCATTCACAAACAAGTATTCGATCCACAAGTTGCACGGTTTGCCATGCAGCAATTCACGGCTCAAATACGAGCAATGTTTACTTTAGATAATAAATAAGAGGAGGATAATACAATGGCTGACAAATTTTACCAAAGAGGAAAAAGCCGCTTAGAAAACATCTCGTTCCTCTTATTATTGACAATAGGAGTTTTGTTCTGCTCAATTTTGGTCGTTTCAGGACAAACTTCTAAACCAAAACCAACACCGACTCCAGCCCCTGCTGAAAATAATTCTGTAAGTTTTGGCAATTATGAAATTACTTCGAGTATTGAAGTGGGTGTCCGTGGAATCAGTGTTAACGGAAGTGATAATAAATTCAAAAGTGACTTTAATTATCGTCCGGGAGTTAGACTTTTTGATTCGAGCTTTTTTGTAAAAGGAAAAGAAGATCAAGGTGGGTTTGATTCATTGATGGTTACCTCGTCGGGTTGGGATTCTGATCCAAGCAGTTTTACCCGGATCAATATGGCAAAAGCCGGAGCTTACCGCTTTGATGCTAATATCCGTCAAGTTAATTATTTTAATAATTTAGTAACTTGGGTTCGGAATGGTCATAATGCAGATACCAAACGAAACTTTGGGGATTTTGATTTAACCCTATTTCCTGAAAATGAGAATTTCAGGCTTCGTTTCGGGGCAGGTTACAATCGCGATAAAGGAACCGGAAATATCACCGCTCGTGCTTATAGTGATGAATTTTCGCCGGTTGCTACAATTAAAACTAATGCCAGTGATTTTAGGGCAAGTGCAGAAGGCAAGTTGGCGGGATTCAATTTGGGATTGGGTTACGGGTATCGCAAGTTTGATAATAAGACGAGCTTTGCCATAATCGGAAGTAATCCCGGTTATAACACAACTAACACAACCGTCTATTCCACCTGGAATAGATTTATCCCAACGAAAGGTGAAACGAATTATTTTAATTTTCACGCACAACGCACGTTTGCAAAAAAATTAGATTTCACTTCCCGTGTAATTTATTCATCTACCGCTACCAAATTTAACTTTTCCGAAACTACCATTGCTCGTGACAGTTCAAACAATTTTATTGATTCGGACTTAACTATTGCTGCCGGTAACGCAAAACGTCCTCAATTTAGAGGAGATGTAGGTTTAACCTACTTATTCAATGATAATTTTAGAATTTCGGAAACTTTAAGTTTTGATAGGTTTGATGTAACAGGAGGTAATACCATTGACCAAACTGTTGCTTCAAGAACCTCAGCCGGGGTTGCCCGCGCAAACCAATATCCTTTTTCAACTTATTATCGGATAGAAGGTTTTAAGCGTTATGTAAACACTCTGGAGGGGGATTATCAATTTAATAATAGTTTTGGATTACATGTAGGTTATAGATATTCGCACCGGACAATTGACCAAACCGGATATAACTGGACGGTAAGAAACACCAGCGGATTTGTTTTAGTAAATAATTCGTCATTAACCTGTCCGGCAACTGTAACCTCGCCAAATCCAGTTACAATTTGCGAAGAAGAAAGTAATTCAACAAACGCCTTGATCGCAGGTTTCAAAGCTAAACCAATGAAAAATTGGGTAATCTTTGGAGACGTAGAACACGGAACTGCTGACAATGCTTTTACACGTCTTGCAAATTATAATTACACAAATTTACGTTTAAGAACTCGGGCAAACTTTAACAAGGTTAGCGTTAATTTTTCGGTGATTACAAAAGACAATGAAAATCCTTCAACGTCCAGTGCCCCGCCGGCAAATTATCCAACTGGTGATTATAACGCTAATACAAAAAGCCGAATTTTCTCAGCTTCAGTTGATTATTCACCAATTCAAAAGTTTACACTTAGTTCAGGTTATACCTACCAATATTTGACCAGCGAAACCGACATTGTTATTAACACCGGAACTTTGGTTAGAGGTTTTAGCCAATTCTATATCCGCGACCATAATGTATTTTTCGATGCTTCGGCTCAACCTTTCAAACGTGTTTCATTCTTTGCCAGTTATCATTATGACAAAGATCAGGGACAAGGAAACCGAGTTGCAGCAGGGAATAATTATATTGTTTCTTCTTATCCGTTTAGATTATTTACGGCGGAAAGCAGAATTGCAATTCGTCTAACCAAAAATATTGATTGGAATGTAGGTTATCAATACATTGGTTACAGAGATAGTTTCCCGGTTAATCCGCTTTTGTGGGTATATAGTCCACAAGATTATCACGCAAATCTTCCATATACTTCAGTTAGGTTCTATATTGGACGGGGTGAACGCTAGGAAGTTTGCTAATTATTTAATTTAACTTTTACCGCGCCCGTTGATTGAAAGATTGACGGGCGCAATATTTTTAGCGCAATTATACAGTAATTTATGAGGTAAATTTTATGGAAACAATGCAAAAAGCTATCGAAAAAAAATGGAGTTATTTATTTGAAGAATTTGAAAATCCGAATAACCAGAACGGTAAAAATATTCTGGGTGGAAAAGGTGCGGCACTTGCCAATATGACACGCAACGGACTGCCTGTGCCTCCCGGATTTATTCTCACAACCGAAAGCTGTAACGCCTACCATGCAGCCGAAAAAATGTTTCCCGACGGGCTTTTAGAACAAGTAAAAAAACATATTACTGCCCTCGAAACAAAACTTGGAAAAGGTTTCGGCAATCCCGAAAATCCTTTATTAGTTTCGGTTCGTTCAGGTTCGCCGATCTCGATGCCGGGGATGATGGATACGATTTTGAATCTTGGTTTGAACGATAGAACGGTTGCCGGACTTGCCAAACAGACCAATGATGAAAGATTTGCGTGGGATTCATATCGCCGTTTTATTTCGCTGTTCAGCCAAATAGTTTTGAACGTCGAACACGAAAAATTTGAACGTGTTTTAGACAGATACAAAACAGGTGGACGGCTTGATTCGGAATTAAATGCTGATGAATTAAAGGAAATCGTGGCAACTTATAAAAGAATTGTAGCCGCCGAATACCGCAAAGATTTTCCCGAAAATCCGGAGGAACAATTAAAAATGGCGATTGCCGCTGTTTTTGATTCGTGGATGGGAAAACGGGCAGTTGATTATCGGCGCGTTCATCGGATTCCCGGTGATTTGGGAACGGCAGTTAATGTTCAAGTGATGGTTTTTGGAAACTTGGGCGAAACCAGCGGAACCGGAGTTTGCTTTACCCGAAATCCTTCGACGGGCGAAAAAGTCCTTTACGGTGAATATTTATTGAATGCTCAGGGCGAAGATGTGGTTGCCGGAATTCGCACCCCCAGCCCGATTTCAGTTTTGCAAACACAAATGCCGGAAGTTTATGCAGAGCTTTTTGATATTACCTCGCGCCTCGAAAAACATTATCACGATATGCAGGATATTGAGTTCACCATTGAACGCGGAAAACTCTATATTTTGCAAACCAGAAGCGGAAAGAGAACCGGAGCTGCAGCAGTAAAGGTTGCCGTTGCAATGTTTAAGGAAGGTTTGATTGACCAAAAAACCGCTTTGCAAAGAGTTTCTCCCGAACAGCTTGACCAGCTTTTGCATCCGACCATTGATCCGAACGACAATACCGAAGTTTTAACCACAGGCTTGCCAGCCAGTCCCGGTGCAGCTCAGGGAATTGTGGTCTTTTCACCGGACGAAGCCGAAGAATTGGCGAAAAAAGGTGAGAAAGTGATTTTGGTCAGACGTGAAACAAGCCCTGATGATTTTCACGGAATGGTTTTGGCGCAGGCGATTCTGACTCAAAGAGGTGGAATGACCTCGCACGCCGCAGTTGTGGCTCGCGGTATGGGCAAACCCTGCGTTGCCGGAGCAAATGCACTCAACATCAATTACAGTCACAACGAATTTACCGTTGGCGATATTACTGTAACCAAAGGTGAATGGATCACGGTGGACGGAACTCACGGACGAATTTATCGCGGAAAAGTTCCTACGGTTCAACCGCATTTGGATGAAGATTTTGAATTGGTAATGTCCTGGGCAGATCAATCCAGACGTTTGAAAGTCCGTGCAAATGCCGACACCGGACACGATGCCGATGTTGCCAGAAATTACGGCGCACAAGGGATTGGGTTATGCCGCACCGAACATATGTTTTTTGGCGAGGACCGTTTGTCCGTAATGCGTGAAATGATTTTGGCAAGTGGTGTCGGTGAACGCGAAAAGGCGTTGGCAAAACTGCTTCCTTTTCAAAAGAAAGACTTTATGGAGATCTTCCAATCAATGAAAGGGTTGCCCGTCACCATTCGTTTGCTTGATCCGCCGCTCCATGAATTTTTACCAAATAAATTTGATTTGATGGAAGAATTGACGGACTTAAAATTTAAGGCTCGTCACGCCAGTCCGTCAGAAATGAACTATTTATTGGATGAAATTGCCGAAAAACGTAAACTTTTACGGCGGGTTGAGCAACTTTCCGAGGCAAATCCGATGCTTGGATTACGTGGCTGCCGTTTGGGAATCGTTGTTCCTGAAGTTACACGAATGCAGGTGCGGGCAATTTTTGAAGCAGCTTGCGAAGTTGCCGGAGAGGGAATTGAAGTCCATCCCGAAGTAATGTTTCCGTTGGTTTCCACGCCTGAAGAATTTCGTAACCAAGCCGAAGTTGTTCGTGAAGTTGCCAAACAGGTAATGAATGAGCAAGGAATGGAAATCAAATATTTGGTTGGAACGATGATCGAATTGCCTCGTGCTGCCTTAGTTGCAGACCAAATCGCGCAGGATGCGGAATTCTTCTCATTCGGCACAAATGACCTAACGCAAACCACTTTGGGCTTGAGCCGTGACGATTCAGCCAGATTCCTTCCTGTATATGTGGATAAGAAAATTTACCCGGATGATCCTTTTCAAACTTTGGACACGGTAGGAGTTGGCGAGCTTGTCCGAATTGCAATTGAAAAAGGTCGGGCGGTTAATCCTAAACTGAAAGTTGGCATTTGTGGGGAACACGGCGGCGATCCGCGTTCAATTGAGTTCTTTAATTCGATTGGATTGGATTATGTCAGTTGTTCACCGTTCAGAGTTCCGATTGCGAGATTGTCATCAGCTCATTCGGCGATCAAACAACAATAATTAACAATAAGTCCAAATAAGAAAAGCAGTTAGCTTGATTTCTAACTGCTTCTTTTTTTATGTAAAATTAGGATTGAAAGGTTATCCTTTCAATCCCCAAATTATTTCATTAATTGATTTTTACCTTGTAAGTTTGATCCTTATGACATTCAACGCATTGGAATTTAGAAATATCGCCTAATTTCAAAGGATGTTGAAATCCACGATTGCCTTGGTGACAGGCGGCGCATTTGAAATCGCCGTAATCGCCAAGATTGACCGGATGCTGGAACTTGCCATCCGTTGGGGTAATTGTTTTTCCACCAAAGGTTTGGTCAATGGTGGTATGACAAATATTACATTCATTTCTGATAATTTTGCCGTCTTTGGTTGCCATTTGTCCGTCGTGACAACGGAAACAACCCATTGCCGTTCTATGTCCGATGTTATTCGGATGGGCTTGCCAATCAGCTTTCATTTCGGGGAAAAAGTAAGTTTGATAAATCCGTTTTAATTCCGTTACTGCTGCATCAATGGCAGGTTTTTGGTTTGCATAAACATCAGGGTAAGTTGTTTTGTAATATTCAGGAAAATTAGTTGAGATGGCATTAAGAGCCTCTTCAGTGTTGGTGTAGCTTCCCGATAAAACTTCAACCGCTTTCATTTTTAAATATGGTAAAGAAACATCAAGTCGTTTGGAATCAAGAGATTGATCAACTGCTTGATTTGGCGAAAGATAGATGTGAGTCGGTCGGTTATGGCAATCAATACAATCCATTTTCCTTTTGTCAGATTTTTCGATTTGTTCAACTGTGAGATTTACATTTTTTGCAAAATATTCGGTTACATTTCCTTCTTTATCTTTCATTCTAACCCATTGAATATTTTGCCGTCTTTCATCTGAAATAAATGAAACCTCATTATTAAGGTTCATATGCCAGTGAATCCCGTCGGCTTTCCCTGTTTCCGAGCTACCACCACCGACTTTAACTAACATTCTGGTTTGATTGAGCGAATTTTTTTCATCATACCCGTAATGATTAAATACCCTAAATTGTTCGCCATAATATTTTTCAGACCAGTGACATTTGCTGCATGTTTCATTAGCCGAACGCATATTATGAACGGGTGTCGCAATTGGTTTGTTATAACTATTGGTAATAACTCCATAAAGCTGACGAACCCCGTTAAATTTAGCCCGTAAATAATTTTGTGCACCACTTCCAACGTGGCATTCAACACAGCGGACTTTTGAGTGGGGCGAAGCATTATAAGCCACAAATTCAGGATTCATCACGCTATGACAAAGCTGACCGCAAAATTCAACAGATTCCGTATATTCAAAAGCCCGGTAGCTGCCGAATGCGCTCATCATCAGAAAAATAAATGAGCAAACCAAAAATGTCAGAAAAGCTCGGCGGCGGCGCGGACCATTGAGATCAAGAATCGGATAAGCCGCTATTTCCTCCGGCGAATATTTTCTGCGGCGTTGACGTTCCCAGATAACCCCCACCAACACAACAAAAAGACCGAAAACCAAAAAAGAAGGCAATAAAACGTAGGTTAAAACCCCTAAATAAGGATTATCGGAGGTGGTGGTAAATTCTAAAACAAAAAGAAAAATAATACTTGCCAAACTGGTAAAAACAAAAACGAATCCAATTAGACTTATATAATTATGCAAAAGACTTGGAACCTTTGGCGGCTCCTTTTCATCCATTATCTCTTTATCACTGACTTCTTCTGCCTCTTCATTAACTTTGCTTTCTTTGTCTTTGCTCATAATTTTGCCTCATCAAAGAATAAATTCTTGATAATTCGGATAATTTTTTGAAATATGTTCTGAGTATGATTTGAAGAAGTGAATAAAAATAACCTTGATTCAAATTAAATTTTAAGAATGATCTTAAAATTTTATCCTAAAGAACTTATGTTGATATTTCACCCGAATTAGAAATGTTTCCAAAAAATTGTATCCGATCAGATGATGCTAATCGGATACAATTTTACCAGTAAAACCTAGGCTGTTCTGGAGTTTTACTAGTTGCTTGGAGTTTTCAAGGTTTTCATATAGTCAACCAATGCTTTGGCTTGATCGGCTGTAATTCCTTTTTCTTCAAAAGCCGGCATATAGGGTGGTTTTTCACTTTTTTTACCTTTCAAAATGGCGGTAACTTGTTCTTCTTGCGGTTTTGCCGGATCAAAGAATTTTTCTGCTTTGGGACTGTGACAGGCTTGGCATTTTGTTTTGTAAACGGTGGCGGCATCATCATCAACCCTGGCATAAGTGCGGGTTGTATTTGTATTGATCATTAATAAAACAAATAGCGGAAGAGTTATTATGGCAATGGCAAAAAATTTAATTCGATTACTGTTCATTTTCTTTCTCCTAAACGGAACTTTTTTTAGATCTACCTCTCTCAGAAGGCTTACGATTTTAGTAAGTGCAAAACTTGTGCCGCAAAAAAATCCCCCAATTTTAGACCTTTTTAATGAAAATCTTCTTTTGACAGGTTAAAAATATCGCAAAAGTGGGGAATTTTCCCCAGTTGGATAAAAAGAGCATAAACAAAACATTTTATTGAGGTAATGTGACAATTATCACAGTTTCCCAAACAGAAAAAAAATACAATGATTTTGGTTGTTGAAAACACGAAATTTTGTTACGTGAATATCTTAACTTATATGAAAAGAAGGAAAAATTTAACCCAAACTTGATGGGAAAATTTTAAAAATAAAATGAGATCCAGCCTAAAAGTTGTAACTTTATTAAGCATTTTGCTTATTCCGGCGATTTTTATTTTCCTTCGTTCAGATTACACTCAAGCCCAAAGCCAACCTAATCTATCCAACCCGGAAATTTCAAGAAATATAAGATTGGAATGTAATAGTTGTCACGGTTCGGGTGTTTTACCGAATGTTGGGAACGAGCAATTACACAGGCAAGAGCATCGGGATTATTCCACCAGTATTCACGCCAAAATTCAACCAAACGGGAAACCTGCTGCTGAGTGTCGAGATTGTCATACTATTAAAGGGGATATGACAACCGATTTGCCACCGGATAATCCAAAATCAACCGTTTTTGCTTCTAATCAAGAGCAAACCTGTGGACGTTGCCACGAACAGCAGCTTAAAACTTTCCACAATAGTATTCACGGAAAATTGCTTGATAAAGGCGATACTCGAGCCGCTTCGTGTTCGGATTGTCACGGAAATCACACCATCCAACCGGTGAGCGATCTTAATTCCAAATTAAACCGTTCGCATATACCTGAAGTTTGTATCAAATGCCATTCGGGAATTGTTCCTGATTATGAACAAAGTGCCCATGGAATGGCATTTAAGGCAGGAAATACAAAAGCTCCGGTTTGTATTGATTGTCACGCTTCAATTTCTCACGACACAGCACCTGCCACGACCAGAGATTTTTCTCTGCAAATGGTAAATAAATGCAGCAGTTGTCATGAAAAACAAGCTCCGACTTACCGTGACACATTTCACGGACAAGCGACCGCTTTTGGTTACAAACCGGCAGCAACCTGTGCGGACTGTCATACACCGCATAAAAATTTGCCGCAAGATAATCCGGCTTCTTCGGTAAATCCCAAAAACGTGGTTCAAACTTGTGCAGTTTGTCATAAAAATGCCAATCCAAGTTTTGCTACTTATAATCCGCACGCCGAACCGCATAATCCTGAAAAAAGCTATTTGATTTATGCCGTCAGCACCTTTATGAAATGGCTGTTGATTGGGGTTTTCGGATTTTTTGGAATTCATACTATTCTGTGGTTCCAACGTTCGATTGTAGCCTTGATTAAAGGAGAAACTCATAAACGCATTAGAGATGATGAGGAACAATGGGTGGTCAGATTTTCAGAACGGCATCGTTTAACGCACGTCCTGATTATCGTCAGCTTCCTTGGATTAGCGGCAACCGGATTACCTTTAATGTATTCATTTTCCGATTGGGGACATTGGCTGGTTGATTTACACGGCGGATTGGGCGTAACTAGATTCGTGCACCGGGCTTGCGCCATCATTACCTTCGGCTATGCCGGTTATCACTTCTGGTTTGTCATTAAAAAAGCATTAATCGAACGTGACTGGTCAGTTCTGTGGGGAGCAAACTCAATGATGATCCGAAAAGAAGATTTCATTGATGCCTTCAATATGTTCCGCTGGTTCTTCTACCTTGGACCAAAACCGAAATTAGACCGATTCACCTATTGGGAAAAATTCGATTATTTCGCAGTATTTTGGGGCGTTCCGGTGATCGGGCTTTCAGGATTGATGCTGTGGTTCCCGAATTTCTTTACCCTGTTTTTACCCGGATCAGTATTGAATATTGCAATGATCGTGCATAGCGAGGAAGCTCTTTTGGCAACCGCATTTATCTTTGCGTTCCACTTTTTCCATAATCATTTGCGCCCGGAAAATTTCCCGATGGATATTGTAATGTTCACCGGAAAAATGAGAATGTCCTGGTTCAAGGAAGAACGTCCGGTTGAATATGAACGAATGGTAGCCGATGGAACTTTGGATTCAATTATAGTTCCCCCGCCGTCGTTGAAATTCCGGGTATTTGCCAGAATCTTTGGATTCATAGCTTACTTCATCGGTTTGTTTTTAGTAATTGCCATCTTTATCACTTTGTTTACAGTAAAACATTAATCTACCTCGTTCTGTTTGAAAACTGAAACAAAAAAAACAGCCTGATTTTAAGTCGGGCTGTTTTACTTTTTAATTTTGTTTGGTGTCAAACTATTTATTTTCAACTCGCAAAGACTTCATATAATTTATCAATACTTTTGCGTCTTCGGGCTTCAAACCTTTTTCTTCATACCCCGGCATGGGTGGTTTAGAAGTCTTTTTGCCTTTGAGAACTGCATCCAAATAAACCTCATCGGTTTTGGTTGGGTCAAAAAACTTTTCAGCTTTCGGACTATGACAACCTGAACATTTTGTTTTATAAGCTGCAATAACTTGCTCATCAAATGCTGGTTTTGTTATTGCCTCATTAGTGTTTGCGAAATTTGAAATTGCGTTGGAAACATTTGTATTGACAACAGTTGAATTTGTTGGAGGACAAACACAGTTGGAATTTGAAACAGTCGAATTAGAGTTTGCACTTACTGAGTTTGAAACTGCGTTTGCGGCATTTGCATTTGATTCAGCCGGTTTTCGCAGCGAAACCATATATTCAGCCAGTGCTTTAGCCTGCTCCGGTTTCATTCCTTTGGTTTCAAAACCCGGCATTGCAGGCTTACTTGTTGTGTTTCCTTTTAGGATTACCTCTGTCAAAACCTCAATAGATTTCGAAGCATTGAAAAACTTTTCGGCTTTGGGACTATGGCACATAGCGCATTTTGTCTTATATTCAGCAGCAACATCGTCATCCGCTTTTACTCTGTTATTAATACTGTTTTGAAACAAAGAAAAAGCCAGAAACGAAAAGGAAAAAATCGAAATAACTAAAACTTTTAAATGATCGTTTTTCATTTTCTACACTCCTTTAAAAAAGATATTTAATTTTCAAGGACCCTTTTAAAATGCTAAATAATGATTATAAAGCCGTTATAATTACTAAAATTTGAAACTTCCGTTAGTATGACAACGTTTGCAATTGGAAAAGTCTTCACCAAAGGCTGCCTGATTGTTATGACAGGTGGCACAACTTAAAGTTGCTTTGTTCGGTTTGTGCATAACCACAGTCGGGACATTCATTTGACCGTGATCGGAGGTATGACAATTATCACAATCAAGGAAATTATGTTTTTGATGGGCAAAGTTGCCGGGGATTTTTTGCGGTGAAGGCTGAATATTATTAGTTCCACCAATCTGATGGCATTGGAAACATTTGCTGGTTGTGAAACTACCCTTATCTTTCATCGGGGAATGGCATTGGAAGCAGGTCGTATGAGCAGTTTTACTGTTTGGAACAGAGAAATTAATTCCTGCACCGCCGGATTTATGACAAACAGCACAATCGGTTTTAACGTGTTTGGAGTGGTCGAATTTTACTCCGAAATTCTTGGTTGATGCTACTTCCTGATGACATTTACGGCAATCCGAAAAATCATTTGCTCCAAAGGCTCTTTGGCTATTATGGCAAGTCGCACAACTATTACTTTGACCGGAGTGCATCGAAATATTGATTTCCGACATTTTGTTTCCACCGGTCGAACTATGGCAGCTATTACAGTCTAAACCACTGTGTTTATTATGATTAAAATTATAGCCGATGCTTTGATTAGAATCTGTAATGCGATTTGCGGGACCCGGTTGGTGACAGGTCGAACAACTGCCGATATTTTTCTCACCAACTACTTTATCTGTGGTATGACATTGAAAACAAGTTTCGTGGGCGTTTGCTGCCGAGGGAATGGTCATTCCATCACCTTGCGGTTTGTGACAGGTTGCGCAATTTGTTTCTTTGAAGTGTGCCGTATGATTAAACTGCACACCAAAACTCTTAATTTGCGGAAACGGTTTCAGTTTTCCTGAATCTTTATCCGTATGACAAACGGCGCAAATCGGATGTGAACTATCGGCAAATTGCGGCGTATGGCATCCGGCACAGGTTGCGTGTTGAGCAAATTTCGGTTTTGGGGAATCATCAGTTCGTTGATGGCAGAGTAAACAGGGGACGGTTTTGTGCCGTGCGCTGTCGTGCTTAAACTGCGAAAAATCAACGTCTTCCATTTTGTCGGTCGAAACTAATGATTCCGGCAAAGGTTTAAACGGACTTTCGGCGGGCGGTTTTTCCTGAATTTGGCTGGTGCAGGAAGAAAATAGATAACCACAAATAAGAATGCCAAAAGACAAAACAATCAATTTCTGCAAGCGAATTTTTAGATTGCCGTCAAATTTTCCTTTTGGTGTTCCTTGTGTCATTTAATTTCCCTTACCTAATTCCGAAATCGCTTTCAAATGCGAATTGGGAATATCCATTTTGCCAAATGAGATATGGCATTTGACGCATTCAAACTTGGCGTCTTTCTTTCTTGAATCAATTTCGTAATTTAAAATTCCACCTTCGTCCGAGGTAGCTGTAATGTGACAAGGAGCACACGATGAAACCAAGACTTTTTTGGTTTTGGCATCAAGAGTATCCATTTTATTCACATTATGGCAAGTTGAACAGCTTAAATCGGCATGGCTGAAAAATTCGTGTCTAAACGCCCCGGAGGAATCACGCTTTTGCCAGCTCTGAAGCATAAACCTTTCCGTAACCCCTATTTTCTCAGCTAATTGCATATCAAAATCAGCCTTAGGAAATGGTTGTTTTAGTTTGTGGCAAGTTGCACATTCGTTCTGCGCAGGTGTAATTCCCGTATCCGTATTATGACAGGTAAAGCAGGTTGTGTGTCCATTTGGAACTGTTTTGAAGGTTCCTTTTTTCAGCCAAAAAGCATCACCTAAGCCTTTCGGCGGAGGAGAAAAATATTCTTCATCCGATTTATCCTGTGGTCTATATGTCTGATGGCAAACCTTGCAGCTGTCTTCATTTGAACGTTTGTGACTGGCTTTGAAAAAAGTAAAACCGTTTCGATTTTGCTCGAATGGATTTTCGTTCCGGCTCACAATATCAATATGTTTATCGTGGGCAAAATGAATTTGAAAATCAGAAACTTTGGCTTTTCCCTTTGGAGTTTCATCAAAAATCTCACGGGGATTATCAAACGGATGTCTTGATCCATCATTCGGTGACGGATTTGTATGACAAATTGAGCAAATAGTCGGTTTCGGTCCGCTTAAGAAAAACTGCTCACGGTGGCATTCCAGACAAGATTCGTGTTTGGGATAATCCGTTATATCAGGGAAAGCCTCTTTCCGCACTTTTTCCCAATTAGATGAGGGGAATTTGTGACAGGAATTGCACTCAAGTTGGTGCGTCTCATGCGGAAAAACCGTGTATTTGGTCTGATCGTCAAAATTTTTTGATTGTTTATTTTCTAAAATTCTAGCTTTAGAGGGAGTGATTAGGAAAAATGAAAAAACGAAACCAAAGAAAACCAACACAACCACAAATTGTATTCCTTTGATTAAGTTTTTGTTAAGGGGTTTCATTTTCCTCAAATAATAATTGTTTTCGCAAATCTTCCAAAAAGGATAAGTCCACACTAAGTCAGGGAATGATTTGTCGTTTGCAAAATGTCAAAGGTCAGGTCTACCAAATCCTTTTTTTCTTTGAACATTTAACTTTTAACAAATCCAAACACCCTACTTTGTGCGGACTTTGTTCCTCCTGAGAATTATTTTCACCGCAAGGCTCTAAGCCTTATATTTCAATCGTAAAGAGAAACTCAAGGTAAGTATGTGATGTTTGTCACACCCCGTTTTTTAATTTGATTTTTCAAAAATTGCAAAGCCTTTTTGGAACTGAATTCGACTAAAAAATAGCAGAAAAAATTAAAAAAGAAAATGATTTGACCCGAAACTAAAAAATAAAAATTATTCCTAAATTAATAAAATTATCAAACCATAAATACATAAACAAAATACTTGTCCCTCATATTTTCCCCAATTGAGATTGAAAATATTCTAAAACAATTTTCTTCAACAAGTTGGGTAAAAAGTGGGGAATTTTCCCCACTTGAGGTTTGGTTGAAGTGGGGAATTTTACTTAAGTATATGTGTATCAGCTATTTGGCTTAAAGGCACGGTGATTGCACTAAGCAAAAACAACCTTAAACAGAAGTTAAAAAGGTAATTATGTCAACTTTAGAAGAAACCATAAAAAATACAACTATTGAAGTGCCAATCAAAGTAAAATCAAAAGAATCTATTTTTTCAAGATTTTTGGGTTTACTTTGCTCAGTCCGTTTCGGAATCATTTTATTAATTCTGTTAGGACTAGCCTGTTTTTTAGGAATGGTAATAATGCAGCAAAACGTTGACGGGTTTGAACGTTATTATGCAAACCTGACTCCTTCGGAGAAAACTGTTTATGGCGCATTAGGATTATTTGACATCTATCATTCGTGGTATTTCATCACCCTACTTGGAATACTTTCAATAAATATAGTTTTGTCATCAATAGACCGATTTCCAAAAACCTGGCATTACATCAAAAAACCGGTCTTAACTCCGCCGCTTCGTTGGTTAAAAGACCAGGATGAACAATCAACCTTTGAAATTGAAGGTGAAAATAAAAAAGCCGTCACTGAAAAGGTTTCAGAATCGCTGAAAAAATCAGGTTGGAAAAATCTGAAAATCAATGAAAAAAATGGAAAGACATTTATATTTACCGAATCAGGCGTTTGGAATCGTTTCGGATATTTAGCGGTTCACGTCGGGTTGTTGATTATTTTTGTCGGTGGTTTTATGACTTCCCAGCTTGGACATACCGGAAATTTGCCATTAACACCGGGGCAAACCCAAAACCTGATATTTGAAACTGAATTCGGTCTTGACCAAGTTCAACAGGTCACAAAACGGCTTCCATTTGAAATAACCTGCACTGACATTCAGCAAAAATTAATTAAGAACGATGGTTCAATCAATGCAATGAATACGATTGATTGGTTAACGAAAGTTCAAATCAAGGACGAAGGGCAGGTTCACGATGCAGTTGTTCAAATGAATCGTCCTTTCGATTATCGCGGCTACCGGTTCTTCCAGGCGAGCTTTGTTCCAGTCGGACGCGCCCGCAACATAACAGTTCGCGCAACTGATGCCAACGGACAAACGCAGGATGTTCAGATTCAACGCAATGGCTCAACTACTTTAAGTGACGGCACAAAAGTTCGTTTTGTTGATTTTCGCGCAAATTTCAGTTTGGGACAGGAAGACCCAAACGAAGACACAAGTAGTTATGAAAATCCGGGTGCCACCTTGGAAATTACGCCGGTAAATGGTTCCAGCCAAACTGCTTATGCTTTTGGCGAAAAAATGGCAAGCATTCCGGTTGCTGACAAAATGGTTGGGGGTTACAAATTCAAATTAGTTGATTTTGAAAAAGTAGGAGACCAGCATATTTTATCAGTGCAATACGATCCCGGGGTAAATGTTGTTTATCTTGGATTTATCTTTTTATTTATAACTTTGGTTGCAGTCTTTTTCTTCGCGCATAAGCGAATTTGGGCAGCTATCGAAGAGACCTCAGATAACAAATTTGAGGTCACAATTAGCGGAAATACAAACCGCAACCAAAATGCTTTTCAGGAGCAATTCAAACAATTTATAAACAGTTTTCAAAAGGGAATCAAGGAGGCTTAATGAGTCAAGAAATTTTACAACCGCCAATTTTAATTTCAGAAACAAAAGAAGAAACCATTAAAAACACTTTCTCGTGGAGTTCGTATTTACCGGTATTTTTAGCCTTGTTTGGCTCATTTGCTTTACTCTTTTTGAGAATCAAAGTGGGAGGGGCAAATTTTATTTCGGATGGAGCACTGATGATGCTTGCTCTGGCAAGTTATTTATTAGCCGCAGTTTTTTATTTAACAAATTTATATGCACCATCAAATATTGCAGAAAAGTTAGGAACCTGGGGGGCTGCCTTAGGAGTTTTCTTCAACCTTTCAAGCTGGTTGGTTCGTTGGGTCGGTGCTTATGACCGGGAAGTTGAAATTTTTCTCAATCAAGGACGAAATCTTTCGGATATGCCCTGGTTTTTCCGCTATGTTCCTTTTGCCAATTTATATGATCTGAGTTTAACTTTCGCATTTGGTGCAGGAATTACCACACTTCTGGTCATCCGCCGTGAACAATTCCGTATCGTAGCGGCACTTTCATTGCCTTTGGCTGCAATTATTTTGACCTTAGCCAGATTTATCGGCGGGGAATTTGTCGATTTGCCGCCGGTGTTGGATTCTTATTGGCGACCGATTCACGTTGGCGTTGCTTCTTTAAGCTATGGGATTGCTTTGGTTTGTTTTGTGGTGGCGGTGCTTTACCTTTTGAAGGACGGCATCAAAGTCCAAGCGATGGCTATTTGGGCAAGCCTTTTTTCACTTTGTGTTTTTGCTACGATAAGCAAATTCAGCATTTTCTCACTTGGCACTTTCGGAACTTATACGGCTTCAACATTTCTGGCGGATTCCAAAATGTCTTTGGCATTACGTGCAGACATTCCTTATGTAGGTTGGCTGATTGTTTTAGCAGGGGCATTGATCGCTGGTTCAATCATTTGTTACGGAATTTATCTTTCCAATAATGATGAAAAAGTTAATAAAGTTGGAAATATTTTGATCAAACTTGCGTTGTTGGCACAAGGTGCAGGAATCGGAGTTTTGGTTTATCAATTGAAAAATCTGCAAAATGTCGTGGGTTTGATTAGTCCGAAACAATACGAAAAATTTGCAGTTTGGATGCTGCAGCAGCAGGACGTTCCGCAGCAGCAAATTAACACTCTGGGTTCAGCCCAACTTTATGGAATGGCAAGTCAATGGATAGCCCAAAACGGTTCGCGGCTGCATTTGAGCTTAAATGCTAATCCGGTAGAATTAGCCGCACTGATTACTGCTTTTACCGGAACATTTTTCATCGTTCTGTTTGGTTTCAAAACCGATAAATTGCGGTTAGCCTTACCTTCAGCCGAGGTTTTAGACGGTTTGATGTATAAACTGGCGGGTGTGACTTTTGCCGGGTTAGCCTTACTTTTAATCACCGGAGCTGTTTGGGCAAATGAATCCTGGGGCAGATATTGGGGATGGGATGCAAAGGAAGTTGGCGCATTGGTTGCCTGGATAACTTATGCAGGTTTTTTACACGCACGCATTGCACGCGGATGGACTGGTCGGCGTTCGGCTTATTTTGCAATTGTTGCCTTTTTATTCATCATTTTCACATATTTAGGAGTTAGCTATTTGCTTCCCGGATTACATAGTTACGCATAGGATTTTTATGAACAAAGAAAATATTTTATTTGCAATAGTAGGATTAATGGGTGGACTTATTCTCGGATTTTTGTTTGCCAATTCAATGAATCGCAGTGCCGCCATGCCAAACACCACGGTTTCGACAATGAGCCAAAATTCAAATATGCCCCCTGGACATCCTGACGTTCCAAATCAAGGTGGCGGCTCTGATAAATCAATGGGAGCAAATGCACCCGAGGTGCAAGCCGCGATAGAAAAGGCACGTAAAGAGCCAGATAATTTTGATGCTCAACTTGGAGCGGCGGAATTTTATTACCAAATTGAAAGGTATGATGGAGCGATCGAGTTTTTACTGCAAGCCAATAAGTTAAAACCCGATAGTTATCAGGTTTTGGTGCAGCTCGGAAATACTTACTTTGATTCGGATAAATTTTCTGATGCCGAAAATTGGTATTCTAAAGCTCTGAGTATCAAGCCGAATGATGTTAATGTCAGAACAGATTTAGGATTGACTTTCCTTTTACGCCCGAATCCGAATTATGACCGTGCAATCCTTGAATTCAAACATTCTTTGGAAACCGATCCTAAACACATAAAAACATTACAGAATTTGACTGTTGCCTATACTAAAAAAGGCGATTCAGCCAATGCTAAAGCAACGGTTGCCAAAATCGAAAGTATTGAACCAACAAATGCTTCGATTCCTAGGTTAAAAGATGAAATAAACAAGATCGGAAGTTAGACAAAGTTAAAGTGCTAAATATTTTATTGCCGCCTTGGTTGCTATCGGGGCGGCTCTTTTAATGATTTTCGGCATTGCTTTCAGAAAAATGGTTTTTGCCACTGGTGCCGCAATTTCTTTGGTGGTTAATTTGGCGGCTTCCCAACCGATTTCGGCAGTTTCTTTAACAACTACCAGAGCAACTTTTCCGGTAATTTTGGCAGTTTTACCGGCACCGACAATAATTACATTTCTGCCCGATTCCTGAGCAATTTTTTGAGTTTGAGCATTGGAATTCAAATAAGCAAAGCACAGAAATACTACAATTAAAAGAGAACGAAGAAAAATTTTTATCATAGATTTTGAAGGGAAGGTTTGTGGAGTTTAGGGATGAAAAAAGCCTGAACCGATTGAATTTTTCAGTTCAGGCTTTAATTATACAAAATTTCCGATACTAATTAACAGCATCTTTTACGACTTTAACGGTTTTTTTAGTAGCTCCTTTGGTTTTGTGCCAGGTTTTTTTACCAATTCGTTTTCCTTTCCACCAACCCTTGTGAACACCTTTACTAGTTTTTTTTATTGCTTTATCGGTTGTTTGACCAACAGTTTGTGCTCTTGAACCAACCGGAATGCCTAAAACAAAAGCCAATGTTAAAAATAACGCTAATTTTTTCATTAATTGTTCTCCTATGATTTTAATTAGGGGCAAAATTTAGATTTAGTTTTTGGATGCAACCTTCTCACGTAAAAGTTGTATCACGTCCTCAGTTGAAGTTCCGGGCAAAAATACTTCGGTCACGCCTTTTTCTTTAAGAAAAGGAATGTCTTCATTTGGAATAATTCCACCAACAAAAACCAGACAGTCATCCATCCCGTTTTCGTGCAAAAGATCTATGATGCGCGGACAAAGCGTGTTATGGGCACCGGATAAGATCGAGATTCCAACTGCATCAACATCTTCCTGCAAAGCAGCAGAAGCTATCATTTCCGGCGTTTGACGCAATCCGGTGTAAATTACTTCCATCCCTGCATCGCGTAATGCACGCGCGACAACTTTTGCTCCCCGGTCGTGACCATCTAGTCCGGGTTTGGCTACTAATACTCTGATTTTCTTTTCGCTCATAAAGCGTTAATTATAAAACTATTTGACAAACTGAGCAAACAAACTTCCTTTTCTGATAAAAGGCTTTAATTCCTTCCAGCTTAACAGATAATTTCCGCCCGGCTCAATTGGAAGATAATAACGCGGAAAACTGTAATTGTAATGAAAAGCAATTCCGTCTTTTTGAACCGAAAAGTCTTCGAGATGGATTCGTTTGAACTCCGCAAATTTAAAAAGTTCGGCTACATCAGTATCCTTAAAGTCAGGATTTGATTTGATTTCTTTAATTGAATCCTCTATTTCCGCCTTTTGGATTTTACGGATTGTTGAAACTAATTTTGAAAGATTCGTTAAAACATTTTGGATTGTCACCCGATTTCCGGTTTTCAAATCAACGACTGCACTTTTCCCAAAGAAAGTTGGATAAGCCGCTGTTCCTTCCATCGAAAGATATATCGAAAGAATCCAGTTTTGATTGTAACTAACAGTATAGTCCGCCACTTCAAGCCAATTATTTTCAAATCGTTCATTTTGCAAATTAAAAGATAAGACCTTTTTGAAACTGATCGAATCTTCTATCTTTTTTATCAGTTTAGTTGAAGTTCCGGAGATTTTGGGATAAGTAACTGTAAAGGTTTCTTTGAATTGTGAATTGGTATTCGGGCGAGTGTAAGTAACTTTTTTAGGAGTTATTACCACACTCTGCCCTAAAACTGAGAGCGAAAGAGAAAACAAAATTATTTGAAGTGTAAATAGAGCCTTTTCCATTAAATTATTTGACGAAGACTCCAAATAAACCCTCTTTTTTGATAAATGGTTTAAGTTCTGCCCAACTAAAAGCGTATTCGCCATCTGGTTGAAGTGCCAGAGCAACGTGCGGAAAACCATAATCGTAATGGAACGTAATCCCTTTGTCGCTGACCGTGAAAGCCCACAAATTTTCAGTGGTAAATTTTGCGTTATTGAAATATTCGCTCGGGTCAAAATCGGGTTCGTCTTTTTTGATTCTGGCAGCTTCCGTTTTCATTTCGGCTATTTGGGATTTAGCACCAAGCGCAGCCAAACCGTTTAAGTTTGTGAAAACATCGGAAGGTTTTATCCGAGTTCCGGTTTTAGTGTTGACGACCAAATATTTTGAACTACTCGATGGATATGCCCCCGAACCTTCGATCATTATTGTAACATCTAAAATGTTGTTTTTATTGTAATTAACTGTGTAATCAGCAGTTTCGAGCCAAAAGGTTTCTTTTTGTTCTTCGGCAATTTTGAAATCGAAATTTTTCTCGTAACTAAGGATAGCTTCTATTTTTTTGCCATTTGCACCTGCGACGACGGGGTAATTTATTTCAAAGGTTTTTTTGTAGTCGGGAACATTTTTTCCTGTGCGCTTATAAGTTACTTTTTTGGAAGTGATTTTAACACTCTGGGCAAAACTGACTGCTGTAAATGCCAAAATCAGCGTAATAAAAAAGGCAATTTTAATTTTCATATTTGGTTTAAATTTTTGATTCAATCTTTAAATTGGAATTTTCTTCAAAATCCATATTAGGCGCGCCGAAAATGCAGCGCAACTTTCCATAAACAGTTTTCTTTTCCTTCAATGCGTCCCACATTTCCGCCCATCCGTGGGTGTTTATCCAGAGCCAATTATAACTATTAATTGGTTTTATGATCCCATATCGCGGTTTTTCGCTTTCCGGCGTAAAAGTGCGGAACATTCTATCCCAAATGCAGAAAATTCCGGCGTAATTTCGATCTAAATATTGCGGATTAACGGCGTGGTGAACCCGGTGCTGTGACGGAGTATTAAAAATCCATTCGAACCAACCGAGTTTACCGATAAATTCGGTATGTATCCAATATTGATAAATTAAATTAAAGCCGTGAACAATGACAAAAGTCCAATAAGGAAAACCGAGCAAACCCATCGGAATATAGAAAATCCAATGTGCTAAACCGCCGAACCAGCTTTGACGAACCGCCACGCTCAAATTGTAATGTTCGCTGGAATGATGAACAACGTGAAAATTCCACAAAAACCGTGATTCGTGGCTCATCCGATGGAACCAGTAATAGGCAAAATCATCAACGAAAACCAGCAAAACCCAAGCCCAAACCGTATCCATCGGCATTTTGTAAGGTGCTATTGAATAAAGCAGTTCATAGCCGGTAAATTGAATAATTCCGAAAATCGCGCCAAAAAAAAGACTCCCGAAACCAAGTGCGATGTTTGTCCAGGTATCTTTTCGTTCATATTCATTGGTTTTTTGACGAAGGTCCCACCAATATTCAACTGCTATCAAAAGTGCAAAAATCGGAACGGCTAAAACGGTTGGTCGAATCATACCTTACATAATAATCAAATTTTGAAATAGTGGAAATTGACTGTGACACTTTTTGAACTGTCACAGCGAAACTTTTGATTCGGACTTTCAAATCCAAGTTGGTCTAAATTTTTATTTCAAACAAACTGAGCGTAATTCCTTCATAATGCTTGGGTAATTCGACAGTTTTGGTTGGGGTAATAACGCCCAAAAACTCAAATCCGCATTCAACATAATAATCAATCAATTTTTGATTATCGCCCCATGTATCCATCCGAATCAGAGTCTTTCCAATGGATCTCACATAATCACGCGTCCAAACTACAATTTTCGGCACGAACTTTTGACCACGGAAATCAGGATTTGTCACAATCCGGTGGATGTAAATTGCAGAATCCGAATCATTTTCTTTCCAAATCAGCGGATCGGAAAAAGTTATCGAAAAAATACAAGCTATTTGGTCGTTTATAACAATTTTCCAGTGCCGTTTTTCTGCAATTTCTTTTTCCAACATCTTTTGGTCAAAGGGAAGCCAGGTTTTATCAAAAACCGTTTTTTGAAATTCGATGGCGAGGTCATATAGTTTGAGGATTTGTGTGAAGTCTGAAATTGTGCTGTTTTGGAATTTCATATTCTTTCAAAAACCGCATATCTTTTCGCATAATCAAAAGTAAAGGTATGCAATAATTTTGCTCATTTCATTGGCACGATTCGAAATAGGTTTGAAAGAATTTGGTTTTGTTTCTGTTTTGAAATTTAAAAAACTTTACGGGCTTTTAAAACCCCATTTCTTTTAACCTGAAAAAGTTCATCAATGTATGCACCTCGTAAACAAACAGCCTTATTACCTTCGATTCGGAAAAATGGTAGCGGATAAAACTCTTTTCTTTGTTTAGCATTGAATCTTGATAAGTCATAAATTACCGGTTCGTTAAACTCAAGATTAAAAGTTTTGACAGGTTTTCGATGAAATTCTTCAAATTGATACGGGTCCCCACAACCTGCCCATTTGCCATTCTTGGTTTGATAAACGTCGAAATATTGATATTTTTCATGATAGAGTTTGCCTTTGTATTCCGACACAAAAAGTAGAACATTTTTGAATTCGGCAAAGGCTGGATACCCATAGTGATCGAAGGCTTCAAATTCGATTAATTCCCCTTGATAATCTCCATAGACGTTTTGGATTATTTTGTATTTAGCTTTATAGGCGTGGTTAAAAGGAGGTTCACCTAGTGTCAGCTCAAGTTGAAATTCTTTAACTTCAACCTTTTCACCTACAAAAACAAAAACTTTTGAGGGTTTATTTTCTTCATTTTCTTTTTCAATTTGAGCAAGAATTTGCCTCTTTAATTCTACAAGTTCTTTTTCATTTGTAGTTTGCCCTTTCTTAGCAAGTTTTGTTTTCTTAACTTGTCCGTCAATTTCAAAACTGAAAAGAAGCACTATGCAGAGAATTGGAAACAAAAACTTTAGTCGCATTGATTTTATCCTCAAAAAGCCGGTTCTTCGTAAATTCCATAAACATCTCTTAAGGCTGTGCAAATCTCTTCCACTGTGGCGTATACTTTTACTGCTTCCACAGTCGCAGGCATGATATTTTCGTTAGCTTTGGCGGTATTTTTAAGCTTGTTCAAGGCATTTGTCACTGCTCCCTGATCTCTTCTGGTCTTTGTTTCCTCTAATCTGGCAAGCTGATGATCTCTGACCGTTTCGTCAATTTTTAAGATGTCTGTTTTGTGAGTTTCTTGGTCCATCACATATTTATTGACACCGACGATTGTTTGTTCACGACGTTCCAGAGCTTTTTGATATTGATAGGCAGATTCTTGAATTTCGCGTTGGGGAAATCCGGCTTCAATGGCTTCAATCATTCCGCCGAAACCGTCAATCTTATCGAAATAATCAAGACAACCGTCAACCATCTTTTGAGTTAAAGATTCGACAAAATAACTTCCGCCCAAAGGGTCAACCGTGTTGACCACACCTGTTTCTTCGGCAATGATTTGTTGAGTTCTGAGTGCAATCAAAGCGGCTTGGTCGGTTGGCAAGGCTAACGCTTCGTCATATGAATCCGTGTGAAGTGATTGAGTTCCGCCCAATACTCCGGCAAGTGCCTGGATAGCAACCCGGGCAATGTTGTTCAAAGGCTGTTGAACAGTCAAAGAAACTCCGGCTGTTTGAGTGTGAAAGCGCATTTGCATCGAACGCGGATTTTTGGCTCCAAAGCGTTCTTTCATCGTTTTTGCCCAAACTACCCGCGCCGCACGATATTTGGCAATTTCCTCGAAAAAGTCATTATGGGCATTAAAGAAAAATGAAATTCTCGGCACGAATTCATCAATATTTAATCCGCGTTCAATTCCTTTTTGAACATATTCAACGCCGTCTCTTAAAGTAAAAGCAAGCTCCTGCAAAGCGGTCGCGCCAGCCTCGCGGATGTGATAGCCCGAAACCGAGATCGGATTGTATTTCGGCAAGTGTTGTGTGGCAAATTCAAAAGTATCAACCACTAATTTAACCGCCGGACGAATGGGATAAACCCATTCTTTTTGAGCGATATATTCTTTCAAAATGTCGTTTTGCAAAGTTCCCGAAATCTTTTTGAAATCTGCACCTTGTTTTTCGGCTAAAGCCGCATAAAACGCTAGAAAAATCCAGGCTGGTGCATTGATTGTTTGTGAAACGGTGACATCTTCGAGATTGATTCCGTCAAAAAGAACTTCAAAATCAGCAAATGAAGAAACTGCCACGCCGCATTTTCCGACCTCCCCCTCACTCAAAGGAGAATCGGCATCCAAACCCATCAAGGCAGGCAGATCATAGGCAACGGAAAGTCCGGTTTGACCTTGACTCATCAAATATTTGAAGCGTCTATTTGTTTCTTCGGGGGAGCTAAAACCGGCAAATTGGCGCATTGTCCACAATTTACCGCGATAACCGGTTGGATGAATTCCGCGTTTGTAGGGAAATTCGCCGGGGAAGCCGATTTCTAGATCTTCGCTGTGTTCGTTTGAATAGAGTCTTTCAACGGATTCCAAACTAACACCTTCAAATTTTTCCTTACGTTCAGGTGTTTTGTCTAAAACTTTTTGTAATGTTTCTTCTTCCCAACGGTTCAATTCGGTTTTTGTTTCAACTGCATTTGCCATATTTTCTAAAAATTATTGTTATAGTGATATAAATTGAATGACTACAATTTACCACAAAGACAAAGCTAAATTCTAATTGGAAAACCGCTAAAATCCGTAAAATTAACCAAACGTTAAGCAAAATAAATTGCAAACTTGAGCCAAACTTTTTACAATAAGATAAATGAAAAAGTCCCCGGTAAAATTCTTCAGAATATGCTCATTTATTTTTTTAGTGAATTTAACTTTTCTGAGCGGTTGCAATAATACAGAGAACCCTAAAAATGTAAATGCCAAGCCTGTTTCCACAAATACGGGAAAGAAAACTACCCCCAGCGACAATCTGGATGAGTTAATGAATTTTGCAAAAATGCCGGAAATTCCAGAAGAAGTAGTTTGGGTTGAAGAGGAAGTCAACGGAAAGAAGAAATTGACCGCAGTTTTGAATTTTGATGCACAAACCGAACCCAAAATTTTGGCGGTGCTGGAAAAATATAAACAAGCCGAACCTGCTGAAGTCGGAGTTGAAAGCTGGTTTCCGGAGGAACTAACGGCTCAAGCCCAATTATCGGGAGTTGAAATGCTCAAAGGAGTTTCCTACGGCGCAAACGAATTTTTTAACATCCCATACGGAAGCGGCAGAATCACAAAAATTGAAGGAACTAAATATTTTGTTCTTGAATTGAATGCGGATTAAATCTCATCATACCTTTTCAATTTTCGGTAAAGTGTAGATAAATCAATTCCTAAAATATTGGCAGCTAATGCTTTATCTTGATTGACGCTTTTCATTATTTCCAAAACATAACGGCGTTCAACTTCCTCCAGGGTTGGATTTAAGCCATCAGGATCACGAGTCTCAAATCCTTGTTTGGAATTACTACGGACTTTAGGCGGCAAACTTTCTAAATCAATTTCATCTCCACTCAAAATAAATGCCCGTTCGACGGCGTTTTGTAATTCGCGGATGTTACCTTGCCATTGGTAATTTATCAAGACTGACATTGCTTCTTTATTTATAGATTTTTCAATCGAATTTTGTTCTTTAGCGGTTTTGGTTACAAAATGCTTGACCAATAGCGGAATGTCTTCACGGCGTTCGCGCAATGGCGGAAGAAAGATTTCAATCACATTCAAACGATAAAAAAGGTCTTCGCGGAAATTTCCTTTTGCAACTTCTTCCTCTAAATTTCGGTTGGTGGCGGCAACGATCCGGGCATCAAATTTAAGTGGAACTGTTGCACCTATGGGAGTTACTTCGTGTTCCTGCAAGGCTCGTAAAAGTTTAACTTGCAGGGGAATTGGAATCTCACCAACCTCATCTAAAAACAAAGTGCCGCTTTCTGCCGCCCGGAATAATCCTTTTTTATCCCCCGTTGCGCCGGTAAATGACCCTTTGGTATGTCCGAAAAGTTCGGATTCAAGCAGTGATTCGGGTAAAGCTCCGCAATTAATTGCCACGAACGGTTTATTGGCGCGTTGGCTTTGATGATGAATTGCCCGGGCAACCAATTCTTTGCCGGTTCCGCTTTCGCCCTGAATCAAAATGTTGGCATTGGTGGTTGAAACTTTTTCAATTAGACGAAAAACAGCTTGCAAAGCGGCGGAATTCCCAATAATTTCCGAAAAACTGTAATGTTTATCGAGTTCTCGGCGAAGTGCACGATTTTCCTGAAAAAGCTCGCGCTGACGAAGAGCGTTTTTGATGGTTTGCAATAAATCTTCGTTGACGAAAGGTTTGGTGACATAATCATAAGCCCCTTTACGAAGCGCGGCAATCGCTGAATCAACTGAAGAATAAGCCGTCATAATTATTACAAGTGCTTCTTCATCAATAGTTTTGATCCGGTCAAGTAATTCTAAACCGTCCATCCCAGCCATTCTGATATCGGTGAGGATAATGTCAATTTCATTGGTGGAAAAAATCTCAAGTGCATTTTCCGCGCTGTCTGCTGTGCTGACTTGATAACCTGCGTCCTCTAAAATCCTACGCAGAATGGTTCGCATAAGCTCTTCATCTTCGACAACTAAAATGTTAGCTTTGGACATCTAATACTTTCCCCTTCAAACTTTTAAATTTTAACTGATTTCGTGATAGCATCAAATATTACTTGTAATTAATTCAGATGAGTTTTCCTAAATCTTCAAAAATATTGTGGTTAATTGTTCTTTTCGGAGTTATTTGTGTTTCTAATTTTGCTCAGCAAACAAATCCGATCGAACGTCAGGTGGCAAATCCGATCACTGATACTCCAAATGTAAACCCTGTCGCCAATGAACAGGAAGTGAAAGTTCCACAGAAAAAGAAATTGCCCACCGAAGAAGGCGGTGACGGAGATTTAATTGTTTATTCGGAAAAAAACACGTCTGAAGGAAAAGAGGGAAGCCGCATTGTGACACACACCGGCGCGGTTGATGTGCGTTACGGCATCTATCGCCTACAGGCAGATAAAGTTGTTGTTTACGAAGCGACAAATAAACTCGTGGCTGAAGGTAGTGTAATTTTCGATCAGGGAAACGACCAACGCATCACCGGAAGCAAAGGAGAATGGAATTATAAAACCAAATTAGGTTTTTTTGTTAATT
Organism: Pyrinomonadaceae bacterium; assembly: GCA_019694395.1. GTDB lineage: Bacteria > Acidobacteriota > Blastocatellia > Pyrinomonadales > Pyrinomonadaceae > JAIBCC01. The sequence continues at coordinate 150,568 of JAIBCC010000002.1, read as the reverse complement.
CGACCGGATTTACCAATCAAACAAATGACGGGACAATCATCTATTTTACGGCGGATAAAGTTGAAAGAATTGCACTTGATGAAATTTTGATTCTCAATGGAAAGTTTACTGCTTGTGAAGACACTGTGCCGAAATGGAGCTTTACTGCAAAGGAAGCACGAATTAAAACAAATGATAAATTGCGGATGAAAAACCCAAAATTCCGGGTTAAGGACGTTCCGATCGTAGCTTTGCCTTTTGCCTCAATTTCCATCAAAAAAGAAGATAGGCACTCAGGTTTTTTACTTCCTACTGTCGGTTATTCAGGCAATAAAGGTTTAAGATTGTCAACTGCTTTTTATCAAACTTTGGGGCGTTCAGCTGATGTTACTGTGCGGGCAGACCTTTATTCAGCTCGTGGAATCGGTTACGGAGCAGATTTCAGAACCCGTGCTAACTCCAGATCATATTTTAATGGCGGTTTTTTTGCCGTTCAGGATAGAATATTCGGAGCAAAGGCAAGTCCGCAAAATCCAAATCAAGGTGGTTCGATCGTTTTTGCCGAAGGCGTGCATTACTTTTCAAATGGTTTTACGGCGGCGGCGGATGTGCGTTTGACTTCAAGTTTGGCTTTTCGTCAAGTGTTTTCCGATGGAATTCAGCAGGCGATTTCTCCAATTGAGGTTTCTCAGGCTTTTGTGAACAAAAGTTGGGGAAGTTATACCCTAAATTTACTTTCCCGTTCCCAAGTTATTACTATTCCGAATGTCCGGATTAAAACCCGAAGTTTACCCAGTATCAATTTTGAAAAACGTCCAAGCATTTTAAGCTTTTTCAAAGCTGCATATTTTTCTTTTAAGACAAATTTAGAAGGTGTAAGCCGGGTTGATGATGTGGATGATACAACCGTTTACCGTCAGCTTGCAGGCAGAGACCCGATTACCACGCCGGCATTGACCCAAAGGCTCGATTTTAATCCTCAAATTTCCATACCTTTTTACACAAAATATTTTAACTTTACCGCAACTGCCGGCGGAAGAGTTACTTATTATTCCAATTCGCTGAACGGAGTTTTTCAAGTAATCGGCAAAGATTTGATCAGAAAATACGGGGAATTTGAATTTGATGTCCGTCCGGTAGCTTTGGCGAAAAACTTTTATAAATCGGATGGTGTTTTTCGTTTCAGACATTCAATTGAGCCTTATTTGACCTACCGTTACGTCAAGGGTATCAATAATTACAACCAAATAATCCGTTATGATTATGCCGATACAATGACTGATACTAATGAAATTGAATATGGTATCATCAATAAATTTTTTACCCGCCGTTATACCGAAGCAGTAAGCGATGAAGCAAAAAGAGAATATGATAAAAATCCTGAATCGGTTAAAAATCCATTGGCAATTCAACCTTACGAAATTTTTACTTTAACGGTGCGCGGTAAGTATTTCTTTGATAAGACTTTTGGCGGAGCATTGACCACCGGGTTTCGTAATCAGATTTTTCCCATTACAAGTCTGACCGCTTTCACTTTTGGCGGAGTTCCGCGCCGATTTTCGCCTATAAATATTGACGCAACCTATCGCCCGGAACGAACGATTTTTATCAATTCCAGAATGGATGTCGGCGTTCAAGGAGACGGATTGCGTGACATTTCCGCAACTGTCGGGTTCGATTCAAAATTATTCAAGATGTTTCAGACATTTTATTTTACGCGAGCCGTTGCTTTAATGCCGTCATTACAAAAATATGCCGATGCGTTTGGAAAAGAGCCGGGAACTTTGCGCGGCTCGCAATGGAGTCCATCGGTGTTCATTGGTGATAAAAATAAAGGACTTTATGGTGGGGCGGCTTTATTTTTCGATTTCCAAAATCGTCGCGCTCAAAAAGACAAGCCTTTAATAAGTTCATTAATTACAATCGGTTATGCCTATGATTGTTGTGCAATTGCAGTTCAAGCATACACTTACAACGTCGGATTGAGGAGGGAAAATAGGTATGTATTTAGTTTCCGCCTAAATGGAATCGGGTCATTTGGAACCGAACAATTCGGGCAAGGATTAAGATAGAATTTCAAAATAGTTTTCTGAAATAAAAAAGCTACGAAGTTGAATTCGTAGCTTTAATTATTTTAATTTTAAAAAGGTTAATCATTTAAATAACAATCTTAACTAATCTTTCCACTTAATAGGAAACAATTTACCAGCTTCTTCTGGAGATACTTTTTCATCAACCAGTTCCAAAGCGGCAGATAATACTACATCCCTTTGTTTAGCTAGATCTTCACCTGTTGGAATAACTTGTAATTGGGGCATAACCCCAACTCTTTCCAAACTATTTCCATCGGTCATAATAACATCCGCATTTGTCATATTCATCCCGTAACGAGTGATTTTGTCCCCACCCATTTCCATAGGAAACCCGCGCGATTGCATAACTGCTCCGGATGATCGATCACCAACCACTACACCACGTTCATTTATTTGTAAGAAACGTGCAAATATCTCAGAAGCAGAGGCAGATCCAGAATTAAGAAGAACAATAACACGTCCTTTAAAGACTGAATCTCCTTTTGTTTTTGCCATTTGAGGTGGCATTGGTATACGTCCTTTCAGGTCTGCAATTTTAGTGTCTTTTTCAACAAAATAACTTGCAAGTTCTTCCAAAGTTACTACATATCCTCCGCTGTTATCACGTAAATCCAAAATTAAATTTGAATATTTATTAAGGATGTAGTTTCTCATTATTTCTGAGATTGCGATGGGTTGGATAATAAAGGAAGGGAGTTTCCAAACAATAGTGTTGTTAATTTTTGCAAATTTATTTTCAACATCTCTATCTTGACTAAACTCATACATTCGGAATAGGTCATTGACATCCAAAGTAGCCTTTCCAGCAGTTGTTTTAGTAACAATGTTCAATTCATGGGGCTCAGTTTCACCCGGACTCAATACCCTGAAATTGATTGCGGTTCGCGGACTTAAGATGTTGTAATAATAATTGATTTTCCATAATTCTTTTCTGGTAGGGCGAAAGCCTTCAATAGCTAAAACCTCATCACCTATTTTTAAACCTTTTTTTTCAGCATCACTATCAGGTTTTATTGCTGTTATAAAACATTTATCACCAATTGCTTGGATACGCCAACCATACTCGAATTTAGTCACCCTATCGGGGGGATAAAACCTTGTGTGTGAATCATTTAGTTCCATGACAAATTGAGCAATAATGCCCAAACCCTGCCCCCCGGTTGTAGCCTTATTTAATTTTTCTTCCGTAACTTTTCCTAAGGCATCCAAATCAAGTCCATGGTAAGTAGTGTCATAATAGTTATCCTTTATTGCCTTTTTAACTGCATTAAGCATATCTTTAAGTTGCCCTCGTTCAAAACTGGTAATATTTTGAGAAAAGGTTGGGACAAACAAAAAAAAGACCATCAAGCACAAGGCAAAATGGTTTAATTTAATTAATTTAATTAGTTTTAAGTAAATGTTATTACTTAACAAACTGAACATAGACCATACCTCCATATTTCAAATCAATGAGGTAGTAAGCATTGATTTGAGAAAAGTGAAATTTTAACAAACACTTAGCTTGCTCCAAGTGCTTGTTCTCCCATTTTCCAACGTAAAACAGGTTTCCTAGCAGCAGTTGCTTCGTCTAATCTTCCAATTCTGGTCGTATGCGGAGCATCAATAACAAGCTGCGGATTTTCCTGTGCTTCCTGAGCAATGGATTTCATCGCATCAACAAAAGCATCCAAATCCTGTCTTCCTACGGATTCGGTTGGTTCGATCAGCATTGCGCCTTCAACAATTAAAGGGAAATAAACCGTCATCGGGTGGAAACCGTAATCAATTAACCGTTTGGCAATATCAAGTGTATGAACGCCTTTACGGGTTTGTTTTTTGTGCGAAAAAATCGCTTCGTGCATACAATCCGATTCAAACGGCTTATCAAATTCTTCGGCTAAAGCGTGCGAAACATAACGGGCATTCAAAACTGCCGATTCAGTGGCTTCGACCAAACCGCTTGCACCATGAGTTTGAATATAAGCCAAAGCACGAACAAACATTCCGAAATTTCCGTAAAATGCTTTGACGCGACCTATTGAGTCAGGACGATTGTAATCCAAACTAAATTTATCGCCATTTTTGACAACTCGCGGGGTTGGCAAAAATGGTTCAAGATCAGCCGAACAACAGCAAGGTCCGCAACCAGGACCGCCACCACCGTGCGGAGTTGAAAAGGTTTTGTGTAAATTCAAGTGAATAACATCAACACCCATATCACCGGGACGAGCTACGCCAACAAGAGCGTTCATATTTGCGCCGTCCATATAAACCAAACCGCCGGCAGAATGAATAATATCGCAAATTTCCTTGATGTTTTTCTCAAAAATTCCAACTGTGCTGGGATTGGTCAGCATCAATCCGGCAACCCCGCCCTCACTGCAAAGCTGTTTCAAATGCTCCAAATCGGTCAAACCTTCCGAATTTGATTTGATTGTTTTAACCGTAAATCCGGCTAATGCCGCAGATGCAGGGTTTGTTCCATGAGCTGAATCGGGGATGAGCATTACCCGGCGTTCTTTTGATGCTTCACCGTCACGTTTATCCAAAAAAGCGCGAATGAGCAAAACTCCGGTCATTTCGCCGTGTGCGCCCGCCGCCGGTTGGAGAGTAACACCCGGAAGTCCTGTAATTTCAGCTAAATCTTCTTGCAAAAGATAAGCTAATTCCAAAGCACCTTGTGATTCTTCTTCGGGCGAAAGCGGATGAAGTCCGGCAAATCCGGCAATTCTCGCAACTTTTTCGTTCAGACGGGAATTATATTTCATCGTGCAGCTTCCAAGCGGATACATACCCAAATCAATCGAATAATTCCAGGTTGACATTCGCGTAAAGTGACGGATAACATCAACTTCCGACACTTCAGGCACACCGTCCAAATCATCAGAACGGCGTAATTCAGCTGGTAAAATTTCATCCAAATTAGCTGTATCAACGTCCAATTTCGGCAACATATAGCCGACACGTCCGGTTTGTGAACGCTCAAAAATCAACGCTTCATTTTGCGTTGGATGCGATGTAACTTGTTTAATGCTCATAGTTTAATTTGAAATACCAAAAAGTTTCCGTTGAAATGGTGTCTTATGTGAAAATTATCAAAATTCTCATTTCCAAAGACCAATTTCATTTTATCAAAATTTAGTCTGTCTTCATCGTTTGAATGCGATGGAAGCACAAAATTTAATGTGTTATCAAGAATCTGCGGGTATTTAGCAGAATTTAGAATATTACCTTCTGCTTTAACTTCAGTCATAATTCGGAAGCGTAACTTTACTGAAGCCTTTTCAACGTTCCGCACTTTGCTAAAACTTTCTTGTTCAGAAAATAAAGTTTCTAGAATTAATCTTGTTTTTTCGTCTATTTCAAGATTGCTTTTGCTTAATCGTTCTTCTAATACCTGGCGAAAAGAGTTGGTTATTAAGTCTTGAACCTTGACGGTTTCAAAGAAACTTCCGTGAACTAAAACAATCTTAGTTTTGCTTTGTTTCTGTCCTCGAATTAAATAAAAAACTTCCCGTTCCAAAAGTGAAAAAATATTATCCCCACAGGAAATCATTTGTTGATAAATATCTGTTTTATCTGATTTTACGAGTTTCCTAATATCTTTTTGTCCGGTTGGAATGGTTGAGTTAAAAGATGAAACTGTATAACTTTTGCTGTCTTTTAGTTCGATTAACTCACCGCCGGAAAAAAGTTCATTAGTTTTGCAAATCCTAATCGCTAAATCAGGGAATTGTCCTGCTCGTTTACACGAAAGCATTTCTTTATCAAAAGGGAATTCATCAAGTTTTTCCAATCCGAGAAAAGAATTTTTTTTGTCAAATAAATCTTTAAAGAAATGAAAAATTGAGAAGGTCATATTGCAAAAAGAGTCTGTGCAACAGTTTTAGTTTGCATCAAATCGGCATTGCCCCAAAATTCATTTAAGTTTTCGGTGCATTTATAACTTTCAAAATATTTTTCAATCGAATCGGATTTTCTTATTTCTGAAAGACGATTTTGAATACAAGCAATATTCTCCTTATCAATTTCTATACAAATCGAATTTCTCTTTAATTGTTGCGCTACCACTGCAGTTGTTCCCGTTCCGGCAAAAGCATCAAGGATTGTGTCGCCAACTTTGGTCGAACTTAAAATGATTCTAAGTAACAAAGCTATTGGTGATTGTTGCTTATGAAAACGCTCCCCATCTAATTTTCTAATTGCCTCATCACCTGCAAAATACCCACTGGTTAATTCCCGAATATCATCCCAAATGTCGGTTACAAAAACACCATTTTCACGCTCATATTTTTGATTTTTTAGGAGCGGCGGTTCAATTCGTAATCTGTTGAAAACTCTTGGACGATTTCCTTTTGTGGCGTAAACTATGACTTGAAAAGATTTGCCAAATCTAAATGGAGAAGGAACAGCAGAAGTCAGTTTTTTCCAAACAATTAAATTTTGGAATTCCCAACCTGTTTTCCTTAGAACCTGCAAAATTTGCTCGGTATTTTTTTCGCGGTGCATTAAATAAATTGCTCCGCCATCATTCGTTTTTTCAAAGACCTTTTGACAAACTTCAGAAATCAAAGCCCAATATTCACTTTCAGGTAAATTATCATCATAAGAACTGTAGTCTTTTTTTTGATTAAATGGCGGATCAAGAAAAGTCAAATCTACACCCTCAGCTAAACTCGGCAGAATTTCCAAGCAATTACCAAACAGGACTTCATGCCTTGGATGCGATGTAACTTTTTTAATGCTCATAATTTAACTAAAAACTATTTCTTAAACGGGGGAAATTTTTTCCCTCTTTTTTCTTCAATATCAAAATTTGTAACAGGTATGGTTCTTGCCCGAACTCTGATAACTGCCCAAAAAGCATAATCCATTGGATTTTTATCACTGCGGGGCTTTACCCGTAACCGCAAATATAGTTGTGGATTGAACTGCGCCAACTCCAAATTCGCCAAATCTTTCAAACGTGCTATATCTTTTTGCAGATAATAAAATCCGCGATCTTCCAATTGAATATAAAAAACCTGTTTATTTGCATAAAATTTATGCAAAGCATTTTTGCTGCCGTCAGGGATTTCTAATGTTTTACTAAACCCTTCACGGTCTCGAACCTGATGGCTTTGTTTAAAGTCTTTCAAAGCAACGGTGAATAGATTCGGTTTAAAATCCTTTGGAATTTGGTCACGGACTTTCATCTCATCATACATTTCCGTAACATCATCAGGTGTTGACCAAACCCAACCGTCACGGCGATTCCACGTCAAGGCTTTTTGTCCAAAATCCGGCGCAACCTTATTTTTTAACTCCAAATAGTAAATAATTCCTTTGTGTTTGAACGCGGAATCTCTTCCCTCTAAATTTCCCTTTAGTTGAAGCGGAAAAATGCCTTTGTCTTCCAAAATCTGGTTAATTTTAATTTCATATTTTTGACCTTCATTTAGCGGCATAAAGACTCCATCAAAAAGTTTAAGATTTTGGTAAACCGTTTTTAGCAATTTTTGCCATAATGTCGCAAAAACGGTCTAATTCCCAGAGCGTTGTATAAACATTCGGCGTAATCCGAATTCCCGTAAATTCTTCGTGAATGATCGGGGTTGTAAATATCTTATGTTTTGCAAATAAATAACTTCCGATGTCAGTAGGTTTAATTCCTTCAACTTTGACATTGGAAATAGCGCAGGATTGATTTTCGTCAAAAGAAGTGTTGAAACCAACATTCGGAATGTCTTTTAATTTGTTCATCCAATAGCGTGACAAATATCTCAAACGGGCTTCTTTGCGCTTTCCACCGATGGCATTGTGAAACAAAATCGCTTCTCCAATTGCCAAACGCATTGCGGCGGAATGGGTGCCGATCTCTTCAAATTTGCGAATGTCGTTCTTGTTCTTATCTTCCGAAGCCATTAATGCCCAAACTTTGGGAATTTTATCTTTTTTGACATAAAGCAAACCCGTCCCCTTTGGTGCATAAAGCCATTTATGCAGGGAAGTTCCGTAATAATCACACTGCAGATCATCGCGTTTGAAATCGAATTGGGCAAAAGCGTGTGCACCGTCCACAATTGTTTCGATTCCTTTTGCGCGAGCCATTTCACAAACTTTCCGAACTGGCATAATTTGTCCGGTCAAGTTGATTTGATGAGAAACCAAAATCAGTTTCGTTTTCGGGGTAATCGCTCTTTCAAAAGGGGTTGCCAAATCAGCAACATCTTTTGGCGCAATCGGAACTTTAATGAGATTAAGCTTCAAACCTTCCCGCATTTCGCGTTGTTTGAGCGTCGTCAACATTCGCGGATAATCCTGTGTAGTGGTCAAAATCTCATCGCCGGGTTTGAAATCCATTCCCATCAACAATGTTTCAAGCGATTCTGAAGCATTGCGGGTAATGGCAATTTCTTCCGCATCACAACCGAAAATTTCAGCTAATCCTTGGCGAATTGTTTCGGATTGCGGTTCGAGCAATTGCCACATCGTATAAGCAGTTGCATCTTCCTGCTGCCAGGTGTAGCGGATAAATGCTTCCGTAACGATGCGTGGACTTGGACTAACTCCGCCATTGTTAAGATTGACGATTCCGCGTGTGACCGAAAAACTTTGTTGGATAGTCGTCCAATATTCTTCATCCGCCGCAACCTGAGCCGGCGAAAGATGTTCAATCTCACGCGTTTTAGCCTGTAATTTTTCAAATAACGAAGCAACAGTAGCTGATGATAAAGCCATCATCCCGAAGCCTTTGCCAACTGACGAAAGAAATTTTCGACGGTCAAAATCTTTGAAATTATTTGTTTGTTTGTTCATCTTCAGATTTGGATTTTACTTTTGAACTATTTTTAACTTTCTTTTTATCTTCTTTATCAGCTAAAAGTAAAAACCAAACCAAAAGAGAGATAATTGGAAGTAAAAACACACAAAATAAAAGAAAGAACAGAAAAAATAAATCTACTGTTGATAAGTCACCGCCGTGAAATAATATTGTTCCTAATTCATACACTTCTTAACCCTTCAACAAGACTCTCAATTTGCTCTTTAGTATTGGTTTCCGTGACGCAAACCAAAAACTCATTGTCACGATTCAGGTAATATTTTGAAAGCGGCAAGCCGCCGACAATGCCGTTTTCATTCAATAATTTAGCTAAAGTTTCTTCAGCATTTTTCGGCGCACGCACGACAAATTCATTGAAAGTCGGAGTCGAAAAAGAAATTTCAAAACCGTCTAATTCAGCGATTTTCTTTTTAGCGTAATTTGCTTTTTGGACATTTTGAACGGCAACTTCCTGCAAACCTTTTTTGCCCATCGTTTCCATATAAATTGTGGCGGCGAGAGCAATTAAGCCTTGGTTGGTGCAAATGTTGGAAGTGGCTTTTTCGCGTCGAATATGTTGTTCCCGGGTTGCCAAAGTCAGAACAAAACCGCGATTACCGTTTTTGTCGTAAGCAATTCCGGCGAGTCGTCCCGGCATATTGCGGACATATTTTTCTTTGCAGGCAAAAAGTCCGACGTGTGGTCCGCCAAAGCTCATCGGGATTCCCCACGACTGTCCTTCACCAACCACAATATCTGCGCCGCATTCACCCGGAGTTTTTAATAAACCAAACGAAATTGCTTCAGTCACAACAACAATCAGTAATGCACCGACAGCATGTGCTTTTTCAGCAATTGCTTCCAAATCTTCGACGCAACCGAAAAAGTTTGGCGATTGAATAACAACCGCCGCCGTTTGGTCGTCCAGTTTATCCAAATCCACAACACGACCGGTTTCAGCATCAAAACTGAGCGTTTCCAATGGCATTTCGCTGTGTTTGACGTAGGTTTTAGCAACTTCGATATATTCGGGGTGAACCGTTTCGGCAACCAAAACTTTATTGCGTCTGGTCACGCGAGCCGCCATTAAAAAGGCTTCCGCCATCGAGGTCGAGCCGTCATACATCGAAGCATTGGCAACTTCCATTCCGGTCAACTGGCAAACCAATGTTTGAAACTCGAAAATATATTGCAGAGTTCCTTGTGTGACTTCCGGTTGATAGGGAGTGTAACTGGTAAAAAATTCGCTGCGCTGGATCAAATGGTCAACCACAGTCGGGGAATAGTGTGAATAAACTCCGGCACCTAAAAAAGACGGTTTTTTTGTAGCAGTGTTTTTATCCGCCAGTTTTTCCATTCCGCCGATAACTTCGGGTTCGGAAAGCGGTTCGGTGATGTTCAAAGCACGTCCGAGCTGGACATTTTTCGGAATTGAACGAAAAAGTTCGTCAGCCGATTTTAAGCCGACAATTTCAAGCATTTCGGCTCTTTCTTCGGGTGAATTAGGTATATATCTCATTTTTTTGATTTTTGATTTCTGATTTTCGATTTTTGATTGAACGAATGAATTTTTATAATCGCAAATCGCAAACCTTAATCACAAATTTAGGCGTTAGCCGAAAGGTATTCTTCGTATTCGTCAGCAGAAAGCATGGCATCGGCTTCACCGGGATTGTTCATTTTGATCTTGACCATCCAACCGCCCCCGTAACAATCACTGTTAACAACTTCGGCAGAATCATTAATTCCTTCATTGACTTCCACAACTTCGCCGCCAACCGGAGTAAAGATTTCAGAAACAGCCTTTACTGATTCAACCGAACCGATTGCTTCGTGTGCATTGAATGAATCACCGGTTTTAGGGAACTCAATGTAAACAACATCGCCCAATGATTCTTGTGCATAATCTGTGATGCCTACGGTGGCAACATCGCCTTCAACTAAGACCCATTCATGGTCTTTCGAGTAACGTAAATTTTCAGGTATATTTGACATAATTTATTGAATTTGGATTTTTGACCTTAAATCTTTGAATTTGCAGAAAAAGGTCATTTTAGCTTTTTGTTTTTTTCAAAGGTTAAAGATCAAAAATCAAAGATCATTTTTCCCGTTTGTAAAATGGAGTCGGCACAATTACAGCCGACAAAAGTTTGCCTCTAACTTCAATTTTAATTTCTTGTCCGATATTTGCAAATTCGGTCGGCACAAAAGCTAAACCGATATTCTTTTTCAAAAACGGCGCAGGTGAACCGGATGTGACAACTCCTAATTTTTCATCATCAATATAAATCGGGAATCCGTCACGCGCAATGCCGGGTTCAGTCATTTCAAAACCGACCAATTTTCGGTCCAAACCTTCCTCTTTTTGTTTGACCAAAACATCTTTACCGATAAAATTTTCTTTATTCAATTTGCAAATCCAGCCTAAATTGGCTTCTAACGGGGAAATATCATCGCCTAGTTCATGCCCGTAAAGCGACATAGCCGCTTCTAAACGCAACGTGTTACGGGCTGCCAAACCGCACGGCAAAATTTCTTCACTTTCACCGGTTTCAAGCATTTTATTCCATAATTGCTCAGCTTTTCCGGCATCGGCATAAACTTCAAAACCGTCTTCGCCCGTATATCCGGTGCGGGAAATGATGGATGGAACACCGTCAACTTCGCCGGTGGTGAAATGGTAATATTTGATTGTAGATAAATCTGTTTCGGTCAGTTTTTGTAAAATACCGATTGCTTTGGGACCCTGGATTGCAATTTGGCAATAATCTGACGAAGCGTGGCGCAAATCAACATCATAATCGCCCCGTTTGGATGAAATCCAATCCCAATCTTTTTCGGTTGTTCCGGCATTCACCACTAAAAACAATTTATTTTCGCCAAAACGGTAAACCAGCAAATCGTCAACTACTCCCCCGCGTTCATTGGTTAAAGCGGAATAATGAGCCTGTCCATCAACTAATTTGCTGACATCATTAGTGGTTATAGAATTAACAAAGGCAATTGCATCAGGACCGTCAACGTGAATTTCGCCCATATGCGAAACGTCAAAAAGTCCGGCTTTTTCGCGGGTTGCCAGATGTTCGGCAATGACTCCGGCGCGATATTGCACCGGCATATCCCAACCGCCAAAATCAACCATTTTTCCGCCCAAAGCACGATGGGCAGCATTCAACGGAGTTTTCTTCAGATTTTCCATAATTTTTTGCTTGAATGTATCAAGGAAAAAGCTAACATTACGAAAGGCTAGCGTCAAGATGTTACTGATTAAAAAAACTTTTCAAATAATTAGCTTGTCTAAAGTTTATCCAATAATTTGAAACAATGCCAAAGCACCAAACGTAACTGAAAACGAAAATTATGCTTGAAGCCGTAAATTTATATAGAACTTTTACCAGTGACGGGGTTGATTATGAGGTTTTAAAGAACGTCAATTTAAAGATAAACCAGGGCGAATGCGTAGCTATAATCGGAAAATCCGGAAGCGGAAAATCAACCTTAATGCACCTTTTGGCTTGTCTTGATACACCGACGCTGGGACGGATTATGTTTGAGGAACAAGACGTTTCAATTTTGAGCGAAAAAGAAAGAAATTTATTACGTAATGAAAAATTCGGTTTTGTTTTTCAGCAATTTTTCTTAAATGGACGGGAAACGGTTTTAGAAAACGTTCTTTTTCCCTTGCGAATTCGCGGAATGAGCCAATATAAAATGATTCGTGCTGGAATGGATGCGCTCGAAGCGGTGGATTTAAAAGCCAAAGAAGATAAAAAAGCCAAAGACCTTTCGGGCGGAGAAAAGCAAAGAGTTTGCATTGCACGAGCGTTGGTTGGAATTCCAAAAGTGATTTTTGCCGATGAACCTACGGGAAATCTTGATTCAAACACCGGCGAATTGATTGAAAAAATGCTTTTTGATTTAAATCGGGAAAAAGGAATTACTTTGATAATTGTTACTCACGATTCCGATTTAGCCAAAAAGTGTAACCGAATCATTGAATTGAAAGACGGTGAAATAATCAAAGATAAGATTAAAAAGGGCAAAAAGTTTGAAGAGGCTCAAAAGGTTGATGAATTAACTAAAACCGATTCTGGTCAAACTTCCGAAACTTCCATAACTTCCTAAACTTATGAAATTACGAGACCTTTTACGTATCGCCAACCGCAATCTTTTGCGAAACAAGCTCCGCACTTTTTTGACCATCATGGCAATTTTTGTGGGTGCTTTTACGCTTGTAATGACCAACGCTTTGGGTGATGGAATGAAAGATTATGTTGAAAATCAAGTAAAAAATCGTGAAGGGGCAAATATTCTGTTTGTCCGTAAAAAATTTGAAACTCCAAACAGTGGTAGAAAAGCCGACGAACCGATCGAATACAAAGAAAAAACTCAAGACGAAGCCGGAAATGTTGTGGATCCAAACTCTTATTCGTTGGATATTACTCAAATGGAATCCCTAAAAAAGGATTTGCCCGAAATTAAAACAATTACACCGCGTTTTGACATTGACGGTGAATACATCACTTTGGACGGCATCAAAAAATATAAATTAAATCTGGGAATGCTATCCGAAGGAATCAAACAAAAGGTCGAAGTAGGCAGCACAATTACCGGAACTGGGGAAATTATTATTCCGCTTGCCTTGGGCAAAACCTTTAGTCCGGACATCAAAACTTTAATCGGCAAAGATGTCACCATTGCATATGAAGTCGGGCAATCAGGTGAAATAAAAATGATGCAATTAAAAATCGCCGGAGTTGCAACCAAAGGATTTATGGCAAATGGGAATTGTTTTGTCGATGCCGATTCAGCAAAAAGGATTTACGAAGATCAACATCGAAATTCGGACGGTTTTAATAAATTTTGGAATTTTACTTTTCAATTAGATACCTCAAACGACAAACGAATTGGGGAAATAAAGAGGAAATTAGACGAAAAAGGCTTTTCTGCGGAAACCTTTGCCGATCAGGAAAAACGAACCTATGATGCGATCGGAATTTTGCAAATCGGATTGAATTTCTTTGCCTTTATCGCACTTTTGGCGGCTTCATTTGGAATTATTAATACACTAATCGTAGCCGTAATGGAACGAACCAAGGAAATCGGTTTACAAAAAGCACTCGGAATGGGGAGTGAAAAGATCTTTTTATTGTTTACCTTAGAAAGTATTTTGATTGGTTTTTGGGGAGCGATTGTGGGGGTAATCGGTGGAATAATTGTCGGAACTTTTGCCAATATTTTAACTACCGCTTATCTTTCATCATTTGAAGGTTACAGTCTTTTTTCATTTCGTTTATTTTCAATAGTTTGGGTGATTTTATTGGTTTGCGTGATAGCATTTTTAGCGGGCGTTTTACCGGCGTTTAAGGCAAGCCGACTGAACCCGATCGAGGCTTTAAGATACGAATAAAAATAGGAGAAATAACAATGATAGTAACAACCGGAAACGAGGTTACAGGATATGAAATTGATCAATATTTGGGTGTTGTGCGCGGTATCGTGGTTCGGGCAACCGGAATTGGGCGCGGAATTATCGGTGGTTTAAAATCATTGGCAGGCGGCAATATTGAAGAATTTACCCATGTTTGCGAAGAAGCACGAAAAGAAGCCACTAATCGAATGATTGCACACGCACACGAAATCGGGGCAGATGCCATAATCGGAATGCGGTTTGATTCAACCGAATTCGGGCAAGGTTCAACCGAAGTTTTAGCTTACGGGACTGCCGTTAAATTAAGAAGTAAATAGGTTTATTCAAATCTAAAAACAAATTATCTTCCAAAATGACTTTTTTTCTAGCCTGTCATTATGAAATAAGTGTATATTATCAAATCAGCACCATTTCAACATTTTAAGTAAGAAAATATGGCAGATTTAAATTCAAATTTCGTAGGTATCAAATCCCCTAATCCCTTTTGGTTGGCAAGCGCACCGCCGACCAATATGGGGTCGATGATCGAACGCGCATTTGATGCAGGTTGGGGCGGGGCGGTCTGGAAAACGTTGGGTGAACCGATCGTCAACGTTTCTTCACGTTTAGCCGCAATTGATTACGGCTCAACCCGAATGCTGGGTTTGAACAACATAGAACTCATCACTGACCGACCTTTGGAAGTCAACCTCAAGGAAATGTATGAGTGCAAAAAGAAATATCCGAAACACGCCGTTATTGCCTCCCTGATGGTTGAATCAAAACGCGAAGCATGGCACGAAATTGTTAAAAAGACTCAAGATACAGGCTGTGACGGATTTGAATTAAATTTTGGCTGTCCGCACGGAATGAGCGAGCGCGGAATGGGCGCGGCAATGGGGCAAGTTCCCGAATATACCTGTATGGTCACGGAATGGGTCAAGGAAGTTTCAAATCTGCCAGTCATCGTCAAATTAACTCCAAATGTGACCAATATCGTTCCGCCCGGACGCGCCGCGCAAAAAGGCGGGGCAGATGCAGTATCTCTAATCAACACAATCAATTCCGTGATGGGAGTAGATATTGACACGATGATTCCTTATCCAAATGTCAACGGCAAAGCGGCTCACGGCGGATATTGCGGTCCGGCAGTTAAACCGATTGCGCTGAATATGTTAGCCGAACTTGCGCGGGATGAAGAATTCAATATTCCGATTTCGGGCATCGGCGGAATTGCCAATTGGCGTGATGCGGTTGAGTTTTTGTTGCTTGGTGCGGGAAATGTTCAGGTTTGCACCGCAGTTATGCACTACGGCTATCGAATCGTTGAAGATATGATTGACGGTTTGACCAACTATCTGGATGAAAAAGGTTTTAAATCTGTCAATGAAATAATCGGGAAATCTGTTCAAAGAGTAACCGATTGGGGGCATTTGGATTTAAATTACAAAGTCGTTGCCCGCGTCAACAACGATAAATGCGTCAAATGCAACCTTTGCTATGTTGCCTGCGAAGACGGAGCGCATCAATGTTTCAGCTTTGATGAAAATAAATTTCCATTAGTGGATGAACACGAATGCGTTGGTTGTAATCTATGCACCCTCGTTTGCCCCTCACCAGGAGCAGTTGAAATGGTTAGACTGGACGATGGAAGCAATCCCCAAAGCTGGAAAGAAAGGACTGCAAATTAAAAGGTTTCTGCCCCCTCAAAAAAATAATAATCACAAAGGAGTTCACGATGAAAAAAATCTTATTTTTATCGCTGACAGCGATTCTCTGTCTTTCAAATACATTGGCACAAACAAAAAAAACTGTTACGCCAAGCTCAACTAAATCAAGCACTTCAGCCCAAATTACACCTGCGACTGCAATAAAACAGTTGCGGGATTTTTTCTTTAACCGTGACTATATTGGAGGTGTAAAAGAAGGAAATAGTCTTACGGTAAAATTCCCTGACAATCAGGAATTACAGGCTTGGCATTTAATAAACCTTGTCAAATTGGACTCGCCAGCCGGATTTGAATCGTCGCAAAAATTCTTGGCTGAAAAAGGGGAAAATCGTTGGACTTTGACGGCTTTATGCTTTGCTCAAAGCTACAACAAACCTTCAGAGGCTATTTCAACTGCTGAAAAATTGATTAAACTTGCGCCTGACGATGAAGACACGATTTTTATCTATAACAATGCGATTTACAAAAATTCCAAATATGCCGATTCAGATATTTGGCTGGATAAAAATGCAGCTAAAATCAAGGATCAAAGCCGTTTGTTAGTTGCCAAAGCATTGAATAGCTACTATTTAGCCAAAAGTGATGCCGCGAAAAAACAACAGGCTTTTGATTTGCTGACCAAGGCTGTAGCTCTTAGCCCAAATTCTGTCAACGCAAATTTCATTTATGGTTACCAACTGGCGGCAGATAAAAGATTTGATGAAGCTATCCCATTCTTTAGAAAAGCGGCTAAGTTTTCACCAAAATCCTGGGAAATTGAAAAGTCATTGCTCGAATCAATGGCAAATCAATCCGGTAAAGATCAGGCGCAAAACTTAATTGAAGTAGAAAAAGAGATTACCACGTATTTCAATAACAACTCGTCATTGTTGGAAGACTCGCCCGATGTTTTATTTGGAGCCGCCAGTTTGTATGAAACTCTGAAAAATGATGAGAAGCGCGATTTTTATGAAAATAAAGTCCTGCAAAAATTTCCTAACACCAAATTTGATGAAGCAGTTCTCTACAACCGGATTGAACGGGCGCAAAAGGAGATGGTTAAAGATTTTGACATCAATAAGACAATTGAAAGTCTCGGAAAAATGAGCGAAGGCACAAAACCGGATATGTCTAAATTTTTGGAAGATTCAAGGAAGCGGATGGAAAAAATGAACGCCATCAAAAAAATGCGGCAAGATTTCATCAAACGTCCAAATCACTTTGACACGGTTAAACTTGGAGAGACTTATTATTCACTTTTGAATTTGAGCAATTTTGATATTTTGAACGGTGACGAAAATATAAAAGAATTGATTGAGGGGGTTTTAAAATATAAGAAGAACACGACTTCACAAATAATGAATTCCGAAATAGCCAAAATCCTGACCCGTGCCAAAATAAATGCTAAAGACAATAAACTCGTGCAAGATGCGGAAAAATATGCTCGTGCCGGAATGGATGATGTTGAAACAATGCTCAAAGAAAAACCTGCACTGGCTATGCAAAAACTCGATATTCCAATTCGAGGTAATGCCAAATTAGTATTAGCTGAGGTCTTTTTAAAGGATGGAAATTTAGACGAAGCAGAAAAACTTTTAACCGAAATTCAATCAACCATTCCGTCAAATGGGGTTGAATCTGGACAAATCGCAAGTTTATCCAGATCAATTGACCGAGATTTTGCTGAACTCTATACGAATAAAAAAGATTTTGATAAAGCCGAAGGTTATTATTTGAAAAACGTAACCGGACGCGAAGCATTAGATTTGATACCATTTCGCACTCTTTATGCTAAAAAAACAGGAAGCAGAGAAGGTCTGGATGTTTATTTGGCGCAAATAAAAGAGAAAATAAATCTCAAATTGAAAAATGATTTACTTTCATCACGCATCAAAACTCCAAAAGATTTGGCGGCGTTTAATCTGCAAACCATTGAAGGCAAACCCTTTTCATCAGAGGAATTAAAAGGCAAAGTTGCTGTGATAAATTTCTGGGGAACGTGGTGCGCTCCGTGCGTGGCAGAAATGCCGGATTTCCAAAAATTAGTTGATAAATACAAAAATGACAAGGATGTCGTGATTTTGACAATGGATTCAAACGATGAACTTGCCGATGTCAAAAAATTTATGGTTGATAAAAAATATAATTTTCCTGTTTTAATCGGCGATACCTACACCGGAAATATTATGTTCAATAGTTCAATTGCATTTCCAACCACTTTATTCGTAGGAAAAACAGGCAAAATCGAGTTTGTTAAAATTTCTAACAGTCCTCGTTTATTCGACGAATTTAGTTGGCGAATTGATATTTTGAAAGAGGACAAATGATTTCATTTACTGCAAATAAATAGTTTATAACGTCTGCAATTTTGTAGGCGTTATTTTTTTGAAAAAAATTGTAACTTATCTACATTTCAAAGCAATACCTTTATGAGAAGCAGTTAAAAACAATTTTCGGGGACAAATTTTCTTGACGCAAAAGGTTGAACAACAACTTATAGACAAAGCCTTAAATGGTGATGTTACAGCATTTAGCGAAGTTTATTTGCGAATGCGCGGTTCAATTTATGGTTTTGCCTATCGAATGCTAAAGGAAACCTCGCTGGCGGAAGATATAACTCAGGAAGTTTTTATGTTTTTACTGAATAATCCTTATCGGTTTGATTCGGAAAAAGGGGAATTGCTACCGTTTCTATGCGGGATTGCGAGAAACAAAATCATTCAGTATTTGCGGAAACACTCTACCAAATCGGAGGTTTTTGAAGATGATTTCAGTAAGTTTGATGAATTTGAAAATTTGGAAAATAATCCGCTGGAAGTTTTGCTAAAAGGTGAGTTAGCGGAAAAAATCGAGCATTTTGTTGCTGAACTCCCACCGTTGCAGCGCGAAGTTTTGATTCTGCGGGAAATTGAAGGTTTGCCGTATTCCGAAATTGCCGAAATTACCGAGACTAATCTTAGTCAGGTAAAAATTCGTCTCCATCGCGCCCGCAAAAGTTTGGTCAATGATTTGAAACCGTATTTAACCAGCGGGAAAGGAAAGTTTTATGAAATGTATTGAAATTGAAAATTTGATTGATCTGCTTTTGGATGGCGAAGCTAGCCAATTACAGAAACAAGATTTAAAAGCACATCTGGCAATATGCCCGGAGTGTCAAACGGAATTTGAAGCGCGGCGGCAAACTCAAGGTTTGTTACAAATTCAGCCGAAAATATTGCCGACCAGCGATTTTGACAATCAAATGCTCAAAGTTTTTGAAAATAAATTGAAAACTAAGCCAAGTGCAAATACAAATTGGTTTGTAAATCTTTTTGCTTTTCCAAAACTAAAATTTGCCGCGACTGCCGCCTTATTTATGGCAGGAATTGCACTTGCCTTTCTCTTTGGTCGTTTGTCGGTTTCCTCATCTCCTCAAATTGTTGTCTCACAAGGGGAAATTATGTCTCAACCAACGGAAAAAGTTACCGCAACTCCAACTCAAAAAGATGAGGTTGGGACAACTAAACCCGAAATCAAGACCGTTATCAAATACGTCAATGTGCCTGTCGTTCAAGAAAAAATAGTTGAAAAAAGCATTTTTCGGGAGATTCAAAAAAAGGAAGTTCCACAAACAAATAAGGAGATTTTAGCAAATTCCGCAAATGAAAAATCACAGGAAGAAATTGCTAAACAATTTAATCTCAGAGATTTGCAGCCTGTTGCAAATGTAACTTACACAATCATTAGAAAAGGAGAAAACAATGAAAAATAAAATTATTTATTTACTCTTAACGTTTATAATTTTTTCAATTCAAACTAAGGCTCAAGATTCTTTAGCTTTCAGATTTGATAATGGAATAATCGTGGCATTTAAATCAAAAACAATTCCACCAGCTTCACAAAAAGAGTTGAGAAAGTTGTATCAGGAGTCCGGTTCATTTAATCCAAAAGATATTTCTAAAATTCAAAGAACCTTCACCAATGATGTTGAAAAAATCATTTTCAGTTACGGAATGGACATTAAACCAAATGATGATGGCAAAACATTTACAGTCACATTTAAGGCGGAAAAAGGCTCACGAGTCCAATATCAAGATGATAAAACTAAAGAAAAATATGACAATAAAGACTATGTGAACGGAAATTTGCCTAATTATCCGTCAAATATTGTTGTAAATGATGGTGATACAATAGTTTTGGATATTCTTGAAAATCCTAAAACGGGTGGAAAAATTCAGGATTTGATTAAAATAACCAGAGAAAACCGCCCCTTTGAAGATTATTTTTCGGAACTTGAAGATGCTAAAGATTTTACGATTGAAGATGTCAAACTACAGTTAGCAAATTATAAACTTTACATAAATGGAAAACTAATCAAAAGACCTAAGGACTTTTCGGGAATTTCAAGATTTTTTGGAATGGAGTTTAATCAATATGATAAAGCGTTAGTTCTAACGGCAGTTCCTGTGCCTGGTTATGATTTCAAAAGGGTTGGTGTAATAGATGGAAATAAATTGTCGTTTACCTATAATGGCGACAAGTTTGAAATTGTTTCAACCGTTCCAATTTTAGGTTTTGTCAAAAAATGGAATTTATGGATGATGAATCCGCCCAGAGAACACAAAGATTACAAGATTCCAGAAATTATTGGATATATAACTAATTCAACCAATAAGATTGAGGATTTTGTTAAGACAAAACCTGAAAATTAAAATATTAAGCCTAAAGTAGGGGTGTAAACTAGAAAAGATAAAAAGCCTAATTGATTTAGTAAAAGTGTAGAGTCTAAAAAGTTTGTCATTTTTTATTTGACCGTTGCTGAAAATCGTTTGATTTCCTCAAAATACTTTTTCCCCGCAATTTCGTGAAGGTCATTATGTCCGGCATTTTCAACTGCGTAAAAAGTTTTCGGCTCATTAGCCGCTTCAAATAATTTCTGACCGTGCCAAAAGGGAATTAGGGTATCGTTCGTTCCGTGAATGAAAAGAACTGGACTTTTGACCTTGCCCATTTTATTGATGCTTTCAAATTTGTCGAAAGGATAAAGCGAAATTCCGGTCATAACTCTAAATGCTGAAACAAAAGAACTTTCAACAATCAAGCCGCCGCACTTTTGGCGCGAAGCTAAATCAATCGAAATTGCCCCGCCCAAAGATCGCCCGTGAATAATAATTTTTTCGGGCGCAATTTTTTGCTCGTTGACGAGGTAATTGTAAGCGGTTTCGATGTCCTCATACGAATTTATTTCGCTTGGCGTGCCTTCGCTCGTGCCGTAGCCGCGATAATCGTAAGCCAGAACATTAAAACCTGCACTACTTAATTTTTCAAAAAAAGGCACTGAAGTAAAAATATCTTCGGCGTTGCCGTGACTGTAAAGAATTGTGAATTCGGCTTTTTCATTTTGGAAAAACTTAGCGGAAATCTTTTCGCCGCTTGGAGTTGTAAGTTTAATGATTGAAAAATCGTCTTTGAAAGCAGTTTGGTGAGGACTGAAAATCATTGATTCTGCCCGAAAGTAGGCAAAAACGCCTAACAAAATGTAAGGAACGACCAGGACTAAAAAGGCGGAAATCATCAAATATTTAACTTTAATCATTCTCAGTCAAATAAACTGGGTGTGTTCAGAATCGGTTTTAACAAATCTTCCAACCCAAAATGTTGATAAGCTAATCTCGTCACCATTCGCCCGCGAGGAGTGCGGTTTAAAAATCCTGTCTGAATCAAATACGGTTCAATAATTTCCTCGATCGAATCTTTTTCTTCGTGTATTGCGGCGGAAATTGTGCCTAAACCAACCGGACCACCGTCGAATTTTTCGATAATGGTTAATAAAAGTTTGCGGTCAATTTCGTCGAGTCCGTAAGTATCAACTTCCATTCGGTTGAGAGCGTCTTTAGCTACTTCTTCAGTGATTTTTCCATCGTAATCAACTTCAGCAAAATCACGCACACGACGCAAAAGACGATTGGCAATACGGGGAGTCCCACGCGAACGCTTGGCAATTTCTTTCGCTCCGTTGGTATCAATTTCGACGTTCAAAATTCCCGCCGAGCGTTCAATGATCGTTTGCAAATCTTCGACCGTGTAAAAATCAAGGTGAAAAATTATCCCGAAACGTCCGCGCAAAGGAGCTGTAATCAATCCCGGACGAGTGGTTGCGCCAACCAAAGTAAATTTCGGCAATTCCAATTTTATCGAACGGGCGGCGGTTCCTTGACCGATCATCAAATCAAGGTTGTAATCCTCCATTGCCGGATACAAAACCTCTTCGATGGCAGGATTAAGACGATGAATTTCGTCAATAAAAAGGACATCACCTTCTTCTAAATTGGTCAAAATCGCAGCTAAATCTCCGGCTTTTTCGATGATTGGTCCCGCAGTCGTTTTGAGTGAAGAACCCATTTCGTTGCTGATAATTACAGATAATGTTGTTTTCCCAACGCCCGGAGGTCCTGTCAACAAAACGTGGTCGAGTGCTTCACGGCGAGAGAGAGCCGCCTTCATAAAAATCCGCAAATTATCTTTTACTTTGCGTTGTCCGATGTATTCGGCAAGCCGTGTCGGACGCAGTGAAAGTTCGATTTGGGCTTCGTCATCCATCTGCGAGCCGTCGCGGTTATCAAAATTTTCTAGGTTTTCGGTCATTTAATAATTTGTAATAATCTCGCATTCAATTATTTCGCAATTTGTTATTTCAAAAAGATTCCGTTTTTGCCCATCAGACAAACTATGCAAAAAAACAATTTTTTGTGCTTTCGTATCTTGAGAGAGTTTTCCTAATTCTTCAGCTTTTCCTTTGCCTAAATAAGTAGCTGGATTCATTGGTTTATCAAGTTTTTTCATTCCACCTTCTTTTTTAGCTCTTGAAACTCCGCGTCTCTGTATAAAGCTTCCGACAACAATTCCTTCATTTGCTTCAATTAGTGACTTTACATTTTGTTAAGTGTGTTTCAATTTTCTTTTCTTTCATCGAAAAAAGCCCAACTATCAAACATCTTTGACTAAAAAGTTTTTGAGCGTTCTCAATTTCATAAAGGTTACCTGAAGTCTCTAATTGAGCGGTGGCTAACATAAAAATAATTAACTTTTACTCCTCAAACAAACTATACAATTTTCCAACAAACTTCTCGTTCATTTTATCGTAATGAAATTCGTATTTATCCAAACTTCCCGCGCGTCCGCGATAGTCAATTTGAAAAGCCCAAATGCCTTTTTTATTAGGTTTATGCCCGAATAAATAATCTGCCCAAAAACTGGTTGAAATTTTTTCGTGAAATTTTAGTTCAATCGGAAACTGGATAACTTTATCCTGTTTTTGGCTGTAACCGATCAAAGTCGTTTCCAAACCCATACAAGCAAGTGCGTTGAAAAGAGCAAATTCATAAGGTTTTCCGTCTGCATTGTAATCTTTCAAATTCATCAAAATCGGCTTGCCTTCTTTGTTTTTATCAATTGTTGGAACTTTGTAATATCCGCGATGAATCAAATACGGCAAATCAATTGATTGTTCGCCGTTGGAATCAATTTCAATCGTGTTGATTTTTTTGTTCGATTTCAAATCAATCAGCGAAACATTTGCTTTTCCCGAATAATAATGTCCGCGAGTTTCTTCGGGACAAGTGTAAACTTCCTGAGCATCACGCGGATTCTTGTTTGGATTCGGCATCCACAAAACTAATTGACGAGTTGGCGTAACATTCGCTTTTTCAAGAATTACCGCAGTTTTAGGAATTTCTTGAGAAAATGAATTTACAAATAACAAACCAAGAGCAAGAAAAATTGAAACCGCAAATTTGGACATAAATTTTTACTTTTTACTTTTGCCTTTTTACTTCTTTAGCCTTTTGCCAGAAGCTGTAAACTTCGTCGCAATAGTTTTTGAACGCTCATTTCCGTTCCTTCTTGCATTGCTTGATTTAGGGCTTTTTCTGCTGCTTGGCGTTGATAGCCGAGATTGGTCAGAGCCGAAACTGCATCATCATAAACTTCATTTCCGCTGGAAGTTGTTGCAGTTGTTGAAGTTTGAGAAGTTTCAACCACGCTCGCCGAAATGGTGTTGATTTTGTCCCGGAGTTCAATAACAATTCGTTCCGCAGTTTTTTTGCCGATTCCAGGGATTGAATTGAGACGCATTAAATTATTGGATCGAATGGCGTTAATGATTTCATCTGCCGACATTCCCGACAAAATTCCAATTCCTGATTTTGCACCGATTCCCGAAACCGAAATAAGTTTCAAAAATAATTCCTTTTCGCGCATGGTTTTGAAACCAAAAAGAGACAAAGTGTCTTCGCGGACGTAGGTGTAAATGCGTAACGCGACATCCGAACCGATTTCACCCAATTCGTAAAAAGTCGAAAGTGGAATGGCGACCTCATAGCCAACTCCATTAACATCAACAATTACCGAATTGGCTTCTTTTTCGAGCAGTTTTCCTGAAAGATATGCAATCATTTTTTATGAATTAATTTCTTTTTTGATTGAAAAAAACGCAAATATTAAAAACAAAATTACCAAAATAAATATCACGAAATTGGTATCCATATTATTGGGAAAGCGTCTGTAAGCATAATAAACGTGCATTACAAAAGGAAATACGGCACTAATTGCGTAAATATACAAACGGTAATTTAATTTTGAAAAGAGCATCCAACCGCAAACGCTGTAAGTTATAAAATAAAGGCAATGCCACCACAGCGGTTGACCATCATTCCCGAACAAAGCAAAAACATGTGTTCCAAAGGCGATTACGAAAAAAAGCGTCAAAGCAATTTTGATTACCTTTTTCATTGATATTTTCCAGCGTGTTAAATAAAAATTGTTTCACACTTGAAACAGTATTGTAGTTCAAATTTTAATTAAGGGCAACGGGATAACTTTTCAATTCATCTACGCCGTTAGTTCAATTTTTCACAAATTGCGCTATAATCATTTTGCCACGATGAAAGTTGAAAAAATATCAGAACTTACTACTAACCGTTTGAGTGTTTATTTGCGTTGTCTTAATGAGTTATCCGCAAAAGGTATAAAGACAGTTTCTTCGGATGATCTTGCCAAAAGATTTCATTTGAATTCGGCACAAATTCGCAAGGATTTAGCATATTTTGGAGAATTCGGTGTGCGGGGAGTCGGCTATTATGTTGATAATTTGCGGCAGGATTTAACCAAAATTTTGGGTTTGGATAAACCGCATAATGTCGGAATTATCGGAGCCGGAAGAATGGGAACTGCATTAGCGGATTATTATGAGTATTCGCAAACAAACTTTTCCGTAGTTGCTTTATTTGATACTGACAAGGCAAAAGTTGGGCAAAAAGTTGGTAATGTCAAAATCCACGACATCAAAAAATTTGAGGAGTTGGTTAAAAAAGAAGAAATTGACGTGGCAGTTATTGCAGTTCCGGCACAATACGCCCAAGATATTTTGGAAATGGTGGTCAAGGTGGGAATCAAAGCAATTATGAATTTTGCGCCAATCCCGCTCAAAGCCGAAGAAAATATTAAGATCAGAACGGTTGATCTGACAATTTCTTTGGAAAGTTTGTCATATTTTCTTGCACAACCCACCGGGGAAAATGGTAAAATAATGAAACCGATTGCCAAAAATCGGCGAATTAAAAAGAAGTAAAATTTTTTTAGAGGTAAATTATGTTGAATCGCGGATTTTTCAAAAGATTTGTTCCATTTTTTTTAACGTTTTCATTAGGTCTTTTCATCGCCAGTTTTTTCGTGAGCATTGCACCAAATTTTAGAATGAATAGAAAAAGACCGCCCAGATGTCCGAAAGAAATCCAAATGCTGAGAATGGAAAATGATCGTTTGTATTTGGAAAATCAACAATTGAAAGACAGATTGGAGGCAATTCAAAATTCGCCGCTTTTAGAAGCTCCTGTTCCGCCTCCGCCAATGCCATTGGAAATGCCGGTTGATTCGGTTCCAACTGCGCCGAGAGCAAAGTAAATTTCTAACCAAGAAGAATTCGCAAAGTCGCAAAAGTCGTGTAAAATAGGCTTTTGCGATTTTTGTTTTGGATTTGAAGATTTTATGCGGAAAGTAAAAGTTCTTGGGGTAATTCTCCAAACATTTATTGTTGTAGTCGTAATTGGAAATCTTCAAGTTAAAATTTATGGGCAAAGAAATAGTTGTAAAGAAATACAATCAGATAATCCATTTACGCGGAACAACAGAAATTCTGGAACAGGAGTGTCCAATGATGTTTCTTCCGATGTGGCAGAAAATAGATTTGTTCCAATTCAAAACGAAACTGAAAAACCAATAATTTACCCAAAAGGCACAAAACCTTTGATAATTTTGAGTAAATCAAGACCAATTCGGACAGAAAAATCAATATTAAATTGTGTAGAGGGAAAGGTAACTTTAGGAGCGACATTTTATTCAAATGGCAAAATTGGAAAATTTAGAGTTATCAAAGGATTGCCATTTGGATTAACAAAACGAACAATAGAAGCTGCAAAGAAAATTAAATTTGAACCGGAAATAAAAGATTTTAAGAAAATTTCAATTAGAACCACTATTGAATATACTTTTACCCTTTACTAGGAGAATGAAATGAGATTATTAAAATACGGAAAAGGTTTTATTGCGTTTCTAATCGCTTTTTTCATTGGAATTTCCACATTTTATTTTCAATTCAATAAATCAGAATCACAATCAAAAATTTTACAAACACATCAAAAAATTGAGCTATCTGAAAGTAATAAAGTTAAATGTGAAGCAAAGTCGAATCAAGAAATAATTACCAAACTTTATCAAGAGCGAATTGAATTAGATGTTCAAATGCAAATGGCTAAAGAAAATCCAAAGGAATTAGAAATAATTAAGGGAAAGTTTAACAAAATAAACCGGATTATTGGAGAATTAGAAAATAGTGTTAAAAAAGGTAATTTCAAATTTGAAGAAACGAATCCGAATCAAAAACTGATTTATCTAGAAAATTGCACAAAGTATTAAATGAACGAATCACAAGCTAGAAAAACAATTATCGAAATCGGGAAACTGATGTATGACCGTAGTTATGTGGTTTCTAACGATGGAAATGTCAGCATTCGCCTTGACGAAAATCGGGTAATGGCAAGTCCGACAATGACTTGCAAGGGGAGAATGAGCGAAGAATGCTTAGCCATAACTGATATGGACGGCAAACCTCTTAATGACAAAAGAGCCTCCTCGGAGTTGGCAATGCACCTGTTGATCTACAAAATGCGTCCTGATGTGGGAGCAGTTTGTCACGCTCACCCACCGCATGGAAGCGCATTTGCCGTGACAGGTTTACCGCTGGATCAACCGATTTTATCCGAAGTTATTTTAGGACTTGGTTGTGTTCCTTTAACCAATTACGGAACACCTTCGACGGATGAACTGACGGATGCAATGAAGCCATTTGTCACGCATCACAACGCCCTTTTGATGGCAAATCACGGTGCGGTGGCATATGGAAACGATCTTTGGCAAGCCTTTGACAGATTAGAAACTCTGGAACATACAGCCAAAATTGCGATACTTTCCAGAGCTTTAGGCACGGCAAATAATCTTCCTCCCGATTCAATTGAAAAACTTATTAAAATTCGGGAAAAAGCAGGTTATTTACCCGAATCCGCCCGTTGCCAATCCTGCGGTTATTTGGCAGAAACAAATCTGACTTGTGAGTTTGACGGAAATTCACATAATAATTCAAACGGTAAAAAAATCTCATTTAGTAGAGAAGAGTTAATTGAACTTTTGTCGCAAGTGGCAAAGTTGAGTTAAACTAATACAAATTTATTTTTTAGAAAAACTGAGGAGAAACTAAATGCAAGAAGCATTAGGAATGGTTGAAACAAAAGGACTTGTAGCCACGATTGAAGCGGCAGACGCAATGGTTAAAGCCGCAAATGTTCAATTGGTAGGTTATGAAAAAATCGGGGCAGGTTTTGTCACTGCAATTGTGCGCGGAGATGTTGCCGCAGTTAAAGCAGCAACCGATGCCGGAGCCGCTGCTGCCCGTCGGGTTGGCGAGTTGGTCAGCGTTCACGTTATCCCGCGTCCGCACTCCAGCGTTGATGAAAGATTACCGGTTGTGCCCAAATAATTTATCCCTTTCAGAAACGTTTTTTTTGTAAAAGGTTTTACTAAATCGTTTAAGTAATTAAAGTTAAAAAAACTCTTGTGAAGAGAAATGAAGAGTGCTAACCTACGTTTAATTTTCCTGAAATTTAGGTTTGGAAAAGAAACGAGAAGCTAGAATATAAACTCTCCTCTTCTGACTTCTTAGGTCAAAGTTAATGATTATTGCCAGAATTTTAGGAACCGTTGTTTCAACGCAAAAAGATGAGCGTTTACACGGCAAAAAACTTTTGATTGTCAAACCCATCAACCTTGATGGCACGGACCAGAGCGGTTACATGGTCGCTGTTGATACGGTTGGTGCGGGTTTTCACGAAAAAGTCATTGTTGTCGGCGGTTCCTCTGCAAGACTGGCAGAAGGAAACAAGGATTGTCCGGTTGATTCGGCGATCATTGGGGTTATTGACACTATTGATTTTATTTAGTTTGGGAGGTCCTTATGTTCAGAAGAATGAGTTTTTTATTTGCCTTATGTTTGGTTTTTTCGGTCTTAACCTTAATTGCACAAGAGAAGGAAAGAGAAAATAGTCCAAAAACCGAGTCGATACCAGTTGAATCACCCAGGAATGATCCTCCACCCAGATACGATCCACCTCCGAGAAATGATCCGCCGCCAAGAAATGATCCTCCTCCAAGAAATGATCCGCCGCCACAAAGAGAAACGCCAAGAAATGATTCTCCAAGAAGCGAGTCCCCGAGAAACGAATCACGCAGGAACGATTCCCCGAGAAGTGAGTCACCGAGAAATGAATCGCCACGCCGTGATGAAAATCGAACCGAACGTCCAACTCCAAGGGATTCCGGCTCAAATAATAATGAGCAGAAGCGATCCAAGGATGAAGAATTTGTTTTCAATCCGCGCAAAGAGCCAAATAATTCGGAGGAAAGAAGAAGAGAAAATCCAAACTCCGGCGGAGGCGATAACCGGGGACGAGATCGTGACGGAGACAAAGACAGGAACAAAAATCCGAATCCACGGGATGATGATCACAAAAAACGGGATCACAAAGATGACGATAAACCAAAACCACCTATAATTGGTGGGGGTGATGATGAGTATCGTCGACAGGAAGAAGAAAGACGTCGGGCTGAGGAAAGAAGAAGGCAAGAGGAAGAAGAATATCGCAGACGAAATGGTGGAATTAATTACCCGATTCCATATCCGAGAATACCTCCACCAAATCAATCATTAGGTAGATATTTTGATGCCAAAGACGTCGTTTTTTACACCTTTGATTCATTTACTGAAACGAACCCAAATGGTTGCAGCGCGTTCTTAGGAAACAATTTAAGTTATAACTTGGAGCCACTTTATCCGACTTATATTCGGGAATTTTTCCCCGATGAATTCCCGTTTTATTCGACCGGTTGGGTAATGTATTATGAAACTGAATTAGATGACTTTTTTATAGATTTCAATAAACTTCCATCACACAATTACCAAAAATTGGTGATTTATCCACTGGGAGATATGGCAAAAAAAGTGGCTAAAAAGTTGGATAAAAAAGGTTTTGAATCAAATCCGACAATTGTCGAAACGATTCCAACAATCAATCCTGACAGGATTTACAGTTTTAATCTTACTGGTTTGCCGAAAGGTGACTATGAATTGAGATTAATTGCAGATGATTGTTTTGTTGTCAGAAGGATTTTCACTATCAAATAAATGCAAATTGCAAGAGTAATTGGAAATGTGGTTTCCACGGTAAAAAATGAAGCGTTAACGGGGCGTAAGTTTCTGTTAGTGCAGACTTTGGATGCTGATTTACAACCGAAAGGGAAACCACAAATTGCTCTTGATGCGGTTGGTGCCGGAGTTGGAGAATTAGTTTTTTGGTGTCGCGGCAAAGAAGCTAGTTTTCCCTTTAAACGGGACGAAACACCAACGGATTGCACTATTGTCGGAATTATTGATTCTGAAAAACACGTATATAGAAAAGTTTAGGAAGTTTAGAAAGTTGAGGAAATGATGAAAGAAAAATCTTTTTGCTTCCCAAACTTCCCAAATTTCCCAAACTTTCCAAACTAACAATGCTAATTGCCAGAGTTATCGGAAATGTAGTTGCCAGCCATAAAAATCAGCGATATGAAGGCTCGCGAATAATGTTGTGCCGCCAAATTACACCCGAAGGCGAAGATATGGATTACACTTGCCTTGCCCTTGATTCGGTAGATTCCGGCGAAGGTGATATTGTAGTAATTGTTCAGGAAGGTTGGTCTGCTTCGACTGCCTCAACCGGAAAACAGGGTGCGGCGATTGATTCGGCAATTGTTGGCGTAGTTGATTATATAGACTTGTTGCCAAAAGAAAATTAAAACAACCGACCAAAAAAAATGAAATTTTAAGAATGAAAAATCAGGATTCACAAAAGTTATTAGAAAAAATCGCTTTACTTTTTCAAGAGGAAGAAAAGGGAAGTGATGACTCAGCTTTTTTACGTGAAAGTTTGGCAAAAATTAATTCCAGATTGGACAAAATCGAAACCCAGCTTGCTACGCCGATTCCTCAAAATACTAACCCTAAATTACCATCAATCCATCCGAGTCAGGAAAAACTCCGCATCATTGAGGAAATTGTCGAAGAACTCTTTTCTAACGGGCAAATGCAAAAGGCTTGTCTGTTTGAAACAAACAAGCCCTGTGATAATTGTTCGATGTGCAACAGCCGGGGCTTTTAACTTATTTATTAGCCGGAGCCGGAGTTGCCGTATTCTTTCTCAAGGAGTCTGAATTAATTTTCGGAGCCTCTTTAGCTTTTTCATCAGCCTGAAACCATGGTTCTTCTTTAAAACCAAATAAACTTGCTGTAATTACACCCGGAAATTGCGAACGCTCAGTGTTGTAGTCTCTAACTGAATCATTGTAATCCTGCCGTGAAACATTCAAGCGGTTTTCTGTGCCCGAAAGCTCATCCTGTAACTTTAAGAAATTTTCATTTGACCTTAATTGAGGATAACTTTCGGTTAAACTCAACAGTCTGCCGATCGTTCCCCCAAAGGAATTATTTGCTTCGATGATTTTTTGGCGATCTTCGGGGGTTTGTGCAGGAGGAATTGAATTGCCCCCACCCAACAATTTTGAACGTGCATCGGCAATCTGCCCAAAAACTTCCTGTTCCTGAATTCCTGCCATTTTTGCTGTTTCAACCAGATTCGGAATCAAATCTGCCCGACGCTGTAATTGGCTTTCTACGTTAGCCCATTTTGCTTTTACATTTTGCTGCTTAGCAGTTAATGAGTTGTAATTGCAGCCGCTTAAACCAAAAGCCGCGAACAACACAAATGCCAATAAAAGTAATTTTCTCATTTTTCTATCTCCTAAATGTTAATTGTTTGTTAATGGTTAATTGTTAATCTTTATTTTTTTGAAGCATTAACTTTTAACCATTAAACGTTAACTATTTATGATTTTTTTAACTTATCAACCGCATCTATCACCCGTTCAATTTGTTCCATATAATTGGAAAATAATTGATTAGCTGAAATTTCATTAAGCGAATTAGATGCAAAAGTTTCGCGAATCATAAAAATTTTTTCAAACGGATCATCATCTATTTTTAATAGTTTGACGATCTCAGAAACAACTGCTTGTTTAGTGACAGGGGGATTCACGCCATATAAAATCAGAACGGCTCTAAAAAGGGCTGAAAAACTGGTCAAACTTTCACTCATTAGAAGGCAAAGTTTTTCAACTGAAACAGATGCCGGAATATATAAACGGCGCAATTGCAATAACTTACTGCGTAATTCATATTCTGTCTGGTGACGAAGAAAGCTGTCAGAAATAGTGACCCCGACCAAAACATCTTCTCCGTATAGAACTTTTCTCGCACCAATCATATGGTGAAATTCAATCGGGAAAACGTCACCTGCATCTTTGAGTTCAGCCACTGTAAAATAAACCGGAACAGGATGTCCCAAACGCCTCCACTCGCGCATACAAGCGTGAGCATCGCGCAAATCTTTCGGACGAATTTGGTGTAAAGCAACCAATAAATTGTAGTCAGAAGCCTGTGCTACAAAATCACCTGCCGCAGCCGAACCGTAAAGGATGACGGAAGCCAAATTTGCTCCGTGCGTAGCCTTTAAATCGTCAATAAATGCTTCAAATTGGTTTCTCATTACTTAAAATTTTTAACTAAACTACCAGTCGCCGCCTGCCCCGCCGCCGCCAAAATCGCCGCCGCCGCCAAAACCGCCCCAACTATCGCCTCCACCGGAAGAACCACCCCAGGAAGATGAGCTGCCGCCGCCACCGCCGCCCCAAATAACGATTGGGGAGGAATAGCCGCTGTTACTGGTGTTTCCGCCGAATCCGCCGCTTCGCCAACGGTCACGGTCACCACGTGAACCGCCGCCGCCGCTACCTCCGCCTTTGCCAATTGAGGAAAGCACAATTATTAAAATAACAACAAAAATAATTATTACAATACAGCAAATTATTAAGCCGCCACCGCCTCTTTCACTTGTTGTCGAAGGTTTCGGTGTTCCGGTTGGATCTGACTTTCGTTCACTTATCGTTTTGATATAAGCATCTACTGTGTCATTAATTCCTTTTGTGTAATTTCCCTGTTTAAACGCCGGAACCAAATATTGACGTTGCAGATTCCCAACAATACCGTCGGGTAATTCATCCTCTAAATCTTTACTGATTTGAGTAAAATATTTTCTGTCGTCAACTGCGATCAATAATAATGCACTTGGGTTATCATCTTCTTTAGAACCGATTTTCCATCCCCTCGCAACCGCCAATGAATAATCAAAAATAGGACGTTCTCCGGTGGTTTTGACCGTAACAACGGCAATTTCTACCTGAGGATTTGTTTTTGTCTTAAAATCCCTCAGTTTTTGTTCAATTTGTGCCTGAACGGTGTCGTCAATGATATTGGCGTAATCATTGACCATTCCGGTTGGTTCAGGAAGTGGAGATTGATTTACAGAAAATTGTTCAGATTGGGCAAATGCAACAAAACACGCCATTAAGACGAGACTAACAGTTGCAAAAGTTTGACGAAGTTTCATAATTTTATTCAAACCGACAGACCAATACGAATTATTTTCAACAAAGGTTCTAATTTTCGAGGGCAGTATGCAAAAGATAATGTAATGAAAAGAATAAAGCAACTCCGGCAAAAACCGAAAGGGAAATAATTGGTTTTTTTCCTCCATGGTGATTAACTTCAGGAATTAAATCTGAAGCGGCAACATAAAGAGTTACCCCGCTGGCTAAAGGTAAAGCGTATTTGACTGAAAATACAAGGCTTTCTCCCACCAAAACACCAATAAAAGTTGTAAAACCTACTAACGTAGTTGCTACCAAAACTTGTTTTAAACCTTTTCCGGTTGCCAAAATTAAAGAGGCAATGGTAAACCCCTCAGGAAACTTGTGAAGAAAAATTGCAATAAAAACCAATAACCCAGCCTTAAACTCGACTTGCGAAGCAGCGGAAATCGAAACTCCGTCAAAAAAGGTATGGATCAGCAAGCCGCCAATTGCCGTGTAAGCCGCTTTGGTCGAAACTATATGTTCTTCGCAATGATGAACTTCCTCTCCTAAATGAATATGGGGTGCAATTGTATGTTCAAAAAATTGGGTAAGTAAATATCCTCCCAAGAACAAAATCATTGGAATCAAAAGTGCCTCTTCGGATTCTCCTTTCCATAAAATAAAAGTTTTTGGCAGTAATTCGACAAAGATTACCGCCAGCATAAATCCGGCACCAAGCGCCAAAAGATATTTGAGAAATGATTTATATTTTGTCGCAATTCCGCTTAAAGATAGAAATAAGCCCCCTAAAACATTGGCTGAGCCGGCTAGAATGCCAAGTAAAAGTAATTGAAGAAAGGTGATTTGCATAAAGAAAAAAGGAAGCAACAAGGAGTTTCACAAAAAATAAGGGAAAAGAAATCAATCAATTAAAATTCAATAAAAATTAAAAAAGTTTTTTGCTTTGGCATTAAATTATTTAGATTCAAGCAGTTGGACAAATTTTTTGGCGGCAATGGAAAGTGTTCGGTCGCTTCGATAAATCACTCCAACAGGTCGAACCCATTCTTTTTCGGCTAATTGTATAATTGCTAATTGTTTGTTTTTTTCTTCATCCATAACGCTGAGGTGAGGAACAATTGCTAATCCGAAACCAACTTCTACTGCACGTTTGATAGTTTCGATATTGTCAAATTCTGCAACCTTCCGGACATCAACTCCGTAGGTCTTTAAAATTTTATCCGTAGCTTTTCGGGTGGGGACATCTCTTTCAAAATGCACAAAATCACGACCTTTTAGCTCTTTAGCCTTGATTTGCTGCCGCTCTGCAAATTCGTGGTCAGGGGGACAAATCACGACTAATCTATCAGACGGCATTTGCACCACCGTTAACCCGCGTCGTGGTTCAGGAAAAGCCAAAACCCCAAGCTCAACAACTCCGCCCAGCACGTCACGCACAACGCGAGTGGTTCGGGAATATTCGAGATCAATTTTAGCGTTCGGAAATTTTGACATAAATTCACGCACTTTAGCAGGTAATTCATGCAGTCCGACGCTATAAACTGTTGCAACCTTAACTGTTCCGCTGATGGTTCCGATCAGGCTTCGCATACTTTCCTGCAAATTGTCGAAACTTACCAAAACATTTTTACATTCCCGGTAAAAAACTTCGCCGGCGGGGGTTAAACGAACTTCACGGCGACCACGGACCCTTTCCAGTAAACGTCTTTGAAATTTATCCTCTAAAGTTCTGATTTGTTGGCTAACCGCCGATTGGGTAACAAAATTACGCTCAGCAGCCAAAGAGAAGCTTTGGGTGTCAACCAGATCGCAAAAAACCTTTAATGTTTCAATGTGCATAAATTTATAAGAAATACTATTAAATTTTAGCAAAGAAATTTATTTTGTCTAATTAGCATTGTGATTTAAAATAATTTACTTTATAAAATTGCTGATTTTTTAGAATAAAATTAAAATAATTGTGAAAGCAGTTCAAAAAAACTAAAAAAGCCTGATTGTTATGTCAAAGAATTTTAGCAATAACTTTCTTTTGAGAAAGTTACATCAAATAACCGGCATCGTTCCGCTCGGAATATTTTTCGGTGTCCACATGTTTACCAATGCCAAGGCAATGAATGGGGACAAAGTTTTTAATGATGCCGTAGCGGACATTCATCATCTTCCATTTCTGATCTTTATCGAAACCTTCGGTATCTTTTTGCCATTACTTTATCATTCTGTTTATGGAATGATGATTTCTGCCGAAGCAAGGGTAAATACAAATTATAATTACGGGAGAAATTGGCTTTACATATTCCAAAGAGTAACCGGAGCATTTCTTTTTATCTTTTTACTCTTTCACCTGCTTCATTTTCGCTGGGGGTTCTTCGGCAATTTTGGCTTAACCCAGATCGCTGTGGCGGGAAACGCAGAAAAAGCATTTACTATAGTTTCAGCCGATTTTAAGGTTTTGTGGGTGCTGATTTTCTATGTATTAGGGGTTGCCGCAACTGCTTGGCATTTGGCTTACGGACTCTTTTTATTTGCAGTTGACTGGGGAATAGTAATTGGTGAAAAAGCGCAAAGTCTTTTATTGAAGGGGGTTGCCGCAGTTGGGGTTGGGTTGTTTGCAATCGGCACAAATGCCGCCTTTTCATTTGTTAGACCCTGCGGATTACTTCCGGGTTTTATGTGCGAACAAAAAGTTGAAAAAGTAGAAAAAGTAAACGAATCGAAAAGATTCTAAGGGAATCAATATGGCAACAAATATCAAAATAGCGATAGTTGGTGGTGGCTTGGCTGGTTTGGCAGCAGCTATGAAAATTGCGGAAGCAGGTCACGAAGTTGACTTAATTTCAGTAGTTCCAGTCAAAAGATCACATTCAGTTTGCGCTCAAGGCGGAATAAACGGAGCAGTAAATACAAAGGGAGAAGGTGATTCTCCAGCCAAACATTTGGATGATACTTGTTATGGTGGAGACTTCTTAGCCAATCAACCGCCAGTTAAACGGATGTGTGATATGGCTCCTCAAATCATTTATTTGTTTGATCGGATGGGAGTTCCGTTCTCACGCACACAGGAAGGTTTAATTGATTTCCGTAGATTCGGCGGAACTTTGCACCATCGCACAGCATTCGCCGGAGCATCAACCGGGCAGCAATTACTTTACGCACTTGATGAACAGGTTCGCAAATGGGAATCCGCCGGAAAAGTCAATAAATATGAAGGGTGGGAAATGCTGTCGCTGGTTTTGGATGACCATCAGGTTTGTCGTGGTTTGATCGCTATGAATCTGCAAACGCTTGAATTAAAAGAATTCAAGGCAGATGCAGTCATTATGGCAACTGGTGGTCCCGGCTTGATTTTCGGAAAATCAACCAACTCAATGACTTGCACTGGAAGTGCGGTTTCCGCCGCCTATCAGCAAGGTGCAAAATATGCCAACGGCGAATTTATCCAAGTCCATCCAACTTCGATTCCGGGCGAAGATAAACTCCGTTTGATGAGCGAATCCGCACGGGGCGAAGGCGGGCGCGTTTGGGTGCCGAAAAATCAAGGCGATAAGCGTAATCCGAAAGATATTCCGACTAATGAACGCTGGTATTTCCTGGAAGAAAAATATCCGGCGTATGGAAATCTCGTGCCGCGTGATATTGCAACTCGTGAAATTTTCCAAGTCTGCATTGAAGGTTATGGTGTAGCTGGCGAAAATCAGGTTTATTTAGATTTAACCCATATTCCGGCTGAAACTTTAACCCGCAAACTTGGCGCGATTCTCGAAATTTACGAAATGTTTGTCGGTGATGACCCGCGCTATGTGCCGATGAGGATTTTCCCCGGCGTTCACTATTCAATGGGTGGATTGTGGGTTGATTTTGAACAACGCACCAATATTCCGGGATTACTGGCGGCGGGGGAATGTGATTATTCAATCCACGGTGCCAATCGGCTCGGCGCAAATTCTCTAGTTTCCTGTGTTTACGGCGGCTTTACGGCAGCTCCGGCAGCAATTGAATATGCCAAAAATGTTGACCGCAAAAATACTGAAACTAATGGAATTTATGCCGCAGAATTAAAACGCCAGCAGGAAATCAATGATTCAATTGCCAAAAATGAAGGTTCTGAAAACCAATATAAATTGCACGATGAACTAGGCAAATGGATGACCGATAACGTAACCGTAGTTCGTTACAACGATAAGTTAAAAGCCACTGATGAAAAGATTTTGGAACTGCAAGATCGTTTCAAACATATTTCGATTAACGACTCTAATTTATGGGCTACACAAGCAATTCCTCACGCCCGTCAGCTTTGGAATATGCTTGAATTAGCCAGAGTTATTACACTTGGGGCTTTGAACCGTGACGAATCACGAGGAGCACATTATAAACCTGATTTCCCGGATCGAAATGATGAAAAGTATTTGAAATCTACGATTGCAGAATGGTCAGCGGAAGCTCCTATTTTAAGTTACGAGGATGTTGATATTTCCTTGGTAGAGCCAAGAAAACGTGATTATTCCAAAGGGAAAGGGAAAACTGCATAGATTTAAGGGCAATTTTGAAGGTTAACAAAATTAAAATCATTTAAATTATGAGCGCAGACGGACATATTGAGAAAAAAAGATTAGAAAATCCCCCGCAAACAATTGATGTAAAAATCAAACGGCGGGAAAAACTTGGCGGCGAACAATTTTGGGAAACCTTTTCGGTTCCATATCGCCGAAATTTGAATGTGATTTCGGTTTTAATGGATATTCGTAAAAACCCTGTCACCAAAGAAGGCAAAGAAACAACACCGCCCGTTTGGGATATGAGTTGTTTGGAACAAGTTTG
This sequence comes from Pyrinomonadaceae bacterium, assembly GCA_019694395.1. Taxonomy (GTDB): domain Bacteria; phylum Acidobacteriota; class Blastocatellia; order Pyrinomonadales; family Pyrinomonadaceae; genus JAIBCC01. The sequence goes on along the minus strand of JAIBCC010000002.1, from coordinate 112,669 downwards.
CGGGATTTGCACGATGGTTATTAATGGTCGGGTTCGTCAATCTTGTTCTGCCTTGATTGATGATTTACTTTTGGCAACCGGAAATAATGTCATTACCCTAGAACCGATGAGTAAATTTCCAAATGTTCGTGACCTGAAAGTTGATCGAACCCCAATGTTTGAACATTTGAAAAAAGTTCAAGCCTGGATTGAGTTGGATGGAACTCACGATTTAGGTCCCGCTGACCGGATGTCTAACGAACAAGCCCAGGAGCGTTATGCTTATTCCCGTTGTATGACTTGCGGTTGCTGCCTCGAAGCCTGTCCGCAGTATTACGAAGATAATTACATCGGACCACAAGCCATTGCTCAAGCGAGACTTTTCAATATGCACCCGACCGGCAAAATGAATATGGATGAAAGGTTGGAAGGTTTGATGCAAGAAGATGGCATTACCAATTGCGGTAACGCACAAAACTGTGTTCAGGTTTGTCCGATGAGTATTCCATTGACTAAAGCTATTTATCAAACAAATCGTGATATAACAATCAATAAATTATTTGGCTGGTTAAAAAAATAAGCCGTCCACAATAATTATGAAACTTTGGGGTGTTGATTTAGGCGGAACAAAAATTGAGTGTGCCGTTTTGGAAAATGGTCAACCAATAATCCGCCAACGCATTCCAACCGAAGCAGCTAATGGTTATCCTCACATACTTTCCCAAATAAAAAAACTAATTGATCAAGTTTCAACTGAACTTAATGAAAATCCCGTTAAGATTGGTTTTGCCACCCCCGGTGTTTTAGATTCTGAAACAAACTTAATGAAGAACTGCAATACTGTTTCAATGATTGGCAAGCCGATGAAAACAGATTTGGAAAAGCTTTTGCAAACCGAAATCAAAATTGCAAACGATGCCAATTGTTTTGCTTTAGCCGAAACTTTGCTCGGTGTTGGGAAAGATTTTCCAAATCCTGAAGTAGTTTTCGGAGTAATTATGGGAACAGGTGTCGGCGGCGGGTTGGTTGTTCATCAAAAAATCGTGGAAGGGATTCATGGAATTGGAGGCGAATGGGGACATAACATAATAGAAGAAACGGGGGAATCTTGTTATTGCGGAAAAGAAGGTTGTGTCGAAACGGTAATTTCGGGAACCGGGTTGGAAAAATTTTATCAAAAACTCAGCGGCAAAAAATTGAAACTAAAAGAGATTTTGGAAAATCACAAAAAGGGAATTGATAAAAACGCAACTGAAACAATTGAGAGACTTTTAGAGTTTTACGGACGGGCAATTGCAACTTTAATTAATGTAATCGATCCAAATTTGATTGTCATCGGTGGCGGTGTGGGAAATATTGATTTACTTTACACAGAAGGTTTCAAACGGGTAAAAAAATACGTTTTTAATTCCGGAAATTTGAGAACCCAAATTTGTAAACCATTATTAGGTGATAGTGCGGGAGTGTTCGGAGCTGCATTACTTTAATTATAATTTTGGTTTAGTGTGCCATTCATTAAAAATATTCTCACTATCTCTTTTTTCCTTAATCTTAAACAATTTTAATAAATTTTCATCGGAAACGAAACGAGCGGTTCGGGTATGCAAACTTTCATCAGCAAGCTGAATTCCGGTTTCCAAATGCGAATATTTTTTCATCAAATCTGTTGCCCAAGTTCCGTATTTACTAGTATTGGAAGGATTTTTCCAACCGCCGTAAAGCGACAGAAATATTTTATCTTCCATCGAAAAAGCCATCTCGGTTTTACGTTTAGGCGGCTGCCAGTTAAGCCATAGAAAATGGGAGGGCGGCGGCGGAAGCGTTTCCGAAATCTCTTTGATAAGCGGCTTAAGTTCTTTGATTGAAGCATTTGTCCACATATTATCAACGCCCCAGCAATGATTGTTCGGGTAATGCGTCATCGCAAAACGATACATAATTTTGACACCTGTCGGAATGAATGGCGTGCGAAAATAAGCTTTGTTTTTGATCGGGCTGTTTTCCAGAAATTTGGTTGCTTCGTGGAGTTCGTCTTCGGAATCGGCAAAAATCGGTGCAACCGCTTCAATTCCTGCGCCGAGAAATTTGAGAGTGCGTCGAGTCATCAGCATTTGAAATTCAATTGCTTCGGGAACGCTCGGACCAATTTCATAAGCCCAATTATAAACATCTTCTAAATGCTTCATCGAAAAGACTTGCATCATCGTTCCGCTATATTTGGGACGCGGATAAAGTTTCAAATAGAAGCGCACCACCACACCAAAAAATCCCCCACCCGAACCGCGAGCCGCCCAAAATAAATCGGAATTTTCGCTTTCGCTGGCGTGTAAAAATTCGCCGTCAGCCGTGACCACATCAATTCCGATCACGCTTTCGGTAGCTAATCCCAATTTTCGCCCGTTCAGTGCAAATCCGCCTTGCAGTAAATAGCCGCCGATACACACGCCTTTGCAATGTCCGGCGGGAAAAAATAAGTCTTGTTTGAATAATTCGGTCAATAAAACGCTGCCGCCAAGGGCTGGTCCGGCGGTTGCGGTCATCGCTTCTTTGTTGATCTCGTAACTGTTGAAATTGCACAAATCAATCAAAATACTGTCGTTACGGATGTGATTTGCCGACCAACTATGACCGCCTGAACAAATACTGATTTTTTTGCCTTCGGATTTGGCAAATTTGATGATCTCGATAATGTCTTCAACCGTTTCGGGCTGGACGATCATCAACGGATTCCGGTTAAGCGGAGTTTTGTTAAAAAGTGTTTCCATCACGGCTTTATCAAAACCGCGATCAGTATTTCGAATGATTTTTCCTTGAATATTCATTTTTAATTTTTGCCACGAATTAGCACAAATTTTCACGAATTATTTTTAGAAAGGGAATAAATTCGTGCTACTTCAGGTAAATTCGTGGCTAACTCTTTTGTTTTTAACTAAATTCTTCGTAAATTTCTGGTAAAAATTTGGCTAAATGATTCATTTCTTCGGCGCAATGAACCAATAAATCTTTGGCTTTTTGTTTTTGTGCCGGAATGACTGTCTGTAAAAATTTTGAAGCGGCACTTGAAAGCGCGTTATCGCCACGAACCTTGATATGTTCGCCGCCGAACCAAAAACGCGAGCGCATTTCCGAACCGTCTTTGGTGGCACGGATTTGGTGGAGCAGCCAACCGAAATTGATTGGAAATTTCGTGTAACCGACACGCGCACAAATAAATACGTTTTTATCTTTGTTCTCGATGTGGCGCGGACTAAAACCTAATTCCAAAGGTGAAACGAAGCTGATCGAGGCGTGTTCCAGACTTTTTCCAATGTATTCCTGAATAACCGATGTCCTGCCGATATAGGCTTCGTCATCTTTTCCGTCTTGCCATTGGGCAGATTTATGCGCTTTCGGATGCCAGAGTTTATAACGATTATCACGGCAGCCGTGCCAGCCAAACCACCATTCCCACATTCGAGGAGTAACACGCGGCATTTTGGTCAAAATCGCTACCCTTATTGATCCATCCTGTTCTAAAACATAACCATTTTCAATTTCTGAGTAGCCATCCTCAGCTAAAGTTCTTGCTTCTTTCAAAGGCGGTAGTTTGCCCAAAGGAAAGGGTGATTGACTTAAACCCTCCAAAACAAATGTTGGAATCAAGGACATATTTTCATTAAAATATTTGGCGTATGGAGTTTGAAAATCTTGCTCTTGATAGCCCATATATTTAGTTTGTTTCATAAATCTGAAGTTTAATATTTGTGTTTGGGGGGTGAATAAATCTTACTGATATTTTACACAAATTCAACCAACGAAATAAAAAAAGCAGTCTGAAAATATTTTCAAACTGCTCAAATGGTCATTTTGTGACCGAGGGCATTACGCCAAAATTATTTATTGACATTTTCGCAACGCATTTCCTGGTGGTTGAAATCTGCGGTTAAAGTTCCGCCTTGAAAAGAACCGCCAACATATTGCTGAACAATGCCATAAAGTCCGTGATAACATTTGCCGTCAGGTTTTTTGAAAGCAATATAAGCCCCGCGTGAACGGCTCAAAATAATTCCCGTGAGTTCATTTCGTTTGATCAAATAATCGGTTGAAATAATATTAACTTTCAAAAAAGTGTAATTGCTTCCGCGTAATGAGGTTTGTGATTCAAATACATCCTTGAACCATTTTTCCAGTTTCACATCGTGCAAAACTGCTTTTGGCAATCTTTCCGCGTCAATTTTATCTTTAAGGTTTTTCGTGGCTTTTGCTTCGCGTTCTTCGGGTGTGCCTAAACTTTTAATATCGTTGGAAATTTTTGTGTAAGCACTATTTATGTCTGCCTCATCAGGGAAAATCCGGCGGGCGTTGTCCCAATACGATTGTCGAAGCAATAATTCTAAATAGCTGTTCTCAGAATTTTTTGCGTCCAAAGATTCGTTTAATCGGGAGATCAATTTATCCTTGTCACGGTCAAAAACTTCTAACGTTTTTTTGACATAGCGGAGGCTGGAATCTAATTGATCTTGAATCAATGACCGATCCATTGCCAGAATCTTTTCGGTCATTTGGTTGTAGTTGGCAATCGAATTTTTGACTGTTTCGGGTTTGGTAAAACTGTCTGTTTGCAGATTTCGCTCAAATAGATCAGTTAAAATCTTATCCGCATCAATTTTGGCACGAGTATTATTTTTTGAGGTTTCTTTGGCGTTTTCTTTATTCGTTTGCAAATCTGCCAAAGCTTTTTCCATTTTGGACGCATCGAAATTCGGTTCGCGGCGTTTCAATGAGTCCAACGCACTTTTTGCACCATATTCTCGACCTTCGGAAATAGCCTTCCAAAAATTTTCGGCAAATTTCTTGCCCGCCGGGGTTTCTTGTCCAAGAATCGCAATTTGGCTGAAAATAAGCACACCGATAATTACAAAAAAATTGATATTTTTCATTAAATTTCTCCTGTTATGTTTTTGTTTAATTAATCAAATTCAAAATTGCGGAATTTGTCTAACGTTGTTTGATTGGTGAACGGGATAGCGGAAATATTCTTGCAAAATTTTCAGAAAATTTTTTTGAAAAAGCTTTAAAGCGTTGAACTGAAATTGTTTAAAAAAATGAAAAGCAGCCTGAAAAATCTGACTGCTTTTGAAAAAAAAATGATTTTGAAAATTAAAACTTGATTGCTTCAATAGTGTAGCCTTGTTTTTTCAACCGATTCAAAACGCCATTTTCTCCGCCGAGATGTCCGCCGCCAACTGCAATAAAAGTTGTTTTTTCAGCAATGGCTTTTTCAATTTTCGGAATCCAATTTGCGTTTCTGTTATCCAGCATAACCTTCTCAAATTCGACTTCACCTAAATTTCCGTTTGTGAATTTGTAGAGTTTTTCGGAATCCTGTTCTTTATAGATCTCCAGCATTTCAGCCATTTGCATAATAGCTTTGTTCGGATCAAGAGCCATTTCATAAAGCTCTTTGGCTTGAGTTGCCATCGGTTTTTTGTCAATTGCTTCAAACTGTTCATTAACACTTTCCAATCCTAACACGGGGATTTTTTTACTAGCCGCAAATTGGGAAAAGGTCAAATCGTATGAACCCGGTGCCTGACAGTTTATTGCTTTTGGACTGGTGGAAATCATAACCGACGAAAGCATCGGACGATAACTTTTAACCAAATCCACCGAAATTCCTGTGTATTTTTTGAACATTTCATCAACTTTAGCATATTGTTCATCGGTCAAATAATCTTTCAAAGTTTTCCCATCCGGCATTGCCAGATTGCCTGTCATCGCCTGCATTGTGGCTGGATCGTCCAGATCAAGTTCCATCAAAACTTGATTGCTTTGCGAAATATATTCTTTTAATTTGTCCATTCCGAACATATCATTTTGGCAAATAATGTGAATTGTGCCGTAAATGTAGGACGGTTTTTCCAGATTTTTGCCGCTGATTTTGTAAAGCAAACCGCGAGCTTCCACAGGTTTGGCGGTTTGCGCTAAAGCATTAAAATTAAAGGCAATGAAAGCTAAAAATAGGGCAAATAATGACAAGATTTTTTTCATAATAAAACTCCGTTGGTAAAATTGTTTTTGAAGAATTTCTTCAATTCATTCACATTAGTAAAAGTTTAGCTAAAAAAGTCACAAAATTTAGAAAAATAATTCACAGGGATAAAGGGGATTAAATGGGATTTACCTGATTATGTCTTTTTCAAAATCTCACTTATCCCCTCCGTCCCTGTGAATTTCTTTAAAAAACTGTGATTTTGTTTTAATTATAACAACTAATTGATTCGGAAATGGCGATTGATTTTGAACAAACTATTCGGGAAAATGCAGGAATTTTGCATAAATTATGCCGCATTTATTCAAATAACGAATCTGAATATGAAGAAATTTTTCAGGAAATGATGATCCAAATCTGGCGGTCTTTGCCGAATTTTCGCGGGGATTCGCAGCTTTCGACCTGGCTTTATCGAATTTGTATCAATACCGCACTCAACTTTCGCACCCGCACGAACAAATTCAAACGCTATGTTCCTTTGGAAGAAAAAATCAGTGTTCATTTTGAATTTGAAAATGAAAAAGACGTGCAATTAAAAAGGCTTTATCAGGCAATCAGAGAATTAAAACCGATTGACCGCGCCATCGTCAGCTTATATTTGGACGAAAAATCCTATGAAGAAACCGCCCAAATCCTCGGCATTTCCAAAACCAATGTCGCCACCAGATTGATGCGGCTCAAACAAAAACTTATTGAGAGGTTATCGTAATGGACGAAAATGAATTAAAAGCGATTTGGCAAAAAAGCGAAAAAGTTTCGGTGAATAAAATTGATTTTGAAGTTATCAAACAAAAATCAATCGCCTCTCAAAATAAACTCAAAAAACGATTCAAAAAAGAAGTAATCGTGTGTTTTATTGTTTATGCGGCATTATTACCCATCTTTTATTTTAATCCGAAAGTTCTGTTTTTAACTCCTTTTTTAATATTGATTTGGGTTTGGTATTTGTGGGAATTAAAAAGAATTAATCAAATTGAAATGGATTTTCAAAACCATGAAAATTTGCGCGAAATTTTACAAACAAAAAGAAAATATTTGCGTGGTTATTTCCAAAGAAACCGATATTTGAGCTGGATTTGCGCTCCAATTTTACTGCTTTTGAGTTTAATTGTCTTTACTTCCTGGGATCAAATGTTACAAAATCCTCGCCCATTTTTGAACATTTTAATTTTAGTCGAAGTTGTTGTTGTTATTTTTGTTGAGATTTGGCTGCGGATTGCTTATAAGCCTTTCCTAGACGAAATTGAGGATTTATTGCGACAATTAAATGAATCACCATGAATTTTGAAGAATCCGTCAAATATCTTTACTCGCTCGGCAATGAAGTTTCGGCAATGAAGCTCGGTTTAGAAAATCCGAAAAGACTATTACAAGCATTAGAAAATCCCCAAAATTATTATTTAAAAGTTCAAGTTGCCGGAACAAACGGGAAAGGCTCAACTTGTGCTTTTTTAGATTCAATCTGCCGTTCTGCGGGAATAAAAACGGGTCTTTATACTTCACCGCATTTGGTTTCAATTACCGAAAGAATCAAAATTGATGGTCAGGCAATTACGGAAAAAGATTTTGCCGAATATGCAACCAGAGTTAGGGAAATTACTGAATCGGAAAAACTCTATGCTACTTTTTTTGAACAAATTACAGCCATTGCGCTTTTAGCATTTGCCGAAAACGGAGTTGATTTAGCTATTTTAGAAACAGGATTAGGAGGACGATTAGACGCGACAACCGCTGCTAATGCCGAAATCGTCGCTATTACGCCGATTGATTACGATCATCAGCAATATTTAGGCGAAACTTTGACCGAAATCGCCGGAGAAAAAGCCGCAATTATCAATTCTTCTAAACAAAAAGTTGTAATTTCAAAACAACAACCCGAAGCCGAAAAAGTTATTAAAGGCAGATGTTTAGAGATTGGAGTTGAGCCGATTTGGGCAACTAAAAACATAAAAACTAAAGAACATAGAGACGCTGGGAATTCAATAATTTCGACTTCTTTCAAAACCGAAAAAGGTAATTATCCTGACATTATGTTAGGTTTAGAAGGAACTCATCAAACCGAAAACGCTGCTGTTGCAATTGCATTGGCTGAAATCTTGAATGAATATGGTTTCAAAATTTCCAGTCAAAATATTTGGATTGGTTTAGAAACCGCAACTCACAAAGGACGCTTAGAATTTTACAAAGGAATCCTGTTCGACGGAGCGCATAACATTGCGGGTGCAAAAGCTCTGAAAAATCATCTTGAAAAATATTATTCCGGCGCAAAAATTGTTTTAATTTTCGGCGCGATGAAAGATAAACAAATCTCTGAAATTGCCGAAATCCTTTTTCCATTGGCGGAAGATTTGATTTTAACTCAACCCAATAACCCACGCGCCGCAACTGTCGAAGAACTTAATGAAATTGCTGAAAAGATAATTGATGAAAAGAAAATTCTTCTAATCCCAAATGTAGCTGATGCAATTGATATTGCCCGACATTTTTCTGCAAATCATCCTGTGACTGACCATTCTTTAATTTGCGTGACTGGCTCACTTTATTTAGTCGGCGAAGCGCAAAAAGTTTTGGCAAACAAATGATAGTTTTTACCCTATAATTTCGCATTAGTAAATGGAGTGGCTTGGGCAAAAATTAGAATCCCAAGCGTCTAAGTTTAGGAGAAAGCAACCTTTATGAAGCGAACAACATTACTTTTAATTGGATTTATTATCTGTTTATCAATTTCAATTTTTGGACAAAAAGCTACCAAAATTGAGATTAAAAATGATAGGGAAGATTACCTTGGTGGACGGCTTTTTGTCACAGTTGGCGGAAAAGCCCGCAAAATTTCTAACACGGCAGTTGATGCTTGGATAATTGATGACGGAAAAGCCGTTGTTTTTGCAATGCCGGACAGATCACGCGGATTTGAAGGGGAAGGAGTTTCGCTTTCGATTTACGATGTGAAAACGGGCAAAATCCGGCAAATTATGGCGGAACATACTTTTACCACCGGATTGTCCGAGGTTCGTTTAAGTAATGGTTCAATTGCCCTAGTTGTCAGTATGGGCGATGGCGGACTTGGCGGTTCATATATTGCGGTGGTTGATCCGAAACGCGGTGAAGTGTTAGACGAACACCTTGCTGAATTAACTGAAATCAAAGGAGATAAAATAACGCTCGCCTATTACAAAGAAGAAGATTGGGATGCCATCAATGAAGCCAGAGAATGGGATACCACCAAAAGCCAGAACGCGTTTGCCAAACCTACGAAAGTTAATCCTGAGAAAACTGCAACTTTTGATTTGAAAGAAGTTCTCAAAAATAAAGTTATTTACAACCCGACAAACGAGGAATACGGCAAAGAATATGAAAGAAAATACAGTAATTTAATCATTTACTTGTGGCGACCAAACGATAAAGTTCCCGATGGAAAGGAATATTTTCTGATGCGCGTCGGAAGGGAATTTCCCAAAACATTTTCACCTTTGAAAGTTGCCCTTGAATCTTTATTTGCGGGAGCAACTGACTATGAAAAACAGACGGGTTGGGAATCTGCTGTTTTCGGAATGAAATTTGAAGGCGTCGTTCTGCGAAACGGAGTCGCCACTATCAAATTTTCTCAACCGAAGGTAAAAAATAAAAAGATGGGTTATGCCGGGAAAATGTTTTTAGAAGCCGTTACAGGCACAGCCACCCAATTTCCAACCGTTAAAAAAGTTGAAATTTGCGAGGTCGGTGGAACCGGAAACGCTTTTGATGTTACGCCGCAAATTCCTAAATGCAGCTCAAATTAAAAGTTAAAAGTTAAAAATTAAAAGGTAAAAGCGGTTACAAGTTTCGTGCCGCTTTTTTCTTTTGAAACTTGTGAGAAAAACGATTTTCGAGTTTAATAATTCAAAAGACTTTAGACGTTAGACTTGAAATTTGGAACTTATAAATTTATGTATAAATTAGTTTTAATCAGACACGGTGAAAGTGTTTGGAACAAAGAAAATCGTTTTACAGGTTTTAAGGATGTGGACCTTTCAGAAAAAGGTCGTGAGGAAGCAAAAGCCGCCGGAGAATTACTCGAAAAAGAAGGTTTCGTTTTTGATGTGGCTTATACTTCTGTCTTGAAACGTGCAATCAGGACACTTTGGACAATTTTGGATGAAATGGATCTGATGTGGATTCCAATCGTTAATTCCTGGAAATTAAATGAACGACATTATGGTGATTTGCAAGGTTTGAACAAAGCCGAAACTGCTCAAAAGTTTGGCGACGATCAGGTAAAAGTTTGGCGAAGAAGCTATGATATTCCACCACCGCCAATGTCAAAAGAAGATGAACGATACGAGGGAAATTTAACAAAATACAAGAATGTTCCCGATTTTCCCGAAACCGAATGTTTGAAAGACACCGTTGCCCGGGTCGTCCCGTATTGGGAAAGCGAAATTGCACCGGCAATTAAAGCAGGTAAAAAAGTTATCGTTGCCGCGCACGGGAATTCTTTACGTTCATTGGTCAAATATCTGGACAATATTTCGGATGACGAAATCGTTAATCTAAATATTCCGACAGGCGTTCCATTGGTTTATGAATTAGATGAAAATTTGAAACCGATCAAAAGCTATTATCTCGGAGATGCCGAAGCAATAAAAGCCGCACAGGAAGCAGTCGCTAATCAGGGAAAAGCAAAATAAATAGAAATAAAACGTAAAAAGGCAAAGGGGGAGAATATTCTTCTCTGTTTGCCTTTTTTACAAAAATACTGAAATGAAAAAAAACGTATCGAACTAATGAAAAAACTTTTAATTACGTTGTTAATTTTAATTCCGCTGATAATTATTGGCTTAGCCTGGTTTGCGGGAAATTCATTAACTGCACCGGCTCAAACTTCCATTGGAAATTGCCCAAATGATTTATTTTGTGAAAATGTCGAATTCTCCAGTGATTCGGGAACACAAATAAAAGGCTGGCTAGTAAAAGGCGAATCGGGAAAAGGTGCAATTGTTTTAATGCACGGGGTGCGGTCAAATCGTTTGTCATTGGTAGAACGAATCAGATTTTTACGAAAGGCGGGTTATTCCGTTTTGGCTTTTGATTTCCAAGGAAGCGGCGAAAGTGAGGGAAAACAATTGACTTTCGGATATTTGGAAAGCCGTGATGCAAATGCTTCATTGAAATTTATCAAGGAAAAATTTCCCAATGAAAAAATTGGAGTGATGGGAATTTCGATGGGGGGTGCGGCTTTTCTATTGCAAAATGAACCGCAAAAAGTTGACGCCCTTATTCTGGAAATGGTTTATCCTGCGATTCAAAAAGCAATCGAAAACCGTCTAAATTTATGGCTTTTCAAAGGCGCGGATAATCTTTCACCGCTTTTGACCTATCAATTTCCAATTCGGTTAGGTGTGACGGTTAATGATTTGCGTCCTTTAGACAAGATTAAAAGTGTAAATTGCCCTTTATTTTTTATTGTTGGAGAAAATGACCACCACACAACTTTGGAAGAAAGCAGACAACTTTTTGAAACTGCCAATCAACCAAAAGACCTTTGGATTGTTCCCAAGGCGGAACATGGAGATTTGTTAAAAGTTGCCCCCGAAACTTATGAGCAAAAAGTTTTAGAATTTTTTGAAAAAGCATTACGAGGAGAAACCAAATGAAAGGATTAAAGATTTTATTGATTGGAATTTTGCTTTTTACTTTTTCCGGCGGGGCATTGGCACAAAGCAAGAAAAAGAAAAGACCGAGAATAGTCAAAACGCCAACTACTTCCACCACCACAGTTTCCAATACGAATACAAATAATACTCAAACCGCTTCAAATACAAATTTGAGCGATACAGAAATTACCGGCGGATTAAAGGAAGCACTTTTTAGCGGGGTAAAGTTTGCTGTAAATACTTTGGGGCGCGATAACGGATTTTTGGATGATGCAAGAGTAAAAATCCCGCTTCCGCAAAAATTGCAGAATGTAGAAAAAGTTTTGCGTCTAGCCGGACAGGGAAAAGTTGTTGATGATTTTGTTGCTTCGATGAACCATGCCGCCGAAAAAGCCGTTCCGGTAGCAATTGAAGTTTTTCTTGATTCAATTAAACAAATGACTTTCAATGATGTGCGAAAAATCCTTTTCAGTGGTCAGGACGATTCGGCAACGCAATTTTTCCGTCGCACCAGCGAAGAAACTTTGCGGGGAAAATTTCGTCCGATTGTCGAAAAATTTACCAACGAGGTCGGAGTTACCCAAAAATATAAAGATATGATGGGAAAATACGGTTTCGTCGGAAAATTATTCGGGCAGGATGCTAGTGATATTGATGGTTATGTGACGCAAAAAGCCCTTGACGGATTATTTTTTATGGTTGCCGAAGAGGAAAAGAAAATCCGGAAAGATCCGATTGGAACTGGTTCTGCAATTTTGAAAAAAGTATTCGGGGCAATCTTTAAATAAAAAAATGGGGTTTGGAAAAAAATCAAACCCCTTTTAAGTTGGACTTTCAAGGCTTAAAAATTTAAACCTGAACCCAATTTTCAACATCCGAGAGTTTAAACCGAGCCATAGCCAGATTACTCTTTTCTCTGCCTAAAACGAGGTAAATGAAAAGATTTGTATGAGTTTTTAATGGACGAATCAAATGATATTGCGAACCGAGGCTAATTAATATATCTTCAATTTTGTCTTTTAGTCCGAGGTTTGCCATTACTTTTTGTTTTGATTTAACAACTTCGGTATTACCGGCGGCGGCAACATCAAGATTGACTCCTCCGCCGGCTGTTCCCAAAGCCATTCCGCTTTCGGTATCAACTAATGCAACTGCCATTGCACCATCAATTTCCATTAACTCATTAAGTGATTGTTCTATATTGTTTGCCATTGTAAATGTTTTCTCCTTTTTGGTTTGATTAAGTGAATTTTCCGAAGTTTGGGCTTCGATTTGTTTTTTTTCTAAAGACAAATTTGTCACAGAATTCTCTAAATTTTGTTGGGTTTCACTAAAAGACGATTTATCTTCCATTTCACCTTGAAAAATTGCTTCGTCACGTTCTTTAGCCGCATCCATTAACAGATTTTGCAAAGGTTTATCAATTCGCCTTTTGACCTGTTTGTTGGTATTGATGATCTCAATTTCAGAGTCTTCCCAACAAACAATTTTATGTGCGGCTTCTTCTCCGTTTAATCTCAAATAAACTGCATCAATTAATTCTCCTTTGTAAAAATAGAGTGTTCCGTTCTTTTCGTGTGAAGAAATTTTTAATACGCAGCTTTTTTGTTCTATTTGAATTAACTGCAGAAAACTAAACAGCATTATTCCGCGTAAATGACCGTCCGAATTGTTTTTGATCCCTTTTCTGATTTTTTCTGCCAATATACTAAAATCGATGGGTTTTTCTAAATAGTCGAAAGTTTCCAATTCCTGTAATCTGTTTTCAATATCAGGCGTTCCAAAAGCCGTAATAACAATGGTGGGAATGGCAGGGTATTTAGAAATCATTTGAGTCAAAAGCTGAAATCCGTCCATCACGGGCATTTTGAGATCGGTGACAACCAAATCTATATTTTGTCTCCCTAACTCCTCCAGGGCTTTTTCCCCATTCAAAGCCGTGATGACTTCAAATTCTTCGGAAAACTCCATCATTCCTTCCTGGAGACTAGCCAGGAATAGTTTCTCATCATCAACAATCAGGACTTTTTTAATTGGGGCTGTTTTTGACATATTGTTAATAACCCTTATCGGCATTTTGTTTAATACAAACTCTGTGCCAAAGAAAAAAGAAAGAATAAATGTCAGGTAATCTACTGGAAATAGTGGGTTTACATAAAGGCAGTGAAATTAAACGGTTTATTTTGAACCGTTAAAAAAATAAAGACAGTTCATTTTGAACCGTCTAAATTAAACCTTGTTGTTTTGAAAAAAAAATTATCTGACCCCGAAATCACGTAATTTTCGTTTTAAGGTAGAAAGTGAAATCCCTAAAAAGGCAGCCGTATGAGCAATATTTTTATTTTGATTTTCAAATGCGGCAAGAATATATTGTTTTTCAATTTCGGGCAAAATCCATTTTTGTTTCACGCCTTGTTCAATGAAAGTTGCACCGGAATCTTTAATACCGTCAGTTTGTGCTTTTTCCGACATCATTTCTGAATTCACAAGTTTTGAGGGATAAATATAATTGCCTTCCTGTAGAATCAGACTTCGCTCAATAATATTTCTTAATTCGCGGACATTACCCGGAAAATCATAGCTGCACAATTTCCGGATTTCTTCCGGCGGAACAATTACATTTCTATTTGGCACATATTGTTCTATAAAAGCCTGCATAGTTCGGGAATATCCTCTTTTCTTTCACGCAGCGGCGGAAGGTGAATTCTGATGAGGCTTAGACGATAAAAGAGATCGCTCCGAAAAGTTTTATTTGCAATTGCTTTTTCCGGCTCGGCATTGGTTGCGGCAATGATCCTGACATTTACCGAACGTGCTTTGTCTCCGCCCACCCGTCTGATTTGCCTGTCCTCCAATGCACTCAGAAATTTTGCCTGTAAGGCAGGCGGCATCTCACCTATTTCGTCCAAAAATAAGGTTCCGCCGTCAGCTAATTCAAATAAACCTTTGCGGGTTTGATTGGCTCCGGTAAAGGCTCCTTTTTCCACTCCGAAAAGTTCTGATTCAATCAAGGTTTCGGGTAAGGCGGCACAATTTAAACTAATAAAAGGGTTTGTTTGATTTAAGGCGTGATAATGAATATATTTAGCAATTACATTTTTACCGGTTCCGGTTTCGCCGGTAATTAAAACGGATGCTTTTGCTTCTGCCGCCCTTTCTACCACTTTTAGAAAATCGGGGTTCTGTCTAAACCCGATAAGCGGATTTTGACGGCTATCTTGGTAACTTCGATAACGCTCGACTTGTTCAACCGCTTCCAACTTTGAAGTTCTTAAAGCTTTTTCTATCGTCAAATGAAGCTCAGTTAAATCAATCGGTTTTGAGAGGTAATCAAAAACTCCGTTTTTGATTGCTTTAACGGCATTATCAAAACTTGGAAAGGCAGTAATTAAAATTATTTTTGCCCGGTCATTAAGGCTTAAAATATCAGGAATCAGTTCCAAGCCGCTTCCGTCCGGTAAGTTATTATCCAGCAAAATTACATCAAATGCGTTTTTCTGGCACAATTTTTGGGCTTCGGTAACCGATTGAACGCAGGTTATTACAATATCTTTGGGGTCAAAATCATTTTTTACGGAATCACCGAAAAGTTTATCGTCATCAACGAATAATAGTCTGGGTAAATATGGGGGAGAATTAAAATTAAGCATATTTTAGCATTCAAAAAAATGATTAAAATAAAATATTTGTTAAACCGGTTCTGCCATTTCAAGTGAAAAATAAACCTGAGTTCCAATTCCTTCTTTGCTTTCAAAACGGATCGTTCCATTCATTTTTACCAGCATTTTATGAACAATGACCAAACCCAGTCCGGTTCCTTCGGATTTTGAGGTGTAGAATGGTTTGAATAAATTACTTAATTGTTTTTCATTCATCCCGATACCATTGTCTTCAATACAAATCACTAAACGTTTTTTTGCCCGGCTGATGGAAATTGAAAGCTGCGGATTCGAACAATTTTCCAAAGCCGCCGCCACGTTTGCCAGTAAATTAAGCATGACTTGATGAAGAACCCGTGGGTCGCAAAGAACATTTGCTGTTTTTACTTTTGAAATAAAATTGATCGGAATCCCTCGATTTGAAAAATCTTCCTCGACCAGATTTACAAAATTTTGCATGTATTGATTAATTTCAATGGGTTCGATCCGTGGATTTTCATACATGCTGAATGTTTTAAGAGTTCGGAGTAAATATTCGATCCGTGAAATTTCCGAGAGGCAGCGTTCGACATATAAATCAACTTGTTGAACTCCCCATTTGCCTAAATTCTTCTGTAAAACGGTAAGTGCGGTTTTTACTGAATTGATGGGATTACCAAGTTCGTGTCTGATCCCTGAAAAAATATAACCGACATTTTCCATCATATTTACTGCTTCAGCAATGGATTCAAGCTGTCGAGTTTCCGTTATATCCCGAATAATAAAAACAAAATTGAGTGGTTTCTGTTTGGAATCATTGATCAAATAAACAATTACTTCCTCAAAAACTTCATAGTTTTTTCTTTTAACCTGAAAGGTCTTTTGCCAGCTTTGATTTTTACGCAAATATGGAAGTATTTCGTCCGTTAAATTGAATTCTTCCTGAAATGGCGAAATCGTGTAAACGGAATTTCCAACCAGATTTTCTTTTTGATTATCTAGGGTTTCAAGGATCTTTCTGTTCAAATACTGAATTTTCCCAATCAAATCCGTAATGATGATTCCGTTTGATGATTGTTCCACCACGCTGTAAAGCTTTTGCAGCTCTACTTCAAAATTCTTGCGGTTAATAATATCCTTAAGAACGTGAACCCTTTGATTGACATTTTGCAGATCGGGGCGAACTTGATTACTGTTTAATTCAAACCAGTTCCCCTGATAAAATAACTGTTTCGATAAATTTTCGGGGTCAAAAAGGTGTTCATCATTGCAACTGTTTTGTGTTTCAAACGAATTGACGAATGGAAAAAATGAATCAACCGATTGATTTAGCAATTGTTCAAATGATTTACCTAAAAATTGAGAAGTTGCTTTATTACATCTTTTGATTTTGCCATTTCGGTCTTCCAGAATAATCATATCCGAAACAGCGTCAACCGTATTTCGCCATTCAATATTGGCGATTTCAATGTTGTTTTCTACTATTTTTTCTACATTAAGATTTTTGTTGACGGTCAAAACGGCAGGTTGCCCCTGAAAATTAATCAAACTGGGATTGACCTGCATCTTTAGTTCCAATCCGTCAGATCTGAGATGAATTGATTCGAAAGTTTCAGTCTGACCAGGATTGAATAACAGTCCTAACAGTTCAAATTCATCCTTTTACAACTTCCAGATATTTTCCGCAGGAATTCCAATAAAATCTTCAGGTTTAATAAAATACGTTTGACAAGCGGTGTTATTTACAAAAAGGATTTTATTGGTTATCGGTTCAAAAATTATTACAGAATCATTTAATAAATCGAGTAAATTTAAGGCTTCGGCGGAATCAAAATTCAATCTCTGACCGAAATTGGCTGTTTGCAGAGCTTTATTGGAAGAAAATGACAATTTAGATTTAAGGGTCTTTTTGGCAATCAATAAACGGTTGGTCAATTCCGTTTCGGTATATGGTTTAATAAGAAAATCGTCTGCACCAGCCTCAATAACTTCGGAAATTTTATCGGATTGAACGGCATCTATGGTGATGATTAGGTAAAAATCTTTGTTTGAACCGAGCCGCACCAACTCATCGCAAACTTTTTTTTGTTCAAAATCAGAGATATTCCATTCCAATAGGTAAACGGACGAATAAATCTCTAAACCAAAATTTGCAGTAGTATTTAGAGCAACAGAAGTGTTAATTAGGTTCCCTTGGGGGAGTAGAAACTCATTTAACATTGATTTTTAACTCAACTTGTCTGGATTTTTCTTGAAATTTTCTTATTTGTAAAAATGAAAATAATTTTCAAACGAAATTTCGAATGAAAAGTTTGAGACTTACCAAAAGATTTCCAATTTCCCAAATTAAAAGTTTAAGAAGAGTTGATAGTTTATAAAAAGGCGAAAAAAACTTGGTTTGCCAATCAAATATCAAAAAAAAAAGTTCAATTGGGAGTAAAAGAATGTTTAAAAACAGCATTTCTATTAATCAAAACAAAATTTACATCGAATGTAAATGGTTTTCTTAAAGAAAAAATTAAAGAAATTGAAGTTAAACGATTACCTCAAAAAAAAAGTTGAAAAAAAACTGTGAAATGGAAAAGAAATCTAAAAATAAAATTTTGTGTGAAATATTTTGAATAAATAATTCATAATAGTTAGAAAGTTTCAAATATTTAGGTTTTGTAATGCTGTCTTTTGGCTAAAGGCAATTTCTAAATCAACCAAATCATCCCAAAAAGAGGAAATTTAAAGATGCAAAAGATAAAACCAAAATTTTATCCCCTGAAACCGAAAACTGAGGAAGGATTTAAGAAAGCAGTTGCCTGGTTTGGTGGTCGAGAATTAGTTGCGAGTCTCAAAGGAATCGCCATGTATGCAATTTACGGCGAAAATATGGACCCTCGTTCGTGGATGAAACCGAACATTTATCCAAATACTGAGGAAGAAGTTAAATATCAGCAAAAAGAAGAGATTTTAACCAAAATTGAAAAAGATTTTGAGAACGAATCTAAAGCTCAAAAGAGAACCAAAGCAGAAGAAACCTCAAAGGCAGTTTATGAAAATCTCTATTCCGTCAAAGAAACACATATGGCGGAAGAAATGCAAAAAAGTCCGGAAGTTCAGGACGATATTGCTGAGAAAGTTAAGCAAAAATGGGTAAAAAAAATATTTGATTATTGGGAATGGAAACGGACTCACTTTGAATTTTGGCAAAAATATCTACCGAAACAAAAATTTTGGCAAGATTTACAAGCGGATAAAAACGATTTAAAGGAATTTTGGTTCGATTACATAGCTGATTCCGGAGATGGACAGTTAGGAGTTTATGGAGTCGGTTGTATGTGCTATTCCGATCTCTGGATCGAAAGCGAGGAAATAGGTTCGGAAGTAAAATTCTTTCCACCCGAAGAAAATAATTTCGGAAAAACCAAATTGCTGCCGCGCGGATATTTTTTATTTTTAGGCGGTGACACGGCGTATCATTCCGCTAACTACGCCACACTTTTTGAAAGATTTCAAACTCCTTTCAGATGGGCTTTTACCAGTGCCAGAAAGTTTTTGTTCGATAGATATGATTTTAGTTTAGATAAAACTAAGACTTTGTTTTACAGCAGCGGCGATGCGATTGATGTTTTTGACGGAAATTCGATGCCGGTTGACAGTTGGGACGGAACAATTTGCGCAGAAATTGACGGAAAAACATATTTAGATACAGAGCCTCCGCGCCCGCTTTTTGGAATTCCGGCTAATCATGACTATTACGATAATATTGACGGTTTTAATCGCCAATTTCGACGTTCTCCTTTCAATGATGCCGAAGAAAACATTTATTTAGAAGGTTTAAAGGGAAGTTTTATTTTGCAAATTCCAAGTTTTTCGCGAGAACAGGAGGCAAGTTACATAGCAATTCGTTTGCCTTTTGATTGGTGGGTGTTTGGAATTGATTCCGAGAACGAAAAACTTGATTTTCGGCAGGAAGTCTTTTTCAAACAAATAATGGAAAAACAAATTTCAAAATTGATCCTTGCCACACCTGAACCGACAACAGTTTTTGGGAAAAAATGTTTGGAAAACGAAAAAACCGCAACTTATTTAACCTCGATCACTCAATCTTTGGGCTTAAAACAACCGTTTTTAGAGGACGGAAAGTTTGTTCCCATAGATCCGAATCAGCAAAATGTAAAATTACCAAACAAAATTTGCCGCCTTGATCTATCAGGGGATGTTCATCATTACGCCAGATACTGGGGACAGCAAAAAGTTGACGAAAATAATCCGAACATAAACAAAAATACAAATTATGCCTCGATTGTAACCGGTGGCGGCGGGGCTTTTTTTGATTCGACTTCGACATTGGTAGGTGAATCAACAAATGAAAACGGTGAAAAAGTTAAAGGTGAAATTCCTCCGAAAAAAATCTATCCACGAAAAACCGAATCTATAGAGAGAACTTCGGAAAAATTGTTTGATTTGGTAAATATCAGAAAGGGAGGTTATATCCAATTCGCCGGAGCGATTGCGGCAATCCTTACTTTTTTCTTTTTAACTCAATTTTCCAACGTCAAGGCAGGGTTTTTAGTTTTTAATCAACTGATTAAATCCTATTTTCTGAAAACAATACCAGTTACTCCTATTAATTTAACCGATTTTATTTTGGACAGTAATTACAAACATTTTATTGTTCATTTTATTTGCGGAGTGGTTTTGATAATTGTTGCTTCATTGTTGGGTCTTGGCTCGTATAAAGTCAATAAATTAATTAAAAAAATTAAGGAAAAAAGTTTTGAGGAAAGTCAGGAACAATTTTTGGTGGTTAGAATTACAAAACTCCTTGTCACTGCAACACCCGTTTGGATTGCAATTGTTTGTTACGGAGTTTTTCTGATTTTATCCTTTACCGACAATTATTTTTATAAATTGGATTCAAGAATAAGCTCTCTGGTCAGCAATACATTCCAGGTAAATGCCGTCGACAAAATTCCGGGCTATTCCGACAGCGTATTTTTCTTACTCCATTTAATAATTTCCGGTTTAATAATTTGGCTGAGTTGTGAATATACTAACTGGTTAGCTGTCAGATTTAAAATCACTCGAAAATTAAAGGAAAATACTTATCTGAAGTCAATTGAAGATCCGAATGAGAAAAACGAAAGTGTCTATTTACGATTTCTCGGCAGCCGGTTCAGAGAGATTTCATATCAATATATTCCGGCAAATCTTTTGATAATTTTAAGCGTTGTGATCCTGATTTTTGGAATTGTTTATTACGGTCAGGGAACTTTAGCTTTAATTTTGTCGGATATTACGTTAACTTTGGTGGTTCTGGGCGGATTAATTCTAAATATCGGAGTTTTAGCCTACAAGGTCGGGGCGGCATATCAAAACAGCAAAGGGACTTTGCAATTTATTTTTCTTGGTTTTTGTCACGGAATTTTACAAATTGCCACTCCTTTTCTCATTTTTTATTATGCAAATGTTTGGGTTGCACTTGGAATTTTTGTTTTGATGCTGTTAATCAGAAAAAGTCATTTTGATGTTTGGCTGACGAATAAACAAAATAAATGGCTATTGTTGGGAAGCTGGTTATTGTATGGTGTAATAACAATTTCCGCACCATTTGTTTTTATAAGTTTGTTTCCCAATGCTCCCAGTTTGAATGAACAGATTGAACATAACTTTAGCCCGTTTATTTTGGGATTATTTTCTACAGCAAATTCAGAGGTTTATGTCAGAACATTCTATCTGATAACCTCATTTTTAATAATCGGTTATCTCGGTTATTTGATCAGTAGAATTTGGTTAAGCTGGTATTTGGCAGTTTCGTTATTATTTGACGGACATAACAATGAAGTCGGAGGAATGGCGCGAATTCAGGACTTTAAACACATTCTCCGTATCAAAGTTCAAGAAAATAAATTAACCGTTTATGTGATTGGTTTGGATAAAGCGACGCCGGATCTTAATGAGGATATGAAACTAAAATTGGTTGACCGTTTTGAATTGGAAAATCTACCTTTGAAATAAAAAATCCTAGGATAAAGATGGAAAAACAATTGCACTTTGAGTCCTGCCTCCAGGCGGCTTCTCTAAGATAAAGAGCATTTTCCAGCAGAGACTTAAAACCGGTTCAAATCTTTATCACAAAAACATTTCCTTTAAAAAGTTTTTCATTGAAACCCATGCACGATTGTTGGAAAGTTCGTTATAAACTAATCCGCTTTCGGGAGAATTGGCGGCGGGATTGGCAAAAGAATGTCCTGTATTTCCAAATGAGAGAATTTGCCAATCGGCTTTTCTTTCGGTTAATTCATTTGCCAGTTCTAACAATTGCGAAGGAGTTCCGAGGGGATCATCCCAACCGTGTAAAACTAAAATTGAAGGTTTTATCGATGAACTTTGCTCAATCGGAGGTTTATCATAAACTCCGTGAAAGCTCACAACGCCTTTGATCTCTGCATTTGCGCGGGCTAAATCCAGCACGCATTTTCCGCCGAAACAAAAACCAATGCCGCCAAGTTTGTTTTTATCAACTTGTGAATGAACTTTCAAAGTTTCCAGTGCCAAAAGAATTCTTTCCAATAACAATGGACGATTAGCATTCAATTCATTCATCAAAACCCGTGCATCTTCGGGCGAAACTCCGTGAAATTCCTTTCCATACATATCAATTGCAAAACCGACATAACCCAATTCTGCCAATTCTTTCGCCTTATTGACTTCAAAATCAGTATGTCCTTTGAACATATGGACAACTAAAACGCCGGGTTTTAGTTCGATAATTTCGTCATCAAAACAAATCGTTCCTTGAAAAATATTATCGCCCGAATTGTATTCGATTGTTTCGGTTTTAATCATTGTGAAGAAAATTGTAACAGTGGTAAATGAGAAATTGGAAATATGGTTAAGGTTATTAATTCGGATTTTAAAAAAAATGAATAAGGCACACTAACTAACCTGAAACAAATAACAGTTTGCAATTACTATTCAACTTTGTGAAATTATAATAAATCTTTGAATTTTTTACAGGCAGAAATTAATGATTGACGTTCAATTTCGGCTTCAGACAGTTTTCCTTCTTTTATTAGATCAAACAATAATTGACCTTGAATTCCGATCATAACCGCAGATTCTTTTTGTTGTGAATCTTCTATTTCCTCGGACAATTTGGCTGTGTGATGCACCAAATCACATTTGGTTGAGTCTAAAAGATTCTCTAATTTGTTATTACTAAGTTCTGAAACTAAAAGGGTAAGCCGTGTAAAAGGACTAAGTGACCGAGCCATTTGATAAACTCCAAAAACTTGCTGAAAAGTCACTCAAACCGGCTGATTCCGTGTGATATGAAAAAGAAGCGAGCAAAACTTCGTTCACTTTTGAGACTAGGTGATTGAGCAAAAATTGTCAAACTTAATCAATCCGGTGTTTCAAATCGTCAGTAATGTCAATTTCCCGCCAATCAAGCCGTTTTTCAAAAGGAAATTTACGAACTTTGCAATCGGTTTTGGTGCAGATTTGGCAGGAATAATCTAAACAATTGTCAGTATGAACAAACATTTCGATACTTTCGCCAAAATTACTGTCAACCAGCCGTTCCATTTTATTGACTTCTTCGTGGGCGTCTTTGACGTTCATATACCACGGCACGGTTAAATGGCAATCCAGATGCAATGTGTTTCCGTATTTGATAATGCGGAGATTATGCAGGTCAATCCAATTTTCACGGCGCGAGGTTTCAATGGTTTCGACTACCTTTTTCAACAATTCTTCATCGGCTTCGTCCATAATTCCGGCAATCGAACCGCGAATTATTTTGTAACCTGTCAGAATAATTATTACAGCAAAAATCAGAGCTACAACGCTGTCAAGCCAGACTAAATTGGTAAAAAGGATTAAAACCAAACCAATAATAATTCCAATAGTTGAATAAGTATCAGATTGGAGATGTTTTCCACTTGCAATTAACGCCAGAGAATTGTTTTTCTGACCTTTTTTGACCGCAACAAAGCCCACTGCATAATTAATAATGGCAGTGATCGCCACCAAAATAATACCGTAATCAAGTTTTCCGATTTCGTGCGGATTTCTAAGGTTATAAATTGCTTCGTAAACGATAATAAAACCTGCAATAGTAATTAAAGTTCCCTCAATGGCGGCGGAAACAAACTCAACTTTTCCGTGTCCATAGGGATGATTGGCATCCCGGGGTTGAGCAGACAGATAGAGACTGTAAAGCCCGATAAATCCGGCTGTAACATTGACGATACTTTCTAAAGCATCAGTTAAGATCGCCACGGAATCGGTGATATACCAAGCCGCAATTTTGATGATAAACAAAGAAACCCCGACAATGGCAACAATTTTTTGAAAATTATAATTTTCTTTAGAAACTGACATTTAAATTGTAATTAAAAGACATTTAGCCGAAGAGAACCCTCAAGGCACAAAGTAAAAACACAAAAACATTTAAATGAATTTCAATTCATTTCCTTTGTGTTTACCCATAAATTAATAGCTAAAATAAAAATTATTTACCGGATTTCAATTTTATTTCAAATAAACTCTTCCAAAGCTTTCCGGTAATAAAAATCCTATCATTTTTTTCATCATAGGCGATTCCATTAAGAGCTTCATGACTGGGATCGCGCGCTTCTTCTTTTACTAATGAATCAAAATCAATCCAACCTTTTATTTTACCGCTTTCGGGATCGATTCTGGCAATTACCGAAGCCTGCCAGATATTTGCCCAGATTTCACCTTTTATCCATTCCAGTTCATTGATATTTTGCAATTCCAGCCCGTTGTCCTTATGGACGGGAATGGTGCGGATAGTTTCAAAATTTTCAGGATTTATTACCCTCAAAACGTGGGTTCCGTCGCTCATTATCAGGTTTTTTCCGTCATTGGTAATTCCCCAACCCTGTCCGGGATAGCGAAATTCTCTTAATAATTTGAAGCTGTCCAAATCATATTCCCAGGCTAGACCGTCCTGCCAGGTAATTTGATAGACTTTATCATTCAAGATCGTCATCCCTTCGCCAAAAAAATCCGGGGCTATATCATATCTTTGTAAAACCTTGCCGGTTTCCAGATCAACCTTGCGAATGCTTGAGCGACCTGTTAATCCGGTGCTTTCATACAAAAAACCATTGTAAAAAGTTAAGCCCTGAGTGAAGGCTTTGGGGTCATGTTTAAAAGTGTTAACGATTTCAAAATCATCTACCACAGCCGAACCTAAATCCTTTCTGACTATTCTGGGTTTAGAAGTGTTTGAATCGGTTTTGCAGGCAAAGCAAAAAGTCAAAGCCAAAATTAATAAGAAAAAACGCATTTCAAAATCCTTCAAAAGAGTTACTTTAACTTAATTTCATACAAATTTTTCCACTTTTTACCGGTCACAAAGATACGGTCATTCTTTTCATCGTAAGCGATACCGTTCAAAGTATTTTCGGGATCAGCTTTGACATCATCAGGTGAAATTCCATCTAAATTTACCCAACCCAAAATCTTTCCGTTGTTAGGGTCGATCCGAACAATATAATTAGGTTTCCCCAAAATTTCAGGTTCTTCAGAATGCCAGATGTTTGCCCAAAGCTCCCCTTTTATCCATTCCAATTCGTTGATCTGCATTAATGGCGCACCATTTTCCCGAAAGACGGGAAGGGTTTTAACTGTTTCAAAAGTTTCAGGATCAATAAACCGGATAACATGAGTTGAATCGGTCATAATCAGATTTTTACCGTCTGTTGTCATTCCCCAACCATCACCCGGATATTTAAATTCCTTGATTTGTTTGAAAGTTTCGGCATCAAAAACACGGCACACACCTTCGCGCCACGTCAGTTGATAAATCTTTCCGTTGACCATGGAAATGCCCTCGCCAAAACTTGTTTTCGGCAAATCTACCTTTTGCACCACTTTCCCGGATTCAATATCAACTTTTCTGAGGTCTGATTTGCCGTCCAATCCGGTGCTTTCATATAAAAAACCGTTGTAAAAGAACAAACCTTCAGTAAAAGCATCGCCGTCATGTTTGTATTTTCGGACAACTTCAAAACTGCTGATGGGCAGAGGAGCATTAGGTTTCGGTGATGTCGAGGTATTTTTATTGGGTGCGACATTAGCAGGTTTATCCCCGCAGGAAATAAAGAAAACTGAAACAATTAAGAATAAAAGAATGCTGAATATGTTTTTCATTTTTACTTGATTTTTAAATTATTTATTTTGCAAAGCCCAATCAATCAACTTTTTAAATGTCTGGGCAGAAAGTGAACGAGCCTTTACGCCATTGATAAAAATGGTGGGTGTCGAATTTATTCCGTAGCTTTCACCTTCGATAATATCTTTATTAACTTCGACCGCATATTTTCCGCTATCCAGATCAGCATCGAATTTTTGTTGATTCAAACCGATTTGGGCGGCAAATCTTTTCAAAGAAGCCGTGTCGAGCGATTCCTGATTTTTATACAGAATCTGTATATATTCAAAAAACTTGCCCTGGGCATTAGCAGCATTTGCGGCTTGGGCGGCTTTATAGGAATTTTGATGAATTTGGGTTAAAGGGAAGTCACGCACCACGAAACGGATCTTATCTCCGTATTGCTCCATTACTTTTTTCAAAACCGGATGCGTTGCCGAGCAAGCCGGACATTGGAAATCCGAAAACATAACGATTGTAACCGGCGCATCGGGTTTTCCCTGTGCCGGATCATCGTCAACGGAAATCTTATAAACATATGGTTCAGGTGCTTTTAGATAAAATTTTGCGCCATATTTCTCAGTAAGTTTCTTTTCAAAACCGTCGTTCAATTTTTCCCGCTCATCTTCGGTAAATTCCTTCATTTTGTCGGTAACTTCGCGGGCAATTAAATCTGAAATACTAAGATTCAGACTTTTTGCTTCCGCAGCAACCATCTCGTTGAAAATTATTGTTTCAAGATAATCCTGAGTTTTATCGTAAGTTTGAGCCTTTATTTCATAAATATTCGGTCCGGCTTTTTCTTCAAAATCTTTGACGGTTATTGGTTTGGCATTAACGGTTGCTAAAACATCGGTGGATGATAAACCGGGTGCATTAACGTCTTTTCCCATAACCACTTTATATTTTAATTTCAATTCGCCAACAAAGGTCGAAAGAGCCTTCGGATAACCGTCACGTTGTAAGAAGTTGACGATCTGCGGTCGAACCTCGGCTAAGGTTTTGTTGCCGATAGCATCACGATTTGCATCATAAACCGCCTGAATTTGGGCGGCTGTCGGAGCGGGAATTCTTTTTGGAACCTCCAGCTCAAGTAATTTATCAATCGTTATTTTACGGGCTTCGGCTTCGTCCTTGAATAATAATTGGGCGATCTGTTCACCTAAAGATTCAGTTCTTTCGGTGGCTATATTTTTATTTAATCCTTCAAAAATCTCGCGGGTGGCGGGATCAAGATCATTAACCGTATATTTGATATTGTTAGCTTCGGCTAAAACGGTCGGATTTTGGGCTTTGATAAGAACCGAAAAAGTCAAAATTAGACAACCTAAAACGATATAATTCAATAATTTCATTTAATTTTCCCTAAAAAGAAAGAATAACTTTTCAGATGTCGCACCAATCTTTTTTGATGCCCGAATTTAGTAAAATTGTTGAATAGATTAGCACAAATTCACCTCAAAGGTTTAATTTGGTAGAATTGGTTTGGAGGTTTTTTCCAAAATGTCAGAAATACGGTTTAGCGGAACAGTGGATCACTTAGCGGTTAAATGTGAAAATTTGACCAAATCAGTCGAAGAATACCAAAAATTAGGTTTTAAAGTCGAAACAATTTTTGAAGATTGGGCAATGATGCGCGACAACCGGGGATTCGGGATTGCATTGCTTCCGCCTGATTCAAAACATCCGCCGCATATCGGTCTCAAAGTCAAAACAATGGCTGAACTGGAAGCCGCTGCTCAAAAAGAGGGTCGCCCGATCAAACCGCATCGTGACGGAACTTCATCCTTTTATACCAAAGGAGTTGACGGAAATATTGTTGAATTGATTTATTACCCGGAAACTTGAAATTTTAAAGAACTCCGGTAATCAATTCATTAAACATTTGTTCCAAACAAACCGCCGATCAATGCTGTAATAATCATTGCAACTGCGCCCCAAAAAGTCACCCGGATTGCGCCTTTTATCATACTTGCCCCGCCTCTGTTCGCGGCAACTGCTCCTAAAAAAGCCAAAAATATAATTGAAGCTATTGAAACAATCCATCCAATCCACGGAATCGGGGCAATTAATGCCGTAATTAAAGGAAATGCCGCCCCGACGGAAAAACTGGCAGCCGAGGCAAAAGCTGCTTGAATTGGTCTCGCAACCGTAATTTCGGAAATCCCCAACTCCTCTCTCGCGTGTGCGCCAAGAGCGTCCTTTTCCATTAATTGTTCTGCAACTTTGAGGGCTAATTCGGGTTCTAATCCGCGCTCAATATAAATGTCCGCTAATTCATTTCGTTCGCCTTTTGGATTAAGAGCCAGTTCCTTTTTTTCTGTTTTCAGATCAGCGTTTTCCGCATCCGCCTGTGAGCTAACCGAAACATATTCGCCAGCCGCCATAGACATTGCACCTGCCACCAAACCTGCAACTCCGGCAATTAGAACCGCTTGCCGACCGGAGTTTGAAGCGGCAACTCCGACGATCAGACTCGCTGTAGAAAGAATTCCGTCATTTGCTCCCAAAACTGCGGCGCGCAGCCACCCAATATTTTGCGATTTATGATGTTCCCGATGCGGCATAAAATTTTGATCTGAAAATTTATTATTTACTCTAACAATTTGAAAATCCTGGCAACCGAATGATTTTAAACAAACTATGAATCAATTTTAATAGGGAAGTGACAAAACAAAAACTAAAGTTCTGAGTTCCGCCTTCAGCCGGCAATACTTTAACCAGATGCCTACTGATGGAGGGACTCACATTAAAATATAACTTTTTCCATTGTCCTTCTCTTAAATTTTATTTCGGTTAACTGTCTGGTTCAAATACAATTACATTTTCTTTAGATTTATAGAATGACAATTAACTTTGATCTCAAAAAGATTGGCAATTTTTTTGATGAAATCTTGGTGTTTTTCGGGGGCATCATTGAACCAATTTTCTAAATATTCCTGAAATGTTTGCCCGTCCGTGGGTTTGGTTTGATTTATATAGGTTACGGCATCCCAACCTGCGGGGTAATCCTCAAAATAGGTCAATAATTGGTTAGCAACTAAAGCGTCCTTTTGCCTTTGATACGGGTCAATCCGCATACTTTTTTCGTTTTCGGTAAACCACTGAACGAGGGTTTGGTTTGGCGGCAATTTTCTTTCATCTTTTGCAATTAAATCTTCAACATATTGACTTAATGAGGCAGAATAACTATTCCAATTTGGGTAGGGCGCATTGGTTTTCCAACTGATTGCCATTTTACGCAATGCAAACATCGAAGCCGTTTCGCCCAATGCCTCCTCAAACCATTGATTTGCGGTTTGACTATCGGCTTTATTCATGGACAGAACGTGATTTAGTTCGTGTGAGAACTGGTAAGAATATTGCGACCAATATCTGTCTTTTGTAGCAAGTAAAACAATAAATTCTCCGTTAGGACCTTTGGTAAAAAGAGTTCTGGGAACACCGTCCTTACTTGGTTTAACTAAAATTGAGATATTGCTGACAGCTTTTACATCACTGAATAGTTCTGTTGCAGCAGATTCCAGAACTTTTTGAATATCAACCGTGTTTGCCACACCCCAGACATTAGGCTCAACGGTTATGTTTACGATTGGCTGGGCTTGAACTTTAAAGATGGTTAAAAAAAGAAGAAATACACAAAAAAACAGTTTAGGCAAAAGAGAGTAAAAGGGAGAGTTTTTCATAATTTGATAATTTTACATTATAAAATTTTACAATCAAGTTTTTGAAAAAGGGAGTCTTTTTGGGTAGTTTATTGTATTTTCGGTTGAATCCTCATATTCCAAGATATCACCGGGCTGACAATCCAAAACTTTGCAGATCGCTTCCAAAGTTGAGAGCCTGATTGCTTTTGCTTTTCCATTCTTTAATACGGAAATATTAGCCATCGTGATGCCGACCTTATCAGCAAGCTCCGTCACGCTCATTTTTCTTTTCGCCAACATAACGTCGATATTTATGATAATTGCCATGAGTTTTTAGATGGTCAGATCGTTCTCGGATTTTAAGGCAACACCATTTTGTAAAATACGCTCAAACACGGCGGCGGCAGTTCCGATGATCGCACACATTAAGATTATGAAAGCACCCATCATAACTCCACCGGCAACATCATCCGTCCCGCGTATGAAAATGAAAATATAAATTTCCGCGCCGAAAATAAAGGCTGCTGTAATCAATGCACAATATTTGATGATTCGCAAAGCCCGCACCGAATGGGGAAAAAATATCTCATCTCGCCGTGCATACCCTAATAGTTTGAATCCCTGATAAAGCCCGACAAAGAACGGAACAAAGGCGAGGTAAATATACGCCAAAAACGGGTCTTTGAAATATATTTCAAATTGTGTGGCATTGACATTCCTGCCCTCAAGCTGGGGTTCCCAAAGCAGGAAGGCAAAAACGCCCAATCCAAGCAGAAAAATTACTATCTGAAGAAAAATGGTTGAGACTCGTTTCATAACTGAACCTTTTTGATGGTGTAAAGTGCGATACTATCTGAGGATTTATCGTTTGTCAATATATTTTTATTGAATTACAGTAATTACTTAATGAAAATTTTGAATTTATTTCAACTAATATTAATTGTTTATTGTAGTAATTAGAGTAAATTTAGATGTGAAATTTGTAAGTTTTATTTTTAACTTTACATTTATAGTTCAGCAATGCGAAATTCTCAAATCAGCCTGAATGGTTTGTAAAGCAAAATTAGCACGCCAATCAAGCAAATAAACGCGGGTGTCAAAAATATGGCTAAACTAGTTTAGGCAAGTTGCTGAAAACATTAAAATGAACCGCAAGGCGGCTAAAATAACTAAGAATGATGAATTAGAGGGAAAAGAGTTTACCCAATGCCACGAAGTAACTGTTAAATTAATCACCTTCAGAAATCAAACTTGCCAATCCCTTAAATATTACTGAAACTCACTTCTTTGTTTAACAATAAAAGTAATGAGTTTCAATAATATTTACTGACAAAAGCGAAAAGTTTTCTTTCTGTTAATTTATTTTGATATAGAAATAAACGGCAATATTTCTGGGTCTGGTTTCTTGACCTCCGGTTAAACCTGTTTCTCGAGGATTACCCGGATTTAATCCAATGGCTGATTTTTCATTACCATCTTTTACGTCTATAACATTAAAAACAGAATGGTTATGACTCTTAAAATCATCAGCTTGATAACTTGATACAACGCGACCTGCATCCGTATCACCCCTCGTTGGATCAAAACGAGGCTCACCATCATTAAAGAATTGGTTAAGTCCACGAATAAATTTTCCTCTGAGATCCGGTGCATTTGTCATTCTCGTTATTCTATGAAGTTTTGAACCGACAATTGAGCGACCGTCACAAGGGACATACGAAGTTCGTGTATTGTTAATAGGCAGCGGTTCACCTGTTTCGCCCATAAGTTGGCTAAATTCTAAAACGGATGAAATTATTGTTCCTACGATTTGATTAGTAAATGGCATAATTTATTCTCCTTGGAAATTTTCTAAATTATCTTCTCTAAGCAGTTTCGAATTAGTCCCATTACAGACAAATTTTGGTTTTGTTTTGGCTTCTGTAATTGGTAGAAATAAATTACATAGCTACAAAAAAAAGTAATTATGAAGTTTAAAACTGCTTTCAGTTTATATGGAAAAAAACAACAAAACATTACAAACATTAACTGTCTCTTTTTATATAAAATATTTTTTTTACTGGTTCGGGTAAACAAACCAATCATAATGTTTTGGCAAAATGTCCTGTTTGAAAAGGATTTGAAAGGGAAACCTAGTCCGTGAATAAACACTAATCATTTGAATTTTATTAAACAGTCTTTTTGGGTGTTTGGACTTTACGGAATTTCGCTGGGATTTGCTTTAATTCAGAAATAAATCTCCCTAATTCACTAAGCATTTCATCTGGATTGTGCAAACTTCTGATTTTTTATATCAAAGTTCATATAAATTTAAGGAACATTTCAACTTTTTATATCAAAACTCCTATAACTGACACGAAACCTTCCGACTTTTTAATGAAAATTTCCAATAAAAAATAGGAACGCTCTTCCAATTTATCGAAACGTTCCTATAATTTGTTGGAACATTCCTATAATTTATCGAAACGTTCCGTCAAATTGAGTAAATTATCTATTCCGTTGGTGGTTCATTATTGCCGCCGCCTTTGCCTTTGCGGGTGAATCGTTTACCTAATGAAGCCAACGCCGCGTCAACGGCTGAACCTTTACCGTTTTTCTGAGCGGATTCATAAACCTTGAGTGATGCGCTGAAAGCATCGCTTCCGGCTAATTTATAAGTGTCGCTTAACAGCTCGTTCAAAGAAGAAATTGCCGTCAGGATCGGCAGTAAAGCCTCAACTAATTCAGCGGTTCGACGAAATGCCGCCACATCAAACGAACGGGGCAGAAAAGAATCGTCCTGTTCGGCAAGAGTTAAAGCATCAGAGACAAAAGTTTTGCTGCTCCCCATTTTCGGCAAAGCCCTTAATTCCTCGGCTGAGAGATCAACCAGAAAAGGCAGCTTGGCTTTGATGTCCTGAATAAGTTGTAAGACCTGATTTTTGTCTTCGATAGTAAGTGTCGCGTCAATTTTATTGACCATAAATACCTCCATTTAAGTAAGTTAATTTTTATCTGGGGGCAGTAGATTATTTGTTTTAGGGGGGATGCAGTAACTCTAATTTGAAATGTGTTTTGATGTCAAGAGAAAAACTTAATCTGATGTAAATAAAAGTTTTAGATACCGCTGAAATATTTTTATATTCAAAAATTGATGCTAAGATAAGCTCGCTATGCCTGCAAAAGATAAATTTCACGATGTTTTTAAGAACGCCCTCGTCAAAGAAGATTGGTAAATAACGGACGATCCGCTGACTTTGGAATACGGCAAACGTAAAATGTTTGTTGATTTGGCGGCGGAAAAGCTGTTTTCGGCTGAAAAGGAGGGCGTAAAATTGCCGTTGAAGTGAAAAGTTTTCTCAGTCTTTCCGAACTTTCTGACCTCGAAGAAGCATTTGGACAATACGCTATTTATCAAACTCTGCTCAAACGCCAACAACCCGAAAGACGGCTTTATTTGGCGATTCCACAGGAAAAATATTTCGACCTTTTCGACGAAAATGAGATTGGAAATTTGATTTTGGAAGATTATAATTTGAGTATAATTGTCTTTGATATTGCAAGCGAGGAGATTGTGCAATGGATAAATTAGAAAAATATCGCGGATTGATTCAGCAGATTTTAAATGAATACGTTGAATTTTCGGCTTCCGACAAATCAACCGAAACCGTGCCTGTTTTCGACAAGGAAAATGACCGCTATTTGCTAATGGAAATCGGACGTGTAAACGGTAAACGAATCCATTTCTGCCTCGTCAATCTCGAAATCAAAAACGAAAAAATTTGGATTCACTACGACGGCACGGAAGCCAATTTCGGTCAGCAACTGATTGAAAACGGCGTTCCCAAAAGCGATATTGTGCCTGCCTTTATGTCACCCGAAATGCGAAAATTTACCGATTTTGCCGTAGCTTAAAAAGGCGGAAACGCGACTGTGAAGGAGCGTGTCAGTTCAATGAAAAGTTAAAAGTTAAAAGTTAAAAGTTCTTATTGAAAACAGACTTTTTTATCTTTTAACTTTTAATTTTGGACTGATGAAAAATCTTCCGAGAGCATCTGAAAAGAAAATTTAGCCCGCGAATCAAGCGAATAAACGCGAATTTTGAAAAATATGTTAAAATCTTGGTCGAGGTAAAAAGTTATGATTTCAACTGAAACCATTAACACGAAAATAAATATGCTTCCGCCTGCTTCACAAAAGGAGGTGCTTGAGTTTATTGATGATTTGCTCGAAAAATCGGCTAAATCAGATCAAAAAGAAAAAGCCTTAGCTTGGGAAGATTGGGCTAATAGTCACGTCGAAAATACTGTAATTATTGACGACAGCCGCGAAGCGATTTACGAGGACGAATAGAACGTGGAAGATATTCAAGCCGACACAAACATCCTTCTGCGAAGTGCCGAACCCGCTCACCCAACCCACCAACAAGCCGTCAATGCCGTCAAAACTTTGTTAACCAATGGCGACAGAGTTTGTCTGATTCCGCAAAATCTAATCGAATTTTGGAATGTTGCCACTCGTCCCGTTGATAAAAACGGTTTCGGTTGGTCGCCCGCGAAAACCGATGTTGAAATCTCTCGTCTGGAATCTTTGCTGACCGTTTTGCCCGATAGCCAAGCGATTTATCGTGAATGGCGAAAGGTAGTTTTAGATAATACGGTGCTTGGCAAACAAGTCCACGATGCCCGAATCGTTGCCGCGATGAATGTTCATCAAATCACTAAACTGCTCACTTTTAACACCAAAGATTTTAAGCGATTCAGACATATTACGCTGATTGACCCGAATACAATTTAAGGCGGAAACGCGACTGTGAAGGAGCGTGTCAGTTCAATGAAAAATTAAAAGTTCTTCTTGAAAACAGACTTTTTTAATTTTTAACTTTTAATTTTAACTAATGAAAAATCTTCCGAGATAGTCTGAAAAGAAAATTTAGCCCGCGAATCATGCGAATAAACGCGAATTTCTATGCTAACTAACTGGAGAATTGACCTTATTCAAAAGTGGTAATTGACCTTCAATAGTTAAATATTGATTAATCCAAGTCCTTTCAAGTTTTTCTAAGTTCTTCTCATCATAATTTAGGAAATAAAACCAAACTACTTTTCCTTTGACTGTTGGATTAGTCTTTTCGGGATTTTCAAGATGTTGCATAAAGCGATTATTTAGGTTTTTGGCTAATCCAACATAAAGTATGTTGTTTTCAAAAGTTGTGAGAACATAACAACCAGATTCCTTTGGGACTGATTTAAATGAAGCAAGTTTGAATAAAACTTTTGTTTGTGGTTGCGGAGTTAAATCTTCAATAATCATATTTCAATTTCTTTTTGAAAATTAGTTTTATGTAAAGCTCTTACCATCTCAGTATTGATTGCATTTAAGGCACCAGAATTAAGAAAACTTGCTTTTCCTCCTTTTACCCAAAATTCGGTATGTCCAACACCTGCATAATCACCTTCCATTTCTTCAAACATTTGGGATAAAAGATTTTCCATAGTCGAAACTCTAAAGTCAGGCATATTTATCATTTTGTTAAAAAATGGAACAGAGAATTTACAAAACAATTCGACACCATTGTATTTGAACAAAACTGTTGGCTCTTCAGTTCCCAAAATATTTGTAATCGCTTTCCAATAATTCAAAAATATTTTGTGTTGTCTGTCGGGTGTATGAATGCTAATTGGGTTGTTAGCAACTAAAACATATTTCTTAATGGATTTTACAAAACTTTGCTGATTTACAGTGCCATCTTTGTTTTCTTGGTTCGCCATATTAATTTTATTTTTCCAAGGACTTTCCATTTCACTATTTAGAAAATCAACATATTTTAACGCCTGTTCATCTTCGCCTTTCAAAATAGTTTTGGAAATCCATTTTGGTAGGCTTGGAATATCTTCAATTTCTAAAGCCTCAGTTAGTCTGGCGTAAATCCTTTGTTCGACACCTTTCTCAACGCTTTTCTGAGTTGTATTGACAATTAAGAAATGACACATTTGAGCAATTTGAGGTAAATTTATAGCAATATTTACAGGCACTTCAAAATCTAAAACTCTTGAGTCTTTTTCCGATGCCATTCGCAATCCTTCAACTCTGTGTTGTCCGTCAACAATGCTAAATGGTCCAACACTACTAATATCAATTTCAATGGTGTTGTTTGCCGGGTTAAAATCAATATGTTTATCAGTTGCCATGAATATACTTGTTGGAAGAAAAGCATCTTTCGTTTCTTGCCCATCTTCAATGTAATCGGCGAGTCTTTTAGCTCTAGCTCTATTCAATAATCGTTGATAACCTTTATCGCTTTCATTGTCAGGGTCTAGGGTTTCAACGCTATAAAAGTTTGGAATTAACAAATCGGAAACTTTTAGTGAAGTAGAATAAAGTGTTAATTGACCTTGTTTTACAAGTGCAGCAGGTCTGACGATAATTTTGCTCATAATTTTAAATTAAACTCCTAAAGTGAAATTAAATAACCTATTTTTTTTCTTTATCATTCAAATAAAACATCTCGTCACTCGGTCGCAAAGGTCTTCCCAACCAAAGCGGTCGGCGTAATCCGTTTGGTCCCGGAGCGGGTCTGGTCATTGCCAACCATTCTTTGTAGATCGCAAAGGATTTTTCCGTGTCCACGAAGACATCGCCGTATTTGTCGCCTTCAAGGGCTTTTTCGATGGAGACTTTTTGATGCCAGCAGTGCATTCCTGACATCGGGTCGGGGTGGACGGGGAAAGTGATGTTTTGATGCACGCCGCCGTCTGACCAAAAGACGCGGGCGGTATCGGGATCGTCCGAATGATAGGGACGGATTCCGTCTTCGACCGTCATTTTCCATTTGCCTTTTTCGGTTTCAAAGATTTTTACCTGATTGGTTGCCCAGCGATTTGCCGACGGGTCTTCTTTCCGCCGCCAGCGTCCGATGTGGTGCGAACAGGCGACAACGCCCGGTTTCATTCCTTCCGTTACCCATGCCCGATTGATGAAATAACCTATATCGGTGTTGACGCGGACGAGATCGCCCGTTTTGATTCCCCAGCGTTTTGCGTCTTCCACGGACATCCAGAGCGGATTGCGGTTAGAAATTTCGGCGAGCCATTTGGCGTTGCCTGAGCGT
The DNA here is from genome assembly GCA_019694395.1 of Pyrinomonadaceae bacterium. Taxonomy (GTDB): domain Bacteria; phylum Acidobacteriota; class Blastocatellia; order Pyrinomonadales; family Pyrinomonadaceae; genus JAIBCC01. The sequence goes on along the minus strand of JAIBCC010000002.1, from coordinate 76,471 downwards.
GTGTGAATCAGAGTCGGCAAACGGAAAGTCGGAACAAGGACGAGTTCGTTTTTGGATGGATCAAGCGTTTCGGGGTGAATATGACTTTTGATATAAGTCGGCACGGCGTATTCCGCCCAACCCCAATCTTTCAGCGTTTGTGAATAAAATTCCTGTCGGCGCGAAGGCGTAGGGAAGCCGACCACGGCTTTTCCGTCAGACATAATACCGATTATCTTGCCGTCTTTGCGGATTTCGCCCGTCATTTCGTCAATTTCAGCGCCTTCCAATTCTTTTTCGGAAAGCGGATTGAGATTTTGATTATAAGTCGCTTGTTCAACCTCGAACGCACCGTATTTCCGCATATAATCGAGCGGAGTCATTCCTTCTTCCGCCGCTTTTTCGGGCAAACCTTTGGTGTGTTCAAAGATGTATTGATAGTATTCGTCAATCGAAATCTTTTCATTTTCACGATACGGCGAAATGAAATGCTGACGGATGCCCAAATCGCCTTCCGAATCAATCCGCCACGATAATTCGATCCAAAATTCGTCCTCTTCCCAGACTTCGCCGACGTTTGCTTCGTAGGTATATTCGACGGGTTTGCCCATTCGCCGCAGAGCTTCACGCAAAACGGGTTGGCGGAACGAAATCCACATTCCCGAATGAGTTTCATAACTTGTCAAATCGTGCCGTTCGCCCGAATGTCCCATCGGCAAAACGTAATCGGCAAAATACGCGGTTTCGTTCCAAGTCGGTGTCAGTGCGACGTGCAGACCGACTTTTGATTCATCGGAAAGTGATTCTATCCAAGTGAAGCCGTCGGGATATGTCCAGACGGGATTGAAAACCCGCGTGAAATAAACCTGCAATTTTCCACGTCCTTCTTTGAGGAAATGCGGAAGAAGCATAGACATTTCGTAATGTGCTAACGGATATTCGTTAGGAAAATGAAGCTCGTTCCAGAATTTTTGTGCAGGCGGTTTGCTGAATCCCGCAGGCTTGAATTTACCCCAAGCCGATGGCGAAGTTCCGCCGACCGTGCCGACGCTTCCCGTCAAAACGTTGAGAAAATGCAAACATCTTGCAACCGCCCAACCGCCTAAGTTTCCTGCTCCGGCGGCTCGCCAATTATGCGTCGAAAGTCTGCTTCCGGCTTGTCCCGCTTTGATGGCAACTTCCTTAATCATTTTGGCTGAAACGCCGCATTCTTTTTCGGCAAATTCGGGCGTGTATTCGGCGTAAATTTTCTTTAATTCAGCGATGAAATCATCAAAACTCCCCTCCTTTTCAAGGAGGGGTGCGGCTTTAGCCGTGGGGTGGTTTTCCGCGTTTTCAACCTCCCCGTCAACCGAAGCGGTTGCCACCCCTCCTTCGTAAGGAGGGGAGCTTTTTGTTGCGTGAGCATTGCGAAGTTCTTTTAACGAATCACGCCAATTTACCCAGTTTTCCATGTATTCGCGGTTGTATAAATTCTCTTGCAAAATGATGTTTGCCAATGCGAGAAGAACCGCCGCTTCGCTGCCCGGATGAGTCGGCATCCAGTAATCCGCCATCGAAGCCGTGTTTGAAAGACGCGGATCCATCACCGCCATTTTCGCCCCGTTCATCAAGCCTTCGATGATTCGTTGGGCGTGCGGATTAAAATAATGTCCCGCTTCAAGATGCGAAGAAATAAGGAGAATAAACTGAGCGTTGGCGTGGTCGGGCGAAGGTCGGTCGTAACCGCTCCAAATCGCATAACCAAGCCTAGCTCCCGCCGAACAAATATTCGTGTGCGAATTATGCCCGTCAACTCCCCACGACTGCAAAATTCGGTCAATAAAACCTTCGTGTCCCGGTCGCCCGACGTGATAAACAACCTCGTTTCGAGCGTCTTCTTTCAACGCTTTGCGGATTTTTGCGGCAATGTCATTTAACGCTTCATCCCAACTCACACGCTCCCATTTTCCCTCGCCGCGCGCGCCGACACGCTTCATCGGGTAAAGAATCCGCTCAACGTCATTGATCTGATTGATCGTCGCCGGACCTTTCGCACAATTTCGCCCGCGACTGCCTGGATGATAAGGATTTCCTTCAAACTTACGGATTTTCAGAGAATCTTTTTCGATATAACTTAAAAGTCCGCAACCAGCTTCGCAATTAAAACAAGTCGTCGGAACGATCATATAATTCCGCTTTTCTCGCTTGTGACCGCTGGTTGCCTCGTATTCCGTCCAATCATCCCACTTTTCCGGCGGCGGATAATTCGATAATTCCCCCGGTTCATTGATGCGGGGAAGCTCTTCCTCGTGCAAAGAAGGATGCAGATTTTCGATAAGACCGAGCTTTTCGGCGATTGATTCGATAAATGACGGTTTATGTTTTGTAGTCATAATTTTTTTGCCCGCGAAATATGCGAAAAGGCGCGAAAAAAAAGAAGATTAAAGCCAGCTTTGAAGTTCTTCTTTGAGACTTTTATTATTTGTTTTCAGTTGATTATTGGCGATTCGTTTGTATTCTAATTGTGGAAAATGACCGAAATTAACAAGTAAAGCTAGTTCATATTTGGTTGCGTTCAAATAATTTAGAGTTTGTGCTTTGTTTGTTTCGATTAGGTTTGGTAATGCTTTTATTTCAACGATAATTTTATCAAGGCAAATGAAATCAGGAACAAAGAATTGCTCAAGTTTTCTGCCTTTGTATTCCAATTCAATTTTTGGTTGGGCAACAAAAGGAATGTTTTGCAATTCAAGCTCAATCGCTAAACATTCCTGATAGACCGCTTCCGTAAATCCGCACCCTTTTTGTTTGTAAACCTCAAAACAAGCACCGATAATTTTGTAGCTTTCTTCTTTATAAATTATTTCAGACATAATTTTTTTAATGTTCGCGAAAGTCGCTAAAATTTTCAAAACCAAAGATTTTAACTATTAATCAGCTTTTGATTTTATCAATAAAAACTTTTCTTTTTCTTTTTTCGTGTTTTTCGCGTATTTCGCGGGCAAATCTCCTAACTCAACGGAATTCTCTGTGGTGCTTTCACCCAAATATCTTCGGCAAACCATAGTCCGATTAAAATTAAAACTCCCGCCAAAAGAAACGCCCATTTAGTTCCTGCAAAAAGCCAGAACAACGGTAAAACATTTCCTACGCCAATCATTCCTATCCAAAACTTTTTAGAAAATTCTCCTTTGATAATCATTTTTACCGTCGCGTGTGCGTCTGCGGTTGTGTGGGTGGTCGTGAGTTCAATCGCAAGAGTTATTAAATGAAAAATTATCAAAGCGAAAGTAAATCGGCTAAAGATAAATTCGTAACCGTAGCTTATTTTTAAAGCTTGAAAAGCGATTAGCAAAACCGCCATGCCAGCCATCAGAGCGTGCAGAATCATATGCAGCCCCAACATCGGAGATTGCCAAAAATCCCGCCCTTTAGCTTGTGCAAAAAGAAATGCCGTATAAACTGCCGTCAGTAAAGCGAAAATTATTCCCAATGGTTCAAGATAATTCAAAAACCTATCGTAACCGAAATAATTGGCAACTAACCAGGCTGTCAGAATTCCGCCATAGCCCGTGATAAAATAAGCCCCGCGCGAAAGCCACGATTTCCATTGCGGACGAAACAGAACATTTAGAAATCTATCGGGACGACCTAAATCCATAATCAACAAAACGCCCGTAATTGCCAGAAAAATAAACGAAACAATTGCTCCAAATTCCTTGACCTGACGCGGAACTCCTATTAACCAATCCCCAAGAATCGGCAAAATAAAAGCACCCGTCGCAATCGCTTTGGTCAAAACATAAGCCGAAACTTCCCAACCCCACAAAACGCCTTTGTTCGGTGCGTCATAAACTCTTCTCGCTTTCTTTCGCGGCTCGATTTGGACAAAATTTTGCCGTTTCATTTCCTCTTGCAAAGGCGATTGAGCAATGCGTCCTTCGGCGTATTTGGCAAACTTTCCAACACCTGTCGCTTGGCTCGACCACATATAATCGTCCTGAATTTCGGTTGCAGTTGGATTGAGCGAAACTCTATCGCCGTCAATGTAGAAAAGTTTAGGATTCGTGCCTTTTTCTTGTTTACGAACTGAAACTGTTTCTCTCGCTAATAATTTGGAAATTTCTGTGTTCGGATTGTCCATATCTCCGCTTACAATTGCGTGTTCGGGACAGACGACAACGCAGGCAGGCTCTAATCCGATGTCGGTTCGATGCGAACAATAGTTGCATTTGGCGGCAGTTTTTGTTTCGGGATGAATGTAAAGCGCATCGTATGGACAGGCTTGGGTGCAGGCTTTGCAGGAAATGCAGCGGCGATCATCAAAATCAACAATTCCGTCTTCGCGTGTGTAAAGTGCAGTCACCGGACAAATTTCTACACAAGGAGCATCGGCGCAATGATTGCAGCGCATAACCGAAAAAAGTCTCCGCGTATCTGGAAACTCACCTTTTTCAATATATTTAACCCACGTCCGATTGACACCGACAGGAACCTGATGCTCCGATTTACACGCTACCGTGCAGGCATGACAACCGATGCATTTCCGGTTGTCGATGATGAAACCAAAATTCATAAAGTTATTTTTGACCTATTTCTACTCAATTCAGTTTAATTGAGCGGATTAGGGTTAGCAAGTTGTTATTTTGGAACAATCTAAACAGCGTATTGATGATTCATTTTAAGTTAAAGTCGAAATTTTGTCAGTAATTAAAAGATTAAATCTAATTTTATATTCAGTTAATAAATCGGTTAAAATCCATAAAATTATGAAAATCCAAACATTTTTAATCGTAATATTTCTATTTGCTTTTAATTCCGTTGTTTTAGCTCAGAAAACAACCATACTCAAAGCCGGAATGACCATCAGCAATTCCATTACGGTTAAAAAAGAAAAGTATCGTTTTGCGTCCGATTCGGATGACGGAAGTCAGGGCGTTATTAAGATCAGCGGAAATAATATAACTATAGATTTTAACAATTCAGAACTCATCGGAACGCCTGAAAATACTTTGCCCGACCAACGTAAAGGAACAGCAATTCAAATTATTGACGGAAGTAATATCACGATCAAAAATCTAAAGGTGCGAGGTTACAAAATCGGTTTAATTGCCCGCAATATCAAAGGTTTGCGGATAATCAACAGCGATTTCAGTTATAACTGGAAACAGCACTTAAAAAGCACTTTGGAAAGCGAAGACCTTGATGATTGGATGAGCTATCACCAAAACGAAAAGGACGAATGGCTGCGTTACGGTGCAGGAATTTATCTGCGCGGTTGTGATGATTTTGAAATCAAAAACGTCACTATCGAAGGCGGGCAAAACGGTTTGATGCTAATGGAATCGAATCGCGGGAAGATTTGGAACAATAATTTCTCGTTTCTGTCGGCAATCGGTTTGGGGATGTATCGTTCGGGCGATAACAAAGTGATGCACAACAACATTGATTGGTGTGTGCGCGGCTATAGTCACGGCGTTTACAATCGCGGGCAGGATTCGGCAGGGATTCTGATTTACGAACAAAGTAATAAAAATGTCTTTGCTTATAATTCCGTCACTCACTGCGGCGACGGTTTTTTCTTGTGGGCGGGACAAACCACGATGGATACGGGCAAAGGCGGGGCGAACGATAATCTTGTGTATGGAAACGATTTCAGCCACGCGCCGACCAACGGAATTGAAACGACTTTCAGCCGCAATGATTTTATCAATAATTTAGTGCTTGAATGTTGGCACGGCGTTTGGGGCGGATATAGTTTTAACAGCAAATTTATTGGTAATAAGTTTGGCTTAAACGCTCAAGCAATCGCCATTGAACACGGGCAGGATAATGTTATTTCTGATAACAAATTTTATCGAAACAATGAGGGAATTGTCCTCTGGGCAAATAAAACTCAAGACCCGAATTGGGGTTATGCCAAACTTAGAGATACCAAAAGCCGTGATTATTTGATAAAGGATAATCAGTTTGACGATACTTCACTGCAAGGTTTGAGTTTCAGACTTTCCAATAACATCAAACTTGAAAACAATTCGTTTAACCGTAACGCTAAGGTTTTTAATTTCGGAGAAGATATAAAAGGCGTAAATTTACAAAATAATAAATTCAGTGGATTGGAAGAAAAAATTCCGGCTGAATTTACAAACAACAATTCAAGTTGGACGAATCAAAAAAGCGAACCGAATTTTCCTCCCGTAATTGATTCACGCGGAACTGTTTTGGAAAATAAAAATGAAGATTATCTCAAACGATTTGAGAATAATTGGACTCCATTTTTAAAAGATAAAATTGCCCCAATTCCATTTGTTGGCGGGAAAAATCCGTTTTTGAAAAAAAGTCAGCTTCGCGGCAGACGTTATATTTATGTTGAGGAATGGGGACCTTATGATTACAAATCTCCGATTCTGATTCCACGCCGTCAATCATCTGAAAGTTCTTCGCCAACAGCTTTTTTAACCGAAAAAACTCAGCATTTTGAAATTCTGGGACCAAAAGGGACTTGGAAAATTGCCAATATGAAAGGCGTTGAATGGATTTCGGCAAAAAGCGGCACTGTTCCGGGTTCAATTGATGTTAAGTTGGCAGACGGAAAAACAATTGATTTTCTGCTTGAACTCGAATATCGCGGCAGAGTTGTTGTCTCTCCTTTCGGCATTGAATATGCAAAAGGAACGCCTTATAAATTCAGCTATTCAAAACTTTTTATTCCGATTGATTGGAACGTCAAATGGTTTCAATGGAACGAATCAAACGATCCGCGAACGAAGGCAACGGAGTTTCAAAAGCTTTTGCAAAGCGTTCCACTCAAAAGCGAGCAAACAAATCGTTTAAGCTACAGTTGGTCAGGCAGCTTCGGCAAAGATCTGCCGCGAGATAAATTTGCCACGCTGGCAGAAGGAACTTTTGAAGTTTCGCCCGGAAATTATCAACTTAATGTGACAACGGACGATGGGGCAAGAGTTTGGATTGACGACCAATTAGTTATTAAAGATGCCTGGAAGTATCAGGGACCGACAACTTACACAGCAGAATTAAAACTCGGCGGAAACCATCGCATCAGGGTTGAACATTTTGAGATTGATGGTTTTGCGATGCTTCGGGTTGATTTGCAACCAAAGTGATTTTTTACCCGCGAAATACACGAAACGCGCTAAAAAAGAAAACAGAGAAATTTTTCGCGTCATTTCGCGTTTTTCGCGGGCAATCCCTTTTATCTAGTTATTGGCAAATGCTCATTCAAATATTTCGTCAACATTGTGTATAAATGCCGTGTCGTATTTTCGCCTTCAAAAATTCCGTGTGAGCGATTCGGATAAGCCATCATCGTAAATTGCCTGTTTTCTTTAACTAATTCATTAATCAAAGTTTCCGTTCCCTGATAATGAACATTATCATCGCCGGTTCCGTGAACGACGAGCAGATCGCCTTTCAGGTTTTTGGCAAAGGTGACAGGCGAACCTTGTTTATAATCTTCGACATTGGTTTGGGGAAGTCCCATATATCTTTCCTGATAAATGGTGTCATACAAAGACATATCCGGCACAGGGGCAACCGACATTCCCATTTTGTAAAAATCGGGATAACGAAACATTGCGTTCAAAGTCGACGAGCCGCCGCCACTCCAACCCCAGATTCCGACTCTGGAAGCATCAATGAACGGATATTTTACCAGCATAGCTTTGACGGCATTGGCTTGATCTTGGGAACTCAAAACGCCGATTTTTCGATAAGTTGATTTGCGCCACGCGCGACCTTTTGGCGCGGGAGTGCCGCGATTGTCAATACTGGCGACAATATAACCTTGTTGAGCTAACATTGTGTGCCATAAATAATTAGTGCCGCCCCACGAATCCATCACAGTTTGCGAAGCAGGTTCGCCGTAAACGTGAAAAAGAATCGGATATTTTTTATTCGGATCAAAGTTGGGCGGTCTAATCATATAACCGTCGAGAGTAACACCCTCGCCGACATCAACTTTGAAAAATTCTTGAGTGCCTTTTTTGAGTTGGTCAATTTTGGCTTGCAAAGGGGCGTTATCAACCATCGTTTTGACCAAAGTTTTATTTGCAACATCAACCAATTCATAGTTTGGAACTTTGCCAAAAGCAGAGTAAGTATGAAACGCCCAACGGCTATTCGGCGAAATGTTATAGGAATTTACGCCTTTTTGTGCATCGGGCGTGATTTTTTCGATTGTTCCGCTGCCATCTAATTTTGTTCGATAAAGATAACGCTGAGTCGCATTGTCGGGGGAAGCAATGTAATAAAGCCAGCCGCCCGCTTCGTCAACCGATTGAACGCTGACGACATCAAAATTTCCGACTGTAATCAATTTTGTATTTGCACCGTCGCGCGAAACTTTATAAACGTGCTGCCAACCGTCGCGCTCACTTGTCCACAGAAAACTTTTTCCGCCGTCAAGCCAGATCATTCGCGGATTATCAACGTCAACCCAAGCCTCATCTTTTTCGGTCAAAATCGTTTTGACATTTCCTGTTTTGGCATCGGCGATCATTAATTGGTTAGTATTTTGCAAACGATTGAGATGCTGAAGAATTATCTCATTGGAATTATCCGTCCAATCCATCATCGCAATATAATTGTTGCGTAAATCGTTGGAAGTTTTCATCCATTTTGTCGCCCCGCCGCTCGCGCTCACAACCCCAACCCGAACTGCCGCATTGGTTGTTCCGGCTTTGGGATAGGGAATATAAGTTAATTTCGGATAAAGCTCGTCGGTATTGTTGATTAGAATAAAATCCTTTATCCCGCTTGCATCCATTTGCCAATAGGCGATGGATTTACTGTCAGGCGACCAACGCCAGCAGTCGCGCAATCCCAATTCTTCTTCATTAACCCAATCTGATGTGCCGTTGATGAGTGTTTTTGAGCCGTCTTTGGTGAGCGGAGTGATTTTGCCATCTGCCAAATTTTCAACATACAATTTATTTTCGCGGACATATCCGACTTTTTTACCGTCAGGCGAAAACTTTGCAAACATTAAAGTTGAAGGCTTAGCATCGCCGCCGAGTTTTTTTAATTTCCAAACGTTTAGATCCAAAACCCAATAATCGCCAAGCGTATTCAGCCGCCAAACTCGCTTTGTATTGGTAAAAATCAACATCTGTGAATTATCCGCCGACCATTCATAACCTGCGATGCGTAATGGCGCGGTTTCACCTTTCGGAATCAATTTTTCGGCAAAAATTAAAATCGTTCGGGTGTTTTTAGCAACATCGTAGCTGACTAAATCCGTTCCGCCTTTGACCGTTGCCGAAGGCTCGATTTTGGTATAGGCATCGCCCGACTTCAGCCAGCGAAACCCGCCGACTCCCTGTGCGCCGAACTCGTTGGAATTAAAAATCCGGTCAATCGTTAACAGAGTAGGATCGGTGGATTGAGCAAACGCGGCAAACGCAAGAAAACAAAGAAGCAAAAGGGTATTGCGAAACTGACGAGTCATAATTTCTCCAAATTTAGAATGATTTAAAGGCTTGAACGAATATATTTTAACCTGCTTTTTATTATTTAGGAAACCAGAGACATTTTGTTTTAGCACTGTTAATTGTTAAAATAAAAGTTTGTTTCTATAACAATTTTTTAAACCGATGAGCATTAAACAAATTTCCGTTCGCGGCGCACGTCAGCATAATCTAAAAAACATCAATGTCGAAATTCCGCGCGACAAATTGACCGTTATCACAGGTTTAAGCGGTTCGGGCAAATCCTCTCTGGCATTTGATACGATTTACGCCGAAGGTCAACGCAGATATGTTGAATCGCTTTCAGCTTATGCCCGTCAGTTTTTAGACCAATTGGAAAAGCCAGATGTTGATTCGGTAGAAGGGCTTTCGCCCGCCATTTCCATTGAACAAAAAACCGTTTCCAAATCGCCGCGCTCAACTGTCGGAACGGTCACGGAAATTTACGATTATTTGCGTCTGCTTTTTTCTTCAATTGGTCAGCCGCATTGCCATTTGTGCGGTTTGCCAATTACTCGCCAATCCTTGGAAAATATTGTCGGCGGTATTTTGCAACTGCCTGAGGGTGAACGGGTTATGATTCTTGCGCCATTGGTGCGGGGACGCAAAGGGGAATTCAAAAAGGAACTTGAAAAGCTCCATAAAGACGGTTTTGTTCGTGCCAGGATTGATGGTGAACTACGCCCTTTGGACGAAGAAATCAAGCTCGACAAGAAGAAAAATCACACGATTGAAGTTGTAGTTGACCGATTGTTGATTAAAGACGGTGTGAAAGAACGTTTGACCGAATCCGTCAAAACGGCTTTAAAGCTAACTAATGGTGCAGTTATCGTTTCAATTGTGGATGGGGAGGAAAAACTCTATTCAGAAAAAATGGCGTGTATCAACTGCGGCGTGAATATTCCGACGCTTGAACCGCGATCTTTTTCTTTTAATTCGAATTTTGGGGCTTGCCAACGCTGTCACGGTCTGGGAACGGTTGCCGAAGTTGATATTGCCAAATTGATTCCCGATGGAAATTTAACAGTTGCAAAACTCCCACTGTTGGATGAATTTGATAAAACCGGTTCGAATCATCTGCGCGAATCGTTAAACGGTTTAATTCGTAAATTTAACGATAAAAATAAAAAATCAAAATCAGCCGAAAAACAGTCCGAAATTGATCCGAAAAAAGTTCGTTTCATTGATTTACCAAAAGAAATTATTGAAGGATTTCTGCACGGTGTTTCGTTCAAGATCAAGTATTTATGGGGCGATAAATACTACGATATGGAATGGAAAGGCGCAGTTCGTTTCCTGCGCGAGCGTTTGCATAATTCGCCTTCCGAAAAAATCCGTTTGGCTTTAAATGAATTGATTTCGCCCGTAACCTGTCCCGAATGCGATGGAAAACGCTTGCAGCCGGAATCTTTGTCGGTAAAGATCGGCGGACTCGGAATTGCTGATTATACAGGGCTTTCCATCGAAGACGCGGTTAAGAAGTTTGACAAAATAACACTTAATCCGCGTGAAGAAAAAATCGCGGGATTGGTTTTACGCGAAATTCAGCAACGCCTTAAATTTTTGAATGCAGTTGGCTTAGGCTATTTGACGCTTGATCGTCCCGCCGCAACTCTTTCGGGCGGAGAAGGGCAAAGAATCCGTTTGGCAACCCAAATCGGCTCACAACTTCGCGGTGTTTTATATGTTTTGGACGAGCCTTCCATTGGTCTGCATCCGCGCGATAACAAAAAATTGATTGAAACTTTGCACGAATTACGGGATTTAGGCAACACGGTTTTGGTAGTTGAACACGATGAAGAAACAATTATGCAAGCCGATTATGTTATTGATTTGGGACCGTTGGCAGGCTCACACGGCGGGGAAGTCATCGCTGTCGGAACGCCCAAAGAAATTGCCAAAAACAAAAATTCCATTACCGGAAAATATGTTTCGGGCAAGGAAAAAATTGATATACCGGCGATTCGCCGCAGTCCGAACGGTAAAAATTTAATCATCAAAGGCGCCCGCGCAAATAACCTTAAAAATATTGATGCGACCTTTCCGCTGGGGTTGTTGACGGTGGTGACGGGCGTTTCAGGAAGCGGAAAATCAACTTTGGTTGACGATATTTTGTATCGCGCTTTGTCCCAAAAGATTTATGGCAGCTTGCGCGAACCGGCGGCGCACGAAAGCATTGAAGGGACGGAGTTTGTAGATAAAATAATCGAGATTGACCAAACTCCCATTGGACGCACACCGCGTTCAAATCCCGCAACTTACACAGGTTTATTTACGCCGATTCGGGAACTTTACGCGATGCTCCCCGAATCACGCGAGCGTGGCTACAAAGCCGGACGTTTTTCGTTCAATGTCAAGGGCGGACGTTGCGAAGCCTGCGAAGGCGACGGGCTGAAACGAATCGAAATGAACTTTTTGCCCGATGTGTATGTGACTTGCGATGTTTGTCGCGGCAAACGCTATAACCGTGAAACTTTGGCGGTCAAATACAAAGATTTATCCATTGCTGATTTGCTCGATACGACTATCGAAGACGCTCTTCCGATTCTGGAAAACATCCCGCAAATTAAACAAAAACTGCAAACCCTTTTAGATGTTGGACTTGGTTACATCAAACTCGGACAATCCGCCACAACTTTAAGCGGCGGAGAAGCCCAACGCATCAAGCTCGCCAAAGAATTATCCAAACGCGCAACGGGCAAAACGGTGTATATTTTGGACGAACCAACCACCGGTTTACATTTTGCCGATGTCCATAAACTGCTTGATGTGTTGCAAAGATTGGTTGATTTGGGAAACACTGTCATCGTTATTGAACATAATTTGGATGTTATCAAATCAGCCGATTATGTCATTGATTTGGGTCCCGAAGGGGGAAGTCAAGGGGGAAAAGTTGTAGCAGTTGGCACTCCCGAAGACATTGTCAAAGAGAAGAAATCTCACACCGGAAAGGCTTTGAAAAGTTTGTTAAATTAGAGTTAGCTTAATTTTTGGGGAAGCTAACTCTACCCCTTAGGTCGTTAATTTTAATCTTTATAAACATCGTATTTTTCAAACAAAACTTTGCCGAAACTTTTAGCCGTTTTTAAAGTGGATTTTACTTTATTTGGATCGGATACGTGAAAACTATCTGAACCAACTCTGGTTAACAGCCAGTTTTTATCAGTCGGTGAATATTTGAAAGTAATGATTTTAGTCCATCTCCAGGCACTTCCGCCATAATGTTCAACCGAGAAAATTCCGTTCTTGATCGAAATTCCCTCAAACGGATCGCCAAAAACACCGCCACAATCTACACAATAAACCGCATTATCATTTTTGGCGGCTAGTCTATATTTATTGTTTCCTTCACCGATTAGAATCAACAACGGGCGTTTGGTCGGATGGTCAACAACATCTGAGGTTTCATGTTCATTTGGTTGCCGAACAACTAAGATAACATCAGGAAACGAATCCAAATTTAAGTCGCCTTTTGTGGCATTTAAAGCCTCGTAACCGCTTGGAATAAAGGCTTTTAACTCTTTAGGTAAATTTTCAGGATCAAGGTTCTCACTTTTTATTTTAGATTTGCCGTTTTGGGCAAAAACGCTGACTGCAATAACTAAAATAATCAATAATAATTTGGCAATTTTTATCATTTAAGCCTCACTTTTTAAATATAAACAAATTTTATTTATTATATTTTTGCAAAATACTCTTTTTTTGGTAAATACTCTCTTAATTTCAGATAATGAACCGCGTCTAACGAGTCCGCTATCGGATATTTCTACTTTTTAAAGGAATATTACTATCTTGGATTTAAATATTCCGATGGTAACTATGGAATATTTATATCAATTTATTGAGATTTCCATAAATTTTAGTCTCCATTGCGACTTTAGCAAAGAGCTTTCCATCAAATTTTAAAAAATTTCCGTCTCTGTAATGCAATATTCCTATCCTGAGATGGAACACTCCTATTCTAAGACGGAGGATTTCTATATTTTGGCGAAAACTTTCAACTTTTTGTCGGCTTGTTGATATAATTTGGTGAAATTTACTTCTTTTGAAAACTTAAAGTGTTTCTTTCCCAAAAAACTCCATTTGAAAGACCTTGGATTGATTGATCCTTAATAGCTTTTTCGAGCCTTTTTTCAGCCCAACAAGCATATTCTTCATTCATTTCGATTCCGCAATAATTTCTGCCGAGTTTTTTTGCGACTACTGAGCTTGTTCCCGAACCGAGGAATGGATCAAAGACCAAACCGTTTTTGGGGCAGCTAGCCAGGATAAGTTTAGCAATTAATTTTTCCGGTTTTTGGGTTGGATGGTCGGTATTTTCGGGCATTGACCAATAGGGAATGCTAATGTCATCCCAAAAATTTGATGGATAGGTTAGCCGAAAATTGCCTTCTTCGGTTTCTTCCCAATCCTTTGGTTGACCATTTTCTTTGTAAGGGGCAAGCACCTTTCGTTTCATTTTGACAGATTCTACATCGAAATAATAATCTTTGGGATTTTTCACCCCAAACCAAATATCTTCCATTCCATTTTTCCAGTTTTGTTTTGCTCCGCGTCCTTTTTCTCTTTGCCAGGTAATCCGGTTGAGAACGGTTAAATGTTCTTCCATCACGGTTTGCAGTGCCGCAGTGCATTTCCAATCACCAAAAAGATAGAGCGAGCCGTTTGGTTTGAGAAATTCAACAACCTTTCCGAACCAAGAGCGCAAATATTCCAAATATGATTCATTGTCAGACGATTTGAACTTAAATCCGTTAAAGTTTTTAGAAAGATTATATGGAGGATCAATTAAAATTAAATCCGCAAATTGTTTTGGCAGATAATCAATAACTTCAAAGAGATTAGCGCATACTGTTTGATTGAGAAAGTCAGTTTGGTGCAGTCGTTGATTTGGCGAAGGCTTAAATAATTTTTGGGCAAAAAAGAATCGCTCTTCTTCCGAAATGGTTAAAGTGCGATTTCTTTTAGCTCTAATCTTTTCTGTCATCTGGACTTATTCATAACTTAAGGCTTCAACTGCGTCAAGTCTTGCCGCCCGATAAGCGGGATAAAGTGCGCCCAACGCCCCGCCCACAATACCGACAATTGTTGTGATGGCAATAACCCATTCATTCAGTTCGACTTGCGAGGAAGAAAATCTCATCAGCAAAAGTTTGGCAACTACTGTTAAAATTAATCCTGTGGCAATCCCCAAAGCACTGATTAAAATTGCCTCCTGTGTAATTGTCCAGGCGATTTTTCCGTTTGACATTCCTAAAGATTTCAAAATTCCGATCTGTCTTGTGCGTTCGGTAACTGTTGTATACATTGTCAATAAAATAACTAGTGCGCTGATAACGGATGCAACTCCGATGATAACTTTGCGAAAAATTTCAAAGGCAGGGAACGAATTCAAATATAATTCTTCCATATCTGCCGCGCGGATCAATTGATTGTCAGGAAATACCTTAGCAATATTGGCGGCGACTTTTTCAGTTCTTTCCTTAATTTGATCTTCAGTCATTCCATCTTCTTTTTGGATTTGAACTAGGATCGTTGAAACCCGATTTAAACTGGATGGAGCACTATCTTCTCCAATTACGGCTTTTTGCATTGTCAAAAGTGGAATTTTGATTCGTGCGCCGCCAGCCGGTTCATAAACTCCAACAACAGTAAAATCTCTATCCCAAAGCTGGGTCTTGTCCCCGATTTTCAGAGATTTTTCTCTTTGATAAGCACGGTCAATAATTGCCTCATCGGTTCCAGGCTGGAATGCACGACCCTCAACTATTTCTAGTCCCGAAATTTGTGAATATTCATCAAAATTTATGCCGTCAATTAAGCGGCTGCCGATTCCGGTATCAGAATTAACCGATGTTTGCCCCACCGGAACTGCCATTCTGACTCCCTCAATTTTTTTCAATTCATCCACAGTTGTTCCTGATAAACGAAAGGAATCAGAACCGCTTTGACCGATGGAACCGGACGGGCGAAAAAAGATTTCCGCACCCACATTTGCTTCACGTTTGCCTTTATCACGCAGACTTCCGCTGGCAAGTCCAACCGTAAAAACAATTAACAATACACCCAGTGCAATTCCCAACACGCTCACAATTGTTCGTGCCGGACGGTGCAACATATTTGAAAAAACTAGACTATCCATCTTCTATTGCGGTTTATTATCTGCCTGAGGTTGATTAGTTTCAACACTGGCAGTTTGAGTTTGGGCATTTTTTTCCAACTCGGATTCTTCAGGTGATTTCCACCCCGAGCGTTTCAATAAATCAATTGCGAATTTGATTGGAATTGCCATATTTGCTGCGGTATTTTCAGTAAATACGCCAAAATTAACTCCGATTACCTTTCCGGATTGACCAAACAATGGTGCTCCGGAACCACCTTCGGCAGTTTTGGCATCATGAACAATGCGGCGTGAATCTAAATCGGTAATTGCACCCGGAGTAGTCAGAGGAGTGATTTTTTTCGCCTGGGCTAAATAAGCAATTAAAGATTGTTTGGAATTGCCGAAACGAGTGCTAATTGATTTTATTTCAGCATCATCCAGCATTGCCAAAATTCTGTCCGGTCCGTTTGGATAACCCATTGTGACTACGGTTTTTCCAATTGCAACCGAATCAGTGCTGGTATCAAGCGGTAAAACGGGTATATCTGGTGAAACCAAAGTCGGATCAATCGTGGCAATTCCTAAATCTTCACGTGTATCAGTTTGCTGAACTTTTATTGGAAAAGATTGAGGAAAATTCGGAAAATAAACCACCAACTTTTTGATTCGGGCTCGCCCATTGGATTGTTTTATCAACTGTTTGACCATATCGTCCTCACTCCAGGGCTGCAGAACATGACGATTAGTCAGCACAAATCCATTCCCGACGTGAAAACCGGTCCCGACAAAATCATATTCAACTGGAGTCCCATTGCCTTCTGTAGTCAATCCCGTAGCTGGCGGCGGTTGAGTAAAACCTTCTTCGTTAATAGTCGGGGCAGGCTCGTATGGGTCATTTGAAACAACCGGCTCCGGATAACGCAAAGTTTTGCCATTACGTTTATCAACCAAATCGTAACTTCCGACAATCAAACAAACTCCGTTACCGTATTGCACGCGTAAATTTGGTGCAAGTGACACGGTTTTAATTATATCTTTGTTGGTTTTATCCAAATTCCCGATTTTTTCGTTCGTTTGGGTGATCTGATCCTTTAAATTTTTGATCTCCTCATTTTGCTGCTGAACTTGTTCGCGGCTTTGCTTTAATTCCTTATAAAATCCGTAACCTAAATAGAACAAGCCGCTTAGAAAACCAACGGTTAAGGTCAGCATAATTAGTTTGGTCGTCCAACTGATCTCCCGTGAGAGCTCACGAACAAATTCCCTAAGAAATGCTTTTGCTTCGTCCGGTTTTCCCGAAGTGCCGGCTTCGATGGCTGCTTCCGATATAAACTGAGCAACGTATCGTTGTTCCCTATTCGTTGTAATTAAAGAGGATTGTGGCGCTAGGGCGAAAAACGAAAAGGTTATTGCATAGTTTGGCAGGGTAATTACATCCCCGTCAGCAATTGCCTTAAAACGGCGCAAGGGTTTTTCATTAAAGATAAATTCTAAATCCTTATTTATCTCAATGATTCGATATTCAGCATTTTCTCGAACAATTTCAAGCCAAACTCCGGTCGCTTCAATTTTATTTGAACGAATTTGAAGGTCACAGGATTCATCAGAGCCAATGCGAAGTCTTTCTTCTGAAAAAAGTTCAGTGCGTTTTTCCTTTCCGACTTCAATGTGAATGATAATGCCGCTAGCCATTCGTTAATTCCAAATCTTAACTATACAACATTTATGAATCTCTTTGAAATTTATGAGGCAAAAAGTTTTGCACAAATTTGTTTCGTTTTATAAAATGAATTTTTTTATACATAATGAGTGAACCAAAATTTATCGAAGACCGTGAACAACTTGTAAAACTCGCACCTGTTACAAAAGCCCCAATGAAACACCACGTATTTGTTTGCAGTGGAAAATCATGTTCGGCAGTAGGAAGTGCAGAGGTTAAAAAGGCATTTGAGGAACAATTGGAGGCAAAAGGACTTCGTTACGGCAAAGAATCAAAAGGCAGAAATCCAAACGGTTCAGTAATTTTGACGGATTGTAGTTCGGTCGGATTTTGTTCAATCGGTGCAGCTGTTTTGGTTTATCCGGAAGGGGTTTGGTATGCCCAGGTCAAAGAAAAAGATGTTCCCGAAATTATCGAAGAACATCTTGAAAAGGGTAACGTAGTTAAAAGATTAGCCTTGATCAACCCGAAAAAGGATTAGTTTGAAGAAAGAGCAGCTTCCAGTTTTTTCGCTAACTCTGGGTTGGAAGTTAGTTTTGCTTTAGTTGCCTGAGCTGCCTGAACATCGCCTTTCTTAAATTGCGCCAACGCTAAATTATAAAGTGTTGGCTCATGTTTCGGATCAATAGTTAATGAAGTTTGAAACTCTTTGATTGCTCGGTCATAATCTGGTTTGTCGCGTTCGACAAAAGTAATTCCTAAATCCGTTCGCACTGAGATATCATCCTTTTTAATGGCTAGGGCTTTTTCATACCATTTTTGCGCTTCTTCCCATTTTCGGGCATCAAAATTTGTATTACCCAAAATAACTAAAATTTGAAAATCATTTGGTTTGAGTTGAGCAGCTTTTTCAAAATAGGGAATTGCTTTTTCAAAATTATTGATTCGGGCAAACATTTCTCCGGCTTTCATTTGTGAATCAACATCGTTCGGGTTTTTATCAGCCTTATCGATTGCCTCGGCAACAGCAGGCATTGCGGCAGTTTGTCCTGATTGATTAGGCATGGCGCCGGGCTGATTTTGTTGTCCCATGTTTGGTTGAATTACCGGACTATTGACGGTTCCGCGATTGATACTGTTAGTAGCAATAAAACCAATGATTAAACCTGCTAACAAACCAATAATTCCAAATAAAATGTTTTCTTTATTCATAGTCTTTTTTTATGCGTAGCTATGCAATCCCGGAAGCAGGTAACTGACTCCTAAATAGGTGAAAATTACTAATAAAAATCCAATAATTGCAAAATAAGCCGAACTACGTCCCGTCCAACCGCGAGAAATTCGTGTATGTAGGAATGCTGCGTAAGTAAGCCAGGCAATCAAAGCTCCGGTTTCCTTTGAATCAAATCCCCAGGGTCTTCCCCAGGATTCGTTTGCCCAGATCGCTCCGGTAATCAAAAGCATTGCCAACCCCGCAAAAGCTAAACTGGCAGTTTTATACATCAAACTGTCCAAACGTTCTAAACTTGGCAGTTTTTCTCTTAAATAATCAGTCCTGAAACTAAATAAAATAACAAAGAAAATTCCGGCAAGGGCGGACAAAACTCCCGAAAATTCAACCGGATTAGTGCCGAAACTCAAATACATTTTCGAGCCGCGTTCCTGTAAAAATTGTCTTCCTGCTTGTTCAAATTGAGAAGTTGTAATTTGCGAAAGCTCCTGCGCCGACATTCCTTGTTTAGAGGCGATTTCTTTTCCTACCGTAATAAACTGGCTTGGGTTCGCTGCAAGTTGTTGATTTAATTTAACATCAATATTGGAAGTATTTGCTTTTACTCCTGAAACCCAGAACACAACAGCCAAAATTTGCGCAATCAATGAAAGTTTTAAGGCAATATGTCCGATTTTGCGTGCTGCTTCATTATTTTGATAAAGATACATTAAAAAACTGACAACTGTTCCTAAACTTAAGATACCGGCGATGACTAAAAACAAACCTACATAGGGCAGATCAATTCTGAAAAAAGCATTAACGGGTTTGGGAGTGCTTGGATAAAACAATCCTGATCGGTAAACACCCTCGGTAAAAACCGAAAACTTGCTGATAGTAGCAAAAACGGCAATTGCAAAAATTGAAGCCCAAATTGCCATTGATTCTACTTTGACCTTATCTTTGAGCAAATAAATTACCGCAATCGCAAAACAAACTAAAGTTACACCATAACTCAGCGAAGCCACACCGACGTGTATCGGTCGCCAATAAGAATCCAAAACCGGCGGCAAATCAATAAATTCTCCACCAATAAATCTGGCAAGAACTAAAATTAATGAGGCTAAAGGAAGTGAAAATGCACTTAAAATCTGAAACTCTTTTCGATTACCGATCAAAATCGTGGCAAACCCCGCGCCAAAGGCGAAAGCAAGACTTAAATCATATAAATTGGCAAAGGGAACATAGCGGAAAAACCAGGGTGTTATCATATTTCCGCTTTCGTGCAATTTGGCAATTTCCAGATCATAGGCAGCCACCCAACGCACAAACCAACTTGATAAATTGAAGAAAACTCCAAGTGTTGCTCCCCAATAACCTATCTTTTGCGCCATTTCGGATGGTGCATAAAGATTGGTCAGTTGGAACAAGGCGGCGAGTAAATAACAAGCCAGAGCCAACATCATCAAAGCACCATCAGAAATGTAGTTTGCACCCATTTGGTGTTTTCCCCACATCATTATCAGGGCACCAACGACAGCGGCAATGGCAGGCAAAAATGCCGTCCACCTTGAATTTGTTTTAATTTCCCGAATTTGATTGGCTGTTAATACTTGCGACATAACTATCTCCACTTAAATCATTTACGATTTTGTTAAATTTATCGTTAAAGGCTAAATGATTGCGGTTGGCATTTCCGCCCAATGTAACACTTTCTCCATCAACTAAAGCCCAAACTCGCTGATGTGAAATAAAGAAAACAAAAATCAATGCAAAAATAAGTCCGAATCCGCCTAAATACCAGGCGATAAAATGTCCGCTGAACGGATCGTATTTGATTGATAAAACGTGTGCAGAGGGTGATTTTTCAAATTCTGCCAGATGGAATTTATAACCTGCTTTAGGTTGGGCAATCGGTGCATTATCTGGCAATTTGGCAAAGAAAGCGTAGGCATCAACTGTTTGTCCGTTGGGCGGGGTAACTTTTAATTTTACAGCCGGATTTTTGTATTCATTACTGCTTGATTCCGGTTGTCCGGCTACAAAATCCGACCAAAAATTATCGTAAACAATTTTAGTTCCATCTGGTAAAGATGCTTCGCCGTCCCGTGCCAAATTTACTTTTATTGTTTCGCCGCCATTGGCAGGAGTCATCTCAATCGTCATACTTCTAGCCATTCCTAGTGTAATGGCAGATGCCTGAAAAAATCTGTAGCCTCTGTAAGTAAATGGTCTATTCAAGCTAACATCGGCAATGGTCGTTCCATATTGCGGATCATCAATTTTGATCTGTGTGCGCCAATCCATCGTATTGCTGATGTCAATTGCACCTTTTGGATCAATTAAAGTTTGCTGAATATCAGTGCAAGTAATTGTAAAGGGAAGTTGAGCTGCAAAACGCTCCTGTTTATCCAAATTGAATTGGATTAGCTCAATGGCATTCGTTGTTTGGGTAGGTTTAAGCTGAACATCGGCATCAAAACCTGTTTGAAGCGCAACAAAATGACCCAGGAAAAGCATTAAAAGGGCAACGTGGACGATGTAAGCACCTAACCGATTAAATCTTCCGCTTTCACCAAAAATATGAATTCGTCCGTTTTTTTCGGTAACTTTTGTTCCATAACCGTATTTTTTGAAAATCCCAACCACTTGTTCGGTAATGTTTGAGTCGGAAATTGTTACAACGGCGTTTTGTTTTTGATGTAAAAGCCAAGCCTTTGTGACTTCTGTTTTAGGGTCGGCGATAAATTTCCAGGCAGTTGGAAATCGGTCAATTGAGGCTAAGACAATATTAAGAGAAAGAACCAATAAAATTAGATTGAAATACCAGCTGTGGTAAATATCAAAGAAGCCTAAAGTTCCGAAAACTAATTTTTCAGCCGGGGTTAATGAAGTAAAAAAGGCATCAAATCCATTGACATTTTGCTGCACGACCAGCATTCCGATCATTGAAAGAATGACCAAAACAATAAGTAAAACAACGCCGAAACGAACCGAACTGAGAAAATCCAGAATTCGGTTTACAATCGGTTTTGAATGGGGTTTGGGCTTAACCGGAGCCTCTTTGACCTGTGTTGTCTCTTTCATTTAAAAAAAAACTCAATGAATACATCATATCTTAGCAAAACTTCTGTGTCATCTGTCACAAAATAAGTTTTTCTTTTAAAAAAAAGTAGTTTTAGTTAATCGTGGGAGTTTGGAAAATTTAATTGAGCAAGTTATTCTATTCTTTGCCAAATAATAAGCAATGGAAAACATAGTAACCGAATTACAACAATCTGGAGATTTAAGTTTGAAAGAAAAAGCCTCCGCCTATCTTGAACTGACCAAACCGCGAATTGCTTTTATGCTGGTTTTGACAGCAGCGGCTGGATTTTATCTTGGAATAAAGCAAACTTTTGATGTCTGGCTATTTGTTAATTCGATGTTGGGCATTACATTACTTGCTTTTGGAGTTGCTACATTAAATCAATTTATCGAGAGAAATATTGATGGATTAATGGAGCGAACCGCCAAAAGACCTTTGCCAATGGCAAAAGTAACCTCTAATGAAGCGTTGATCTTTGGGTTGGTGGTTACTTTATTGGCGGAAGTATATCTTTTCTTTTTTGTAAACCCTTTAACTGCGGGACTTGGTGTTAGTGTAGTGGTTGGTTATGTTTTGCTTTATACACCTTTAAAGACCAGAACTTCTGCATCAACTGCAATTGGTGCAATTCCCGGAGCAATGCCTCCGCTGATGGGTTGGACATCTGCGGCTAATGAAATTTCCGTGCCAGCATTAGCTTTGTTTGCATTACTTTTTTTGTGGCAGTTTCCGCATTTTTTGGCGATTGCGTGGATGTATCGTGAGCAATATAAAAAGGCGGGAATCCTTATGCTGCCCGTAGTTGAACCGTCGGGCAAAATGACGGCACGGCAAATTGTTGTTTTTTCGATAATGTTGCTGCCAATTAGTTTAGCTCCATTTTTTGTCGGCTTAACCGGAATAACTTATTTGATTGGAGCAACGATTTTAGGACTGTGGTTTTTGTGGGAAAGTATTAAAACAGCCCGCTCGAAAACAGAAAAATCTGCCAGAAGATTATTGTTGGTGTCGGTGCTTTATTTGCCTTTAATTTTTGGTTTGATGGTCGTTAATCATTAGATGGAATTAAAAGTCGGAACAGTCGAAGAATTAGAATCTGAACCAAACAAAAAGAAAAAACGACCTCCGCAAAAGTTAAGCGGAGGAAATGGTTCAAATAACGGCAAACGCGGTGGTGGCGGCGGTGGCGGAGATGACCGTTCCGATGAAAAAAATGAGGATATTGAATCCTTTAAGCCTGATAAATATCGGGTTGGAATGGGATTAATTCTGTTGGTTGTATTAATGACTTTTGGCGCCTTGATCGGCACCTACATTGTTTTGGCGACAAATCAGGCTCTCGAATGGCGACCATTTAGTTTACCTTTCCAACTTTGGATCAGCACGGGTCTAATTATTGTCAGCAGTATTGATTACGAGTTGGCAAAAAAAAGTCTGTTTCAGGGAAATCAAATCAAAGCCCGAAAATGGTTTTTGATTACGGCTGTAGTTGGGGCGGTTTTTATTGCATCACAGGTTTTAGCCTGGTTTAATTTGGTAAATCTGGGCTATTACGCCACCGGGAATTCATTTGCCGGACTTTTTTATATTTTAACTTCAATACACGCATTTCACGTTTTCGGGGGAATTATTTCATTGGTTTATATTGTTCTGAAAACCCAAAATGTGACTTTGGAGGACGAAGAGCTCCTAAAACGCCAATGGTTTGCTAAAGTAGTGGGTTGGTATTGGCATTTTATGGGTATCTTGTGGGGCATTTTATTTTTATTATTAGGTTTTTATAAATAGGAACAAGGGGTTTGGATAGTGCAACTTTTAGAAATCTTTCCGCATCTTAACGCTACATTAAACGCTTTTAGCGGAGTTCTTTTAATATTTGGATTTTACTTTATTAAAAATAAAGAAATCCAAAAACATCGGGTTTGTATGGTGTCGGCGGTTGTGTCATCATCTATATTTCTTTTCTGTTATTTAATTCATCATTCAATCCGCACTTATTACTTCGGATTAGGTCCTACCAAATTTACAGGCGAAGGCATCATACGACCGATTTATTTTACGATTTTAGCCACTCATACCATTTTAGCCGCAGTAGTGGCACCTGCCATTCCTTTTATTTTTTACAAAGCTTTGAAAGGACAATTTGAGATTCACAAAAAATTTGCAAGGGTGGTTTTTCCCGTTTGGCTATATGTTTCAGTGACTGGAGTTGTTGTTTATTTGCTACTTTACCAACTTTATCCGAGCCGATAATTTTCATTAATTTATCAAAAAAAATTTGTTATAGTTCATTTGTTGAAAAGTTGTCGCCGAAGTTGTGCCTATTAAAGCGCAGCACGGGGGAACCAAAGTTTAGTTTTACTAAACAGGGGCGTAGCGTTGAGAAACGCGGGAAACTTCTTCTTTCCTAGCCCGACAGCTAACCTCGTAGGCTATGGTGAAGAAGGACACATAAAGTTCTGCCGTTTTTGGCGCGACCCGCGTGTTGCTTTGCGCCCTTGTATTTTTCAACGTTTCTTGTCGTCTCAAAGAAAAAGTTCCGCTGCAATGTGTAGCGGAACTTTTGTTGTTTAGGTTAAAACTCTTATTTAATAACTCTCAAATTCTTTAACGGTATCTTTTCATCCTTATCGAAAATTACTTTAACTGGTTTAGAATCAACCTGTAAATTGATAGTTTGACTACGTTTATTAATTTGAATTTTTTCAGTTTTAGTTCCTTTTGCGGTCTGAATTTCCAACTCCATTGGCAAAATAAAAGCTGACGGAGTAATTGAATCTATCTTTTGGGACTGGGTAATATTGAGAGTCAGTCGTTTTTTAGTTTGATTGTAAACCTGAGTGATTATTAATTTAGGAAATCCAGCTTTATAAACCCATTGATCGAAAAACCAGGAAAGGTCTTTACCAGAAACTTCTTGCATTGCCCTTTTCAAATCTTCCGTGACTACATTGTCAAATTTGTGACGATTCAGGTAAATGTTAATTGCTTTCCAAAAGTTTTCAGTTCCAACTTCTTCTCTCAGTGTATGTATAACTGCACCGCCTTTTTGATAGGTCGTAGTATCAAAAAGCGAGTCATCGGTGGGTGGATTCGGACGCATGAGGGGATGTCTTGAATTGGAATAAGAATCCTCCGCCATATATTGTGCTGCATCTTCGCGGACTTTTCGTAAGTAATCGGCTCGCCCATTAGATTTTTCACGATAGGCAGCTTCCATAAAAGTTGCAAATCCTTCATTCAACCAAAGGTTAGACCAATCCTTGGTTGTGACCAGATCACCGAACCAGGAATGTGCAAGTTCGTGTGACACAAGATCCACCGCAATATCCGGGCTGAACAATCCAAACATAATTTCGGTATCAGCCATTGTGGTTGCCGTAATGTTTTCCATTCCGCCGAAATTAAAACGGGCAACAATCGTTTGGTCATATTTATTGTATGGAAAATCAATTCCGGTTAATTCTTCGTAAACCCGCATCATATCGGGGGTTTTGCCATAGGCTTTTTCAACTATATTTTCCTTACCCGGATAAACATAATAGCCGAGTGGAATATTTTTGTATTTTCCTTCAACTTTGACGTATTTTCCAACTACAAAAGAAGTTAAATAAACGGAATGAACAACGGGCATTTTGTAATGGAAAGTGGTTGTTCCATCAGAGTTTTCGGTTTTTTCCAAAAGTTCGCCATTAGCAATTGCAACTTCATCATTTGGAATTGTTATATATTGTTCGGTTGTCGCCTTATCATCCGGGAAATCATAGCTGGGAAACCAATAACGGGCTTCTTCTGCTTCGCCTTGCGTCCAAACCTGAGACGAATGTAAAACTTTTCCATCTGCCTTTTCTTCATCAACAAAATAAACGCCTTTTTTAGGAGTTTGCGAGGAATATTTGAATCTCACCGAAACTAAATCATTTTGTGAAAAAGATTTATCCAATATAACGGTAACTTTATCAGCAGTTTGTTTGTAATCAAGAGTTGTTCCGGTTGGTTCGAGAGTCACTGATTGAAATTTCATTCCAACCGAATCTAAAACCAATTTGTTGAAATTATCGGTCAAAGGTTTGACCTGAACGGTTACATCACCATAGAAAATTTTGTTTTTGCGGTCAAAACTTGAACGAATTATGTAATGTTGAGCATCAAAAGTGCGAACCCGAGGTGTTTGACCAAAAATGTTAATTACAGAAATAAAAAGGAAAACGAAAAAGAAGTTAATTTTCAAAAGTTTCATAATGTTAGGAACGACACAACAAAAAATTATTGCGGAGTTCTAAGCGTATTATGGCAGAATTTCTATACAATTCAAGGTATTTAAAATTTATGACTACAGATTTTACTTTTGAAATAAGTAGAATTAACTATTTATTAACAAGACTTCCTTGAAATTGGAAAGCAAAAGAATGGGTTTTTAGAGGTTCATTTAATGTTTTTTGCCATAAATTCCTTGTCCTTTTCACCCAATTCACCAATTTTAGTCATCAGGAAGTCAGCAATTTCTTTATGTGTGCGTAACCGATCACCTTTTTCATAAAAGGCAGAAAGCTCCACCGGTTCACCGAACCAAATCCGAACTTTTTCACCACCTGTCCAATTTCCCAAAATCTGTTTTGGCAGATCATTTCCTAATCCGGCAATGAATACTGGGATTACTTGCGGTTTGGCTTTCATAATGACTGCGCCGACTCCCGGTTGAGCGGGCAAAAAATCATATGGACTTTCATTTAAATTTCGTTTTCCTTCGGGGTGAAATCCGATCACGTGACCATAACCAACTGAACAAATTTGGGTTAAACGGCGCAGGGAAAACTTATCAAACTCGCGTTTTTTGGCTTCCTTTGCTTCACGAAAAAAAGGCGGATACATTGACCACCAACCCATTACTAAATTGACGAACCAACCAATCAAATTATCGTAAAAAAATTTGGCACGGACCGGAAAGAAGAGTGTCATCGGATGTCTCGTTTGGCGGAACATTACTGAGGAAACAACATACATATCGAAAAATGAGCGATGATTTGCTACCAGCAAAAGGGGGCGATTAAAGTTTGATTTGTTGATAACTTCGATTCCGAAAACATTCATTAAATTGTAAGTCGAAATTTTTATCCAAAGTGAACCGATATGGCGTTGGCAAAATGTCCAGAATTTTTTCCAAATTCCCTGATTCATTCGATGGGTGAGTTTAAAGCCGATTTTTTCAGTTAAGGAAAGAACTGAAATTTCCTCTTTAGTCGGCACTAAGGCAGTGTGCGATTTTAAATCTATTTGTTGATTACGGTTTTCGTCCATTTATTTGCAAAGAATGAATTTTAACGCATTGGAATTTAAAATTAAAATTTGGGGTAATTTATTTTAAGAATATATGATTTATTTTTGCTAATAGAGCTAAATTTGGTGAATAATTTCAAATTATGTTTTCACAAACTTTTCAAGCCGGTTGGGGCGATATGGATTTTAACGCTCATTTAAGAAACACGGCATATTTAGACTTTTCGGCGACTACGAGAATGCTCTATTTTGAGGCGAACGGGTTTCCCATGTCCGAATTTAGAAAACAAAATTTTGGTCCTGTAGTTTTGAAAGATGAAATTGAATATTTCAAAGAAGTCCATTTATTAGAACAATTTACAGTTAAATTGTTAATTGCGGGTTTTTCAACTGACAATCGTTTTTGGAAAATCCGAAACATTTTCTATAAAAATAATGAAAAAATCTCCGCAACAGTTTCGAGTTTGGTCGGTTGGCTTGATTTGAGGGAAAGAAAATTAATAGCTCCACCGGAAAAATTGAAAACTATTTTGATTAATTTAGATCGGGCTGACGATTTTCAAATTATTGAATAAAAAAATCAAATCTCAACAATAATCGGGGGTTGGGTGGGATTATATTCTTCATCACAATTTGAAGCATTAACAAATTTAACTCCAAATTTTTCCATTTGACCATAACCGCAATGAATGTGTCCAAAAAGATGAAGTTTTAGATTACCGAATTCTGCCAGGGTTTCCACCCGTTTTCGCAATTCTTCGCAACCGGTATTTTCAATCGAATATTTTCGGGGAACCTCATCTAAAATTCCATTTGGCGGACCATGTGTAATTAAAATATCCGTATTAAGCGGAATCTGTTTCCATTTTTCCGCCAATTCCGCACCTCGATTTAGATTAAAAGCCCAATCGTAGAATCTTGGCTGCCAGGGACTTCCATAAATTTTTAAGCCCTCAATTTCAATAAAAGAATCTTGTAAATAGGAAACTTGGCTGATTAACATTCGTGCCAAAGCATTATCATTTTCAAAGAGCCAATCGTGATTTCCGGCAACAAAAATTTTATGTTTATGTGGAAGTGAAGTAAACCAATTTGCAAACTGGTTGATTTCAAAAATAGTTCCGCGCACAGTTGCATCGCCCGCGTGAAGTAAAATGTCTCCATCGGGAACTTCAATATTTTCGTTACAATTGTGCGTATCGGAAAGGCAAACAATTTTCATATTTTCTACCGGACATTATGGCATTAAAAAGAAGATTTCAGAACATCTCAATATTAATTTAGAAATTTGTTAATTTCCGAAAGGGATGCAATTGATTGATTCAGTGAAAAATCAAAATCCGTTTCAGTTGCAATTTTGATCCTGTTTTTACCTTCCTGTTTGGCTTCATAAAGTGCTGTATCTGCTTTTTGAAAAACATTTGTTAAATCGGAATTTATAACTGATTCTGCTAAGCCAATTGAAGTTGTTATTTGAAAAGGCTGGTTTTTGGTATCTAAAAATATTTGATTTTGAATGGTTTGACGAATTCTTTCCGCCACCAACAGAGCTTCATTTTGTTTGGAATTTGGCAAAAAAATTACAAATTCTTCGCCGCCAACCCGTGCCGCACAATCTGTTCCGCGAATGGAATTCTTCAAAATAGCTGCAACTTTGATCAAAACTTTGTCCCCGACCAGATGTCCGAATCTGTCATTTATGGTTTTGAAATTGTCCAAATCCAAAATCATTAAACTAAATTCGGTTTCATCTTCGGATTCCAGCCTGGAGTTTAAAAATTTGTTCATTAAAAAACGGCGGTTTGGAAGTTGAGTCAAATCATCGTGAAGTGATAAATCCTCCAGAACTTTAATATTTTGGTTCATTTTGGCTCGATTTTCTTCCAATGAGTTGACCAATTCCTGGTTTTGCATTTTTAACAAAATTTGTTCGTCGAATTTGCCTTTTAGCCTGATGGAATAGAAGGTTTGAACAGAAATAAAAATTGTAAATCCAAGAGCAGCCAAATATGAGTTATTAAGGTCATAAGTCAAAGCCGGGGATATTGAGGTAATTCCCACCGCGATAGCAAACAACAAAAATAGATCGGAGCGGGGAAGACAAATTAAGCCGTAGTTTGAAATTACTGCAATTAAGCAAACCACTAAAATTAAGAAGGAGTTGAAATTAAATTGTTCAATTGCAGGATGAAAAAAGAAAATTGTTGAGCCCCAAAAAATTCCATATAAAATTGCTGATGTCTGAATGATCAATTTTAATAGAGCAAAATCAGAATTCTCATTCAACAGGGATTGTTGAATCCGACGGTAAAAGAATTGAAAAAGTGACCTTACAATGAATGAAGTGAATAGCCAGAATAATTCCAGTTTTAGATTTCCGGCATTATGGTTAAGAGCGGTAAAAACCGAAACTCCAAGAAAATAGGGAAGACTTGATAATCTAAAATTATCAATGGCGGTTAAGAATTCAATTCGTTCAAGGCTTTCATTTTGTGTTCCCGTGAAACGAATTTTAGAAACAAAGATATTAAAGAATGATAAGGAAATCATAATTAGACACAAATATAGTTTAAATTGGAGGCAGGGAAGGGGGGACTTTTATTAAATCAATATTCGTGCCAAAAAAAAGGGGTTAGGGTAAGTTTAATTTAACTAAACATTTACAGATTTAATTAAAATAAATCAATAAATTTTTATCGGTCAAAAAGACTGATTGGCTCGTCAATTTGACCGAAATTGACCGATTGTTTATTGGTAAACCCGACTGACAAAATTGCCTTTCATAAATTTGTTAGGTTCGATCCGGCTTTGCAAAACTACACCTTTGTAATTCCCGGTTAAAAGCATCATAGCTGATTCCAAAAGCGGTGTTGCGGTTGTTGTTTGAATTGCTCTTAAAACTTTTCCGTTAATTTCTAATGGATGAACATAAAATGCTTTTTCGATCATTCTGCGCCGTCCGTTACTGTCAAAACCATCCACCGAAGAATGCACCAACACCAAATCATCTTCAACTGATGGAATTGCTTCGAGCATTTTGTCTTGAAGTTTGTTCGGCAAATTCCCATCCTTAGGAAGTTTTCTAATGACAGATTCAACCCAATCGTAATGACCAACGTAACGCAAAGTTTTATAATCAAGGGCTTTAGCTTTTCCGACAAAGAAATCGGGAAGGTCAGCCGCGCCGCCGGAAGTCAAATCAGCTTCATAAGTTCTGGCACCGATAACAATGGTTTCACGAGAAGAAAGTGCCGGTCTTTCAGTAATTTTGTAGTTGCGTATAACTCTGGAATTCTTAACATATTCGGTCGCCACTCCGATAGGTGACCAGGTAAACCCGTAAAAATGAGGTTGATGAGCGTGAGCGGTTAATGCTCCAACTTTCATTCCGATTCTTTCCACGGTTTCGTTTTCGTATTTTTCAACAAACTTTTTATATAAAGACATTGCCAAAACATTGATAAAACCGGGAGCCAAACCCGTCTGCAGAACAAATCCGGTATCGGCATCTTTTGCCAATTGCATGATTTTGTCGGTTTCAGCGACATATTCGGTCAAATTTGCGTAGTGCATTTTAAATTCTTTGGCAAATTGAGCCATTTTTGGTGCTTGTCCGCCCGGCGAACAATCGAGCAAAACGTCACAGCCAGAAAAAGCCGATTTCATTGAGTCATTTATTTCATCGGTCATCAAAACTGTTTCGACCTTTGAAGTTTTTTGGGAATTTTCAACCACAAAATTTTGGGCTTTTTGTAAACTTTTTTCGGATATATCGCCTAAAAAGATTTCGGTTTCAAATTCACACCATTCACGAAGTAATAAAGCGGCGGCTTCACCAATTCCGCCCGAGCCAGCAATAAAGATTTTTTTACTCATACAGGAATTCTACAACGAAAAATTTTGATAGGCTAATGAGGTGATTTTAACTGAAAATATTGATTATCTTGAGAAAAAGAGTAACATATCCTTTAGTATTTATTTATGAAAATTGCATTTATCACCTTTTTTATCATTCTGGTTTTTTCGATAGAAACAAAGGCTCAAACGCAAGTTACACCAATTACTCAGCGTCCCTTTCCCGAAGGATTTAAATCGGACGGCTGCACACATTTCCCGGATGGAATTTACGGGGATTGTTGTGTGGAACACGATTTGGATTATTTTAACGGCGGAAGTTGGATGGCGCGTTGGCGTTCGGACAGAAGATTATATCAATGCGTCAAAAGTAAAGGCGGATTTAAACATTCGGTTTTAGCAATAATGATGTGGACAGCGGTTAGAGGTTTGGGGAGTCCTATATTTCATACTAAATTTCGTTGGGGATTCGGTAAGGATTTGATAAAGGAAAATCAAAATCAATCAGCAAAAAGCCAAAATTTGAAAAAATAAAGGACACTAAGCGAAAAAACGATCCCTAAACAAAACCAGGCAAATCTACGGGCTTTTTCTTTTGTAAACATAACTTTTTTATTCTAATCAAAATTCGTAATTAAACCAAACTGAATTTTCATCTGCCATTCCTCCGGTTGCTGAATATAATTTTTTGGCAGGAAAATTATCTTTTTCTGTGCCGACAAACATTTCAACAATTCCTTTGGTAGTGCAAATTTCCTTTAAAAATTCAATTAAGCCTTTGCCCACCCCTTTTTGCCTGTAATTTTCGGCAACTTCAATTTCATACAAAAACATTTCGGTGGTTTCCCGCTTGAACATTTTCATTTCATAAGCAGTTAAACCACCGATCAATTTGTTATTTTCCAAAGCGACAATAACGTGAAAATCTTCTTTTTCCAACATCTGACGAACATAATTTTCAGAGGCAAAAAACTGATTTTTTGAGCCTTCTGTAAACCCAAACATTTTTGCCAGTTCTTTGGCTAAGAAAACTTCATTTGAAGTAAGTCTTTTTATTTGAAAACAAACATTTTCAGTCATTTTACTATAAACGTGATTTGATAATTTCGACTTCCTGTGGAACTTTGACCAAAACGATACATCCATTTTTAGTGCTGACACGGTGTTTATTATTGACCGCAGTATAAAGAAAATCGCCTGCTTTTAACTCATCTTTACCAAGTTTGATGTCGCCTTTCAGAACAAATATTTCTTCGCCGCCGGGATGATTATGCAAAGGATAAGTTGCTCCCGCATCGAATTTTAAAAGAATTGTTGGTGAGCGATGAGTTTCTTTGTCATACAACAAGGATTTGACATAAACCCCGCTTACACCTTCTTCATTTAAAGGTTTCCATTCAATTTCTTCAGTTTTTACCAGTTGATTTTGATTCATTGTATTTATTTACTTTCGGAAAAATGCCAGCAAACTCCCGCAATATCAATTAAATTAACCTCCTTGCCCCAAGGAAAGCTGGTTGGTTCACGAAGTTTGACACCGAATTTCTCAGGCAAATCCAATTTATTTAGGGTTTTCCAGAATTCGTCCAAATTCTCAACTTTAACGCTCATCATAAAATTTTCTGCAAATTCTTTGACGTTATAATTTTGCAAAATAAAACGACAGCCGTTATTTTCAAAACCGATGTAATCCTCAGCTTCCCAGACAATCTTAAAACCAAGTTCCAAAAATAATTGTTTAGAAAGTTGAAAATCTTTACCCGAAGGCACAAATGCTTCGATTGAATTGTATTTCACAAAAAACTCCCTTTATTTTTTCGTCTGATAATGCAGAGCTACAATTCCGCATTCAAAGGCAGTTGCTTTAATTAAATTAAGATTTAATTTTTCATCCAAACTGCCGAAAATAGTCATTCCTTTACCCACAGCAACCGGGTTTACGAATAAATGATAATCATCAATCAAATTGTTTTTGATCAAGGAAGAAACAAAATTCCCGCCGCCGTAGGCAATTATTTCCTGATTTTCGTTCTTTAGTTTGGCGATCTCATCAACCAAATCGCCATTTGCAACAGAAGTATTTTTGCCATTAATAGATTCGAGCGTTTTAGAAAAAACTGTTTTTGGGGTGTCATTCATTTTATGGGCAAATTCAGCCATTTCCGGATCATTTACCCTTTCTGCCCAGGCATCTATAAAACCTTTAGCCATTTTTCGACCCAAAATTATATGGTCAATCGGTTCATTGAGTGCAGCAACATAATTTTTCAGATTGTCATCCCAATCCCAAACCAACCAATCCATTTCTCCATTTGGTCCGGCGATGAAATTATCAACTGAAACCTGCATTTGCAATTTTAATTTACCCATGACTATTTTGCCTCCAAAAGCGGTTCGTATTTTTCCCAATTAGAAAAAGCCACAAAAATATTTGCCAGAACCAGAAAAATCGCAATTGGTAAAGTTGTTCTGTCAAGAAAAAGGTGAACGAAAAGAATATTAACAATTACAGGAGCAATGAGAACACTCGCCAGAGGAACAAACCGACCTGTGACAAAGGCAATCCCACAAACTAATTCAGTGGATTTTATCAGGGTCATTAAATAGCCCGAGGCATTTATTCCATCGTTAAAGGTTTTTAGATTTCCGGATAATTCGGGTGTTGGGATCAGATTAAGAAAATATGTAACCGAACCAAAAATAAATAATAAACCCATCAAAACTCGAACAATTATAACTGCGATTTTCATAAAAATTTCTCCTTATTTAGAATCTTTCAGATTCGATCTTTTTCCATAAAGTGTATGAAACAAACATTATTCCAAGCATAATTAAAGGGGGAAACAGCATTCCAATGCCGTCTCCCGTGAATGCATGTGAAGCAAATCCGCCAACGAATATGAAGGTAAAACCGGCGTAAGCCCATTCTTTAATAGTGCGAAAAGACGGTTGCAGAATTGCGATTGATCCAAACAATTTAGCCAACCCCAAAATCGTTAAACAATATTCCGGATAGCCTAAAACGGCTAATGCTTCTTTGCCACCCTCAACCCGCAAAACACCTGCTAAACCGTCTAAAATCATAAACAGGGCAAAGAAAATGGTAATAAGCCAATAAATGATAGGTAATTTTCTTGATCTCATATTCGTTGGTTGAATGTAAAATTAGTCATTTTTCGGATAATCGTAATTGACCATCCAATTGATGCCGAATTGGTCTTTGCACATTCCGAAATAAGCACCCCAGAAAGTATCTGAAATCGGCATAGTGACTGTTCCGCTATCAGAAAGTCCATTGAAAAGCTTATCTGCTTCTTCCTTGCTGTCTGCGCTAACGGAAAGGGAAATATTATTGCCCGATTCAACTGAATCTGCCTGTTCGCCAATTGCATCAGATGCCATTAATACGTGACCATCACTCAAAGGCAATGCAACGTGCATTATTTTTGCTTTGTCGGAATCTGATATTTCGGGGCAACCATCTTGGGCAGGCATATCTCCGAACCGCATAAATGTTGCAAATTCGCCACCGAAAACTGATTTATAAAAGTTGAAAACCTCTTCCGAATTGCCGTTAAAGGTCAAATATGGATTAATTTTTGCCATTTGATTATCTCCTATTGTTTTTTTATTATTTGTAGAAACCTTCTGAAACATTATACGTTGCGAGATGCAAAAATGTTTCATCAATGAAACAAATATAATAAAAAAATTCCCAAATAGCAAATCGGAAAGCAAGATATTTATTTAAATTAGAAATTGAAATTATGGGTCAAGCGTTTCCATTGAATTTACGAACAGAGATTCTTTAAGTGGAATGAATTCAATAGCTACTGGTGAAATTCTTTGGAAAATCTGCATCGGAACAAAGCCGATTTCATCCATAAATCTTTTTTTGAAAGTTTCTCCGGCAACGTAATCAATATGGGATTGACTTGAGGTAATCAATCCTTTTTTTTCGGTTGGGATTTGGTCACGAAACATAATTCGGGCGGCGTTTCGGACGTTGGTTGTTGTGTGTCGGGCGTGTGGTTCGATCAAAATATTTTCCTCAGGAATCTTATATTTTTCCATTATGTATTTTTTCATTTCAACCGCTTCACAATACGGTGTGTGGGCAGGATGAACATAGCCGCCCGAAAGAATAATTAACGGAGCTTGCTTGGCTTGAAAGAGTTTTACGGCTTCGTCCGAACGTGTCATTCCTTCCTTGCTAATGCTCAAACCGGAGTTTCCGGGACCTGAACCAAGCACTAAAATCACCGAATACGGATAATCATTCCATTTAATATTTTTAAGGTTTTCAAAGGCTTTTTTATTATCCTTTGCTTCTAATAACTCGTGCCGACCTGCTTCATCGCGTTTATTTATTTCCAAAAGCTTCATCGCGTAGGAAAGTGTCGGCTCAAAGAATAATGTATTTTTTTTAAAATTAATTTCGGCTACTTTTGTTTTCAAAATCTTTTGGTATTCCACTCCGTTAACATCGAAACTGACATTATCAATGTCCTTATAAAGTGCATCCTTCCCAGACCGAAAACATCCAGAATATGATTTACGCCTTTCGCCGCATCACGCCAGGCGGAAACTAAAAGTTCAGTATTGGATCTGGAATCATAACGAATAAAAATTCCGGACGGTCGCAAATGATTTTCAACTAATTTGGATAAGTTATTTTCTTTGGCGGAATTTTCAAGTTCTTTTGCAATTGTTTCTATTTCTGTATCAGTAAATCGAAAGGCATCATCGTAACATTTGACATTGTTGCAGTTAACCGCAATTTTTGATTGGTCTGCATGTTGATTTGCCAATTGTTTGAATACTTTATTTTTGTTCAAAGTCTTTCGAACGTCGGACAAATTTTGCATCATACTTAAAAGATAAAAATTTTTATCCTGCGTCGGATTATTGAAAATTCTTTTGTAATTAGGGTCAAAGGATTTGACCTGTGCGGTTTGGGCAAAAAGATTGGATGCAGCAAATAAAAATAGGAAAATTAAAACCGAAAATCGTTTGTTCATATAGAATTTGATTTTCGGGGATTTGCAGAATTTGGTCAATGTCGAGAAGAGGGAATTCACAGGGATTTGAAACCAGATTTTGTTTGAATTATTTCAGTCCAATCCCCGTGAGAAAATTATCCAAAAATCATTTTCATAAAATTGATCCAGCTTTCAGACATTCCAAAAATAATTCTTAGAGGTTGGAAAATTACATAAGCTACGACAGCCAATGCAAAAACTTTATTGATTTTTCGGTATTTGATGGAATGCCAAATTAAGCAAACGATGGCAGCCAAACAGGGAATTCCGAATGACCAAAGCATAAAAAATTGTTCGGGATAAATTGGAATCCTCGAAATTGCCGGCGGCAGAAAATTGATTGCCGTCATTAACATTAAAGATTTATGTTCAGCCGGACGTTTGCGGTAGTAAATTGCACCGGCAAAAAAAGTTACAAAGAAAAACAAATCACCAAGTGGAATTACCAGAAAACTATATGGGCTGATTCCCGGCGGAGCTACGTGACGGACAACGTGTGAATCATAAGCAGTTAGTAAACCAACAATTACAACAATTGCAGCCAGCCCGATTCCGGCAAAACCCATTGTCATATGTAATTTAACATTTTTTGTGCGAATCAGGGCAATTTGAGCGGTAAAATAAAGAACCCAGGCAGACATCACAATTCCGTGCAAATGCACTAAAGAATTCGTGATTGGTCGGGCGTCGGAAAAAAAAGAAATGAAATAATAGGATTTGAAATAACCGATCAAGACCAACAAGGGAAATGCGATTCCCGCCAAAAGATAAAGATTTCTGTCAGAAGGTCTTGGTAAAAAAGTAGAATTAATTGCCATAAAAAATTTGCCTCCGAACTGTAACGCGTAAATTCGAGGCAAAATGTCTCAAGGCAATTTATTTTTTTTCTCAAACTCCGAATTGTTTCAAATGGTGGTCGAGATGTTTATAACCTAATCTAGCCCATTGGTTCGGCGTGAGCTTGCCGAAAATATGATGTCTGCCCTTGAAATCATCGGAGGTTAATTTGGCAAAATTATTGATGTCTTCAATCAAAAGCTGACGTTCGCGTTCAAAATCCTGCGGTTTTGTGCCTTTTTTTTGCGGATTGATTTCGGGCGGAGCGGGAGCACCTTTCGGAATCGGCACAATATAAACGACCAAATATTTAACCAAACTACGGGTGAAAAAATTACTTTTATCCGTCGGCGGAATTTCACCGAGAGCCATTTTATTACCGTCCAAACAATGACAAAGTATTTCGCCAACACTCATTTTGCCCCACAAAGCCCTTGATTCGGGCGTTAAACGATTAAGACGGGCGATAAGTTCTTCTCTTTTGGCTGGGTTAAATAGGTTCATATCAAATTCTTTACAAATTCAATAACTTTTTTTTGTGTATCTATTTGGTAGAAAAGTTTATGTTGTTGCGAATATTTATGAGAGGTAAGGGCTGAATCTCGAAAAAGCTCATTACCGTCAATATCAGAAATTAGAAGACCGCTCTTATTATTCAACCCAAGGAAATGCTTATTTTCAGTATCAAAAAACAAATCGCCTTCGGTTGCCCCATATTGTGACAATGCGAAACCCTCGAAGTTAATTCGATTTACAATCTTTTTTTCTAAAATATCAACAAATATAATTTCAGACATAAAATCGCCTTTACCATCATTTGCTTCTTTTTTGTTATAACCAATCCCGAGAGTTTTATTATCAAACCAACATAAAGGTCTATCCCAGTTGTAACCATCAACATCCTCAAAATCAAATTGTAGATGTGAAAGTTCATATTTTTGTAAAAAATTCTCAATTGGATAAACGGTTATTACATCGTAAGGATGCCAAACCCAACCATTGCTCGTAAAATATTTTGAATCAGGAGAAATAAGCAATGAGCTGTGAAAATAATCGAAATAATTTGAGTTGGAATCGTAATCGACAAATCTTTGGGTTAAAAGGTCGTCAGTTTCCAAACAAGTAATGTCTAACCTGTTCCAATCGGTTCCGTGAATTAAAAATGTTTGGTTACGTTTTTCGTAAAATGCAATTGGAAATTGACAATGCTCGACCTGATAATCACCACGAGTTAAGATTTTCCGATAATTCGGATTTTCGAGATTCAAAACAACCCCTGAAGTTCCATTTTTCTGAACAATGCAAACGTAATTGTCGAAACTATGAAGTTTTGCATTTAAAGACAAACTATTAACGAAATCTTTATTTTTCTCTTTATTGGTTTCGATTGTTTCAGGTTCAGAAGGCTGATTTTCAAGTAATTGAGCTAATTCAGTTGGAGAAAGATTTTCCAAAACTTTCATTGGGTTAAAGTCTTCCAATAAATTTGGAATTGAATTAAAAGGTAATTTAGTGAGAAATTGATTTTGATGTTTTTCCAAATCATACAAAAATATATTTCCACTTTTGCAGACGATAACAACTTCTAATTGGACACGGTTTGTTAAATCTGCAAAAACTATTTCTTCATTTTCAATTTTGAGTGAGATTTCTTCTTTCATAATTGAATGCTCTTAATGCCGCTTCCAAATTTTTGGTAAATCCTCATCATCCGTAATAAAACTTTCACGAAATCTCTCATCCGTCACTACCTTCGCCGCTAACGCCCGAAAATCAGTTTTCGCGTCATTGTAAAATTCTTTAAGACCGTAAACCGTCCGCGATTTATTACGAAAAACAAAAGCCCGATAAGACTTTTTGTCCTCGCGTTGTTCGGGATGCTCAAAATATTCGGCAAAGATCCATTCGTGTTTCTGATGATGTTTTCCCAAATTTTTGGGAAGAAATTCAGATAAAAATGTTGCTTTTGAGTAAATATCCATAAGTATAGGGAATTATAGCCACAAATTAACACGAATTGACACGAATTATAAAACAATTCTTTCGTGTTCGAGACTTGTTTTGCCGAAATTTATCAACAGAGCAAGTTTAAGATCAGTAGCTTTTAAGTAATTGATTGTTTGAGCAATTTGGAATTTTGTAATTTTATCAATCACTTTTAGCTCCAAAATTATTGAGTCTTCAACTACAATATCAGCAATGTAATCACCGACAATTTGCCCGTGAAAATTGACTTTGATCGGAACTTGCTGCTCGGCTTTAATTTTATTCTCCCGCAACAAAATCATCAAAGAATTTTCATAAACCTTTTCGAGGAATCCGTAACCCAACTCACGGTGAATTTGCATAGCCAAACCAACGATTTTATATGATAGGTCTTTGTGAAGTATTTCCATAAATTTAAGAGGTTTTAGCCACGAATTTGCACGAATTAACACGAATTTTTTAAATACTAAAATTAACCTTGATTTTTAAAATTCGTCTAAATTATTCAAGCATACAACACTTTAAATCATGCAAAAACAAAAAAAAATAATTCGTGAAAATTCGTGTTAATTCGTGGCTAATTCCTACTCCACGTTAAAATATTTCGCCTCCGGATGATGGACGATTATCGCTGAAGTTGATTGTTCGGGATGAAGCTGAAATTCTTCCGATAATTCGACATCAATTCTTTCGGGTTGAAGCAGTTCAAAAAGTTTTGTCTGATCTTCGAGATTCGGACACGCCGGATAACCGAAGCTGTAACGCGAACCTTGATAGCCTTGATGGAAAAGTTTGGCTAAATCTTTGGCATCATTTTGGGCAAAGCCGAGTTCTTCGCGGACGCGTTTGTGCCACATTTCGGCGAGTGCTTCCGCCGATTCAACCGAAAGTCCGTGGAACAAAAGATAATCGGTGTAATTATCAGATTTGAAAAGCTGAGCGGCGTGTTCCGAAGCCTTTCTTCCCATCGTAACTAATTGAAACGCAACGACATCAGTTTTATCCGACGAGAAATAATCGGCTAAACATAAGTTTTTACTGCCGCGTTGTTCAAGAGGTTGACGAGGGAAAGTGAAACGCAATCTTTCGGTTTTTTCATCGTCCTGCAAAATAATCAAATCGTTTCCTTCCGAATGGCAAGGGAAGTAGCCGTAAACTAATTTTGCTTCGAGCAGTTTTTCACGAATCGCCTGTGCTTTGATCGCTTTGAATTTAGGATAAACCTCTTTTTCCAAAATCTCTGCGTATTCTTCCTTCGATTTTTTGCCCTGTTTGTATTGCCATTGACCTTTGAAAAGGGCAGTTTCGTTGATGAATTCAAAGACTTTATTCAAATCGGTGATTTCCACAACTTTTGAGCCGTAGAACGGTGCGGCTGGAATAATTTCGGCAGGTTTAACGTCGGATTTAGTAGTATGAGTTGAATCAAGAGCCGATTTTTTCTGATGCACCGTTGCGGCTTTCATCCCGAGTTTTGCATCTTCACCGACCAAATCCTCAACATCATCAACAGTTTGGATAACTTCATCTGAACCAGCAGAAACCGCTTTCGCCTTCTCTGTGAACTCTGTGTTCTCTGTGGTTGAACCCTTCTGAGTTAAAGAATCCATCGCGTGAAGTCCATCAAAAGCATCACGGGCATAAAACAATTTGCCGTTGTAGATTGGCACTAAATCGTTATCAACATATTTACGATTCAACGCCGCACCACCCAAAATTACCGGAACATTGATGCCGCGTTCGTTCATAATTTCGAGATTATCACGCATAATCAGAGTTGATTTGACGAGCAAACCGGACATCCCGATCGCATCGCCTTTGTGTTGCTGATAAGCGTGCAGAATTTCGTCAATGCCTTGTTTAATTCCCAAATTTACAACGTCATAGCCGTTATTGGTCAAAATAATATCAACCAGATTTTTGCCGATGTCGTGAACGTCGCCTTTGACCGTCGCCAAAATCATCTTACCTTTGCCTGAGCCTTCAACCTTTTCCATAAATGGTTCGAGGAATTTAACGGCAGTTTTCATCGCCTCAGCAGATTGCAAAACGAAGGGAAGTTGCATCTGTCCCGAACCGAAAAGGTCACCGACAACCTTCATACCGCCCAGAAGATGGGTGTTGATAATGTCGAGCGGTTCATATTTTTCGAGTGCGGCTTTGAGAGTATCTTCAAGACCAATTTTTTCGCCGTCAATGATGTGTCTTTGCAATTTTTCTTCGATGGGAAGATTGGAAATATCTGCCTTCATTGACTTTGCGGTTTTTCCTTCAAACAAAGTCGTGAATTCCCCGAGCGGATCGTATGTGCAAATGTCACCTTCAAATTTGCGTCGGTCGTAGATCAAATCAAGTGCGACTTCGATTTCGTGTTCGTTAAACCGATTCAATGGCAGAATTTTAGAAGCATTAACGATTGCCGAGTTCATACCAACTTCGACGCATTCGTGTAGGAAAATTGAGTTCAAAACGACGCGAGCCGCAGGATTCAGTCCGAAAGAAATATTAGAAACGCCCAAGATTATATTTGCTTCGGGCATTTCTT
This sequence comes from Pyrinomonadaceae bacterium, assembly GCA_019694395.1. Classification (GTDB taxonomy): domain Bacteria; phylum Acidobacteriota; class Blastocatellia; order Pyrinomonadales; family Pyrinomonadaceae; genus JAIBCC01. The sequence continues at coordinate 35,422 of JAIBCC010000002.1, read as the reverse complement.
CGTGAATTTGTTTGATTGAAGCAACGGTTTCAGCCGCGTTTGCACGATCTTCTTCGATTCCGGTCGAAATCGGCAAAGCAAGCGGATCAAAGAAAATATCGTGTGCCTGAATGCCGAAAGCGGTTGCGTCTTTGTAGGCGCGTCTGGCAATTTTTAGTTTGTTTTCCGCCGTCCGTGCCATTCCTTCTTCATCGATCAAACCGATAACGATGCCTGCCCCGTATTCTTTGGCAAGCTCAAGAACTTTGTAAAATCTTTCCGGTCCGTCTTCGTAATTGGTTGAATTCAAAAGACATTTTCCGCCCGCGAGTTTTAATCCGGCTTCCATCTTTTCCCATTCGGTTGAATCGAGCATCAGCGGAATTTTGACGTTGGTGACCAATTTTGAAACCAACTCGTTCATATCAGCCACGCCGTCGCGTCCGACGAAATCCACGTTGACATCCAGAACGTGCGCCCCTTCGCGTTCCTGCTCTTTCGCCAAAGCGATCAGCCCGTCCCAATTTTCGGCTTCGAGCAAATCACGCATTTTTTTCGAGCCTGAAGCATTAACTCTTTCGCCGACGATCAAAAACGAATTGTCCTGCGTGTAAGGCTGTTGGAAATAGATCGAAGCCGCTGAGGGAACTAATTTGGCGTTACGTTCCTTTGGCGAAAGCTGGCTGACACGATCAATCGCGGCTTTCAAATGTTCAAACGAAGTTCCGCAGCAGCCGCCGACGATATTTGCCCCGAAATCTTTGGCGAAATGCTCGACCTTTTTAGCGAAATCTTCGGGCGATTCGGTGTAATATTGCTGTCCGTCTTTCACTTCAGGCAAACCCGCATTCGGCAAAACTGAAACGTAGAACGGAGCGTTTTCGCACAAATATTTGACGTTTTCTGTCATTTGATCGGGACCCGTTCCGCAGTTCATCCCGATTACGTCAATCGGGAACGGTTCGAGTGCCGTCAACGCGGCGGAAATTTCCGTTCCGTTGAGCATCGTGCCGAAAGTTTCAATCGTCACCTGAGCAATAACGGGAATTTTGACTCGTTTTTCTTTGAAAAAATCAAAAATCGCGGCGAGTGCGGCTTTGGTCTGCAAAATGTCCTGACAAGTTTCGACGACGAACATATCAACGCCGCCGTCATAAAGTCCGTGAACTTGCTGAACGTAAGATTTTTTCAAATCTTCGTAGGTGATATGTCCGAGCGTCGGCAATTTCGTCCCCGGTCCGATTGAGCCTGCAACGAAACGCGGTTTTGCTTTGGTCGAATATTGATTCGCCAGATTTTTGGCAAAACTCGCGGCTAATTTATTGACATCATACGCTTTATCCGCAATCCCAAATTCCTGCAAAACGACTTCGCCGCCGCCGAAAGAGTTGGTTTCGATCACATCGCAGCCGATTTCCAAAAATCCCGTGTGGACTTTTTCAATCGCTTCGGGCTTTGTGTAAAGCAGATTTTCCGAACAATTTTCAAAATTCGGACCGCCCCAATCATCAATCGTCAAATTCTGGGATTGCAGATTGCTTCCCATCGCACCGTCAAAAACGATGACTCTTTCTTTTAATAAATCTAAAAAATTATTGCTCATATCGTTAAATTTTATTTAGGTTTTGCTCATTCTTTTTAGAATTTCAGCCGCCACTTCGCCTGCATTTATCCCAGTTGTATCAATACTTTCACCGAAAAAATCATTTTTATGTGCCTTTAGGCAAATACGGGCTTTACGAATTGTCCAGTTATTTTCGCTTTCTTCGATTTTTTCGCCGCGATGTTGAAGCCGTTTCACAATTATTTCAAAACCGGCTTTTAAACAAAAAATTCTAATTTTATTATCAAACTGACTAATTTCCCTCAGTATTTCTTCAAAATAATCTTTGCGGCTAAAAGCCATCGGAACGATAACAGTTTCACGGGCAAAAAAGCGAAACAGTTTAATGCCGTAAACGACTGATTTTCGCCATAAATCTAAATCTTGAAAATCATCCGTTCCACTTCCACGAAAATTAATTGGAAGTCGCATTAGGACAGAACCAAACCATTCGGGATTATATAAAACACTTCCTTTAATCTGTTTTTTCAAAATTCGCCCAACTGTGGTTTTGCCAACTCCAAATGAACCGTTTATGAACAAAATCATAAAATAAATTTGCCATTTGTTATCTTTGATTCAAAATCAAAAAAACTCTGTGCCAAACAACACAGAGTTTCCATCAAACTTTAACTAAAACTCATAGCTGTTTAGCGGTTTATTTAGCGTGGTCGCAAGTCGCAATAACTCACCACGTTTGAAATTTAAAGTTTATATTTTCGATATTTACAAGTCAAATAGTATTTGACCTTACAATTACTTCATCAATTCGGTTTCGATATAAAAATTCCGATTTACTACAAATGTTTTAAGTTCTTCGGGATACATTATGGTTTGAACGGTTTCGGTTGGTTTGATGATAACCTCTTTGCCATTAAGAGTTGCCCGAATCGGCATCGCAAAACCTGGAACAACTCTGTCATATTTTACTGTTAATTTATCGCCGTCAATTTTGTATTGAAGCAAAGGAATTTTGGTTGTGCGTAGATATTGGTCAAAGACTTTGCTTAGATCAATTCCGGCTTGTTGGGAAATATAATTCTCAACTTGTTGAGTCGTCACGGTTTGATGCCAGAATTCTTTGTTTAAGCCCTGCAAAATTGCACGCCATTTTTCATCGTTGTTGATGATGCTTCGAATGGTGTGGAGCATATTCCCGCTTTTGTAATACATATCGCCCGAACCTTCACGGTTGGAGTTGTAGGTGCCGATGATGGTTGAATCATTGCGGATATTTTTGCGGCTGCCGATGACGTAATCTTCGCCATCTTTTTTGCCGAACCAGTATTCAACAAAAAGATTTTCCGAATAATTTGTAAAGCCTTCGTGAATCCACATATCGGCGGCATCTTTCATTGAAATATTGTTGCCGAACCATTCGTGACCGGATTCGTGAACTATGATGAAATCGAATTTGTAGCCGATTCCCGTAAAACTCACATCGCGCCCGCGATACCCGTTGCGAAACCAGTTTCCGTAAGTCACTGAACTTTGATGTTCCATTCCGGCATAGGAAACGGTAACTAGTTTGTAACCGTCTTCATACCAGGGATATTTGCCGAACCAATGCTCAAAGGCTTCGAGCATTCGCGGAACTTCTTTGAATTGTTTCATCGCTGCTTCTTTTTGATGAGGCAGAGTCCAGTATTGCAAATCCAAATCGCCGCCTAAACCTTTGAATTTTTCTTCCCAATGGACGTAATTTCCGATGTTTGCATTAACGCCGTAATTGTTGATTGGATTTGTCACTTGCCAATGATAGGTCTTTGTTTTATCGGCAATATTTGCGTCAACTTTTTTCAAACGACCATTGGAAACTGCAACCAGATTTTCAGGAACGGTAATGTTGATATTCATTCCTTTGTCGGGTTCATCTGCTCCGTGGTCTTTATTTGCCCACCAAATACTCGCGCCGATTCCTTGGCAAGTTGTGGTGATAAAATGTTCGCCTAAATCATCACGTCCCCAAGTAATTCCGCCGCTCCAGGGTGGGTTTTGACTAACTTGCGGTCTGCCTTCCCAATAAACAGTTATGCTGTCATCAACTCCTTTCGGCAATTCTTTGTCCAGATAAACCCAATAAACATTGCCTTCGCGTTCAAATTTTAATTCCGCTGAACCGTGAGTGATTTTAGTCATATTAAGGGGAGTTTGCAGATCAATCTGCATTTTATTTCCGGCTTTAACAGTTTTAAAAGAAATCACGTTTGAGCCTTTAATGGTGCGGTTTTCCGGGAAAAATTGAACTGATAAATCATAATGCTGTAAATCCCACCATTCACGTTCGGGAGTGATCGAACCGCGAAGAGTTTCGGCACGGGTAATCGGACCGGTTTGGGCAATTGTCTCCGTGGTTAAATAAACTTTGAAACAAAAAATCAGGGCTAGCGTAAAAATTAAACGAAAACTTTTCATATATTCACCAAAAACAATCCATCAAAGGCTCAAGATTACGTTTTAAGCGTTTAAGAGTCAAATTGGAAAATAATCGAAAATATCGGATTAAAAATAATTTTTGAGTTAGAAATTTATTGACAATTTTCAGAAATCAATAATAATTGCTAATAGTAAAATCACACTTGCTATACTTCTTGGCTAAAAGCCAATTTTACAATTTTTATTAGTTTAGGAGAAAAAGATGCTAAAAAAATCTATTTTAACTCCGCTTTTTTCGTTTCTTTGTGTTTTAACCTTTGTGTTTGTTACATTTGGGCAGGGAACAACATCCCGTATTACCGGAGTTGTGACGGACAGTAACGGGGCAATTGTCGCCGGGGCTACAATTACCCTAACAAATGAAGGAACGAAAATTTCATTGACCACGGTGTCAAGTGAAAGCGGAACATATACCTTCGATTTGCTGCAAGTCGGAACATACCAAGTAACCATTGAAAAACAAGGATTTAAAAAATTCATTTCAAGAGGAAACTCAATTAATATTAACCAACCGGCAACTGTAAACGCAGTTATGCAAGTTGGGGATGTTTCGGCGGAAATCAATGTTCAGGCAACCGTCGAACAGGTTCAAACAAGCACTTCCGGTAACCTGGGCAGCACCATTGACCAGAAAACTTTGGAAAGCATTCCGATTGTTGGAGTTAGAGGTAGAAATCCATTGGATCTCTTAAACTTCCAACCGGGCGTGGTATTTGGTGGAAACACGGGCGGTGCGGTAAATGTTCACGGTTCACGTGATCGGGCATTTAACTTTACTTTGGACGGAATTGATATTAATGAATCAACCGCCGGCGGTTCAAATTTTACGCCTTTGAGACCTAATCCCGATTCAGTTCAGGAATTTCAAATCGTAACCAGTAATTTTACGGCAGAATTAGGCAGAAGCAGCGGCGCAAATGTGACTTTGGTTACAAAATCAGGAACCAACGAGTTTCACGGAAATTTGTTTGAGTTCTATCAAACACCGCGTTTCAATGCGAAAAGCTACGCCGGAACCTTAGCCAAAACTCCAAAAGAACAATTCGTTCAACATATTTTCGGGGGAAGCCTCGGTGGTCCATTGTGGAATCCCGGTTTTGGTGAAGGAACCAAAATGGGGTGGTTAAGAAATAAAGCATTTTTCTTTACTAACTTACAATTCCTGAGAGCTTATGACACAGCGTTAGTTCAACGGACAGTTTACACTCCTTCAGCTAGAGCAGGTTTGTTTAGATATGTGGTTGGTCGGGCAAATGCTCCTGCTGGAACTTCGACAGCCGCCGTTGATAGTGCGGGAAATACAATTCTTCCTGCTTGCACCGGAACTCCACCGACAAATTCTCCTTGTATTTCCAGTTTTAATATTGCAGGAATTTCTCCCGCAGTGATTAATTCCGCAGTTTTAATTGACCCGACTTTACAGGGATATATCAATGCAATGCCGCTGCCGAATGACTTTACGGGCGGTGACGGATTGAACACTGCATTGTTTGATTTTGCTTCCCCCCAACACGAAAAACAATACGATTTTGTTTCCAAATTTGACTTTAAGTTAAATGACAATAACGTGTTCTATGTTCGTTATGCACAGGGAAGTCAGAGCAGCTTGGGTGACTCCGGCAATGGAGGTCGTCCGATTTTCCCAAATTCGCCAAACTTTGTTGATACATCCAGAACTCCTAAAAATTTAGCTGCCAACTGGAGATGGTCACCAACTTCGGCGATTGCAAATGAATTTATTTTTGGTGTCAGCACATACTTCTTTACTTTTGCTACACCGACTCCTGATCCGAATTTACCGTTTGCGTTTATCAATCCGGCAACTCCAAACACCAACTTTTCATATAATGCCCGTGGTGTCAGAACCATGCAATATATTGATAATTTGACGTATGTAAATGGTAACCACACTTTCAAGGGCGGGTTAAACTTCAGATTTAACCGCCATAAAGATGATCGCTCATCTGTTGCAGGAGCAGCAATTGAACCAACTGTTACCTTTAGCGGTGTTGCAGGTTTCACAGGATTCGGTTTGCCGACAGCAGGATCAACCAGTATCAACTCGACGGATTTAACCCGTTTGCAAAATACGATAAATGACCTGTTAGGAAGGGTTGGAAATATTTCTCAAGCATTTGTTTCTGATCCGACCGGCACCGCAAGTTTTGCACCCGCCGGAACTCGTTGGTTAAACATCGCCCATTATCCTGAACTTGATTTTTATTTTCAGGACAACTGGAGATATAAACAAAATTTGACCTTTGATCTTGGTTTACGTTGGGAAGCCAAATTAACTCCGTCCATAGAAGGAAGACAGCTTTTGGTTCCGAATCAACCTGTTAAATTAGGGGCAACTCCAACAAATTCAATTCAATGGGTTCCCGGTAAATTATTCAAGAACGATTACAGCAAATTCCTGCCTTCAATTGGATTTGCCTGGGATCCGTTTAAGAGCGGCAAGACATCAATTCGTGCCAATTACCGGATTGCTTCGGATAGAATTGCCACATTCTTGTTCGGCTCATCTATTTTCCAAAGCACACCGGGTAATAATATTGGTGTGACAAATTCAAGTTACGGTCAAGGTGGTGGGCTTTACAGAAATTTGGGTGCGGTTTATCCAACCATCGTTCCTTCATCAACTCCAACTGCATTGCGTCAGCCACCGGCATTCAGCACCAATTCAATCAGTGTTATTGATCCTGATTTACAATTCCCGCAAATTCACGAGTGGTCAGCCAGCTTCCAACGTGAAATTGGTAAAGGAAATGTTGTTGAGGTCAACTATATTGGTAAACACGGTGTCCATCTGTTAGGTGGTTACAACGTTAATCAGGCTAATATTTTTGCCAGCGTTGCTGGAATTAACGAAAATTTTGTTCAAGCTTTCAATTCAATGAGAGCGGATACAGCCTATAACAGTCCATTAATTAACTTTTTAATGACAGGAAGTGCGGCAAATAACAATGGAACCGCCAGATTCCGCGCTTTGAACACCACTGCTTTAGCCAATACCGGAACCGCTGGGGGAAGTGTTGCTTCAGCTGCAATCGTTCTTTCGCAAAAACTTTGTGTGGCAGCAGACCAAACGGCTGGTATTCCCTGCACACTGGGTGCCAGACTTTTAGATCAAACCGGTAACGGAGCCTTGATCCAACCGTTTTCACAATTTACTGGCGGAATCAATGTTTTTGACAGTAATGACTATTCGCACTATAACGGTTTAGAAGTTATTTTCAAACGCAGAATTTCTAATGGTTTAGGTTTCCAAGTCGGTTATACCCTTTCAAAATCAATGGATAACCGTTCATGGGATCCGTCATTAAGCACGGTTTCGACCGGAAGTGCTCAGTCAGCTTCAAGCACCCCGTTTGATCTAAGAAATCGCAACATTAACTATTCATGGTCGGATTTCGACCGTCGCCACGTTTTACAGGCAACGTATGTTTATGAACTTCCATTCGGAAAAGGCAAAATGCTCAACACGGATAATAAAGTTCTTGACTATATAGTTAGCGGATGGCAGTTATCAGGCACCTTTGTATATATGCAGGGTAGACCGTTCACAGTCTATTCAGGTTTGAACACGTTGAGCAGTGTTGTTCAATCAACCGCAAATTGTAATGGTTGTTCAAGAACCTTGGGTAAATCAGTTTTGGAAGGCGGCTTGAATTTCTGGTTTGATGCAACTGCTCGAGCTTTGTTTAGTCAACCTAAACCGGGTGAGCTTGGAAATACACCAAGAAACTATTTCTTGGAGCCGAATTATTTCCAAACAGACGCATCGCTTTCAAAGAAATTTAAATTAACTGAAAAAATTAATTTTGATTTCAGAGTTGAAGCCAGAAACCTGACCAATACCGTTGATTTGGCGGCACCGACTGCTGTTTTCACTTCCAGCATTTTTGGACGTATCAACAACAGTGTGAACAATTCTGCCAGAAGAATTCAATGGGTAGGGAAGGTAAATTTCTAATTCAAAATCAGAAATGATTAGTTAAAAACTCCGCAGCTAAAAAACTGCGGAGTTTTTTTTCGTAATAGGCAACCTCAAAAGATTTATGCTCATCAATAACAAATGACGGTTGGTTGAAAATTTGTGTTTGTTTATAAATTTAACCAAAAGTCTTTCTGATTCCTCCTGTTATGTTAAAAGAAGGTGCTCGTTATTGACAGAAACGAGCACCTTTCTTTTATTGGGGGAATTATTTTGATTTCTGAAATGTTTTACGCGCGGCAATGGCTAAACTTTGAGCCCTTGGTAATGCCTCTAAAGCTTTAGCAACCTGTAGATCGTTTTCAATCAAAATCTGGTTGGCTGTTACATTTCCAAAGGCGGAAGTGGCTAAATTATAACGTAATCTATTTATAATGAATTTTTTGTCGGACTCTAACTGGTCGGGAGTAAAACTTATAGTTTTATTTTTAAGCAAAAAGTTCTTAAATGAATTAAAAAGTCCTTCTGACTCGGGAAGATCACTCGGATGCACCCGTTTACCGAATTTTATAGGCAAAACCATTCTGTAACTTTCAAATTCAGGAACTCTTCCATTGGCAATTTCAAGGGTAAAGAAGAATAACGGATCAATTAAACTAATTTGGAATTGTGATAATAGCGGATTTTTTATCGGCTCATCCGGAGCAATTCCATCTCCGCCAAAAACAATTCTTCCAGTATCGGTTTGGCTGGATTTGGTCTTATTGATTTGTAATTTATGGTTAAAATAATCGTAAGTTCCGACACTGCTGTAATCTCTCTGGATTGAGCGACCGGAAGGCGTGTAGTATTTAGCTGTGGTCAAGGTTAATCCGGCTTTTATTGGTAGATCAATTACACTTTGGACTAAACCTTTTCCGAAAGTCTTTTCCCCAATTATCAAAGCCCGGTCGTGATCCTGTAAAGCTCCGGCAACGATTTCAGAAGCCGAAGCCGTTCCTTCGTCAACTAAAACAACCAAAGGAATTTGTTCGGGATTTTTGTTTGAAGATTTCCAAACGCGGTTATCAATCTCAAAACGTCCTCTTTGAGTTAAAACGATTTGTCCGGCTGGGAGAAACTTTTCTGCTACCCTGACTGCCTGATCTACAATTCCGCCGGGATTATCGCGTAAATCAAGAACCAAGGAGGTCATACCCTGTTGACGTAAACTATTGATGGCAATATCAAGTTCATCGCTGGTTGTGAAATTAAAGCCATTGGAAAGGTCAATATAGCCAATTCCCGGACGCAGTAAATAGGAATCGGGAATCGAAGGCTGCGGAACAACGCCTCGACGGATTTCAATGACCTCGATTTTTTGAGTAAGGGCACGTTGAAGAGTTAATTTAACGGATGTTCCTTTTGGACCGCGAATCTTTTCGCGGACATTATAAGATTGCTTATTGGTTACATTTTCGCCATTTACTGCCAGTATTTTATCACCGAAACGCAAGCCTGCTTTCATCGCCGGGGAATCGGGATAGGTTGAAGTAATATAAGTGTCAGAAACCCCATTCTTTAAATAATTGGCAATGGAACAACCGATCCCCGTGTATTCGGAATGTTGGTCATCAAGTAAAGCCTCATATTCTACGGGATCAAAATAATTTGAATGCGGATCAAGTGTTCGCAACATCGCGGTCAGGGAACTTTTGGTTAATTGTGAAGTGTTTATTTTTTTTGAATCAACATAATTGGCACGAATTAAATCCATTGCCTCAATGAAATCAGCGGTAATTTTGTCCCGCTGAATTTCAACCGGCTCCTCGGATATTCCATATTCTTGCTTTGGTCGGGGTCTTTTTGAGGCAGAAAAAAACGAGCCGTTTTCGAGTTTAAATGGATCGGTTTGGGAAGATTTTGTTTTTTGATTGGTTTGGGAAAAATTAAACGGAACGGCACAAAACAGAAATACCGCCGCCAAAACAAAAATATTCCTCATCGGTCTTTGTCTCTCCTTGGGACTGCTTACTAAAAAAGCAGTAATTAAATAAAAAGTTTGGGGAATGATACGAAATTCTTTTACTGTTTCGCAAATTTCCGAGCGTTCCAAACAAATTTTTTTTATGCTTCAAGAAAGACTTAATACTTTGAAAGTTCCAATCATTTTTGCGTCAATTTAACTGATAGTGGATAATGTTAATTTGAAAGAGGTTAAACATTATGCCAGACCAAGAAAAACGTAGCTTGGAAGAAAAACTTCGGACAATAATTCAAACAGTGGATGTCGCCAATGCGATGACCGAACCCCTGACCGAATCCATTAAAAATCTGTTGTATTTATCTGCGCGTTCGATGAAATCCGAGGAGGCTTCTGTCATCATCCGTGATGGTGACGAAGGAGATTTGCGTTTTCTCTCAGCGATCGGTCAGGTTGCCGACCAGCTTGTCGGAATGAAAATCCCTTCCGGAAAAGGAATTGCAGGTTTTGTCTTTTCTTCCGGTCAACCGATGGCAGTGGCTGATGTTGGTCAGGAACAATCCTTTTACGCAGAGGTGGATAAAACGACCGGGTATAGCACTCAAACTATTTTAGCGACTCCGCTTCGCCACAATGGAGAAATTATTGGGGTTTTAGAATATGTTAACCGGAACGGCGAACCACCCTTTGAGGCATTTACTCCAACCGAAATGGATAAAGCTGCCCTTTTTGCCGAAGCACTTGCTTCTTTAGTCAATGCTTATGAATCAGCCAAAATTTTTCGGGAATTAGGGGAAAAAATGTTGACCAAGGACGAAGAAGTTAATTTCAAAGATGTTCGGGATTGGTTAAAAAATTTACGTTCAACCGCCGAACACCGGGAAATGATCGATTTAGCCCTTTTGGTTAAAGAAATTTCGGGTCGCGGAGAATCTGAACGCACACTTTGCCGGGAAATTATGGAATCCATTTTACGTTGTTCGGATGCTAAATCTGATACCAGTTTTTTGAGCTATTAAAACCGTGAGTTCATCCATAAACATTACAACCGAATTTGATTTTTTTAGCCCGTTGGTAAATGACGAAAGTTGGAAGTCGCGCACGGGAAAGGGTGTCAGTGTGGCTATAATTGATAGCGGAATTGATACTGAACATCCTGATTTAACCGGGAAAATCAAAGAATCTTTAGAAGCTCAAAATGATGGGAAAAGAGTTCATTTTGTTTCATCTGAATCTGGAGACTCGGCGGGGCATGGAACAGCTTGTGCCGGAATTATTTCTTCGATAGCAAATGATGCCGAACTTTACAGTATCAAGGTTTTAGGTGCACAGGCTTCCGGTGACGGTCAAGCCTTTTTAGCCGGATTGGAATATGCCATAAAACGCAAATTCCGCATTATAAATTTAAGTTTAGGAACAACTAAACCACAGTTTTTTGCCCCATTACATGACTTATTGGATCGGGCTTATCAGGCAGGTTGTATTGTTGTAGCCGCCGCCAATAATTTACCGCAGCCAAGTTTTCCTTCCGTCTTTTCTTCATCTCTGATTTCTGTCAGTAAGGTTGACGAATCCGATCCTTTCCATTTTGGTTTCAAATATGGAGAAGTTATCGAATTGACTGCACCGGGGGTTAATGTGAGAACAACCTGGTTAAGCGGAGGATACCGGAGTTTAACCGGAAATAGTTTTGCGTGTCCGCATATTGTTGGTATTATTGCACTTTTGTTGGAAACTTATCCTATGTTAACTCCTTTTCAAGTTAAATCTGTGCTTTATGCGATTGCGCGAAAAAATCAAAAAGAAACAGATCTGGAAAAATAATTATGCCAAACGATTTCAAACTTTTACCTTTACCTTTAGAAGAATACACGCTTGAAAATGGTTTACGGGTTGTTTTGAACCCTGATAATGCCATTCCTGTCGTTTCAATTGCGGTTTATTATGATGTCGGTTCACGAAATGAGCGGGAAGGTCGAACCGGATTTGCCCATTTATTTGAACATATGATGTTTCAAGGTTCGGAAAACGTCAAAAAAGCCGAGCATTTTCAATATGTTATGAAGGCAGGCGGAACAATGAACGGGACAACGAGTTCTGAACGGACAAATTATTTTGAAACTATGCCGGCAAATCAGCTTCCGCTTGCTTTATGGCTTGAATCCGACAGAATGCGGTCGTTGGCAGTGACGCAGGAAAATCTTGATAATCAAAGGGATGCTGTCAAAGAAGAAAAGCGTTTGCGTTATGATAATCAGCCTTATGGACAGGTTTTTGATCTGGTTACCCAAATGGTTTTCAAGAATTTTGCCAACGCACATTCCACCATTGGCTCAATGGAGGATTTAGACGATGCAACAGTTGAAGATGTGCAGGAGTTTTTCCGCATTTATTATGCACCGAATAACGCGGTTTTAGTTTTATCCGGTTCATTCGATGTTGCTGAAGCTAAGTCTTTGATCGAACAATATTTCGGCACGATTCCAAGTCAGCCTAAATCATCTCCAATTGATGTTTCTGAACCAAAAGAAGTCGCCCAAAATTATCAAAAATATGAAGATAAACTTGCGCCGCTTCCTGCATTTTTAATGGGCTGGAAAATTCCGCAGCGTAACACAAAGGAGTTTTACGCATTGTATTTAGCGGGAAAATTATTTTATGACGGGGAAAGCTCGAGACTCTATCAAAAGTTAGTTAAAGGCGCGGAAACAGTCTTGCAATTATTTGGTTTTACGGATGAGCGGCGCGGACCTTCGGCGATTTATATTGGAGCCATTCCAAAAGAAGAAAAAGATTTGCCTGATATACGGCAAACTATTATTGATGAAATCAAAGATGTTGCCGAAAACGGAGTCAGCGAAAGTGAAATGCAAAAACTCCGCAATCAGTTGATAAATGACGAGGTTCGTTCCCGTCAATCATCACTTTCCCGGGCGCAGCATATTGCAGAATTCACACTTTATGACAGTAATCCCGCATTGATTAATACACAACTTGATGAACTTTTGCAGATTTCGGCAGAAGAAATTAAAGAAGCAGTTGCAGCTTTTTTGAATACGGATAATCATGCGCTTTTGGACGTAGTTCCAGCGAGTAAAGAGGGAAATTAAAAGTTAAAAACTAAAAGTTAAAAAAAGTCTTCAAAACAAAAAATGATTGAATTAGACAGACTTTTTGAATTTTGCACTTTTAATTTTTGAATGATTATAAATTTATGACTGAACAATTTCGTAAAACACCGCCGGCATCACTGGCACCAATTCCTTTTCATATTCCGCAGCCATTTGAAACGGAGCTGGAAAACGGCTTAAAAATTATTATTTTTGAAAATAAAAGGCTTCCGATCATTAATTTGCGTCTGGCATTTCGATTCGGAGAAATAAATTCACCCAAAGAATGGCGTGGGTTAGCGTCGGCTGTTTCTTCGCTTTTGACTCAGGGAACAGAAAATTATTCCAGTAAAGAGCTTGCGGAGGAGGTGGAAAAACTTGGAGCCTCTTTGCACGCTTCGAGTTCGTCGGATAACTCGACTATTTCCGCTTCTGCTTTGACTTTGTATCGCTCGGAGATACTGAGATTAATGACGGAAATTTTATTTAAACCCACCTTCCCCGAAAACGAACTGAATTTATATAAACAAAACACTATCAAAGGGTTAGAGTTTCAAAGGTCACAGGCTGATTTTTTAGCTGACGAACAAACTGCCCGCATAATTTTCGGTTCACATCCCTATGGAACGGTCTCACCGACCAAAGAGCAAGTTGAAGGACTTTCCCGTGAAATGTTGATAGATTTTCATCGACAAAAGATGATTCCAAACAATGCGCTTTTGATCGTGGTCGGTGATGTTGATAAGGATGAATTCTTAGCCGAATTAAATCAGGTTTTCGGTGAATGGAAACGCGGAAATGTTGAAAAAAGTGAGTTTCCAACTCCACCTATCCGGACTCAAAAGACCTTAACCATAGTTGATCGGGTTGGATCGGCGCAATCAAATATTGTGCTTTCAAATCTCGGAATGGAGCGAACAAATCCTGATTATTTTCCGGTTTTGGTAATGAATCAAATTTTGGGCGCTGGTGCGTCTTCCCGTCTTTTTATGAACATTCGGGAGGAAAAAGGTTACACTTACGGCGCATATTCGAGTTTCGATTCTCGCCGTTTGACAGGTTCTTTTGAAGCAACTGCTGAGGTCAGAACGGCTGTTACAGGTGATTCACTGAAAGAATTTTTCTACGAATTGAACCGGATTCGGGATGAAAAAGTTGGAGAAAATGAACTCCAAGACGCTAAAAACTTTTTAACCGGAGTTTTTCCGATTCGGGCAGAAACGCAGGAAGGTTTAACGAATTTAATTGTGGCGCAGAAACTTTACCAACTTCCTGATGATTATTTGCAAACCTATCGTGACAAAATTAATGCGGTAACAATCGAAGAAGTTCAGCGGGTCGCAAATACCTACATTCATCCCGACAAAATTGCAATTATTATTGTTGGCGATGCGGAGGAGATTCTTAAACAAGCTAAAACCTATGCCGATTCCATTGAGATTTTTGACACTGATGGAAAACCCTTAGATGTTACAAAATATGAGTCTCAGGAAGGTCAACTGCCAGCAAATATCAATGGAAAATGGGAGGTTTTTATCGAATTACAAGGACAGCAAATGCCGGTAACTTTTGAGCTAAATCAGGCAGACTCTGCATTTACCGGAAATTTTGAATCCCTTTTAGGAATTGGAAAAATAACCGAAGGAACAATAAACGGGTCTAAAATTAAGGGGAAAATTCTGGTGGATTTTCAAGGACAGGAAGTTGAAATTTCCCTCAACGGAAATGTAGAAAATGAAAATTCGATCAAGGGAATACTGGCACCTCAAATGGAAGGTTTGCCGGATTTACCTTTTTCAGGCAACAAACAATAACTTTTTGTGCATCCTTTTTAACAGTTATGTTATTACAAGAGGGAAATGCACGAGATAAAATTGTAGATAATGTTTGGTTAATCAAAGACGTTCTGTGGAGGTCAATTAATGATATTTTGGCTTCCATCATAGAACGTCTTCCTTATATTGTGGCAGGACTTTTTGTCCTTTTAATGTTCTGGCTTTTTTCAAAAGTTGCCAGAAGATTCTTTTTATCACTTTCATCTCATACAAAACTAGATTATCGCTTGCAGATTTTATTCGGTCGCCTAATCGTCGTTTTTATTTATATATTTGGAATTTTCACGGCTTTTACGATAATTATTCCAACCTTTCATTTTGGTGATTTAATTGCGGGTTTGGGGTTTACTTCATTTGTCATTGGTTTTGCTACCAAAGATATTTTAAATAATTTTCTTTCCGGTATTTTAATTCTTTGGCATCAGCCTTTTCGAATTGGCGATTATATTTTTGTCGGAAATA
Organism: Pyrinomonadaceae bacterium; assembly: GCA_019694395.1. Lineage (GTDB taxonomy): Bacteria > Acidobacteriota > Blastocatellia > Pyrinomonadales > Pyrinomonadaceae > JAIBCC01. Next base: position 20,097 of record JAIBCC010000002.1, on the reverse strand, counting down.
ATCAGGGCAAAGTTGAAAATATCGGAATTCGTGCGACTCAATTACGCAAAGATGACGGTGAGCTTGTTTTAATACCCAACGGCGATATGTATTCAAGCTCGATTACAATCAGAGGTGCCGGTGCTGAGCGGCGAATGATTCTGAAGATCAGTATTGGTTATAATTCGGATATTGTTGAAGCTAAAGGAATTATTCGCAATGTTTTGAATAAAGAGGCGGGAGTTGTTACTGAGCCGAAAACAAATGTTGTAGTAACTGATTTAAGTAGTGAAGGGGTTGATTTATCAATATATTTTTGGGTTAACACCGATAAGTTCAGACCAATTCAGGTTTTTGATGCGGTTGCAACGGAAATTAAAAAGGAATTAAGTAATGCGGGAATTGAAATGTATCCCCCAAGTTCCGTAATTATCCAAAACCCGGAAAAAGAACCGCTTGCTGCCTAAAATTTGAGATTTGTTAATTGATCCACGAAGGAGCACGAAGTTTACACAAAGATAGAAACCTTCGTGTAAACTTCGTGTTTTTTCCTAAATTTTATTTTATCGTGAAACAAATTGGATGACCGAAAAAGTTGCGCCGCCCGGGTCATTGACTACCGACATTCTGCCGACATTTGGGGCATCAAAGGGTGGAACGCAAACTCCACCACCGTTTTCTTTAATTTTGGCAATCGTTTCATCGCAATTTTCAACCGCGATGTAGGTCATCCAATGTGGCGGGATTTTTTCCCAGCCTTCGCCCCAGTTTTGGTCAATTTTCATCATACCGCCGACGGCTTTGTTGCCGACTTGAATTTCCGAATAAGGCATATTGGTCAGTCTGCTCTGCTCAATATTCCAACCCAAAAGCTCTTGGTAAAAAGATTTTGCCTTCTCAATATTTTGGGAAGTCAATTCCCGCCAACAAACTTCACCGTGTTTTGGTGTGTTAAATTCTGCCATTTTAATCTCTCCTTTTAAATCTTGCGTCAACTGCAAGAACTTCGTTTCCATCAGGGAAAACATTAAACATAGTTAGTGAAAAACTGTTTTCATCGTCAGTTCCCAGACAAATCCGCCAAGCCCAATCGGAATATTCGGGCTGAGTATAATTCGCTTTGGTCGAAATTTTTCCGTCGATCAAATCTCCGTTTGCAACCATAAAATCGGAACTTTGGTGAAAGGAATCCATCCAAACAGATTGCGTCTTTGCCTCTTTGTTGACGTGAAAAAGTAAAACCCCTTCCTTTTTTTCGCCTTTAAAAGACCAATCGTAGCTGATTTTTAGGACTTTTTTAACAACTTCAAGCCCAATGTTCGCAACTATTTCCGATTCAAAAACAGGGTCTTCGGGACGCATATACAATTTTTTTGTGCCGTCCCACGCTCCGACCAGTTTTGCGAAATTTTCGGCTATCATTCGGGATTTCCTCCGAGGGTAATAAAGGCGATCATTCCGCCGCTTGGGTCTTGGATGATGCTCATTCTGCCGACATTTGGAACATCTATTCCGGGTTTGATGATTTTTGCGCCTAAATCAAAGGCTTTAGCGGTAGTTTCATCAACATTATCAACGCTGATGTAGTTCAAAAAATGCGGCGGCGGCAATTCTTCTCCACAAATTTCGTGTGAAATTTGATACATTCCGCCCATCGGATATGAATCCGGCAAATTGAATTCCTGATATTCCATTCCGACATCTACTTTGCTGGCAGGCATTTCCCAACCAAAAACATTTTGGTAGAAACTTTTACAAGCCGCTAAATCATTGATGGCAATTTCAGTCCAACAAAAATCGCCGTGTTTCGGCATTTCCATTTCGGGTGCTGTTGCTTCTGACATATTTTTATTACTCCTTTATTTTTATTTAATTGAATACATCTCGGTTTGTTGTGTGGCAATCCACCAAGAATTACCGCACGGGTCTTCAATTCCGCCCGAACGCTCGCCGTAGGGCATATCGGAAACTTCGTAAATTGATTTTCCGCCAGCCTCAATCGCCATTCGATAACTTGCATCGCAGTCGGGAACGTAAAGATGAATTGACATTTTAATGGGAGGAAATTCGCCACGGCTTTGACTGGCTTCGATGACCGAATCGAAAATCCGATATGCACCGTGGACTAAAACATCGTTTTCAAAATGCTCTTCAATAATTTCGGCTTGAAAAGCATTGTGCAGAAAATTTGAAAAAATAATGGCATCACTGACGATAAAATATGGAGTGATGCTGGTAAAACCTTTGGGAATATGGCTGATTTTTTCTTTGATTGGATTAGCAGACATTTGTAAATTCTCCTTGATTTTTAGGTTTAAAAAGCAGAACCGCAAAGACACGAATGCTTGTCGTTTTCGTCTCTCTGCGGTTTCAAATAACTCGCTGAGTAAATTTATTTCAACTTTTTAGCCAACTGTTGTATCAACAATATCTGCATCAGGCGCATTTTTGATGACAGATTCGATACCGTTTTCCATCGCGGCATTTCCGCCTTGATAGGTTTCGCTTCTGCCGATTTCCTGACCGTTTCCGGCTTTCAAAACAAAGTATGGATCGCCTGCACTTGAAGTTCTACGGTCATATTTGCCTGCATCGCCCGCATTTTTCTTGATTGATGCAATTCCGTTTTCACAAGCTGCTTTTGATTCATACATTTCTGAAGACAAAATAATTTGTCCGTTTCCTGCTTTTAAGTTGAAGTGATATTTACCATTTGCCGATTGTTTAATCTCAAATTTTCCTGCCATTTTGTGTTTTCTTCTCCGTTGTATAAATTTAGAAAATTAGCGGGGGCTGCTAGTCAATTTTTTTGAATTAACAGCCGAAAGAATAACACGTTATCAAAAAATAAAAAAGCGAATTATTAACTCTGTATCGCAATTAAAATTACAAATATAAATTCCAAAATCCCCCATCTGAAATTTGAAGGGGATTGAGTTGCAGCGATGAGGTTTTGCTGGCTTTGCGGAGAAAGCGGACGGTTTGCCGCAACTCAATATTGTTGGGAAGTGGTCAGTGGTTTGTAGTCAGTGAACAGCTTTTTTCTGCCCACTGACCACCGATCACTGACCACTTAGCCCACTTTTCTCAAAGGTTGATTCAGCGCAATTTCGTGTTGTTTTTGCAAATCCTGCAAATGTTGGATGAATGCTGAAGCTGCTTTTTTCGATAATTCATCGGTTTTGCAGCTTAAAACGGTTTGGCACTCTTCGTCCGGGTCAATTCCGGTTTCTCTGGCGATTGCCCGAATCATTCCAAGTTGTTTTGCCGTCACTAGATCCATAAGTGATGTAGCCACAGGATTTGCCGGAAATCCACCATCGTTATTGTTATAATTTGAAGGAGGAACTGCGCCTTCGCGTTCAATTGCATCGGATTCTTTTTTGTAAAGTTCGCGGGCGATTCCGAATTTGACAGCAGCACGTTTCAAAGCGTCGTGTTCGGCTTTTTTGATGCCCATTTCGCTGTCTGCATAGCCGGTTCCCAAACCTTCACGGGTCACTCCGTCAATTGTGATGGCAACTGTCACGGTCACAATATTTCCGATCTGACGAACATCTTTGACGGTGTGCGTCCAGTTCGGAGCTTTTTCGTCAAGAATATCGGCAACCGTATGCCATTCGACATAATCAATTTTGTGAACATTGCCGTTGCGGTCTTTCCAACCTTCGCGCTGTTTGACCAATTCAGGATTGATATTTTGGTGCAAATTGCGGAGCGTGCTGGCAAAATTCATCGGCACGACATTGTTTCGGGTTTCGATCATTTCAGCTTCTTCGGCTGTGATAAAAGTTGTATCTTGTAAATTTTGTTTCATTGTATTTTCTCCTATATTTTCCGTAAGTGAACTATCTTCAGCTTTTACGGTTTCAGCGTGTCCGTTTGCCGATTCCTTGACTGGAGTTTCGTTCGCCTTCTGTTCGCCGGTTTTGGACTTGTCCGACTCAGTTGCGGTTGGTGAAACAACTTTCTGTTTCGTAGCAGGCTCAGAATTTTTCTGCGCCAGAGCAAATTTCACGGCGAGAATATGTTCGCAGCGAAATCCTGCATCTTCGACAGCCACTTCCTCAAATTCGAGGCAATTGCAACGAATTTTTCCGCCTGTGTCGCGCCAGACCTGATAAGAGGTTTGTTTGCCGCGCAATGATGGTGTTGAAACCGTAAATTTATCACCTTCACGATTTACTAAACCCATTGCGGCGATAGACATAGCTCGCTTTTCGCGTTTATCCGTTGAATTTTTTTCCACTGCATTTGCTGTCATTTTCTTTTCTCCTTTTTAAAGTAAGCAGGTGAATTTCTCTTTGGTTCTACCCTTTCAGCCTTTTTTACTTTGTTATTTCAAAGGGATGAAATATGTATTAGTTTCATCTGTGAAACATCGTATCATAAGATTTTTTTAGTTGCAAGTGTGAAACAAGGTGTTGCAAAAGAATTTTTCTTGTGCTATGCTTGCAACAGAATTAAGGTAAGTGCAACAAGCATTTAATTCTTTTAATAATAGGTGGAGAAAGATATGGGATTCAAAAACGAAAGTTTGATCAACACAATCGAGCTGGGACGCGCCATTAAACGCCGTCGGGAAGAGCTTGGATTGAGTCTGCGGGATGTCGCAGATGTGACGGGCGTTTCGGCATCAACCCTCTCACGGATCGAAAACGGGACAGGGAAACCTGATGCAGATAACATCGCACGTTTAACCAATTGGTTGGATATGCCGGTTGACCGGGTAATGAAAAAACAAGGCGAAGGCGAAAATGTCGAGCCGGTCATTTATTATCCGCACGAAGCAACCCCTGAAATTGTGGAAGCACATTTAAGAGCCGACAAAAATTTATCGCCGGAAACGGCAAAAGCCTTGTCGGAACTTTTCCGCGTCGCTTATCAACAATTCAGCACGCCGAAAAAATAAGGCAAAAAAGTTGGAACAAAAACGTCTAATTTGTAGTTTAAGTATTTAGACGAATCCTTTATAAGAAGGCAAAAATATGAAAACTATTTCGCAAGTCAGAGTTAAACAAGTAGAAAATGTAAGTGAAAACGATTTCACGGTTGATACGACGTTTGTTTTATTCTTTTTAGCCATTGAATTCGGACAAACTCTGTCACAATTCGGTTTTGACACGATCTTACTGGCAATTACGCTCGGTTCAATCGCTGTTCTGCCGTATTTTCTACCGATGAACAACAAGCCAAAATTCGGGAGTTGGCTGGTTGGGAGAGGCTTGATTGCGGGATTAGCAATTTTGCTTGGGTTAGCTTTCAAACAAAGTTTAGGCGTTTTTCTGCCGGAAACTTTCCGGTTTTTACCGATGACTTTATTGATTGTGACCGCAATGATGAGTTGCTATTTCCAGTTTTACGGGTTTCTTAAACTCAGATTTGTAAAATAGTTTTAAGGAAAAAAAGGCAAAAGGCGAAGGTTACGTTTTCGGACGTAACCTTTTTCATTTTAACCAGTTGCAATTGCCATTTCTTCTTTTGCCAAAATTTCGTGAATGGCTTTTACTTGTTGATAAAGTTCTTCGTATTGAGCCAAAGTTTGAGCCTGTGCGCCATCGCAAAGAGCTTCTTCGGGACAAGGGTGAACCTCGATGATCAAACCGTCTGCACCAACCGCCACACCTGCCCGGGCAAGCGGATTAACCATGTAATTGTGACCGCTGGCATGAGATGGGTCAATTATGATCGGCAAATGTGAAATCCGTTTGACAGCCGGAACAATAGAAACATCCATCGTATTTCGGGCGTGAGTATCAAAAGTTCTAATGCCGCGTTCACAGAGAATTACATCGTAATTTCCCTCCGCCATAATGTATTCAGCCGCAAGCAAAAATTCGTCCAGAGTTGCTGACATACCGCGTTTTAACAAAACAGGTTTGCGGGTTTTGCCGACATATTTCAAAAGGGAAAAATTTTGCATATTGCGGGCGCCGATTTGGATGCAATCGCCGTATTTTTCGACCAGATCAACTCCGCGTTCATCCATTGCTTCGGTGACGATATTCAAACCGTATTGGTCACGGACTTCGGCTAGAATTTTCAAACCGTCTTCACCTTTGCCCTGAAAGGCGTAGGGGGAAGTGCGTGGTTTAAATGCTCCGCCGCGAAAGAATTTTGCTCCACTTTTTGCGACCGCTTCGGCAACGGTAAAAACTTGTTCAACTGTTTCAACCGCACAAGGTCCGGCGATCATAGCTAATTCACTACCGCCGATTTCTGCATTTCCAACTTTGATGATGCTCTTTTCGGGGCGTAACTCTTTTGAAATCAGTTTATACGGTTTAGTTACCCGAATTGCATCGGCTACACCATTTAAATTTTCAAAATGGGTTGGATCAACCGCACCTTTATTTCCGGTGATGCCGATTGCGGTTCGGTTCGCTCCAGGCATCGAGTGGGCTTTGAATCCAAGATGTTCGATTACTTCTAGAACGCGCTCAACATCTGCCTGAGTCGCGTCGGGTTTCATTACAATTAACATAAATCAATCAATAAAAATATCGGATAAATTGAGACGAAAATTCGGTAAAATTTCTTCGGTTTTTAAGATTTCATTCTTTGAATAAATTTTAACTTTAGTGGGTGAAAAATAAACGGATAATTTTTCAATTTCTGGGTTCAAAATCCACACTTGCGTAACACCGGCGGCGAAATAATCTTCAATTTTTTCGGTAACATCCTGGTAAAAATCAGTTGGAGAAACAACTTCGATTGCTAGGTCAGGGGCAAATTCCCAGAATTTTTGGGGCTCTCCTTCGACCGGAATTTTTTCTGCCGAAACAAATGCTACATCTGGAATTCGTTTATCTTCACCGATTTGAAAATGAGCTTCACTATAGACACGTCCAATTTTATTTTCTTTAAGATAAAACCAAATTTCTGCACTTAATCTCGTTGCAACTCCGCTATGTTTAGCATTGGGCATTATTTTCTTCTCCAATTTTCCATTGATGTATTCGTAGTCTTTGTGTTTCATCAAAAAACGGTTGATGGAGGCTTCACTGCGAGGTTTGCCTTTACCATTTTTGGCTGAAACAGAACTAAATGGGGGAATTGGGGTAGTTTTTGTTGTTTCAATAACGGTTGCCATAATTCAAAACTCCTTTTTGTAACTGCAACTATTTTAGCAAATAAATAAGGTTTAACCTACATTCTTTCAGGAACTTCGATTCCCAAAACATTTAACGCCGAAGTTAAAGTTCTGCGGGTTATATCCGCCGTAGCAATCAAAACTGAGCGTTTTAATTCATTTTCTTCACTCAAAATTTTGTGATGGTGATAGAAAAGATTAAATGCTTTGGCTAAGTTAAATGTATATTTTGCAACGATTGCAGGCTCTGCCGCATGAACGGATTGAGCAATCGTTTCCTCTAAACGCGAAGCCAAAGTAATTAACGCCCAAACTTCGTCCTCAATAACTTCTGATAAATTCACTTGATTTTGTGAAATGGTTTCAACTGCTTTGCCCAATCCACCTTCTTCTAGTTTTCTGAAAATTGAGTTGGCGCGAACGGCTGAATATTGACAAAAACAGCCTGTTTCTCCTTCAAAGGAAAGTGCTTCTTTGAAATCAAAGACAATTAAAGTGTTTCTGGTAAATTTGAGCAGAAAATAACGCAAAGCCCCAACTGCAATAATATGTGCAATTTTGTGTTTTTCGTCTTTTGACGAATCGGGATGACGTTTTTCAACTTCTGCCAATGCCTTTTCATCGAGCAAATTTATAAAATCATCAGCCTTGACTCCAAGCCCTTTTCGACCTGACATTTCGACAAACGGTTTTTTCTTATCTTCCTCGCTCAAGACAAATCCAAGTTCTTCAGCAGCAGCAGGGGAAAGTGTGACCATATCATACGAAAGATGAACGCTGGCGGCTTCACCTCTTTCGGGAGAAACTAGCGAAACTCCTTTCTTAACAATGTCTTGCGGATAGGATTGGCGGGTATCAATGACATTGTAAACCGTATCGCCGCCTCCGAATTTAGGCACGTTTCGATTCAGTGTTTCTTCAGTGGTCGTCACCCAAACCTCTTTGCGGTCATCGTAAAAACAAAAATGGCGATAATTGAAATCTAAACCGAGAACACCGAGTTTCCAGAGTTGATAAGCAATGTCTTTGCCCGTGTAAGTGACAATTCCGTTTGATTTGACGAGAATTTTGTCGGCATCAAATTCTTCGTTGCCCGTGTGCGTGTCGAAGGGCATCACCCAGCATCCGGCGTTTTTGCCCTGCATTTCAAAGCGGATAACGCCTAATTCTTTCATTTTTTCAAAGGCTTTTGCCCAGAATTTTAAGTGCAGAATTTCCGATTCTCGTGGCAGTAAATCGTAGCGAATACCGAGCCGTTCCATCGTTTTCAACAGGCATTCAACATTCCGCGTTGCCACATAATCGGCAAGTTTGGCAGTATCGTTGTCGCCTTCTTCGATTAAATGCAAAACTTCGGCGCGTTTGGCTTTCAATTCGGCATTTTTCTCGTATTCCTGCCCGACTTTGGCGTATAAATCCCAACAGTAATAATCAAAAGAAACGTGTTTTTCGGCTAATTCCGCATCGAGACGTTTGATGTCATCGAGATTCATTTTTTCTAGATAAATAAAAGCCACAACCACATCAGCAACTTGCACTCCTGTGTTATCAATGTAGTTTTGGACTTCAACCCGATCACCGTTGGCGCGTAAAATTCGGACAAAAGTATCGCCTAAAACCGAGTTGCGAACGTGTCCGATATGCGCGGCTTTATTGGGATTAACAGCAGTGTGTTCGACAATGCGTTTCGGTGAATTTTCGGTAGCCGTTTTGAAAGTTTTAGGCGTGGCGGCTTGAGCTAAAAACTTTGAGCGTTTGTAAAAAACATTCAAATATCCTGCGCCCGCAACTTCAACGTGGTCAACGGCTTCGTGCGTTTCAAGAGTGGCTTTTAATTGTTCGGCAATCGCACGAGGATTTTGCTTTTCGCCCGTTTCCTGCTTGATTCTTTTCGCTAGTTCAAAGGAAACCGGAAAAGCCAGATCACCCAATTCGGTTTTCGGCGGGACTTCCGAAGCAATTTGTCCAAGTTCGATATTGAAAACATTTTTTGCTGTTTCCAAAACTTTTTCGCGCAATGTTTGTTGTAATTCCAGCAGACTCATAAAGATTCAAAGTATAACAAATGACTGACAAAAGAAAAAACTAGCGGATATTTCGGAACAAATTCACAAGGATTTAGGGGATAAGAAGAGATTTTACTATTGATTTATCCCCTTTATCTCCTTTATCCCTGTGAATAAAATCCTTTCTCCCTTTGCGTCTTGGCGCCTTTGCGTTAAAAATATTTATATGCAAATTTCGGCAGAACTAATCAAAAAAGTTGCAGAAGCAAAAAAGGTTTGTGTGTTGACGGGCGCGGGCGTTTCGGCGGAATCGGGCGTGCCGACTTTTCGCGGCGGTGGAAACTCGGCAGTTTGGAAAGGGATGCCGTTTGACCAAATTTCTTCGGCGCGAATGGTTAAAGAAAATTTGCCGGAAGTTTGGGAATGGTTCGATTATCGGCGTGGCGTTTTGAAAGATTGTAAACCGAACGAAGCGCATCGTGCTTTGATGTTTTGGGAAAGCCGTTTGCGCGAAAATTTTTTGTTGGTTACGCAAAATATTGACGGGCTTCACACGCAAGCTGGTTCACGGAACATTATCGAACTGCACGGCAACATTCAACGTTCCAAATGCACGAAAGGTTGTCGCTTAAAGTATGAAATGCTACCGACAGAAATCCCTCATTCGCCTGATATTTGTGATTTGTGCGATGCGCCGCTGCGTCCCGATGTCGTGCTTTTTGGCGAAATGCTGCCGGAAGGTTATTTCGAATATGCGGTTGAATTTGCCAACGATTGCGATTTATTTATGTCGATCGGAACTTCTGCTGTCGTTTATCCGGCAGCGAGTTTGGCGGAAATTGCCAAAAAGAAAGGTGCGTTCTGCATTGAAATAAATCCCGAAGAAACTCCCGCAAGCTATTTGTATAATGAGAGTTTACGGGGAAAAGCGGGCGAGATTTTGCCCAAAATTTTGCAATGAACAAAGTTGAAGCCAAACAAATTTTAGACGCAATCGTCAATGAATATCACAAAAAATCATATAGCGAATTGGTTAAACTAATTAACGGCGACATCGGAGTTTTTCACGTAAAAGGTGAGAGCGGAACGGAATACGAAATAGAAATTGACATCTTTTGGGAAAATAAAGAAGGCGCAAATGTCCGTTTCGATGCGATTTTAGACACAGGAGTTATTTCCTCATTTTTCCCGATGCGCGAAACTTTTATCAAAAGCCCAAACAATGAATTTGTCGAAGAAGAATATGAAAACCCTTTATTTTAATAAATTAGAAGTCTTACAAAACTCATTATGAACTTTAAGCAAAAATACAATCGAGCTTGTAAAGAATATGAAAACTCAGACTTTTTTAAGCGGAAAACTATTCAACTAAAGCATTTGGATATTGCGAAAAATTTGGTTGAGGAATGTCTGGAAGAACAACCTGACGATTATCTTTGTTGGTATTTGTTGGGCTTAATTTGGTATAACTTTTCATTTAATTCAAAGGAAAGAAGTGAAAATTGTGAAAAGGCTTTGAAGAAATCAATAGAAATCAGACCTGATTATAATTGGTCAAATATGTATTTGGGGCATCTATATTTTGACCAAAGAAAATTTGAGATAGCGCTTTCCCAATTTGAAAAGTTAAGTTCAGAATATTTCAAAGAGTTAGATTTATATTGGCGAGTTTTGAAATATGAAGAATTGATTTTATGCTGCAAACTTTACTTAAATTTTGAGGAAGTTGAAATTATTGAAGTAGAAAAATACGCGGAATCTTGTGAAAAATGGAATGAGGAAGATATAATTTTTACACTTGAAATTATGAGATGTTTGGTTGAATTAAGCGATAATGAAAACATTGACAAATTAAAATTGAAAACTATTTTCACGCGACTGAAAAATATGCTTAAGAAAACTAATAACGACGATATTTTTACGAAAGAAATTCTTGAAATTGAAAGTAATTTATGAAAACCCTAAATTTGTAAGGTTTCTTGAATTTTATCCAACTCAAAAAGAATCAGAAAAATTTTGCTTTCTAATTGAAATAACTTGGTCTAACTCAGGATGTATAATTACTCCAAACATTGTCGGGCAATTTCTTTGAGAATATTTGAAGCTATCGGCAAAAGTTGGTTTGGAAAATCATAGTCAACCGTGTGGAGAGCCGGACAATCTTCTCCAGAGCCTAAACCGAACATGGCTCCTGAAAAATGTTCGGTAAACAGACCAAAATCCTCGCCAAAATCTAATGGTTGTTCCAAATTTTGATATGAATAGCCGAGTTTTTTACAAGCAGATTCGATTATTTCAACAGCATTTGCATCATTATGATTCGAGTGAAAACTCTCAAACCATTCCAAATACCATTCCAGACCTTGCTTTGAACAAATTTCCTCTATTTTCTGTGCGACCTTATTTTTGAGTTCAGTTAAATTTTGTGCTGTCCAAGTCCGCACGGTGTAGCCGATTTCCGCCCGACCTGCCGCGATTCCGTAATTCTTTTCGCCTAACGAAATATGAATCGGAGTAACTATGCAATAATCCTGCGTTTGTTTATTCGGCTGCCCGAATCTTTCCATAAATTGCACAAATTCAGCGATTGCATTTGCCGGATTTACTCCTTTATGCGGTTCACTTGCATGACAAGTTTTCCCAATTAAAGTTGCGTTAAAACTTTCGACTGAGGGCGTAAATGTTCCGCTTTTGCACAAAATTTGTCCCAGCGGATAACCGGGTAAATTGTGGTAGGCAAAGGTAAAATCCACATTAAATTTTTCCAATATGTTGGAATCCAAAATTGCTTTTGCACCTGTTCCAACTTCTTCTGCCGATTGGAAAAGAAAAAGAATTATCCCTTTTTCGGGTTGGTTTTCCGCAAAATGTTGCGCCAATGCGATTAAAGTAGCAATATGTCCATCGTGACCGCATTTGTGGGAAATTCCGTCTTGAACTGAGCGATGTTCAAAGGTATTTGTTTCGGTAATAGGCAAGGCATCAAGTTCACTTCTGAAAAGGATAGTTTTTCCCGGTTGTTTGCCGCGAATTACTACCAAAACAGATTGTTGAGCAAAATCTGTGTGAATTTCAGTTATGCCAAATTCTTTTAATTTTTCGGCAACAAAACGGGAAGTTTCAACTTCGTTACCTGATAATTCCGGATTTTGGTGCAGTTTTTGACGAATGTAATAAATTTGGTCCATCATTTGGTTTTCTGAAATACCCGCGTGACCCAATAGAATACCCGGATTATAGCAAATAAATCCTGGTAGAATGAAATCCCTGCGTTGACCTTTCCAAATGAAAAAATTAGACTTTGAAAAATGAAGATTCTTTATTTTGATTGCTTTGCAGGTGCAAGCGGAAATATGATTCTGGGCGGATTGGTTGCGCTCGGAGTTGATGAAAAAGAATTGGTTGAACAAATCAATCTGTTGGACATAGCCGATTTTGAAATCGAATTTACCACTGCCGACAAAAGCGGAATTTCCGCCACTCACGCCAATGTCAAAGTTCCGCACGAACACGCGCACAGGCATTTGCACCATATCGAAAAAATTATCAATTATTCACGGCTTGCCGATTCGATTAAACAAAGAGCGATCCAAATTTTTACCCGATTAGCCGAAGCCGAAGCAAAAATTCACGGAATCAGTGTTCAAAAAGTTCATTTTCACGAAGTTGGCGCAATGGACGCAATTATTGATGTGGTTGGTGCGTGTATCGGTTTTGAAATGTTGGGAATTGAAAAATTTGCCTGTTCAAAAATCCACGTCGGCAGCGGTTTTGCGAAAATGGCTCACGGCAAATTTCCGATTCCGCCGCCCGCAGTTGCTGAACTTTTACGAGGCTTTCCGATCTATTCAACCGAAATCCAAGGCGAACTCTGCACTCCAACCGGCGCGGCAATAATCTCAACGCTTTCAGAATCTCACGGCGAAATAAACGATTTGAAAATTGAAAAAATCGGCTACGGCGCGGGAACCCGTGAATATAAAGATTTTCCGAATGCAATCAGACTCATAATGGGACAAACTGACCACCGACCACTGACCACTAACCACCTAATTCTTCTTGAAACAAATCTGGATGATACGACGGGGCAAGTTCTTGGTTTTGTGATGGATAAAGCGTTTGAACTCGGCGCGTTGGATTGTTGGTTTACGCCGATTCAGATGAAGAAAAATCGTCCGGCAACGATGATTTCGATTTTATGTGAGCCGCAAAATCGGGAACAATTGACCGAACTTTTGTATATTGAGACAACGACGCTTGGTGTGCGTGGGCGTGAGGTTGAGCGCGAATGTTTGGAACGAAAATTTGTTAAAGTTGAAACGCAATTTGGCGAAATTGATGTTAAAATCGGAGTTTTTAATGGAAAAAATATCAATGCAATGCCTGAATTTGACCAATTAAAACGGATTGCGGTTGAAAATAATATTCCACTTAAAGTATTGAGAGAAGAAGTTTTAAAGAAATTAAAATAGATTTTGACTGGAGCGAAAGCAGCTTGCTTGCAGTTCGGACGGTGCATCGCTCGTCCGAACTCTCAACTAGATTTACTCTTAACTTGAGTAGAAACTGCTACTTCGTGCAACGCTATCGCTTGCACGGGGCAGGCAAGTTGCCTGCGCTCCCGGTAAAGACCTTTTTATAGAAAATGAGCAAAATTGATTTAGACAAAATCGCGCAGGGAGTGCGGTTAATTTTAGAAGGCATCGGTGAAGATGCCTACAGGGACGGTTTGTTGGAAACTCCGCGACGGGTGGCGGATTTTTACGCGGAATTGACAAGCGGAATGTGGGAAGACCCAAAGGAACACGTTAAAGCTTTGCCCGGAGATTCGCACGATGAAATGGTGATTGTTAAAGATATTGCGATTGCTTCGGTTTGCGAACATCATCTCGCACCGTTTGTCGGCAAATGTCACATCGCCTATATTCCAAAAGGCGGAAGGATCGTCGGACTTTCTAAATTGGCGAGAATTGCCGAGATTTTTGCGCGCCGTTTGCAGGTGCAGGAACGCTTGACTCAGCAAATTGCCAAAACACTTTTTGAGGGAATCGAACCGCTTGGCGTAATGGTCGTCATTGAAGCTGAACATACTTGTATGACTCTGCGTGGTGTGAAAAAAGCCGGAGCAAAAACCGTAACCTCTTGTGTGTTGGGCGGTTTCCGTTCCGATCCGCGCACAAGAGCCGAAGCAATGAGCCTGATTAAGGGATGAAAGTTGGGGGTTGAGGGATGAAAAGCAAATTGATTTTCGTATTGAGTTTTGCCGTTTTGGTGTGGAATGTTTTTGGGCAGCAAATGCCGAACTTCAAAACGGTTTTGCCGAGTGCAACTGATTCGGAAATTAATACTTTTGACACGGTTCACGGTGTTTACTTTAATCCTTCGGTTCAATCAAAAAATAAACTTTTAGTCTTTATTCCGGGAACTAACGGCAATGGAATGGGGGCAAAATTATTTAGTCAAGTGGCGGCTAATGAAGGCTTTCACGTTGTCAGTCTCAGTTATCCAAGCTCGATTGCCGCAACGATTTGCCATTCGCAAAATGATGAAGATTGTTTTGAAAACTTTCGGCGCGAAATCATCGAAGGCAAAGATTTAACTCCCTTAATTGAAGTTAATCGTGGTAACAGCATTGAAAATCGTCTGCAAAAATTGCTCGTTTACTTAAGGAAAAACTTTGCCAGTGAAAATTGGGGACAATATCTAACCGATAAGGATGAAATAAATTGGGAAAATTTGATTCTCAGCGGTCAATCCCAAGGCGGCGGACACGCGCCTTTGATGGCAAAATTTCACAAAGTTTCGCGGGTGATAATGTTCAGCTCGCCCAAAGATTACGAAGTGAAAAACCAAAAGCCAGCTAAATGGTATGGCGAGGGAAAAACTCCGCTCAAAAATTATTTTTCTTTTAATCACGTTCAAGATAAACAAGGCTGTAATTACATTCAGCAGTTGGAAATCTTAAAAACTCTCGGACTTTTTCAATTTGGTGAGCCTGTTAATGTTGATAAAGTTGCGCCGCCATTCAACAATTCCCGCATTCTGATTACAAATTATCCCGGAACTCAACTGACCTCACTGGAGGCTCACACTTCTTTAATGGGCGACGGCAGAACTCCTCTGGATAAAAATGGCGTGCCTTATTTCAAACCTGTTTGGCTTTATATGCTCGAAGGCGAATAATTTATTGCAAAAAAACTTTCCATAATCGTTCCAATTTTATGTGAAGAAAATCATTTCAGATACTTTCAAATAAAGTATAATGAATTGTAATTGATTTTCTTTACACTTTTATCGAGGAAAAAACTTTTATGGATGCAAATAATGGAATAGACATTGGCGGAAGCGGTGCATTTGTTGGTTCTTTGAAGCGCAACAACGCCAAAATCCGCGAAGACAGAGCAATTTCGATAGCCGAAGACGCACAAATCATTTACAAACGTGAGGTCGAAGATTTGGAAATTCAAATCAAACGCCTCAAACGGGAACGCGATTCGATGCTGGATTTATCACCGACCACTGCCGACAGTTTAGTTTTAGCGACTGATTTCAACTCAAAAGACTTTGTTAATAAAGACATTGCCATTGGTGTTCAAATCAGAAATCTGGAAATCAAACTGGAAATTGCGCGGGAAAGATACAACTATTTGTTTGGTTAAAAAAGAAAAATTCACAGGGATTGAGGAGATATAGGAGATAAAACAATATCTTTTACACTTCAATAACTTTAAAAAATATCCCCAATCCCCCTATCCCTGTGAGTCAATTTTAAAAAGGAAAAATATGGGATACGCAAGTTATTCAATTACAAGCAGAGAAGCGAGGTCAATAGCGATGGGCTATGACACCAAATCGCGCGACGAAATTTTTGTTCAACAAAAGGAACGGCGGATTCACGATTCGATGGATCCGAAAAAAGCAATGTTGCGGGAAAGCCGTGATTCCGAAACGCATCCGCTTTCGGTTCCAATCATTATTGCTTTGGATGTAACGGGTTCAATGCGGACGATTCCGCATCAATTGGTCAAAGACGGTTTGCCGAAATTGATGTCGGCGATTATGCAAAAAGGAATTAAAGACCCACAGATTCTTTTTGTTGCAGTTGGCGATTGTGAGTGTGATTCTTACCCTTTGCAAGTCGGGCAATTTGAATCAGGCGATGAAGAACTTGATCTATGGCTGACGCGCACTTATTTGGAAGGCGGCGGCGGCGGAAATGCAGGGGAAAGCTACAACCTCGCGTATGCGTTTGCCGGAATGCGGACGCAGCACGATGCTTGGGACAAGCGCAAACAAAAAGGTTTTCTGTTTACCATCGGTGACGAGCCGTGTTTGCCCCATATCACTTCGACGGAATTGCGCGAAACGATGGACGAACCGACGCAAAAAACTTTTTCAACCGATGAACTTTTGAAATTGGCAAGCGAAAAATATCACGTTTATCACCTGCACGTTTTAGAAGGTTCGGCGGGAGTCAGTTCGCTTGGCTATTGGAAAGAATTATTGCGCGACAACTGCATCGAAGTTGCTCACAGTGAAGACATTCCGGGCATAATTTCCGATATTGTCACCAAAGACGGTGATAAAATTCTGCAAGATTTAAGCGGAACAAAAACCGAGACGAAAGAGGAAGAAATTATTTTGTAATTTAATTTCACCACAGAGACACAGAGAACGCAGAGTTAAAAAAAGTAAAAAAAATATTCTCAGTGTCCTCTGTGTCTCTGTGGTGCATCTTCATTAAAATGAATGCACAAATAGTTGTCGGGCTTGGATTTGGCGACGAAGGCAAAGGGATCGCAACCGATTATCTTTGCTCACAAAACGAAAATAGTTTAGTTGTCAGATTTTCAGGTGGACAACAATGCGGGCATAACGTCTGTATGGGCGAAAAAAGCCACGTTCATTCAAATTTTGGTAGCGGAACTTTGCGAGGAGTTCCGTCTTTTTTTACTGAACATTGCACATTTTATCCGGTGACGATGTTCAATGAGTTGTTAGTGCTAAAAAAGAAAAATGTCTCGCCGAAAATCTCACTTCATCCGCTCACAAAATTAACCACACCGTTTGATGTCATTGCTAATCGAGTTCTGGAAAGGAAAAACAATCACGGAAGCTGCGGTCTGGGAATTGGAACTACGATGAAACGGGATGAAAGAGGATATAAACTCTTTGCGGCTGATTTGGAAAACATAAAATTGCTGAAAATTAAGTTTGAGGAAATTCGCAAATACTACAAAACCATAGATGATTTAACTAAAAATGATCAAGATTGGCTGGAAGAAGAGTTGGAAAACTTCTACGCTTTTTTACCTCATTTACCGATTGATATTGACGATTATAATTTGCTCAAATCCTTTCCAAATCTCATCTTTGAAGGCTCACAAGGCATAATGCTCGACCAAAATCACGGCATTTTTCCGCACGTTACTTTTGCCAACACGACTTCTAAAAATGCCATCGAACTTTGCGAAAAACTGGGAATTAAAAACCGCGAAGTCTTTTACGTTACGCGATGTTATTCGACTCGACACGGCTACGGATGGATGCCGAATGAAGAAAAGATTGAATTAAATAACAATGAGGCGGAAATAAATGTTTTTAATGAGCATCAAAAAGATTTCAGAATTGGTGAAATTGATTACGGTTTGCTCAATTATGCGTTAAAGGTTGATGGAATTTATTCAAACGATTGCGAAAGGAATTTAGTTGTAACGTGCCTCGATCAACGTGAGAATTTTCAATTCGATTACAGTAAATTACAAATCAAATTCAAAGAAATTTACGAATCCCGCTCGCCGGATTCAATTCAAATTAAAAACTATTTCAAATTTATGAAATTTGCGCTAAAGCCTCAGTTTAGGAAGTAAAATCTTATCAAACCAACTATTGAAATTTGCTCAAATAAGTTAGAATTATCTCAAATTCAGTAAACCCCCGATAAAAATTGGAGATAAAATGAAGAAAATTTTTGTAATTCTTTTTCTGTTAGCTTTTAGTTTGAATATTTTTGCTCAAAAACAGGGCAAATACACCTATCTTTTCAACGAGCAAAAGATGAAAAATCTAACCCGTTTTATAGCTGATGACGGGTTTGAAGGTCGTTCTCCGGGGACGAGAACAGGCGAACTCGCGGCGAAGTTTCTTGCTTTACAACTCGAACAACTCGGGATCAAACCGGGTAATAACGGGTCATATTTTCAACCTGTTTCACTAGTTGCGATTAAAACGGATCCCAAAACGGTTTTGAATATTGACGGCAAAGATTATAAGTTCGGGGACGATTTTGTCGGCTCGACAGGGGCACAAACCGATAATATTTCGGTTAACGGCGAACTTGTTTTCGTTGGTTACGGGATAGACGCGCCGGAGCAGAAGTGGAACGATTACAAAGGCGATAAAGACGATTATAGAGGGAAAATCCTTGTGATGATGGTCAATGATCCGCCTGCAACCGACAAAGAACCGAATCTATTTGGAGGAAAAGCCCTGACATATTACGGACGCTGGACTTATAAGTTTGAACAAGCGGCTCGGATGGGTGCGGCGGGAGTTATTTTGATTCACACACGTGATTCGGCGGGCTACGGGTGGAATGTGGTTCGCACTTCTAACGGAAACTGGAGATTTGATGTTGCTCACACGCCCGAAGATAAAACACCATTCTTAAATTGGCGTTCATGGATGACCGAGGACACTGCACGCTCCATCTTTCGTCAGGCAGGCAAGGATTTAGACGATTTGAGGATTAAAGCGAGAAGCAGAGACTTTAAACCGGTCAAATTAGGTGTTCGCGGCAAGCTTGAGGTTAAGTCTGAGATGAAACGAGTCAATTCAAATAACGTTGTCGGCATTTGGGATGGCAGTGATCCTAAATTAAAAGACCAATACGTTATTTATTCGGCGCATTGGGATCACCTCGGAGTCGGTGAAAAGGACGAAACGGGAGATAACATCTATAACGGTGCGCTTGATAACGCTTCGGGATGCGCTTCGATTCTGGCAATTGCAGAGGCGATCACTAAATTACCGAAGAAAGAACAGCCGAAACGCTCACAAGTCTTTCTATTTCCGACTGCTGAAGAACAAGGACTGCTTGGAGCCGAGTGGTATGCCAAACATCCTATCTTCCCGCTTGATAGAACTGCAGCCAACATCAATCATGACGGGGCAAATTTCTATGGTTTAACTAAAGATTACGGTGCACTTGGGGCGGAACGCTCTGACCTTTGGAAAATTATTCAGGATGTTCTGAAAGAACGCGATATGAACTTTTCCCCGGACACTGCACCTGAACAAGGGTTCTTTTTCCGTTCGGATCACTTCCCATTTGCCAAGGGCGGAGTGCCATCACTTAATGTCGAAAGCGGCACGGATTATGTCGGACAGGATAAAAACGCAGCCAAGAAACGCTTTGAGGAATATAACGACAAGCATTATCACCAACCATCGGATAATTTCGATGAAAATTGGCGTTTTGACGGTGTAGTGCAAAATCTGGAAGTTTCGCTGGCAATCGGGTTAAGAGTTTCCAATCAAGAGAAGCTGCCGAAGTTCAATAAGGACGATGAATTTGCCAAAGCACAGCCGAAAAGGTAAAGGGTAACGGGTAAAAGATAAAGCTAAAAAGGCTACAACTGATGATTGTTGAATAAATTATCGGTTGCAGCCTTTTTTTTATTATTTGAATTGCAAATTAACCAAACATATTTGAGGTAGATTTTTATAATACCTTTATAAATCTCACTTTAATTTATCAAAAGGTAATAAATATTGGATATTAACCAAATTAACACAAAAAAAATTTTATAGACAACACATAAAAATTGCATATACTTAGAAAAAATTGCAATTGAAAGGAGAGAAATAATGAAATTCTTATTCCTAATATTACGTGAGTTCGAGATAAGAAAAAACTCTAAAAGAAAGATATAATTAAGTTTAGCAACAAAAAATCTAACTTTTAGGAGTTTTTTCAATGGATATTCTAACAGTTTTTTGTCAAATTGACGATTTTTG